>CAWAWS010000036.1:0-68625 GCA_963785725.1 uncultured delta proteobacterium | reverse complement strand
AATGTATTGCTGCTCAACCTCTCAATTCGCGTCCCTGTAGCCCGCTACGCCGAGGCCACGGTTCTAAACTCTTCTACTAGGGCGCGCCGCAGTGAGAAGAGCCAACGTTGGTTGGCTTTGGGTGATGGGTGGAAGCTCAACCGGGCTCGTCTCACTTCGCAGTGGGTGCGGAGAGATTTCTGTTCAGGCGCAGGAGTTTAGCAGCCGGAGCCGATAGTTTCGGAAGCTCAACCGCCACTAAGGGCGACGCTTCTGGCGTTCCTCGAGGGTTGCACGTAGCAGCACGAGCATTGCTTGGTCCTTCGCGCGGTTGAGCTGTTCTTTCACGACGATCAGGCGCGGCAGCGAAAGCACCCTGAACCGCGCCCCGTCGATTTCGAGCCAATCACTGTCGGGAAGCAGATCTTCGAAGGTTGTGCTCGTCTCGATCGTCGCAAGGACATCTAGCGGACCGGCGGTCGTTTGCAGCAATTTGTGCCCGCGGCTTTGGAGATGCGAACGGTTCGGCACGATTCGTCGTGGGTCGTCCCGAAAGACTGCACCGAGCTCGGTCAGCGCCAGCTCTAGCTGACTGATGTTCGGCTCAGACAGCGCATAGACGATGTCCAAATCGATAGTGTGAACTGGTGCGCCCTGCAGCACGGCCGCCATGCCTCCTACGACGATGAACTCTACGTCGTGCACTACGAGGGTCCGGATAATGCTAGCGATTGCCATTCGGCACTCGCCGGACGTCGCGCACGAGGTCGATGGTTCCTTGTACGTGACGCAACCGTTCGCTCGGCGTCAGGCTGAGCATCTTGAGTTTAGCATCCTGGGCGTGCGGCCGCGGATCGGCATGCGCGCCAAGCTGTCGACGCGCGGCTCGGGCCGTTGGGAAGCGTCGGGCGGCGATCGCTCGAAGTTCGGCCTGACGTCGAAGGAGATGATCGAGGCCGTCGAGTTCTGCAAGCAGAACGACCTCATCAACTGCTTCGAGCTGCTCCATTTCCATCTCGGCTCGCAGATCAGCGCCATTCGCTCGGTCAAGAACGCGATGCGCGAGGCCGGCCGCTTCTTCGTCGAGCTGTGCAAGATGGGCGCGCCGCTCAAGTATCTCGACGTCGGCGGCGGTCTCGGCATCGACTACGACGGCTCGCAGACGAACTTCCAGTCGTCGATGAACTACTCGATGCAGGAGTACGCCAACGACATCGTCTTCGCGATGCAGGAGCTGTGCGACGCCGACAACATCGCGCATCCGACGATCGTGTCCGAGTCCGGCCGCGCCGTCGTCGCCCATCACGCCGTGCTCATTTGCGACATCCTCGGCGTCAGCGAGTTCGACGTCGGCAAGATCCCCGACGCGGCGCCGACCGATTGCCTGCCCGTCGTGCGCAACTTGATCGACGCCTACCGCGAAGTCAGCCGCAAGAACTTCACTCGAGCTCTACCACGACGCGCTCGAATACAAAGACGAGTGCCTGACCCTGTTCGCGCTCGGCCATCTGTCGCTGCGCGAGCGCGTCCTGGCCGAGGAGGCCTTCTGGGGCTTGTGCCAGAAGGTGCTGCGCATCACGCGCGAGCTCAAAGAAGTTCCCGAGGAGCTCGAAGGCCTCGAGAAGACGCTGGCCGACACCTACTTCTGCAACTTCTCGATGTTCCAGTCGCTGCCCGACTCGTGGGCGATCGATCAGCTGTTCCCGATTCTGCCGATCCATCGCTTGCAGGAGGAGCCGACGCGGCGCGCGGTGCTTGGCCGACATCACCTGCGACTCCGACGGCAAGATCGACAACTTCATCGATCGCCGCGACGTCAAGCATGTGCTCGAGCTGCATCCGCTGACGGGCGAGGACTATCACCTCGGCATCTTCCTGGTCGGCGCCTACCAGGAAATTCTCGGCGACTTGCACAACCTGTTCGGCGACACCAACACCGTCATCGTGTCGTTGGGCGAGGGCGGCTATCACATCGACCACGTCATCCCCGGCGACAGCGTGACGTCGGTGCTCAAGTACGTCAGCTACAATCCGGAAGACCTCGTGGCGCGGCTGCGGCGGTCGACGGAAGAGGCCATTCGCGCCAAGCGCATGACGCTCGAAGAGGCGCGGCACCTCCTGCGCTCGTACGAAGCCGGCATGGTCGGCTACACGTACCTCGAGCGCGACTAGCAGGCACGCCGCCACGGGCTGCGCACGGCGGAACGCCTTCATCGGTTCCGCTCGTGCGGGTTCAGCCGCTCATAAGTCACCCCGTGACTCCGGAACAGCGCCCGGCCATCGCCGGCGACTGCGGCTCAGGGGCGCAGCATGTCCTCGAGGTCCGCCCGGTACTGCCGCGCCAGGGTCGCCTTCACATCGGCCGCAACCTGCCTCTCGCCTTGCCCGCCGTGCACGCGCAGGTAGAGCGCGACCTCCGCGTCGCGGTACGCGGTCCACGCCTTGCGCGCCGCGGTGCAGAGCTTGGTGCGCTCGGCGTCGTAGCGGCACGCCTCGTTGAACGCCTTGTCGAGGTCGCGCTCCGTCTTCGCCGGGTCCGCGCCGGCACTCGGCTTGTAGTCGAAGAAGCGCGCCAACGCCGCCGCGCGGCGCTTCTCGAGCTCGTTCCGAAGGCCCGCGTTTGCGTTAGAGCTGATGGTGCCGCCTCGGTACATATCGCCCTCGACGTCGCCTTCCTTCCGGGCGAAGTCGCTCCAGGCGTCGCGCGCCTTGTCCGCGAGCTTCCTACGCTCCGCGTCGAGCCTGGAAGAGAGCAGCCGATTGACGCGCACCCGCTCGGCAGCCACGCGAACCCGGTCGAGGCCAACGCACTTGCCGATCATGTAGGTCGACTCCACGACGTTCTTGCAGAAGTCGAGCGGCTCGCGTCCGGGATCCGGCCGGCTGCGCTTCGGCATTTCCTGACGCAAATCGCTGAGCTCAAAGTTGTCCGAGCAACCGGCGAACAGCGACTCCACGCGCGCGGGGTCGGCCGGTCCGCCCTGCGCGTCGACGAGCATCACCGCCAGGAAGAACCGATCGAGCTCGTGCGAGAAGTCATCCGGGCAGCGCTCACTTGCGACGACGCGCTCGAAGCATGCACGCGCACGAGGCAGGTCTTTGGCGATCCCGATGCCGTAGTAGAAGCGGAAGCAGGACAGCCCTTTGGCGCCGCCGTCGTCGGCGCGGCGGTAGAGCCCGTTCGCGTCCTCGGTGCACGTGGCGTCCGCGAGGCACTTCTCCGCGCGCGCGAGCAGGACGTCGGCCTCCGCCGGGCTCACCGTTGGCGCCGCGGCCGCCGAGCGAGCGCGGCCCGCGGTCTCGGCCGGTGCCGCCGACGTCGCGAAAGGCACGGGCGACGGCGCGCGCGGTCCGTCAGGCGCGGGCGACATGGTCGGCGCGGCGCGGGCAGCAGCTGACGCGAGGGCGACGGCGAAGACGAGCCCGGCGAGCATTCTCATGACGGATACGAGGTGTACGATTCCATCGCCCGGCGGCTTCCCTCGCCGACGCTCGAATCCGTGGCATCGACGCCACAGCTACTCGACCTCGTCCAGCTCGTCAGGCCTCGGTTCGCCGAACGACCCGGCGTTAGTTGAGCGGCTTCGTGATCGGGTCGGGATTGGGCGGACGGCGGCCGCGATAGACGTAGTCGAGCCCCGATTGCCCATCGACCTCGACGGGGACGACCACTTCGGCGACGTTCTTCAGCCGCGCGTGCATCCGCTGCAAGAGCGCCGGCTCGCGCATCGCCGACCAGATCGACAGGACGCCGCCCGGACGCAGCGCCGACTCCAGCCGCTCGACCCCGTCGTCGTCGTAAAAACCTTGGTTGCCGGTGCGCCACGGCTGCGCCGGACCCTCGTCGAGATCGAGCAGCAGCGCCAGCCAGCCGTCGCCCGCCGGCCGCTCGATGGCGCCCGCCTGCGCCGCGCGCAAAAAGCCGCTCAATTCGTGACCATGCAGCTTCACGCGCGGATCTTTTAGCGCGTCGCCGTTGAGCCCGGCGAAGTGGCGCGCTTCCCAGTCGAGCATGGCGCGCGAGCCTTCGACGACGTCGACGCGCGTCACGCCGGGCGCGTCGAGCACGGCGCGGAGCGTGAAACCCATACCCAATCCCGCGAGCAGCACCGAACGATCGTCACGCGGCCCGAGCGGCGCCAGCGTCAAGTCGACGAGCTGCTGCTCGGCGCGCCGCGCATCCGAACGCAGCATGCGCCGGCCGTCGATGACGACGTCGAACGCCTCGCCGCGCCGCACCAGCTCGATGGTCGCGCCGTCTTCCACGCGTCGGTCGAGCACTTCGGCCACGGGCGCGCTCATGCGCGCGACAGCCGCTTTCCCAGCTCGCGGGCCAGCGCCTGACCGAGCAGTCGCGCCGCCGCCCATTGCCCACGCGCGGCGCGATGCAGCTGACCGTTGGCCAGCGCCGTCGCCGCATCGAGCTGCACCACCGCCAATGTCCCCAACGTCGGCGGCACGTCGTGCAGCTCGCCCTTCCTCGCGCCGACAGGCGAGGGCCGGGGAGGCTCGCGCCCCGAGAACCCCTGATGCAGGTCGATCATGGCTCCATTTCTAACATGCGGCCGAGAGTGGCGCGACATCTGCACCATCCGCACGCAGGAGGTCGCTCGTGCACGAACCTTCCGTTTCCGAGGCAATCGCGCGCGCCAATTCGTCCTCGTCACGGCTCACGCCCGAGCAGGCGTTGCACGCGCTGCGAGCGAACGCCGCGGTCGGCGACGTCTTCGCGTTCGGCGGCCTGATGCTGCTGGCCACCGGCTTGTGCGGCGCCGTCGGCGAGCTGTGGCTGGGCCACGTGTGGCTCGCGCTCGTGCCGATGGCGGCCATGCTGCTCGTCGCGGCCTGGACGTGGGCGCGCAACACGCTGACGAAGGAGCGCCCATGGGCCGCGTACCGGACGACCTGAACGAGCTCGTCGCCGTCGAGGCCGAAGTCGACGCGCTGCGCGATCGCACCGAGAAGATCGTGGCCGAGCTCGAGCGGCGGCTGCGTGCGCGGGCGGCGCAAGTGAAGGAGACGTTCGCCAGCGTCAAGCGCATCACCGACGTGCCCAAGCAGCTCGCGGCGCACCCGCGCGTCGCTCATCAGCCTGGCGTCGGGCGTGGTGCTGGCGTTGGCGCTCGGCACGTACGCGGCGATCGCGCGGCGGCGCGCGGCGCGACGGCCGCTGGCGCGGCTGCGCGGTCGGCTCGCACGACTATCGCGCGCTCCTGGCAGCTCGCCGAGCGCGTGCAGCGCCGCGCCGCCGTCGTTGGCCAAGCGGCTATGGACGGCGCTGCTGGTCGCCGGCGCGTCTCCGCTCGTGCGCGGTCTCGGCAAGCTGCTCTTGGATTCCGCCGCGCCAACGCGCCGCCGTGCGCAGTTGCCGCGCTGCCGCCGCGCCGCTGCCGCCGCCCCGTTCGAAGGCTCGCGGCCGTCGCGCCGCTGCACGTCGTGTTAACGTCGCGCCCATGGAACTCGGCCTCGCGGGCAAAATCGCCGTCGTCACCGGCTCCAGCCGCGGCATCGGACGCGCCATCGCGCTCGCGCTCGCCGGCGAAGGCTGCCGCGTCGTCCTGAGCGCGCGCACGCCGCCGGCGCTCGACGACGCCGTCGCCGCCGCGCAAGCGCGCGCGCGCGCGGCCGGCGGCGACGCGCGCGGCATCCTGTGCGACGTCACCACCCCCGCCGGCGTGAGCGCGCTCACCGACGGCGCGCGCGCGGCGTTCGGCGGGCTCGACATCCTCGTCAACAACGTCGGCGGCTCGGGCGCGCGCGACTTCCACGACGTCGACGACGCCGACTTCGCCGCCGCGCTCGACCGCAACTTGTGGCCGGCATTCCGCTGCGCCCGCGCCGCCTTGCCCGAACTGCGCGCCCGCGGCGGCGGCGTCATCGTCAACATCACCAGCATTTGGGGCCGCGAAGCCGGCGGCGCGCCCGCCTACAACGTCGCCAAAGCCGCCGAGCAGTCGCTGGCCAAAGCCATGGCGCACGACTTGGCGCGCGACAACATCCGCGTCAACAGCGTCGCGCCGGGCTCGATCCTGTTCGCCGGCGGTGGCTGGGAGCGCCGCCAAAAGGCCGATCCCGACGGCATCGCCGCCTTCGTCGCCCGCGAGCTGCCGTTCGGCCGCTTCGGCGCGCCCGAGGAAGTGGCCGATGTCGTCGCCTTCCTGTGCTCGCCGCGCGCACAGTGGATCCACGGAGCCAGCATCGTCGTCGATGGTGGCCAGAGCCGCGCTTTCTGACGTCTTTCCGCGAGCGCCATCTGTTACAATGGTCGGGTGCGGGGATTGACGCTCATCGCCGCGTGCGCCTTGACCGGCTGTCAATTTCGGGTCGACGGCAGCTCCGCCACGGCCGCGGACGCGTCCGTCACCGCCGATCTGGCGCCGCCGGCAACGAATGATCTGCCGGCCGATCTGGCGCCACCGGCCGCGGTTCCGGATCTGGCGCCGCCGCCCGATCTGACGCCGCCTTCGGAGCTCTTCGTCACCAGCACGCCCATGAGCGGCACCATCGATCTCACGCAAGTCGGCACCATCGATTGGGCGCACTACGGCTTCAGCAGCGCCACCTCGTTCGACGACAAAGCCACCGGCGGTCAGCGCATCTCGACCTTGACGGCGCTCCCCAACAGCGGCGCGCAGATGCAGTCCACCGCCACGGCGATGCAGTACTCGTGGAGCGACGGCGCGACGGGCGCCGGCCATCAGATGACGGCGACCAGCAGCAACACCGACGTCTTCGTCTCGAACGGCGGGCAAACGCTGCATGTGCCGGCGGGCGTCAATGCCGCGCCGGCTCATCGTCTACGTGGCGGTGCTGAGCGCGTCGGCGCGGTTCGACGTCTCCTTGTCGGACAACTCGCAGCCGCCGTTCTCGAGCACGCAGTCGCCGACCGATGCCATCGATCACGGCTTCGCGTACACGATCGATTTCGCCGCCAACTCGCCCGGACAGACGCTGACCGTCTCGTGGTCGCTGGTGACGCCGACGAGCACGACCAGCTTCGGCGTCGGCGTCGGCGCCGCCGCGCTCACGACGCCGCCCGGCAAATAGCCGCTAAACGCCTAGCGACGCCAAGAGATCCGACGACAAGCCGGCCGACGGCCACCTCTTGCGCCGAGCCGACCTGCTCGAGCTGCCAGGCATCGTCGTCTTGGCCGACGACGACTTCGAGCGTGCCGCCGGGCATGACGACCTGCACGCGCCGATCGGTCAAGCCGGCGCGCACGCACGCCGCGGCGACGGCGCAGCTCGACGTGCCCGACGCCAACGTCCAGCCGGCGCCGCGCTCCCAAATCAGCGCCTTGACCGTCGCGCGGTCGACGACCGAGACCAGCTGCACGTTGGTGCGATTGGGAAACTGCGCGTGATTCTCGACGAGCGGCCCATATTTACGGGCGCTGGCCTCGTCGAACGGCGCGTCGAAGAGCACCGTGTGCGGATTGCCGACCGACACGCAGGTCGCGGCAAACGTGCGATCGCCGACGACGAGCGGCTGCTCGATCCACTCGTCACGACCGCGGCCGTCCATCGGCAAGTCGGCGCATCGGAAGCTCGCGCGGCCCATCGACATGCGCAACAACGTGCGGTCCGGCTCGCGCGCGATCAACGTCGCGGAGACCGCGCCGCCGATCGTATGTAAGCGAATACTGTCGCCTTCGTGATAGCCGTGATCGAAGCAGAATTTGGCGTAGATGCGCGTGCCGTTGCCGCTCTTCTCCGCTTCCGAGCCGTCGGGGTTGAAGATGCGGACGGCGGCGTCGAAGCCGCTCGGCGCCGGCACGCGCACGAGGATTCCGTCGGAGCCGACGCCGCGGTTGCGATCGCAGATGAGCCGCGTGCGCTCGGGCGTCACCTCGAAACCGAGGGTGGCGCCGTCGACGACGAGGTAATCGTTGCCGAGACCGTGCGAGCGGACGAACTCGTGTTTGCCGAGCATGCGGCATACTAACAAACGATGACGGCGCCCAAAGCGACAAACGCGGCGACGATGGCAGCGGCCATCTTGGCCGGCGGTCGCGCGCGCCGGCTCGGTGGCGGTCACAAAGGGCTCGTCGAAGTCGGCGGTCGGGCGATCGTCGCGCGCCAGCTGGCGGCGCTGAAACCCTACGTCGACGACTGTTTCATCGTCGCCAACGACGCCGCGGCTTATGCGGCGTTCGGCGTGCCGGTCGTCGCGGACGTGCATCCCGGCAGCGGTCCGCTCGCGGGAATCGAGGCGGCGTTCGCCGCCAGCGACGCCGCGCACTTGCTGGTGTTCGCCTGCGATCTGCCGTTCATCACGCCGGCGCCGTTCGTGGCCGCGGCGGCCGATGCCGCGGTCATCGTCGCGCGCGCCGGCGAGGTCGTGCAGCCGCTGCATGCGCGCTATTCGCGCGCGGTCTTGCCGCGGCTGCAGGCGCAATTGGCGGCCAATCAGCTGCGCCTGTTCGAGCTCGTGAACGCGTGCGATCCGCGCTACATCGACGTCGCGGCGCCGGCGATCTTCAACGTCAACACGCGCGAAGACTTGGCGCGCGCCGAGGAATTAACGGCTACTTGTCGGCTTTGAACGACGGCAGATTCGCGCGCCGCTCGAGGCGCACCGTCTTGTCGACCGACGGCGCGTCCTTGTCGACGACGTAGACGCGCGCTTCGTGTCCCATTTTGGCCTGCGCGCGCGGCGACGACTTGCCTTCGTCGGCACGCGCGGCGACCGAAAACGAGCACAACAGCAATGCGGCGACGAGCTCCACGCGGCGCAACTTAGCGGAAGCGGCGGCGCGGCGCAACAACGCTATAAAAGGCGTAACAAGGCGCGCGCGAAGTCGCGGCCGCGGGCGTCGATGGCGTCGTCGCCGTCGAGCGTCGCCGGATTGACGCCGGCCGCGCGCAATTCGGCGTCGCCGTGCGCGGCCCACTCGCGGCGCATGGCACGGCTGCACTCGACGTGAAACTGCACGCCGTAGACATGGCGGCCGATGCGGAACGCCTGCTGCTCGTGAGCGTTCGTCGAGGCCAAGAGCGTCGCATGCGGCGGCAGCGCGAACGTGTCCGAGTGCCAATGCAGCACCGGCTGACCGTCGAACGGCGCCAGCAGCGGATCGGCGCGACCGGCGTCGCTGAGCGCAATCGGCGCCAGGCCCAATTCCGGCGTCGGCCCGCGCCAATTGGCGGCGCCCAAGCCGCGCGCCAACAGCTGCGCGCCGAGGCAGATGGCCAGCGTCGGACGATCGGCGCGGGCGCGCGCCGCGAGCAGCGCCGCTTCGTCGGCGAGCCACGGATGCTGCGCGTCGTCCCACGCCGCCATCGCGCCGCCGAGCACGACCAAGAGCGCGTAATCGGCGTCATTGGGCGCGCGCTCGCCGCGCCACGACCGCGCGACGTCGCAGGCGACACCCGCTTGCCGCAAAACTTCACCGACGAGGCCGGCATTTTCGTGCTCGGCATGCTCCAGGATGAGCGCGCGCATTTATCGAAGTATAGGGCGTAACTGTATGCTGGACGCTGGTTTCCGTCGACGCTCCGTGCTAGATCGCCGGACCATGCGCGTCGGGAATTTGACCATCGAGCCGAATGTGCTGCTGGCGCCGATGGCGGCGGTGACCGATCTGCCGTTTCGCACCGTGATCGAGGAGATCGGCGTCGGCATCACCATCACCGAGTTTCTGTCGGCGCATGCGCTCACCGAAGGCGCGACCAAGGCGCTCGACAAGATGACGCCGTCGCTCGATGGCCGTCGCTTCGGCGTGCAGATCTTCGGTCGCGAGCCGGAGACGCTGGGCAAAGCCGCGCAAATGGCCGTCGACATCGGCGCGTCGCTGGTCGACATCAACATGGGCTGTCCGGCCAAACGCGTCGTCGCCGGCGCGTGCGGCTCGGCGCTCATGAAAGAGCCGGAGCTGGCGCAAGAGCTCGTGCGCGCCGTGCGCGCGGTCGTGCCCGCGGACAAGCCGGTCACCGTCAAGCACCGCGCCGGCTGGGACGAGCGCCACTTGAACGCGCCCGAGTTCGCCTGCGCCATGGTCGACGCCGGCGCGTCCATGATCACCGTGCACGGCCGCACGCGTGACCAAGGCTTCAGCGGCAAATCCGATCGCGGCATCATCAAGCGCGTGCGCGACGCCGTGCCCGCGCACGTCCCGGTCGTCGGCAACGGCGACGTCGTCACCGTCGACGATTACATGTGTATGCGCGACGAGACAGGCTGCGACGCCGTCATGATCGGCCGCGGCGCGCTCGGCAATCCCTGGCTCTTCCGCGGCATCCAGCAGCGCTTACGCAACGAGCCGGTGACATCGCCGACGTTGCAAGAGCGGCTCGACGTGTTCTTGCGCCACATCGATCTCATCGCGCAGCACTCGCCGCCCAAGCGCCTGGTGCACGAATTGCGTAAGGCTGTCGCATGGTACACGAAGGGACTTTTTGGCTCGGCGCATGTGCGCGAGCGCGCATTTCACCTGCTCGATCCGGCTCAAGTCCGCGAGATCGCGATCGGCTATTTCTCGTCGCTGATGCAAGAGAAATCGTCGAGCGTTTCTGTCGTTGACAAGCTCGTTCGCGAAGTCGCGTAATACGCCGCCATGGCGCTCGTGTTGCGCGAACAGCTGTTGGGATCGTCCGCGCGCATGACGGAGCTGCGCGAGCGCGTCAAGGACGCCGCAGCTGTTGACGCCCCCGTGTTGATCGAAGGCGAGCGCGGCACCGGTCGCGAGCGCGTCGCGCGTCTCTTGCACGAGATCGGCCCGCGCAAGCACAACGACTTCGTGCGCGTCGACCCCGACGATGATGACGAGCCGCCGCGGGTCGACGATCAGCTGGAGCGCGCCAACGGCGGCACGCTGCTCGTCAAAGAGATCGCGCACGTCGGTCGCGGCCCGCAGCGCAAACTGCTGCGCGCCATCAAGCGTGGCCCCGGCCGCGAGCGCGAGAAGAACTCGGTCACGTCGGAGATCTGCGACGTGCGCGTCATCGCGGCCACCGGCGTCGACTTGCAGCGCGCGGTCGCCGACGAGCTGTTCGACGCCGAGCTCTACGAGCGCCTGGGCGCCATTCGCATCGCGCTGCCGCCGTTGCGCCGGCGCCCCGAAGACGTGCCGCTCCTGCTCGAGCATTTCGGGCGCTGCGAGTCGCGCGAGATCGGCGGCGACAAGCTGCACTTCATGCCGCGCGCCATCGACAAGCTGACCGCCTATTCGTGGCCCGGCAACGTGGCCGAGCTGCGCGACGTCGTGCGCCGGCTCTGCCTGCGCAAGCGTCGCGGTCAGGTCGAGCTGTCGGACGTCGAAGCCGTGCTGCCGCCGGTCGAAGAGCGCGTGCCGGTCGAGCAGCTGTCGTTCGAAGAGATGGTGCGCGCCAAGATCCGCGCGCTCTTACAGCGCATGGAAGGCTATCCGCTCGAAGATCTCTACGAAGAGGTCATCTCGCGCGTCGAGCGGCCGCTCATCGAGCTGGTCCTCGAGCGGACCGGCAACAATCAGCTCAAAGCCGCGGATATGTTGGGTTTAAATCGAAATACGCTGCGTAAGAAGATCGCCGAGCGCAACATCGCGATCGCCGAAGCGCCGCCGCCGCGTAAGCGTTAGTCGGTAAAACCAGCGTCGTAGCAGCGGATCGGCGGTTGGCGAGGCCCGTGGCGATTGGCACGAGCGTGTTGCCGACGAGCGTGCTACACTGGAGCATGGCCAAGGTGCGACCCGTCAAGCCACGCCCGAAAAAGAGCGAAGCGCCCGTGCGGAAGCAGCCGGCAGCTGTAGCGAGACGGAGCGCCGAGGCCAAGGCGCGCCAGAAGGCGGCAGCGCCCGTCGAGCCGGACGAGTCCGCGCTGGCCGACATTGACGCCGAGGACGACGATTCGATGGCGGCCGGCGATCGCGGCGCGATGTGCCGCAGCTGCGGCAAGCGTCCCGGTCGTCCGACGGCGATCTTGGGGCAGATGACGCAGGCCGAGCTGTGCCCGCAGTGCACGGCGCTGCGCAAAGAGCGCATCCGCCTCAACCGCGCCGCCGCGCGCGGCATGAGATCCTCGCGACTGTTCTAGCGGCAGGCCGCCGTTAAAGAAGTCGCCTCGACTCCGGGCCGACCTGCGCCCTGCGCGCTCGGTTGCGTCGCGGACGCTTCGTCGGACGGCGCGCGGTAGGCTCGGGGCGCGATTACGGCTGGTCGGTGGGTTTGCGGTCGTAGTCTTCGTCGGTCGGGATGAAGCGGCGGGGCGTCGTGGCGGCGACGCGCGCGGTCACCGTGCGAACGCCTAGGTAGATCCCGAGCACGATCGACATCCACGGCTTGATCGGCAGCGCGAGCTGCGGCTTGCCGGCGAGCGCGACGATGCCGGTCAGCACAGCCAACCCGGCGGCGGCGATGCCGACCCAGAAGGCGAACGGGCGCTTCGCCAGGAAGAGCGCGCCGGCGGCCACGAGCGCGGCCGCGACGAAGAGCGCGACCGGCGTCAGCGGGCCGGTGCGCGTGCCGAGCGGGCTGATGGCGATCCCGCCGACCACGATGAAGAGCGGACCCAACGACCAAGACGTACGCATCGCGTGCAGTATACTCGCAAGATGCGAATGCGCTCCATCGCCGCCGCCTGCCTGCTCCTGGCCGCCGCTTGCAACGACGTCGACGACGACGTGCACGCCAACGTGACGCTGCTGTGCAACCACGAAGGCACGCTGGCGCAAGCCGCCGCCGATCACCTGCAGCGCTACGGCAAGCGCGCGATCCCGACGATCGAAGCGGCGATGCACACGGCGTCGGTGCCGGGGCGCAAGAACCTCATCCTCGCGCTGCGCCGCATCGGCGACGTGGACGCCGTGCCGCTGCTCGGCCACATCGCCATCACCGACGGCAGCCCCGACGTGCGCCGCGAAGCCAAGTGGACGCTCGAGCAGTGGGCGGCCGACGGCAAGGCCGCCGACCGGGCCGATCGCGCGCGCGCCATCTTGCGCGCCAACGAGGAGCAGGTCGGCGCCGAGGAGGCCGGTTGAAGCGCGCTGCGACGTGGCTGACGGCGCTCGCGCTCCTCGTCGCCGCCGGCTTCGGCTGCGGCGATGACACCGTGATCGAGCTGCAGCCGCTCGATCTGTCCGCCCCGACGCCCGACGCCAACGATCTGTCGCTGCCGCTCATCGATGACGCCGGCCTGACGGCGATCGTCTCGGTCGGCGCCGGCGGCGACATTCGCTTCGAGCCGCAGACGACGTTCGTGCATCCCGGCGGCAGCGTCACGTGGGTGTGGGTCAACGGCGTGCACGGCATCGTCTCCGACGATCAGCCGGCCGCGTTCCCGCCTTCCGCCGAGCAGTCGGGCGGCAACTACGTCGTCATGTTCCCCACCGCCGGCCAGTTCGGTTACCACTGCAGCGTCCACGGAACCATGATGTCGGGCGTCGTGATCGTCCAATAGCGTCGTCGGGGGCTGTCGCGCGACTTGACTTTATGGTCCCGTCCCCGTAATTGTTCGCGAACTTCAATGGCTCTCGCGTTCACCCCCGAGGCGCAGCAGAAGATCGCCGCCATCCGGGCCCGCTACCCAAATGCGCAGGCCGCCTGCTTGCCCGTGCTGCATCTGGCGCAGGACGAGTTCGGCTTCATTTCGGACGAAGCGATCGACGCCGTTGCCGGCGCGCTCGACCTGCCGTCTGCGCATGTTTGGGGCGTGGCCACCTTCTACACGATGTATCACCGGCACCCGACGGGTAAGCACGTCCTCATGATGTGCACCAACGTCTCGTGCATGCTGCGAGGCGGTTACGACGTCTTGCACGCGCTGGAGCAGAAGCTCGGCTGCAAAGCCGGCGAAAACTCTCCCGACGGCGAGTTCACGCTCGTCGAAGAAGAGTGCCTCGCCGCCTGTGCCGACGCGCCCTGCCTCATCGCCGGTGAGAAATACTTCCTGAATCTCACGCCCGCGTCGGCCATCGCCGCGCTGGAAGAGATCAAGAAGATGCCGCCCGATCACAAGCCGCCGCAAGGCAAGAGCTTGGCGAAGGCCGGGAACGACGGAGGGCACCACTAATGCCCGTCACGCGCGAAACAATGCCGAAGTTGGTGATGCGGTTCGTCGGCGTCGAGGGCGCCAACCGCATCGAAGAAGCGACCAAGCGCGGCGTCTATGCGACTTACGGCAAGACGTTGTCGTTGGCGCCGCAAGCCATCGTCGACGAGGTCAAGAAGTCGAACCTGCGCGGCCGCGGCGGCGCCGGCTTTCCGACGGGCATGAAGTGGTCGTTCATCCCGAAGGACGCCAAGCAGGTCTATCTCGTCATCAACGCCGACGAGTCGGAGCCGGGAACCTGCAAGGATCGCGAGCTCCTGTATTGGGATCCGCACACATTAATCGAAGGCATTTTGATCGCCTCGTACGCGCTCGGCTGCACGCACGCGTACATCTACATTCGCGGCGAGATGATCCGCGAGCACAAGGTGCTGCAGCGCGCGGTCGACGAGGCCTACGCGCAAGGTCACCTCGGTAAGGCGCACACGACGGCCGGTCGCGGCGCGTGGAAGCTCGACCTGACGGTGCATCGCGGCGCCGGCGCGTACATCTGCGGCGAAGAGACGTCGCTGTTGAACTCGCTCGAGGGCAAGCGCGGCTGGCCGCGACTGAAGCCGCCGTTTCCCGCCGTCAAAGGCGCGTTCGGCATGCCGACGATCGTCAACAACGTCGAGACCATCGCCAACGTCCCTTTCATCATGGAAAAGGGCGGCCAGTGGTTCGCCGATCTGGGCACGCCGAAGTCGGGCGGCACGCGCATCTTGTGCATGTCGGGCCACCTCAACAAGCCCGGCGTCTACGAACTGCCGATGGGCATCCCGCTGCGCGAAGTCATCGACAAAGTCTGCGGTGGCGTTCCCGGCGGCAAGAAGGTCAAGGCGGTCATCCCCGGCGGCTCGTCGATGCCGCCGCTCGACGCCTCGGAGCTCGACATCCCGATGGAGTTCGACGCGCTCATGACCGACGAGCGCATCAAGCCGGTGCAAGTGCGACCCGGCGTCAACTTCGACATGGGCGGCGGCAAGATCCTGCGCACCATGGCCGGCTCGGGCGGCGTCATCGTCATGGACGAGGACACCGACCTGGTCGCGGTCACGGCGCGCATCATGCGCTTTTACGCCCACGAATCCTGCGGTCAGTGCACGCCCTGCCGCGAAGGCACCGGCTGGCTGGCGCGCATCACGACGCGCCTGGCGAAGGGCGAAGGCCGGCCCGGCGACGTCGACTTGTGCGCCTCGATCGCGCACGGCATCGCCGGCAACACCATCTGCCCGCTCGGTGAAGCCGCGGCCTGGCCGATGCTCGGCTTCCTCACGAAGTTCCGCGGCGAGTTCGAGGCCAAGATCCGCAAAGATCTGCCGCCCGATCGCAAAGCGGCGCTGACGCAGTCGCCGCTGGTGCAGATTCGCGCCACCGGTTACCAAGGCACGGCCGTGCCGCGAGGCCGGACGTGATCGCGCTGTGGCAAGCGCAGCCGCGCGTCGCCGCCGAATTGACGTCGGCGAGCGGCGTCGAGCTCTCGGGCCCGACGTTCTGGTTCGTCATCATCGCCGCGCTCACCGTCGCCGGCGCCATCTCGACCATCACGCGCCGCAACAACATCGCCGCCGTCATGTCGTTGGTGGCGACGTTCTTCGGCCTCGCCGCCATCTACGCCATGCTGTCGGCGCAGTTCATCGCCGTCTTGCAGGTCCTCGTCTACGCCGGCGCCATCATGACGCTGTTCGTCTTCGTCATCATGGTGCTCAACCGCGACGAAGCCGAGCCGTGGGCCTGGTCCGGCTGGGGCTCGAAGGCGCTCGGCATCTTCGCGCTCATCTATCTGACGACCAAGATCGCCCTGCACGTCATGACGGTGACGCCGGCGCATCCGGGCGCGCCGCCGGCCGAGTTCGGCACCGTCGAGCAAGTCGGCCAGATCCTGTTCACCGATTACCTGTTCGTCTTCGAAGCGGTCTCGATTCTCTTGTTGATTGCCGTCGTCGCCGCGGTCGTCGTGGCGCGCGCGCGCAACATCCAAGGCGAATCCAGCGACGTGCCGTCGGCCGAAACCGACGACGACGATCACGCGGAGCATCACGCATGATCCCCATCCACTGGTTCTTAGAGCTCGGCGCGGTGCTGTTCGTCATCGGCTCGCTCGGCGTCATCCTGCGGCGCAACGCGCTCATCATGCTGATGGGCATCGAGCTGCATGCTGAACGCCGCCAATTTGACGCTTGGTGGCGTTCGGGCGCGCGTGGCACGACGCGCACGCGCACGCCTTCGCCTTCGTCGTCATCGCCGTGGCCGCCGCCGAAGCGGCCGTCGGACTCGCGATCGTGGTCGGCATCTTCCGCAACCGGCGCAGCGTCAATGTCGACGAGCTGACGCTCATGAAGCACTGAGCCGAGCCCAATGACTGACTTCCCGCTCTACCTGATCCCGCTTCTTCCCTTCATCGGCGCCGGTATTTCGCTGGTCATCGGCCGCCGTCTGGGCAAGAACGCCGTCACCCTCATCACGCTCGGCAGCGTCTTCGCGTCCTTCTTGGTGACGCTGCGCGCGGTGTGGACGCTGCACGAGCTGTCGCCCACGAGCGCGCTCGTGTCCACCTTCTTCGGTCCGACGTGGATCAAAGCCGGCGACTTGAACATCGCCGCCGGCCTCACGATGGACCATCTGTCGGCGGTGCTCTGCTGCGTCGTCACCGGGATCGGCTTCCTGATCCACGTCTACTCGACGGCGTACATGGAGCACGACGATCGCTACACGCGCTTCTTCGCGTTACCTCAACCTGTTCACGGGCTCGATGCTCATCCTCGTCTTGGGTGACTCGCTGCCGGTGACCTTCGTCGGCTGGGAAGGCGTCGGTCTCTGCTCGTACCTGCTCATCGGCTTCTGGTTCGACAAGGACGCCAACGCGCTCGCCGGCCGCAAAGCCTTCGTCGTCAACCGCATCGGCGACTTCGGCTTCTTGCTGGCGATCTTCCTGCTCTACTCGAAGACGGGCACGCTGAAGTACTCGGAGCTGGCGAGCCACATCGATCCGCTCAAAGAGCACATCTGGTGGGGCATGTCGGCGCGCGTACTTCGTCGGGCTGCTCGTGCTCGTCGGCGCCACCGGCAAATCGGCGCAGATTCCGCTTTACGTCTGGCTACCGGACGCGATGGCCGGTCCGACGCCGGTCTCGGCGCTCATCCACGCCGCCACGATGGTCACGGCCGGCGTCTACATGGTCGCGCGCATGCACGTCGTGTTCGAGACGGCGCCGGTGACGCTGGCGGTGGTCGCGTGCATCGGCGCGGCCACGGCGCTGTTCGCGGCGACGATGGGCATCGCGCAGCGTGATCTCAAGAAGGTCCTCGCCTACTCGACGATCTCGCAGCTCGGCTTCATGTTCGTCGGCGTCGGCACGTGGAACGCGGAGACGCACAGCGCCAATTACCAAGCCGGCATCTTCCACCTCGTGACGCACGCGTTCTTCAAGGCCGGCCTCTTTTTGGGCGCCGGCTCGGTGATGCACGCGCTCAACAACGAGGGCGACATCATGAAGATGGGCGGCCTCAAGAAGTGGCTGCCGCACACGCGCTGGACGTTCCTCATCTACTGCCTCGCCATCGCCGGCATCATTCCCTTCGCCGGCTTCTGGTCGAAGGACGCGATCTTGGGCGGCTTGTACGAGGCCAGCTGGATCACGTCCGGCCCGCCGACGAACGTGATCGAGAACCTGTTCTTCACCAAGGTCATCGTCGACGAGCAGACGATCTACATGTGCGCGCTGGGCCACTACTTGTACTGGGTCATGCTGCTCGCCGCGGGCTGCACGGCCTTCTACATGTTCCGGCTCTACTTCCTCGTGTTCGAGGGCGAATATCGCGGTCCGCTGCCGGACGCGCACGGCCACGACGCGCACGACGATCACGGCCACGGCAACGTCCAGAGCAACGCGGCGCATGCGCACGGCCACGACGCGCACGGCCACGATGCCCACGGCCACGATTCGCACGGCCACGGCGGCCTGCCGCACGAGTCGCCGCCGGCGATGACGCTCGTCTTGTGGATCCTCGCCATCGGCTCGATCGTCGTCGGCCTGTTCGGCATCCCCGACGTCGTCTCCGGCCGCGAGTCCGACCTGTTCGGCGAGTGGCTGAATCCGGTGTTGCAGCCGCTCGCCGTGCAAGAGACGGCCTGGGGCTTCTGGAAGGGCGCGCTCGGCGCGCTCGCCATCGCCGGCGCCGGCATCGGCCTCGCCTTCGCGCTCTATTTCCAGGGCGTCTCGGCCGCGGTCCGCAAGTTCGTCGCGACCTTGCCCGGCCTCTACAAGCTCGTGTTCCACAAGTACTACATCGACGAGGTCTACGACTTCCTCGTCGTTCGTCCGCTGCGCCTCATCGCCTTCGTGTTGTGGAAGGGCTTCGACGCCTTCTTCATCGACCTCATCTTCGTCAACGGCGTCGGCTTCGTCGTCGGCGGCTTCGGCAAGCTCGTCAAATACCTGCAGAACGGCGACTTGCAGCGCTACATCGTCGCCCTCATCGTCGGCGCCGCAGCGATGATCTACTACGGGTCGAACGGTGACACGCGCAAGGCTGCCAACTTCGAAGTCGTCGTCGTCGGCAACAGCGTCGAGGTCAACGCCAGAGGCGCCGGCCCCAACGCGCGCCGCCTCGCTTATCGCGTCGACTGGGACGCCGGCGCCGGCGGCTGCCGCGCCGGGAACTTCGGCGCCACGCAGCAGACGACCACGTTCCGCCACACCTACGACGCGCCCGGCAAGTACGAGATCGCCGTGGAAGCCATCGACCCGCGCTGGAGCTCCAGCTCCAAGCAGACGCGCACGGTGAAGGTCCAGTAGCCATGATCCTGACGCTGACAACCTTCCTGCCGCTGTTCGGCGCGCTCATCCTCCTCATGGTGCCGCGCGAAGAAGAGGGGCTGCATCGCGGCTTCTCCTTCGCCGTGTCGCTGGCGACGTTCGCGCTGTCGCTGTTCATGCTCGTCGACTTTCAGCCGGCGCAGTGGAATCACGTCGTCGACAAGGAGTGGGTGGCCTCGTTCGGCATCCACTTCAAGCTCGGCGTCGACGGCATTTCGCTGTGGCTCGTGCTCTTGACGACGTTCCTCATGCCGATCGTGTTCGTCTCGACCTGGACGTCGATCGGCAAGAAGGTGCGCGAGTTCAGCATCGCGCTGCTCATCCTCGAGACGGGCATGATCGGCACGTTCCTCGCGACCGACCTGTTCCTCTTCTACACGTTCTGGGAAGTGATGCTGATCCCGATGTACTTCATCATCGGCATCTGGGGCGGCGATCGGAAGCTCTACGCCAGCATCAAGTTCGTGCTCTACACGATGGTCGGCTCGCTGCTCATGATCGTGGCGATCATCTACCTCTACATTCGCTATCACGACGCCACCGGCATCTGGACATTCGACTACGACCAGATCATGAAGCTCGTGCTCTCGCCGACGGAGCAGCTGTACTGCTTCCTGGCGTTCGCGCTGGCGTTCTGCATCAAGGTGCCGCTGTTCCCGTTCCACACCTGGCTGCCCGACGCGCACGTCGAGGCGCCGACGGCGGGCTCGGTGGTGCTGGCGTCGGTCATGCTGAAGTTCGGCACCTACGGCCTTCTGCGCTACGCCATTCCGCTGTTTCCCGACGCGTTCGTGCGCTGCGCGCCGATTCTGTCGACGCTGGGCGTGGTCGGCATCGTCTACGGCTCGCTCGTCGCCTTCGCGCAGACCGACGTCAAGAAGCTCATCGCTTATTCGTCGGTGGCGCACTTGGGCTTCGTCGTGCTCGGCCTGGCGATGTGGAACGTCAAGGCCATCGACGGCGCCATGATCATCATCCTGGCGCACGGCATCTCGACGGGCGGCCTCTTCCTCTGCATCGGCGTCATCTACGAGCGCCGCCACACGCGCAAGCTCGACGAGTTCGGCGGCTTGGCCACGGTCATGCCGCGCTACTTCGGCGTCTTCATGGTCATGACGCTGGCCTCGGTCGCGCTGCCCGGCACCTCCGGCTTCGTCGGCGAGTTCCTGACGCTCATCGGCTCCTTCGACGCCTACAAAACGTGGGGCGCGCTCGGCAGCCTGCATCCGCACCCGAAGCTTCTGACCGGCATCGCGACCACCGGCGTCATCTTGTCGGCGGTCTACATGCTCTACCTCTTCCAAAAGATGATGTTCGGCCCCGTGTCGAATCCGAAGAATCGCGATCTCAAAGATCTGACCATGCGCGAGTGCCTCTATTTCACGCCCATCGTCATCGCCGCCTTGTGGCTCGGCATCTATCCCAACACGTTCTTGTCCGACATCGATCCCGCGGTGCAGAAGTCGGTGACGACCTTGACCGAGAAGTTCCAGACCAAGGTGGCCGACGGCGCCACGCCGCAGCTGTACGGCGTCGCGCAGCCGCCGGCGCAGCCCGCCGCGCCGCGGCCCGATGTGGGCGGCGCGCCGTTCCTGCCGCCGTCGCACCCGGCGTTGCCTAGCACCGGCTTGCCGGGCGGAGGCGGACGATGAATTTCGACGCGGGACAGCTCGCTTCCATCGCCCCCATCGTCGCGCTCACCATCGCCGGCTCGGTGCTGCTCTTGGCCGAGGCGTTCGGCAAAGGCCGGTCGCGCGCCTATCTGATGCCGCTGACGTTGGCGTCGCTCGTCGTCTGCCTCGCCCTCGAGGTCATGCAGTGGAACGACGCGCAGTCGGGCACGCTCGTGTTCCACGACATGCTGGCGGTCGATCGCTTCAGCACCGTCTTCGGCGGCCTCTTCCTCGTCGGCGCAGCGCTGGCGGCGATGTTGGCGCCGGCGTTCATGCGCGAGCACGGCTTCGAGTTCGGTGAGTTCTACGCGCTGCTCATCTTCGCCACGCTCGGCATGCTCATCCTCGCCGCCGCCACCGACTTGGTGACGATCTTCCTCGGCGTCGAGACGATGTCGATCGCCGTCTACGTCTTGACCGGCTCGTGGCGCCATTCACCGAAGAGCGCCGAAGCGGCCATGAAGTATTTCATGGTCGGCGCCTTCGCCACGTCGGTGCTGCTGTACGGCATGGCGCTCATCTACGGCGCGGTCGGCTCGACGTCGCTGGCGGAGATCGCGCATCAGGCGTCGCGCTTGTCGTCGTCGCCGCTGTTCCTGTTGGGCACGCTGCTCGTCTTGGTCGCGCTCGGCTTCAAGATCGCCGCCGTGCCGTTCCACATGTGGGCGCCCGATGCTTACGAAGGCGCGCCGACGCCGGTGACCGCGTTCATGGCGGCGTCGGTCAAGGCGGCCGGCTTCGCCGTCGTCATTCGCCTCGTGTCGACGGCGTTCGCTTCGCCGCAGCTGGCCTTCGGCGCGTCGGGCTGGGCGACGCTCTTGTCGGGCATCGCGGCCTTGACGATGACGCTCGGCAACCTGGCCGCGCTCCGCCAAGACAACGTCAAGCGCATGCTGGCGTACTCGTCGATCGCGCACGCCGGCTACCTCATCCTCGGCGTCGTCGCCATCTCGCTCGTCGGCGCCGAAGCGCGCGGGCCGCTCATCTACTATCTCGTCGCCTACACGTTCACGACCATCGGCTCCTTCGCGGTCGTGGCCTGGATCGGCTCGCGCAACGACGAGAAGCTCATGATCGACGACTGGGCCGGTCTCGCGGGCAAGCACCCGGCGGCGGCGCTGGCGATGACCGTCTTCATGCTCTCGCTCGGTGGCATCCCGCCGACGGCCGGCTTCTTCGGCAAGTTCTACGTGTTCCGCGCGGCGCTGCAGAAGCCGTCGCTGGTCTGGCTCGTCGTGCTGGCGGTCATGAACAGCGTCGTCAGCGTCTACTACTACCTGCGCGTCGTCACCGCGATGTACTTCCGCGAGGCCGGTCGCGAGGTCACGCCGCTCAAGAGCACCAGCGTCTCGGCCGCGCTCGTCATCGCCGCGTTCGGCACGCTGCTGCTCGGCCTCTTGCCCGGCTGGCTCGTCGACATCGCCGCCGCCGCTTCGCTCGCTCCGTAATCCTTAGTCCCACTTCGCTTTCGTAGGCGGTACGCGCGGCAATTCGTGTCGGGCGCCTTGACAGCAGGCACGCTCGTGGCCATCCAAAGGCCGATGCAGCTGTCGCGTCTGCGCCTGCGCCGCCTCTTGTTGGCGCTCTTGCTGCTGGCGTCGCCTGGGCTCGGGCACGTGCCGCGCGCGCTGGCCGACGACATCGTCGACGTCGCGCCGCGGTCGGCGTCGCTCGCGGTCGCGCCGTCGCCAGCCGCCGGGACGAAGCCGCAGCCGCAGCCGCGCGCGCGTCGTCGCGTCGTCGCGCGGCAGGCTTCGTCGTCGCGATCGCTGCGCGCGCCGCCGCTCGTCACGCGCGCTCGGCGTGCGTCATCTCGTCCGTTCGCTCGTCGCACGCGGCTGCATCTGCGGCTGTGTCGCCTCCTCTGCTGAGCCGCGCTCGTTCCTTCGCGCTCGCTCACGCATCGACAACGGGAACGGCCACGCGCCGCTCCGAGGAGGCACCATCATGTCCACGATTCGTCATTTGTCCGTTCGCACCCGCTCGGTCTACTTGTGGACCGGCTTGCTGTTCGCCGTTTGCGCCGCGCTCTTGATTCCCTACGTCCTCGAGCACGGCGGTCGCTCGGCGCTGCGCCTGCCGCACGCATCGCTGCTGGTGCTGCTGCCCGCGTTCTACCTGCACGAGCTCTTGCACGTCGTCGGCCTGCGCGCGTTCGGCGGGCTGCCCGCGCGCGACGTCGGCCTGCGCATGAGCTGGCGCTACCTGATGCTCCATCTCGACGTGCAGGTGCCTGTCGAAGCCCGTCGGCTGCGCTGGGCGACGCGTCTGCCGCTCGTGCTGCTCGGCATCGCGCCGGTGCTCGTGGGCGGCTTGGCCGATTGGCGGCTCGTCTACTACTT
This sequence comes from uncultured delta proteobacterium, assembly GCA_963785725.1. Classification (GTDB taxonomy): domain Bacteria; phylum Myxococcota_A; class Polyangia; order Palsa-1104; family Palsa-1104; genus JAQBQH01. The sequence goes on along the minus strand of CAWAWS010000036.1, from coordinate 45,806 downwards.
CGGCATCGCGATGATCCTCGGCTGCGGCGGTGACCTCGCGGTCCTGCGCGTCGTGCGCAGCGTCCCCGCAGGCACATCGGTGCGACTGACCGCCGCGTGGAGCCCCGGCGACGCGTCTCACCCATAGCTAAGCCAGCGATTGTTTGGCGTTGAAAGCCGAGGCCAAAGTCTGGCCCAGCGGACCTGACGCCGTCTAATCAGGTCGACGTCTTCGCGCGCGGCTCGGCGCTCGGGCGCGAATACCCGAGCGTGCGGGTCATGCCGCCATCAGCTCGTAGTCTTTGCTGATCGCGCGGCAGTCGTACTCGTGCATCCACAGCGACTCCAGCATCGACCAGGCGTCGACCTCGACCCAATCGGCACAGAACGGGCAGCACACCTCGGCGAGCGGCAATACGAAGTCGGGGTATGCCAATTTCCATGTTGGGGCCATGCCTGCTGGTAGTTCAAGCGGCGCGCCACTTCGCAAGCGGAGGCGGCGCGTGTCACTGCGCAGCGGCTGCGCGAAAATGGGAACGAAGGTCGCCTAATAGTAGAAGCAGACGAGACCGAGCTGGGCGGTCGCGGCGGACTCGAGCCAGCCGCGCACGTCGCCGATGACGCCGATGACCTCGCGGTCGAAGCGCGGCAAGGCGCCGCGGCGCATGACGTCGAGGCTGCGCGTGACCTCGTCGGCTTCGAGCGTGCCGCCGCGCGGGAAGTCGGCGTGCGGCACGCGGACGGGCCAGCGGCCGTAGATGAGCTTCTTCAGCTTCAAGATGTCGCCCAAGCCCCAAGCGTCGAACACCGGATCGACGACGCGCATGAGCCACTCGTCGTCGACGGGGAAGACGGCGCCGTTGCGCAACTTGGAGCCGAAGTGCGCGCACAAGAGCTCGAGCGCGTAGATGTACTGCGCGCCGTGGCCGCGCGACGCCACGTCGCCCATGCACAGGTGGCGCAAGGCGACGTCGAGCGTCGGCGCGCCCTCGGCTATGGCCTGGCGATGCAGCGACGCGTTGTCGGCGATCTCGCGCTTGAACAGCGCCTCCAGCTTCATGCACAGGCTCGGATCGCGCGAGCCGACGAACGCGCGCAGCGGCGCCAGCGGAACGGAGTAGGGCACGAGACCGGCGGTCGCGACAGCCATGCGTCGATTGTATCAGCTGCCTGATGTAGCGGGCACGTGTCTTGCTGACTTCCTAGTGCCAGAACAGGAGGAGGAAAAATGGACGACAAAAAGAAGACAGCGCCCGCCGATATCGAAGAGGAAAACGAAGGCGAAGGCTCGAAGAGCGCCGATCGTAACTATCGCAACGACGTCGACGACTTCTTGAAGAACGAGGATCCGTCGAAGCTGGCGCGGCAAGCCGCCAGCGACATCGAGCGCGATCCCGGCAAATACGCCGACGCCGAAAAGGTCGGCAAGAGCCGCTCCGCCGGCGACGATGACGCCGACAAAGATCTGATTTAGCGGTCGGAGGTTTGGTGCGGCGCGCGTGGCGCCGTCAGCTCGCGCTGGCGGCGCCGCGGCGTATTGGGAGCTACGAGCTGGTCTCTTCGACGCCGGCGAACACGCCCGCGCCCGAGCGCTTCTCGCTCGCCTTGCGCAGGTTGTGATCGAGGACGCGCTTGCGCAGGCGGATCGCCTTGGGCGTCACTTCGACCAGCTCGTCGTCGTTGATGAACTCGAGCGCTTCCTCGAGCGTCAACGACAAGGGCGGCGACAAGGTCAGCTTCTCGTCCGCGGCGTGCGTACGAATGTTGTTCAGCGCCTTGACCTTGTTCGGGTTGACGATGAGATCGTTGTCGCGCGAGTGCACGCCGACGATCTGACCGCCGTAGACCTTCACCTGATCCTTGATGAAGAACTGACCGCGATCCTGCAGCTTGAACATGCCGTAGGCGTTGCTCTCGCCCTGCTCCTGCGCGATGAGCGCGCCCGACGGACGGCCCTTCATGACGCCGGCATAGTCGCCGTAATGCGCGAACGTATGGTTGAGCACGCCGGTGCCGCGCGTGTCGGTCAGGAACTCCGAGCGATAGCCGATGAGGCCGCGCGACGGCGTCAAATACTCGATGCGCACGCGACCTTGACCGGCCGGCGCCATCTCCGTCATGCGACCGCCGCGCGAGCCGAGCTTCTCGATGACCGCGCCGGCGTAGCCCTCGTCGACGTCGACGAGCACCTCTTCGTACGGCTCCATGCGCTTGCCGTCGATGATCTTGAAGATGACCTCGGGCTGCGACACGCACAGCTCGTAGCCTTCGCGGCGCATCGTCTCGATCAAGACCGACAAGTGCAGCTCGCCGCGGCCCGACACCTTGAAGATGTTCGGCAGCGCCGTGTCTTCCACGCGCAGCGCGACGTTCGCCTTCAGCTCCTTGTAGAGCCGCTCGCGAATGTTGCGCGTCGTGACGTACTTGCCTTCCTGACCGGCAAACGGACCGTCGTTCGCGATGAACTGCATCGAGATCGTCGGCTCGTCGATCGTCATGAGCGGCAAGATCTTCGGGTTCAGAATGTCGGTGATGGTCTCGCCGACGTTCAGCTCTTCCATGCCCGTGACGGCGACGATGTCACCGGCGACGCCCTCGGCGATCTCGAAGCGCTTCAAGCCCTGCGACGCGAGCACCTTTTGGACGCGGAACTCTTCCTTCTTGTCGTCGCGATGCGCGAGCAGGACGCGATCGCCCATCTTGATCTTGCCGTCGGTGATACGGCCGACGGCGACGTAACCGAGGTAGTCGTCGTAGTCGAGCGTCGCGACGTGCATGCACAACGGCGCGTCCGGGTTGGCGATCGGCGGCGCGACCTTGGAGACGATGAGATCGAGCAGCGGCTCGAGCCCCTTCGACGTGTCGTCGCCCGGCTGCATGACGGCGTAACCCGAGCGGCCCGACGCGTAGATGACCGGGAAGTCGAGCTGCGCGTCGGTGGCGCCGAGCGCGACGAACAGATCGAACACGCCGTCGACGGTGCCGTGCGGATCGCAGCCGTCGCGGTCGATCTTGTTGACGACGACGATCGGCTTCAGCCCGAGCTCGAGCGCCTTCTTGGTCACGAAGCGCGTCTGCGGCATCGGACCTTCGTAGGCGTCGACGAGCAGCAGCACCGAGTCGACCATGCGCAAGACGCGCTCGACCTCGCCACCGAAGTCGGCGTGGCCGGGGGTGTCGACGATGTTGATGCGCGTCCCCTGCCACGTGATGGCGGTGTTCTTGGCGAGAATGGTGATGCCGCGCTCACGCTCGAGAGGATTCGAGTCGAGAGCGCATTCCTGCACCACTTCGCCGCGGCGGAATGCGCCGGCCGTTTTTAAGAGCCCATCGACGAGCGTGGTCTTGCCGTGGTCGACGTGGGCGACGATAGCGATGTTTCTTACGTCATTGCGCTGCATGAGAATCGCGTTGATCTAGCAGAAAGTAGTCAGCGCGACCAATACAAATAGATCGCCAACTGTTCAAATCGCTCCAAATGTGGGATCGCGAACACTCCGGCGGCGATCGCGTCGCGCGCCGGAGTTACGTACGTATGGACGCTTCCTGCCAAATCAGTGACCACCGCGTCGCGATCCCGTGTCGAGACGCGGCCGAGCGGCGCCTGCGACGGGTCGTAGATCGTCCCCGCGCCCAGCCCCGACGGGACGACCGAGCCGAGCGGCGTGCCGTCGGGCATGAGCACGCGCAGCTCTTTGTCGTCGCGAAACAGGCGATAGCTCGGCCCCTGCACGAGCGAGCGCGCTTGGCCGACGTGGTCCGATTCGCGCGCCAGCGTCAGCTTGGGCGTGCCGGCGGCGTCGGCGAGCGTGATCGTGCCGTCGCTGGCGTTGGTCACGCCGCCGACGACGAAGAGCTGGCCGTCGCACAGTTGCGCGCCTTTTTGCGCCAGCAACAGCGCTCCGTTTCCATCACGTATCTCGACGGTGGATGCGACCCCGGCCGGGCAACGCGCGGGCCCGCGATGGCACGCGGTCGTAAGAACTGTAGCGAACGCTACAAATAGGGTCGCCCTTCGCTGCGCCGCCAGGCCGCGGCGGCTCACGATTGGCGCCGCGCGAACGCCTGCGCGCCGAACAGCAGCGCCGAAGCGGCGATCTCCAGGTTGGCCGCGCGCGACGACACTTGGTGCAGCGCCGTGAACAGCGGATCGAGCGTGCGCTGCTCGACGAACATGCGCGCGATGGCCGGATGCACGTAGGCGACGTCGAGCGTGCCCAAAAGCAAGAGCGCGACGGCGGCGGCGAGCGCGATGCGATCGGCGCGCTTGCCGAGGCCGAGCGCCCACACGCGCGTCGCGGTCGCCACCGCCAGCACGACGAGGGCGATGACGATGAGCTTGTCGAAGCTGGTGAAGATGTCGTTCATCGTTGGCGCCGCCTCGGCGCGCGGCAGCTCGCGGAAGACGATGCGCGCCGTGTAGGCGCCGAGCGCGGCGATGCCGCCGACCCACGCCGTCACCGCCAAGGCGGCGGCCGCTTCGGCCAGCGCAGCGACGGTGGAGCGGCTCATCGGTCGCCTCCGAAGACGGCCTTGAACAGCGTCTTGCCGTCGGCTTGGCCGGCCGGCTGCAGCGACAACACCTCGAGCGACAGGCGAATCAGCCGCTGGTTACGCATGCGCGCCGAGACGAACTCTTGGTCGCCATCGATGCGCTCGACGGTGATGCGGCCGAACTTCGGGTGATCGATGAGATCGCCGGGGCGAATGACGACGTCGCTCGACGGCGGATTGGGCAGCGGCGCGTCGTTCTCGTCGTTGTCGCGCGCCGACGAGCGGCCGGTCGACACCGAGGACGCCGACGACCACTGCGGCGGCGCGGCCGGCTGCTCTTTGTCCTCCGACGCGGCGACGACATCGGACCACGACGTCTTGGCCGGCGCTTCGAACGACGGCGACGGCGCCTCCGACGCCACGGTCTCGCGCGGCTGCCACAGCTGCAGGCCGGTGTTGGCGTCGAGCGTCGCCGGCACGGTCAGGTCGTCGAAGGCGTCGATGACGAACTCGCAGGCGAAGACCTTGCCGGAGACGAGCCGGCCGCCGAGCAGCTCGATGCCGTTGTCGCCGTTGCGGCTGAGCGTGGCGAAGGCGTGCAGCGCCGGCGCGCCGTTGGCTTCGCTGATCGTGGCGTCGAGAGAGAGCAGCTCGACGGGCGCGGCGAAGCGCCGCGGCGTCGACGGCGCGCGCGCGTGCTGATCCCACGCGCCGACCACCGCGTCCTCGAGCGAGCCGACGGCGCGCACCACGCCGGCGTGCACGCGCCAAGCACGACAGACTTCCACGAGTTGAATGAGGATATCGGCGCCACGATCGAGGCGGCCGACGAGATGACGGGTGCGGGTGCTCTCGGCGACGTTCACGCTCGACTGTATAACGCCGTCGGGCACGCTGTACAATGAAGAGATGCTGCGCGTCTGCGACGGACCGTCTTGCCGGCTGCGCGCGCAGGATCTCGGGCTCGACGACGTGGACGGCGCGCGCGTCGGCTGTCTCGGCCGTTGTGACATGCCGGTGGCGGCCTGGTCACAGGCGCGTCCGCTGGTGATCGCGCGGCGCGGCCACCTCGAGGCGGCGGTGACGCCGGCGTACGAGCGGCAGCGCGGTCCGTGGGAGCCGGCGCTCTTGCGCGACATCTATTTCGTCGACCAGCATGCGCTGCCGGCGGCGCGACGGCGCGGCGCCTATCGCGCGCTGGCGGCGGTGGCGGCGGGCGAGCCGCACATCGTCGAGGACGAGCACCTGCGCGGCGCGACGGCGCTGGCGTCGCTGTTGGCGCAGCCGCGGCCGTCGTCGCTGGTGCTGGTGGACGCGCTCACGACGTCGGCGGGCGAGTTCGCGACGCGCCCGCTGTGTGAACGCGATCCCCACGTCGTCGTCGAAGGGGCCTGCTTGGCGGCGCTGGCGGTGGGCGCGCCGCGGGCGATCGTGCGCGTGCGCGCCGGCTGGCCCGAGGCCGAGCGCGCGTTGGCGGCCGCCATCGCCGCGGCGCGCGCGGCCGGGCTGCTCGCCGGCGTCGACGTCGCGGTCGCGGTGGTCGGCGACGTCGACGCGCCGGACGCGGACGACGCCGCGGCGGCGGACGACAGCGACGACGACGCCGCCTGGATCTTGCCGGCCGCGCGCGCGGCGGCGCTCGTGCGCGTGGCGGCCGTGGCGACGCAACCGCTGCCCGGCGAAGACGGCTTCGCGCTCGCCTATCACTGGTGGAGCTTACACGCCCCCTCGCTGTGCGCGGTCTCGGGCGATGTGCTCAGGCCCGGCGTCTACGAGCTGCCGCTCGATGCCACCGTCGCCGACGCGCTGGCGGCGGCGGGCGGCGTCATCGACGGCGTGCGCGTGGCCGCGCTCGGCGGCTACTTGGCCGACGGCGTGTGCGCGCGCGACGCCGCCCGGCCGCTGCCGACAGCGCTCGTCGTCTTCAACGCCCGCCGCGACCTGGCCCGATTCGGCTGATTGCGGTGTGCGTGACGAGCGACTGTCGCAGCGGTCGCTCGCGGGCTTACACTTCGACTTTGACGTTCTGCGTATGCAGCATGCGCTGCACGCCCGGCCGCTCGATGAGCGCGCGCACCGACTTCTTCATGTTCTCGCCGATGTTGAGCTTGAACAGGCGCGACCAGTTGTAGAAGACGATCGTGTACGAGTCGGCGACGCTGAACTGATCGCCGAGCACGAAGGTGCCGTGCAGCCACTGGTCATAGCGGTCGATGTTCGTCTGCGTGACCGCGCGCGTGGCCTCGTCGGCGCCGCCCTTGCTCATCGCGCCGAACAGCGGGCCGAACGAGACGTGCACCGCCGACGCCGACCACGCCAGCCACTCCTGCGCCTTGGCGCGCGCGAAGTCACCGACGGGAGCCAGCAGCTTCGCCTGCGGATGCGTGTCAGCCGCGTAACAGATGATGGCCGGGTTCTCGGTCAGCACCTTGCCGTCGTCGAGCACGAGCGTCGGCACTTTGTGCTTGGGATTGATGGCCAAGAACTCGGGCTTGTTCTGCTCGCCCTGGCGCAAATCGAGCCGAACGGCCTCGAACTTGGCGCCGACCTCTTCGAGCGCGATGTGAGCCGCCATGGAACAGGACCCTTGCGAGTAATAGAGTTTCATAGCCTCGGGTTTATGCCTTTGTCGGCCAAGGTGCAACCGACCCGCGACGGTCGTCGGCTGAATGGCCGATCGCGATTCTGGATCGAGCTTGCAAAGCGCGCGTCGGCCGGGAGTCCGGCCGCTCGCTGATTCAGGTGACGCGATCTTCGTGGCTGTAGACGTTCATGTTTTCGCCGCGCAGAAAGCCGACGAGCGTCACGCCGAACTGCTCGGCCAGGTCGATCGCCAGCGTCGACGGCGCGCCGACGGCCGCGAGCAGCGGCAGCCCGCAGGCGATGGCCTTTTGCACCAGCTCGTAGCTGACGCGACCGGAGACGAGCAGCAGTCGATCTTGCAGCGGCAGGCGATCGTTCGCCAGCGCCCAGCCGCACAGCTTGTCGAGCGCGTTGTGGCGGCCGACGTCTTCGCGCACTTGTTCGAGCGTGCCGTCGGCGGCGAAGAGGCCGGACGCATGCACGCCGCCTGTCGCTGCGAAGGTCGGCTGCGCCGCGCGCAACCGATCGGGCAAGAGCGCCAGCGTCGCCGCGGCCACGGTCAAGGTCGGTGACGTCACCGGCGCGCGCACCGTCAGCGCCGAGATGGCGTTCTTGCCGCACACGCCGCATGACGACGACGCGTAGAACGCGCGCTCGCCCGACGGCGTCCGCATCCCGCCGCGCAAGGTGACGTCGACGACGTTGCCGAGCTCGTCGCCGTTGAGCCGCTCGGGGCGCGCGATGCCGACGATGTCGCCGGCGCCGTCGATGAGCCCTTCGTTGTAGAGGAAGCCGCGCGCCAGCTCCTCGTCGTGGCCGGGCGTGCGCATGACGACGGTGAGCGCCTTGCCGTTGATGCGGATTTCCAGCGGCGCTTCGACGGCGACGCTGTCGTCGACCGCGCTGCGGGCGGCGCCGCGAATGCGTTGGATGCGCGTCGTCATGTCGGCTTACCGCCGCACGGCCAGCTCGTCGTCGACGAGCGGCTGCAGCACCGGCGAAAACGGCCGCGGCAGCGACGTCAACAGCGCATGCAGCGGCTCCTCGATCGTCACCAGCGAATGGCCGGTCTCGTTGGGGATGGTCACGAGATAGAGCGGCGTCGCATCGCGCGTGGCGTCGTCGAGCGAGAGCGGCGGCGCGTCGTCGCACAGCGCCACGGCCGGCATGAGGCCCACTTCGAACAGGTAGCGCTCGGCCGCTTGCAGCGTCGCCAGCGCGCCGGCGGTGGTCGCGATCGGCTGCACGCCGGCGGCGCGCGCGAGGTAGCCGGCCGGCGCGCTTGGCGTCGCCGACATCGAGCGGCGCGCGGCGGCGAGCGCGTGCTCGATGGCCGCGACCGCGCGCGGCACCTCGGCGTCGACGAGAAACGCGAAGTAGGCGTCGTAAAGCGGGCGGCGACCGTCAATGGCGTCGACGAAGGCCGCATGCGCGAAAAAGCGGTCCAAGAACGCCAATTGCTTATGGCGCGCCAAGAGCAGCGTCGTCGCCGCCTTGAACTCGTCGAACAGCGTGCGCAGGAGGCGCCGACCGCGCAGCCGATCGAGCTGCAGCGCGCGCGGATCGACCGCCGCCAATTGCGCCCGCAGCGCCGGCGACAGCTCGGGCAGCGCGATGTCGGGCGCGCGGCGCACCGCGGCCGCGAACTCCGGATCGTGCAGCATGCGCACCGTCGCCGCTTGCGCGCGCAGGGTCTCGCTGGCGTGGCTCATGCCGGGAACAGCCGATTGAGGCGGCGAAAGTTCTCCAGCACGTCGTCGGGCGAGTTCTTCTCGCATTCGTAGACGATCGCCTTGACGTTCGGCGCGCGCGGCAACACCGCTTCCAAGATCTGCCAGGTGTCGGCGAGCGGCTCGGGATTGTGCGCGTCGTCGACGAGCGTAAGGCCCTCGACGTCGATGAGCGTGCCGCCGGCGACGTGCAGCTCGATGACGCGATCGAGCGGGAAGCCGTCGAGCCCGGCCGTCGGCGGCAAGCCGCGCAGCCGCTGAAACATCGCCAGATGCGCGCAATCGAGGAGGAGCCCGCACTGCGAACGCACCGACACTTCGGCGAAGTAGTCGAGGATGTGCAGATCGCCGAGGAAGAACGTGCCCGGCGGATTCTCGGGCAGAACGCGCATGTGCGTGGCGGCCTCGACGCGCGCGATCGTCTCGGCGCAGGCGGCGGCCGAGTCGCGCGTCAGGATCGGCGGCAAGAGCAGCTCGTGGCCGCGCTCGCGGGCGCCGAAGTGCCACAAGCCGGCGTCGCCGCACAGCCAGGCGGCGCCGATGTCGCGCGCGGCGGCGGCGGTCGCGGCCAGCCACGCATCGTCGGCATCGGCCGGATCTTCGAGGTTGAGGTCGAGAAAGTGATAGGTCGTGGCGTGACCGGCTTTGGCCCACGCGCGCACGTGGTCGTCGAGGCCGCGCGCGACGTCGCTGCCATATTCGACGAAGTGCACGAGGTTGGGATGGTCGGCGTCGAGGACGAGCGGGTCGATGCCGCGGCCCGGCGCGGCCGAGCCGGGCTCGGCGGAAATGCCGACGCCGAGGCGAGGCAGGGCAGTGAGCGCGATGGGCACGACGCAATTCTGGTACGCTCGCGCGCTCGATGGCAAGAAGCGGTGAGCGAAAGGGACGACGAGGGGCTGCGCGACATGGCGGTCAATCGACGTCGAGAGGCCCGTCGGCGACGGCGGGCGGCAAAGGTCGCGCGCCTGCGGGCCGGGCGAGCACGGGTAAGCCAGGGCGTGCGTCGTTCGCCAAAGCCGGCCCGTCAGGACGGCCGGGGCGGCCGGGACGTTCGGCGTCGGGACGCGTGGCCGAATTCGGCAAGCGGCCGGTGGCGTCGAGCCATCGCAGCCCGAAGGCGGCGGCGGCCAAGCGCGAACGGCCGGTGCTGCCGGAGGTCAAAGTGCCGGCGCCGAGCGGTCCGCCGCGCGTCGGCGAGTGGCTGCTGACGACGCGACCGGGCGCCGAGCGCGATCTCATCGAGGAGCTCGCCTACAGCGACGACAAGAGCTTTCCGCGGCTGGTGGCGCCGTCGCTCATCGCGGCCAAGCACAAGAACGGCGAGTTGGCCTTCGCGCGCCAAGGCTTCGTCGTCGGCGCCGTCGTCCCGCCGTCGCAGGTGTCGTCGCTCTTGCCGTCGCTCTTGTCGCAGCACGGCGGCAAGCCGCAGCCGTGGGCGATGGACTCGTGGGTGCCCGACAGCGACGAGGGCAACCTCTTGTCGGGCCGCTCGGGCGATCTCGCGGAGAAGACGCGCGTCGGCGGCGTCTGGGGCGACATGCGCACGCACGACGCGCGCGCCGCGTGGCAGGAAAACGGCTTATACGCGCAAATCTGCCTCCTGCCGCCGGGCGATCTCGTCGCCGTCGGCGTCATGCCCGTCCGCGACGCGCTGTCGCTGGCGCCGGGCGGCCGCTTGCGCGTGCACGTGCCCGACGCGGCGCCCTCGCGCGCGGCCATGAAGCTGCTCGAGGCCTTCGCGTGGCTCGATCGCGCGCCCGATCCCGGCGACAGCTGTGTCGACCTGGGCGCGGCGCCGGGCGGCTGGACGTGGGTGCTGCTCGAGCGGCGCGCGCGCGTCACGGCCGTCGATCCGGCGTTCCTCGCGCGTTCGCTGCAGTCGAAAAAGGGCGTGACCCACATTCGCGCCGACGCGTTCACGTTCGAGCCGCGCGAGCCGGTCGATTGGCTGTTCTCGGACATGGCGTGGCGTCCGCTGGAGTCGGCGGCGCTGTTGGCGAAGTGGGCGCGGCGCGGCTGGGCGCGCCTACTCATCGCCAACATCAAGCTGCCGATGAAGAAGAAGGCGGAGATGCTCTTGCGCGTGCGCGAGATCCTCGACGACGGCGGCTGGAAGAACCTGCGGATCCGCCAGCTCTATCACGACCGCGAAGAGGTCACGGTCGCCGGCGTTCGCCTCTGAGCGAGTAACTCGCAACGAAGCCATGGACGTCGAAGACCGGCGCGCACCGGTCGAGAACACCGTGGTGAGGTACTAGGGCGTCGGCGGCTTCGTCGCCGACATGTCGCCGAGCATGGCGATGGGCGAGCAGACGCCGCTCAGGCACGCGCCGACCTCACACAAGTTGCCGGCGCAGCAGGCCTCGGCCAGCTGACCGCACATGGCGAGATCCTTCGGCGGTATGACCATGCCGAGATCGTCGGGCGGCTTGATCTTGCTCATGTCTTCGCCGGTGGTGCCGCCGCCGCCGGCCGTGCCGCCGCCGCCGCCGCTGCCACCGCCGCCGCCGCCGCCGCCGCCCGCGCTGCCACCGCCGCCGCCGCTGCCCATGCTCAAGTCGTCGCCGCTGCCGGCGCCGCCGGACAAATCGGGCGTCGAGCCGCCTTTGACGGGCACGAGCGATTGGCACTGCGCGTCCGGGCCGCACGTTTGATCGCGATCGGCGCAATCGGTGACGCCGAGGCAGTTGGCGTAGAGCACGAAGTCGAGCTGGAAGCTTTGGTGCGGCGAGAACACGAACAGCGCCGCGTCGGACGTGACCGGCAAGCCTTGCGGGCCGATGGCGATGACCTCGACCTTGACGGTGTCGCCGGCGCGCTTCGGGCCGGGAAAGAGGACGGCGCTGAGCGGCAAGTCGTAGCAGCCGGGCGTCGGCGTGCTGGTGCACAGAGCGACTTCTTGATTGTAGACGGTGTCGTCGACGGCGCCGGCGTCGGTGGCGCCGGGCTCGCGGTCGGCGACGGTCAAGTGGATGCGCGCCACGTCGTCGGGCACGCGCACGCCTTCGGTGAAGATGGCGATGCGCACCTGCGTCCGGTCGTTGGTGCAGCCGAGCGCGAGCGTCGCGCAGGCGATCAGCGCGGCGGCGCGGCTCATCGCGTCCCCGGATGCGCGCCCAGCGAGCTCGCGAGATAGGGCGTCGTCTTCGAGTCGCCCAAGACGACGCCGAGGACGATGGCGCCGGCCACGACGAACGCCCCGCCGGCGACCAGCCCGGCGATGAGCGCCGTGCGCCTCTTGTCGCGCCGTGGCGGCGCCGCCGCGACGACGACCGGCGGCGTAGCCACCGGCGGCGTCGTCAACACGCCCGTCGGCGGCGCCGCGTTCGTCGTCGTCGTTTGCGGCGCCGTCGTTTGCGGCGCCGTCGTTTGCGGCGCAGGCGTCGTCGTCACGGGTGGCGGCGTTTCCGCCGGCTGACTCTTGTGCTTGTCGAGATCGATCATGCGCTGCTCTTCTTCCAGCGTGGCGATGCGCAGCTCGATCTTGGGCCGCTCGGGATCGTTGGGCTGCACGCGCAGAAAGCTACGCAGCGCCTCGGCGGCATCGTGCGGCCGCTGCAAACCCTGCAGCGCCGACGAGATGTTGTAGAGCAGCGCCGGCTCGTGCGAGAGCTGGAACGACTCGCGGAACTTGTCGTAGGCCGCCTGATAATTTCCCGCTTCGTACGCGGCGGCGCCGGCCTTGTAGGCGGCGCGCGCCTCTTCATCACGCCGCACATCGGCCGCGGCGTTCGTCGCGCGAGCTATCAGTAGGATGAGGATAAAAGACAAGCGCAAGCGCATGGCCGTATCATCATACAGCCAATTGCCACGTAAAACCTACTGCCGTATGCGACGGGCTAGGCGCGCGCGGCTTTGTCGAGCGTCGCGAAGTCCTCGTCCGACAGCTTGATCGCGCCCGCGCCCACGTTCTCGACGAGATGCTCGGGGTTCGACGTGCCCGGAATCGGCAGCATCACCGGCGAGCGCTTGAGCGTCCACGCCAGCGCCAGCTGCGACGCCGACGCATGCAGCTTCTTGCCCATCTTCTCCAGCGTCTCGTGGCGCGGCGAGGCTGCCGGCGCCGAGCGGAAACCACGGGATGAAGCCGATCGCATGCTTGGCGCAATAGTCGAGGACGTCCTCGCTCTTGCGATCGAACAAGTTGTACTGATTCTGCACGGTGGCGACCTGGAAGAACTTCTGCGCCGCCTCGATCTCGGCCACGTTCACTTCGCTCAAGCCGACGTCGCGAATCAGCCCCTCTTTTTGCATCTGCTTGATGACGTCGAACTGCTCGTTCTGCGGCACTTTCGCGTCGATGCGATGCAGCTGCCAGAGCGTGATCTGCTCGACGTTCAAGCGGCGCAAGCTCATCATCACGCACTGCCGCAGATACTCCGGCCGGCCGAGCGGCAGCCAAATATCGGGACCGGTGCGCGCCAGCCCGCCTTTGGTGGCGATCGTCAGCCCTTTGTACGGATGCAGCGTCTGCCGAATCAGCTCCTCGCTCACTTCGGGACCGTACGAATCGGCGGTGTCGATGAAGTCGACGCCCAGCTCGGGCAGCCGGCGCAGCGTCTTCTTCGCCGCCTCGAGGTCGGCCGGCGGTCCCCAAATGCCCTTGCCGGTGATGCGCATCGCGCCGAAGCCGAGGCGATTGATGCTGTGCTTGCCGAGGAGCTTGAACTGACCCGAGGCTGCCGCGTTCGTCGTCATGGCTGCGTCCTTTGCAAAAGGAGGTGCTCCGAACGCCGTGAACCTGGGGTCGCGCCCGCGCCGGCGCAACCGCCGCGGCCGAGAAATTTTGGCGCGCGACGCGCGCGGTCGAATTAGCCGCGAACGAAGTCTTTGACGCTGACGATGCCGGGCAACAGCTCGACCGGCCGGCCCGAATGATCGGTGTCGAGGTGCACCGCGAACGCGTCGGGGAAGGCCGCGCGGTAACCGTTGACGTGCGTCGGCTCGTTGTCGAACGCGGCGATGACGGCCGGCCCGAGCGTGCGCAGTTGCGCGTAGGCCGAGTCTTTGTAGCTGTCGTCGTTCATCTCGAGCACCGGCTTCATCAGCAGCGCCACACGATCGGAGCCGGGCAACGGATAGCCGAGGCGCACGAAGCTCTCGACGCTGCCGGCGCGCATCTCCTCGTGACGGCCGGTGCAGTAAGCGATGAACGCGCCGGCCTCGCGCACGGCGGCCAAGTAGTCGCGCGCGCCGGCGATGGCGTCGTCGTCGCGGCAGTAGGCGCTGGTGAAGAAGCGGACGCGCCAGAATTCCTTGGCGTCGTCGGCGAGGCGGGCGACTTCGGCGGCGGGCAGCCCGCAATTTTCCATGGCGTGCGCGATGCTCCAGTCGACCCAGTGGCGCGGCTGCGCGTGGGCCAACGCCGGGATGCCGCGCTCTTGCCCGAACTCGCGCAGAATGCGCGCTTGCCGCGGGCGATTGTCGAGCAGCGTCGAGTCGAGATCGAAGACGACGACGGCGCCCGGCAGCGCGCGGGCGCGAGCGAGCACGCGATCGAGGACGAGAGGATCGAGCGAGGTGACGAGGCGCAAGGCGACCATTCGCGGCAACCTATCAGACGTCGTCGTCCACCGGAAGCGCCTGTTTTCGTAGGGCTTCAGGCGGCGCCTCGATTATGCGACAATCAAGATAGGAGGCCTCCGTCATGGCTCATCGTCTCGGCATGCTCGTCGCTGCGCTCGGCTTCGTCGTCGGCTGCGGCGGCAATCACGGCAGCGGCGGCGCGGCTGGCGGCGGCTCGGGCGGCAGCAGCGGAAACGCCGGCGGCACCAGTGGCGCGGGCGGCGGCAGCAACGGCAACCCGAGCGGCAGCTGCACCGTGCCCAGCGGCGGTCAGGCCGTCGACAGCTCGCATCCGACCACGGTCGTCGGCAGCGGCACGGCCGCCAGCTGCACCGCCGACGCCGTCGTCGCCGCGGTGCACGCCGGCGGCGTCGTGACGTTCGCCTGCGGCGCCGCGCCGCGTCACGATCGTCGTGCCCGAGATCGACATCTTCAACGACGGCGGCCTCGGCGACGGCAGCGTCACCATCGACGGCGGCAACCTCGTCACGCTGAGCGGCGGCGGCAAGAACCGCATCCTCTACCAAAACACCTGCGATCAGACGCAACACTAGACGACGTCGCACTGCCAGGCGCAGGACACGCCGCATCTCGTCGTGCAGAACTTCGGCGTTCAGCGACGGCGCCGGCGACGCCGAGTCGGCGCGCGGCCTCCTCGGCGGCGGCGCGATCTACGTCGGCGGCGGCACCTTCAAGGCCGTCGACATTCGCGTCTCGGGCAGCACGCAGACGACGCTCGGGCAGGACAACGCCGGCGGCGCCATCTACACGTTCAACCAGACGCGCGCCCAGCTTCGTCGTCGGCAGCACGTTCGACGGCGAACACGGCAGCAACGGCGGCGCGCTCGGCAGCATCGGCACGTCGTGGACGATCGTGAACAGCGTCTTCAGCGGCAACAAAGCCGTCGGCATCGGCGAAAACCCGGCGCGCGCCGGCACGCCCGGCGGCGGGCTCGGCGGCGCCATCTACAACGACGGCGACGGCTACACGCTCACGCATCTGCGGCAGCGCCTTCGACGACAACGACGCCAACGAGCTCGGCTCGGGCGTCGATCTTCGAGGTCGTCGACGATCTGAAGGGCGCACTTGCTCATCGATCAGTCGACGTTCAGCGGCAACAGCAACAACGGCAGCGTGCAGTCGCCACGCACCCGAGCATCTACGTCGAGGCCGGCGACAAGCGGGCAACGCCGGCGTCACCATCACCAACACGACGTTTGACTAGGCGACACCGTTTAGGGTTACCAGATGAACGGGATGAGCCGCTTCGTCACCTTGCGTCGATAGTCGTCGTAACCGGCGAGCTCGCGTGCGAGCAGCGCCTCCTCGTCGACGCTGCGCGCGGCCAAGAGCAGCGACAGCGCGACGCCGACCGCCAGGCCCGCGAACGAGCCGACGAGCAGCGGGCCGCCGACGAACATGCAGCTCGCGCCGAGATACATCGGGTGGCGCACGATGGCGTAGACGCCGGTCGAGACGACGTGCTGCTGCCGCTCCTCTTGAATGCGCACGAGCGGCGACAAGAACGAGTTGTCGGTGAAGGCGCGCATGAGAAACAGCCAAGCGACGAGCAGCAGCAGGCCGCCGGCGAGCGCGACCGGCAGCGGCAAGCGCGGCGTCCAATGGAAACGGCGCGCGTCGAGCGGCATGAGCGCGATCCACGCCATGAAGCCGACGCCGAGCAGGTAGACGACGATCTGGTCGCGTCGGCTTTGCCCGCCGCTGCCCGGCTTGCGATAGCGTTCGGCGAGCAGCGCCGGGTTCTTCACGTATAGCCAGGCCATCGTGCTCGTGCACATGGCGACGAACCAGACGTTGAAGATCCAGCCTTGCAGCCAGTGCCAATCGCCGGCGAGCCACAAGAGCAGCGTCGGCCACAGCAGCAGGTAGAGCCCGGCGAACACGAGCTTGCCCGGCGACACGGGTGACGCCATGGGTCGACTTCAGCACTCGCGCGACTTCGGGGCAAGCGCGGTCTGGATCACTAATGTTGCCGGCGCCGGCTTGACACGACGGGGCGCGCAGACTACGCCAATCCGCGATGCGCGTGTGGCTCGCCTTTCAGTGCTTCTTCCTCGTTCTGTTCGCGCGCCGCTTGCCGGCGGGCGCAGTGGCCTTGTTGCCGGCTGCGCCGCCGCCGTCGCCGTCGCTGCCGCCGCAAGAGGCCGAGATCGTCGCGACGAAGCCGAAGCCGGCCGAGCCGGTGACGGTCGCGCCGCCCGACGGGCTGCAAGCGGTGCAGCTGCTGCAGATTCTACAGCGCGAAGGGCGGCTGCTCGATTTCCTGCAGGAAGACGTGGACGCCTACTCGGACGCGCAGATTGGCGCCGCGGTGCGCGACATTCATCGCGGCTGCAAGAAGGCGCTGGCCGAGCATCTGCCGGTCGAGCCGGTGCTGCGCGACGCCGAGAACGCGCAGGTTCGCGTCGACGTCGGCTTCGATCCGTCGCGCATTCGGCTGGTCGGCAACGTCGTGGGCGAGCCGCCGTTCGTGGGCGCGCTCCGGCATCACGGCTGGCGCGTCGGCAAAGTGGCGCTACCGTCGCCGGCGCGCGGCAGCGACCCCTCGGTCGTCACGCCCGCCGAGGTGGAGCTGTCGTGAGCACGTCGCCCAATGAGCGGCCGCGTTATCATCGTCGGCATCGATCTTGGGGACGACGAACTCGGCCGTGGCCTTCGTCGACTCCGCCGGAGGAGGCGACGCCGCGGATCCGCATGTTCGCCATCGAGCAGCTGGTGGCGCCGGGTTCGGTCGAGCCGCGGCCGACGCAGCCGTCGTTCCTCTATTTGCCGGCGGACGCGGAGTTCAAGCCGGAGCAGCTGCAGCTGCCGTGGCCGTCGCCGTCGAATGCGCGCGGGATTGTCGGCGAGCTGGCGCGCAATCACGGCTGGCAAGTGCCGGCGCGGCTCGTGTCGTCGGCCAAGTCGTGGCTGTCGCACGCGGGCGTCGATCGCACGGCGCCGATTCTGCCGTGGCAGGCGCCGGCCGACGTCGCCAAGGTCTCGCCCGTCGAGGCGACCGCGCGCTATCTCGGCCACATGCGCGCGGCCTGGGATCACGCGCATCCCGACGCGCCGTTGGCCGCGCAGGACGTGCTCTTGACGGTGCCGGCGTCGTTCGATGCCGTCGCCCGCGAGCTGACTGTGCGCGCGGCCGCCGACGCCGGCCTCGGCCACGTGACGCTGCTCGAGGAGCCGCAAGCGGCGTTCTACAGCTGGCTCGGCAGCGCCGGCGACGGCTGGCGAAACCAGCTCGCCGTCGGTGACGTCGTCCTCGTCTGCGACGTCGGCGGCGGCACCACCGACTTCAGCCTGATCGCGGTCTCGGAAGCCGACGGGACCTTGGCGCTCGAGCGCGTCGCCGTCGGTGACCACATCCTGCTCGGCGGCGACAACATGGACTTGGCGCTCGCCTACACCGTTCGCGCGCGCCTCGAAGCCGACGGCCATACGCTCGATCATTGGCAGTTCGCGTCGCTGGCGCACTCGTGCCGGCAGGCCAAGGAGCAGCTGCTCGCGGGCGACGGTCGCGAGTCGGCGCCCGTGGTCGTCCTCGGCCGCGGCAGCAAGGTCATCGGCGGCAGCGTGCGCTCGGAGTTACTGCGCGCCGACGTCGAGCGCGTCCTCGTCGACGGCTTCTTCCCGACGACCGAATTGGGCGACAAGCCGAAGCGCGCGCGCGCCGCCGGTCTGCGCGAGCTCGGCCTGCCGTTCGCCGCCGACGCCGCCATCACGCGGCACCTGTCGGCGTTCGTCGGCGCGCACCGCAAGGCCACGGCCGTGCTCTTCAACGGCGGCGTCATGAAGGGCCGGCCGCTGCGCCAGCGCGTCATCGAGACGTTGGACTCGTGGAGCGACTCGCCCGAGGACGACCTGAAAGTCCTGAGCGGCACCGATCTCGACCTCGCCGTCGCGCACGGCGCCGCCTATTACGGCCTCGTGCGCCGCGGCAAGGGCGTGCGCATCCGCGGCGGCACGGCGCGCGCCTATTACATCGGCATCGAATCGGCGGCGCCGGCGGTCCCCGGCATCGAGCCGCCGATGCGCGCCTTGTGCGTGGCGCCGTTCGGCATGGAGGAGGGCAGCGAAGCCGACGTCAGCGACGAGGAGTTGGGCCTCGTCGTCGGCGAGCCGGCCGAGTTCCGCTTTCTGTCGTCGTCCACGCGCCGCGACGATCACGTCGGCAGCCGCGTCGACGACGCCCGCCGCGCCGAGCTCACCGAGCTGGCGCCGGTGTCGACGGAGCTGCCGGCCGACGGCGCGACCAAAGGCGCGCTCGTGCCGGTGACGCTGCGCTCGAAGGTGACGGAGATCGGCACGCTCGAGCTCTATTGCGTCGAGCGCGGCTCCGGTCGAAGCTGGAAGCTCGAATATAACGTTCGCGACACCCATGACTAAGATCGTTCGCGATACGAACTAATGACAAAAATCGTCGGGATCGATCTCGGGACCACCAACTCCGCGCTGGCGCACACCGACGAGAAGTCGGGCCGGCTCGTGTCCGACGAGATCGTGCAGCTGGTGGGGCCGGCGCAGCCGCTGCCGCGCGCGACCTTGCCGTCGTTCCTGTATTTGGCGGGCGAGCACGAGCTGCCGCCCGATTCGCTGAAGCTGCCCTGGCCGTCGCCGCCCGATGTCATCTTGGGCGAGCTGGCGCGCGTGCAAGGCACCGCCGTTCCCGGTCGGCTGGTGGCGTCGGCCAAGTCGTGGCTGTGCCATCCGCGCGTCGATCGCCTGGCGCCGATTCTGCCGTGGGGCGAGTCGTCGGCCGAGCACAAGCGCGTCTCGCCCGTCGAGGCGTCGGCGGCGTATCTGCGTCATATCGCCGGCCATTGGCAGACGGCGACGGGCGGCGCGCTCGCCGACGAAGACGTCATCTTGTGTGTGCCGGCGTCGTTCGACGAGGTGGCGCGCGAGCTGACGGTGCGCGCGGCGGCGGAAGCGGGCCTGCCGAAGGTGACGCTGCTCGAGGAGCCGCAGGCGGCGTTTTACGCGTGGCTCGCCGATCATGCGCAAGATTCGCCGTTGGCCGCCGGCGACGTCGTCCTCGTCTGCGACATCGGCGGCGGCACCACCGACTTCAGCTTGATCGCCGTCAAACCCGACGGCGTGTACGAGCGCACGGCCGTCGGCGACCACCTGCTGCTCGGCGGCGACAACCTCGACCTCGCGCTCGCTCGTCGCGTCGAAGGCCGGCTCATGAAGGGCGGCAAGCTCGACGGTCACGGCTTCCAGCAGCTGGTGCAGGCCTGTCGCGTCGCCAAGGAGAAGCTGCTCGCCGACGACGCGCGGCAAAGCTGGGCGATCACGCTCGCCGGTCGCGGCTCGAAGTTGATCGGCGGCCAACTGCGCGACGAGCTCAGCCGCGCCGAGACGGAGGAGCTGGTCGTCGACGGCTTCTTCCCGCGCGTCGACGCCGCGGCCGCGCCCGAGCGGCGCCGCGCCGGCATCCAAGAGTTCGGCCTGCCCTACGCGGCCGACCCGGCGATTACGCGCCATTTGGCGGCATTTTTGCGGCTGCACAACGCCAAGCCGACGGCGATCTTGTGGAACGGCGGCGTCCTCAAGTCGGCGGCGATTCGCCAGCGCATCCTGCACGTGCTGACCGATTGGCTGGGCACGACGCCGCGCGTGCTCGAGAACGCCGCGCCCGATCTCGCCGTCGCGCGCGGCGCCGCTTATTACGGCCTGGCGCGGCGCGGCGGCGGCGTGCGCATCACCGGCGGCGCGGCGCGCGCGTATTACCTCGGCATCGACACCGCGCAGATCACGCCCGGGCTGCAAACGGTGCTGTGCCTCACGCCGCGCGGCTTCGAGGAGGGCGCCGAAGTGACGCTGGGCGCGCACGCGCTCGAGCTGTTGACGAATCGGCCGGTGCGTTTCCGGCTGTTCTCGTCGTCCGATCGCGTCGGCGACCAAGCGGGGCAGCTGTTGTCGCTGCCGCTCGATGCGCTGGCCGAGCTGCCGCCAATGTACACGGTGTTGCGCTTCGCGCGCTCGTCGCAGGAGACGGCGCTGAGCGTGAACTTGCGCGCGCGGCTGACGGAGATCGGCACGCTCGAGCTCGAATGCGTCGCGCGCGCCACCGGCAACGAGCAGCACGACCGCTGGAAGTTGGCGTTCGAGCTGCGCGCGTCCGAAGAGCCGGCCGCGGCCGCCAACGTCGCGCCCGCGGTCACGCGCAACGAAGAGGCCGACGGCGGCAGATCGAAGCGGCCATCGCCGTGTTGCGCGCGCTGTACGGCTCGCGCGCGTCCGACGAAGTGCAGCCGGCCGGCGTCATGAAGGCGCTGCAAGCGCAGCTCGGCCCCAAGGATTCGTGGAGCTTCACGACCTTGCGCGCGCTGTGGGAGCCGCTCAAAGAGCTGCGCGGCGGCCGCGGCAAATCGGCGGCGCACGAAGCGCGCTGGATGAACCTGACCGGCTACACGCTGCGTCCCGGTCTCGGCTATCCGCTCGACGATTGGCGCGTCAAAGAGACGTGGCGCCTGTTCAATGCCGGGCTCGTGCACGACAAAGACGATCCCTGCAAGCTCGAGTGGTGGATCTTGTGGCGGCGCGTGTCCGGCGGTCTGACCAAGACGCAGCAGGACGAGATCTTCAAGCGCATCGCGCCCCATTTCTTGCCGACGTTCGCCAAGAAGGCCGAGCGCAAGCCGCCCGGTCAGCAAGAAGCGGCGGAGATGTGGCGCTGCGTGGCGTCGATGGAGCGCATTCCGGCGAAGCAAAAGGCCGAGCTCGGCGATATTTTGATCGGCCTCGTCGAGAAGAAGAAGGTGGGCGACTCGGCGCTGTGGGCGCTCGGCCGTTTGGGCGCGCGCGTGCCGCTTTATGGTCCGACCGAAGGCGTCGTGCCGCGCGCGAAAGCCGAGAAGTGGCTGGAGCGCATGCTGCAGCTCGACACGCGTAACGAAGCCTGGGCCTTGGCGGCGGTGGAGTTGGCGCGCGCCTCGGGCGATCGGGCGCGCGAGCTCGACGACGGCGTCAAGCGCAAGCTGGCCGAGCGGCTCAAGGCCGCGCCCGACGGCGAGCGGCTGACGCGCGTCGTCCTCGAGCCGACGGCGCGCGAAGCGAAAGAGGAGCGGCTGGCGTTCGGCGACTCCTTGCCGTCCGGTCTGCGGCTCGTGGCCGATTCACCCGATGCCACGACGAGCGAAGCGACGACGACGACGACGAGCGGCGCGTGAGCGGTCCCATCATCAAGAGCGACGCCGGCGGCTACCGCGCCATCGTCCTCTACAAATCGGGCAAGGCCGTCGCCGAAGCGGCCGCGGCCATCATCTTGTCGATTCTGATCGCGAGCGGCGCTTGGCATCGCGCGCACGAGATCGCCGAGGCCATGCGCGAGCACGTCGTGCACCACTGGTCGATTCGCCTGGCCGAGCTCGCCTTGCGCTCGCTGACGCCGCATCGTCTGTGGTGGCTGGTGGCGGCGTCGGCGGGCGACGCGGTGGTCAGCGGCGTCGAAGGCTGGGCCTTGGCGCGCGGTTATTCGTGGGGCGCGTGGATGGTCGTGGGTGCGACGGCGCTCTTATTGCCCGTCGAGGTCATCGAGATCGCGACCAAGATGACGCTCGGTCGCGTGCTCCTCTTCGCCGTGAACTTGATGATCGTGATCTATTTGCTGCGCAAGCAGATGATCGAGCATCACCTGATTCACGCGCGAAAGACGTAGTGGACTAAGGATTGCGCGCGGCCAGGGCGCGGCCGAGATCGGCGAGCGTCGCGCCTTCGCCGCCGATGAGCAGCGCCGGGCGCAGGTCGTCGAAGCCCCACGGCTGCGGCGTTCCCGACGTGACCGCGAAGGCCCCGCCGTCGATGCGGCCGACGACCGCCATCGAGCCGTTGGTCGTCGCCCGCGCGCGCTCGCTGACGTCGGGCACCTCGGCCAGGTCGACCTCGATGAGCCCCTCTTCGCACGACAGGACCAAGCGATCGTGCATCACGCGCCGCTCGATGAGCAGGATGTTGCCGAGCGGCGACTCGAACACCGAGCGCCAGCTGTCGAGCCGCCCCGTCGACGCCAGCTCGGCGAACGACAAATAATAGAGCCGATGATCCATCGTGCGGCGCGCGATCAAGCCCGACGCCACCGGCACGACCTCGACGTAACCCTGCTCGTGCAGCGGCACGACGGTGCGGCTCGACTCCGACAGCCACGAGCCCGGCTGATGCGGCGTGCAGCCGAAGAGCACGTTGCGCGCGCTGCCGCCCTTCAAGAACGACGCGACGATGGTGGCGACTTGCGAGCCGGTGCCGGCGTCTTTGATGCGCCGATCGCCGTTCCACATGACGAAGTCGCCGGGCAGCCGATGAATGGCGTCGAAGTGGAAGTAGCGACCTTCTTCGGGCCACACCAGCGCCAGCTTCTCGCCCACTTTGATCTCGGTGATGCGCTCGGGATCGGCGGGCACGCCGACGTGGATGGCGCCGTCCTGCGTCAGCGCCAAAAAGAGGAGGCCGCGCGGCGTGAGCCCGTTGCCGCGCAGCTGCTTCAGCCCCCGCAAGAGCGCCGACGGATCGGCATAATGTTCGACGATGATTTCGGACGACGTGGTCACGAGCTGGCCTTGTGGATGATGTCGTCGAGCAGGCGGCGCGTGTCCGCTTCCGGCGTGCAGCCGCTGTGGCCGGTGCAGACGACTTTGATTTGATCGAGCGGAATGAACGTCCCGAGCGCGGCGACGTTGCGGCGATTGAGCTGGCTGTCGACGGTAAAGGGCGGGAACGACAAGGTCAGCTTGTCCTTCTCGAAGTTGATGGCATCGCCGGCGAAGAGGACGCCCGCGTAAAAGTAGACGGTCGAGCCGGGCGTGTGGCCGGGGAAGGGAATGGCGAGGACCTTCTCGGCGCCGTCGACTTGGATCTCGCTGCGCGTGGCGATGGCGTCGCGCGCGTCGACCTTCGGCGTCGGCAGGACGAAGCGCATGTAGCGCGCCAGCAGCGGCACCATCGGCGACTTCTGCGCCATCATGTCGACGTCGCCTTTGCCGGCGTGGAGGCGCGCGCGGGTCAGGAGCGGCGCGGCGGCGACGTGATCGCCGTGGCCGTGCGTCAGGAAGACGTCGGAGACGTCGTCGCGACGGGCTTGCATCGCGGCCAAGAGCGCGTCGAGCCCGCGGCCTTCGGGATCGGCGCCGCTGTCGAAGAGCAGCACGTGATCGCCCGCACGCGCGGCATAGAAGTCCGAGACCGGGCCATGCACGCGCCAGACGGCGCCGCGCACGTTGGCGGGCGCGTCGAACTGATGCCGGCCGTGGCGAATGAAGCCGATGGCGACGACGAGAAAAGCCAATAGCGCCAGCCAAATGACGAGGACGACTCGACGTTGACGGGGCGATGACATGCGCGAGGATTAGAGCAATCGGCGTTGGAGTGCAACCTACATCGTGCACTTCCGTCGCCGCCCGCGCGCCGCGTCAGCCGGCCGAGGTGCGACGAATCGCCGCGTGTAGACAGATCTGGACAAAATGCGGGGCAAGCCAGGTATAGTCCATAGATGGGTCGGTCGGTGAACGGCCTCGTGATTTCTCTGTTTCTCGTCGCAGGCTGTGCCTCGGTCGAGCCGGGGAGCCCGATGCGCGACGGTGGCGGCACCGGCGGTGGCGGTCCGGTCGGCGGCGATTTGTCGTCGGTGGCCGATTTGTCGCCAGCCGCGGCCGATTTGTCGCCGGAGGTGCCGGTGGACATGACCGGCAGCGCCGGCGGCGGCGGCACGGCCGGCGGCGGTGGCACAGCCGGCGGTGGCGGCACGGCCGGCGGCGGCGGCACGACGCCGACCTGCACGGCCGGCACCGCCTGCGCGACCGGCAACCCCGGCGCCTGCAACAGCGGCCACATCGTTTGCAGCAACAACGTCGGCAGCTGCGTCCCCGACGTGACGACGCAGTCGTGCTACACGGGCCCGGCCGGCACCGCCGGCGTCGGCGCGTGCACGGCCGGCGTGCAGACGTGCATCGGCACGCTCGGCGCCTGCAGCGGCTCGGTCCTGCCCGCGCCGGCAGAGAACTGCTTCAACCAGATCGATGACGACTGCAACGGCGTCGTCAACAACGGCTGCCCGGTGTCGGTCACGACGGGGACGCCGGTCTTGCTGACGACGCGCGGCAGCGGCAGCGGCACCGCGTTCTCGACGCGCTGCCCGGCCGGCACCTTCGTCGGCAAAGTGAAAATGTCGGGCGATCAGACCGACAGCGGCTACGTCAGCGGCCTCGCCCTCTACTGCGAGACGCCGACGTTGACCGCCAACGACGCGGCGATGAGCTACACGTTGACCGAGGCGCTCGACACGACGCCGACCGTCAGCGTCGATGCCACCATCGAAGACACGAGCTTCAACGCGGTCGGTTGCACCAACGCCAACGGCATCGGCTGGGAGACCAACGGCTACTACGACTCCACCGGCATCGACGGCAATGCCATCACGTGCACGAACTTGACGGCGCAGCTCTCGGCGACGAACCAGCTCACGTTCTTGTACACGGCCGATTCGGCCAACAAGCCGAACGGCTGGAGCGCCGCGGGCGTGACGACGACCTACAACGATAGCTGCGCCTCGGGCAGCGTGCTCATCGGCTACGACGGCAAGAAGAACCGCTGGATCACGAGCATGGCCGCCGTCTGCGCGCCGCTCGTCGTCAACTACCAGTAGCGCGCTTCAGTCTTCGGGTTTGCTGACGGTGAGGCGGTTCTTGCCTTCCGACTTCGACTGATACATCGCCGCGTCCGCCAAGCGTAACAGCGCGTTCTGTCGCCGATCGAACGAGCCGAACGGCCCCACGTGCTCGTGATAGGAGGCGACGCCGATCGACGTCGACACGCGCAGTCCGCCGGGGCCGGGGCCGATCTCGCCCGCGTCGAGCAGGTAGGGCGTGGCGGCGATGGAGCTGCGCAGGAGCTCGGCGACGCCGGCGGCGGTGGCGGCGTCGGCGCCGGGCAGGATGATGACGAACTCGTCGCCGCCATAGCGTGCGGCCACGGCGCCCGTCGGAATGAGGCCGTAGATGAGCTGGCCGACCTCGCGCAGCGTGCGGCTGCCGGCGAGGTGACCCCAAGTGTCGTTGACGCGCTTGAACTCGTCGAGGTCGAGGAAGAGCACCGAGAGCGTCGTGCCGTCGCGTTCGGCGCGCGCGATCTCCTCGGTCATGCGGCGATACAAGAAGCGATCGTTGTAGAGCCCGGTTAGATCATCGCGCCGCGCCAGCTCGCGGGCGCGAATGGCGTCGAGCGCGTTCTGAATCGACGACGAGATGTAAGCGGCGAAGATGCGCAAGAGCTCGAGGTCGCGCGCCTCGTAACACAAGCGCTCGACGGGCGGATTGAGCTCGGGACCGGGCAGGCGGCCGCGCAGCTCGAGCACGCCGCAGATCGACTCGCCGAGGATGACGGGCACGCCGATGATGTCGTCGAGCTTGAGCGGCTTGCCTTGCTGGTAGACGTCACCGACGGCGCCTTGGTTGGCGGGCACGCGCGAGCCGAGCATGAAGCCGTCGCCGAAGCAGGCGATGACGGTGAGCCGGCCCGGGTTGTCGCGGCCTTGTAATTTCGCGCGCGGGTCGTCGAGCAGAATGGCGCCCGCCGTCGACGGCACGAAGTCGTTGGCGCGCGCCAGCACCTCGCGCAAGTGCTCGTCGAGTCGCACCTCGAAGCGCTCGAGGTCGCGATCGCGTCGCGTACGCATGAGGAATCGCGAGATCTCCTCCGGCGCCAGCGTCAGGATTTGCTGCCCGCCCACCGCTTACAGCCGCTAAGCGCCCAGCTTCATCTTGAGGTAGCTCTGCACCGTCAGCACCAGCGCTTCGGCATCGGCGGCGTTGGCGACGTTCGCCGGCCGCATCTTTTGGCACTGCTGATCGAGCTCGCGCTTCAGGTCGGCGCGCGCCTTGGCGCCGTCGGGCGCGAGCAGCTGATCGACGGTACGCCCGCGCACCGGCTTCTCCGCCAGCGCCATGACGTGGTTGACGAGCTTGGCGTAGACCGCCGGGCCGAGCAGCTCGCGCAGCTTGTCTTCGTCGTGCGTCATGCGCGCGATGCGCGCGGCGTCTTCGCGGCCGGTCTTGCTCGCGTGCTCGGCGGCGAGGCCGTAGGCGATGCGCAGGACGAAGGCGTCGTCGATCGAGCCGGCGCGCTCGTGATCGGGAATGAGATCGAGCTGCGTCAGCGTGTAGAAGAGCGCGGCGGCGAGCCAGCGTCGTCCGGCCGGCGCCACGGCGTCGTTCGTCAAGAGCTCCCACGTCGCCTGCACGTCGGACGGCAACGACGTCGTCCACTCCTCGAACCGCTGCCCCCACTCGCTCGCGTTGACCATGAGCACTCCTCCCTCTCGGTAATCTTACCGAGGATGGCGCAAAAGCGCTAGACGCACGCCGACTTGTATAAGCGTCGACCGCGTGTGCGAGCTTGGGTGTGCGCGGGAACGATCGTTCAGCTGCGCGGCGCGAGCGGCAATTCGACGGTGAAGGTGCTGCCGATGCCGAGCGTCGACGTGACGCGCACTTCGCCGGCGTGACGGCGGATGATCTCGCGCGTGATGTAGAGGCCGAGCCCGAGGCCGCCTTTGTAACGAGCGGCCGCGGCGCCGCGATAAAAGGGCGTGAACAGCTTGTCGAGCTGCTCGGCGGCGATGCCCATGCCGCGATCGATAACGTCGATGCGCGCGCGATCGTCCGTGCGCGTGAGGCGCACCGTGATCTCGCTGCCCGGCGGCGAATAGCGACCGGCGTTGCCGAGCAGATTCGTCAGCACCTGCTCGACGCGCGAGGCGTCGAAGCGGCCCGGCAGCGTCGCCTCGCCGAGAAAGAAGAAGACGTGATCGCGATCGGTCAGGCGCGCGTGCTCGATGGCGTCGCGGCACAGCGCGCCCAGGTCGGCGTCGCCGTAGTCGAGCGGCAGCTCGCCGGCGTTGAGGCGCGCCGTGTCCAAGAGGCGCTCGACGAGCATGGCCAGCCGATCGATCTGCCGCTGAATGCGCCCGAGCAGCACGCCGCGCCGCTCTTCGTCGGTCAGCGCCGCCGGATCGAGCTGCAAAAGCGAGGTCGTCGCGCGCAAGCTGGTGATCGGCGAGCGCAGCTCGTGCGAGGCGATGCTCAAGAAGCGATCCTTGGCATCGGACAGCTCGCGCAGCTGCGTCACGTCTTGAAACGCCGTCACCACCGAGTCGATGCTGCCGTCGGCGCTGGGAATCGGCGCCGCCACCGACATGATCGAGATGCGATGGTGACCGCGCTGCAAGACCAGCTCGGCCGGCTCGGGCGTCACGCCGCGGAAGGCCTGGAAGATCTGGCTCTCCTCGGTCGGCACCAGCTTGCCGTCGCGATCGTAGATCTCGAAGTTGCGCAGGCCTTCGCGCCAATCGGCGGAGTAGCTCGACGTCGTCTCGGTGAAGCGGCGGCCGGCGGCGTTCAAGTGGACGATCTGGCCCGAGCGATCGACGACCGTGACGACGATGGGGATGTGCTCCAAGATCGCATCGAGGCGCGCCTTTTGCTCGCGCAGCGCCGATTCGCGGCGATCGCGCTCGAGCGCTTGCGCGCCCATCGTCGCCAAAAGCTGCATCGCTTCGACCTCGGCGGCGGCATATTCGCGCGGCTCGCCCGACGCTGCCAGCAGCTGACCGAACGGCTGACCGCGCAGCCGCATCGTCATCAGCATGTACGAGATCGTGCCTTGGCGACGCGCCACTTGGCCGATCATCGTCTTGGGATCCTGCGTCGCCGTGTCCTCGACGACGGTCGGTCCGGTCGCGGCCAACGTCTCGGCGAGCGACGGCTCGCTGATGGGCACCTCGAAGCCGATGAGCGAGGCGTCTTTGCCGACGGCGTGGGTGATGCGGCTCCAAACTTGGCCCTCGCGCTCGAACGTGCGCGAGAGGACGGCGCGGTCGGCGCGCCCGATCTCCACCGCCGCGCTCATGATGAGCGCCGGCACGTCGCTCTCGGCGTCGAGGGCCATCTCGCCGAAGCGGCGCAGGACCTCGCCGAGGCGCACGCGCAGCTCGAGGTCGCGATGGGCGCGCGCGTTCTCGATGGCGACGGCTTCGATGTCGGCGATGGCGACGAGCGTGCGCAAGGTCGTCTCGGCCAGCACCGGCGGGCCGCGGAACGACATGGCGACGAAGCCGACGCGGCGATCTTCGGCGCGCAGCGGCAAGACGAGCGCGTGCGGCAGGCCGGCGGCGCGCGCCCGCTGATGCAGCTCGCCGGCGAAGCGCACCGGATCGCGCAGATCGAGCACCAGCGGGTTGTCGAGCGGAATGCTCTCTTCGACCTGCGTCAGCTGCAGCGTCGGCGGCGCCAGCCCATCGGCGTCGCGACCGCGGGCGCGCACGTAGCGGTTACGCCTCTGATCGCGCAGGTAGACGAAGGCGGCGTCGGACTTGGCCAGCCGCGCCGCCTGCTCGAGGCAGCGGTCGAGCACGGCGTCGAGATCGAGCGCGTGCGCGCCGGCGGCGACGGCCGCGTGCAGCGCTTGCAGCTCGAGCGCGTCGCGATCGCCGGCCATGTCAGGGGCAACGATCGAAGGGGACGCGCGTGGGCCGGATGAGCTTGGGCCCGAGCCGTACCTTGTCGGTGTGGTGGTGGCCGTCGACGTAGAGATCGAAGCGCGCGCAGCCGCCGACGACGCGCACGTCGAAGCCGGTGTCGCCGTCGGCGCGCGCGACGGCCGTGGGCGCGGCGGCGGCCTCCTCGACGTCGAACTGCACGGCGTCGCCGGCGAGCGCGATGGCGTCCTTCAGCTCCGGCCGCGTCAGCGTCAGGTCGAGCACGCCGCCGTTGACGCCGGCGACCGAGCCTTGGAAGCGATGGCCGCCGCGGCCGCCGGAGTGCAGCCGGACGTGCCACAGGCCATCGGCGACCCAAACGTAAACCGCAGGCACGCCCTCGAAGTCGGTCGGTTTGCCGACGAGCGGGTGCTTGGGATCGAAGGTCTCGCAGCCGCCACAAAAGATCAGCATCGCTGCGAGCGCAACAGGGACCCAGCGCATCGGCTGTGACCGTATCACAAGATGGTCGCGCGCGTGACGGGTGGCAGACAGATTTTGCCGAGCACCGCCGGTCGCTTGGCGCCGGTCACCGACGGAACGTTGCCGCTGTCGGCGTGTATGCATTGCACCGCCAAGAGCGCGAAGGCGACGGCCTCTTTGGCGTCGGCGTCGACGCCGCTCTCGGCGAACTTCGCGACCGGGATCGGATGCAGCTGCCGGGCTAATTCCGCCATCAGCGTGGCGTTGTGCGCGCCACCGCCGGCGACGCGCACGTCGTCGATGGTCCGGCGTGGCAGCAAGAAGCGGCGATAGCTGTCGGCGATCGCGCGCGCCGTGAACGCGACGGCCGTGGCCACGAGGTCGAGCGGCCGGCGATCGGCGTGCCGCGCGGCCCAGGCGCGGCTGAATTCGGCGCCGTAGCGCTCGCGGCCGGTCGACTTCGGCGGCGGCGCGGCCAAGTACGGATCGGCGAGCAGTTGCGCGACCAAGTCCTCCTGCACGACGCCGCGCGCCGACCAGCTGCCGTCGCGGTCGATGGTCTCGGCGCCGTTCGAGGCCAGCGGCATGAGCGCGTCGATCATCATGTTGCCGGGGCCGTTGTCGAAGGCCACGACGCTGTCGAAGTCGTCGACGAGCAGGGCGACGTTGGCGATGCCGCCGATGTTCTGCACGGCGCGCGCGCGGCCGGGCTGGCGATAGAGCACCCAATCGGCGAAGGGCACGAGCGGCGCGCCTTCGCCGCCGGCCACGACGTCGGCGACGCGAAAGTCGCCGACGGTGACGGCGCCCATGCGCGCGGCGATGAGCGCCGGCTCGCCCAGCTGCAGCGTCGAGGCCGTGCCGCCTTCCAGCGCCACGTGCGACGGCGGGTGATGCCACACCGTCTGCCCATGGCTGCCGACGAGGTCGACGGTCTTGCCGTGCGTCAGCGCCGTCGCCGCCTGCGCCAGCCAGTCGCCGAGCTCGAAGTTGGCCTGGCAGAGCGTGGCCGTGTCGGCGCGAAAGAGCGAATGGATGCGCGCGCGCTGCGCGTCGGTAAACGGCGTCGTGCGGAAGTCGATGAGGCGGACGCGGGCGGCGGCGCCGTGGCCTTCGATGGCGCACAAGGCGGCGTCGATGCCGTCGACCGACGTGCCCGACATGAGGCCGACGACATACTTCACCGGCTGCTCCAAGAGCCGCACCAGCGGATGTTGCCCGAGCTGCGAGAACGTCGTCGTCATGGGCGATGGGCTCGAATGAGGTCACACAGCTCGCGGACGGCGCCGTTGCCGCCCGGTCGTCGCGTGACGTAGTGGACGGCGGCCTGCACCTCGTCGACGGCTTCGGGCACCGTGGCCGCGAAGCCGACGACGCGCAAGAGCGGCACGTCGACCAGCTCGTCGCCGCAAAAGGCGGTCTCGTCGGCGTCGATGCCGAGGCCGGCGGCGATGTTGCGGAAGGTGGCGACCTTGTCGTCGATGCCGAAGTGCGCGTGCACGATGCCGAGCGACGCGCAGCGATCGCGGCCCGACTTGACGTCGCCGCCGGAGATGACGGCGATGTGCACGCCGGCCTCTTGCAACAGCTTGATGCCGTAGCCGTCACGGACGCTGAAACGCTGCGACCAAGAGCCGTCGCCGACCCAATACAAGTGGCCATCGGTGAGAACGCCGTCGACGTCGAGACAGAGCAGGCGCACGCGCGCGAGGCGGGCGGCGTGCTCGATCAGCGGCGGCGGCGGAGCTGCGCTCGTCATTTGCGCCCACAGTCGCATGCGCGTCGGACGGGTGCAAATGCTGGCGCGATCGCTGCATAGCTCAGTGAGGGGAGGTGGAATCATGTTCAAGCTGCTACGAATGACGCTCCTGTCACTGCCGCTGGCAGGTGGTGTCGCTCTGGCGCAGTCGGCGCCGCTCGACGGACCGCAGGGGATCAATCCCACGGCGGGCACCGGGACGACCGACACGCGTACGCCGACGCAGAAGACGGCCGGCGACATCGACACCGGCAACGGCTCGGCGCCGAGCGATCTCGTGCCCGGCGGCGGCGTGCGCACGGCTCCGATGAGCAACACGTCGGGCATGCCGGACAGCAAGCAGACCGATTCGTCGACGACGGAGATGCAGAAGTCGCAGAAGTCGCAGAAGTCGCAGAAGAAAGACCAGAAGTCGTCGTCGGGGACGGATGCGACGCCGATGGTGAATCCGGAGAACGGCATGCAGAACGACACGTCGACGACGAAGTCGAGCACGACCAAGTCGACCGACTACCAGCACGACACCGAGAACAGCGACAAGTAGCGCCGCCCTCATCAGCAGGCAGGCGGACAGGCAGGCGCTCGGGCATGCGGCCGGCTATAGTCGGCGCATGCCCGCCGCTCGTGTCGCCGTCGCCGGCTCGTCGTCCGCATGAGGCGGCTGCCGGCGCGCGTGACGTTGGCGCTGGCGACGCTGGCGCTGTTCGTCTATCGGCTGGCGACGCGGGCGCGCGTGCCCGACGATTACGACTCGGTCGGCTTCGTGCGCGCCGTCGAGCACTTCGATTTGGCGCAATTTCAGCCGCATTTCCCCGGCTATCCGGTCTACGTCGCGCTGACGCGGCTCCTGCACGCGGGCGGCCTCGACGCGCTGACGGCGACGACGGCGACGTCGGCGCTGGCGTCGGCCGCGACCGGCGTGGCGTTGTGGCGTCTCGGCACGGCGCTCGTCGACGCGCGCGCAGGCTTCATCGCGTTCGCGCTGTGGGCCGTCGCGCTCGGCCCGGCGCTGACCGGCGGCGCCGCGCTGTCCGACGCGACGGCGACGGCGCTGGCGGCGTGGTCGTTCGCGGCGCTGACGTGGCCGACGCGCCGCGCCGCGTTCGTGGCCGGCGCGCTCGTGGCGTTGACCTTGGGCGCCCGCGCGTCGTATTGGCCGCTGGCGCTGTCGTTCGCGTTCGTCGTTCGGCACGCGCGGCGGCCGCTGCTCGCGGCGCTCGTCGGCTCCATCGTGGGCGCGCTGGCGTGGGTCGTGCCGTTCGTGCTCGTCGTCGGCGCCGAAGCGCTGTGGCAGCTCGGCCGCACGCACGTCACCGGCCACTTCACCGTCTGGGGCGGCAGCATCGTCACGCGCCCCGATCTCCTCGTGCGGCTCGCCGCCTGGACGCGCGATCTCGTCTACGACGGCCTGTGGCCGCATCCGCTGTCGCTCGCCGTCGCGCTGGTCGCGGTCGCGATGGCGCGGCGCCGGCCGTCGGGTGACGCCCTCGTCGTCGCGCTCGCCGTCGCCGCGCCCTATGCGCTGTGGGCGCTCTTCGGGCAAAACGTCCTCGAGCAGCCGCGCCATCTGCTGCCGCTCATCGCGGCAGCGACGTTGGCGCTGGCGCTCTTGACGCACGCGCGACTGCCGGCCGCGGTCACGCTCATCGTCGCGTCGGCCGTGGCGTCGGCGCCGCTGGCGATGTCGCGCGCGCGGCTGGCGCCCGCCTCGGCGCGCGCCGGCGCCTGGGTCGCGACCGTCGACAGCCACGCGCTCGTCTATGGCATGCGCGCGACGCGGCTCATGCAGTGGACGGCGCCGACGCTCGTCGTGCATCCGCGGCTGTCGTTCGCCGAGATCGAAGGCGATCTCGAGCGGCTCGACGTCTTGCCGCACGACGTCTACGTCACCTCCGAGGTCGACGGCACGCCGCTCGCCGGCCGTCCGCTCGTCGCTGGCCCGCGATTCTGCCGCGACGCGCGCATCGACCGTCAGCTGCCGTGCGTCACCGTCTCGCGCTACACCGTGCGCCCGCAACGCTGAGGAAAACGTGCCGGGTGCGACATCAGCGCCTTCATCTACATGTGGTCGAGACGTGGTCGACCCCACGTAAACTACGTCCAAACGGGCTAGCGAAAATGCTGTGTTAGAATTCTTCCATGGCGTCGGAAATCACGGGCGAGCGGCCGATCGATACGCCGGACGTGCGCATGACGTCGTTCCGTCAGTTCTGGCCGTTCTACGTTTGCGAGCATTCGCGGCCGGTCACGCGGGCGCTCCATTTCGTCGGCTCGACGATCGTGCTGGCGCTGGTCGCCGCCGCCGTCGTCACCGGTCGGCCGTGGCTGCTCGCCGGCGCGCCCATCGCCGGCTACAGCTTCGCCTGGCTCGGTCACTTCGGCTTCGAGCACAACAAGCCGGCCACGTTTCGCTATCCGATCTATTCGTTCATCGGCGACTGGATCATGTACGGCAAGATCTTGTCGGGCACGATGCGCGGCGAAGTCGAGCGCGCGCTCGCCAAGCGCAACCGCTAGCTGGTTTCGTTCAGCCAATCGGTCGGCTTCAGCCAATTGACGAGATCGGCCTCGGGCGTGCCGGGCTCGAACTGCGCGTCGTATTCCCAGCGCGCCAGCGGCGGCAGCGACATGAGGATCGACTCGACGCGACCATCGGTCTTCAGCCCGAAGACGGTGCCGCGGTCGTGGAGCAGGTTGAACTCGACGTAGCGGCCTCTTCGCAGCAGCTGAAACTGCCGCTCGCGATCGCCGAACGCGTCATGACGACGGCGCTGCACGATCGGGAGATACGCCGTCAAGAACGACTCGGCTGCGTCTTTGACGAAGGCAAAATCGCGCGTCTCGTCGGCGTGCAGCTGATCGAAGAAGATGCCGCCCACGCCGCGCGTCTCGTGGCGATGCGGCAGGTAGAAGTAGTCGTCGCACCACTGCTTGAACTTCGGGTAATAGGCGGCGTCGTGGCGATCGCAGGCCGTCTTCCACGTCCGATGAAAGTGCACGACGTCCTCGCGCACGGGATAATACGGCGTCAGATCGGCGCCGCCGCCGAACCAGCGCGCGCTGCCGCGACGCAGACAGCGGAAGTTCGCGTGCACCGTCGGCACGCGCGGATTTTGCGGATGCAACACGAGCGAAATGCCGGTGGCGAAGAAGTCGAGCCCATCGCCCGGCAAGGTCGCCGCGAAGTCGGGCTTGAGCTGCCCGTGCACGGCCGACGTGTTGACGCCGCCCTTCTCGAACACGGCGCCGCCGCTGATGACGCGCGTCAGGCCGCCGCCGCCGCCGGCGCGCTGCCAGGCGTCGCGGATGAAGCGCGCCTGCCCATCCTCGGCGTCGAGCGCGTCACAGATTCGCGACTGTAGAGACTCGAAGAACGACTGCGCCTCGGCTTCCAGCTCCATCATCGCAGTATGCCACGCGTGTCGTCAGGTCTCGACCGTATCCGAATGTCAGACATTTGCCTTTGTGAGACCCGGGCGCTTCTGTCATGCTGCCCGCGTGCCGGAGACGGTCGTTGTGGTCGATGACGACGAGGCGATCCGCGAGGCCATGCTCGATCTCCTCGCGCTCGAGGGCTTCGCCGTCCTCTCCGCGTGCGACGGCGCCGATGCGCTCGGCGTGTTGGCGGGCGCGCCGCGGCCTTGCGTGGCGGTGGTCGATCTCGTCATGCCGCGCATCGACGGCTGGCACCTCGTGCGCACCATCGCCGACGATCCGGCGCTGCGCGGCATCGGCGTCGTGTGCTCGACGGCCGGCCGCGGCGAGATACCGGCCGGCTGCAGCGCCATCTTGCGCAAGCCGTTCGACGTCGATGCGCTCGTCGACGCCGTCAACCTGGCGCTGACCGACGCGCGTCAGTCGTTGGCGCGCTGAATCGGCGAGGACGCTGGCTCCCCGCCGACGCGCGCTTTGTGCGCCGGCCGGGAATCACGACGGATTAGTTAGGCGTCACAAGCAGCGCGGCGTGGGGAACTTGACGGCGACGTTGCGGACCTCGGCGCGCTCGCTGAAGCCGCCGGTGGCGCCGGAGAAGCCGTAGAAGTAGCTGTCGCCCGAGACGAAGCCGGTGAGCGGCACGTTGGTGAAGAGCGTCTGCGCCGTGCCGTTCGTCGTGATCGAGACCGAGAGCTGCCCGCCCGCGAAGTGCAAGCCGAGCGTGTGCCACAGCCCGTCGGCGAGCTGGAACGCCTGCGCTTGCGACAGCGGCGTCGGCAGGTTGCCGTTGCTGGCGGTGGCGCAGCTGGCGAGCGAGTCGATGTTCACGTGATCGCCGTCGATGTTTTCGCCGCAGGCGCCGTTCGGGTTGTCGTTGTCGTAGGTGTCGAGCTCGACGCCGTAGCCGCTCAAGAGGGCGTTCGAATTCTGCGGGCTGGGCGCGAGCATGCCGAGGCCGCCGCCGCCGAAGCCGACCGACGTGTCGATATTGGCGACGGCGCTGTTGTTCTTGATGAGCACGAAGGCCATGCCGTCGGCGTAGGGAAAGCTGGAGACGCTGATGCGGAAGTCGAAGGTGGCGTCGAAGCTGTCGGTGGCGATGGGGTGGTCGTACAAGATCGTCGCCGTCTGGCCGGTGACGTCGTTGGTGAGGACGGCGAGGTCGACGCTGGTGTCGTAGAAGGCGCCGCCCGACGAGCCCGGTCGCGTGTTGAAGTGCCAATTGGCGGGCGCGGCGCCGGTCGTCATGCTGGCGACGACCGATTGGCCGCACACGCCGCTGGCGCAAATGAAGCCGCACACGCCGCAGTTGTTGGCGTCGCGCGTCGGATCGACGCAGGTCGTGCCGCAGCAGATCGACGGCGACGCGCACACGCCGCAGCCGCCGAGGTCGGGCGCGCCGCCGGTCGTCGTGCCGCCGTCGGTCGTGCCGCCGTCGGTGATGCTCGCGGTCATGTCGAGCGGCGCGCCGCCATCATTGGTTTGCGGCGGCAGCGGCGACGACGGATCGCTGCCGGGCGCGCCGTCGAGATAGAAGCTGAGCTCGACGTTCTGATGGGGCACGCTCAACGTCATCTCGCTGGCGTCGATGTCCGAATCGGTCGACGACTTGCCCGTCACCGACACCGTCACGAAGGCTTGCTGCGGCGGCAGCGTCACCGTGAAGCGCTGCGGCAGCACGAGGCCGGCGCCGCTGAAGGGAATGCTCTGGTCGAGCGTCGTGCGGCTGCTGATGGCGTCGACGGCGTCGATCTGCGCCGTCATCGAGGCGACGCCGAGGTTGGAGCTGGAGAGCAGCGTGACCGTCAAGGTCGTCGAGCTGGAACAGCCGATGGCAGCCAAAGCGAGCAAAAATGAGACAGCGCGGATCATGAGCAGCGCTCCCAGATTACTCACGCTAGAGCGTTTGCATCTGTCAGGAAGGTGACGTAGACGACAGGATTTTGGGCCGAAATGTGGCGGCCACTACGCTGCTAACGTCGCGCCGGCCGGTTCTTGTGCGGTCGATCGGCGACGATCTCGCGATCGAGACCGTTTGGCGGCCGCGGCGCGTTCGACCGCCTCATGAGAATCGCCATCGTTCATCAGAGCTGGTCGAAACCGCTAATCAGCGCCGCGCTCGTCGCTTGCCTCATCGCCATTCCCTTGTGCGCCGCGCGCATCGGCCGCGACGACGGCGCGATCACGACGATCTTGCCGGTACCGCAGCGGCTGCCGACCGCGAGCGAGCAAGGCTTCGTGGCCGCGGAGATTTACTTCGTGCCTTGGGACGTCAGGACGGCGGTCGCGATTCCGCTCGCGAGCCTGCGCGATCCGGTCCTGCGCCAAGAAGTGGTGCACGACTGGCGCCGGCTCGACGATCTCTGGCGCCGCTTGCAGCCCGAGTCCTTGCACGCGGGCCCGACGCCGCCGTCACGGCTCGGCGACTACCGCCTGCTCGTCGTGTTCATCGGCGACGATGGGCGTGAGGTCAGCTTCGCCGCCGACTTCAATCAGCTCGTGAACCCGGCGACGCTGGCGTACCGGCCGATCGGCGCCGACTTTCGCGCCGCGCTCGCGCCCGGCAAGTGGTGACGGCCGTCGGCTCGCGGCGCGAGCCACGAACCGACCGTCGAAGCGAACGCTAGGGGAGACGAAACGTGACGGGCGGCGGTGAGTTACGGTAGTGAGCCCAGAAGGACTTGAACCTTCAACAAACGGATTAAGAGTCCGCTGCTCTACCAATTGAGCTATGGGCCCAGATTTTCAAACGCTGTCGGGTGCGCCCGGGGCGACTCGAACGCCCGACCTGCGGATTCGAAGTCCGATGCTCTATCCAATTGAGCTACGGGCGCTCGAAACGCTGAATCCAGTAAACAATTTGGAAGGCCGACGCAAGGAAAAAGAGCAGTGGGCTAGTAGTAACTGGTGCGCGGGGCCGCGACGACGTCCGCGTCCTCGTCCTCATCGCCGCTCTTGCGCGGCGCGGGCGGCGGCTCGCCGTCGTCGAGCGCGAACACTTTGACGGCGTCCTCGCGATGGCGGCCGGGCGCGACGCGCGTGAGGATGCTCAGCAAGTTGCGCTTCAGGTCGTCCATCGAGGCCGCAGGCGTGCCGCCGTCGATCACCTTGCCGATGAAGTTGTCCTCGACGGTGCGAATGGTGATGAGGTAGCGCGGGTCGGAGCCGTCGAAGTAGACCTTGTCGCGCGCCGGCGCCTGCGCCAGCTGATCGCGCATCTTGTTGTCTATCCGCAGGCAGACGAACAGCTTCCGCTCAGTGTCGATTCGCATGATAACGGCGGCCACGCTAACATCGCCGTTCGGAAAAGGTCAATGCGGCAACGAATCGAGCACCCTCGCGAGCTTG
Source organism: uncultured delta proteobacterium (assembly GCA_963785725.1). Classification (GTDB taxonomy): domain Bacteria; phylum Myxococcota_A; class Polyangia; order Palsa-1104; family Palsa-1104; genus JAQBQH01. Next base: position 7,947 of record CAWAWS010000036.1, on the reverse strand, counting down.
CCGAGAAGGACGAAGGCTGGCGCGTCTATCTCTTGCGCTGCGCCGACGGCACGCTCTATTGCGGCATGACGAACGACCTCGCGCGACGGCTGTTGGCCCATGGTCGCGGGCGGGTCAAATACACGCGCGGGCGGCTGCCGGTCGAGCTGGCCCACGTCGAGCGCGCAGCGACGAAGGGGGCGGCGCTGAGCCGCGAAGCCGCCTGCAAACGACTGTCGCGGGCGCAGAAGTTGGCCCTGATCGCTTGCGCCGCGACAACTAATTCGCTACATGCGCCAGATGATGATCCGAATCCTAAGCCTAAGTCTCGCCGTGTCGCTGCTCGGCTGCGGCGGCAGTAAAGCGGAAGTGCTCGATGGCGGCAGCGGCGCCGACATGACCGGCGCCGCGCCTGCTCCGACGAACTTCGCCGGCATCAACAAGGAGATCTTGCAGCCGACCTGTACGTTCAGCACGTGCCACTCGACGACGGGCGCGCGCACGTCGAACAAGCTGAACCTGCAGGACGACGCGACGGGCGCGGGGATGGTCGCGTTCGCGCAGCTCGTCGGTCAGCCGGCCGTCAACGCCAAGGCGGCGGCGGCGGGCCTCTTGCGCGTCAAGCCGTGCGACGCCACCGACAGCTTCCTCGTGACGAAGCTGACGCTGGCGCACGATCTCGACCCGGATACGGACTATGGCGCGCGCATGCCGAGCGGCAGCCCGGCGCTGCCGGCGAACGACATTCAGGCGATTCAGGATTGGATCAATCGCGGCGCGCTCGAGGACGAGCCGGCGACGGTGAGCGGCTCGACGTGCACGGTGGCGGTCGACGGCGGAACGTGAGCCCGCGGCCGCGCCCGCCGTTCAGCGGACGCGCAGGACGCGGGCGGGGTTGCCGGTGACGACGGCGTAGGCGGGCACGTCTGCGGTGACGACGGCGCCGGCGCCGACTTGCGCGCCGCGCCCGACGGTGACGCCGGGCAGGATGATGCAGCCGACGCCGAGGTCGCAGCCGTCTTCGAGGACCACCGGGCGCGTCGTGATCGTGCCCGACATGATCGGCCGATCGCGCCCCGGATCTTCGTGCGTCGACGTGAGGATCGAGACTTTGGGGCCGATGCCGACGTCGGCGCCGATGCGAATGCCGCCGGCGGCGTGCAGGAAGGCCATCTGACCGATCCACGTGCCCGCTTCGATCGTGAGCTCGTTGCGGTAGTAGCCCTTCAAGATCGCGTAGTGGCCGACGTAGACGTTCTCGCCGAGCGTCACATTCTCCGGGTGAAAGACGAGCGCGCCCGGCTCGAAGACCACAGAATCGGGGCAGCTGCGCAGCTGGGCGCGAGTGAACTCACCGGTGCCATGCGTGTGGTGGGCCATCCGGCGATCCTTGACTGATCGGTGGACGCATGCAAGAAAACCTCCTTCACCTAGAGGACCCCATGCAAGTCACTGTGTCTGAGCTCTCTCCGGTCGAGAAGAAAGTGGCCGTCGAGATTCCGTGGCCGTACGTCAGTCAAAAGCTCGACGAGGCCTACAAAGATTTGTCGCGCGGCGTCGCGCTCAAAGGCTTCCGCAAAGGCAAGGTTCCGCGCCCGATGCTGGAGAAGATGTTCGGCCGTCAGGTCGAGCAAGAGGTCATCAAAACGCTGGTGCAAGAGAGCTTCATCACCGCTGCCAACCAGCACGACATTCAGCCGGTGGCCGAGCCGGTCGTCGACGACGCGCACTTGCACAAGGGCCAACCGTTCCATTATTCGGCGCGCGTCGAAGTCCGTTCGATCGTCGAGCCGAAGGAGTACGAAGGCATCGTGCTCGGCCAGCGCGCCGCCAAGGCGACGGACGAGGACGTCATCGCCGCGCTCGAGCGTAAGCGTCAGGAGCTGACCGAGTTCAAGACGATCGAAGGTCGCACCGCGCTGCAAGCGAACGACGTCGCCGTCGTCGACATCACCGGCGTCATCGGGGAGCGCAAGTTCGACAAGGAAGCGATGATGATCGATCTCGGCGAAGTCGCGCGCGAGCCGATCCCGGGCTTGGCGGCGGCGCTCGTCGGCGTGCCGCTCACCGCGCAGCAGCACGAGGTGACCTTCGTCCTGCCGGCGAAGGCGGAAGGCGAGGGCAATGCGCCCGCGGCCGAGCTTGCAGGCGCCAAAGCGGCGCTCAAGATCTCGATCAAGGAAGCGCGCGAGAAGGTCATGCCGGCGCTCGACGACGAATTCGCCAAGGACACGGGCGAAGCCGACACGCTCGTCGACCTGAAGGAAAAGACGCGCGTGCGTCTGCTCGGCGAAGACGAGAAGCAGGCCAAAGAGGAGCTCAAGGGCGATTTGGTCAAGGAGCTGCTCAAGCGCAACTCATTCGTGGTTGCGCCGGCGCTCGTCGAGCGTCAATTAGATGCCATGGTCCAGCGCACGCGGCTCGGCATGGCCATGCGCGGCATCGACTACCGCACCGCGGGCGTCGACGAGCAGCGCGTGCGCGACGAGCTGCGCGAGAGCGCGAACGACGAAGTGCGCGCGGCGTTCTTGATCGATGCCATCGCCGAGAAGGAGAAGGTCGAAGTCTCCGACGCGGACATGGAGAAGCGCTTGGCCGAGATGGCAGCGAGCCGCGATAAATCAGTGCCGCGCTTGAAGGCGGAGCTACAGAAAGAGGGGCGTCTCGACTCGTTGAAGCACCAACTTCGCGAGGAGAAAACCCTTGACTTGCTCTTGAGCCGGGCAAAGATCAATGAGAAGGCTCAAGAAGTCCCCTCCTCGTCGGAGAAATGACCCATGTTTGACCGTGACCGTGACAAGAAGGGCGCCCTCGGCATGACGGACTTCATCATCCCGACCGTCATCGAGCAGACCCACCGTGGTGAGCGCGGGTGGGATATCTTCTCGCGACTGCTCAAGGACCGCATCGTCTTTTTGGGCACGCCGGTCGACGATCAGATCGCCAACATCATTGTCGCGCAGATGTTGTTCCTCGAGTCCGAAGATCCGGACAAGGACATCATGCTCTACATCAACTCGCCGGGCGGGTTGGTGACGGCGGGCATGGCGATCTACGACACCATGCAATACGTGCGCTGCGACGTCGCGACCATCTGCATGGGGCAGGCGGCCTCGATGGCGGCGTGGCTGCTCGCGGCCGGCACCAAGGGCAAGCGTTACTCGCTGCCGAACGCGCGCATCATGTTGCACCAGCCGCTCGGCGGCTTCCAAGGTCAGGCGACGGACATCGACATCCACGCCAAAGAGATCTTGAAGACGCGCGATCGGATGAATGAGCTGCTCGCCAAGCACACCGGTCACGACATCAACAAGATCAAGCACGACACCGAGCGCGACTTCTTCATGTCGGCGGCCGAGGCCAAAGAGTACGGCGTCGTCGACGAGATGCTGGTCAAGAAAAAGGAAGAGAAGAAGTAGTAGGCCGGTCGAGGTCGAGCGAGAGGACGAATGGATAAGCGTAGGGACGATAACCACGGCAATCTGTCGTGCTCCTTCTGCGGCAAGAACAGAAGGAAGTAAAGAAGCTGATCGCCGGCCCGACGGTCTACATCTGCGACGAGTGCATCGGGCTCTGCAACGACATCATCGCCGAGGAGATCGAGAAGGAAGAGCAGTCGTACGGGCTCGACCTCGGTTCCGAAGCCGGCCGAGATCAAGGCGGTCCTCGACGAGTACGTGATCGGCCAGGACACGGCGAAGAAGATCCTCGCGGTCGCCGTGCACAACCACTACAAGCGCATCGACGCCAAAGGTCGGCATCGATGACGTCGAGCTGCAGAAGTCCAACATCCTGCTGCTCGGGCCGACGGGCTGCGGCAAGACGCTGCTCGCGCAGACGCTCGCGCGCATCCTCAACGTGCCGTTCGCGATCGCCGACGCGACGAACCTCACCGAGGCCGGCTACGTCGGCGAGGACGTCGAGAACATCATCGTCAACCTGCTGCAGAACGCCGATCACGACATCGAGAAGGCGCAGCGCGGCATCGTCTACATCGACGAGATCGACAAGATCGCGCGCAAGAGCGACAACCCGTCGATCACGCGCGACGTCTCGGGCGAAGGCGTGCAGCAGGCGCTGCTCAAGATCATCGAAGGCACCGTCGCCAACGTGCCGCCCAAGGGCGGCCGCAAGCATCCGCAGCAGGAGTTCCTGCAGGTCGACACGACCAACATCCTGTTCATCTGCGGCGGCGCGTTCACGGGGCTCGAGGACATCATCGAGCAGCGCGTCGGCCAGAAGCAGATGGGCTTCGGCGCCAAGATCGCGTCCAAGAACGAGAAGAAGATCTGGGAGTACTCTGAAAGAGGTGCAGCCCGAGGATCTGCTCAAGTTCGGCATGATCCCCGAGTTCGTCGGCCGCCTGCCGGTCATCGCGCCGCTGCACGAGCTGTCGGAAGAGGCGCTGGTCGACATCCTCACCAAGCCGAAGAACGCGCTCGTCAAGCAGTATCAGAAGCTCTTCGACATGGACTCGGTGAAGCTCAAGTTCACGAAGGGCGCGCTCGCACGCCGTCGCCAAAGCCGCGCTCAAGCACAAGATCAGGCGCCCGCGGCCTGCGCGCGATCCTCGAGAACGCGCTGCTCGACATCATGTACGAGCTGCCGTCGACGGCCTCGGTCAAAGAGGTCCTCATCAACGAGGAAGTCATCGACAGCCAGCAACAACCGCTGCTCATGTACCAAAAAGAAGCCGCCGAAGGCGGCCGCAAGTAACCCGCCCCGCATCGCGGCCCACGCCGCTCCTCGACAACAGTCACCACACGTCGGCTCTCCGCAGACCGACGTGTGCGTGCCGCATCCGGTCACGTCCCGTATCCCCCGCAGCAACCGCGCGCGCCGCCACCGTCACAATCAGCGACACGAACGCGTGCCCTAGTCGCGCGCACCAGCACCACCACGCGCCCACGCCACGTCCCGACCAAAGCACCCGCGAATCCCAGACGTTGCCCACGCCAACGCGCCCATCGCAACCAAAGCGGAGATATCGAGATCCGCCGCGAATCTCCGCCGTCGACGACGCCCGTCGTGACCAAGGCGATCGTAACCGCGCGCGCTCCGACATCATGGTTGCGCGCGAGTTGTCTCCCGCAGCCTGTAAGGCGAGGACTGTCTGAGCGCGCAACCATGATGTCGGAGCGCGCCCCCCATTCCCAATCGCGCCTTCCTCCTCCCCCGCGTCGTCGACTGTAATTTATTTTCGCGCCGCCGATCTTAATGCCGTAGCGCCCTCGATTTTGACCTTTAGCGGCGCTACAATTTACGAACTATGTTCTTCAAGAACGACGAGAAGAAGAAGGCTCCTCGTACCATCCCCTTGCTGCCGCTGCGGGACATCATCGTCTTCCCGCACATGGTGGTGCCGCTGTTCGTGGGCCGCGAGAAGTCGATCAACGCGCTCGAAGCAGGCGATGGAGCACGACAAGGAGATCGTCCTCGTCGGCGCAGAAGAAGGCGAAGACGAACGACCCGACGCCCGAGGACATCTTCGCGGTCGGCACGCTCGGCAGATCATTCAGCTGCTGCGGCTGCCCGACGGCACCGTCAAGGTCCTCGTCGAAGGCAAGCGGCGCGCGCGGATTCGCAAGTTCGTGCCCAACGACGAATACTTCATCGTCGAGTGTCGAAGAGCTCGAGCGAGCCGAACGAGAAGTCGGTGGAGATCGAAGCGCTGATGCGCTCGGTCGCATCAGACGTTCGAAAACTACGTGAAGCTCAACAAGCGCATTCCGCCCGAGATGCTGATCTGCGGTGCAGACGATCGACGATCCGGCGCGGCTCGCCGACACGATCGTCGCGCACCTCGATCTCAAGCTCGACGACAAGCAGGAGATCCTCGAGATCCGAGTCGCCGGCCAAGCGGCTCGAGAAGCTGTTCGAGCTCATGCAGGGCGAGATCGAGATTCTCCAGGTCGAGAAGAAGATCCGCACGCGCGTCAAGAAGCAGATGGAGAAGACGCAGAAGGAGTACTACCTCAACGAGCAGATGCAGGCGATTCAGAAGGAGCTCGGCGAGCAGCGACGAGTTCAAGAACGAGATTCAGGAGCTCGAAGAGAAGATCAAGAACAAGAAGATGTCGAAAGAGGCGCACGAGAAAGTGCGACAAGGAGCTCAAGAAGCTCAAGATGATGTCGCCGATGTCGGCCGAGGCGACCGTCGTGCGCAACTACATCGACTGGATTCTTGACGCTGCCGTGGGACGACAAGACCGAAGGACAAGCTCGACATGAAGGAAGCCGAGAAGATCCTCGACGAAGATCACTACGGCCTGAAGAAGGTCAAAGAGCGCATCCTCGAGTATCTGGCGGTGCAGTCGCTGGTCGGACAAGCTGCAAGGGGCCGATCCTGTGCCTCGTCGGACCTCCGGGCGTCGGCAAGACCTCGCTCGGCGAAGTCGATCGCGCACGCGACCGGACGCAAGTTCGTGCGCGCTCTCGCTCGGCGGCGTGCGCGACGAGGCCGAAATCCGCGGCCATCGCCGCACGTACATCGGCGCCCTGCCGGGCAAGATCATTCAGTCGCTGAAGAAGGCGGGCTCGAACAACCCGGTCTTCCTGCTCGACGAAGTCGACAAGATGTCGACCGACTTCCGCGGCGACCCGTCGGCGGCGCTGCTCGAGGTGCTCGATCCCGAGCAGAACGTCACCTTCAACGATCACTATCTCGATCTCGATTACGACCTCTCGAACGTCATGTTCATCACGACGGCGAACACGCTGCACTCGATTCCGCGTGCCGCTGCAGGATCGCATGGAGATCATCCAGCTCCCCGGCTACACCGAATGGGAGAAGCTCACGATCGCGCGAGCAGTATCTGATTCCGAAGCAGAAGGAGCACAACGGCTCAAGGATGTCGACGTCGAGTATCACGGAGCAGGCGATCCGGACGATCATTCGCCACTACACGAGCGAGGCCGGCGTTCGTAATCTCGAGCGCGAGATCGCCACGGTCTGCCGCAAGGTCGCCAAGGAAGTCGTGGCCGGCGGCGCCGAGCGAGGCGAACGCAGAAGTTTCGGATCACGCCGCAGAGCATCGCCGAAGTATCTCGGCGTGCACGAAGTTCCGCGCACGGTCGTCGCGAAGAGAAGGACGAGATCGGTCTCGCGCAACGGCCTGGCGGTGACCGATGCACGGCGGCGATCTTGTTGCCGTCGAAGTGACGGTCATGCCGGGCAAAGGCAAGCTGACGCTGACCGGCAAGCTCGGCGACGTGATGCAGGAGTCGGCGCAGGCGGCGATGAGCTACGTCCGTTCGCGCGCCGAGTCGCTCGGGCTGATCGAACGATTTCTACGCACAAGATCGACATCCACATTCACTTCCCCGAAGGCGCGATTCCCAAGGACGGTCCGTCGGCGGGCATCACGATGGCGACGGCGCTGGCGTCGGCGCTGCTGCGCATTCCGGTGCGCAAGCGACGTGGCGATGACCGGCGAGATCACGCTGCGCGGTCGCGTGCTGCCGATCGGCGGCCTGAAGGACAAAGTGCTCGCGGCGCATCGCGCCGACATCTTCACGGTCGTCATTCCGCACGAGAATCGGAAGGACCTGAAGGACATTCCGAAGAAGGTCCTGCGCGTCATGAAGATCATCGCCGTCGAGCATATGGACGAGGTGCTGCGCGCGGCGCTGCATATCGAGAATCCCGAGACGTTCCTGCGGGAGCCGAGTCGGGCGGTGGATTGGCGCGTGGCCGATCGCGAGCGGTCGGCGCAGCCGGCGGCGGCGACGGCGGCGTTGGAGCCGCAGCCGACGGGCGAGCCGCACTAGCGAAGCCGGGCGCGGCTGCCGCGATCGCGGCGGCTGACGACCGCGTGCCGCGCGCGCGACGGCGAAAGCCGGAGCGCGGCGGCTCCTCAGCTGCAGAATTCCAAGCCGCGCCTATCGATCCTGCTCTTGCCGCACGGCGGAGGCGCGGGCCGCGTCGTGTGCCTGCATCGGCTCGCCGAACGGCCCGTCAACGTGGAA
>CAWAWS010000035.1:35000-107619 GCA_963785725.1 uncultured delta proteobacterium | reverse complement strand
GCGCCGAACATGTTAGCGCACGCTCACGCGGCGGTACGAGCGACGGTTTCGAGGTTCTGGATGGCGGCGAGGCGGCGTAGGTCGAAAGCGTTCTTGCGCAGGCCCCGATAGCGAGCGCGCGGGCCTTGCCGGTTGCTGATGTGGGCCAGGGAATGCTCGACGCCAACGCGCTGGCGAAGACGCTCGCGGCCTGAACGGGTGCTCTGGAAGCGACGCAATCGTTTCTGCAGGGCCTCGTCGGCGTTCATTTGCACCGACCGGCCTGTCCCGGCGGCGGCGCGAGTGCATTGTGCGCGTACATGGCAGGCGCCGCAGACCTCGGGATCAAACTGCACAGTCTCGCCCGGCACGAAGGTTTCGGTCTGGCCAGCGGGACAAGTGATGGTGTTGGCGCGGACGTCGATCTGGAAGTCGCGCTTGCCGAACAAGCCCGTCCTGCCATTGTTGCCGCTCCATGGCTTGCAAATGACGGCGCCGTCACGCGCCAGGACATTCATCGTTAGCTCGCTGTGGATATAGGCGCGATCGATCTGCAGCTCATCGGGCGAATGGTCGAGTCGTGAGAGGTCGGCCGCGAGCGCGGCGCCAACCTCGTCCTCGGGCCGATTGGCGGGCGTGACGGCACAAGCCAGCACCAAACCGGTACCGAGGTCGGTGCTGATGTGCTGCTTGTAGCCGTTGAAGCGCTTGCTCTTGCTTTTGCGGCCGTGGCGCATCTCGGCATCTTCGATTGAAATGCGTCGGTCTTCCGCTACGCCTTGGCGTCGCTGCACTCCGCCACCGGCGGCCGGCTCCAAGTCTTGCTGCTTTACCTGGGCTAACGCTCCGCGATATCGCTCCAAGGGCTCGTCCTGGTCCTCGACGGGACGCCGCTTGTCGACCCACTTGGTCAAGCGCTCGAGCTGTTGACAGAGGCGGTTGAGGGCGTCGCTCTTTTGCTCCCCGTCGCTCCAGTCGATGTCGAGCCCGGCCTTGATGCTGCTCGCCAAGAGCAGCGGCGCTCCCGCCTTGGCGCAGACCTCTTGGACATCCACCTCGAGCAGCCTTGCCATGCACTCGGCAATCTTGCGGCCGGCGTGACCGAGCAAGTTGATGGTGTCTTCAACTCGCCCGGCCCCTTCCAAAGGGCGGCTGTCCACCGCCACGCGGAGGCTCTTGGGCAGCTTCTTCCAGTCGAAGCCTCGCGTCGTCCTGGCGAGCTCCACCGTGCGTTCGAGTAAGCGCAAGTCCATGTCGTGACGAATGAGACGTTCGCGAAACTGCTGCAGCCCACCCTGCGAAAATCCCGGCTTGTCGTCGTCGTCGTCGTCGAGCGTTCCCAGCACGACACGCCAGCAAAGATCTGTCGCTGACAGCCGCACAGCTTCGGCGTCAGAGACTTGCAGATAGCCCTGGAGCAACACGGCCATACACATCAGAGCGGGTGGCTGTGGCTCTTCGCCTTGCCCCGACTCGCGATACATCGACTCAAGCTCCGCTTGGAAATCACTATCGAACAAGCGATGTCGCTGCTCGCGCAGAAACACGAATAGCTTCCGGCTTCGCCCCGCAAGCTTGAGCAGCCGCTCTTCGCGCTCACTATGCTTCTGCCGTGGAATCCACCGTTTCATCGGCACCTCTCGCGACTCTGAGAGGATCACGCCACGCGCCCGCTGTCGATCCTTTTGCCGCTGGATAACCTGATCGGCGCTCTAGCCGAGGGCGTGCAAGAAGTTCACGTACGCTGCGCGCCTGAGCCGACCTATGATCACGCTATGCCACCGGCCATTCGGGCGCGTCATCCGCAGATGCTGCTCGAGCTCCTGCACGCGCAACAGCCAACCCTGCACGCCGAGCTGATGACGTCGCTGCGCTCGGCCAAGCGGATCGCGACGGCGATGCCGGTCGAGTGGCTGCCGATCGAAGCCGACGTCGAGCTCATCGACGCGCTGGCCAACAAGCTGTCGCCGGCGGCGCTCGACAGCCTCGTGCGCGATCGGCAGCGGCTCGAGATGGGCAGCGCGCTCTTCAAGACGTTCGTGTCGACGATCTTGCGGCTCCTCGGCGGTGGGTCGCCGGCGACGCTGGTGCGCCACTTCCCGAAGGGCTGGAGCCAGGTCTTCTCCGAGTGCGGCCGCGTCGAGATCGAGGAGGTCGAGGGCGTCGGTCACGCGCGCCTGCGGATCGCCAATCTGCCGGCCGTGTGCATCGCCAGCCGCGCTTGGATCGACGCCATTCCCGTCGGCGTGCAGATGCTCTACGAGCTCATCAAGAGCACGACCGGCAAGGTCACGCTCACCCGCGACGGCTCCAGCGTCCTGCTCGACTTCACGTGGTAGCGGCGCCGCGCGGCGGCGAACGGCCGGTTACGGGAGGTGGCCGGCGGCGAACAGCACGTCGAGGCGCGCTTGCCGGGACTGGTCCTCGGCGATGTTGGCCGCGGTGTCGGCGTCGCGCGCGCGCCGCTCGGCGTCGATGAGCTCGATGTTCGTCGTCGCGCCGGCGTGATAGGCGAGATCGGCGATGGTCACCGCTTCGTGCGCCAGCTTCGCCGCCGCCCGCGCGCGCCGCAAGGCTTCGTCGGTCTGGCGCACGGCCGAGTCGCCGATGCGCAGATCGGAGCGCGTCTGCCTGAGCGCCGCCTCTTGATCGATCACCGCCTCCTGCGCCACCGCTTTTCGTTCGCGCGCCAAGCCGTAGCGCAGCCCGCCGTCGTAAAACGGCACGCTCAAGAGCAGCTGAAATTGCCAGCTCCACTGCGGCGCCGTGAACGACGTCGCCGGATACGTGAAGATGGGCGCGAACGTCGCCGCCAGCGTCGGCACGTAGTCGGCCCAGTCTTCGCGCACGATCTTGTTGGCCAACACCTTGCGCGCATCGAGCGCCAACAGATCGACGCGCAGCTTGGGCGCATCCTGTTGGGCTTGCGCCGCGTCGATCGTCGTCAGCTCGGGCTCTTCACCGGCGTCGACCGGACGATCGGCCGCGACGAGCACGCCCAGCGTCTCCTGCGCGCGCTCGAGCGCCAGCCGCGTCGAGACCACGAGCTGCTCGTCGCTCTGCAGCTCCTGCTGCGCGCGCACGTCGTCGAGCCGGCTGCCCAGCCCGCCCACGAGCCGCAGGTGCGTGTAATCGGCGTGCGCCTTGGCCGTGTCGCGCGCGCGCTCGTTGAGCTCGGCCTGTCGCCGCTGCGCCAGAATCGCCAGATAGGCGCCCGACACCGTCAGCGCCACTTGCCGTTTGATGTCGCCGACGTTGAGCGCCGTCAGCTTCTCGGCGCTGCGCGCTTGCGACCACTTCACCCACGCTTTGGGCGCCAACAGCGGCACCGTCGCCACGATGTTGGCGTTCACCGCGTCGGCCTTTTGCACGGTTTCGTTGCCGCCCGTGCCCGTCGGAAACGAGATCGCGTAGCTGAAGCGCGTGTAGGTCGCGTTGCCAAAGAGCGTCGGCAGCGACGCCGAGCGCGTCTGCTCGGTCTGCGCCCGCGCCCGCTCCAGCTCCTGCACTTGGTCGAGCACGCGCGGATTGTCACGCAGCGCCCGCTCGATCGCCTGCCGCAGCGTCAGCTTCGGCAGATCCGCCTGCGCGTGCGCCGTCGCTGCCATGGTCACGAACAAGAGGCACGCCAGGCTACGCATGCGCGTCTCCGGCTGCGACTTCGGCGCCGCTGCTGCGACCTTCGCGCCAGCTCTCGACGAGCACGTACAAGATCGGGATGAAGTAGAGGTTGAGCAGCGTCGAGACGAACATGCCGCCGAAGACGGCGGTGCCGAGCGAGTGGCGGCTGTTGGCGCCGGCGCCGGACGCGATGACGAGCGGCACGACGCCGAGGATGAACGCCAGCGACGTCATCAGAATCGGCCGCAGACGAATGCGCGCCGCCTCGACGGCCGCTTGCGCGATGGGCATGCCGCCGTGCCGCAGCTGCTCGGCGAACTCGACGATCAGGATCGCGTTCTTCGACGCCAGGCCGACCAGCATGACGAGGCCGATCTGGCAGAACACGTCGTTCGACAGCCCGCGCAGCCACGTCGCCAAGAGCGCGCCCAAGATCGCCAGCGGCACGGCGAACAGGATGATGAGCGGCAGCGCGAAGCTCTCGTACTGCGCCGCCAACACGAGGTACACGAACAGGACGCCCAAGCCGAAGATGAGCAGCGTCTGCGAGCCCGACTCGAGCTGCTCCAGCGACAAGCCCGGTCCATTCGTAGGACATGCCTTGCGGCAGCACCTTCTTGGCCGCGTCTTGCATCGCCTTAAGGCCCTGTCCCGTCGAGAAACCGGGCGCCGACGCGCCGTTGATCTCGGAGCTGCGGAACAAGTTGTAGTGGCTGATCGTCTGCGGCGCCGTGATGGTCTTGATGTGCGCCACGGAGTCGAGCGGGATCATCTGGCCCGACGTCGCGCGCACGTAGAACTGGCTGGATGTCCTTCGGCTGCGAGCGAAACTGCGCGATCCGCCTGCACGTAGACGCGATAGGCGCGGTTGTTGAAGTCGAAGTCGTTGACGTAGGCCGAGCCCATGTAGACCTGCAAGGTGTCGGCGATTTGGTCGAACGGGACTCTGCAGGCTCTTGGCCTTCTCGCGATCGATCGAGACCAGGAGCTGCGGATCGTCGGCGGTGAAGCCCGCGAACATGCCGGCCAGCGCCTTGTCCTTCGACGCCTCGGCGACGGCGTCCTGCGTCGCCTTGGCCAGCGCATCGATGGTGTTGCCGCCGCGATCCTGCAGCTTCGAGCGAGAAGCCGCCGATGCTGCCGACGCCCTGCAGCGCCGGCGGACCGAACGGGATGACCATGGCGCCGGTCATCGACATCAGCTGCGGCCGCAGACGATCGAGCACGGCTTCGATCGAATGCTCCGGCCCTTTGCGCTCGGCGATCGGCGTCACCTGCACGAACACGATCGCCTTGTTGCCGCCGTTGCCGACGAACGAGAAGCCGTTGACGTTGAACATGTCGGCGACTTCCGGCTGCTGCTGCAAGATCTTCTCGATCTGCTTGGTGACGCTGATCGTGTTCTGCAAGGAGCCGCCGGGCGGCGCCTGAATCATGACGATGAAGTAGCCCTGATCCTCGTCGGGCACGAAGCCGGTCGGCACGTGCGCGTAGAGCAGCACCGTCGCCAACAGCCCGCCGGCGAAGAGGAACATCGTGATCGCGCGGTGGTGCAGGACGCCCGAGAGCGTGCGTTGGTAGGCGCGCGTCGTGGCGTCGATGGCGCGGTTGATGGCGCGGAAGAAGCTGCCTTGCGCCAGCGCTTGATGCTTGAGGAGCAGCGCCGACAGCGCCGGCGTCAGCGTCAGCGCGTTGAAGGCCGAGAGCGCGACCGAGAACGCGATCGTCAGCGAGAACTGCTTGTAGAGCCGGCCGGTCGTGCCCGGAAAGAGCGCGACCGGGACGAAGACGGCGACGAGGACGAGCGACGTGGCGATGACGGCGCCGGCGACCTCGGCCATCGCGCCCGACGCGGCCTCGCGCGCGTCGCTGCTTCTTCTCGGCGATGTGACGCTCGATGTTCTCGATGACGACGATGGCGTCGTCGACGACGAGACCGGTGGCCAGCGTCAGGCCGAACAGGGTCAGCGTGTTGATCGAGAAGCCGAACAGCTTGACGAAGATGAAGGTGCCGACGAGCGAGACCGGGATCGTGACGGCCGGGAATGATCGTCGAGCGCCAGCTCTGCAGGAACAAGAAGATGACGGCGATGACGAGCAGCATCGCCTCGCCGAGCGTGTACAAGACCTCCTGGATCGACTCGCGCACCGAGGTCGTCGGGTCGAACGCGATCTTGTACTTCACGCCGGGCGGGAACTGCTTCGACAGCCGGTCGAGCGCGGCGCGCGCCTCGTTGTCGACGTCGAGCGCGTTGGCGTTGGGCAGCAGGAACACGCCGAAGCCGATCGCCTCGTGGCCGTCGAAACGCAGCACCGACGAGTAATCCTCCGAGCCGAGCTCCGCGCGGCCGACGTCTTTCAAGAGCACGAGCGAGCCGTCGTCGCCGCTCTTGAGGATCGATGCGATCGAACTGCGCCGGGTCGCTCAAGCGGCCGATGGCGCGCACGCTGATTTGGTACGGCTGACCGGGCGGCGCCGGCTCTTGTCCGACCTGGCCGGCCGCGACTTGCAGGTTCTGCTCGCGCAGCGCGGCGACGACGTCGGTCGCCGTCAGCTTGCGCGCCGCCAGCCGCACCGGGTCGAGCCACAAGCGCATCGAGTATTTGCGCTCGCCGAAGATCTGCACGTCGGAGACGCCTTTGACGCGCTTCAAGGCGTCCTTGACGAAGACGTCGAGATAGTTGGAGATGAACTGGTTCGAATATTCGCCGTGCTCGCAGAAGACGGCCGTCGCGAAGACCATCTGCGTCGAGTTTTTGGAGACGGTGACGCCGGTCGCCTTGACCTCGTTGGGCATGCGGCCGAGCGCTTGGTTGACGCGGTTCTGCACGTCGACGGCGGCGAGGTCGACGTTGCGGGTGACGTCGAACGTGACGGTGACGTTGGCGCTGCCGTCGGAGCCGGAGCTCGACTGGATGTACTTCATGCCTTCGACGCCGTTGATCGTCTGCTCGAGCGGCGTCGTCACCGCCGATTCGACGACCTGCGCGTTGGCGCCGGTGTAAAACGCCGACGCCGTGACCTGCGGCGGCGCCAATTGCGGATATTGCGCCACCGGCAGCGTCGGAATGGCGACGGCGCCGCCGAGCACGAGCAACAGCGAGCAGACGGTCGCGAAGACCGGACGGCGGATGAAAAAATCGACGAACATGGCTACTGCTTCTTGCCTTCGGCGCTGGCCGTGGCTTTCGGTGCGTTCGACTTGGGCGCGGCCTTCGGCGCAGTCGGTTTGGGCGCGGCTTCGGCCTTGGGCGCGGCGGGCGGCGGCGCATCCGCCACCGGCGCGCTCGACGGCGCTTCGGTCTTGGCGGCGTCCGCTTTGGGCGCGATGGGCGCGCCGTCGCCGAGCTTCTGCACGCCGCCCGTCACCAGCCGATCGCCCGCTTTGACGCCGGCCAGCGCCGGATAGCCGTCGCCGTTGAGCTCGCCCAGCGACACCGGCTTTTGCTTGGCGACGAGCTTGCCGCCTTCCTCTTCGGCCACGAACACGAAGGGCTGACCGTTGATGCGCATGACCGACAGCGCCGGAATCACGACGCCTTCGTGCGTCGACCAAACGACGCGCGCGCGCACGAATTGCGCGGCCCGCAGCGCGTTGTCGCTGTTGGTGACGACGCTCTTGATGAGCACCGACTGCGTCTCTTCGTTGACTTGCGGCGAGATGAAGGTGATTTGGCCTTCGCCCATCGGCTGCCCTTCGGCGTCGACGAGCTGAATCGGCATGCCCATGCGCAGCGTCCGCGTCTTCTCGACCGGCACCGAAATGTACGCTTCGAGCAGCCCGTTCTCGTCGATCGTCGTCAGCTTGGTCGCCGGCGTCACGTGATCGCCGACGCGCACCGGAATGTCACCGACGACACCGTGCGCCGGCGCGACGATGCGGTAGTAGTCGAGCTGCACTTCGTTCTCGCGGATCTGCGCGCCCAACGCCGCCACTTCCGCCGTCGCCGAGTGGAAGTTGGAGCGCGCCTGATCGACCTCTTGCTGCGACACGGCGCCGCCTTCGTACAGCCGCTGCGTGCGCTCCATCTGCTGCTTGGCGTAGTTCAGCGTCGCCAAGCGCGAGGCCTGGGTCGCCTGCGAAGACGTCACCGTCGCCCGCTGGCGCGCCGGATCGATCTGCATGATCGGCGTGTTGGCATCGACCGTGTCGCCCGACTTGACGAAGATGTGCGTCAGCTGACCGTCGACCAGCGGCTGTAACACGATCGATCGGCGCGACTTCAGCGTCGCGATGTATTCGGTGGTGTCGCGCACCGGGACGGCGCGCAAGAGCGTGAGCTCGACCGGCGTGGCCGGCGGGCCACCTTCATGCGGATCGGCGGCGCTGCCGCTGCAGGCGGCCGCGGCGATGATGGGAACGAGAAACGAGACGCGGCGCATTGAGCGACAAAACCTCACGCGAGTAGAAGTTCGGCTTGGATGCCGAATATTCCGGTTCTTTACCATGCAAAGCGACGAACGAGCGCCGCCGGTTTCGACACCGACGCGACGAAAGAGTGACGTTCGACAGCCGTCGGTTTCGTGAAACCTGGCTGAAAAACTAGATTAACTAGTGATCGTTGGCGGTCGAGCGGTCGATCTCGAAGATGCGCGCTTCCAGCTGCGTCTTGCCCCAGTCCATGTCCTTGTTCAAGTCCAAGAACGTGCGATCGCGGCGCTCGTTGCCGTCGAGGCCGGTGGCGACCCAGGTGGCGATGCCGCTGAGCTCGTCGACGTCGCCCGAGGGATCGTGCACGGCGAGGCGGAAGGGCGCGGCCAGGCCGGCGCGGGTCACTTGCAGCTTCTTGCCGTCTTCGGTGCGCTTGGCGCCGGTCAGATAGTGCGGCGGTCCGGTGAGCTGAATCCACACGAGATGCGCGCCCGCGACCTGCGCTTCGAGCATGCCTTCGATGGTGTCGCGCAGCGCCTTGGCCGGATCTTCACCGAGCCAGCCGAGCCAGTGCTCGGTGCCGAGCGCCGAAAAATCGTCGGTCACGATGTTTACGACGGGCCTTCGGTGAGGCGGAAAGTGGTCAGGACGTTGGGGACGAAGCTGAATTCGTCGTGATGCTCGAGGACGCGGCCTTTGTCGTCGAGGATGTCGACGCGCGACATGACGACGACCTGGACCGGGCCGGTGGCCGGTTTGCAGGCGGCGACGTAGCCGACGATTTTGGCGCCGGTGTCGTACTCGAACGTGACGCGATGGGAGACGAGCTCGTGCAAGCGGGCGTAGTTGGGCATTTCGAATCCTCTTGGCGGGCGTATATAACACGTCCATGTCCGGCGCTGAAATACTGCTGCTACGTCACGGTCAGTCCGAAGGCAACGAAGGCGGCCGCTTGGGCGGGCACGGGCCGACACCGCTGACGGCGCTCGGTCGTCGGCAGGCGGAGGCGACGGCGAAGCTGCTCGTCAAAGAGGGGCGGCTCGATACGATCGTGTGCAGCGATCTGCCGCGCGCGGTGCAGACGGCGGAGCCGACGGCGCGGCTGACCGGCATCGCCATCGAGCAGACGGCGGCGCTGCGCGAGCGTTCGGTGGGGCTGTTGACGGGGTTGACGTTCGCCGAGGCCAATCGGCAGTTTCCCGAGCTGTTCGCGTCGCTGCATCGGCGCGACGTCGACGCGTGTCCGCCGGAGGGCGAGACGACGCGCGTCTGTTATGCGCGGGCGGCGGCGGTGTTCGACGAGATCGTCGCGCGGCGCGGGGATCGCGGGCGGACGCTGGTGGTGTCGCACTCGGTGACGATCGATCTGCTGGTCAAGCACGCGCTCGGGGTCGACATTGGGCGGCCGCTGCATTTCCGGACGGACAACTGCGCGCTGCACCGGCTGCGGCGGATCGACGGCGCGTCGTGGCATGTGGACGCGCTGAACGATCGGCGGCATCTCGTCGACGTGAAGTAGCGACGGCGCGCGCAGGCGCGGCGTGCGGGCGTGCGGGGTGGCGCCGAGCCGTGCGCGGCGGGGAGCGTGTGGCGCGGGACATGGTGCTCGTCTTTGACGGTGCTGTTGGGGGCGTGCGTGGGCGCTGCGAGCGCAGGCCCGCGATAAGCCTCGAATCGGTGTGCGCGATCCGCCGATGGCCGGCACGGCGGAGCGGGAGCGCGCGCGGGCACAGCCCGCCCGCGCGCTCCCGCCGTGCCGGCCGAGCCGAAGCGGCGAAGGGCACGGCCGAGCGGGCGAAATGCGCCGCGGACCGCTACGACCCCCGAAATGCGCCGCGACCGCTACGACCCCCGAAATGCGCCGCGACCGCTACGACCCCCGAAATGCGCCGCGACCGCTTGCGAGCCCGCCGTTCGCCGCGAGCGGCCGCCGGCCGCGCCGTGCGGCTCACCGCCGCCCACCGATCGCGCCGCGCGGCCCGTCGTTCGCCCGCACGGCGGCCTCGCGCGGGCGGGCTTTGCCCGCGCGAGGCCGCTCCGCCGGAGTCGGCCATCGTGTAGTCCGGCACGCCGATCGTTGGTTTATAACGGCCACGCGCGCTCGGCACCCACGCACGCCCCCAACAGCACCGTCGAGATCGAGCACCACCCGAACGCGCTCGGCAACGACAGCGCCGCTGCGCGCCGCCTCTGATTTCGGGCGCGACCGCCCGGCGCCGCCTACGTCTCGCGGCGGATCAGATAGTCGCGCAGCGCTTGCGACGCGACGGCCGCGCCCAAGAGCCCGCCGCCCGCCGCCAACGTCGCCACGATGAGCCCGACCGCGCCATTCAAGTGCGCCGCCATCACCATGCCCAAGATGAGCGACAGCACGAGGCCGACCAAGAACGCGACACATTGCGCGCCCAAAGCCACCACGTCGAGCCAAATGCCGCTCATGCGCGCACCGCGTGACGCTCGCCCACCCGCGCTCGCCGACGCGCGCTCACAGCAGCGTGTCCAGCGGCACGACGACGTTCTTCTGCGGCGGCACCACCGCCTTCGACTGTCCGGTGACGTCGCCCGGATTCTTCGTGATCGCGTCGCCGTCCTTGTCGACGCGCGCCGTGACCACGACCTTGCCTTCCATCTTCGTGCCGACGAGCATCGCGTCGCGCGAGTCGAGGGTGAACTCGAGCGGCCACGTGCCGACGGTGAGCTTCTTGACCGCCAGCGGCGTGCCCGATCCCGGCGGCGCGCCCTCTTCGTATTTGCGCGCGACGACGAAGATGGTGTCGCCCGTCTGCACTTTGCCCTTCACCTTGCCGTCGAGCTTGAGCACGCCCGAGATGACCGTCTTCGGATCGAGCTCGCCGCCCGGCGTCTCGCCTGCGAACGCGCCCGACGGTGCCGCCGCCGTCGACGGCATCATGCCGCCGGCGCGATCGGGCGGCATCGAGCCGAGCGGCGGATGGCCGGCCGGCAGTCCCGCCGTATCGCCCGCCGGCGCGCCCGCGACAGGCTCGTGAACCGGTCGATCATTGGCGTTGCCGGCAGCGGCTGCGTGATCGTCCATCGGCGGAATCCCCGACGGCGCTGCGGCCGGCGCCGACTTTTTCTCGTCACAACCGACCCAAGCGACGGAACTGCATAATAGGAGCGCGCACGCCCCTCGACGGAAGCCCAACATGCCGTTACGGTAGCATCCATGTCGGGCAACGTCCATGAAGCCGAGCTCGTGCGCGTACAGCCGCGCGCCGACGGCGTCGTCGAATATATTCTGCGTCCGGAAGCGCCGCTGACCTTCCGTCCGGGCCAGTTCGTCAGCGTGCGCGTCGGTCGCGATGCCGACGACAACCCCATCTTGCGCAGCTATTCCATCGCCTCCCATTCGGGGCTTCCCGAGTTTTCGCTGGTCCTAAAGCTCATCGAGCACGGCCCGGGCAGCCAATACTTCGCCCACCTGGCCGTCGGTCAGCGCGTGCAGTTCACGGGGCCGATGGGCTTCTTCGTGCTCGATCTGCAGCACGCGGGCGACGTCGTCTTCGGCATCACCGGCGTCGGCATCACCCCCGTCTTGCCGATGCTGGCCGAGCTGGCCGAGCGCGCCGAGCGCGGCAAAGTCATCGTCTATTGGGGCAATCGCCACGCCGCCGACCTCTTCTGGCTCGACGAGCTGCACGCCATCGCCGCGCAAAGCGCGCGCATCGAGCTGCGGCTGTTCCTCTCGGGCGAAGCGGGCGCGAGTTGGAGCGGTCGCCGCGGGCGCATCAACAACGAGCTGCTCGCCGACGTGCCGGCGCTGACGAAGCCGGTGTTCTATCTCATCGGCAACGGCGCCATGATCAAAGAGCTGAAGACGGAGCTGCAAGCGCGCGGCGTCGATCGCAAACGCCAAATCCGCAACGAGGCCTTCTTCGGTTGAAAGCGCCGCCGGCAGACGTCGCTGACGAACGTTCGCATCGGCTCCGCGCGCTCGGCTTGGGCGCGGCGGCGACGATCGTCTATCTCCTGACCGCGCCCGCCGTCCCGAACTTGGACGGGCTCGGTTACATCAAGCTCTTGCCGTTCAACTTCGCGGCCGGCCACCTCCTCTTCATGCCGGCGTTGCGCCTCGTCGCCGGCCTCGTCGGCGACGGCTTGCGCGCCGGTCGGCTCTACGACGCGCTCCTCGGCGGCACCGGCGTCGTCCTCTTGTACAGCATCGCGCGCCGCCTGCTCGCCGGTCGCGACGACGCGCAGATCCGCCTCGGCGCCACGCTCGCGGCCGGCGGCCTGGCCTTGTCTTACGGCTACTGGAGCGAGGCCAACGACGTCGAAGCCTACGCCGCCGCGATGGTCGCCTTGCTCGCGACCGTGCGCATGGCGCTGTCGTTCGCGTCGCATCCGACGCTCGCCCGCGCCTTCTTGGTCGGCGTTTGCCTGGCGCTGTGCGTGCTCTCGCATCTGTCGCACGTGCTCTTGAGCGGCTTCGTCGCCTACTACTTGTTCGCGCACGCGCCCAAGCCGCGTTGGCTGCCGCCGCTCGTCGCGCTCGTCACCGGCGGCAGCATCACGATCGCCACCTACGCCTGGGCCGCGCTCATCGTTCGTCGTCACGATGTCGCCGGCGCTCTCCGCTGGATCGGCTCGGCGCAGCACGGCTTCGTCTCGTCCGGCGGTCCCTATCGCCTCGCCGACGCCATCTACGGCCTGGCCAAGTCGCTGGTGTTCTCGCCCTATTTGTACGAAGCGGATGCGCAGAAGCTCATCGGCCAATTCCTGCTCGGCCTCGTGCCGCTCGTGGCGCTCTTCGTCGGCACCATGACGCAGCGCCGCGCGCTGGCCACGCTCGACACGACGGCGCTGGTCTGGTGGATCGCGCCTTACACGCTGTTGGGTGTGGCGTTCTTCGGCGCCGATCCCGAGCGCTGGATCTTCGTCTTGCCGGCGGGCTGGGTCGTCGCCGCCGCGCTCCTCTTGCATCTGCCGCGGCCGGGTCGTGCCGGCGGCGCCGTGCTGGCGTGGCTGGCGCTGTTCAACTTCGCGACGGCGATTTGGCCGGCGCACACCGACCAATGGCCGCGGCAAAAAGCGGAGGCGACCGCGGCGCTGCTCCGCGACGGCGATCTGGTCCTCTTCCCCGGCCACTCGTGGGACGAATACGTCGTCTTTTACGGCAAGGCCAAGATCGAGCCCTTCCCCGTCGCCTACTACGCCGCGCGCGACGGCGCCGCCGCCTGCTGGAAGCGGCTCGATCGCGAGCTGGCGTCGGCGCGGGCGCGCGGCGGCCGCGTCTTCGTCGTGCGCGTGTTCGACGACGCCGACGAAGATCCGCGTGGCTTCTGGGAGCTGTCGACCGCCGGCGTGTCCAAGCCGCAGCTCAAAGCCAAGCTCTCGGAAGGCAAGAAAGCGGTGACCTTGACGCCGCTCGAAGGCTTCAGCGTCACACGGCTCGATCCGTCGCCGGGCGCGTGATATCGATCGGTGCAATGGCGACCGCAACGGCAACTGTCGAATATCGAATCGATCTCGTCGGCAAGAATGCGCATCTGTACGGCGTCGAGGCGCGCTTTCCCGTCGGTGGCGCCGACATCGACCTCATGCTGCCGGTGTGGACGCCGGGCTCGTACTTGGTGCGCGAGTTCGAGCGCCACCTGCAAGAGCTGACGTTCGCGACCCCCGAAGGTCGCCCGCTTCCGGCGCGCAAGATCGAGAAGGCGACCTGGCGCGTCGACGCACGCGGCGCCGAGGTCGTCGTCGCCCGCTATCGCGTCTACGCCAACGACTTGACCGTGCGCTCGGCCCACCTCGACGACTCGCACGGCTTCTTCAACGGCGCCTGCGTGTTCCTCTATCACCCGCCGCTGAAGTCGGCGCCGGCGCGCATCACCGTCGCGCCGCCCGAGCATTGGCGCGTGACCGTGGCCTTGCCCGAGTCGTCCGAGAACGTGTTCGCCGCGCGCAATTACGACGAGATCGTCGACTCGCCCTTCGAAGTCGGCACGCACGAGCTGCATCACTTCGACGCGCAACGCAAACGGCACCGGCTGGCGATTTGGGGCGACGCGACCTTCTCGCGCCCGCAGCTGCTCGCCGACATGCAGCTCATCATCGACGCCGCCGCCGGCATCTTCGGCGACGGCGTGCCTTACGACGAGTACGCCTTTTTACTCATGCTGGCGCCCAACCAATACGGCGGCCTCGAGCACTCGAAGTCGTGTGCGCTCTTGGCGTCGCCGTTCACGTTCCATCCGCGCAAGAAGTACGAGGAGTTCCTCGAGCTCATCTCGCACGAATATTTTCACCTGTGGAACGTCAAGCGCATCCATCCCGAGGTGCTGGGCCCGTTCGACTACCAGCGCGAAGCCTACACGCGCTGTTTGTGGGTGATGGAGGGCATCACCAGCTACTACGATCGCCACATCCTGGTGCGCGCCGGGCTGCAAAAGCCCGAGAAGTACCTCGACAAGCTGGCCGAAGAGGTCGGCAAAATCGCGGCCATTCCCGGGCGCAAACGGCAGTCGCTGGAGGAGTCGAGCTTCGACGCCTGGATCAAGCTCTATCGCCCCGACGAGAACTCGGTCAACTCGACGATCTCCTACTATTTGAAGGGCGGCGTCGTGGCGCTGCTGCTCGATCTCGAGATTCGCTCGCGCACCGGCGGCGGCAAGTCGCTCGACGATCTGATGCGCCTGTTGTGGCAGCGCTTCGGTCAGCGCGGCGTCGGCTTTCCCGATGATTCCGTGCAGGCGCTGGCGGAAGAGGCGAGCGGGCTCGACTTGGAGGCCTTCTTCGAGCGGCACATTCGCGGTCGCGACGAGCTGGAGCTGGAGCGCCTGTTGGCCACCGCCGGCCTCGACGATCTCGGCCGAGACCGACGGTGACGCCGGCGAGCCGTGGCTCGGCGTGACGACGCGCGACGACGGCGGGCTCATCTTGGCGGCCGTGCTCGACGACGGCCCGGCGCAGGCGGCCGGCTTGTCGGCCGGCGACGAGCTGGTGGCGCTCGACGGCTTCCGCATCGACTCGGCGACGCTCAAAGAGCGGCTGGCGGCGAAGAAGCCGGGCGATCGGCTGCGCTGCGACATTTTCCGTCGCGATCAGCTGCGGACGATCGAGGTGACGTTGGGCGACAAGCCGCCCGAGCGCTACAAGATCGCGCCCGTGGCCGTGCCGTCGGCGGCGCAGCGCGCGCTGTACGAACAGTGGATGGGCGCGCCGCTGCCGAGCGCAGACGACGAAGACGACAAAGACGACAGTGATGACGAGGCGTAAGCGGGCGTGGCGGTTCGAGCGGCCCATGCGAATCGGGCCGCTCGCGTAGGTCGGGCTTAGAAGCCGCCGATGCCGAGGCCTTGGCAGGCGGCGAGCTGGGTCGTGCAGCTCGTGGCGAGGCAGCTGAAGATGCCGGTGATGCCGCCGCCGCCGGTGATGTCGCTCAAGCAGTTCTGCACGGCACAGCTGATGATGGCCTCGGCTTGCATCGTGGCGTCGGGCGGCGCGCCTTGTAAGCAGGACGTGCAGCCGGCGAGGCCGCCCAAACCGCCCAAGCCGCCGAGCCCGCCGCCGCCGGCCATGTCGCCGCCGGCCGCGCCGCTCAAGCAGCCGAGGCCGCAGGTCAAGATCGAGCCGCAGGTCTCGGCCGCGACCATGTCCTCGCTAGGCGGCGCCAAATCCGGCGACGACGAGATCGGCCCTTTGGCCATGTCCGCCGCCGTGCTCGAGAACGTGCCCGAGTTGTCGAGCGTGTTGCCTTCGCGGCAGCCGACGGCCAACAGCGCCGCCGCCAATAACAGCGCGCGCGTCACTGCGTCACCGACGGAACGGAGACACCATCGAGGATCTTGAAGGCGACGCGGCGATTCTTGGCCCGCTGCGCCGGCGTGATGTTGGGGACGAGCGGCTGCGTCGCGCCGTAGCCTTCGGATTCGAGCCGCTGCGGGTCGATGCCCTGCTTGACGAGATAGGCCACGACCGCCGCCGCGCGCGCCTTCGACAGCTCCAGGTTCTTGTCGGCGTTGCCGCGGTTGTCGGTGTGCCCCTCGACGCGAACGCGACGGATTTCGCCGTGTTTGACGAGGACGTCGGCCACTTCGTCGAGCAGCTCGGCGCCGTCGGGACGAATCTCGGCGTTGTTGGTGCCGAAGTGAATGACGCCCTTGATGATGATCTCGCCCTTGCCGAGCGAGACGTGCGACGTCGTCGGCTTCTTGCGCAGCACGACCTCGAAGTTGGTCGGCTGAGCCGTGACGATGGTGATCTGCCGCTGCTTCGACAAGTAGCCGTCGGCGCTGACTTCCATGGCGTAATCTCCCTGCGGCAGCTTGGCGCCGTAGCCGCCGGAACCCCCTTCGGGCTCGGCGTCGACGATGGCTCCCGTTTGGGGATTGGTCAACCGAACCGTGGCCACGAGGCCACCGCCGTCGCTGTCGGTGACTTTGCCCTGCAGCGTGCCGTTCTGCGGTGGCTTGGCCTTGAGCAGGACCTCGATCGGCGTCTCGCCGTTGGCCGGGATGATCGTGTCGATCTTCGTGGCCTCGTAGTCGTCGCGCGAGATCTCGACGGTGATCGGGCCCGGCGGGAAGCCGTAGCTGAGGAAGCTGCCGTCGTCGGCCGTGAGCTGCGGCGTGGCGCGGCGGCTCGTGTAGCGGATGGTGGCGCCGCCGACCGGCTTCTTGGTCGCGCCGTCGCGGACGAAGCCGCGCAGCTTGCCTTCGACGGCCGTGCGCGCGCTCTCGCGGGTGACGGTGCGCGTGACGACCTTGGTGCGGCCGCGCGCGCCGATCGGATCGTAGACGTAGGCGGCGCCGAGGATGACGTTCCACGCCGGCACCGGCGGCCCGTATTGGAAGCCGGGCGACGACACGCCGACGTCGATGCCGGCGTCGAGCACCAGGCCGGCGACGGGACGCACGCGCACGCCGAACGTGAAGTATTGCAAGCTGGTGCCGGTCAAACGGCTGTTGGAGATGGAGCTGTCGTTGGCGAGCGCGCGCACGATCGTCTGATCGCCGTCGCCGACCGCGATCTCGGCGTGATATTCGCCGAAGATCTCGAGGCCGACGTGCGCCTTCTTGAACTCGAGCGGCACGTCGGCGGCGGCGGCGATGCGGAAGCGGCTGGCGCCGATGCCGTAGCCGAACGTCTCGACGACGCGCGAGCGGATGCAGGCGTCGTTCGAGTCCGACGTCGGGCAGCCGTTGCCGGCGAGCAGCTTGATCGACTCGTCGACGAGGTAGCCGACGTTCAAGTGGAAGCGCAACGGCACGTTCTTCGTGGCTTCGGCGTGGCGCAGGTCGAAGCTGCCGATGAGATCGGCGGTGAAGTTGGTGGCGGCGCCTTCGACGCTGACTTTGGAGACCGAGTTGAAGAACTTGAGGCCCAAGTTGACGCCGAGATCGAACCAGCTGGCGAGCGGCACGTGGCCTTTGACGCCGGCGCCGACGTCACCGAGCGCCAAGATGACCTCGGGATCTTCGCGGCCCGAGTCGGTGCGCGTGTTCTGGTTCGACGAGTTGAAGATGCCGAGGTAGAGCTCGATGTACTTCCACGGCGTGTAGCCGATCGTCAAATTGCCGAGGAAGCGTGAGTTGACGTCGCCGCCGACGCCGTTGGAGCCGGCGATCAGGAAGTTCGACTGGCGGAACGCCTGCAAGTTGATGCCGACGCGGAAGGTGTTGGTCTTGCCGCTCTCGGCTTCGAGCGTGCGCAAGAGGCCGACGCCGCCCGTGACCGACGGCGCGGCCACGGTCTCGTACATGTCTTCGTCGGGCGGATGCTCGCCCGTGCCCGGCTTCCACGTGACCTGCTCGTCGACGGTCTCGTGCACCTCGGGCGCCGACAGCTGCTCGTTCGGCGGCGACGTCGTCGTGATCGTGCTCGTCGTCGGCGTGGGTGTGACCGCGGCCGGCGTCGCGGTCGGCTTTGGCGTCGCCGGCTTCGGCGGCGGCGGCGATTCGCTCAAGCCAGGATCATCGGCCGGCTGCGCCAACGCCAGGGAAGGAGCGGACAAAATCAGGAGGGGCAGAGCCAATCGCAACAGAATCCGCGTCATTAGTGTCGTCGCTCACACTGACTTTTGCAGCGTGCCCGACTGTAGTCGTAGCGTCGTCGAGCTGTCAATTTGAGCGCGTGGTCTCGCACCTGCACTGTGTGCCCTGACCTCGTCGACCTGATGATTTGGGCTTATAGTCGCGAACATGCCGAGCAACGACATCGAGTCGCTGATGCAGGAGAAGCGCCTGTTTCCGCCGCCGGAAGCGCTGTCGGCTCAGGCGGAGGTGAAGTCGCTGGCCGAATACGAGGCCTTGTACGCCCGCGCCGCCGCCGATCCGAGCGGCTTTTGGGCCGCCGAGGCGCGTCGCCTCGACTGGATGCAGCCGTTCACCACCGTGCTCGACGAGTCCGAGGCGCCGTTCGTGCGCTGGTTCGCCGACGGCAAGCTCAACTTGTCCGCCAACTGTCTCGACCGCCATCTGGCGACCCAGGGCGACAAGCCGGCGCTGGTCTGGATCGGCGAAGACGGCCGGCGCCGCACCTTCAGCTATCGCCAGCTGCACGCCGACGTGTGCCGCGCCGCCAACGCGCTCGTGTCGTTGGACGTGAAGCTGGGCGATCGCGTGGCCCTCTATCTGCCGATGATTCCCGAGCTCGCCATCAGCATGCTGGCCTGCGCGCGCATCGGCGCCACGCACTCGGTCATCTTCGGCGGCTTCTCCGACACCGCCATTCGCGATCGCGTGCAGGACGCCGGCTGTAAAGTCATCATCACCGCCGATGGCGGCGCGCGGCGCGGCAAGCTGGTCGCGCTCAAGGAGACCGTCGACAAGGCGCTCGACGCCGGCTGTAAGACGGTCGAAAAAGTCATCGTCGTCACCCACACGCACTCGGCGGTGGCGATGGTCGAGGCGCGCGACGTGCGCTGGGAGACGCTGATGCCGGCGCAGTCGGCCGAGCACGTGGCGCCGCCGATCGACGCCGAGCATCCGCTCTTCATCCTCTACACGTCGGGGACGACGGGGAAACCGAAGGGCGTCGTGCACTCGACGGGCGGCTACGCGACGGTGGCGCAGTACACGTCGCGCCTCGTGTTCGACTTGAAGCCCGACGACATCTATTGGTGCACCGCCGACATCGGCTGGGTCACCGGCCACAGCTACGTCGTCTACGGCCTGCTCTTGAACGGCGCGACGACGGTCATGTACGAAGGCGCGCCCGATTTCCCCGAGAAAGACCGCTTCTGGCAGATCATCGCGCAGGAGAAGGTGACGATTTTGTACACGGCGCCGACGGCCATTCGCGCCTTCATGCGCTGGGGTGACGAGCTGCCGGCCAAGCACGACTTGTCGTCGCTGCGGCTGTTGGGCTCGGTGGGCGAGCCGATCAATCCCGAGGCCTGGATGTGGTATCGCCGCGTCATCGGTGGCGATCGCTGTCCCATCGTCGACACCTGGTGGCAGACGGAGACCGGCGGCATGATGATCTCGCCGCTGCCGGGCGCGACGCCGACCAAGCCCGGCTCGTGCACGCGGCCGTTGCCCGGCATCGCCGCCGACATCGTCGACAAAGAGGGCCGCTCGTGCGCGCCGAACACCGGCGGCTACTTGGTCATCCGCCGTCCGTGGCCGTCGCAGTTGCGCACCGTGTGGGGCGATCCCGACCGCTACGTCAAGACCTACTTCAGCGAGATCTTCATCGACGGCAAGCCCATCTATCTCGCCGGCGACGGCGCGCGCCGCGACGACGACGGCTACTTCTGGGTCATGGGCCGCATCGACGACGTGCTCAACGTCTCCGGCCATCGCCTCGGCACCGCCGAAATCGAGAGCGCGCTGGTCGCGCACAGCGACGTCGCCGAGGCCGCGGTCGTCGGCCGGCCCGACGAGCTGAAGGGCCAAGCGGTGGTCGCGTTCGTGACGTTGAAGAGCGGGCGCGCGGCGACGGACGCGGTCAAGGACGCGCTGCGCGCGCACGTCACGCGCGAGATCGGCGCGCTGGCGCGGCCGGAGGAGATTCGGTTCACCGAGCAGCTGCCGAAGACGCGCTCGGGCAAGATCATGCGGCGGCTGTTGAAGGAGATCGCGGCCGGTAACAAAGTGCAAGGCGACGTCACGACGCTCGAGGATCTCGCCGTGCTCCAAAAGCTGTCGGCCAGCGACGACGATTAGTTAATCCGAGCGTTAACTATTAACTATTTTCGCAATAGGACGTAGACCGCGCCGGCGCCGCCGTCGACGGGACGCGCCGTGCAGAACGCGAGCACGCCGCGGCCGATGCGCCCGCGCGTCAGCCACACCTGCAGCCGCTCTTTCAACACCGCGACGCCGTCTTTGCTGTTGTGCCCGCGGCCGTGAATGATGAGCACGCAGCGCCGCCCGTCGAGGCGCGCCTTGGTCAAGAAGGTCTCGACCTCGACGCGCGCCTCTTCCGCGTTGAGGCCGTGCAGATCGAGGTGCGCCTGCATCGCGTAGTCGCCGGCTTTGAGCTTGCGTAAGAGGCGCTTGTCGATGCCGGGGCCGAGCGCCTCGATGTATTCGTCGGTGGCGCTGATGTCGAACGGGCCGGCGCCGTCGACGAGATCGGCCAGCTCGGCATAGACCTCGGCCTCGTCGTCGACGCGGCGGCGCACGACCGTCGCCGCCGCGGGCGCCGCGCCGCCGATGATCCGGCCGCGCGGATCGGCCTGCAATTGCGCCACGCCGCGCATCATCTCGGCGAGCGCCTCTGCGTCGGTTTGCGGTGGCGGCGGTGGCGCCGGTGCGACGGTCGTTGCTATTTTGCCGGCCGGCGCCTTGGGTTTCGGCGGCGGCGGCGCGGGCAACAGCTTGGCGCGCAAC
This sequence comes from uncultured delta proteobacterium, assembly GCA_963785725.1. Classification (GTDB taxonomy): domain Bacteria; phylum Myxococcota_A; class Polyangia; order Palsa-1104; family Palsa-1104; genus JAQBQH01. Next base: position 86,849 of record CAWAWS010000035.1, on the reverse strand, counting down.
GCCTCCAGCTCGTCGAACGGGGTGTTGAATCCTTTGGCCTTCTTCGACACGCGGCAAATGGTAGCATCGAGCGGCGTGACCATCGACTGGCGTCCTGACGACCAAGCATCGGAGCGGCCGCGGCTCATCGTCGTGACCAATCGCTTTTCGCACGCCGCGCATCAGCTCGAGCGGCTGCTCGACGATCCCGACGTCATCGAGGCGACCGCGCGCTACCACTGCGTGCGCATCGACTGCGACGAGCGGCCCGACATCGACGTGGCGCTGCAGCCGTTCACCGGTCGCGCCGTGCCGACGTGGCCTCTCGTCGCTTTGACGGCGCCCGACGGCACGCCGCGGCGGGTGGCGACGCATGTGTCGCGGCGATCGCTGCTCGATCTGCTGGCCGCGCCGTTGCCGCTGTTGGCGCCGCCGTTGCCGCTGCCGCCCGCTCCGGTGGGGACGATCGAGTCGGCGCTGCAGGCGATAGCGGCCGCCTACGATCGCCACAACGGCGGCTTCGAGAGCCCGCCCAAGCGGCCGCGTCCGCCGCTCATCGAGCTGCTCTTGGCGCTGCCGCCGGCGCGCTTCGGCTTCGACGGGCTGCCGTTGGCGCTGCGGACGCTCGACGCGCTGGCGCAGGGCGGTATCCACGATCAATTGGGCGGCGGCTTTCACCTCTATTCCACCGACGAGCGCTGGGTCGTGCCGCACTTCGAGAAGCGCGCGGCCGATCAAGCGGCGCTCTTGACGACGTTCGCGCGCGCCGCCGCGTCGACGGGCCAGACGCGCTATGCCGCTGTCGCGCGCCGCACCGTCGCCTACGTCGAGTACGCGCTGGCGCTCGAAGGCGGCGGCTACGCGGCGTCGGAGGATGCCGACGTCGGCGCCTTCGACGACGGCTCGCACTACACGTGGACGGTCGAAGAGGCGCGCGCCGCGCTCGACGCCGACGAGCTGGCGGTGGCGCAGCCGTACTTCGACCTGTACGGCCGCGGCGAGCTGCACTCCGATCCGACGCGCAACGTGCTCTTCTTGGCGGCGCCGGTCGAGGCGGTCGCGCGCGAGCTCAACCGCGAGCCGGCGGCCGTGCAGCAGCTGGCGGCTCGCGCGCGCGATCGACTGCTGGCGGCGCGCGGCGAGCGTCCGGCGCCCTCGGTCGACACGACGCCCTACGCCGGCGTGTGGGCCAAGATGGCGCGCGCCTACCTCGAAGCCGAAGCGGCCGTAGGCGTTTGGCGCGAGCGCGAGCGGGCGATTTTGGCGCTCGATCGTCTGTATGCCGCGCGCGCCGAAGACGGTGGCATTCCCCATCGGCTCGGCGATTCCCAGTCGCTGCGCTGGCTCGCCGATCACGCCGAGCTCGGCCTGGCCGCGGCGCGCGCCTACGAGGCGACCGGCGAGCGCCATCACCTCGACGCCGCGCGCGCGATGGCCGATCACATGCTCGCCAAGTTTTGGCACACCGACGGCGGCTTCGCGTCGGTGCCCGGCGGTCAGGCGCGGCCGTTCCGCGACGGTGACGACGGCCCCGGCCCGAGCGCCAACGCCGTCGCCGGCACGCTCTTGTGGACGCTGGCGACGCACACCGGGGACGATCGCTACGCCGACCGCGCCCGCGCGCTCGTGGCTGCGCTCCTGCCGCTGGCGTGCGGCGCCACCGTCGAAGGCGCCGGCCTCATCTACTTGCGCGTCGTCGTCGGCGTCGGACAGTCAGGGTAAATGTCCGCGACGACGTTCAGCCCGCGCTTCGTCAAACACCGCGGCATCACGGTCATTCAGAAGCTGGATCCGGCGCTGCCCCGCGTGCCGCGCGGCAAAGTCGGGCTCGTCTTGGCCGGCGGCGCCGTCGCCGGCGGCGCCTTCAAGGCCGGCGGCCTGCGCGCGCTCGACGAGTCGCTCGTGCGCCGCAAGTTGCCGGGGATGAGCGCGCACGCGTTCTCGCTCAACGAGTTCGACGTCTTCGTCGGTCTGTCCGCCGGCAGCGTGCTCGCCGCCGTGTTGGCCGCCGGCATCGTGCCCGACGAAATCTTCCGCATCTTGCAGGGCCGCAGCGACGTCTACGACGCCTTCCAGCCGTGGCACTTCATGCAGCCGGACGTGAGCGAGATCTTCGCGCGCATCCCGCGCTGGCTCGGCAAAGAGCAGGAGCTGTTCACCAACTGGCTCTCGGGCGCGACCAACCCGCGCACCGGCCAGCGCTACGAATTGGGCACGACGCTGGCCAAGATGTTCGAAGCGACGGCGCGCCTCTTGCCGACCGGCCTCTTCGATCCGCGGGCGCTGGCCGTCTATTTGAAGCGGCAGATGGCGCGCGCCGGCTTTCCCGACGACTTCGCGGGCGCCGTGCGCCAGACCGGCAAAGAGCTGTATTTGACGGCGACCGACCTCAACAAGGGCGAGATCGTCGTCTTCGGGCACGATGAGCCGTACAGCCACGTGCCGATCTCGAGCGCCATCGCCGCGTCCTGTGCGCTGCCGCTGTGGTATCGGCCGCTGTCGGTCGACAACCCGCGCGCCGGCGAGAAGGGCGAGCCGGCGCGGCTCGATCTCGTCGACGGCGGCCTCATGCGCACCGCCAACGTCCGCGTCGCCGTCGAGAAGGGCTGCGACCTGGTCGTCTGCTACAACCCGTTCACGCGCATTCGTTACGACCGCGCCGGGCGCAACTTGTCCGACCACGGCATGCCGACGATCGCGTCGCAGTCGATCCGCACGCTCATCGGCGCCCGCCTCGATCTCGCCAAAGAGGTCGTGTTCTTGGATCCCGCGGTGCAGGCCGACGTCGTGTTCATCGAGCCGGCCGAGGACGATTACGACTTCTTCACGATGGGCGCCTTGAACTTTTGGGCCAAAGATCGCGCCGCCAATCATGGTTACGCGGCGGTGCGCTCGTCGATCGATGCCTCGCACGAGCTGCTCGCCGAAGTGTTCGCCAATCACGGCATCGAGCTGCGCCGGCCGCCGCCGATGTCGTCGCCGCGCCCGGCGGCCAACGTGGAAATGCGTGAATCGCGCGGCGTTCGCAAAGCGCGTTAGCGGTTACGTCAAGAGCAGCGACAGCTTCAAGAGGAACAGGTCGGTGCCGGGGCCGCCGCCGAAGCGCGTGAACGACGGCCGGCCGATGCCTTCGTTCGGGTCGTAGTCGGTCTGCGTCTGCGCGTGCGTGTAGACGCCGAGGATCGTCGAGCCGGGCTGGAACTCCCAGCGCAAGACGACGTTCAAGTTGATGGCGCCGTCGCGGAAGTCGGGCGCTTCGTACGACGGCCGGCCGCTCGGGCTGAACGCCGAGAACGGCAGTCGCGAGCCTTTGCCGTGGCCAATGGCGCTGTAGGTCTGTCCGTAATGACCGCCATCGATGAAGAGCTGCGCGTAGGCCTGCAAGGTCAGCGTCGGCGTGAACGTGTACGTGCCGCGTAACGTCGTGTCGAACTCGCGCGACTCGAGGTCGGCGAAGAGGTAGGTGCGCGTGCCGTTGCCGTTGTCGAGCGTGTCGAACCAGCGCGGATCGCCGAACGTCCACGACGCGTGCGGGATGATGTCGAGCTCGATGGCCGGCAGCGGGCGCAAGCGGAACGTGTAGTTGCCGTCGAACGATTGGCCCCAGCGCACGCGGCTCATGCAGGCGCCGCCGTCGATGTTGAGGCGTTTGCGTGGGTCGCTCTTGCCGAACCAGCAGACCGACCAGCCGCCGGCGCGCTCGACGATGGCGCCGTCGCGGGCTTCGCGGTTGTCGTCGTGGTTGAGGTCGTAGTCGACCTCGAAGTAGCTCGTCCAGAAGTTCCGAAAGCGCAGCCAGGTGTTGAAATAGGCCGTCTTTTGCAGCACCGCGTCGCCGTTCCACGAGAAGCGCGTGACGATGCCGGCGAAGACGTTGCCTTCGAGCAGGATCGAGATGGGCTTCAAGACGCGCCAGCCGCTCTCGACGTTGACGCGATGGACGTTCGACTGGCGGTTGTAGCCGGCGTCGTTGATCTCGAACTTCGGGGAATAGCCTTCGTAGCGCGCGGTCAGCATCAAGCGGCCGCCGATCTTGCCGCCGTTGACGAGCATGCCGAGGCCGCCGGCGCCGGCGCCGATGGTCGTGCCGTCGGCGATGAGCAAGGTCGGGCCGCCGACGACCGCCGACCCCGCGACGTGGGCGCGCGCGCCGTAGTCGCCGTCGTGAGAGAGCACGAGCGCGTCGATGCCGCCGGTGTAGGCGTCGTGATAGCAGCGCCCTTTGCGCACCGTCGGCAAGATGCCGGTCTCGGCGTCGGGATCGTCGGGACAGATGTCGCCCGGCCCGGGCGCGGCCGCAAAAGGCTGCTCGAAGCGCGACACGCCCGTCGCCATGAAGCCGATGTACGAGCGCTCGCCGATGTCGCGCTTCATCCGCAAGACGAAGAAGTTGGACAGCGGCTGCAGCCCCAAGTTGATCGGCGGCGCGCCATTGAGCGACGCCGACACCGACGAGGAATCGGTGAGCGCGTCGAGCACGCCGATGGTCAGGTGCGGCGCCAACAGGCCCGTCAGCTTCACGGCGCCCCAGATTCGCCCTTCCGGCAGCGGCGCGGCCAGCGTGTAGTTGTTCGGCTCCGGCGGCGGACGACCGATCCGGCGCGAGTAGAACAGCTGAATCGGCGTGGCGAAGATGTCGACACCTTCCAAGAAGAAGGGCCGCTTCTCGGGAAAGAACACCTCGAACGTCGTGAGATTGAGGACCACTTGGTCGGCTTCGACCTGGCCGAAGTCGGGGTTGATCGTCGCGTCCAGCGTCAGCGCCGAGGTGATCCCGAGCTTCAGGTCGCCGCCGATGTTTCCGTAGAGCGACGTGCCGTTGAAGGGCGACTGGTTGTAGCGCTGGTAAATGCCGGCGGCGAGATAGGGCACGATCTGGAACAGCCGCGCCGCGTGCAAGCCGCCGAGCCCGTCGAGGGTGCCGTAATACGAGACCTCGCCGCTGGCTTCGCGCGGCTTGTAGGCCCATTCGTCGATCTCTTGGCGGCGCTGCAGCTGGCGGCGCACTTGGAAGCCGAACTCCGAGCGGCCGCCTTCGTAGCGCAGCGTCTTCAGCGGAATCATCAGCTCGGCCGACCAGCCGCCGGCGTCGCGCGAGGTGGCGCCGAGCCACAAGCCGTCCCAATCACCCGAGTAGTCGGTGTCGTTGAAGCGCACGCCGTCTTCGAGCACGCCCGAGACGTTGATGTCGAAGTGATAGGCGGTGATGTGGTCGTTCTTGGAGCTGATGTCGACGGTGACTTTGTCGGCGTCGGTGTCGCGGTCGCGGCGCGTCAGCCGCTCGACGATGCCCGCGGGATCGGTGTCCCAACAGCGAATGCCGACGTAGAGGGCTTCGTCGTCGAAGAGCACGCGCACTTCGGTCTTCTGCGACGCCGGCTTGCCTTCGTCGGGGAAGTTCTGCGTGAAGCGGCCGTCGACGGTGGCGGCCGACCAGGCGGCGTCGTCGAGGTGGCCGTCGATGCGAATGGCGAGGTTGGTGCGCTTGGCGGAGTAGTGCTTCTGCCGGTCGTCTTTCGGCGCGCCGCCCGCGCGCGGCTGGGCGTGCACGGTCGTCGCCGCGCAGGCGAGCACGACGGCAGCGCAGGCGAGTCGGCTCATCCCAACGTAGTGTCCGCCAGCGGCGGGGAGTTTCAAGCTATTGACAGGGAGGCGGCGCCGACTGTGGCGCGCGAAGAGGGCGACCTACTTGATCGTGTATTCGGAATCGACGGCCGGCGCGAGCACGACGGTGTTGGCCGTCGGCGCGTACGGATCGACGTCGAGGATGCCGCCCAGCGCCGTGAACTGCGTCGACGCCGTCACCGGCACGTTCGTCGCCGCGTTGGTCAAGCACTCGGGCGAGCTCGTCAGGTGCGACGTGCCGTAGAAGTAGTTGTAGACGTAAATCTTCGTGGTGCCGTCGGTGACCTCGAAGCCGCCGTACTGCGGCGGGAAGCACATGAGGCAGCCGCCGTCGGCGTCGGTGCTGGTCGGGCAGGCCGTCGTGTTGATGAGCGCGGCCGGCATGACGTTGTCGACGCTCCACGGCGTCGCGCTCGGCGTCACCGTCACCAGCATGCCGCGCAGCTCCGGCTTGGCCGACAGCTCGCCGGCGTCCGCGCTCGCCACGGTCATCGGCGCCGGCAGCGTGCCGTTCGTCGACACCGTCGTCTGCGCGCTCGGATCGAGCTCGTCCTTGCCCTTGTACGGCGAGATGACGCCCGTGATCGTCACGACGTCGCCCGGATTCGGCACGGTGACCGACGCCGGACAGGGATTCTTCGACGCCTTCTTGTTGCAGAAGACGTCGATGCCCGACCACATGCCGCCGGCCTGATCCTGCACGTACCACTCGGTCGTGCCATGAACGGCGGTGACGACGGCGGTGACGGTGATCGACGTGCGCACCGAAGCGGCGCGCGCGGCGGCGATCGTCGTGGCGGCGCCGACCGGCGTGGCCATGTCGCCGGTGCCGGCGCTGCCGTCGGTGCTGGCGGACATGTCGTGACTGTTGATGGGCGTGGTGGCGCCGTTGTCGCTACGGCAGCCGGCGAGCGCGAACGTCAAAGGCAGAACGAGCAAACAAATCCGGTTCATGAAACGACCCTCCGTCGGTCAATGCCGGCGGAGGGTACGATATTGTGGGAATTTGGAGTGTGAGAATTTCGTGAACTGCGGGAGCGGTGGTGCGCGAGCGAGTTACTTCGCGGCGGCGGTGCGGGCGGCGGCCGAGGTCTCGGCGGCGGCCGGCGCGTCGCTCTTGATGCGCATGCCGTAGAACGAGCGGTACACGAACACCATCGAGATGGCGAAGAAGATGCCGGCCAGGATGCGGCTCAACATCGGGTCGAGCGTGATGGCGAGCTCGACGGCGAGGAGGCCGAACAGCGTCGTGAACTTGATGACCGGGTTCATGGCGACCGACGACGTGTCCTTGAAGGGATCGCCGACCGTGTCGCCGACGACGCAGGCCGCGTGCAGCGTCGGTGCCCTTCTCCTTCAGCTCGACTTCGACGACCTTCTTCGCGTTGTCCCAGGCGCCGCCGGCGTTCGCCATGAAGATGGCCTGGTAGAGACCGAAGAGCGCGATCGAGATCAGGTAGCCGATGAAGAAGTACGGCTCGAGGCACGCGAACGCCAGCGTCGAGAAGAAGATGATGAGGAAGATGTTGAACATGCCCTTCTGCGCGTACTGCGTGCAGATCTCGACGACGCTTCTTGGAGTCGGTGATCGAGGCCTTGGTCGGCGCCGTCGAGCTTGATGTTGGCCTTGATGAACTCGACCGCGCGGTAAGCGCCCGTCGACACGGCCTGCGTCGACGCGCCCGTGAACCAGTAGATGACCGCGCCGCCGGTGATGAGGCCGAGCAAGAACGGCGGGTGCGATCATCGACAGGTTGAGCGAGCTCTTCGTGCTGCAGGCCGTGCGTGAGCAGCACGATGATCGAGAAGATCATCGTCGTCGCGCCGACGACGGCCGTGCCGATGAGCACCGGCTTCGCGGTCGCCTTGAACGTGTTGCCGGCGCCGTCGTTCTCCTCGAGGAAGTGCTTGGCCTTCTCGAAGTTCAGGTCGAAGCCGAAGTCCTTCTTCACTTCCGCCGCGATGTTCGGCAGCGTCTCGATGACCGAGAGCTCGTAGACCGACTGCGCGTTGTCCGTGACCGGGCCGTAGCTGTCGACGGCGATGGTGACCGGGCCCATGCCGAGGAAGCCGAAGGCCACGAGGCCGAACGCGAAGACCGAGGCCAGGATGTTGCCGATCATCTGCGGATCCGGCACGCCCGACGGCGACAGCGCCGTGTTCAGGCCCTGCGTCGAGAGGCCGTACGCGATGCCCATGAGGACGACGATGACGATGCCCATCCAGTAGGCCGAGAAGTTACCCGCGGTGAGGCCGGCGAGGATGTTGAGCGACGCGCCGCCTTCGCGCGACGCGGTGACGACCTCGCGCACGTGCGCCGACTCGGTCGACGTGAAGACCTTGACGACTTCGGGGATGATGGCGCCGGCGAGCGTGCCGCAGCTGATGATCGCCGACAGCTTCCACCAGAGCTCGCCCGTCGCCCAGATCCTTGATGAGCAAGTACGAGACGAGGAAGGTGAGACCGACCGAGACGATCGAGGTGAGCCACACCAGCGAGGTCAGCGGCTTCTCGAAGTTCATCTTGTCGGCGTTGCCGTAGCGCGCCTTGGCGACCACGTCGTTGACGAGGTAGCGAGACGCCCGAGGCGATGATCATCATGATGCGCATCGCGAAGATCCAGACGAGCAGCTTGATCTGCATGTCGGCCGAGATGCCGGGCGCGAGCAGGATGAAGGTGATGAGCGCGACGCCGGTGACGCCGTAGGTCTCGAAGCCGTCGGCCGTCGGGCCGACCGAGTCGCCGGCGTTGTCGCCGGTGCAGTCGGCGATGACGCCCGGGTTACGCGCGTCGTCTTCCTTGATGTTGAAGACGATCTTCATGAGGTCCGACCCGATGTCGGCGATCTTCGTGAAGATACCGCCGGCGATGCGCAGCGCCGAGGCGCCGAGCGACTCGCCGATGGCGAAGCCGATGAAGCACGCGCCGGCGTACTCGTCGCGGAACGAACAGGAGGATGACGAGCATCATGAAGCAGCTCGATCGAGATGAGCAGCATGCCGATGCTCATGCCGGCCTTGAGCGGAATCGCGTAGGTCGGGAACGGCTTGCCGCGCAGCGCGGCGAACGCGGTGCGCGAGTTGGCGAAGGTGTTGACGCGGATGCCGAACCACGCGACGCCCACCGAGCCGGCGATGCCGATCACGCTGAAGACGAGGATGATGGCCGTCTCGGGAATGCCGACGCTTGCAGGAGCGCGCCGAAGTAGACGACGATGACGGCGCCGATCAGCAGCTCGAGCATGAGGATGAACTTCACCTGCGTGTAGAGGTACGTCTTGCAGGTCTCGTAGATGAGCTCGGAGATCTCGAGCATCGACTTGTGGACCGGCATGTTCTTGAGCTGCTGGAAGATGACGAGACCGAACACGAGACCGAACAAGCAGACGATCAGGCCGGACGCCAACAGATTCCAGCCGCTCATTCCCAAGAACTGGACCGACTTGAAGTCGGGCAGCACGAGGTTCATTTCGCCGCCCGGCTCGGCAGCGGAGGCCGTCGTGCCGACGAGGATCGCGCACAGCGCCGCGGCTGCGCTCATCAAGGTACGTTTGACCGTGGACATGATAGAGTTCTCCCTCCGCCCGTCGCGGTGCGCAGCGTCATAACAAACCGCGAGCTTGCGCGCAAGGGCGCGATTGCCCGAAAGCCTGTTTTGCGCGGCAAATCGCCTTAGAATCGCCAATCCGCCGTTTCCGGAAAACGCGAGCGTCCGCGTCAGCCGCGTGACCCAGAGGCACCGCGATCCGATCACCTTCGCGCCTAGTGTGACGACCGTTCGTGATCAGCCTGTCGTGCCGAGCCGGCGTGCCTGCAAAACGTCGCGGGCGGCCCAAGCGCAAGGCGGAGCGAGCAGCGGAGCGGCTGTGAGGAGCGCAAGCGACAACGCGGCGATTGGGCCGCGCAGTAGGTTCGGCCCTACTGAACCTTCTTGATGACGACGAGATGGTAGTTCTTGAATTCGGCTTGGCCGGCCGAGTACAAGACCTCGGTCAACAAGCGGTAGGGCGTGTTCTTGTCGACGAGGATCATGGCCGTGCCGTCGAACGCCGTGCCACCCATGGCCGCGATCTTCTTCAGGCGGTTGGCGTGCTTCGTCAGCACGTCGACGAGCGGCGTGATGTAGTAGCCGTTGGCGCCGTCGCGCTTGGCCGACGGGTCGACCGCGCCCGCGCGGACGGTCGTCACCGCGTCGCCTTCGACCAGCACCGCGCTCGACGTGACCGTGATGTTGACGGCGACGTCGCGCTGCTGCTCGATCGTCGACGACGGCAGCACGAGCCCTTCGGTCGACGACGCCGCCGACGCCTGCACCGAGAACTGCTTGAGCAAGAAGACGAGCAGAATCGTCATCATGTCCATCATCGGCGTGATGTTCAGGTACGCCTGCTGATGTTCCTGCGCCTCTTCCTCGACGCGCTCGCGAAAGCGCTTGAGCTGCCGCTTGGCGTCACGATCGGGAACGTCGTTCTCTTTGACCGGCCCGGCCATCAGCCCACTCCGCGGGCGGATAGCCCAGAACGTCGATCCGCTGGCCCTACGGGCCGGACGCTCACATTCGCTCCCTTACGGTCGCTCATCAGTTGAGGCCCGCCGACAACAGAACGTCGCCGAAGCGCTCGTACGCCTCGGTGAACTTGCCGGGATGCTCGGGATCGGGCTTCGGCGTCAGCTTGCCGCGGCAGGCGTCGAGCACCTGCACGACGACGTCGTAGACGATCTCGGGGTTGGCGTTGATGATGACCTTCGACTCACCCTGCGCCGCCGGCGACTTCTTGATCTTCTCCATGGCCTGCGCGAGCGCGTCGTAGTCGAAGTCTTTGCCCTTCTTCGGCACCGTCGGCAGGGTTCCGCTCGGCGGCTGCGACAAGTTGCCGGCGCCGTCGAAGCTGAAGCCGGAGTAGAGCACGGTGCCCGACGAGGCGATGGTGAAGCCTTTGTCGGAGATGGAGACGGCGAGGTTGAGCTCCTGCTTCGGCTCGGGCGGCGGCTGATTCTGCAGCTGCGCCACCGACGCCGTCGTCGGCGACGAGACGTTGATGTCGCCGAGCGCAGCCGCGAACGTCGTCGTCGCCAGCATGAACATGATGACGTTGGTGACGATGTCGAGATAAGGCACGAGGTTGAGCTCGCCGCCCTCTTCGGCCATCTCCTCGCCGTGCTCGCGAATCTTGCGCAGCCTCGTGCGCAGGCGCTGGGGCGTCACAGGCGACCGTTTAGCCGCGGACCTGTGTCTGGTGGTGCGCCGCCGTCGTCTCGGCGAGCAGGTTCTCCAGCTTCATGGAGAACGCCTCGAGCTCGTGCTGCTGCTTCTTGGACGCGGCGTTGAGGAACACGTGGCCGATCATGCAGGTGACGGCGATGGCCAGGCCGAGCCACGTGTTGTTCATGGCTTCCGAGATCTTGGCCGACAGAATCGTCGAGCGGTCGGCGGCGGCGGCCTTGGCGACGGCGGCGAAGGCGCCGATGAGGCCGGTGATCGTGCCGAGCAGGCCGATGAGCGTCGCGATGTTGGCCAGCGACCACAAGGAGCCGATGCGCTTCTTCAGCTCCGGCGTCACGTCGACGAGCGTCTCTTCGATCGCGGTCGTCACCGCCGCTTCGCCTTTGGGCAGCCGCGTCAAGCCGGCCTTGGCGACGCGCGCGACCGGCGCTTCCGTGGCCGAGCACAGCTTGATGGCGCGATCGACGTTGTTGGCGGCGACCAGCTTGCGGATCTGCTCGAGGAACGCCTTGGCGTTCACGGAGCCTTTGCCGAGAAAGAAGATCGTGCGTTCGACGATGAAGGCGATCGTGATCACGGAGCAGACAAGATTCACGTACATGAAAAAGCCGCCCTGCTCGAAGAACTCTGCGAGGTGTTGCATGTGTCCTCCGCGACGGGTCGCTCGTCGCTGGCTGTGCCTACTTATGTTAGCGCATGATATTAGCGGATCGGGTACTTGTGTCAATCAACTACCCGGACATTGATATGGTCGCTGGCGGGCTACAGGGTGCTCTCCTGACCTTCCATCCCAATGATGGACGCTGCTGGCCACTGTTTTGTGCCCCGAGTGCGCGGAGCGTTGAAAAAATCGACCGAGCGAGGCAAGCGCGAGGCGCTAATTCGCGGCTTCACGCGAGGCCGGGCGGATCTCGGCCCCGCCGAGCGTCAGCTGCAACAGCGCCATCAAGCCGAGCAGCAGCATACGCACCAGGAACAGCCCCGCGGTCAAGAGCGACGTGTATGCGCGCCGGATCATCGAGGTGGCGGGTGCCGTCATGACGCCCACTTGAGCGCGCGATCGCCCATCCGGCTCAGCCCGTCCATGACGCCGATGACCGCGCGCTGCCAGACCGGCGGATCGGAGCCGAGGCGCGGAAAGTAGAGATCGATGGCCCAGTCGTTGACGACGTCGAAGCGCGGATCGCCGACGAACACGCCGGGCGGATCTTGGCCGGCGGGCGACCGCATGCCCATCATCACCTCGCGGTTGAGCTTGAGGCCGCGGCGAAAGCCGTCGTTGTTGTCGATGCCCAGCGTCGCGAAGTGCGCCGTCTTCAGGTGCGTGCCGAAGGCTACGAGCGTTACCAGCTTCAGCTGCTGCAGCTTGAGCCGCGCCGCTTCGAGCGGTCCCAACTCGGCGAGCAGCTTCGGCAGGTAGAGCACGCCGAGCCCGACGTGACGCGCTTCGTCGCGCTCGAAGTAGGGCATCAGCTCCGACAACACCGGCTCGACGCCCGCTTGCGCCACCGAGCGAAACAGCGTCACCGCGATCGACTCGACGATGAGCTGCATGCCGAGCAGCTTGTCGACGAGCCGCGTGGTCGCCAAGAGCTCGGTCAAGATCGTGTGCGTGTAGCCGTCGAGCTTGGGCAGCCCGCCCGGCAGATCGAGCGCCAGCAGGTAGTCGCGCATCACGTAGAAGTGGCGCGCCTCGTCGAACACCTGCGACGTCGCCGCCATCTTGGCTTCGGTGTCCTCGAGCTGCAGCGCCAAGTCGGCGCTGATCGACCAGGCCGCCAGCTCGCCCCACAAGAGCGTCGAGAAGATCTCGCCGAGCGCCTGCCTCTTCGCCTGCGGCAGCTGGATTCCGCCGTGCTTCTTCAGGAGGTCGCCGAGCAGCTGCTTGCCGTCCCAGGCGTTCTTCTGCGCGACGTGATAGAGCCGCTCGAGACGCGCGTACTTTTCCTGCGCTTCTGCCAGGTAGTCGCGCTCCATCAGCTGATACGGAGGCCACGCCATGGCGTAAAGCTTAACGCCAACTCAGAACAATTGATCGGTTAGTTGCGCTTTGCCTTCGGAGCGCGCGAATTGCGGCGGCAGCGTGCCGCGCTTGAACGGCACCATGATCGATCCCGGCGTGCCCGGCCTGGCCGGCGCGCCGCGCTCGGGTGTGGCGCGCGCGAAGTAGACGCCGTCGGGCGCGTCGAAGTCGCGCACCGGCGTGTCGGGATGGCCGGCCTTCATGAACTCGGTCCAGATCGGCGCCGCCGTCGTGCCGCCCGTCGCATCGTTGCCGATGCTCTTGAAGTCGTCGCGGCCGACCCAGACGCCGCACACCAAGTCGCGCGTGTAGGCCATGAACCAGTTGTCTTTGAAGTCGTTGGACGTGCCGGTCTTGCCGCCGGCGGGACGGCCGAGCTCCTTGGCTTTCTGGCCGGTGCCCTTTTCGACGACGTTCTTCATCATGTCGACCATGACGTAGGCGGTGCCGGCCGAGATGCGCCGGCGCGGCGGCTCGGGCTCGTACTGCTCGACGATATTTCCGTCGGCGTCGACGATCTTCGTGATCATGACCGGCTTGACCTCCATGCCCATGGCCGGGAAGGTCGCGTAGCCGTAGACGTGCTCGAGCAGCGTCACCTCGGGCGTGCCGAGCGCGATCGACGGGTGGCGCACGATCTGCGCCGTGATGCCGAACTTGCGGATCTGCTCGATCACCTTGTCGACGCCGAGCGCCGCCACGAGGCGCACCGACACCGTGTTCAAGGAGTGCTGCAGCGCCGTCCGCAGCGTCACCGGGCCCAAATACGTCGGCTTGTAGTTGTGCGGCGACCACCAGCCGGCCGCCGTCTTGATCGACACCGGCGCGTCGGGCACGATGCTCATCTCGGTGTAGCCGTTGTCGAGCGCCGCCGAGTAGATGTACGGCTTGATCGACGAGCCCGCCTGGCGTCGCGCCTGCGTCGCGCGGTTGAACTGCGAGGTGTCGTAGTCGTAGCCGCCGACCATCGCCGTCAAGTGGCCGTTCGCCGGATCGACGGCGATGAGCGCCGACTGCATCTCCGGCTTTTGCGCCAGCTGCGCCTGCTCGACGATCTCGGTGAACGCTTTCTTGCCGGAGCCTTTGTGCGTCTCGACCTTGGCCACGCGCACGGGGATGAGATCGCCGGGCGAGAGCTTGTTGCCGCGCTTGTCGGCCCAACGCAGGATGCGCGCCGAGTCATAGTCGTCCATCAACACGCGCAGCGCGCCGATGTGCGCGTACGACTTCTTGCTGCCCTTTTCGAACGACGCCAGATAGGCCTTGCCGGGCACGAGCACGCCGGCCGCCGCCGCCACGTCCTGCTTCACGCCGCTGAACGGCTGCGGCATGCCGTCGAGGAACGGCTGCAGCTGCGCGTCGTCCAGGTGCGCCACCGGCCCGCGAAAGCTGTAGCGATGGTCGATGGCGTCGAGCCCGTTGCGCACGGCCAGCTCGGCGGCGCGCTGCTGGCGCATGTCGAGCGTCGTGTAGATCTTGAGGCCGCGATCGTACAGGTCGCGACCGGCATACTTGGCCTGCACGATCTTGCGGATGTGCTCGACGAAGTAGGGCGCCGCCAAGTGGTTGAGCGGCACGTCCTTCGAGATGATGGCGATCGTCTCCTGCAGCGCCTCGCGATATTGCTGATCGTTGATGAACTTGTTGTCGAGCATCTGGCCGAGCACGTAACGCTGGCGATCGCGGGCGCGCTTGAACTGCGAGAACGGCGAGTCCTCCGTCGGCGCCTTCGGCAGACCGCCGAGCATGGCCGCCTCGGCGATGGTGAGATCCTTGGCGTCCTTGCCGAAGTAGATCTCGGCCGCCGCCTGTACGCCGTAGGCGCCGTGGCCCAAGTAGACGTGGTTGGCGTAGATGGCGAGGATCTGCTCCTTCTTGAGCCGCGTCTCGATCTTGTGCGCGAGGATGGCCTCGCGAATCTTGCGGAAGACGTTGCGCTCGTTGCCGACGAGCATGAGCTTGGCGACCTGCTGCGTGATGGTCGAGCCGCCTTGCACGACGCGCCCGGCCTTCATGTTGGCGGCGCCGGCGCGAATGATGCCCAGCGGATCGATGCCGTGGTGCTCGAAGAAGCGGTTGTCCTCGGCGGCGACGAACGACAGCATCACGTGCCGCGGGATCTGCTCGTACGGCAGGACGATGCGCTTTTGCAGGAAGAACTCGCCGATCAGCTCGCCTTCGGCCGAAAAGACGCGACTGGCACGCGACGGCTTGTAGTCGGTGAGCGCGCTCCAGCGGTCGGGGAGATCTTTCTCGAACTGTTTGTATCCCCAGTAACCGAGGCCGGCGCCGAACGCGCCGACGCCAAGAAACAGGAGGATGAAGAAGCGGATGAACGAGAAGCGCTTGCGACGGCGGAGCCGCGGTCGCTTTCCCGTCGAATCGGCCTCCTTCGACTTGCCGGTTTCGTCGGGGCTTGACACAATGACAGGGTGATTCGCCTGTCTCGTGCTGTCAAATTGATGATTGCCTGCGCGCCACTATTCGCAGTTTTCGTCGCGAGCGGTCGGGTCGCCTTCGCCGATGACGCGGCGCTCGCGCCGGCTATCACGCCAGCTACGGCGATTGCCGGATATATGGTCGTCCCGTTCGAGAACAAATCGCCGGTCAAGGCGCTCGACTGGCAGTCGTCGGCGCTGGCGGTGACGATGGGCGAGAAGCTCGAGGCGTTCGCGACGCTGCGCCCGGCCTACGACGCCGCCGTGCTCGATGGGCTCGATTACGGCTTCGATCCCGAGAAGATCGCGCGTCGAGCGCATGATCTGGGTGCGAAATGGGTCTTCGCCGGCAGCTTTTCGCGGCCGAACTGGAAGGCGGAGGTGACGGTCAAGCTGTTCACCGTCGTCGAGCCGTCGAACGAAGTGCCCAACGCGACGCTGCGCGTCGTGGCCGAGTCGTCGTCGATCGGCGAGCGCGAGCAGGTCTTGAAGCTGCTCGACGACAACTTGTTCGCGGTGCTGGCCAAGGCCAATTGGACCCCGGACGCCGACACGGCGGCGGCGCTCAAGCGCCGTCCGACCAAGGATCTCTACGCGCTCACGCTCTACGGTCGCGCGCTGAACCTCTATTTCGGCTTCGGCGTGCCGCGCGATCTGGTGAAGGCGGCGACGCTGCTCAAGAAGGTCAACCTCATCGATCCCAAGATGGCCGAGGCGCATCGCATGCTCGGCGTCGTCTACTTGGAGCAAGGTCTACGCGAGAAGGCGCAAGGTCAGTACTCCTACGCGCTCGATCTCAAGCCCGGCTACTACGCGGCGATGGCCGGTCTGGCGCGGCTCTACCGTGTCGAAGGTAACCGCACGCGGGCGCAGGAGCTCATCGAGAAGGCGCTCGAGGCGCGGCCCGACGACGTCGAGATGCGCGAGATGCTGGGCGAGATCTTGTGGGAGTCGGCCGATCTCGACGGCGCGTTGACCGAGCTCGAGCGCGTGGTCGCCATCGCGCCGCGCAATCTGCAGGCGCGCCGCACGCTGGCGCTGATTTATGCGGCCAAAGGGCAGACCAACGACTTGGCGGCGGAGCTGGAGCTGGTGACGCAGCTGGCGCCCGAAGACGTCGACGTGCGGCTCGATCTGGGCTCGGCCTATCAGCGCATGGGCGACACGACGCGGGCCATCGGCGCCTACGAAGAGGTCTTGAAGAAGGACCCGCGCAACGTCAACGCGCTCAAGTTCGCCGGCGACTGTTATCGACGGGCCAAAGAGCCGGACAAGGCGATCGCGGCCTATCAAAAGGTGCTGAAGCTTTCGCCGGCCGATCCGCGGCCCTATTTCTTGCTCGGCGCCGTCTACGAAGAGGCCGGCAACGACACCAAGGCCGAGCAGGTCTTCCAGGACGCGCAGCAGTTCAAGCGCTACTTGGGCGAGGCGTGGACCAACTTGGGCGCCATCGCCTATCGCCGCGGCGATCTGTCGAAGGCGACGTGGTATCTGTCGCGCGCCGTCGCCAAGTCGCCGACGCGGCCGAAGGGCCACTACAATTACGCGCTCTTGTTGTCGGCGAGGAAGGAGCGCGACAAGGCGCTCGACGAGCTGAAGATCGCCGGCGATTTGGATCCGGCCGACGCCGAGATTCGCTATCTGGCGGGTGTGATCTTGCTGCGCCAAGGCCGGCTCGACGAAGCGAAGGTGATGTTCGAGGAGGCGCTGAAGCGGCAGCCGCAGCACGTCGACGCCAAGCACAACCTGGCGCTGCTCGAGGATCTCGACCGTCGCTACGGCGGCGAGCACTCGGGCACGGGCGCGCGCTGAGAAATCGGCGCGCGCAGCGCTGACCGGCGGCGCTACTTCTTGCCGTCGTCGCCGGTGGCGAAGACGAACGGGTACTCGACGACCGTCTTGCCGTCGTCGCTCGGCAGCGCCGGGAACTCGAGCTTGGCCACGACGCCGACGACGCACTGCTCGACCAGCGGCGCCACCGAGATCGCCCTCATCCATCGGCATCACCTCGGCCTCGTCGACGAGCGACTTGTCGCCGTGGTTGACCAGCGTCATCTTCACGCGGATTTTGCCGCCCAGTTTCGGGTTCTTGCTCAGCGCGGCCTCGTAGCAGCTCTTGATGTCGGGCAGCGCCACTCGCACGACCTTGCGGATCTTGTCGCGATTGTCCTCCGTGAGCGGCGGCTGCGAGTCGGCCTGGTCGGCCGCATTCTTGGTCGCCGGCTGCGTCGTGGGCTTCGTCGCCGCCGGCTTCGCGGCGGTGCTGTCGGCCTTGGCCAGCAGCGCCGGCGCGCGCGTCACCAGCGGCGGCAGCGCGCCCATCACCAGCACGCGGTCGTTCTCGGCCAGCAGCACCGGCGCGTGCTCGCGCGCCTGCACCAACGCGCCGCCGCCGTGGGCCGCCACCGTCATGACCGTCGCCAGCGTCGCCAGCGTCGTCTTCGTCAGCTTCGTGCTCGCGTTCATGTTCGTCCTCCGTTCGAGCCTGACGGCGATGTCGGCGCTCACTCCGAGCGCGGCCACCGTCGCCACGTCACCGTCGATGCGCGTCTCGGGGCCCTCGAGCCGCGCGCCTCCGGTCGACAACTGCAGCGCGCCACCGTCGGCGACGCGTAACTCCGAATCTTCCGTCAGTGTGACGCGAGCGAGCGCGCGCTCCAGCGTCGCCGAGCCGCCGTGCGCGACGGCGAGCTGCACGCCGACGTCGGGCTCGCGCGCCGGCCGGCCGTCGGGCGCGGTCATCGTCAACCCCGCCTGCGCGACGACGCTCCAGCCGCTCGGCACGAGGCGCGCATTGACCGGCGGACGCACGAGCCACAAGACGACCGCCGCGGCGACGGCGACGAGCGCACCGACGCCGAGCGACCAGGCACGACCGCGACGACGCCGCGCGCGGTCGCGCTCGATGCGGCGCATGACGCCGTCGGCAAACCCACGCGGCGCGCGCGGTGTCGCCTGGCGCAACAGCGCATCGACGCGGTCGTCGCGATCGGAGTCAGGCGTCGACGGATCCATGTCGCTCCTCGTCATCCTCGTCATCGAGGCCCAGCGCGCGCCTCAGCGCCTGTTTGGCCCGCGCCAATCGCGACCGCACGGTGCCGACGGGCACGCCTTCGACCGCCGCGATCGCCTCGTATTCCAGCTCGTCCCAGGCGCGCAACGCCACGACGGCGCGCTGCTCTTCCGGCAGCGCCGCGACGGCCGCGCGCAGCGTCGCCTTTTTGCGCACGTCGTCGAGCGCGTCGTCGGCGCCCGGTCGCGGCTCGTTGGGCACGATGCGCAGCCGCAGCGCCTGCTGCCGCTTGAAGTTTCGCGCGCGATCCGCACACAAGCGGCGCGCGATCGTCAGCAGCCACGACGACAGCTTCTCGTCGCGCCCGACGTCGAAGCTCGGCAGCGCCGCGTGCACGCGCACGAACGTCTCCTGCGCGACGTCTTCGGCGTCGGCGCCCGCCAGCGCCGTGCACAACGCGAACACGCGGTCTTGGTAATGCTCGACGAGCCGCCGAAACGCCGCCGCGTCGCCGCGCCGGCTTTGAGCGATGGTTGCGCTGTCGAGCTCGACCGGCATTCTCGCTCTACATCACGCCCGACCGCGGCCAAAGTTCCCGCGCTCGCCTAACTCCTAGCGGCGACGGGTGATCGGGACCAAACGCGGCGGCGGGCCGGGCGGCTGCGGCGGCTCTTGCGGCTCGGCCTCCTGACCGTCGCTCGCGGCCGGCGTGTCGGCGGTCTGCGGCTCGGCGATGAGCACGCCCATCTCGCGCGCCTCACGCAAGGTCGCCCGCGTCAGCGTATCCATGTCGATCGGGTGGTCTTCGTTGGCCGCCAAGAAGGCCGCGCGGATGGCCGCGTTGCGAATGTTTCCGCCCGAAACCTCATAGCGGCGACCGAGCTCCATGAAGTCGACGTCGGGCGCCAGCTGCGCCGCCGGCGGGAACATCTTGGCCCACAGCGCGCCGCGCGCTTCGGCGTCCGGCTTCTCGAAGCGAATGCGGAACGTCAAGCGGCGCTTGAAGGCGGAGTCGATCGTGTCCTCGAAGTTTGTCGTCAGGACCGTGATGCCGTTGAACGTCTCCATGCGCTGCAGGAGGAAGTTGACCTCCAAGTTCGCATAGCGATCGACCGACGACTTGACCTCGGTGCGCTTGGCGAACAGCGAATCGGCCTCGTCGAAGAGCACGACGGCGTTGGAGCGCTGCGCCTCGTCGAACACGCGCGCCAAGTTCTTCTCGGTCTCGCCGATCCACTTCGATACGACGCGCGACAGATCGACGCGAAAGAGCTCCATGTCGAGCTCGCGCGCGATGACGCCGGCGCACATCGTCTTGCCGGTGCCGGGCGGGCCGGAAAAGAGCGCGGAGATGCCGCCGGCGACCGAGTGTTTGTTGCCGAAGCCCCAGGTGTCGTAGACGCGCTCGGCGTTCTTGGCGTAGCTGATCATCTCGATCAGCGAGTGGTAACCGTCGACGGAGATGACCAGATCTTCCCAGCGATAGGTCTTGTCGACGCGCTCGGCCAGCGACTTCAGATCATGCTGCAGCTGATGGCGCGCCGAGTTGACGAGGTCGCTGCGGTCGACGCGCGGCCGCTCGCCGCGCGCGCGCAACGACGCCGCGGCCACGGCCGAGCGCGCCGCCGTCTGAATGCGTCCGGCGTCGAGCGCCAGCTTGCGGCCGATCTCGGTCCAGTCGACGTCGTCGGCGATGTCCGACTGCAGCTGCTCGAACGTCTGCGTCCAGATGGCCGCGCGCTGCGACGGCGACGGAAACGGCACCTCGATGCGCACGATCGCGCCGCCCGCCTCGACCAGCTTTTCGTAGCGCTCTTCGATCCCGAGAAACGTCAGCGGCGACTGCTGCAAGAACGAGATCAGCTCCGGCGGCAGCCGCAGCGTCGGCGACGCCAGCACCTCGCGCGACTCCTCGCCGCCGCCGCCGCCCGCGCTGCGCGCCGGCGAATCCGCGCGGCTCAAGATCGCGTCGTAGTGGTCGAGATAGGGCGCGGCGCCGCCGAGCAGCGCTTCGCGGCGCACTTCCGCCAGCCGCACCGGCAAGACCTCGCGATCGCCGCCCAGCATCGCGCCGCAATCGGCGACGATGAGCGGAATGCCGAGCTCGGCGCACAACCCCTCGGCGACGAACTTGCGGCCGACGCCGGCGAGGCCTTGCAGCTCGACCATCGTGCGCACGCCTTCGGACTGCGCGGCCCGCAAATGCGCGAGGATGTCGGCCTTGCTCTCGTCGGGAATGCGCGCCAACGACAACACGCGACGCGGCACCTGCGGCTGCAGCCACGACGGCGCCGAGGTCGCCAGCTGGCCGAGCAGAAAGAGGCCGAGCCGGCGATCGATCTTGACCCGCAGCGCCTGCAGCGGCACGTCGCGCGGGTAGAGCGGATCTTCGACGGAGATGAGCGCGTTCTGACGCAGCTTTCCGTCGGGCAAAAAGAGCATCGCCGCGTCGATCGCCTCGTGCAGCTGATGCGTCACCAGCTCGACGATCGTTCCCACTTGCAGCGACGGCCCGGCCATCTCGCCCTGCAAGCCGCGACAGATCGAGCGGAACAGCGGATCGAACTCGGCCGCGACCGCCACCATCAGCGCCGCCCGCTCGACGGGCAAGAGCCCGAAGGTCGCCTCGAGACGCGGCAACCTGAGGTCGACGCCCGACGCCAAGGAGACGGCCGTGCGCGCGGCGACGACCGTCGCTTCGGGCGCCGGCAAGTCGCCTTCGCGCGCGCCGCCGCCGACCGAAGCCAGCGCGCGGGCACGGACGAGCGCGATCTCGTCGAGCAGGTGCTCGCGCGTCGACGGATAGGGGAGCGCGGCGTCGCGGAGCTCGGACATCCCCGCCATCATAGCATCCCGCCGGTCGTCACGCGCCTGGGCAGCGACGTCAGCCGGCTACTGCTGCTCTTCGACGATCGTCTTGATCTCGCGCTCCTGCTTCTTCGTCAGCTGGCCGACGCAGGCGACGGTGAGCCGCTCGCGCCGGCACAGCCGCTGCGCGACGCGCTGCACGTCGGCCGGCGTGACCGCGCGCACACGCTTGACCTTGTCCTCGATGGACATCGGGCCGAAGAACAGCTCGGTGCCCGCCTGCCAGCCGGCCATGGCGTCCGGATCGTCGAACGTCGACTCCAGATCCCAACGATAACGACGCTGCGCCTTGTCGAGCTCGGCGGCGGTCGGCGGCTCCTCGCGCAGGCGGTGCAAAACGCCGAGCGACTCGCACACCAGCGCCGCCGCCGATTCGTGCGCGCAGTTGCCGTCGATCTCGTAGAGCCCGGTGTCGACGAAGGGCTCGAGCGACGCCGAGACGTAATAGGCCAGGCCCAGCTCGTCGACGATGCGCGTGTGCAGCCGCGTCGACATGCCGTCGTCGACGATGCGGCCGAGCGCGATGAGCGCCGGAAAGTCGGGATCGGTCTCGGCGAAGGCGCGCCACAAGATCTGCACGTTGGTCTGGCTGCCTTCGCGGCGCACGTAGAGAAAGCGCGGCGCCGTCTGCGACTCGGGCGGCGGCGTGAACTCGAGCGGCTCGCCCGGCACGAGCGTGCCCATCGCCGCCGCCACTTGGGCGCGAATCTGGGCGTGCTCGACGGCGCCCGACACCGCCAGCACCATGTTGCGCGCGCCGTAGAACTTCGCGAAGTGACGCCGCACGTCGGCTTGCGTGAAGTGCTCGACCGTTTCGTAGGGCCCGGTGATGCGATAGCCGAGCGGATGGTCGGGCCAGACGGCGAGCCGCGCCAGGTCGTCGATGTTGACGAGGCGGCCGTCGTCGTCGTGATCCTCGAGCATCTCCTCGAGGACGATGCGGCGCTCGACGTCGACGTCGGCGAACGCCGGCGCGCGGAAGATCTCGGCGAACAGCGCCAGCCCTTCCGAGAACATCTCGGGATGCAGCGAAATTTGGTACAGCGAATAGTCGCGTCCGGTCTCGGCGTAGAGCGTGCCGCCCAGGTTTTCGATCGCGTGGTTGAGCGCGTAAGCGTCGGGCAGCTTCTCCGTGCCGCGAAACAGCATGTGCTCGAGAAAATGTGAAAGCCCGTTGTCGGCGGGCGCTTCGTAACGCGAGCCGACGCGGGCGTACATCACGATCGAGACCGAATGTAGATGGGGCAGCTCGACTGTGACCACGGTCAAGCCGTTCTCCAGCCGCTCCTTGTGTCGCGCAAACTGCATGTCCATCTGGTAGCATGCCCAGCGTGCCGTTGCTGAGAACAGCGCCCGACGCACCCAACGCAGCCAACGCACGGAGATGAGCGCGAGCGTCGTCTCCCTGGCCGGCACCATGCTGGGGCGCTATCGGCTCGTCGAGAAGCTGGGGCAGGGCGGCATGGCGACGGTCTATCGCGCCGACGATCCGACGCTCGGCCGTCAGGTCGCGCTGAAGGTCATGCACCCGTTCATCGCCGCCAAGTCGGAGGCGGGCGGCCGCTTCGAGCGCGAGGCGCGCGCCGTCGCCGGCTTGAGCCATCCCAACGTCCTCAAGCTGCACGACTACGCGCCGGCGACGGAAGACAGCCCGGCCTACCTGGTCATGGAGCTCTTGACCGGCCCGTCGCTGCAGCGCTTCTTGGTCGAGCACGGCGCGCCGCTGGCGGAGATCGCGGCCATGCTCGGGCTGCGCGTGGCGCAAGCGCTGGCGGCGGCGCACGCGCGCGGCATCATCCACCGCGACGTCAAGCCCGAGAACGTCATGTTCGATCGCGAGCGCGTCGTCTTGTGCGACTTCGGCATCGCCCGCGTGCTCGAGACCGACTCGATGACGGCGACGGGCGCCGTGCTCGGCTCGCCCGCTTATATGTCGCCCGAGCAGGCGTCGTCGTCGGAGATCGACGTGCGCTCCGATCAGTTTTCGCTGGGCTCGCTCCTCTATCAGCTGACGACGGGCGCGCTGCCGTTCGTCGGCACGTCGCCGCTGGCGACGATGGCGCGCATCGTCCGCGGCGATCACCTGCCGCCCTCGGCGAAGAATCCGCGCGTGCCGCCCTATGTCGAGCGCGTCATCGAGCGCTGTCTGAAGGCGGCGCCCGAGGAGCGCTTCGCCTCGGCCGACGCCTGCGCCAACGCGCTGCGCGAAGGGCTCGTCGCCGACGGATTCGGCGACGTCGACGCCGAGCTGACCGCGTATTTACGCGATCCGGCCAGCTACAACCGCGCGGCCGAGGAGCGCATCGTCGCGGCGGCGCGGACGCAGGCCGAACGCGCGCGCGCGGCGGGCGAGACGGCGCGCGCGCTGGCGGCGGCCAATCGCATCTTGGCTTGGCGTCCCGACGACGAAGGCGCGCTGGCGCTGGCGGTTTCGGCGCGACCGCGGCCGCGCCGCCGGCTCGTCGTGGTCGCCGCGCTCGTGGCCGCCGCCAGCTCCGCCGCCGGTTATGCGGTATTTCAAGCGCGCATGCGCGCTTTGCGGCCGGCGCAACCGAGCGCGATCGGTCCATCGCCGCTCGCCGACACCGCGGTCGGGCGCGCGCTGCCGATCGTCGCCATCGCGCCGCCGCCGACGGGCGAATCGGCGGCGCCGTTGCCGGCGCCGGCGCGTCCAGCCGCGGCCAATGCGCGTCCGCGCGTCGACGCGCGCCACCGCAAGCTGTTGCCGGATAGTCCACAAACGCCGCCGCCCGCGGCTCCCGAGGTCACAGCTGCGCCCGAGCCGGAACCGACGCATCCGGCGGTCGTCGATGCGGCGGCGAAGCTGACAGTGGAGACGGCGCCGTGGTGCGACCTGCGCGTCGACGGCAGCGCCCGCGGTCGCACGCCGCAGACGCTGTCGTTGCCGGCGGGCCATCATCACGTCGAATGCGTCAACCCGGCCGCCGGGCACAACAGCCTCGTCACCGACGTCGACTTGGCCGCGGGCGAGACGCGCGATCTCAAGCAGCGTCTGTACCGCCCGGTGCGCTTGACGCCGTCGCTGACGCACGCCGACGCCGTCGCCGTCGACGAGGGCCCGCCCATGACCGGCGGGCGTGAGATCGCGCCCGGCCGCCGTCGCCTCACGTTCTTCCGCGCCGGTCAGGCGCTGGCGACCCGCTACGTCGACGTGCCGCCCGAAGGCTGCCGCCTGGTCGATGAGCCGCAGCCCGCTTGCGAACGACCGTGACAGCGATGTCGCGATTTGGCGTGTGTGCTCCATGTCCCGCCTGAGCCTGGGCGTGGCGCACGTCTTGCTGGAGCGGGCGAAGATGCTCCGCCTGCTGGCGCTCCTGCCGCTCGCCGTCGTCTGCGGCTGCCTGTACACGGGCACTCGCAACGACCCGCCCGGCATGACGATCGAGCTGTCGCCGACGGTGGGTTATCGCGGCCAGCTCATCAGCGCCAACGTGATCGTCGAGGATGACCAAGATGACGCCGATGTGGTGCGTCAGCTGATGAAGATTCGACTGCTGGACGCCAACCAGCAGCCGGTCGAGGACGACTGCACCGGCACGGTCGTGCAAGCGATGTCCGGCGCGCAGCTGTTCATCTACACGCCCGGCCACTATTTCGTGGAGGCGACGAGCAGCGACGAGCTCGGCGCCGTGGCGACGACGACGACGCCGATCGACGTGGTCGACGCGGCGCCCGTCTTTACGCTGGGCGCGCGACCGCAGGCCGACTCGCTGCCGAACGCCTGCAACGCGTACACGGCCGGACAGCCGATCGTCGTGCAGCTCGCCGGCAAAGCCAGCGACGCCGACGCCGATCCGATCCCGCCCGCGAATGCCACCTGCCACCTCGTCGACGAGACGCTCACCTACACCTGGGCCGTCGTCACGGCGCCGGTCGGCGCGCAGCCGCTGCTCGGGCCGCTCGTCGCCGGCGGCTGTCCCGGCGCGCCCGCCGGCGCCGGTCCGACGCTCACGCTCCCCGACTCCGAGCAGATCTGCCTGTACACCGATCCAGCCGTTGCCAGCGACACGGCGGGCTATTACGCGCTCGACGTCAGCGTCAGCGACGGCGTCAACCCGCCGGTCGTGTCGGGGAAGCAGACCGGCGTCGCCGTCATCAGCGATCAGCCGCCGTGCATCGCGGGCACGATCCCCGGCGCCGGCCTGCGCGTCGTCGATCGCACGGTGCCGCAGACGTTCACCATCACCGGCGTCATCGACGATCTCGACCCCTACCCGAGCCCGCTGCTGACCTTCGTGTGGAGCGTCTGGCGCACCAGCGATCCGACCTGGCGCGCCGTCGATCTCGACGATCCGACCTACACGCTCGACACCAGCGGCTTCGACGTCGGCGAGACGGTGCAGGTGCGCGTCGAGGTCGTCGATCGCACCGGCACGCGCGCCAACTGCAGCATCGACACCGACCAATGCCTCGAGGCCTCGTGTCTCGTGGAAGAGCCTCAACAACCCAATAGCTGCTTGCGGTGGATGACATGGTCGCTCGAGCTGCGCTGATCTTCCTGCTCGCGGTCGCGGGCTGTGCCGGCGATGACGATACCGCGCCGCCGTTCGACTTCGGCTTCGGCGGCAGCGATCTGGCCTCGATCCCGCCGCCGGGCTGCCCGGTGTTGCTCGTGCAGTCGTCGCCGTTTCCGCCGGCGACGCTGACCGCCTCGACGGTCGCGACGTTCCCCGACCCGCAGTGGACGGTGGCGCTGGCCGGCGGCGCGGCGCCGACCGCGACCGTCGATGCGACCGGCCGCATCGCCACCGTCCTCGCCACCAGCCCCGGCACGTACACGTTCACGCTCACGTTCGCCAACGGCGCGTGCACCAGCTTTCAGTCGGTCGACGTGACCGATCCGCTGGGCGCCACCGCGGTCTACCGCTTGCGCGCGCTGCCGCCGTCGGGCGGCAAGAGCGCGCCCACCGACACGATGGAGATTCTGACCGGCGGCACGCCGCTGGCCAACCGTTCGCTCGACCTCGTCGACGGCCTGGTGGTGAGCGGCATCTTGACCGGCCCGCTCGGCGCCACGTCGGGCGAAGTCCGCTTCGTCGGCACGCAGGTCCCCGACGCCGATACGCGCGCCGGCGGCAACGGCATCTTCTCGCTCTCGGTCAGCGCCAGCGATCTCTATCGGCCGCTGCTCATCCCCGATTCACCGACGCTGGCGCCGCATCTCGGCGACGAAAGCCCCGGCTACGACTTGACGATGGCGGGCTTCGTCGTCACCGCCGGCGCGCCCATCAGCTGGCAGCGTCAGCGACGGCACGAACCCCATCGCCGGCGCCGGCGTCGTCTTGCGCGCCGGGCTCTTGCCGAGCGGCCTCGGCCAGAGCGCCAGCGACGGCAGCTTCAGCTTGCGCGCCGAGGCGCTGGCGACGCCGTATCAGCTCGGCGTCTCCAGCGACGGCTGGCCCACGTTGACCCTCGACAACGTCACCGTTCCCAGCGCCGGTCTCAGCATCGCCATCGCTTACAGCGTTCCGCGCGTCGCCGTCAGCGGCACGGTCGTCGGCAGCAGCGGCGGCGCGGTCGCCGGCGCCCGCGTCACCATCGAATCGGCCGACGCCATCGCGCAGGCCGCCAACGTCACCATCGGCGGCAGCACGCTCGTCGCCAGCGGTCGCGTCAGCACCGTCGTCATCAGCGACGCGCTCGCGGCCTTGCCGGCGCTGCAGCTGCCCGCCGGCGCGTACGTCGTGACCGTCGAGCCGCCGGCCGGCTCGACTGACGGGCTGACGACCTTTCAGACGACCGCGCCCGGCACCTGGAGCTTGACGCTGAAGCCGCCCGTTGCGCTGTCGGGCACAGTCACGGATCTGGCCGGCCAGCCCGTGGTCGGTGCCCGCGTCACGGCGACGGCGCTGTCCGGCCTCGGCGCCGCGCCGGCCGCGACCACCGACGGCCAAGGCGTCTACACGATCAACGTCGGCGCCGGCACCGCCTCGAGCGTGCGCGTCGAGCCGCTCGCCGCCGCCAAGCTCAGCGACGCCACGGTGTTCGTCGCCGCCGGCGTGAGCAACGCCGACATCACGCTCGGCCCCGGCTTGCAGATCGCGGGCGTCGTCTATGCATCGAACAACGCGCCCGTCCCGGCGACGCTGGTGGAGGCGATGTGCTGGGATTGCGCCACGCCGACCATCCTCAAGACCGCCGTCAGCGACTCGAGCGGCAACTACAAGCTGTATCTCCCCGATCCCGGCCAGCGCGTCGCCGCCGACGGCGGGACGATCGTGGACGGCGGAGCCAACTGACGTGGCGCGCTCACGGATGGTCCCAGCCGGGCACGTCGGGATTGGTGTCGACGTGGGGGCTCGGCGTCGCCGGCGGCTGATAGGTCGGCGCAGGGTTGAAGTTGCCGGGGTTGTTCTGATCCGGCGCCAGCCCGTTGAACTGATTGAACAGCCCGCCCACCGTCGGCGCCGACGACTGCGGCGTGATGCCGCCCGAGACCGGCACCGGCTGCGGCGCGATGCTGCTCGGCGTCGGCGGCACCGGCTCGGTCGTCTCCGGCAGCGCGCTCGACGGCAACGCCTGCTGTCCGGCGTTCGCCTCGTTGATCGCGCCCGCCGTCAGCGGCGCGCCGGCGGCGGTGGGCGCGGGCGAGGCGAGCGACGTGCTCGGCGTCGTCACCCCGACCGCCGTCGAGCCGGACGCGATGTTTGGCGCCGTCGTTCCCGGCGTGATGCTGGTCGGAACGCCGACACCCGGGCTCGTCACCGAAGCCTGCGCCAGCTCGACCGGAGGCGGCGGCGCGTCGCGCTCCAAACCGCCGAGAGGAATCCCCGCATGAGCCGGCGCCGCGAACAGGCCGAGCAGCGAGCAGGCCGTCAACGCAACCATCGTCACGCGCATGAGCTGTGCCTCCGCTGTTCGACACTCCAATGTGTGTGCCAGCCCCGAGTGACGCCCGTTCAATGCGCCGATGCGCGCGGGCTCGCCGTTCGATGCGCCGATGGGCGAGCACGCGGGCTCGGCCTTGACTCGTGGCGGTTTGCGCGCCCAAATCTGCTGGTGCGCGCGCTCGTCGTCACGCTCGTCTTGGCCGGCTCGGCGACGGTGTGGGCGCGGCCGCGCGTGCAGGTCGCCCCCTTCAGCGTGCATGACGAGTCGCTCGGCTACTTCGGGCCCGAGGTCGCACGCGCCGTCGCCGCCGCGCTCGAAGGCGCCGGCGTCGAGACCGGTGCCGGCGCCGAGGCCACGATCACCGGTCGCGTCGAGCTTTTGGCGCGCGACCGCGTGCGACTGGCGGCGACCCTGCGCGGCCGAACGCTGACCGCCGAGGGCCCGCTGGAAGCGATGGACGCCGTGGCGACGCAGCTGGCGAATCAGAATCGCGCCGCTCCTCCTCGAGAACGATCCGGCGGCGCAGAGCGCGGCCGAAAAGCGCGCCCACGATGCCGCGCGTCGCGCCGCCGCGGTGCCGCCGTCGTCGCCGTCGTCGGCGAGCCGCGTCGTCGCCGCGCCGCCGCCGTCACAGCCGCACATCGTTCCGCCGGCGGTGGCCGCTGCGACGCCCGAATCCAAAGAATCGAAAGACGCGAAAGACACAAAGGACACCAAAGACGCCAAGGTCGACGGGAAAGCGGAAGCCAAGCCGGAAGCCGCGCGCCTCGAGACCAAAGCGCCGACCAAGGCGCCGACGGAGGCGCCGACCGAAGCCAAGGTCGCCGTCGCCGAAGCGGCCAAGCCGGAAGCGGCGCGCGCTGCCGAGGCGCCGCGCAGCGAGATTCGCGAGCCCGATTGGGCGCCGCCGCGCGTCGACACGCCGGCGCCGGCCGCCGTTCCCGCGCGTGCGGCCGCCGTTCCCGCGCGTGCGGCCGCGCCCTCGCCCTATTTCGCCGGCTTCGTGCGCGGTCGCGTCGTCGCGCACGCCGTCGCCGATCCGCAGTCGGCCTATCCCGGCTCGGGCGCGATGGCGACGCAAGCGCTGTTCGCGTTCCTGCAGCGCCGCCTGCGGCTGACGGTCGTGCCGACGGGCGTCGGCATCACGTCGGCCGCCGTCGCCGCCGACGAAGGCTACCGCGCCGGCGCCCGCGCCGTCGTCATGGCGCGCCTCGACAACGTCGACTACATGCCCGGCCCGTCGGTGCGCTGCCGCCTCGAGGTCATCGTCGTTCGCGACGGTCGCCCGGTCATGCGCCGCATCGTCGAAGCGCAGCCGAACCAAGCCATCCGCCGCACTGGCGATCCGCTCTACGCGGCGGTGACGGCGGAGCTGGAAGCGCTCGTGCCCGAGCTCGTGGGAGCGCTGTCCGATGTCCGCTAATCGCTGCTGCATCATCGTGTTCGCGCTCACGGCGGCGACGACCAGCGCGCACGCCGACGCGCCGCCGCCGGGCGTGACGATCGCGCCCGAGCCGGCGCAGCTGTCGCACGCCGAGTCGCCCATCGCCGACGCGCTCGAGCGCTTCGACTTCGGCGACTACGAAGCGGTCGTCAATCGGCTGCGGCCCATCGTCGAGAACGGCGCGCGCGAGCTGCCGCTGCAAGTCGATCGCATCGAAGCCTTACGCGTCTACGGCATTGCCTGCACGCTGACCGATCGCAAGACGGCGGCTGAGGGCGCGTTCCTCTTGCTCATGCGCGAAGAGCCGCAAACGCGCCTCGATCCGCGCCTCGTCCGCCCCGAAGCCGTCGCCTTCTTCGACGAAGTGCGGCTGCGCCATCGCGAAGAGCTGCTCGCCGTCTATCGTCGGACCGTGCCGCGCTACAACTGGGGGCTCGACCTATTGCCGACGGTGGGGCAGTTCCAGAATCATCAGCGCGTCAAAGGCTTCGTGCTCGGCGGCCTCGAGCTCGCGCTGCTCGGCGGCACCATCGTCACCTACAGCTTGCTGACGCACTTCGAAGGCCACGATCACACCTTCGCCGGCCACGAAGCGCTGTACACGAGCGCACGCGGCATCAACATCACCTGCTTCACCGCGCTCCTCGCCGTCACCGCTTACGGAATCATCGACGCGTTCGTCGTCGGCGGCCAGCGTCGCCATCGCGAGCAGGACGCCGAAGCGCGCCTCTACTTCTGAGGCTCGCGAGCCATGGGCAAGCGCCCCCAACTAGCTCATTCATGCACTGAAGTGACGTTTAGCAGTCGGCCAATTGGGGCTCGTGAGCCACGATTTCGCTTGGACCACGTCCGGCGCGGCGATACGATGTGCTGCTCACACGCGTGAGCAGGAGCGCGCAGCCCGGTGCGGCAACCGATACCTTTCGGCAAATACGTGCTGCTGGAGCGCATCAGCGTCGGCGGCATGGCCGAGGTCTTCAAGTCGAAGGCCTTCGGCGTCGAGGGCTTCGAGAAGATCCTCGCCATCAAGCGCATTCTGCCGTCGATGGCGGAGGACGCCGATTTCATCGAGATGTTCATCGATGAGGCCAAGATCTGCGGGCAGTTGAACCACGCCAACATCTGCCAGATCTTCGAGCTCGGTCGCGTCATCGATTCCCACTTCATCGCCATGGAGTACGTCTGGGGCAAAGACGTCCTTCAGATCCAAAATCGTTTCCGCAAGATCCGACAAACGATGAAGCCCGACATGGCCGCGTTCATCGCCGCCAAGCTGTGCGAAGGGCTCGATTACGCGCACAAGAAGAAGGACGCGGGCGGACGGCCGCTCGGCATCATCCATCGCGACGTCTCGCCGCAGAACATCCTCGTCAGCTACGACGGCGAGGTGAAGATCATCGACTTCGGCATCGCCAAGGCGGCCTCGCGCTCGTCGAAGACGCAAGCCGGCGTGCTCAAAGGCAAGTTCGGCTACATGAGCCCGGAGCAAGTCCGTGGCATGCCGCTCGATCGCCGCTCCGACGTGTTCGCCATCGGCACCATCTTGTACGAGCTGCTCACGAGCGAGCGCCTCTTCATCGGCGAGAGCGACTTCGAGACGCTCGAGAAGGTCCGCAACGTCGCCATCGCGCCGATCTCGACGGTGAATCCGGAAGTGCCGCCCGAGCTCGAGCGCATCATCACCAAGGCGCTGACACGCGACGTCGATCAGCGTTATCAGTGGGCCTCGGAGCTGCAAGAGCAGCTGCACGCGTTCTTGATGTCGCGCGAGCCGGTGTTCACGGCCAAGCAGCTGGCGAGCTGGATGCGCGAGCAGTTCGCCGTCGAGATGAAGCGCGAGCAGCAGGTCCTCGACGAGCAGCGCAAGATCGGTCGCGAGGTGCTGCAGGAGGGCCAGCCGGCGGCGCCGAGGCCGCGCAATGGCGAGGAGCTCGACTCGACGAACGTCCTCGAAGGCGCGGAGCTGGCCGATTTGGTGCTGGCCGCCGAAGTCGCGGGCGACGTGCCGGCCGAGTTCGGCGACGAAGCCGAGAAGACGACGGTCGCGCAGGCGGCGTTCGCGACGCCGGACGCGCCGCTGCAAGAGGAGTCGACGCAGATCTTGGCCGATCAGCTGCTGGCGCGGACGTCGCCGAGCCCGACGGCGGGCGAGACGTTGGCGCGTCCGGCGATGGCGGAGCTGCCGGCGCAGCCGACGGTCATTCTCGAAGGCGGCACCGGATCGCAGCAGCTGCCGCCGGTCGTGCATGCGCCGGGTGGGCTCTACGCGTCACCGCAAGCGGCGACGTTGATGGCGATGCCGGCGCCGGTTCTGCCGACGAACGGCAGCCAATCGGGCCCGGTGCACGTCGGCGCCGCCGGCAGCGGACCGACGAACGGCACCTCGAGCTGGCGCACGCCCGCCAACGTTCGGCAGACGACCGGCAACGTCGTCGCGCCGCCGCCGTACGCGCCGGCGAGCCGCTCGACGCTGTGGAAAGACATCGCCATCGGCGTCGGCGTGGCCGTCGCGGTCGTGACGGCGGTGCTGGGCGCGCGCGCTCTCTTGACGCGCAGCTCCCGCGGCACGGTCGTCGTCGTCGTCAACGCCGCGCGCGCCGCCGACGTCTTCATCGACGGCGAGCTCAAAGGTCACGTCGAGCCGCCGGGCGCGCCCTTGAAAGTGCGCGACGTGCCGGCCGGGCCGCACGTCGTCTTCGTGCGGACGGCCGACGGCGCCGAGCTGCGCCAGCCGGTGCAAGTCGTCGCCAATGACGTCGCCTTGTTGACGGCCGCGCCGCGCGTCACCGCGCCGCCGACGCCGGGAACGGGCCACTTGAAGCTGAACATCGCGACGCTGGGCGCGCAGGTCTTCGTCGACGGCGCGCAGCTGGCCGATGGCGCGTGGAAGGATCCGATTCCGCTGCGCGCCGACGTGCCGCACGAGATCCGCGTCGTCAAGCCCATGCGCGAAGAGGTGCGCTTGCCGGTGTCGTTGCGCGCCGGCGAGTCGGTGTCGCGCGACGTCGAGCTGTTGCCGGCGTACGGCAAAATCACCGTCGCCAGCGAGCCGGCGGGCGCCGAAGTGGCGGTCAACGGCAAGCGCGCCGGGGTGACGCCGGTCGTCGTCGGCGATGTCGACCCGGGCAAGCCGGCGCGCGTCACGTTACGGCTGCACGGGTTTGCGGCGGTCACGAAGTATCTCGCGTTCGACCGCGGCCTCGAGCAGGCGCTCGACGTCAAGCTCGTGCCCGAAGGCGCGGCCGGTGCCGTCGCCGCGGCCAAGGTCGAGCTGCCGAAGGTCGAGCCCGCGAAACCGGCGCCGCCGCCGGCGACGGGCGACGGCTACCTCGTCGCCAACACGCAGCCGTGGGCCAAAGTCATCATCGACGGCAAAGACACCGGCAAGACGACGCCGATCGCGCCGCGCAGCAAGATCGCGCTCAAGCCGGGCAAGCACACGGTCACGTTCGTCGCCAACGGCAAGAAGTTCAACTTCGACGTCGCCATCAAGCCCGGCGAAGACACGCGGCTAATCAAGCAGCTCGCCGACAGCCAGTAGTCACGCCTAAAACCTACTGCGCGTCCCAAGCGCCGCGTTGTCGCTGCGCTCCGGTGCTCACAGCCAAGAGGCTGCTGCGCTCCGGTGCTCGCTCCGCCTTGCGCTTGGGCCTGCTCGCTACGGTTTTAGGCGCGACTACCGGCGGTCACGCCTGAAACCTACTGCGCGGCCCATAGGCTCACCTGAAGCGATTGACGGCGGGTTGGTTAGTCTTCGTCGTCGTCTTCGGAGGCGTTGGCGGGCGGCGTCGAGAGCGCGGCTTCGCGCAGGCCTTTTTCGCCTTGGCGCAGGCGCAGGCGGACGCGATCGTGCTGGCGCGCCTTGTAGTTCGCGTGCGAGTTGTCGCCGGCTTCGTTCTGCCGCGCCGTGTCCGCGTCCATGACCTGGAATTCGGTGAGCACGAAGATCGTCGTGCCCAGCTCGTTGTCGCCGTCGGGCAGCCGATTCAAGAACTGATCGATCCGCACCGGCAAGTCGGCGACGAAGTTGATCACGCGATACGTCGGCCCCGAGAACTCGTTCGATCCGCTGGCTTCGACCTCTTCGGTGTCGAGATCGAGCTGCAGCTGGTCGGAGTAGCGCGCGTACGGCGGCATGACCTCGAGCAGCTTCCGAAACGGCAGGATCCCGTTCACGGTCTGGCCCGGAATGACGTAGTTGAACGGCACCAGCCGATGCAAGAGCTCGTGCAGCACCGCCGGCAAGTCCTCGAGCGTGCGCGTGATGAGGCGAAAGCGCAGCTTGTCGAAGACGTCGGCGGCGATGGTCGCCTTCTTCGCCAGCAGCTTCGTCACCACCGAGTCGCGCTCTTTGCGGCTCCAGGCGAACTCGACGATCGGATAGCCGGCGGCGCGAATCTGCTCGACCACCTTGACGACCTTGCTCTCGACGAAGCCGAACACTTCGTCGTCGGAGACCGGCAGCTTGAAGAGCAACTCGCGGCCGGCCAAGTGATGCATGACGTGCATCACCTTCAAGACGATGCAGGCGTAGACCTGCTTTTTGCCGCGCGACGACGCCAACAGGAATAGCTCGCGCGCCGGCATCGCATGCGCAACGTCGTCGGGGATGTGGTAGCTGAAGTTGCGCGTCAGGTACTCGACGGCGTCGGCGCGCAGCTCTTCGAGCCGATCGTTGTCCTCGGCGTTTTCGGGATCGAACTCGTTCAGCCGGAGAAAACGATCGACCTCGGCGCCGTCATGAAACGACAGCGTGTGCCAGTCGATGACCGACGCGCCACGTAACAAGAGGCGCATGGCCTCGACGTCGCCGAGCGTGGCGTGGTCGACGCGTGACAAGTTGGCGCGCCCGTTGGACGCGGCCGCTTGCCGCACTGCGTGATCGTCGCTGGCCACCGTCGTCCTCGCCCCTTTTTATGCCTAACGGTAGGAGCGCACAACGCAATTAGTTCAGTGCGGCTTTTTAATCGACACGGTGGCGACGAAGAGACCGACGGTGACGAAGAGCAGGGCGACGTTACCGAAGACGAAGATCATGCCTACATTGTAGTACATTTTCCTTCATTGGATACAACTTTCGTCACAGCGTCGTTTTTGGCGTCGGAGAACTCAGTCACACACGGGTTTGGCGCGGGTCGCGTTGACGAATGACCGCTCAGTCAGTACAGTCGACGGGTCCATTTCCTTCGAACCCAGGAGCTCGTCATGTCTGATGCCGTCATCGTCGCTGCCGTACGTTCCGCCATCGGCAAGAAGAAGGGCGCGCTGGCCAACACGCGCGCCGACGATCTGCTCGCGCTCATCCTGCAGTCGCTGGCGGCGCGGGTGAAGGTCGATCCGAAAGAGATCGACGACGTCATCGCCGGCTGTGTCACGCAGATCGGCGAGCAGGGCTTCAACGTCGCGCGCACGGCCGCGCTCATGGCCGGCTATCCGATCGAAGTCACCGGCACGACGGTGAATCGGCAGTGTGGCAGCTCGCAGCAGGCGTTCCACTTCGCCGCGCAGGCGGTCATGACGGGCATGATGGACGCGGTCGTCGCCTGTGGCGTCGAGTCGATGACGCGCATTCCGATGGGCTCGGACGGCGCGATGGGCGTGCCCGGCGTGGCGCCGACGTTCCCGTTTTCGCCCATGTTCAACGACAAGTTCACCTTCGTGCCGCAGCATCAATCGGCGGAGATGATCGCGGAGAAGTGGGGGATTTCGCGGCTGCAGTGTGAGGAGCTGGCGCTCGAGAGCCACACGCGAGCGGCCAAGGCGCGCGAGCAGGGCCGCTTTCGCGATGAGATCGCGCCGCTGACGGTCAAGGCGGCCGACGGCTCGGAGCACGTGTTCGACCAGGACGAGGGCATTCGTCCCGACACGACGCTGGAGAAGCTGGCGGGGCTCAAAGGCGTCGTCAAGCCGGACGGCGTGGTGACGGCCGGCACGGCGTCGCAGATTTCGGACGGCGCGGCGGCGCTCTTGGTGACGTCGAGCGAGAAGGCCAAGCAGCTCGGGCTGAAGCCGCGGGCGCGGGTGAAGATGATGACGGTGGCCGGCGTCGACCCGACGATGATGCTGCACGGCGTGATCCCGGCGACGCAAAAGGCGTTGGCGAAGGCCAATTTGAAGCCGTCGGACATCGGGCTCGTCGAGATCAACGAGGCGTTCGCGTCGGTGGTGCTGGCGTGGTCGAAGGAGCTCGGCTGGAAGCTCGACAACGTCAACGTCAACGGCGGCGCCATCGCGCTCGGCCATCCGCTGGGCGCGTCGGGCGCGCGGCTCATGACGACGCTGCTCAACGAGATGGAGAAGCGCGACGTCAAATATGGCCTGCAGACGATGTGCATCGGCTTCGGCCAGGCCACCTGCACCATCCTCGAACGCCTGTAACCCGACTCGAATCCTACATTTGCGTCTGACGTCGTGATCGGCGTCCCTGTCGCGGCTTTGCGGCCGGTGATACAGTCTTTTCATGCGCGTTCTCGCACCATCGCTCGCGTTCGCTCTGTTCACCTCGGTCGCGGCGCCCGCGCTCGCCGATGAGCTCGATGATCTCGGGCGCGTCGCCGAGGCGCATCCCGACGACATGAAGGCTTGCGACGCGTTCGCCGCCGCCGCCCTCAAGCAGAAGCGCTACGACGACGCCATTCGCCGGCTGAAGATCACCGTCGCCCGCGTGCCCGATTATCCCGAGGGCTATTACAAGCTGGCCTATGCCTATCGCGCGAAGAAGGAGTGGGCGGACGCGGCCGACTATTATCGCCGTTACATCGCGCTCAATCCGTCGCGCTCGGACACCTACTTCGGGCTGGGCGCGGCGCTGCAAGGGCTCGGCGACAGCAAAGGCGCGGTCGCGGCCTATCAGAAGTACGTCGCCATCGAGAAAGCGCCGGCCAAGCAGCGCTTCGTGGACGAGGCCTGGGCCGAGCTGTCGAAGCTGTCGGGCACGTCGGACACGGCGGCGGCGGCGCCGACGACGGTGACGAACGATCACGTGCCGGCGGCGGGCGGCGGCAACGACGCGGCGGCCTTGCGCGCCAAAGCCGACGAGCTGCGCGCGCAGAACAAGTGGGCCGAAGCCGTGCCAGCCTACAAGCGCGCCATCGCAGCCGATCCGGGGAACCTCGATCTCTGTAACGATTTGGGCAACACCTACTTCGCGCTCAAGCAGTACAGCGACGCGGCGCAGGCGTTCGCGGCGGCGACGCAGCGCGACCCGAGCTACGCGCTCGGCTGGTACAACCAGGCGCACGCGCTGCGCAAGGCCGAGCGTTGGCGCGACTCGGCCGACGCATATCGGCAGTACATCAAGCTCAAGCCCGACGATCCCGATCCGTATTACGGGCTCGGGCAGACGTTGAAGGCGCTCGGCGATACGTCGAGCGCCATCGGCGCGTTCCAGAAATACGTCGGCATGGAGCGGCGGCCGGACGAGCAGAAGTGGGTCGAAAAAGCGCGCGCCGAGCTGCAGGCGCTGGAGGCGATGCAAGCGCCGGCGCCGGTGCACTCGTCGAGCGGCAAGCTGGAAGACAAGGCGACGAGCGACGACGCGGCGGCGCGCGAGAAGCTCGACCGCGAGCTCAAGCGCGACGCGGTGCTGCCGCCGAGCGACGACGATCTGCGGCTGATGGATCCGTTTACGCGCACCAACTTGCACGACTTGAAGGATCCGTTTCACGCCGGCGCGGGCGACGACATCGTCGATCCCTTCGAGCGTTCGAGCGCGGCCACGCCCAGCGCCGAGCGGCTGCGGCAATATGGCGCGGCGTTGGCCGCCTATCGTCGCGCGCTCTCGCGTCACGCCGAGGAGGTCGCGCAGCGCTTCGATCGCGGCGTGGCGTCGGCGCTGGCGACGAACGGCAGCGCGTCGGCGCTGCGCGCGTGGAACTCGGTGCCGCTCGACGACTCCGATCTGTCGGCGGCGCGCGCGTCGGTCGAGCGCATCCGCAAGTCGCTGCTGTCGGCGTCGCCGGCCGGCTCGACGCCGACGTCCTCGCTTCGTTAATCCGCGAAACTCGTTATCAATCGTAAATTATAATATCGGTTATGGCGGCGCTATTTGCGGCCGCGGCGGAGCTTGGCGCGCGTCGTCAGGATCGAGAGGCCGAGCAGCGCCGCGAACGCGCCGGCGCTCAAGAACGACAGGCGCGCCTCGCGCGGCTCGTTGCGACCGTCGAACATCATGCCGAAGGCGCCGGCGGTGATGCCGAGCGCGGCGAAGATGAGCTGATGGCCGAGCGCGTAGATGAGCCGCGCGTGCTCCTCGATGCCCTTGAAGCGCACCTCGAGCTCGCCGCGCTGCGCCTTTTGCACGAACTTCTTGATCTCGCTCGGCAGCGCGAAGACCGACGCGGCCACGTCCTTCGTCGAGTCGATGACGAAGCCCGACCAATCGCGATCTTTGCCGAGCACGAACTCTTCGAGATAGGGGCGAATGACCTGCATGGGATTGAGCGTCGGATCGAGCTCGGTGCACAAGCCCATCAGCAACAAGACGGTGCGCTCGAGGAGGATCCAATCTTTGGGGACGTGAAAGTGATCGGCCAAATCGCGGATCGAGACGTCCATGCGGCGCAGGTCGGCCAGGCTCTCCAAGCTGCGCTGCGGATTGAACTTCACGTCTTTCAAGGAGAACGACTCGAGCTGAATCTCCTCTTGAAAGCGCTGATGCATGAAGTCGATGACGCGATCGAAGATGGCCGGATCGGCGTTGCGCGCGACGAAGCCCATGTCCTTCATCGCTTGCACGACGCGCGGCGTGTCGCGGGCGATGCCGGCCTGAATGAGATCGGCGATGCCGCGGCGCATCTTCGCCGACACCTCGGCCACGGCGCCGAAGTCGATGAGCACGATCGTGACTTCGCCCGTCTCGGCGCGGCGCACGAGCAAGTTTCCCGGGTGCGGATCGGCGTGATAGACGCCGTCGGTGAAGATCTGCTTGCAGTAGGCCGACACGACGGCGCGGGCGAGCTGCGCGCGGTCGACGCCGAGCGTGACGAGGCGCGCCTTGTCGGAGACTTTGACGCCGTCGATCCATTCGGTGGTGATGATGCGCGCCGTCGACAGCTCGCGATGGACCTTGGGGAAGGCGACGTCGCGGCGCTCGACGAACGAGGCGGCGATGCGCTCGACGTTGTCGGCCTCGGCGCGGAAGTCGAGCTCCTGCAAGATCATGGCGCGGATCTCGCGATACAGCGAATCCATGCCGCGATAGGGGACGAAATAGGAAATGACGCCGAAGATGCGGCGCAACAGGCCCAAGTCGATGCGGACGATCTCTTCGATGTCGGGATACTGCACTTTGACGGCGACGGCGAGACCGCCGGCCAGGCGCGCCTTGTGCACTTGGCCGATCGACGCCGACGCGATCGGCCGCTCGTCGAACTCGGCAAACAGCTCGCGTGGCGGCTTGCCGAACTCCTCGGTAAATCGCTGCGCCACGTCGGCATACGGACGCGGCGGCACTTGATCTTGCAGCCCCGAGAGCTCGTTGCGGAACTCTTCGGGCAGGAAGTTCGTCATGATGCTGATCAGCTGACCAACCTTGATGAACAGCCCTTGCAGTCGCGCGATCGTCCGATGAATGCGCCGCGCGTTACGCAAATGTTTACGTCGCCACAGCTCGTCGACGGCGGCCGGTGAGCGAAAGCGCGCTTGCAGCCGGAGCGACCAGTACGACAACACGATCCGCATCACGGCGTAGTAGGCGATCCACAGGCGCCGGCGGCCGCGCGGCGGACGGCCGAACGCCACGGGCGTGATCGGCACCGCTTGCGAAATTTCGACCAGCTGAACGCGCGCCTCCATCGGGCGAAATTCTAACATCGACTCGGAATTGCGGTAATGTCGACGACATGTCCAACGGCGACGATCAGCCGCGCTCCGACGAGGAGGCGCCGCGAGAGTCCGAGGTTCCGCCGCTCGACGACGACGCGCGCCAGGCGTCGCCGCACGCGGAAGATCTGCCGCACTCCGAAGCGCGCCGCGGGCGGCTCGAGAACCTCATCCCCGACATCGTGCGGCGCACGTTTTACGCCGGGCTCGGCGCCGTGTTCACGACGGAAGAGGGCATTCGCAAGCTCGCGTCCGATCTGAAGCTGCCCAAAGATGTCGCGAATTATCTGATCCAGCAGGCGGCGTCGTCGAAGGACGAGCTGTTGCGCGTCGTCGGCAAAGAGATCCGCGGCTTCTTGGAGAGCGTCAACATCTCCGGCGAAATGCAGAAGCTGCTGACGTCGTTGTCGTTCGAGATCAAGACCGAGATTCGCTTCATCCCCAACGACGAGGCGATCGGCGGCGTGAAGTCGGACATCAAAGTCGGACGCATGTCGTTCAAGCGGCATAAAGACAAAGACGACAAGAAGAAGCACGAGAAGGATCACGACAAAGACGAGTCGTAATCCTTAGTCGCCGTAAGCGTTCAGCGTGAAGTCCGCGACGTCAACGCGGGCGATGAATGACGAACGACTTGAGGAGCTCGGCGGCATAAGCATCGCCGGCCTCGCGTTCGGCTTCCGGCGCCGTCACGAGGACGCAGCCGAGATGGCCGTTGATGCCGCCGCAGGTCATCGACTGCTCTTGCGCGCCGAGCACGCTGCCGAGGCGATCGCGCCAGCGCATCCACCTCTTGTCGCCGATGCGCACGTTGTCGTGCGGCGGGCCGCCGCCGGCTTTGACGCCCCACGCGGCGCGATTTTTCATCCGCGCCGCGTGCCACGTCGACGCCGTCGCCTCGAGCTCGCTGTCGGCGATGCGCTTTTGCCCGGCCAACACGACCGCGGTGATATTTCTATCACTAACGGTGACGGCGCCTTCGGCCGTCGGATCGCTCGACGGCGTCGCTTTGGCGCTCGCCGGGTAATCGAAGGTGAAATACGGCCCTTCGTAGCGCTTCGGCTCCTCGGCGCCGGCGCCGAACGCCGCCGCCAAAGTCGCCGCCGCTACGAAGAGCCGGACGCGCATTATTCCGTCGCCGCCGCCGGCTTCGCCGCTTTGGGCGCCTTGGCCGTCTTCGTCGCCGCCTTGGCCGCGCCGCGCGTGATGGTGATCTTCTTGATCTTGACCGGCTCGTTCGGCACGTTGCCCCGCGGCGACGACGGCACGCGCGCGATCTTCATCTCGAGATCGAGCGGCGTGCACTGCCCGAAGATCGTGTGGCGACCGGTCAGCCACGGCGTCGGCTTCTCGGTGATGAAGAACTGCGAGCCGTTGGTGCCGGGACCGCGGTTGGCCATCGCCAAGATGCCGCCCTTGTCCATCTTCAGCTCGTCGACGATCTCGTCGCCGAACGAGTAGCCGGGATCGCCGGTGCCGTCACCCTTGGGATCGCCGCCCTGAATCATGAACTCGGGGATGACGCGGTGGAAGACGAGGCCGTCGTAGAGCGGCTTCTTGACCCACTCCTGCGTCTTCGGATCTTTCCACGGACGCGTGCCGCGCGCGAGGCCGACGAAGTTGGCCACCGTCTTCGGCGTCTGCTTGTCGAACAATTCGCAGCTGAAGCTGCCGAGCGCCTTGCCCGACTGCTCGACATCGATCTTCGCCGTCAGCGGGCCGGTGCCCTTCAAGCCCTTGGTGGCGTCCTCGATCGAGATGGTACCGCCGGCAATGGGATCGGCGCCGCCGGCCGCCGTATCGGCGAACGCGGGCGCGCTCAGGCTTGCAAGAGCAACTACGATTGCGGTGCGCATCATTCTCCTCCAGTCACTAGTCGATATCCTTGAAGCGAACGGACGTGCCGCGCTCGATGCCGTGCGCACGCGCCCAGCCTCCCGGCACTTCCAAGACGAACTGCGAATCCTCGTCGGGGCCACGCGTCTGCAGCGTCAGCGGCTCGGCGTTCTCCTCGATGAAGATGACGTGCTTATCGGCGTTGATGAACACCATGTCCAGCGGGATATAGGTGTTCTTCATCCAAAACTTCATCGGCTCCGGATGATCCCACAAAAAGATCATGCCGCGGCCGCCTTCGAGCGACTGGCGATACATGAGCCCGAGATGGCGCTCGTCGTCGGTGCGCGCGACCTCGACGCGAACATGCTGTTCGCCGGCGCGCGTCGAGAGGATGACTTCGGGCTCGCTGCCTTGCTGCCGAGGCTGAGTTTGACGACAGCCGGCGGCGGCGAGCATGACCGCGAACAACACCATTTTCACGGCGATGGTATACCAGGAAAGTGCCAGGATTTGTTTATCTCGTCGGTGCCGGGCCAGGAGATCCCGGTCTCATTACGTTGCGCGCCGTGGAATGCCTGGCGCGCGCCGAGGTCATCGTCGCCGATCGCCTGGTCGCGCCCGAGATCCTGGCGCGCCACGCGCCGGCGACGGCCGAGCTGATCGTCCGCCCGGCGCGCCGCGACGGCCTCGATCAGGACGAGATCAATCGTCTCCTGGTCGACCGTGGCCTGCGCGGGCAGATCGTCGTGCGCCTCAAAGGCGGCGATCCCTTCGTCTTCGGTCGCGGCGGCGAAGAAGCGGAAGCCCTAGTCGCCGCAGGCATTCCGTTCGCGGTCGTTCCCGGCGTCACCGCCGCCGTCGCTGCGCCGGCCTATGCCGGCATTCCGCTCACGCATCGTGGCCTGGCCGGCGCCGTCGCGTTCGCCACCGGGCAGGAGACGGAAGACAAAGACTCGGGCGCCATCGCCTGGTCGGAGCTGGCGCACGCCGCCGGCACGCTCGTCCTTTATATGAGCGTCTCGCGGTTGGATGCGGTCATGGCGCGGCTCGTGGCCGCCGGGCGCGCGGCGTCGGAGCCGGTGGCGCTCGTCGAGCGCGGCACGACGGCGCGACAGCGCGTCATCACCGGCACCATCGGCACCATCGCGGCCATCGCGCGCGCCGCCGACGTGCAGCCGCCGGCCTTGACGATCATCGGTCCCGTCGTCAATTTGCGGCAGCGGATCAGCTGGTTCGAGCAGCGGCGGCGCATCTTGCTGCTGACGACGAAAGCGGCGCCCAATACGCGTCCCGAGCTCGACGTGCGCGTCGTGTCGCCGCTGACGATCGTGCCGCGCTTCGCCGACGTCAAGGCCGCGCTCGGTCGGCTCGACGGCGTGCGCACGCTCGCGTTCGCCAGCGCCCACGCGGTCGACTCCGTCGCGGGCGCGCTGGCCGCGCTCGGTCGCGACGCGCGCGCGTTTGCCGGCGTGCAGCTGGCGGCCGTCGGCGCCGCGACCGCCGAACGCTTGGCCGGACGCGGGCTGCGCGCCGATTTCGTCGGTGACGCCGGCGGCGCGGCGCTGGCGCACGCGCTCGTCGACGGCGGCGCGGGCGGGCCGGCGTTGCTCTTCGGCGCCGACGACGGCCGTCCCGAGCTCGCCGACGCGCTCATCGCCGCCGGCTGGCGCGTCGACGCCGTCGCCGCCTATGACAGCGTGCGCGACGACGCCGCGCTCGCCGCCGCGCTCAAGGAGCATCGCGTGCGCCCGTTCGACGCCATCGCGTTCACGTCGCCGCGCGGCGCGCGCGCGTTCGTCGACCTCGCGGGCAAAGCGGCGCTCGAGAACGTGCGGCTCGGCGCCATCGGCGACACGACGGCCGCCGCGTTGCGCGAGCTCGGCCTCCCCACAATCGTCACCGCGGCGACGCCCGATCTGCCGGCGCTCATCGACGCCGTAGCGAAGTTGGAGTAGCCTCTTTCGTCATGCAATTCCCCGAATATCGTCCGCGCCGCATGCGTCGTTCGGAGTCGCTGCGCCGCCTGGTTCGTGAGACGCAGCTCGACGCCGGCGACTTCATCCTGCCGCTGTTCATCATCCCCGGCAAAGGCCAGCGCAAGCCGATCGCGTCGTTGCCCGGCCAGTCGCAAGTCTCCGTCGACGAAGCGGTCATCGAGGCGCAAAAGTGCGTCGCGCTGGGCGTTCCCGCGGTCATCCTGTTCGGCGTGCCCGACAAGAAGGACGCCGTCGGCTCCGAGGCCTGGAACGACGACGGCCTCGTGCAGCAGGCGACGCGCGCCATCAAAAAAGCGTGCCCCAAGCTCACCGTCATCCTCGACGCCTGCTTCGACGAGTACACGACGCACGGCCACTGCGGCGTCGTCGTCGAAGGCGAAGTCGACAACGACGCCACGCTCGAGAACTTGAGCCGCGTCGTGCTGTCGCAAGGCCGCGCCGGCGCCGACATCATCGCGCCGTCGGGCATGATGGACGGCTACGTCGGCTGGCTGCGCGAGTCGCTCGACGAAGACGGCTTCGAGCAGCTGCCGATCATGGCCTACTCGGCCAAATACGCGTCCTGTTTTTACGGCCCGTTCCGCGAGGCCGCCGGCACCGCGGCCGACTTCGGCGATCGCAAGAGCTACCAGATGGATCCCGCCAACGGCCACGAAGCCATCCGCGAAGTGACGATGGACGTCGCCGAAGGCGCCGACATCATCATGGTCAAGCCGGCGCTCGCGTACCTCGACGTCATCGCGCGCGTGCGCGACGAGATCGATCTGCCCGTCGCCGCCTACAACGTCTCCGGCGAGTACGCGATGCTCAAAGCGGCCGCCGCCAACGGCTGGATCGACCACGATCGCGCCGTCCTCGAGACGCTTGACGTCGATCAAGCGCGCCGGCGCCGACATGATCCTCACCTATCACGCCCTCGAAGCGGCCAAGCTCCTCCAGCGCGGATGATTCAATATAAAATCGTAGAGACCTCGACGGTGACCGACGAAGAGCTCGAGCGCATCGTCAACGAGTGGACCGAGTCGGGCTGGGCCTTCGAAGGCTTTCAGTTCGCGATGCGCGAGTCCTCGAAGCGCCCGTCGATGGCGTTCGTCATCTTCACCCGCGAGCTCGAAGAAGAAGGCCCCAACTAAACAGTCTCGCGTGGCTTGTGATCCATCGCGAGATCCAGCGTCCGGCGCTGCGGTGCCTGCTCACATACCAAAACGTATGCTGCGCCGGCTCCTCGCCCCGTCCTTGTCTTTCGCTTGTCTCTCAACCCACGCGACACTGTTTAGTTGCCGCAGTAGCTATTTGCGCGGCAGCGCTTCCAGGCGATCGATGCGCTTGCGAATGATCGCCGTATCGACCGCGCTGGGCACGGTGCGCACGTACGTGTGAAACGCCTTCAGCGCCTCGGGAATGTTGCCAGCCGCTTCATAACCGAGCCCGAGCCCGCGATAACCGGCGACATAACCGGGATAGATCTTGATCGACTCGCGGTAGAGCTCGAGCGCGGCCGCGGTCTCGCCGGCGAAGAGCTTGTTGTTGCCGCGATGGTAAGCCTCGCGGGCGCGGGCGACGACGTTTGGATCCTCGCCCATCGGTGTCGGCGCGGTCGGAGCGGGCGCGGTGACGCTCGTCGGCTTGGGATCGTATTCGAGCACGACCTTTTTGCCGCCGAGCGTGCGTCGCAGGTGCGGCTTGGGTGCGTCGGGCGCGGGCGCCTCGGCGACGGCAGGCGGCGCGCTGGGCTCGGCCGCGACGGGCGGCGCGACCGTCGGTGGCGGCGGCGTCGGCGCGAC
Organism: uncultured delta proteobacterium; assembly: GCA_963785725.1. GTDB lineage: Bacteria > Myxococcota_A > Polyangia > Palsa-1104 > Palsa-1104 > JAQBQH01. The sequence goes on along the minus strand of CAWAWS010000035.1, from coordinate 41,940 downwards.
GGGCGCGGTCGGTGTCGGTGTCGGCGCGGCGGGCGGCGGTGATTGCGGCTGCGCGGGCGCGGCGACGACGGGCGGCGGCGCGACGGGCGGCGCGACCGTCTTGCCTTTGCCGCTCGGCCCGCGAAGCGCCAGCGAGACTAGCACCAGCAGCGCCAGCAGCGACGGCGCGGCGATGAGGATGAGGCGCTTCCGTCGCGCCGTCTTCTCGTCGCGCACGAGCGGTCGTGTCGCCTCGGCGGCGTCGTCGCGCAGCGCGCGCGGCACGCTGTCGACGGAATGCTCGGGCGGCGGCGGCAGCGCCGGCACCGAGCCCTCGAACGCGACCGGCTTCGGCGCCGCGGGCTCGTCGGTGGTGTCGAATGAAAACGCGTCGTCGTCGTCAGGCGCCGCGGCTGGCTCCGGCCGCTTCGCCGGGGTCACGACATTGCGCGGCGACGGCTCCGGCGCACGCGCCGGCACGACGGGATTGCGCGGCGACGACTGCGCGGCGGCCACGACGGGATTGCGCGGCGACGACTGCGCGGCGGGCACGACGGGATTGCGCGGCGACGACTGCGCCGGCGCGACGGTGTTCCGTGGCGACGGCTCGCTCGCCGCGCGCGTCGCCGCCTCCGCCGCGGCCTTGCCTTTCACCGTCGGCGTATCCTGCATCACCTCGATGCGCGCCGAGTCCGATCCCTCCGGCAGCAGCGTCGGCACGTTGGCCAGTCCGAGCTTGCTGTCGCTTGTACGGCCGGTCGCGCTCGGCGCTGCCGGCTCGGCGGTCGTCGCCGGCGCGTTCGCCCTGGCCGTGCCCGTCGGTGTCGCGCCGCGAATGTTCGCCGCCGCTCGTTTCGGTGGTGGCGCCGGCGCGGGCTCGGGATCGGGCAAGCGCGCGGCGATCGTCCCCGAAGTCGGCGTCAGCGACGCATCGAACTCGTTGGGCGCCTCGATCTCGAACGGCGCCGCGGCCGGCTGCCCCAACCCGGCCGGCAGCGGCGGCAAGCGCTCGGGCGGCACGACATCGCTCGTCGACTCCGCGAACCAGGCCGACGGATCGACCATCGGTCCGCCCGCCATCGTCGGCACCTCGGCGACGGCGGCGACGACGATCGGCTTGTCCTCGCTCGGCGTCGCCAGCCGCTGCGACGGCGTATCCGCTTTCGGCGCCGTCGGTGCCGCGCCCGCCAGTCGATTGGCCTGCGACGGCGAGCTCTTCATCGCCGGCGGCGGAAGCGTTGCATCGCGCCGCACCGGTGCCGTCGGCTTGGCTGCCGGCGGCGCCGGCGTCGGATCGCGACGCACCGGTGCCGTCGGCGCCGTCGGCTTGGCTCGCCGGCGGCGCCGGCGTCGGATCGCGACGCGCCGGTGCCGTCGCGCTTCACGGTCGACGGCGGCGCCGGCGTCGGATCGCGACGCGCCGGTGCCGTCGGCGCCGTCGGCTTCGCCGCGGCAGGTGGTGCCGGCGTCGGATCACGACGTGCCGGCGCAACCGGCGCCGTTGTCTTGTCGGCCGGCGCCGCCGGCGCCGGCTTCGGCAGCACGGCCGGCACGCGCGGCTGCGTCGCCGTTCGCGCCGCCGGCGCCGGCGCGGCCGCCGGCTTCATGCCGGGCGGCACCGGCGTCGCCGGCCGCATCGCCGGCACGACATTGCGCACCGAATCGCCCTCCGGCAACAGCGACGGCAACGGCGCATCTGCTTCGCGCTTGGGCGCGCCCGCCGGCGTCACCGGCAGCCCCATCATCGTCGGTGTCGACGCGCGCGCGCTGCGCATGACCCGCCCGTTCGACCACAAGAGCAGCGTCTGGCAACCCTCGCAGCGCACCACCGCTTGCGACTGCCCACTCGTCACCGACGCCGGCAACGGCCGATTACACGTCGGGCAAACCGCGGCGCTCACGGCTTGCCTCCGCGCGCCATCGACGGCTGCTTGCTCGACGACGCCGGCGCGTTCGGCGTCTCCGGATCGGGCCCGAACGGCTTCGGCGGCGCCTCCGCGGCCTCGGCGACGAGATCGCCGGCGCCTTCCGACGCGGCCTCCGGCGTGCGATAGATGCGATCGACCACGTTCGTCGCCTCGCCCGCGTCCACGTCGAACAGCGTGACCGTCACGCGTATCGTCTTGTCCTTCTTGCGTTTACCGAGCGCCACGATGTGCGCCAAGAGCAGCTTGTTCGCCGCCAACGACTTGCCCGCGGCCTTATAGCAATCGCTCGTCGCCTGCACGCACTCGATCGACAGCTGCACCACTTCCAGCGCCACCTTCGACAAGAAGTAGTCGTCGATGCCCGCCACTTTCACGTCATGCAGCGCCTTGTTGAGCGCCTCGGCGACGAGCGGAAACTGATCGGCGTCGACGGGCAAGACGGCCAGCTTCGTCCGCGCCAGCGGTGGCGGCGGCGGGGCGGACACGTGCGGCGGCGGAGCGTGCGCGCAGCCGAACAGCAATAGGACTCCGACTAGCGACGATCCGCGCGCTCGCATCAGCCCTCGAAGCGGCCGCCGAGTCTCCGGCCGTTTGCGGACTATATCACGAATCTCAGGGCTTTACCTTGAGCGAAAGCAGGTATGGCGTGTCGACAGCGGCGGCCAATCGTGCGTCTTTATTGCGCGTTGACGCTTTGCGCGACCCCGCATCCGGCGGCTTGCGCGAGACGACCAAGAGCTGACCCGGCTGCACGCCGGCGACCGTCACGCCCTTGCCTTCGCCGCCGCCGTCGACGACTTTGGCGCCGGCCGGCAGCGCGTTGGGCGGACCCGACGTCGCCGCTTTCGGCAGCAGCGTCACGCGCAATTCGACGCCGGCGACGCCGCTGACCTCGGCCACGAACGGCCCACCACCGCCAACGCCTTGCGCGACACGATAATAGTCGACGTCCTCGGCATGCCCGAGATAGCCGCGCATGTCGCCGCCGGGCGCGATCGTCAGGGCTTCGTCGGGCGAGTCGTCGGGCTCGGCTTCGACGCCCGCCGGTAACGGCTGCCACGTCGCCGTCAACGTGTAGTCGTCGCTGATGTTCTCCGTCGCCGGCTGGCCCGCGACCCACACCTCGCGCACGGCGATGTAGTGCTCGCCGGCGTCGACGCGCAAGTTGGGGACGAGCTCGCCGTCGCCGACGCCGCCGTTGTTGGCCTCGGCCACCTTCGCGCCGTGATCATCGAACACTTCGAGCACCAGCTCCATGTTCGGCAAGCCGCTCAGCTCCACCCGCAACAGCGACGGCGCGCTCACCGAGAACGAGAAGAAGTCACGATCCGACTCCTCGAGTGACAGTCGCTTGCCGATCTGGCCCTTGATCGGCCGTCCCGAGGCGATCGGGTTCGCTTGCGCCGCCGTGTCGTTGGGCTCGCGCTCGTTGTCGCGCACTTGCACCGTCGTCGTCGCGCGCGAATACAGCACCGCCGCCACGGCCATCGCCAGGAGCGCCGTCGGCACGATCGACAGCGCCAGCCAGCGCCGCCGCTTCAAGCCGCGCTCGTACTGGTCGAAGTCCTCGCGTCGCAACGGCTGCGCCGCGCCCACCGGCGTCACGCCCGACGGCTCGTCGTGGTCGGCCGCCCGTCGCTGCTCGCCCGTCGGCAGCGGCAGTCGCTGCGACGCCGCCGACGCCGCCTGTGCCAGCGCCTGCTTGAGCGCGTCGGCCGAGGCGTAGCGCTCGTCGCGTCGCTTGGCCATGGCGCGCATGATGATCGCCTCGACGCGCGGCGCGATATGCAGCTCCGGCTTGCGCTTCGACGGCGGGATCAGCTCCTCCGTCAGGTGCTGCGTCAACACCGCCACCGGCGTCGACGCCGTATAAGGATGCACGCCGGTCAGCACGCGATACATGAGCGCGCCCAGCGAATACAGATCCGAGCGCGCATCCAATTCCTCCGCGCGAATCTGCTCCGGCGACATGTAAAACGGCGTGCCGACGAGCGATCCGCGCGCCGTGACCGCGTTCAGCTCCTCGCGATCGCGCAGCTTCGCCAGCCCGAAGTCGACCACTTTGGCGATGTCGTGCCCGTCGCGAGCGCGCGCCACGAGCAGGTTCTCCGGCTTCAGGTCACGATGGACGATGCCGGCCTCGTGCGCCTCCGACAGCGCGTCGCACACCTGCATCATGAGCGGCGCCAGGCGCGCGAACGGCAGCGGACCATCGCGCCGCAAGATCGCGCCCAAATCCTCGCCTTTGACGAGCTCCATCACGAGATAGCTCGAGCGCGCCGACTCACCGAAGTCGAACACCTGCACCGTATGCGGCGACGACAAGCGCGACACCGCCTCCGCCTCGCGCCGAAAGCGCTGCGCCACTTCGCGATCTTCAGTCAGCGACGCGTGCAGCACCTTCATCGCCGCCAACTTCCCCATCGCCAAGTGTTCTACTTTATAGACGGCGCCCATCCCGCCCGTCCCGATGCGCAGGAGCACGCGATAACGCCCGTCGATGATGCGATCGATCATCGGATCGACGATGACATTCTGCGCCGTCGTTGCCGTCGGGCTGTGACCGAGATCCGAGCCGCAGCGCCCGCAAAAGCGCGTCGTGTGGTCGTCGTAGACCATCTTGCAGCTCGGGCACACGATCACGGCAACACCCGCGAGGTCGCGCGTCCGCCCGCCACTTCGACGACGGCGACGCGCGTGCCGATGTTCAGCCAGGGCGCGTGCGCGCGACCGCCCGCCTCGTCGACGTGCGCGCACAACGCCGTCGCCGGCGACAGCGCCGTCGCCAGCTCGCGCAGCGCCGGATCGCCGATATTCGCGTCGCCGAAGCCGCGGTCGATCCCGGCGGCGCCGTCGTCGCGCGGCGGCGCATGCGCGACGAGCACGATCGGCTTCTTCGGCCGCCCGACGAACGCGCGCAGCTGTTGCAAATCCGCCTCGCCGTAACGACATCCGCGCCCGTTCGGCGAATAGCGATATCCCGGCGCCGACACGATCTCGATCGTGCCCGCATCGACGACGCGCAGATCCGCCAGATCGACGATATCGACGCCTTTTTCGCGCGCGCGCTTCACGGCCGCATGAAAGCGATCCTCGGCCTCGGCCTCGCCGGCGAGCGCCAACAGCGGCCGCTGCGCGGCGCCCAACGCCGTCAAGACGCCCGCGATCTCGGCTTCGCTCGCGCCCAAATCGCCCAACGCCACGATCGCATCCACGTGCTCACGGGTCAGCACGTCCGCCGCTTTGGTTGCCTCGGCCACGTCGCCGTGCAGATCGGCGATCGCACCCAGCTTGACGCGTCCGTCATGCCCGAGCGCGCGCGCCGTTCGCGCCTCGCCGTGCACGCCGCCGCACGACCACGGCGCCGCGTCCGCGGCTGCCGTCGCTGCCGGCGCTCTCCGCGCGGCGCCGCGACAGCCGCCCAGCGTCAGCGCCGCCAGCGTGAGCAGCGCCGACCGCGTCACGTCCCCGGCGTCTTCTTCGCCCGCTCGAGCGCGGCGCGAATCTTCGGCGAAACCGTCGCCTCGTCGAGCGCGACATCGGGCTTGCGCGCCAACACCTCGCGAAACGCGTTCACCGCCAGCTCATCGAGCCCTAGCGCCACATACGCGCACGCCTTCAAGCGAAAGATCTCCGCCAGCTGCGCCTCCGACGGATCCTCGTCGGTCAGCACCTTGTCGAGCACCGACGGCACATCCGAATAAGCCCCATCTTTGTAGGCTTTTTCCGCGATCGCCAGCGACTTGCCGACGCGCGCCGCCAGCTCGGCCTCGCGCTTCTGCGCCTCTTGCGGCGGCACCGGCACCGGCGGCGGCGGCAGCGGCGGCTCTTTGTCCTTCGCCTTGCCGACGATCGGCTTCTCCGGCGGCGGCGCCTGCAAGCGCACCGCGCGAATCTTCACGTGCGCAATCGGCACCAAGATGCGCTCGCCCTTGGCCAGCATCGGCGCCGTGCGGAAGTTGTAGTCCGCGAGCAGCTTCGCCTTCGACGCGTCGCCATAAAACGAGCGTGCCACCGACTGCAGCGACTCCGGCACTTCGGTGCGATGGACATGCTGGAACGGCATCACCAGCTCTTGTCCTTCGCGCAACTTGTCGGTCCCGCGCATGCCGTTGAACGCCGCCAAGAACACCGCGCGCCGCTTGTCGTCCAAGAAGCGCTGCGCCAGCCCTTCGAGCGTCTCGCCTTTGCGCACGCGATAGCGAACCGCCGTCGGAATTCGCACTTTCTGCCCGAGCTTGAGCGGCTTGTCGCGCTCGAGCCCATTGGTCTCGATGACGAAGATCGCCTGCGATCGATTGCCGTAATAATCGGCCGCGATCGACTCCGGCGTATCGCCACTCTTCGCCGAATAAACGACGACACGCGCATTCGCCGCATGCGCCGTCGATATCAGTAACGCAAACGCGAGCAGCCACCTCATTTGCGCGCGAGCTCGATCTTCAACGTGGAAACGGCGCCGCGCTTGATATCCAGCGTCCGCTTTTCACTATTGTAAAATGGATTCTTGAATTCGATTTTGTGCTCGCCCTCGGGGATCGAAAGCGCCTTGGCGAACGGCGTCGTATCCTGATATTTCCCGTCGACATAAACCTCGGCCCACGGGTCGACCAAGATGCGCACGAATCCCGGCGGCTTCGGCGGCGGCGGCGCGGCCGCCATCACCGGCGGCGCGCCGATCTGCGACGCGTGCACGAACGCGACCGCCAGCGCCATTCCGCCCAAAATCAGCCCCTGCACCGACGCCAAGCGCTTCATCCCCGCCCAACCGAGCGGTCCCGGCAGCGACGGCGTCTTGTACCCGCCGGCGATCGCCGGATGCAGCTGCGCGTCCGCCTCTTCCTCGGTAATGATTCCTTTGTCGCGCAGAAACAAAACCAAACGCGCGTGATAATTCATATCGACGCGCTTGGAAATGAAGCGCTCGAGCGCCAACACCAAATCCTGCGTCGATTTGAAGCGGTCCTCTTTTCGCTTTTGCATGCAGCGCGAAAGAATTCGCTCGAGCTCGCGCGGGATCTCCGGATTCAGCT
>CAWAWS010000035.1:0-30000 GCA_963785725.1 uncultured delta proteobacterium | reverse complement strand
TTGAGTAGCGATAAAACGTGTGAGAAACACGTTCGCCGTAAGCCCAAGGGTTCCTGGGTAAAGTTAATCTTCCCAGGGTTAGTCGGTTCCTAAGCCGAGGCCGAAAGGCGTAGGTGATGGAAAGCAGGTTAATATTCCTGCACCACCAAGGAAGGTTTCTGCAGGAGGGACGGAGAAAGATAGCTGATCCAAAGCGTGGATTGCTTGGTTCAAGCCCGTAGGGAGCTGCTCTAGGACCCGTAATGGGACAAACGGAGCGGCATTAATCCCGAGAGGTGATGAGGAGGGCTCTATGAGCCCACGAACTCAGTTATTCTATGCTTCCGAGAAAAGCTCCGGCAGAGTTAACCCCTTTGGTGACCGTACCGCAAACCGACTCAGGTGGGCGGGTAGAATATACCAAGGCGCTTGAGAGAAGCCTCTCTAAGGAACTCGGCAAAATGACACCGTAACTTCGGGAGAAGGTGTGCCCGCCGTAGGTAAGGAACCTCGCGTTCCGAGCCGAAGCGGGTTGCAGAGAATCGGGGGTAGCGACTGTTTACCAAAAACCCAGCACTATGCTAAGTCGCAAGACGACGTATATGGTGTGATGCCTGCCCGGTGCCGGAAGGTTAAGGGGATCTGTCAGACGCAAGTCGAAGCAGAGAACCGAAGCCCCGGTAAACGGCGGCCGTAACTATAACGGTCCTAAGGTAGCGAAATTCCTTGTCGGGTAAGTTCCGACCTGCACGAATGGCATAACGACTTCCCCACTGTCTCGGAGAGGCCCTCAGTGAAGTAGCACTAGGGGTGAAGATACCCTTTACGCGCGGCAGGACGGAAAGACCCCGTGAACCTTTACTGCAACTTGACACTGTTTTTCGGGTTTGTTTGCGTAGGATAGGTGGGAGGCATTGAACTCGGGACTCCGGTCTCGAGGGAGCCAACCTTGAAATACCACCCTGACAAATCTGGAAAACTAACCTGACTCCGTGATCCGGAGTGGGGACAATGTCTGGTGGGCAGTTTGACTGGGGCGGTCGCCTCCAAAATAGTAACGGAGGCGCGCGAAGGTTCCCTCAGCCTGATTGGAAACCAGGCGTAGAGTGTAATGGCATAAGGGAGCTTGACTGCGACACCGACGAGTGGAGCAGGTGCGAAAGCAGGTCATAGTGATCCGGTGGTTCTGGATGGAAAGGCCATCGCTCAACGGATAAAAGGTACTCCGGGGATAACAGGCTTATCACGCCCAAGAGTTCACATCGACGGCGTGGTTTGGCACCTCGATGTCGGCTCATCGCATCCTGGGGCTGAAGTTGGTCCCAAGGGTTTGGCTGTTCGCCAATTAAAGCGGTACGCGAGCTGGGTTCAAAACGTCGTGAGACAGTTTGGTCCCTATCCGCCGTGCGCGCAGGAGACTTGACAGCATCTGTCCTTAGTACGAGAGGACCGGGATGGACGGACCGCTGGTGTGCGGGTTGTCTCGCCAGAGGCATTGCCCGGTAGCTATGTCCGGAATGGATAACCGCTGAAAGCATCTAAGCGGGAAGCCAAGCTGAAGATTATGTCTCCCTGGTCGCAAGACCCTAAAGACCCCATGTAGACCACGTGGTGATAGGCCGGGTGTGGAAGCTGGGCAACCAGTGAAGCTAACCGGTACTAATCGGTCGTGAGGCTTGACCATCATTTTTCTTTCTTCGGAAAGAGACGTAAGACCTTGCAGGCAGATGACCTGCGGGATGAAGGCCAGGGTTGGGCGCAAGAGCTCAACCGACGCTTCTAAGGATTTCAGCGCGAGCGAGCAAAACAATCTGCGTCAACAGGTTTCCGGCGGCATTACCGGAGGGGCCACACCCGATCCCATCCCGAACTCGGAAGTTAAGCCCTCCAGGGCCGATGGTACTGCACGGTCGTCCGTGTGGGAGAGTAGGACGCCGCCGGAGTTTTTATTAAGCCCCCAAGTCTTTGGACTTGGGGGCTGTTTCTTTTCCGGAGCCTTCGCTCTCGGCCGGCCTCGAAGGGGAATTCACGCCGAGCAGTCGGCCGCCGGGGAACGCGCGGGAGCGGGGCGCGACCTCGGCTGGGCGATCTACGCGCGTAGCGATTCGCGCGCTCGGCTGTCGATTTGCGCAAGTCGGTTCGCAAGACTGCCGTCGTCCCAGCGCTGGCGGTCGAATCGGCCAGCGGACCGCCCGGCTTGGCGTCGCCGCTGAACTCTTGGGTCTTCCGTTCTGGGCAGCCCATTACGGGATCGACTTGCGACGATTCCTATTTAACGTCTACGAAGTCTGCCGAAGGCAGTTGCCGCAAAACGCTTAACTACCACAACCGACATTACCGAGCTGTCCGCTGTTTCGGAGCTGTCTCTGCGCGCCCGAAATTTGTGCGCGGCTTCGCCGCAACGACCAATCTCTAGACCAGCCTCGGCCAAGCCGCTTTCTGGCTCTTCCGAGTAGCGCTTGGCTGCTGCCCAAGGCATCGCGCACGACTGCCTTGCGACAAGCACCGTCATCTGCTCCGCGCGAGTCTTTGACGGGCGGCGTGTTCGGCTTGAGGTGACGACGCAAACGCAGTGCTCGCGTCTTCGCGGATTGGGCTTACTCGATGCGCGAGCGGTCGCTACGTCGCGCGAAGCGCGGCGACCGTCGTTGGCGCGGGCGCGAGGACCATTTCGTCGTCTTCGTCGGTGGCGAGCGAGCGCGGCGGCTGTTCGCGCGCACGAACTCGCGCGCGTCGCTTCTTCGTCGGCTTCGAATTCGTGGCTGGCTTCGCGTGCTGCGCGGCAGCTTCCGCTCCCAACGTCAGGACAAAGGCGGCGAACAGCAGCGTCAGCAGCGACCTCATGCTCAGAACATCGGTGCATCGCGCGGACCGATGAGAAATTCTTCCTGCCGGTCGTCTAATTGCTGCGGCGAGGGCAGCCTTTTGCTACCAATTGCGAAGACATGTCCTTCATCGAGGAATTGAGCTGGCGCGGCCTCGTACAGCAGTCGACCGATCCCGAGCTGGACGCGAAGATGCGTGCCGAGCCGTTCACGCTTTACGTCGGCGTCGATCCCTCCGCGGATTCGATGCATGTCGGGCACTTGCTGCCGATCTTGGGCTTGGCGCGCGCGCAGCGGGCGGGACACAACCCCATCGCGGTCGTCGGCGGCGCCACCGGCATGATCGGCGACCCGAGCTTCAAAGCCGAAGAGCGTAAGCTGCTGTCGCGCGACGACATCGACCGCAACGTCGCCGGCTTGCGCAAACAGATCTCGCGCTTCCTCGACTTCGATCGCGGCGCGCGACTGGTCGACAATTACGAATGGTTCTCGGAGTATCGCTTCCTCGACTTCCTGCGCGACATCGGCAAGTACTTCAGCGTCAACATGATGCTCGGCAAGGAGTCGGTGCGCTCGCGGCTCGAGGATCGCGATCACGGCATCTCGTACACCGAGTTTTCGTACATGTTGGTGCAGTCGTACGACTTTTTGGTGCTGCATGACCGCTACGGCTGTCGGCTGCAGATGGGCGGCAGCGATCAGTGGGGCAACATCACGGCCGGGACCGATCTCATCCGCCGAATGCGCGGCAAAGAGGCGTTCGGCATCACGCTGCCGCTGATCACGACGGCGTCGGGGCAAAAGATCGGCAAGACCGAGAAGGGCGCCGTCTGGCTCGATCCGGCGCGCACGTCGCCCTATGAATTCTTTCAGTATTTCATGCGCGTGGAAGACAAGGATGCGCTGCGGTTCTTGCGCTTCTACACGTTCTTGGACCAGGTGACGATCGGCGAGCTCGAGGAGCAAGTGCGCGTGGCGCCGGAAAAGCGCGAGGCGCAGCGGGTGCTGGCGCGCGAAGTGACGACGCTCGTCCACGGCGCCGAGGAGGCGCGCAAAGCGGAAGAGGCGGCGCGCGCGCTCTTCGAGCACAAAGCGGTTGATCCGACGCAGCTGCCGACGACCACGCTGACGGGGCCGACTGCGGTCGTCGACGCGTTGGTGGCTTCGGGGCTGTGCAAGTCGAAGTCGGACGCGCGGCGGGCGATCGAGCAGGGCGGGATCTACGTCGACGAGCAGCGGGTGACCGATCTCGCGCACACGTTGACGGCGGGCGGCTACGTCCTGCAGCGCGGCAAGCGCGACAAGCACTTCGTCAAAGTCGAGTAGCGCGCGGCAAGCGCGACAAACACTTCGTCAAAAGTCGAGTAGCGCGACCGACGGCTAACCCGGTCGGGCGCGCTTATGGGCTGGGGTGACGGATTGTGAGGCGATCGATGGCGCGGGCTTTGCCGGTCTCATCGTCGATATCGACAATGACGGCGCGCACTTGGACATTGCCTTCGGCGACCTTGTAGCTCGATGGGCGCGAGCTGACGAACTTGCGGACAGCCGGCGCCGGCTCCATGCCGATGACGGACGCGTAGGGGCCGGTCATGCCGATGTCGCCGAGATAGGCGGTGCCGGCGGGGAAGATCTCTTCATCGGCGGTTGGGACGTGCGTATGCGTGCCCCAAACGACCGAGACCCGGCCGTCGAGGTGCCAGCCCATCGCGCGCTTCTCGCTCGATGCTTCGGCGTGCATGTCGACGATGATGATGCGCGTGCGCGTGCCGATCTCCTCGAGCGCGCGCTCGACGGCGCGAAAGGGATTCTCGACCGGCTCCATGAACGTGCGGCCGATGAGGTTGACGACGGCGTAGCTGCGACCGTCGGCCAGGTTGAAGACGCCGACGCCCTTGCCGGGCGCTTCCGGGAAGTTGAGCGGCCGCAACGCGCGCGCGTGCTTGTCGAGATAAGGCGCGTATTCGCGATGGCGCCAGGTGTGATTGCCGCCGGTGATGACCTGGACGCCGATATCGAACAGATCGTCGGCGGTCTCCGGCGTGGTGCCGATGCCGCCCGCTGAATTCTCGGCGTTGGCGACCACGACGTCGATCTGGTGCTCGCGCTTGAGCTTGGGGAGCACGGCGCGCACGGCGTCGCGTCCCGGTTTGCCAATGATGTCGCCGATGCCGAGGACGCGCATCAGCCGTTTCCGATCGTCATTTAGCGGGCGTAGTCGGTCGAGCGGGTTTCGCGAATGACGGCGACGCGAACTTGGCCCGGATACGTCGCCTCGTTCTCGATGCGCTTGGCGATGTCTTTGGCGAGCATCATCGACTGCTCGTCCGACACCTGCGAGTTCTCGACGATGACGCGGATCTCGCGGCCGGCCAGGATCGCATACGCTTTCTGCACGCCAGTGAAGGACTCGGCCAGCTTCTCGAGGTCGCCGAGCCGTTGCACGTAGCTCGCGAGCAGCTCCTGACGCGCGCCCGGCCGCTGGCTCGACAGCACGTTCGCCGCGTCGACGATGTGCGACAGCACGGACGTGTGCGGCTCGTCGCCGTGATGCTCGTTGATCGCCGCCACCACTTGCGGCGACTCGTTGAACTTGCGCGCCAGCTGCGCACCGACGGCGGCGTGCGAGCCTTCGACCTCCTGATCGACCGACTTGCCGATGTCGTGCAAGAGACCGGCGCGGCGCGCGACTTTGACGTTGAGGCCGAGCTCGCCCGCCATGATGCCGGCGAGGAGACCCACCTCGATCGAGTGCTGCAGCAGGTTCTGCGCGTACGACGAGCGGAACTTCAAGCGCCCGACCGCGCGCACGAGCTCGGGATGAACCTTGTGCAAGCCGAGATCGAACACCGCCTGCTCGCCCGCGTCTTTGGCCTGCGCTTCCACTTCATCCGTACACTTGGCGACGACTTCTTCGATGCGCGTCGGATGAATGCGGCCGTCGGCGATGAGGCGCGTCAACGCCAGCTTGGCGATCTCGCGGCGCAGCGGGTTGAAGCAGCTGATGATGACGGCTTCGGGCGTGTCGTCGATGATGAGGTCGATGCCGGTGGCCGCTTCGAGCGCGCGAATATTGCGACCTTCGCGGCCGATGATGCGGCCTTTCAAGTCGTCCGACGGCAACGGCACGACCGAGACGGTGCGCTCGGTGACGTATTCGCCGGCGTAACGCTGGATCGCCGTGCCCAAGATGCGCTTGGATTTCTCCTCGGCTTCGGCGCGCGCTTCGTCTTCGATGCGCTTGATGTCGGTCGCCGCCGTGCGCTTGGCTTCGTCGACGACTTGCGCCGTCAGCTCGGCACGCGCCTGCTCGGCCGTCATGCCGGCGAGCTTCTCGAGCTTGGCCTTCGACTCGTTGAGCAGCTCCTCGGCGCGGCGCGCGGTGGCTTCGGCCGCCTGCTCGCGACCGGCGACGGTCCGCTCTTTCTTCTCCAAGTCGCCGCCGCGGCCCTCGATGGTGCCCTGTTTCTTCGCGAGATCTTCTTCGCGCCGACGCAGCGCCTCCTCCGATTTCTGCAGCTCGATGCGTCGCTGTTTGAGCTCGTCGGCGGCCTCGGATTGCGCTTTGAGCGCCAGCTCCTTGGCCTCCAACTGAGCGGAACGTTTCACCTCCGCGGCTTCGGCACGCGCGGCCTCGACGAGCCTTTGACGCTCGGCTTCGGGCGCAGCCGACTGCGGCTTGCCAAACATCACCATCCCGGCGACCACGCCCACGACGAGCGCGACCGCACAGACGACGATGGCTAAGACAGTCACGAGAGCACCTCCTCGGGTGCGTGCATGCGCGCGCGCGTGACGATGCGTGCGCGCGGGGTGACGATGAGATCGACCGGCTCGTCGCCGTCACGCGGCGGGATTCGATCGACGACCTGGAATTCGTGGGCGAGGCCGATGCGCAACGCACGGGGCGCGTCACGCAGCGTGGAGTCGTAGTAGCCGCGGCCGAAGCCGAGGCGAGCGCCGTCACGGGCGAAGGCGACACCGGGCACGAGCACGACGTCGAGCTCGGCGGCGGGGATTTCGGCGGCGTGCGCGGGAGGCTCGAGAATGCCGAAGCGCGCGGCAACCAAGGCTTGGGCGGCCGCGAGCGCGCGGAAATGTAGACGCGGCGTGGCGCCGGCCGCGCTGCACGGGTAGTAGGCGGAGAGCCCACGAACGCGTAGCGGCGTACGCAGATCGGACGGATCGACCTCGCCGCGCGTGGCGGCATAGAGCGCCACGGCGCGCGCGCGAACGAACGCCGGCAGCGCCGCGATCTGCGCGCACACGGCAACCGAAGCGACGCGAATCTCGTCGTCGCTCAGCGCCTCGCGCTCATCGCGCAAGCGTCGTCGCAGCGTTTCGCGCTGCACGTGTTGCTCTTCGCCCACGGCCTTGTGCACCTCGTCGTGCATATCGGCCGCCGGTTGGGGTCCACCAAGACCCTTCGAATCGTTGCGCTCGGGCTACGGCGAGAAACGCTCCGCCGCGCTCATTCCCATTCCAACTACGCCAGCTTCTATCGGTAACGGGAGCTGCTTCCCCAAGTAACGATCTTTCGGATCTATGGTGAACACCTGCCCGACGGCAGATGGGAAAACGTACCGGTTCACGCTTTGACTCCGCGCTCGAGCAGCTCGCGAATATCGCGTGAAGATTGACGAACCCGACGGCGCAGCTGCGAGCGCCGTTCGCGTTCACGGCCGAGCTCGTCGCGGCTGCGGGCGAGCTCGTCGGCCAGCTGCAGCGCCGCCAACGTGGCGACGGCGTGCGCGGGCGCGGCTTTGGATGCGCGCTGGACCTCGCGGACCTTCGCATCCACCAAATCGGCAAGCGACTGCACATACGCTTCTTCGGCGTCGCTCTTGATGGTGTAGCGCTGGCCGGCAATGGTCACGGCGACGGACCGTTTCAAGTGGCGAAACCCTCGTAATGTGACTTTTGAGTGTAGGCGGCAAGGAGCGGAAGTGTCAACGTTCCCAGCACGTTTTCGTTGACAAGGACTTCAAAACGCGGCAAAGGAGGGGCGTCTCGAACGACCCCGTCGTCTAGCTGGCCCAGGACACTGCCCTTTCACGGCGGCGACACGGGTTCAAATCCCGTCGGGGTCGCCAGCTCCACTTCAGCACTTCAGCAATAAAAACGAATGGTTCGGTCGGCGGTGCCGGAACGATGGCAGCGCCGACCGCGCGTTCGTGCCCGCGTCTAGGCGAGCAGGACGACTTTGCCTCCCGGTCGGCCGTGCTCGGCCAGCTCTTGGGCGGCGGCCGCCTGCTGCAACGGCAGGCGCTTGGCGATGGGGATCGTCAGCTCGCCGCGGGCGACGGCTTCGGCCAGCTCGGCCAGGACGCGCCCGTCGGGATGGGCCATGAAGGCGCGGACGGTGATGGGCCGCCCTTTGGCCGCCGCCGGCTCGCCGACGACCGAGCCGAGCGTGCCGCCGTCGCGCAAACGCGGCAGCAGCTTGGCGATGACGTCGCCGCCGATGGTATCGGCGATGGCGTCGAGCGGCGGCAAGCGGTCGAGAGCGGCGGCGTCGTCGAGCGCGATCACTTGGTCGGCGCCGAGCTCGCCGGCTTCGTCGCGCTGGTTTGCGCGCACGCCGGCGATGACGCGACCGCCGCGCTGCTTGGCCACGAAGACGGCGACGCGGCCGACGCCACCGGTGGCGCCGGTGACGAGGATGGATTGGCCGCGTTCGAGGCGCACCGCGTCGCTGATGAGCTGCGCGCCGGTCGTGATCACGAGCGGCAGCGCGGCGCCGTCGGTCGCGGCGAGGTTGTGCGGCAGCGGCGCGAGGATGTCGGCCTTGGCGACGACCTCTTCGGCGTACGTGCGCATCGACAGGCCGAGCACGTGATCGCCGATGCGCACCTGGGTGACGCCGGCGCCGAGCGCGATCACCTCGCCCGACAGGTCGCGACCGAGGATCGCGGGCAGCTCGAGCGGCATGCGCGCCTTGGCGTCGCCTTTGCGCAGCTTCCAGTCGATGGGATTGATGCTCGTCGCGGCCAGCTTGACGAGCACCTCGCCCGCTCCCGGTCGCGGCGACGGTACCTCTTTCCATTCGAGCTGATCGATGCCGCCGTAGTTGTTCAGAACGACTGCGTACATGGCTTCTCCTTCGCGGACCTTCAGTCTAAGCACGCGCCCGCCTTTGGCGACGGGGCGCGGCCACCGTGAATGTGGTGCGCGGTTTGCTTATTCAGCCATCGTGAATGACTCCTTTCATCAATTGGCGCGCGACACGGCGACGGCGGTGGGCAAGCCGCGCAGCTTCGTGCTCGCGGTGCTCGTCATTGCCGTGTGGGCGGTCTCGGGGCCGATCTTTCACTTCTCGGACACGTGGCAGCTGGTCATCAATACGGGGACGACGATCGTCACGTTCTTGATGGTGTTCCTCATTCAAAACACGCAGAACCGCGACGCGCAGGCGATCCATCTCAAGCTCGACGAGCTGTTGCGCGCGACCCACGCGGCGCGCAATCGGCTCGTCGATCTGGAGAACACGACGGACGCCGAGCTGCAGGATCTGCAGGACGAGTTTCACCAGCTGCGCGAGGTCGCGTGCGAGGACGACGACGCCGGCGTGCCGGTCGCCCAACAAAAGGGCAAGTCGTAGTCGTTCGCTTCCGTGATGTGGACGTCGCGCGCCGTTTCGCGATCTAAGTGTTGCCTGAACAAATGAATAGTGGCATCAAGAAACGGCGCATGATCGAGTCGACGTTTCAGCTGGCCGCGGGGCTCGGGCCGGTTCGCGAGCGGCAGCTGTGGCGCGCGGGCGTGACGCGCTGGCGCGATTGGGCGGCGGCGCCGGCGAGCGTGAAGCTGACGGACAAAGTGGACCGCGCGCTGCGGACGGCGATCGACGCGGCGGGCGCGGCGCTGGCGGCCGGCGACGTCGACGGCGTGGCCGCGCTCATGCCGACGCGCGAGCAGTGGCGGCTGTACGCGGCGTTCGGCGACGACGCGGCCTATCTCGACATCGAGACGAGCGACGACGTCGTCGGCTACGAGGGGATCTCGTGCATCGGCATTCTCGATCGCGATGGACCGCGGCTGCTGTTGGCCGGGCGCGACCTGCAGCGCTTTCCCGAGGTCGCGCGCGATTGGTCGATGCTGGTGACGTTCAACGGATCGTCGTTCGACGTGCCGATCTTGCGGCGCGCGTTTCCCGCGTGGCGGCCGCCGAGCTGTCACGTCGATCTGCGCCACGTGCTGCGCCGGCTCGGTCATGAAGGCGGGCTCAAGGCGATCGAACGGCGGCTCGCGTCGCTGCATCTGACGCGGCCCGAGCATCTGGCGCGGCTCGGCGGTTGGGACGCGTGCTGGCTCTATCGTCGCGGGCGCGAGGGCGATCGGCCGGCGATGCGACTGTTCGCCGAGTACAACTTGTACGACACCGTGAATCTGCGGACGCTGATGGCGTGGGCGTACAACGAGATGATCGACGTCGAGAGCGCGGCGGCGCCGGCGTTGGAAGCGACGGCGCGCAAGGTCCGCGTGCCCGAGCGCGGCGACGTGTTGTACGACGTGACCAAGATCGTGTTGGCGCTGTAGCGCTGCGCGCGTTCGTCGCCGGCGATCGCTCGCGCTTTGTGCGGCGCATCCTGTCATCGGCGTAGTCGCTGTCGTCGGCGTGGAAAGCGCGCCCCTCGTCGCGGTGACGACGGTCGCGCGGCTCGGCATCGCGGCTGCGTTGATGGCCCGGTTGTCGCGCCGCGGACTGTGAACGCCGCTTCGAAGACCTATTTCCTCTAGCGAGAGGGAGGTGTGAGATGCGTTCTTGGCCAATCGTTTCTTTGTTCGCGATCGCGGGGTGCGCTGCCGCTCCGCCGACGAAGATGGTCGCGGTTGCGCCGACGGCGCACAGTGAGTGTGCGGCCGACGCCGACTGCTCCAGCACCCAGCTGTGCGTCGATCGCAGCTGCCACAACACGATGTCGGCGAGCAGCTGCGCGGATATGCCGGTCCATTTTGCGACCAACTCCGACGCCATCGACGTCAACAATCGCGCCGAGCTCAATGACTTGTCGGCCTGTCTGCGCAGCCATCGCGACGTTCGCGTCACCGTCGCCGGGAACGCCGACGAGCGCGGCACCGAGGAGATGAATCAGGCGCTCTCCGGTCGTCGCGCCGATGCCGTCGCCGCTTATTTGCAGACCGCGGGCGTCGCACCCGATCAGCTGAGCACGATCCAGTACGGCACGCAGGATCCGTTGTGCCGCACGCATGACGCCAGCTGCTGGCGGGTGAACCGCCGCGCCGATATCACGTCGACGGGCGCGCCGGTGGAGGTCCGCGGCTCGGCGCGCAACAAGCTGTCGACCGACGACGACGCCAAGCACGACGTGCGCATCGACAGCACCGGCAACGGCACCGACAACGGCTCGCCCGCCGGTAAGTAATTCAGCGTAACTCGTTAGTTCTGTAGGATTCGATATTCATTTTCGCGATATTGGAGCGAGTCGCGGTTGCAACGTCGGCGACGCGGTCGAAAGCGTCGGACGAATAGCTGCGCGCGTTAATTGTTGAGCGCGCCGGCGTTGATCCAGGCTTTGACGATGTCGGATTGGGCCGCGGGCAGCGGGCCCGAGCCTTGGGGCATGGGATCGGATTGGCACTTGGCGTTGGGGAACGTGCCGCTGATCTTTTCGTAGAGGTAGCTGTTGGCCGCGTCGTTCGTCGTGACCAAGTCCATCGTGGTGCACTGCGAGCTGTGCGTCGTCGTCAGATACGTCACCAGCGCGGCGGCGTTGTTGGCGTCGGCGACGGCGCCGTTCCACACGTTGCCCATGTGGCAGGAGCCGAAGCATCCGTTGTTCTTGAGAATGGGCAGCACGTCGGCGCTGAACGTCGGCGTCTGCGGCGGCGCGGGCGCGGTCATGTCCGGCGCGGCCGGCGGCGGCTGCGTCGGTCCCGTCATGTCGGCGGGCGGCGTCGGCGGCGGCGGCGTCATGTCGGCGGGCGGCGGCGGCGTGCCGGCGAGATCGTCGGACGCGGCCAGGTCGGCCGCCGGCGGTGTCGTCACGACCGCGAGATCGGCAGCCGTGCTCGTCATGGTCATGTCGGCGCCGACGACGGGCGCATCGTGCTTGTCGCTACCGCCGCCGCAGCCGGAGGCGCAGAGCGTGAGACCGGCGAAGGCGCAGGACGCGAGGATGTGCAAACGCATGTCGCGTCAGTACCGCGTGCGCCGCGTCACGCCTAGCCGCCCACTTCTCGCGAGGCGTTTCCATTTTGGAAAAGGTAGGTCGATCGCGGGAGCCGTTGGCGGCGCTCGACCGGCGGCGCCGACTAACGCGCCCGCTGCAGCGCGGTGCGCACTTCGCGCATGACGTCGTTCACGCGCGGCGTGGTCTTGTCGAGGATCGCCGAGATGTGCCCGTTGAGCCGCGCCCGCGTCGCCGCGTCGATCTCGTGCGCCGTGATGAGGATGATCGGCAGCTGACGCGTCCGCTCCTCGCGCCGCAGCTCGGCCACGACCTCGATGCCCGACAGATCGGGCAGCATCAGATCGAGCAGCATGAGGTCGAACTGGCCGCTGCGCGCGGCGTCGAGCCCTTGCCGCGCCGTCGCCGCCGTGCGCACGCTGCAGCCGCTCGACTCGACCTCGACGCGAATCAGCTCCAGCTGCTGCGGATCGTCGTCGACCGCCAGGATGCGCATGCGATCGCCCGGCGCACGCTGCACGAAGCGATCGAGCGCCGTCGTCAGCGCGCGTCGGTCGATCGGCTTGACGAGATGATCGACCGCGCCCAAGCCGAACGCCTTCTGTCGATCGCCGGAGAACGTCGCCATCACCACCGGAATGTCGCGCGTCGTCGCTCCGGCGCGCAGCTCGGCCAGCGTCTGCCAGCCGTCTTTGCCGGGCAGGAACACGTCGAGCAGCACCACCGCGGGCTGCAGCCGTCGCGCCGCCTCCAGCGCCTCTTCCCCGGTCGTGGCCAGCGCCGTGCGGTAACCTTCGGCGCGCAGCGCGACCTCGAACAGCTCGCGCGACGCCGGGTCGTCGTCGACGATGAGCGCCAGCGGCGCCGGCGTCAGCGTGATCGGGTTGCTCGGCGTGTCGCGCACCGTCGGCGTCGAGTGGACCATGAGCGGCAGCTCGATCCAGAACGTCGAGCCGTGGCCGAGCGCGGTCTCGACGCCGACGTGACCGCCCATCAGCTCCGCCAGCTGCCGCGTCAGCGCGAGACCGAGGCCGGTGCCGCCGAGCGTGCTGTCGGAGTTGCGCTGCAGCTGGACGAAGGGTTTGAACAGCCGCTCGACGTCTTCGGCGCGAATGCCGGGGCCGGTGTCCGTGATGCGGACGCGGACGAAGCGGCCGCTGTCGTCGAGCGCGCTGTGGATGCCGACGCGACCGCCGACGGGCGTGAACTTGATGGCGTTGGAGATGAGGTTGTAGAAGATTTGCTTGCTGCGCGACGGGTCGGCGCAGACGAGCGGCAGCGCGGCCAGGTCGGCCTCGTCGACGCTGAGCGCGATCTGCCGCGCATCGGCGAGCGGCTGCAGCGTCATGACCGCCTCGCGCGCCATGACCAGCAGATCGCACGGCTGCCGCGTCACCTCCAGCTTGCCGGCCTCGATCTTGGCGAAGTCGAGCAGCTCGTTGATGAGGCCGAGCAGATGCC
Source organism: uncultured delta proteobacterium (assembly GCA_963785725.1). GTDB lineage: Bacteria > Myxococcota_A > Polyangia > Palsa-1104 > Palsa-1104 > JAQBQH01. The sequence goes on along the minus strand of CAWAWS010000035.1, from coordinate 16,583 downwards.
GGCCGCTCGACAACACGTTGCCGATGTAGCGCGCCTGCCGCGCGTTGAGCTCGCCGAACTTCTCGTCGACGATGACCTCGGAGAAGCCGATGATCGAGTTCAGCGGCGTGCGCAGCTCGTGCGACATCATCGCCAGGAAGTCGGACTTGGCGCGGGTCGCGCGCACCAGCTCGTCGTTGGTGTCGCGCAGCTGCTTGTTCGCCGCCTGCACCTCTTGCGCGCGCACATAGACTTCCGCCTCCATCTGCGCCGCCTTCGAGCGCAGCGTCTCGGTCAGCTGGCTCAGCTCCGCCTCTTGATGGCGCAGCCGCACGAACTCGCTCACGTCCTCGACGCGATGGATGATGTAGGAGAGCTTGCCCGTCGCGTCGAGCACCGGCGTGTTGATCGGGCTCCAGTAGCGCACTTCGAAGCCGCCGCCTTCCGACTCCGGTCGGCGAATGTCGTACTTCTGCACCGCCATCGTGTCCGGCAAGTGATGCAGGATGACGCGCTCGAGCGAGGCGCGCAGGTTGCTCACGCCCGTCGCCGTCAGATCGTCGGGATTGTCGGGGAAGACGTCGAACAGCCCGCGGCCGAGGATGTCCGCGCGCACCGTCATCGTCGCGCGCAAGTAGGCGTTCGAGACGGCGACGATCTCGAGCCGCGGTGACAGCACCAAATACAGACCCGGCGCCGACTCGAAGAGGGCGCGAAAGTCGGGCGCCTCGGGCGCGCTCATCGCGACCGCACCGTCGCGCCAACCGCCTGCCGCCGTAGCACTCGGTGCTCCGCCCGCGCCATCGTCCCTCCAATGCCGTCGTCCATCTTAGATAGATTACGACGCAGAATCGAGGACGGATCCTTCGGCGCGATGGGCCGCGGTCGATGGTCGGAGCGTTACAAGAGCGGCGCCAAGATCGGCTGCAGGATGGTCTGCTTGTTCGTGTTCACCGTCTGCCAGTCGTCTTGCAAGATTCCGCCGGTGTCGCCCGAGTCGGGGTTGAGGCACCAGAAGCTGAACGAGAAGCCGTGTTGACCGATATAAGCGGCGAGCGTCGTCATCCACTGCTGATCGGAGGTCGTCGCCAAGAGGCTGCCGAACTCGCCGATCCACACCGGCGCCGTCGACTGCTCGACCAGATAACCCCAGTGCGTGTCCCACACCGACGCGAGGTTGGCCGGGTAGTTGGCGGCGCTGAACCACGTTTGATTGGACACGCTGGCCGGATAGTCGTGCGGCGAATAGACGAGCCGATTGGCGACGGTGAGACGCACGGGCGCGCTGCCGGCGGCGGCGAGATTGCCGCCCCACCAATAGTAGTCGCCGCTGACGTTCTCGATGCCCTCGACGATGATGAGTAGGTCGGGGTTGACTGCCAGGATGGCGTTGCCGGCGCGCTCGGCGGCCAGGCGCCAGTCGGTGGTCATGTTGCCGTCGCCCCATGTCGCCGAGCCGTGCGGCTCGTTGTGCAAGTCGCAGCCGATGACGGTGCTGTTGCCGAGGTAATGCGTCGTCAGCATCGTCCAGTCGCTGATCCAGGTCTGCTCGCTGACCGTCGACGTGTACCAAAGCTCGGATTGGCCGCTGGCGTCGGGGCGATGGCGATCGAGGATGATGCGCAGGCCGCGCGACTGCGCGCCGGCGACGATCTTGTCCAAGATCTGCAGCGGCGTCAGGTTCATGAGATCGGGGTTCTGCGAGAAGTCGATGCCGTTCGGGGTCGAGCCGGCGAGGAACATTTGGTTCGTGTAGGGAACGCGGATGACGTTGTAGCCGAGCGACTTGATCTGATCGAGCATCGAGGCGAGCGAGCGCGTCCATAAGCCGTGCGGCACGAAGTTCGTCGTCTCGAAGCCGAACCAGCTCAGGCCGGTCAAGCGCACGACTTGGTTGTTGGCGTCGAGGATTTGGCCGCCTTGCGTGTGCAGGTAGCCAGGCGCGCCGGGCACGGTCGAGCCGCCGCCGCCGGCGTTGCCGCTGCCGCCGGCGTTGCCGCTGCCGCCGGCGTTGCCGCTGCCGCCGGCATTGCCGCTGCCGCCGGCATTGCCGCTGCCGCCGGCGTTGCCGCTGCCGCCGGCGTTGCCGCTGCCGCCGGCGTTGCCGCTGCCGCCGGCGCTGCCGCTGCCGCCGGCGTTGCCGTTGCCGCTCGATTGCACGTTGCCGCCGCAGCCGATGGTGAGGCAGGCGGTCACGAGAGCCCACGAATAGCGTCGCATGTGGTCGAGCCATCGCAAGCGCGAGGCCGACATCATGCCGCGCGAAATCGGCTACTTGGGCCGTCGCGCTGGGGATCGCGGCCCCGGCGTCGCCGCTCGAAATGCCTGAATCACGATAGCTTTCGGAGGCTTATGCACTGGGCGCCGGTGACAATGGTTCGTTGTCAGGGTTCGCGATCGCGGACGCGCAGGTTGTGCTTGGCGATGAGGCGCGTGAACAGCTGACGCGAGACGCCTGCCAGCTCGGCGGCGCGCGAGACGTTGTCCTCCGCGCGCGCCAGCGCCTCGAGCAGGTAGCGGCGCTCGAAGGCGTCGCCGGCGTGCGTGCGCGCCTCGTGCAGCGGGCGCAGCCCGACGCCGGCGAACACCGGATCGGCCGAGGTCGCGGACGCCGCCGACTGCTCGCGCAACAGCTGCGCCGCCGACGCCGGCTGCGCGGCTTGGCGCGCGATGAGGTTGCGCAGCTCGCGCACGTTGCCCGGCCATTCGTAGCTCGCCAGCACCGCGATGAGCTCGGGCTCGAGCGCGACGCCGAGCTCGACCGCGAACGTGCGCGCGAGCAGCGGCAAGTCCTCGGGACGCTCGCGCAGCGGCGGAATGCGGACGCGCGCGACGGCCAGGCGATAATAGAGATCCTTGCGAAAACGGCCGGCGCGCACCTCCTCGGCGAGGTTGCGATGCGTGGCCGCGACGACGCGCACGTCGCAGACGCGATCTTGGCGACCGCCGATGCGCCGCACCATGCGCTGCTCGATGGCGCGCAAGAGCAGCGGCTGCAGATCGAGCGGCAGCTCGCCGATCTCGTCGAGGAAGAGCGTGCCGCCGTGCGCGGCTTCGAACACGCCGGGGCGATCGTGCGTCGCGCCGGAAAAGGCGCCGCGATCGTGACCGAAGAGCTCGGCGGCGGCCAGCGTCGGCGCGACGGCGCCGCAATCGAACACGACGAGCCGCTCGCCGGCGCGCAAGCTGGCCGCGTGCAGCGCCTGCGCCGCCAGCTCCTTGCCCGAGCCGGTCTCGCCTTCGAGCAGCACCGTCGTCTCGGTCGGCCCGAGCTGCGTCAGCTGCGCGACGACGGCGCGCATCTTGACCGAATGCGCGACCAGCCCCGCGAACTGCCCCGGCCGCTCGAGCGCGATGGCGTGGCGACCTTTGAGCGCGTGCACTTGCAGCGTCGTCTTCCCGAGCCGCAGCTGCATGCCGGCGGCGAGCGGCGCGCGCTCGATGGGCCAGCCGTGCAGGCGCACGCCGTTCTTGGAGCCGAGATCGCGCACGATCCAGCCATCGCTGACGAGGCTGATCTCGGCGTGACGCGACGACACCGTCGGATCGTGCAGGACGAGGCCGCAGTCGCCGGCGGTGCCGATGACGAGGCCGTGCTCGTCGAGCGGCTGGCGGAGGTTGCGATCGGGGCCGGCGACGACGCGCAGCTCGGCGGCGTCGAGCTCGAGGCGACCAGGGCCGCTCTCGTCGACGCGCGTGGCGAGCTTGACCTGGTCAGCCATGACCGCTCATTTGCTGAAGCCGAGCGTGCGCAGCTCGCCGGGATCGAGGTGGACGCGCTTGGGTGCGCTCGTCGTGCCGTCGGAGAAGCGGACGGCGACGGCATGATCGCCGGCCGGCAGCGCGCGGCGATAGAGCGGCGTCTCGGGCGCGACCTCGTGACCATCGACGAGCACGGCGCCCCATGGGCTGGCGTTGACGGTCAAGAGCGCGGCCGGCGCGGTCGTTGCCGCCGCCGGCGGACGGCGCGACGGCGGCGTGCGCGCCGGCGCGGTCGCATGCGTGTGCCGCTCGTTCGATCGCGACGGTCGCGCGCTCGCCGGCGCCTTCGGCGCGCCGGCGGCCGGCTCGGGCGCCGGCAGCTCGGCAGCGTGCGACAACGAGGGCGCCGGCAACTCCGCGGCCGCGGCTGGCAAGGCTGGAGGCGCCGTCGATGATTGAGCGGCCGTCGCAGTCGGTGACGCGGCCGCGGGCGCTTTCAGGGCGTGACGCAGCCCCACGATCATGGCCGAGGTCGCGGCGACGAGCGCGATGGCGGCCAACGCCAAGCGCGCCCCACGCGTTCGCCAGGCGGATTCGGCGGCGGTGTGCCCGGCGGTCTCGGTGCCGCGGGCGGGAATCGGCGGACGCGGCGGCGCGTGGTCGGCCATCGTCTGCAAGTCGACGACGGTCATCGAGCGCAAGGTGTCGTGGCTGTTGCGCTCGAGCCGTCGCTGCGGCGCCAGCTTGCGCACGACCTCGGCCAGCTGCGACGGGGTGAACGTCGGATGGCGCCGCGCCAGCTCCGTCGACAACTCGCGATCGAGCTCCGCCGCCGACAGGTAGCGCCGCTCGGGATCGGCCTCGGTCGCGCGCTGCAAGATCGCCTGCAGCTGCGGCGAAATATCGGGGCGCAGCGCGTGCAGCTGCGACTTGGACTGCAGCGCGTCCTCGGGCGGCTGACCGGTCAAGGCCACGAGCAGCGTCACGCCCAAACCGTAAATATCGAGGCGATGATCGCGGTGGCCGCGCGCCAGCTCGGGCGCGGTGTAGCCGGGCGTGCCCGCGCGCAGGCCGGCGCCGGGCGCGGCTTCGTCGAGCGCGTGGGCGATGCCGAAGTCGGCCAGCTTGACCTCGCCTTCGACGGAGAGGAGCACGTTCTGCGGCGTGACGTCGCCATGCACGAGGCCGAGCGGCGCGCCGGCGACGTCGGTGAAGCGGTGCGCGTAGTCGAGCCCGCGGGCGACTTCACGCGCGACGTAGAGGGCCAGCGGCGCGTCGAGCCGTTGGCGCGTCTCGTTCAAGCGTTCGATGAGCGCGCGCAAATCGCAGCCGCGCACCAGCTCCATGACGACGAAGGTGCCGCGCTCGCCTTCGCCCAAATCGAGCACTTGGCAGATGTTGGCGTGGTTCAATTGGAAGACGAGCCGCGCTTCGGCGATGAGGCGGGCGCGCCACTTGGGGTCGAGGCTGCCGCGCTCGACGAGCTGCTTGATGGCCACGGCGCGCTCGCCGGCGGAGCTGAGGAGCGTGCCGCGATAGACGACGCCCATTCCTCCAGCACCGACGGCCTCGTGCAGGAGGTAGCGCGGCTGCTCCACCGCTTCAGCGTAGCACAGGCGTGGCGCCGACTTGCCGTCGCGGCGCTGGCTGGCATACGATGCCGACGTGCCCGACTGCTCGCGCGCGTCGTCGCTGGCGCCGTCCATCGTGACCTCGGCGGTGTCGCGCTGCGCGACGGTGCTGGCGCTGCTCGGCGTGTCCGTCGTGGCGCAGGCGCAGCCGTTCACGGTCGGCGTGCTGCCGTCTCGGCGTGACGACGTGGCGGCGCTGCGGGCGCGCGTCTTGCGGCTGGGCGCGACCGTCGGCGGCGTGGCGGCGGCGCCGCCGTTTTCGCTGGCGCCGCTCGTCGGTCGCGCCGATGAGCTGAGCGCGGCCGGCCGGCTCGACGAAGCAGCGGCGCTGTATGACTTGGCGGTCGAGCAGGGCAGTCGCGCGCCGCTGGCCGTCGACGATCCGGCGGCGCTGGTGCATGCGCTGGTGGCGCGGGCGTCGATCGGCTTGGCGCGCGGCGAAGCGGCGCAGGCGACGACGCTGCTCGGTCGCGCGCTGCGCTGGGATCCGACGTTGACGTTGACGGCGGCCGAGAACACGCCACGCGTGGCCGCCGCTTGGGCGCGCGTGCGCGCCGCTGCGGGCGCGACGCCGGCGCTCGGGCGCGGCGACTTCGGCGCCGACTGCGGCCACTTGCTCGTCGCGCGCGCCCTCGCCGACGGCACGGTCGAGCTGAGCCGCGTCGAAGGCTGCCGCAGCGAGGCGCGCGCCATCGCCGCCGCCGATGTGCCGGACGCCGTCGTCGTGGCGCAGCTGGGCGCGTCATTGGCGGTCGCGCCGCCGCCGTCAAAGCCGCGAACGCCCACGTACAAGCGCGCTTGGGTCTGGGTGACGCTCGGCCTGGGCGCGGCGTTGCTCGCCGGCGGCGCCGTGACCGCGTGGGCGTTGACGCGTCCGACCGATGGCTCGTGGAATGTCACGCCGCGCTTCTGACTTCGCCAGCTGGCTCGTCTGCGTCGGCCTTTTCGCCGGCTGCACGCGCGCGCCCACCGTCGACTTGTGCACGCCCGACGACGGCCTGAAAGCGGCGCTGGCCGGTGGCGCGCTGCACGCCGAAGTCCGCGCCGCCGACGGCACGGCGCTCGCCGCCGCCGACGCCACCGCCGTCGATCGCGCGTCGCAGCTGCAGCTCGGTCAGGCCGAGGAGGGCGAGTGGATCGTCCTCGAAGCCGTCGACAGCGATGCCGTCCCTTTGGCTTACGGCGCCGCGCGCATTCACGATCGCGCCGCCTGCGTCTGTATGTCGCGCATGAGCTGGTACGCCTACGCGACCTGGCAGGACTCGGCCGGCGCCTTTTACGACGGCAAGCCGGTCGGCTTCTTCGTGCACGACGGCAAGCAGCGCGCGCCCGCGCGTCGATCCGCGCCAGCCGTTGACGCTCGATCATGCGCGCGTTCAAGCGGGCGACACGCTGCGGGCGACGACGCAATACGGCAACGACGCGACCGCCGCGCTCGACGTGCGCGCCCTCGAAGTCTTGGCGCGACCGCCCGGCGCCACGCACGCGACGGGCCTCGTGCGCGACTTTTCGGCGGTGACCGCCGGTCACGTCGCCGCCGGCGCCACGGTCTCGGTCGATTCGTCGCGCACGTTCGGCGCGGGCGACGCTGTCGGCGACTGGGCCGTCTTTACCCGCCTGACCGACGCGCTCGGCGTCGTGCACGATGGGCCGGAGACGACGTTTACGGTTGGCGGGACCGACACGACGGCGCTCGTGGCGACGGCGCCACCGCAGCTGAACGCGGCCTGGTTCAGCCCGCTCGACGACTTGCATGTCAGCGCCGCCTACGAGAACCCGGGCACGACGCCGGTGACGCTGGAGCAGCTCGTGTTGACCGCGCGGCCGCCGGGCGGCAGCAACGCCGGCGGCCCGTTCGACGACTTGAGCCCGCGCGTCGGCGTCAGCACGGTCGGCGCGGGCCAGCTGCTCGACGCCGCCGGCGATCGCATGGTGACGCTGGCCGACGATCCGTGCGCCGGCATGCTCTGCGTCGTCAGCGGCGGCAGCTGCAAGCTCAGCGCGAGCCCGTAATTCGCCGCGCGGGATCGGCGTTCTCCGCCCGCGCGGCGCCGTAGCCGCCGAGCCGCACGACGTCGCGCCTGGCTCGTCGCGCCTCGGCTGCGATGGGTGACAACGTTTGGTGGTCAGCCCGAGGCGCGCGCTTCGGGCGTGAATTTGCTACCGAATCGGCGAATCGCCGCGGCGCGCTGGAGGGCCGAGGCTCCGGTCGCGCGCCGTTCGTCGCGACCTTGCGGCTGGCCCGCGGCTTGCGAAGGACGGCGTCATGATGCGGATGACGACAGCGGGCGTGCTCGTGCTCGCGCTCGCCGGCTGCCTGCCAAAGATGGCGGCGAGCAGCGGCAACGGCGACGGCGGCGCCGGCAGCGGCGGCGGCGGCGCGGGCACGACGACGACGGCCGCGCCGATCACGCAGCTGCCGCCGCTCGACGCCTGCGGCAGCAATCCGAAGCTGCCGGGCCCGCGCGTGCTGCGTCGCCTGACGCAAGCGCAGCTGAACGCGACCTTGCAGGACCTCTTTGCCGATCCGACGGTGCCGCAGGCGACGTTCTTCGCCGACTCGCCGGTGCTCGGCTTTACGGCCGATGCCAACGCGCTCGTCGTGCAGGATCTGACGGCGCAGCAGCTGATGGACTTCGGCGATCAAGTGGCGACGTGGGTCGACACGCATCCGACCAGCGTCGCCGCCTGCACGACGACCGACACCACCTGCGTGCAGCAGATTGTCGGCAGCTTCGGCAAGCGCGCCTTTCGCAGCCCGCTGACGGCGACGCAGCTTCAGGCGTATACGACGCTGTTTCAGGCGCAAGGCGACTTCGCCGACGGCTTACACACGCTGGTGCAGGCGATGCTGCAGTCGCCCTATTTCCTCTATCGGCAAGAGCTGGGCACGAAGAACGCGACCACCGGCCAGTACGATCTGACGCCGTATGAGATCGCCAGCGGGCTGTCGTATCTGCTCATCGGCAGCATGCCCGACGACACGCTGATGGCCGCCGCCGACGCCGGCCAGCTGGCAACGCCGGCGCAGCTCGACGCGCAGGCCGCGCGCTTGTTGCAGGATCCGCGCGGTCAAACGGCGGTCGCCGACTTCATGACCGGCTGGCTCGGGCTCGACCGCGTGCTCACGATCGTCAAGGACTCGACCGTCTACGGCGCGCTCACCGACAGCTTGCGCACGAGCATGTACAACGAGACGCGCGGCCTGCTCGTCGACAGCTTCACGTCGGGCGGCACGTTCGCCGGCGCGCTCACCGCCAATTACACGTTCCTCGATTCCAACTTGGCGCAGTATTACGGCATCGGCGGCGGCGGCGCGACCGCGACGAAGACGACGCTGCCCGCCGGCACGCGCGACGCCGGCCTGCTCGCGCACGGCTCCATCTTGAGCGGCTACGCCGACGCCAACATCTCGTCGCCGGTGCTGCGCGGCAAGATGGTGCGCATGCGCCTGCTCTGTCAGGCGTTGCCGCCGCCGCCCGGCAACCTGGCGACGGCGCTGGCGCCCGCGTCCGGCGTGCAGACGACGCGGCAGCACTTCGAAGCGCACGACACGATGCAGCCGTGCGCGGGTTGCCACATCTACCTCGACCCGGTCGGCTTCGGCTTCGAGGGTTACGACGGCATCGGCCGCCATCGCACGACCGACAACGGCCTGCCCGTCGACACGTCGGGCACGCTGAAGTCGATGTCGGGCGGCAGCGACCTGTCGTTCGCGGGCCTCAGCGATCTGTCGAGCTACTTGGCGAGCGATCCCGACGTCGAGACCTGCATGACGCGCTATTGGACCTATTACGCCTTCGGTCAAACGAGCTGGCCGCAGAACGGCTGCACCGAAGACGCCATCGCCGGTGAAGCGGCCGGCAAAGGCAACACCCTGCAGAGCGTGCTGATGGCGATTGTGCATGCGCCGCACTTCACCTCGCGCGTCCAGGACCAATGACGTGAACCGCCAACGCACAAGCAAAGGACGAGCCCGCACATGAGCGTGACCCGTAGACAGTTCGCCAAGGCGATGGGCGCGGGGCTGTTGTTGGCGCCCTTCATGAACCGCGAACGGCCGGCGCGCGCGCAAGCGGCGCCGCGCGCCAAGCGCGTGCTCTTGTTCTGCACGATGGGCACCAATCCCGCGCTGTGGACGCCGACCAATCCGGCGACGAACATCTTCAACCAGGCGACCGAGCCGCTGGCGGCGATCGCCGGCGACGTCGTGCTCGTCGACGGCTTGATGACGAGCGATCCGGGCGAGAACCACGGCAGCCCCGAAGCGCTCACCGGCAAAGGGTTCTCGGACGCCAACCCGACGTCGGTCGATCAATTCTTGGCCGCCAGCGTCGGCGCCAACGACACGATTCCGGCGCTGCTGTTGGGCGCGAACACGAACGCCAACGGCGGGCGCACGCTGTTCTACGCGAACGGCCGCAACTTGCCGACGATCAACTCGCCCATCGACGCGTTCAACACGATCTTCAGCGGCGTCTCCAGCACGGCCATGCCCGCGGCGACGCTGGCGCGCAAGCAGAGCATCCTCGACCTCGTCAAGAGCGAGATCGGCACGCTCAATGCGACGTTGGGCGCGACGCAGCAGGCGAAGCTGGCGCTGCATTTGGACTCGATTCGGCAGCTGGAGAATCGGCTGACCGGCGGCAGCGCCGGCAGCTGCACGGCGCCGGCGACACCGACGCTCGACGGCACGAACCTCTTGCTGTCGGACGTCGTGCATCTCGATCTCATCGTGAGCGCGTTCGCGTGCGGGTTGACGCGGGTCGCCGCGCTGCAGTTCGGGTCCGATCAGTCGGTGCCGGTGAATCTGCCGAATCTGCAAGGCGAGGAGCACGGCCAGTTCATCCACGGCGGCGCGGGGACGAACTACGCGCAGCTGATTCAGGTCGAGCAGTGGTACGCGCAGACGTTCGTCGACCTCGTCAACAAGCTGAAGACGACGCCGGAAGCCGACGGCAGCGGCATGCTCTACGACAACACGCTCATCGTCTGGACGCGCGACATGGGCGACTCGGTCAACCACAACCAGCAGTCGATGCCGTATGTCGTGTCCGGCGGCGCCGGCGGCTACTTGAAGCGCGCGCCCGCCGGCCGCTACCTGCACTACAACAGCGCGACCGTCGCCGATCGGCACGAGCGGCTGCTCTTGAACATCTTGCAGGCGATGGGCGCCAGCTTCAGCGGCTTCGGCCTGTTGACCGGCGCCGACCAAACGCCGCTGCCGGATCTGATCGCGTGACTTATTGGCCGCCGTCGCCGGGGCAGTCTTGCGGCCAATGGTCGCCGCCGGGAATGACCGGCCCAGCGGCGTAGCCATCGTCGAATTCGCAGGCGCCGCTCACGACCATTTGGCCGTTGCAGCCGCAGGCCCACATGAGCGCGTTGCACGGCGAGTGGACCAAGCGACAATGGCCGACCGCGCTGCAGCCGTCGGCGATGGGGAACGCGCACAACGTGAACGGGGAGTCGCAGTCGATGTCGCTGGCGCAGGCGCGGCCGACGCTCGGGTCGACGCGCAGATCGGGCGGCGCCGCGTCGGACGCGATCTGCATGTCGGGATCGTGCGTGATCGGTTCGTTGTCGCCACAAGCGGAGGCCGCGAGGGCGCAGCCGAGCACGAAGACGATCGACCGAATCGACATGGCGCTGCTCCGTCAGCTATTGACCGCCGTCACCGGGGCAGTCTTGCGGCCACGTGGTGCCGGGCATGACCGGGCCGCCGGCGAAGCCGGGGCCGTAGTAGCAGCTGCTGTTGGGGACGGGCTGGCCGTTGCAGCCGCAGGTCAAGGTGACGGTGGCGCACGTCGGCATCTGCACCAAGCGGCACTGGCCCTTGGCGCTGCAGCCGTCGGCGATGGGGTAATCGCAGATGAGATATTCGCCGGCGGTGCTCGAGCCGCCGGTGGGCTGCGGGCAGTCCTGATCGGTCACGCACGCTTGGCCGACGCCGGGCGTGAGCATGTCGTGGCCGCTGCCGCAGGTCGGCGTATACAAGTCGGCCGGGGTTTGCATGTCGGGATCGTGCGCGCCGTGGTCGCCGCCGCAGGCGCCGAGGAGCAAACCGCAGACGAGGACGAGTCGTTGGAGGGTCATGGCGCCGCCTTTTGCAGCGTGCGTGCCACGTCGATTAGGCGCGATTTCGCGGCCATTGCGTCCCAAATCGCGGCCGAATCGCGGCACGAATGTCCGGACGCCGGCGTGTGGCGCGACGCGCGCGCGGCCCAGCCGACGGAACCTCGCGACGCGGCCATGCTCGTTCGTCGCAGCTGCACCCACGAAGCTTAGCCGGAGACGTCGGTGGCGTTGTGTGATGACGCTCACCGCTGCGTGGGTCAGCTGCCGCCGTCGCCGCCTGGGCATTCGGGATAATCGCCGGGAACGGTCGGGCCGCCGGCATAGCCGCTGTCGTAGAAGCAGATGCCGGTCGGCACCGGCTTGCCGTCGCAGCCGCAGGCGAGCGAGATGGCGGTGCACGACGGCAAGCGAACGGCGCGGCATTGGCCCTTGGCGCTGCAGCCGTCGGCGATGGGGTAGCTGCACTTGTAGTCGGGCGAGTCGCAGTCATCGTCGGTGACGCAGGGCTTGCCTTGGTTGGCGAGCGAGCGCATGTCGGCGAGCGAGCGCATGTCGGCGCTCGCCTGCATGTCGGGACCGGCGTCGCCGGTCTTGTCGTTGCCGCCGCAGGCCGCGGCGGCGAGCAGCAAACCCAAGAGGATGACGAGCTTTCGCATGGACATGTCGTCGCCTCGTGCAGTCAGCATGCCACGCGGATTTCGCGCGCTTGCCCACGCATTCGCGCGCGATTCACGCCACGAATGTCTCGCCCGCAGCCGCTCGAGCTACCGCGTTACCGTCGGCAAGTATGATCCCTGTTGGATTCGCCGTCGCATCAGCGCTATCTGATGGGCATGGATTTTTCGCTGAGCCCGAAGTCGCAGGAGCTGCAGGCGCGTGTCCGTCGCTTCGTGCGCGAGCAGATCGTGCCGGTCGAAGAGCGCCTCTTCGCCGACCGCTCGACGCAGCGCGAGCCCGACTGGACCAAGTGGCGCCTCTCGCCCGCCGTCGAGCAGCTCAAGGCCGACGCGCGCGCGGCCGGCTTGTGGAACCTGTTTTTGCCGGCGCAATCGGGCCTGTCGACGGTCGAATACGCGCCGCTCGCCGAGGAAATGGGGCGCAGCTTCTTGGCGCCCGAGGTCTTCAACTGCAACGCGCCCGACACCGGCAACATGGAAGTGCTCGAGAAATACGGCAGCGACGAGCAAAAGGAGCGCTGGCTCGAGCCGCTGCTCGCCGGCAAGATCCGCTCGGCGTTCTGCATGACCGAGCCCGACGTCGCCTCGTCCGACGCCACCAACATGCGCGCCACCGCCAAAATCGACGGCGATTCGATCGTCCTCGACGGCAAGAAGTGGTGGTCGACGGGCCTCGGCCATCCGAGCTGCAAAGTCGCCATTTTCATGGGCGTCAGCGATCCCGACGCGCATCGCCATCAGCGCCACAGCATGGTGCTGGTGCCGCTCGACAGCCCGGGCGTCACCATCAAGCGCATGCTGCCGGTGTTCGGCGAGTACGACGCACCGTACGGCCACGGCGAAGTGTGGTTCGACAAGGTCCGCGTGCCGCGCGCCAACCTCATCGCCGGCAGCGGTCGCGGCTTCGAGATCGCGCAAGGCCGCCTCGGACCGGGTCGCATCCATCATTGTATGCGCTGTATCGGCGCCTCCGAGCGCGCGCTGGAGCTGGCCATCGGCCGCGGCTTGGCGCGCTCGGCGTTCGGCAAGCCGCTCCTCAATTTGGGCGGCAATCGCGAGCGCATCGCCGAATTGCGCATCGCCATCGATCAGGCGCGCCTGTTGACGTGGTTCGCCGCGTGGAAGCTGGACGCGGTCGGCGCCATCGCCGCCATCACCGAGATTTCGGCGATCAAAGTGGTCGCGCCCAACGTCTTGCAGCGCGTGGTCGACGAGGCCATTCAGATGCATGGCGCCGCCGGTCTGTCCGACGACGTGCCGCTGACGGCGCTCTACGCCACCGCGCGCGTCTTGCGCATCGCCGATGGACCCGACGCCGTGCATCGCGGCGTCATCGCACGCGTCGAGCTGGCCAAACATGGCGGCACGCGCGCAGGAGACTCATCGTGAGCAACGGCAAACGGATCTTCATCACCGGCGGCGCCTCCGGGCTCGGCCGCGCGCTCGGCGAACGCTACGCGCGCGCCGGCTGGCGAGTCTGTATCGGCGACGTCAACGAGGCGCGCGGCGCCGAGACCCTGCCGAGCCTCGGCCAAGGCGCGCACTTCTTGCGCTGCGACGTGACGCGCGAAGAGGACTTGCTCGCCGCCGCGCGCTGGCTCGAGGAGAATTGGGGCGGCGTCGACGTCGTCGTCAACAACGCCGGCGTCGCCGTCTCCGGCAACATCGACGAGTCCTCGATCGCCGATTGGCAATGGATCGTCGACATCAACTTGCTCGGCGTCGTGCGTGGCTGCCGCGCGTTCGTGCCCATGCTGCGCAAGCAAAAGTCGGGGCACATCGTCAACATCGCGTCGATGGCCGGGCTCGTCTATCCGCCGCAAATGTCGGCCTATTGCGCGACCAAAGCGGGCGTCGTGGCGCTGTCGGAGACGATGCAGCAGGAGCTCCTCGACGACAACGTCGCCGTCTCGGTCGTGTGCCCGGCGTTTTTTCGCACCAACTTGACGGAGACGATGCGGGCGGCGAACGCGCACACGGCGCGGCTGACGCTACATCTCGTCGGCAAGGCCAAGCACGGCGCGGACGAGATCGCCGAGCTCGTCCATCGCGGCATCGAGCGCGGCGACTTCCACATTTTGACGCACAGCGAAGGCAAGCTGGCGTGGATGATGAAACGCCTCTTGCCGTATGCCGTCTATCACCGTCTCATCGCCGCCGGGACGCGCAAGATGATGCGGCCGCGTAACGCATGAGCGCCATCCTGCTCGTTCGCCATGGGCAGGCGTCGTTCGGCGCCGCCGATTACGATCAGCTGTCGGATCTCGGGCAGCGGCAAGCGACGCGGCTCGGCGAGGCGTTGGCGGCGCGCGGCGTCGGCGTCGATGTCGTCGTCTGCGGCGGCATGCGGCGCCATCGACAAACCGCCGACGCCTGCTTGGCGGCGATGAAGCGGCAGGCGCCGATCGAGGTCGACATCGGCTGGGACGAGTACGATCACGATCGGCTGGTCGCGGCCTTCGATCCGCGCTTCGCCGATCGCGCCGTCTTGGGCGCCGAGCTCGCCGCCAGCGACGATGCGGCGCGCGCGTTCCAGCATATCTTCGCGGCCGCGCTGGCGCGCTGGGTCAACGGCGCCTACGACGCCGATTACGCCGAGACGTTCGCGGAGTTCGGCGCGCGCGTGCAGGCGGCGTTGACGCGGCTGTCGGCGCGGCTCGATCGCGGGCGGACGGCGATCGTGTTCACGTCGGGCGGGCCGATCTCGGCGGTGGCCGGGCAGCTCCTGCAAGTGCCGGCGCCGCTGCAGCTCGCGCTCGGCTGGACGCTCGCCAACGCCGGCGTCACCAAGCTGTTGACGGCGCGCGATGGCGTTCGCCTGAGCACGCTCAACGAGCACAGCCATCTCGAAGGTCAGGACGCGCAGCTCATCACGTATCGTTAGCGAGACTAGGAGCATCGTGAGCGCCGACGATCCCGAACCGCCGGAGTTGCCGGCATTGACCGAGCTGCGCGCGCGCCTCGCCGCCACGACCGACGCCGCGCGCCCGGCCGCCGTCGAGCGCCGTCGCAAGAGCGGGCAGCGCACGACGCGCGAGAACATCGCCGACCTCGTCGACGACGGCAGCTTCGTCGAGTGGGGCGGCTTGGCCTTGGCCGCGCAAGCGCGTCGCTTATCGCCGGCCGAGCTCATCGCCGCCAGCCCTGCCGACGGCCTCGTCTGCGGCATCGGCACCGTCGACGGCGCGCGCACGATGATCCTCGCCTACGACTACACCGTGTTCGCCGGCACGCAAGGCGTCATCGGCCACAAGAAGCTCGACCGCATGCTCGCCATCGCCGCCGCCGAGGCGCTGCCGGTCGTCCTCTTCGCCGAAGGCGGCGGCGGTCGACCGAGCGACACCGACTGGCCCATCGTCGCCGGCCTCGACACGCCGAGCTTCCTCGCGTTCGCGCGCTTGAGCGGCGCCGTTCCGCTCGTCGGCATCGTCTCCGGCCGCTGCTTCGCCGGCAACGCCGCGTTGCTCGGCTGCTGCGACGTCATCATCGCGACCGAGAATTCCAACATCGGCATGGGCGGCCCGGCGATGATCGAAGGCGGCGGCCTCGGCGTGTTCGCGCCCGAGGAAATCGGCCCCATCGGCGTGCAGAGCGGCAACGGCGTCGTCGACGTCCGCGTCACCGACGAAGCCGACGCCGTCGCCGCCGCCAAGCGCTATCTCGGCTACTTGCACGGCGAGCGCCACGGACTTCAGCTGCGCCGATCAGACGCAGCTGCGCAGCGCTCATGCCCGAACGGCGCCGGCGCGCCTACGAGATGCGCGCCCATCATCGAGACGATCGCCGACGCGGGCTCGTGCTTTCGAGCTGCGCCGCGAGTTCGGCCTCGGCATGGTCACCGCGCTCGTGCGCGTCGAGGGCCGGCCGCTCGGGCTCATCGCCAACAATCCCATCACCTCGGCGGCGCCATCGACGCCGACGCGGCCGACAAAGCGGCGCGCTTCTTACAGCTGTGCGACGCCTACGGGCTGCCGATCGTGTCGCTGTGCGACACGCCGGGCTTCATGGTCGGGCCCGAAAGCGGAGACGACGGCGCTGGTGCGCCACGTGTCGCGGCTGTTCGTCGTCGCCGGCGCCATCCGCGTGCCGCTGTTCACGATCGTGCTGCGCAAAGGCTACGGCTTGGGCGCGATGGCGATGGCCGGCGGCCATTTTCACGCGCCCATCTTCACCGTCTCGTGGCCGACCGGCGAGTTCGGCGGCATGGGCCTCGAAGGCGCCGTGCGTCTCGCGATGAAGCGCCAGCTGGACGCGATCGCCGACGAAGCCGAACGCGACGCGCTCTTCCAGTCGCTCGTCGCGCAAGCCTACGAGCGCGGCAAGGCCATCAACATGGCGGCGCAGCTCGAGATCGACGCCGTCATCGATCCGGCCGACACGCGCGCTTGGATTCTGCGCGGCCTTACGTCGATGAAGCCGGCGACGACGGCCGGCGAGCCGCGCCGCCGCTTCATCGATCCCTGGTGATCCGAGAACGCTCAGAGCTGCGGGTCTCGCTACCGCATCCAGATCTTAG
>CAWAWS010000034.1:0-13581 GCA_963785725.1 uncultured delta proteobacterium | reverse complement strand
CACCGTGCTCGCCACTGCCAGCGCGGTCACAAAATGATTCACGACATAACGCCGGACATTGTTCAACCTCAAACGTCTCGAAGTCACTCCTGCCGGCGATTGAATGAAATCATCGCCGTTAGCTGGAGGCAGAGCATGAAAAGGATTCGAGCTCATATCAGTGGACCCTCGCCGGCGTGCCACGTGTTACAGCCCATACCAGAGCACGTGCGATCGCATTCACAACAATAGTCACCAGAAACAACGCCAGCCCAATCTCAATTAGCGCGCTCAGGTACATATCACCCGTTGCTTCGGAGAATTCATTCGCAATGACGCTAGCGAGCGTATAGCCGGGCGCAAACAGGCTCTTCGAAATATCGGGGTGATTGCCGATCACCATCGTTACGGCCATGGTTTCGCCTAATGCCCGCCCGAGTCCTAGAATCACCGCGCCCACAATTCCGATGCGCGCATTCCGAAGCACGCCTGTCCGAATCATCTCCCACCGGGTCGCTCCCAACGCCAGCACGGCCTCGCGTTGCGAAATCGGCACTGCCAGCATGATGTCCCGCGTAATGGAAGAGATGATCGGCAGAATCATAATTGCAAGAATGATGCTCGCCGTGAGAAGTCCTTCGCCGAAATTGAAGCCTTCAAAAAATCCAGTCCAGCCGAGGTATTTGTAAAGGAACGGCCCCAATGTATCGCGCATCAGCGGCACCAGCACAAACACCGCCCAGAGACCATACACAACACTTGGAATTGCGGCCAGCAACTCGGTCACAAACGAGATAGGAGCCCGTAGCTTTGCTGGGCAGAGTTCCGTGAGGAAAATGGCTACGCCCATCGCCAGCGGCACTGCCATCGCCAGAGCGAGCAAAGAAGTCGCGAGCGTTCCGAAGATGAATGGCAGCGCACCAAAATCGCCGGACACCGGATCCCAAGCACTCCGCACGAACGCGGGCGTCGGCACGGCGAGCGACGTCGCCGTCGCGATGGAGCTCGGCTGCCATGGCGTCCTCTTGAACACGGCGATCGCCCACGCCCGAGACCCGGTGCTGATGGCCGAGGCGATGCGCGAGGGCGTGAGCGCCGGGCGCAAGGCGTTTCTCGCCGGCCGCATGCCGCGCCGGCGATACGCGAACGCGTCGAGCCCCACGTCGGGGTGCACCGGAACCTGTCTGTCTTAACATTGCGGCTGAGCTCCACCCTCTGGCGTCTCTTGGGCATGCCATAGTTGATCGACCCGTCAGTTGTCTCCACCGAGTCCGCCAAGGGTCCTCCTGCTCCTCCTGCTCCTCCTCCTGAAATTTAATTCCATTCATCAGATCAATTAAGCATTTCCATCTTCCCTACTGAGTTTGATGGACAGCTTGCGGGCGAACCCGTCGAAGCGCTTCGTTCCGCATTTCACAGCTTCGTCGACGCGGGATTGGAGGCGCTGGCTTCCTGGCTGAAGCAAGTCAGCGCGAGGTCGACGGCGGCCGCAGTCGTCGACAGGACGCGATCGCCGAAGCGGCGGCACTCTTGGCAGTTGATCGCGGACGCCGGGCCCGACGAGATTCGCGCGGCATTTCGTGAGCGAAGGTCAAAGCGGCTATCGCCGGCGGCGACTTTCACGATCAGGCCGGCGAAGTGACCGACGAGCGCGCGCGGCGGCTGATTGACGCGAAGAACCTATTGCTCGACGCCTGCCGTCGCGAAGCCGAGGTTGCGTCGTGAAGATCAAAGAAGAGCCGCAGCCGAGCTATTGGGAGCTGTCCGAACGATTGGCTCGCGGCGGTAAGTGCTGCGAGAAGGCGACGCCCGTCCATTGCGTCTGCCGCGCCTCGATGACCTGCAAGACGCACGGCACGGTCTGCGTTGGTTCCCAGATGACTAACCGCGGCGACGCGGTCGTGAGACTGCCTGCCGAAGTCTGACCCGCGAACAGCTCGACCGCTTCGTCCGCGTCGCTCGCACGCGTCTGCGTCCGTCAGGCATTATGGCGGACGTCCGTCGAGACGAACATGACGTGGTGGTCCATTGACAACCGAGGCAGCGAGTCATCTCTGCGTCATGGTCGCCAAGGGCAAGCCACCGGATCGACTCGCGATTCAAGATGGCTCGGGCAACCGTCGAGCGGGCGCGCGAGCTGTCGAAGATCGTGTCGCGGCAAGGCTGGTCTTCGGTCGGCGTCGACCGGAGCGATCCGGCGACGATCACAGCGGTCGTCGAGGCGGCGATCGATCTTCTGTATTCGCGCGCAGTCCCGAAAAGGAAATAGCCAATGGCGCGACGTCTCTGAAAGCAAGGCTCAGCAAACGGCCGGCACTCCGCGTCTACTACCGCCGCTCGAAGGCTGACGAAGGACATCAGCAATTCAGTCGTCGACACGCAGCGCGAAGGCACGCGCCTGTTCGTCATGGACGGCTTGGTGCGACTTGGCGTGTACATGACGTGCAGTGGGCCGATCGCGTCGAGTATCTCGACGACGATCGCGCGGGCGACGACTTCTGAGGGCCGCGCCGATCTCCGCCGGCTACGTGAGGACTCGAAGCCGGGCGACATCGTCATTTGCCGCGATCAGTCGCGCGTGGGCCGCGATGCGCTCGAAGTGACGCTGGCCGTGCGCGAGATGGTCCAGGACCGCGGTGCGCGACTCTTCTACTACATCGAGTCACGCGAAGTGCCGTACGAGAGCGTCATCGACGCCGCGATGACCTTCGTTCAGCGGCGTCGGACATCAGATGGAGTCGAGGCCATCCGGTCACGCGTCAGAGAGGCGCTCCGTTCACGCGTCCGCGCCGGTCGCATCGCTGGCGGTCGGTGCTTCGGCTACGCGCTCCGTCGCGAGCACAGACGCGTCGGGTCGACCGTTACACGATCGCTGTGATCGACGAAGCCCAAGCTGAGGTCGTGCGCCGCATCTTCCGCATGTACCTCGAAGGCTGGCTTGGGCTCAAGCAGACCGCGATCACGCTCAACAACGAGCGCATCCCGCCGCCGAACGCTGGCAAGCGCGGCACGGGCTCGTGGTCGCCCGGCGCGATCCGCGAGATGCTGCGCAACGATCGCTATCGCGGCGTCTACATCCACGGCCGCATCAAGCGCGTCCGCCGCGGCGGCAAGCGCGTCGCGGTCGCCGCTGCGGCCGAAGACATCATCACGATCGACCTGCCCGAGTGGCGAATCGTCGATGACGCACCTGGTTCGCTGTCCAGGAGAAGTTCGCCGAGCGCGTTCGCGGCGCCCAGCGCCCCGGACCGCGAGCGCGCTACGCGCTGAGCGGGATCGCCAAGTGCGCCATATGCGGCGGCTCGATCGGACGCCCAGCACGCAAGGTCGCTCAGCGGCCAGTTCGGCAAGCTCTACGGCTGCGATTGGCACAGCGTGCGCGGGAGCTTCGGTTTGCACCGCCCGTGCTCGCCAGCCTATCGGCTTGGTCGAGCAGCGCGTTGGCTCAGCACATCGCGACAACGTCCTGACGAAGAGGCGGTCACGCGACATCATGACCGTCGTGCGCGCGAGAGTCAGCCAGAAGCTCTCAACGGTCAGCGAGGACCCCGCAGCGCTGGAGCAGGAGCTGACCCGGCATCCGCGGCGAGCAGCGCAACCTGGCGCGCGCTGTGGCCACTGGCGGCGACAGCATCCCCGAGTTGGTCGGCGAGCTGCGGAAGCGCAACGACGCGCATCAAGCGGCTGGAAGACGACGTCGGGCGGCCAAGCGCTGTCCGCAGATGGCGGCCGAGCTGCTGGCGGACCGAAGCGGCCAACATCCGAGAGCAGGTCGCGGGATTCCGCGAGACGCTCCTGAACCAGCCCTGGCGAGGCACCCGCGAGGTCTTCCAGTCGCTCTATCCAGCGACGGCTTCAGGTTCGATGAGAGGAAAGCTGAAAGGAACCCGCCGAGTCTGGGCCATCCATGGGATGGCCCGAACTCGGCGGGTTCACTTTGCGCTGTGACCCCACTGGGACTTGAACCCAGGATTTCGCCGTGAGAGGGCGACGTCCTAACCGCTAGACTATGGGGCCTTGAGAGATCGACCTGGCATCGATCCCGTTTTGTTCGGGGATAGGGATTCGAACCCCAATAAGCAGCTCCAGAGGCTGCCGTCCTACCGTTAGACGATCCCCGAGCGAAACTGCGAGGTTTTTATATCCGGCATCGATCGTCTGTCAAGGCTTTCCGTGCTACGGTCCTTGAACTTTCGCGATGTCCACAACGCTCTTCCTCGTTCGCAACGCCGACACCGACTTCAGCCGCGACCGCCGCGTCGCTGGTCGTCGCGATATCCCGCTGTCCGACGCGGGCCGG
Organism: uncultured delta proteobacterium; assembly: GCA_963785725.1. Lineage (GTDB taxonomy): Bacteria > Myxococcota_A > Polyangia > Palsa-1104 > Palsa-1104 > JAQBQH01. The sequence goes on along the minus strand of CAWAWS010000034.1, from coordinate 9,302 downwards.
CGCCAAACCGCCGCCCTCGCGCGCCACCTGGGCAGCATCGAAGTCGCCGAAATCTTGGCCTCGCCGCTGCCCCGCGCCGTCGAGACCGCCGAGCTGCTCGCCGGCCCGCTCGGCGTCGGCGTCGTTCGTGATCCGCGTCTCATCGACTTCAACGCCGGCAGCTGGGAAGCGCGCCCGCACGACGAAATCGCCGCCAGCGCCGAATACCAACGCTTCCTCATCAACCCCGTCGCCGAATCCATCCCCGGCGGCGAAAAATTGATCGACGTGCGCGACCGCATCGTCGCCGCCATCTCGCAGGCGCTGGCCGACAACGAGCTCGGCGCCAACATCGTCATCGTCTCCCACGCCGGCCCGCTGCGCGTCCTTTTGGCGCACTTCTTGGGCATGAGCATCAATCATTACCATCGTCTACGCATCTCGCCCGCGTCCGTCTCGGTCGTGCGCTTCGAGTCCGAGGAAGGGATTCCGCGCCTCTTGTGTGTCAACTGCACCGCCGATCCGTCCCCGACACTTCGCTAAATTTTTCACGCAACTTCCCGAGCGACGCGCCGATAATCGATTCCAACCGGGGGTCGAGGCATGGCGGTCAGCATCGGCGGACATCTCGTAGCCCGCGCGCTCAAGGACAACGGCGTGCGCTGCGTCTTCACCTTGTGCGGCGGCCACATCGCGCCCATCTATGACGGCTGCCTGCGGCACGAGATCGACATCGTCGACACGCGCCACGAGCAAGCGGCGGCGCACGCGGCCGATGCCTGGGCGCGGCTGTCGCGCGGCCCCGGCGTCGCCATCGTGACCGCGGGACCGGGCGTGACCGACGCCGTGACCGGCGTGGCCAACGCCAGCCTGGCGCAGTCGCCGCTCGTCGTCCTCGGTGGCGCGGCCGAGCTGCGGCTGGCGGGACGCGGCGCGCTGCAGGAGATGGATCAGCTGTCGTTGATGCGCTCGATCACCAAGTGGTCGGCGACGGTGACCGATCCGAAGCGGCTGCCGGAGATGGTGAATACGGCCGTGCGGCACGCGAATTCGGGCGTGCGTGGGCCGGTGTTCCTCGAGCTGCCGTTCGACGTGCTGACGGCGCAAGTGGACGAGGCGCAGCTGCCGCCGTCGTCGCCGTGGGTGGCGCCGGGTCCGGCGCCGGCCGATCCACGCTCGGTCGAGGCGGCGGCGAAGATCATCGCGAGCTCGCAGCGGCCGCTCCTGTTCGTCGGCTCGCAAGTGTGGTGGGACGACGCGGCCGAGGTGCTGCGCGAGCTGGTCATGCGGCTCGGGGTGCCGACGGTGATGAACGGCATGGGCCGCGGCACGTTGCCGTCGACGAACCCGCACGCGCTGAACCTGGCGCGCAAGAAGGCGTTCCGCGAGACCGACTGCATGATCGTCGTCGGTGCGCCGCTCGATTTTCGCGTCGGTTATGGCGCCGGCATCAACGGCGACGCCAAGATCATTCAGATCGACCGCGATCCGGCGCAGCTCGGGCGCAATCGGCCGGCGGACATCGGCCTCGTCGGTGACTCGCGGGCGATCTTGGCGCAGCTCGAGGGCGCTTGCGTGGCCCTGGGCGTGCGCGCCGAGCGGTTTGCGCCCTGGTGCGCGGCGCTGCTCGGCACCGAGGAGCAAGGTCGGGCCGAGATGCAGCAGCACGAGCGCTCGGACGCGCGGCCGATCAATCATTATCGGCTGGCGCGCGCCATCGCCGACGCCATCGACGCCGACACGATCGTCATCGGCGACGGCGGCGACTGCGTGGCGCTGGCCGCGCGCGTGCTCTTGACCGAGCGCGCCGGGCATTGGCTCGACCCGGGGCCGCTCGGCTGCCTCGGCATCGGCGCGCCCTTCGCGTTGGCGGCGAAAAAGATGTATCCCGACAAGAAGATACTGGTGCTGTCGGGCGATGGCTCGTTCGGGCTCAACGGGTTCGACTTCGAGACCTGCGTGCGCTTCGGGCTGCCGGTCACGGTCGTCGTCGCCAATGACGCGGCGTGGGGGCAGATTCGCGGGCCGCAGGTGATGATCTTCGGCGCCGAGCGCTCGCCGGCCACGAAGCTGGCGCCGACGCGCTACGACAAAGTGGTCGAGGCGTTCGGCGGTCGCGGCGCGTACGTCGAAGATCCGACGCAGCTGACCCGAACAATTAAGGAGGCGCTCGCTTCGGGGCAGACGACGTGCGTGAATGTGCCGATCGAAGCCGAGTTCGTAGCCCGTATCGGCGCGTCGAAGCTGAGTGTTTGACGCGGCCACTAGGTTGACACCTAGCGGGCGTCGCGTTACACCACGCGCGCATGTTACGTCGACATTTGTTCGCGTTCGCCTTCGCTTCGCTGGCTGTCGTCGGCTGTGACGAGAAGAAGACCGAGGCGCCGGCCGCGCCGCCGTCGGGCATGCCGGCCGCGCCCGCTTCGGGCACGGCGGCGGCTCCGTCGGGCACGGCGGCCGCGCCGTCGGGCACGGCGGCGGCGCCGTCCGGCGCGACCGCGGCGCCGGCGGGCGACACGGGCAGCCTCACGGGCGTGGTCACCGTCACCGGCAAGCTGCCGGTCATGGACGACTTGAAGCGCAGCTCGGATGCCTTCTGCGCCAAGAAGCCGATGAAGGACGAGTCGGTGGTGGCGGACGACAAGGGGCACCTGGCGAACGTGCTCGTGCACGTCATCGGCTTGCCGGCGACGACGAATCCGCCGAAGGAAAAGGCGACGATCTCGCAGGACGACTGCATGTATCGGCCGCGCGTGCTCGGCGTCGTCGACGGTCAGCCGCTCGACATCCGCAACGGCGACCCCGTCCTGCACAACGTGCACAGCTACGAAGGCGCGCGCACGCTCTTCAACGTCGCGCAGGTGCCGGGCATGCCCAACATCGAGAAGACGTTCACGCAGAACGGCGTCATGTTGAAGATGAAGTGCGACGTCCACCAGTGGATGACCGGCTTCGTGTGGGTGCAGAACAACGGCTTCTTCGCCGTCACCGACAAAGACGGCAAGTTCGAGATCAAAGACGTTCCCGTCGGCACGTGGGACGTCGAGGCCTGGCACGAGCGCTTCGGTACGAAGCCGGGCAAGGTCACGATCGTCAAAGGCAAGCCGGCTGAGCTGAAGCTGGAATTCTCGGCTACGCAAACCGCCTCGAAGTAGAAAGCGGCAGTACATGACGTTGCGTCGTTTCGCCATCGCCACCGCGTCGCTGACGTTCGTGCTCTTGCTCATGGGCGGGCTCGTGCACAACACGCGCTCGTCGCTGGCCTGCCCCGACTGGCCGCTCTGCTACGGGCAAGTGTTCCCCAAAATGGAAGGCGGCGTCCTCGTCGAGCACAGCCATCGGCTCGTGGCCTCGACGGTGAGCTTGATGGCGGCGATCCTCATGATCGCGGCCTGGCGCAGCGCGCGCAAAACCCCGAGCAAAGCGGCGAGCCAGCTGGCCTGGCTGGCGACGGGCGCGTTCGGCCTCGTCCTGACGCAGGCGACGCTGGGCGGCATCACGGTGCTCTTGCGCCTGCCGCCGGTCGTGTCGACGGCGCATCTCGCGGTGTCGCAGCTGTTCTTCTTGAGCCTCATCTACATCGCCTTTCGCGCCAAAGACGACCAGCGCGCGCCGCTCGCCGGCAAAGTGCAGCGCATGACGATGTGGGGCGCGATCCTCGTCTACGTGCAGATGATCATCGGCGCGGCCATGCGGCACTTGGGCGCGGGCTTGGCGTGCACCGACTTGCCGCTGTGCCAAGGGCAGCTGTGGCCGACGAACGTGCATCCGAACGTCAGCTTGCATGTCGTGCATCGGCTGTTCGCGCTCGTCGTCCTCGGCCACTTGGTCGGCATGGCGATCGTGACGGCGAAGAACGCGCGCACGACGACGGTCAAGGCGCTGGCGATCGCCGCGCCCGTGCTGGCGCTGGTGCAGATGACGCTCGGCATTCTGTCGATTACGACGTTCCTCGACGCCGTGCCGGTGACCGCGCACCTCGGCGTGGCGGCGGCGCTGCTCGCCGACTGCACCATCTTGCACATCGTCTCGCGCGGCTCGTCGCGGGCGCGCGCGACGACGACGGCGGACGCGCCCAACGGCCTACGCAACGTCAACGAAGGAGTGGCCGCGTGAAGCCGACGGCAACCGCAACCGTAACCGAACAGAGCGCGCTCGATACGCTGCGCGACCTCATCGCGCTGTCGAAGCCGCGCATCACGTTCATGGTGCTCGTGACGACGGCGACGGGCCTCTGGCTCGCGCCGTCACCGCTGGCGTTGCCGCGCGCGATCGTGACGTTGGTCGGCGTCGGGCTCGTCATCGCCGCCGCCAACGCGTTCAACATGTACCTCGAGCGCGACGTCGACGCGCTCATGAAGCGCACGCGCAATCGCCCGCTGCCGGCCGGTCGCATGCAGCCGGAGGTGGCCATCGCCTTCGGGCTCTTCTGCGCCATCTTCGCGCTGCCGGTCGTGCGCGCGGCGGCCAATCCGCTGACGGCGCTGCTCAGCCTCATGTCGCTCGTGCTCTATGTTTGCGCGTATACGCCGCTCAAGCGCTACTCGGCGTTGGCGTTGCCGGTGGGCGCGATCCCGGGCGCGATTCCGCCGCTGCTCGGCTGGACGGCGTCGACGGGCCATCTCGACGCGCCGGGCGTGGCGCTGTTCGCGCTCATGTTCGTGTGGCAGCTGCCCCACTCCATCGCCATCTCGATCTTCCGCGGCGAGGAATATGCGCGCGCCGGGCTCAAAGTGACCGCGGTCGTCAGCGGCATCAACAGCGCGCGCAAGCAGATCGTCGTCTGGTCGGTCGTGCAGTTCGCGGTCTCGCTGGCCGTGCGCTGGACCGGCGTCGGCGGCCGCTTCTACGAGGGCGCCGCCTTCGCGCTCGGCGCCGTGCTGCTGGCGTTGTGCGGCTTCGGTCTGCGCCCGATGACCGACGATCAGACGCGTCGCTGGGCGCGCTGGTTCTTCTTCTACTCGATCATTTACCTCCCGGTTCTGTTCGCGGCGCTGGTGCTCGGACGCTCGTGAGCGAGCGCGAGCAAGCGAACGTGAGCGTCCGGCCGGCAGGGCCGCAATGACCGACGCCGCGTTCTTGCGTCTGGACGGCCTCACCCGCCGCTTCGGTGAGCGCGTCGCCGTCGACGGCTTGACGGTCGACATCGGCAAAGGCGAGGTCTTCGGCTTTCTCGGACCGAACGGCGCCGGCAAATCGACGACGTTCCACCTGTTGACCGGCCTCTTGGCGCCCGACGGCGGCCGCGTGCTCATCGACGGCATACTGGCGCCGCCCACCGACGGCAAAGTGCGCCGCCGCCTCGGCGTCGTGTTCCAAGAGCCGTCGCTCGACGACAAATTATCCGCGCGCGAGAACTTGAGCCTCGGCTGCTCGCTGTACGGCTTGACTGGCCGTCGCGCCGCCGCGCGCATCGACGAGCTCTTGGCCCTCGTCGAGCTCGGCGATCGCGCCAAAGAGCCGGTCGAGCGCTTCTCGGGCGGCATGAAGCGGCGGCTCGAGATCGCGCGCGTGCTCCTGCACGAGCCGGAAATCTTGATCATGGACGAGCCCAGCCGCGGCATCGACGCGCCGACCTTGCGCCGCATTTGGGAGCAGCTGCTCGACTATAAGCGCACGCGGCGCATGACGATCTTGTTGACGACGCATCAGCCCGACGAAGCGGAGTATTGCGATCGCATCGCGGTGCTCGACCACGGCAAGGTCATCGCCTGCGACACGCCGGAGAAGCTGCGCCAAGCGGTCGGCGGCGACGTCGTGACGCTCGAAGGCGACCGGCCCGAGGCGCTCGCCGCCGAGGTGCAGGCGCGCTTTGGCCTTCTGCCGCGCGTGGTCGATGGGCGCGTCGTCATCGAGGCGCCGCGCGGTCACGAGCTGATTCCGCGGCTCGTCGAGCAGTTGCCGCCCGGCCGCTTGCACGCCGTCGGCATGCGCCGGCCGACACTGGCCGACGTCTTCGTGCATCTGACCGGCCGAGGGCTCGCCTGATGGAATCCGCAGTCGAACGCGCCGCGCCCGTCGCTGCGGTCGAGCCGCCGGCGTCGCTGGCGCGGCTGAACGTCGCCACCGTCGGCGTGCTCGTCGGACGCGACCTGCGCCGCTTCTTCCGCCAGCCGAGCCGCGTCGTCGGCGCGCTGGTGCAGCCGCTCATCTTCTGGCTCGTCATCGGCAGCGGCCTTTCGAGCTCGTTCAAGATGCCGGGCGCCGAGGGTGTCGGCTACGTGCAGTATTTCTATCCCGGCATCGTCATGCTGGTGGTGCTGTTCACGTCGATCTTCACGACGATGTCGGTCATCGAAGATCGCCACAAAGGCTTTCTGCAAGCGGTGCTGGTGGCGCCGGCGTCGCGGGCGGCGCTCGTGCTCGGCAAGACGCTGGGCGGCGTGACGATCGCGCTCGCGCAGGCGGCCATCTTCCTCGCGCTGGCGCCGCTCGGCGGCTTCGACATGGGCGCGATTCACTGGCCGCAACTGGCGCTCTTGCTGCTCGGCATCGGGCTCGGCCTGTCGTCGCTCGGTTTTGCCATCGCCTGGTGGCTCGACTCGACGCAGGGCTATCACGTCGTCATGTCGGTGCTGCTCCTGCCGCTGTGGATCTTGTCGGGCGCGATGTTTCCGATGGCCGGCGGACCGCGCTGGATTGGCTGGGCCATGCGCGCCAATCCGATGGCCTACGCCGTCGCCGGCGTGCGCCGCGCGCTCTATGGCGGTCGCGTGCCCGGCGGCTCGTTGCCGTCGTCGGCGGCGCTCGAGTTGGGCGTGACGTGGCTGTTCGCGCTCGTCGCCATCGTGGTCGCGGTGCGCGTCTGCAGCCGCCGCGGAGACAAGCCGTGAGCGAAGCAGCGCCGCCGGCCGACCGGCTGGAGCGGACGAATCGCGGGCTGCGGCACACCCTCCGCTGGATTCGCATCATTCGACTCATCGCATTCGTCGTCGTCGTGGGCACGCTGGCGGCGGTCGAGATCACGAAGCCGCGCCGGCAGCCGCTGCCGCACTATGGCGCCGTGCCCGACTTTCAGCTGGTCGGCGCCGACGGCCAGCCCTTCGGCGCGAAGCAGCTCGACGGCCGTTTGTGGGTGGCCGATTTCATCTTCACGACGTGCCCCGAAGTCTGTCCGATGATGACGGAGCGCATGAATCACCTGCAGACGTGGCTGCTCAATCAGCGGCTCGGCGACAAGGTGCATCTGGTCTCGATCTCGGTCGATCCCGATCGCGACACGCCGGCCGTGCTGCAGAAGTATGCCGAGACGGCGCACGCGCGGCCGCAGCTGTGGACCTTCTTGACCGGGCCGCAGCAGCAGATCGAAGACGCGGTCGTGCGCGGCTTCAAGCTGGCGGTCGTCAAAGAGAAGGACGACTCGCAAGAGGACGGCTTCGCCATCGTCCACGGCACGAAGTTCGTCCTCGTCGACGGCCGGCGACAAATTCGCGGCTATTACGACAGCAACGACGCGCAGTCACTCGAGACGCTCCGCCATGACGTCGGCGCGCTCGCTGATGGAGCTCCATGAACCACGAACAGCTCGGCTCGCAGCTCGCCTTCGTCAACGCGCTGCTCAACGGCACGGCCGCGATCCTCTTGTTCAGCGGCTGGCTCGCCATTCGCAATCGTCGCGCCGACATTCATTGGAAGTGCATGGCGAGCGCGTTCGTCGTCTCGTGCCTGTTTTTGACGTCGTATTTGACGCGCATCGCGATCTCGGGGACGCACAACTATCCCGGTCACGGGTTGTGGCGCTCGATCTACTTCGCGGTGCTGATTCCGCACGTGATCTTGGCCATCGCCGTGCCGCCGCTGGCGTTGCGCTCGCTGTACCTGGCGCGCAAGAAGCGGTTCGGCGACCATAAGCGCATCGTCAGGTACGCGCTGCCGATCTGGATGTACGTGTCGGTGACGGGCGTGATGGTGTACGTGCTGCTCTATCATCCGCCGGGCTGACAGCGCTTCCGACGGCGGTTTGCTACACTGAGCGCATGCGGTTTGCGCTGGTCGTCGCCGTCTCGCTCGCGCTGACCGCGCCGGCGCGGGGCGCCGACGACACGCTGCAGACCGGCGCCGAGCACGAGGTCGTGTGGGCGCCGGCGACGGCGGTGCCGGTGCGCGGGCCGCGCTTCGCGCCGGTGACGATCGACGTCTACGTCGCGCTCGGCCACTTGCCGTCGTACGCGACGGCGGAGATGGCGCGCCACGCGGCCGAGCACGCGAGCGACGTGCGCGTCATCCTGCACGCGTTCAGCTTCGGTCCGCCGTCGGAGCTGGCGTTGGAGGCGCTGTTGGAAGCGGCCGATCAAGGACGCTTTTGGCCGCTCTTCGATCGGCTGACGCAGACGCGCGCGACCGGCTTTGCGCCCATCGAGCTCGAGCGGCTGGGACGCGAGGCCGGCCTCGACGGCGCGCGGCTGGCGGCGGCGCTGGCGACGCGCAAGCAACGTGAGCCGCTGCGGCGATTGCGCGCGAACGTGCGCGCCAACGACCACCATCCGCCCGAGCTGCTCGTCAACGGCCGCCGCGTGTCGCCGTGGTCGGGCGAGGAGGCGGTGACGCGAGCGGTGAACGAAGCGCGCGTGCGCGCACAGGAGCTGCTCGACGAAGGCGTGCCCTTGTCGCAGCTGTACGATCGCATTCTCGAGCGCGACGAAGAGGTGCCGTTCGTCATCGATCCGCTCGGGCGCGCGTCACACAAGCGCATCAGCGTCGATACGACGAACGCGCCCTCGCGCGGGCCGGCCAACGCGCCCATCACCATCGTCACGTTCGGTAATCTGGCATGCATGTCGTGCGCGGAGCTGGCGGCGTCGCTGCAGAAGCTGCAGGCGACCTATCCGGCGCTCGTGCGCGTCGTGTGGAAGAACCTGATGTCGCCCGATGCGCAGGTGGCGGAGCTCGCGGTCGCGGCGGCGGCGCAAGGACGGTTCTGGGAGCTGCACGATCTGGCCATGAAGACGCGCCTCACGCCGACGCACGCCCGGCTGGCGGCGCTCGAGCGGCTGGCGTCCACCGTCGGCATCGATCCGGTGCGGCTGCACGCCGAGATCGTCAGCGGCCGCGTGCGCGAGATCCTCGACCACGACGCCGAGGAGGCGCGACACATCGGCGTGCCGACGTCGGGCAGCGTCGTCGTCAACGGCATCCCCGTCGCCGGCGCGCCGTCGTACGAGCTGCTCGACCGGCTGGTGACGCAAGAGCTCGACACCGGCGTTCTAGACCGTCTACGCCGTCGCTGAATCAGCCGCCGCCGATTTGGCTGCGATTGACCGGGCGCACGCGCGCTCATTGGGCAGTCTTACGGCGTGGGAGAAGGCTGCACTTGCCGCTTGCCA
>CAWAWS010000033.1:0-427560 GCA_963785725.1 uncultured delta proteobacterium | reverse complement strand
TAGACACCCAAAACCGGCCAATGATGGACAGCTGAAAACCGGCCAACGCTGACGGGTTCGAGACGTTGACGAGGCGGCGCACGTGGTGCGCTGCCGGGGATGGCCAACGTCTTGGGTGACGAGAAGAAGCAGCAGGTGGTGGCGCTAGGGCGGCTGGGCTGGCCGCTACGACGCATTGAAGCGGCGACCGGGGTGCGTCGCGAGACGGCGAGCGCGTATCTGAAGGCCGCGGGGATCGCGGTTCGCGCGCCGGGACGTTGGGGCCACACCGGGTCAAAACCGGCCAAAGAGGTGTCCACCGACTCTTCGACGGCAAAACGGGCCAAAGAGGCGTCCACCGACTCTGCGCCACCCGAGTGGCCGCCGCGGCCGGGGCGGGCGCCACAGGCGAGCGCGTGCGAGCCCTACCGCGACGTGATCGGCGAGGCGCTGACACGCGGGCGCAACGCGGTGGCCATCTACCAGGATCTCGTCGACGACCACGGCTTCGCCGCCGGCTACGCGAGTGTCGGGCGCTTCGTGCGGAGGCTGCGCGGCACCAAGACGCCCGAGGCGCGCGCGGTGATCGAGACGGCGCCCGGCCAGGAGGCACAGGTCGATTACGGCGAGGGGCCGATGGTGCGCGATCGCCAGAGCGGCAAGTACCGTCGGACGCGGCTCTTTGTCTTCACGCTCGGCTACAGCCGCAAGTCGGTGCGCCTGCTCGCGTGGAAGTCGTCGACGCGTATCTGGGCGGAGCTGCACGAGCGCGCCTTCCGTCGGCTCGGCGGTGCGACCGCCATCGTCGTCCTCGACAACTTGCGCGAGGGCGTGATCACGCCCGACCTCTACGACCCCGCGCTCAACCCGATTTACCGCGACGTGCTCGCCCACTACGGCGTGGTCGCGCTGCCGTGCCGCGTGCGCGATCCCGATCGCAAGGGCAAGGTCGAATCCGGCGTCGGCCACGCGCAGAAGACTCCGCTCGCAGGCATGCGCTTCGAGACCCTCGAGGAGGCGCAGACGTACCTCGATCGCTGGGAGACGCACTGGGCCGACACGCGCATCCACGGCACGACGAAGCGACAGGTGCTGGCGATGTTTGCCGAGGAGAAGCCGCACCTGCGCGAGCTGCCCGTCGAGCCGTTTCGCTACTACCAGTACGGCGAGCGCACGGTGCACCTCGATGGGTGCGTCGAGGTCGACGCCGCGTACTACGGAGCGCCGCCGGGATGGATCGGCCGCCGCGTGCAGGTGCAGTGGGACGGCGTACGCGTGCGTCTACTGGACACGAAGACCGGCCAGCTCCTCCGCGAGCATCTGCGCCAAGAGCGTGGGCACCATCGAATCCTCGACGAGGACCGTCCGCCAAAGACTCCGCAGTCGACGACCGCGCTGCTCGCGCGCACGCACATCGCGGGCAAGAACATCGGCGCGCTGTGCGCCGAGATTCACCGCGAGGGCGGCGAGCCCGGCGTGCGTCGTATCCTGGGCGTGCTGTCGCTGGCCAAGAAGTACGGCGCGCCGGTCGTCGACGACGCCGCGAAGGCTGCGCTCGATTTGGGCGCCCCCAACTATCGATTTCTCCGCCGCTATCTCGAACGCCGGCCGCCGCCGCCACTGACGCTCAGGCAGGTCGATCCGCTCATTCGCCAACTCTCGCTCTACCGCGACCTCATCGACCGCAAAACAGGAGACCTCACATGAACCTCGTCGAGCTCGATCACGCGCTCAAAAAGCTCCGCCTTTCGGGCATGGCCGACGTGCTGGAAGCGCGGCTGCGCCAAGCCCAGACCGACAAACTCGCGCCCATCGATCTCGTCTCACAGCTGGTCTCCGACGAGCTATTGAGACGCCAGGACCGTCTTTTCGAGCGCCGCATCAAGCAGGCACGATTCCGCGACGCCGACCGCAACCTCAACAGCTTCGATTTCGACTTCAATAAGAAGATGAACCGCGCGGTAATCCACGAGCTGGCGACGGCACGCTTCGTCGCCCAGCGTGAGGACGCGCTCTTCCTCGGACAGCCAGGAACGGGGAAGAGTCACCTGGCGCAGGCCATCGGCCGGGCGGCGATCCAGCAGGGCCATCGCGTCATCTACCGCGAGGCGCATGTACTGATCGAAGAGCTGGCCGACGCCACGCTCGACGGCACGCGCAAAAACTATCTCGCCGACCTGGCGGCGGTGCCGCTGCTCATCGTCGACGATCTCGGCATGCGCAAGCTCCCGCACACGGCCGCCGAAGACCTACTCGAGCTGATCATGCGCCGGTACGAACGCGCCTCGACGCTCCTCACCTCGAACCGCCCGGTCGAGGATTGGGGCAAGCTCCTCGGCGATACCGCCGCCGTCACCGCGCTGCTCGACCGCTTGCTCCACCACGCCCACGTCCTCAAGTGCGGCCCGCGGAGCTGGCGCACCAAGGTCCAAACCGATTTGCATCAGGAAGAGGCTGCGCGGTAGAAATCAGACTGTCTCGAACGCCGCCATTGGCCGGTTTTGCCCCGTCCACTGATGGCCGGTTTTGAGGCGTCCACCGAGGGTCCTGGCGATGGCCCACTTGATTCCGGCGCTGAGCAGGCGGCCCTGGCTGAATAGCGATGCGTCGCGCTGGTTGCAGTTTGCGCTGACCACTCCAGTGGTCTGGTGGGCGGGGTGGCCGTTTTTTCGTCGCGGCGCGCGCTCCCTCCTGACGCGGCATCTGAATATGTTCACGCTGATCGCCGTCGGCGTCGGCGCCGCTTTCATTTTTAGCGCCCTGGCGATGCTCACACCCGATCTGTTCCCAAGCACGATGCGACACGAGGGCAAGGTCGCCATCTATTTCGGGCAGCCGGCGTCGTCGTGGTTCTGGTCCTCCTCGGTCAAGTGGTCGAGCTCCGTGCCAGGAGCCGCACAGGCAGTGCCATCAAGGCGTTGTTGAATCTCGCGCCGCCGACGGCGCGGCAAATCGCGCCGGGGGGCGATCTGAGGTTCCACTCGAACAAGAGCGAGTCGGCGATCGGCTGCGTGTTGTTCCAGGTGACAAGGTACCCGTGGACGGCACGGTCATCGAAGGTCATTCCAGCGTTGAAGAATCCATGATCACCGGCGAGCCCTTCCCAGTGGAGAAAACCATCGGCGACAAAATCACTGGCGGCACGGTCAACGGAGTCGGCAGCTTTGTCATGCGAGCCGAGCGAGTTGGTAACGATACGTTACTGGGCCAGATCGTGAGCATGGTGGCCGAAGCCCAGCGTAGTCGCGCGCCCATCCAAGGGCTCGCCGATAAGGTCGCCGGCTTCTTCGTGCCGGCGGTCATGGCAGCGTCGCTGCTCACGTTCGTCATCTGGATGTGGCTCGGACCGGAACCAAGGCTCGCGCACTCACTCATCAACGCCGTTGCGGTACTCATCATTGCTTGCCCATGCGCCCTCGGCTTGGCGACGCCTATGTCCATCATGGTCGGTGTGGGTCGCGGCGCTCGGGAGGGCGTGCTCGTGAAGAACGCCGAGGCGCTCGAGCGGCTGGAGAAAGTGACGACGCTCGTCATCGACAAGACAGGTACGCTCAGCTCGCACACTGCAATCTCTAGAACAAGGACGTGAATTTGGACACACCGCCATCTGCGACAGCCGAGGCCTGCCACGGTCGGGGTACCGGGAGACAGCATCTACGGCAATGGCTCGACGCCAACCTCGTATCATCGTGCCACTTTTCCGGCCGGAATTTGAGGTACGCACAATCGACACTGTTGACTTCCTTGCAGGGCTCTCATGGCTTGGCGGATGCGTTCTCCGGCTGCAATGCCGTTTTTTTTTTTTTTTTTTTTTTTTTTTTTTTTTTTTTTTTTTTTTAAAAAAAAAAAAAAAAAAAAAAAAAAAAAAAAAAAAAAAAAAAAATAGGACAGCACCATAGCGAAAGGTGCCGACAGGGCTGAGGAGGTCGCACGAAATCGAGCCAACTCTACATTGGACGCGGCCCGCCGGCGCCAGGATGAGCGGCTTCGCACGAGCGGTTGCCGGGCTATTTCTCGACAGCTTCACCGCCGAGCGGCCACGCGAGGATGCTGCGATCAGCCAGGAGCGCGCGACAGCCGACGCCACGCTCGACACCGAGCGTATGCAACGTGAGGTGGCGTTCGCTCAGATCTGCCCGCCGGCGAACGCCAAGAAACCGACGCGCGCTTGCTCGTTGAACGGATCCACGCCGACGAGTCCCTGATTGCACGCGACGACTTTCTCGCCATCGTGAGCCACGATTTGCGCTCGCTCCTGGGCGCTGTTGCGTTGAATGCCGCAACGATAAGTCGGCAAGCGAGCGCCATTCCGACGCTCGCCAAGACTACTCGATATGCGGACAACATCACGCGTACCACAGCGCAGATGACCGTAAGCGTTCGGCGAATCGCGTAGTGACGGCGGTGGCGTCGGCAGATATCAGTTCGCTGGATGGAGCGAGCATCCCGAGAAATTTGGATCAAGCGAATCGAGCGCTGGCGTGACAGCGGCCTTGGCGCGAAGGAGTTCGCCGAGCAGGTCGGGGTCGAAGTAGACCGGCTGCGACATTGGAAGTGGCGGCTGGCCAAGGAAGACAGGGTGGCGAAGAGCACGGCTGCCGCGTCGTGCCCGGTACCGCCGTCGTTTCCATTCGTCGAGGTGACGGCGCCGTCCGCGCTGGAGCGCGAAGACGCGATCATCGAGGTCCTGGCTCCGAGCGGCTTCTGCATTCGCGTCCCCGTACGCTTCGACGCCGACACGCTTCGTCGAGTGCTCGCCGTGGTCCGCTGATGTTGCCCGCGTCGGTCCGCATCTTCGTCTGCACCGAGCCGCAGGACATGCGGCGCTCCTTCAATGGGCTCGCGCTGGCGACGACGCAGATTCTCGGCAAGGACCCGCGCTCGGGCGCTCTGTTCGTCTTCCTCAACAAGCGGTCCACGCAGGCACGGGTGTTGTGGTGGGACACCAACGGTTACTGCCTGCTCTCCAAGCGATTGCATCAGGCGCTCTTCGTCATGCCGTCGCCGCCGTCTGGCGATTCACGCGCCGTGAGCATCGATGGTCGCGCACTGGCGACGTTGTTGGCAGGCGTGGAGAAACGCCGACGAGGACTTGACGGTTGATCACCAATGGCTATCGTGCCGGCGTGTCCGCGCCGCCGCCCACCGTCGAAGAGTTCACTGCATTGCGCGCCGACATCGAGCGACTCTCGGCCGAGCGCGAGCACTATCGCGAGCTGTACCTGCAGATGCTTGAGCAGTGCCGAAAGCTCGAGCTCGGCCTGCTCGGGCAAAAGTCCGAGCGCCTCGGCGACAACGACGCGCAGCTGACGATGAGCGTGCTGGCGACGCTGCTCGGCGAACGACCGGGAGTGGACGAAGCACCGCCGACGCAACCGGTTCGCGAGCACGAGCGGCAAAAGCCGACTGGCCGCAAGCCGCTGCCCGAGGAGCTGCCGCGCGTGGAAGTTGAGGTGCTACCCGACGACGTGCAGCGCGAAGGGCTCGACGCCTTCGAGCGCATCGGCCAGGACGTCAGCGAGACCGTTGAGCGCCGCCCCGCGTCGCTGGTCGTCGTGCGTGTCACCCGGCCGAAGTTCGTGCGCAAGGACCGCCAGCGGCTTGCCGAGACCAGCGTGTCGGTCGCGCCGCCGCCCGAGCTGCCGCTGGAGCGCGGTCTTGCAGGGCCGGGCTTGCTCGCCGACACCATCGTGCGACGCTGGCAAGACCACCTGCCGTTGTATCGTCTCGAGCAGGTCTACGCTCGTGAAGGCTTGGAGCTGGCGCGCTCGACGATTTGCGGCTGGCACATCGAGCTGGCCGAGCTGATACGCGCGCTCATCGACGCCATGTGGCAAGACGCGCTCGGCTCGCCGTACCTGTGCACCGACGCCACCGGCGTCTTGGTGCAGGCCAAGGAGAAGTGCCGCGTCGGCCACTTCTGGGTGCTCATCGCGCCCGAGCGGCACGTCTTGTACGCGTACTCGGCCAAGCACGACAAGAAGGCAGTCGACCGCATGCTCGCCGGCTACACCGGCTACCTCGTCGCCGACGCGCACGCCGTCTACGACCATCTGTACCGCGGCGGCGACGTCATCGAAGTGGCGTGTTGGGCGCACGCGCGGAGGTATTTCTTCAAGGCGTTGGAATCAGAGCCGGACCGTGCTCGTGAGGCATTGGCGCTCATCGGCGAGCTGTTCCGCATCGAGCGGCAGATAGCCGAGGCGCCGACGCGCAAGCGCGAGGTCGTGCGCCAGCGCGAGTCCAAGCCTGTGGTCGAGCGCTTCTTCGCCTGGTGCCACGACGAGGCGACGCGCGCGCTCGACGAGACGCCACTGGCCAAGGGCATCCGCTACGCGCTCAACCAGCGCGCGGCGCTCGAACGATTTCTCGAAGACGCCCGGCTGCCGGTGCACAACAACCACTCCGAGAACGCACTGAGGCGCGAAGTGGTTGGGCGTAAGAACTGGTTATTCGTGGGCAACGACGACGCCGGCGAGGTCAACGCGGCCTTCGTGTCGCTGCTGGCCAGCTGCCAGCTGCACGGCATCGAGCCGTGGAGCTACCTGCGGGACCTCTTCTGCCTGATGCCCAGATGGCCGCGCAGTCGCGTGCTGGAGCTGGCGCCGGTGCACTGGCGTCAGACGCTGGCGCGGCCCGAGGTCGAGCAACGACTCGTGGCCAACATCTACCGTCGCGCCAGCCTCGCCCCGTTCGCCGCCTCTCTGGCTCCTGCCGACGCTGCTCGATGAACGGATACATCGAGCCAAGCGCTTCTATGAGAAACTGGGATTCCGTTTGGATATCGACAGCGACGACGGCAGCAAGAGCTACCGACTGATCGAATACACTCCTCCCGGCTCGGGAGCGTCGATCATCTTCGGCAAAGGGGTCACATCGGCCCGTCCGGGTTCGATCGACCGCCTGGTTCTGACGGTATCCGACCTCGACGCGGTCCGCGCCAAGCTCCTCTCGCAAGGGATCACAGTCAGTGAGGTGTTCCACGACATCGGCGGCGGCCTCGGCGGCGGTTTTCACGCAGACACCGAAGCGCGCGCGCCGGGTCCAGATCCCCAAGGTCGTTCCTACGGCTCGTATGCCTCGTTCAGCGATCCCGACGGCAATGTTTGGCTGCTGCAGCAGATTACCAAGCGGCTTCCGGGACGCGTGGAGGCTCCGGCGTTCGCCTCTGCGGGCGAGTTGGCGAGTGCGCTCCGACGTGCAGAGGCGGCGCACGGCAAACATGAAGCCCAACTCGGTAGACGAGACGAGAACTGGCCGGACTGGTATGCGGAGTACATGCTTCGGGAGCAGTCAGGCGAAGAGTCGGCGGCATGACAAACAGATTTGAAAACAACTGGACCCCGTTCGACGAGACGCGTCTTGTCGAACGGGTACGCTCGATCACGCGCTCAAAAAGCTCCGCCTTTCGGGCATGGCCGACGTGCTGGAAGCGCGGCTGCGCCAAGCCCAGACCGACAAACTCGCGCCCATCGATCTCGTCTCACAGCTGGTCTCTGACGAGCTATTGAGACGCCAGGACCGTCTTTTCGAGCGCCGCATCAAGCAGGCACGATTCCGCGACGCCGACCGCAACCTCAACAGCTTCGATTTCGACTTCAATAAGAAGATGAACCGCGCGGTAATCCACGAGCTGGCGACGGCACGCTTCGTCGCCCAGCGTGAGGACGCGCTCTTCCTCGGACAGCCAGGAACGGGGAAGAGTCACCTGGCGCAGGCCATCGGCCGGGCGGCGATCCAGCAGGGCCATCGCGTCATCTACCGCGAGGCGCATGTACTGATCGAAGAGCTGGCCGACGCCACGCTCGACGGCACGCGCAAAAACTATCTCGCCGACCTGGCGGCGGTGCCGCTGCTCATCGTCGACGATCTCGGCATGCGCAAGCTCCCGCACACGGCCGCCGAAGACCTACTCGAGCTGATCATGCGCCGGTACGAACGCGCCTCGACGCTCCTCACCTCGAACCGCCCGGTCGAGGATTGGGGCAAGCTCCTCGGCGATACCGCCGCCGTCACCGCGCTGCTCGACCGCTTGCTCCACCACGCCCACGTCCTCAAGTGCGGCCCGCGGAGCTGGCGCACCAAGGTCCAAACCGATTTGCATCAGGAAGAGGCTGCGCGGTAGAAATCAGACTGTCTCGAACGCCGCCATTGGCCGGTTTTGCCCCGTCCACTGATGGCCGGTTTTGAGGCGTCCACCGAGGAAGGACGTCTTTGGTGACGTTGCGAGGCACCGCAAAGGCGTAGGTCTTGAGCTTCGACCAATACCGCACGGTCGGATAGAGCTTCTGGCTAAGTGAGGAGTTGAGCAGTCGGCTGAACTCATATCTTTTGTCAGAGTCGGGCGAGAGGGCCCATTCTGATGAATCAAAAGTCTCAATTGTTCCCTCGTCGCAGAGTCGATTCCAGGGTGGCTCCGACAAATCATGAAACGAAAGGATGCGCTCTCCCTTGAGAAGCCATTCGCTTCCAATCCGTATCGAGGCAGTTCTCGTGTGGTTCCAGAGGTCGACCGGATCCCGAAACTCGGTTTCTGCCATATACAATTTCGGGGCGAAGCTGCGGACAGGCAAGAGATTGGAGATCAGAGTTTCTCGTCGTTGCCGGATAGCGTAATGCCGTCTTCCGGCATCGCGGACGGCAAGCGGTCGATGGAGTCGGAGCGCTTTCCTTTGGACCGTCTAGATTTCGCGGGACGCTCGTTGACGCTGAGATCCGACAGGAGCTGGAAAGCAAACGCGGCGGCGTGCGTGGAAGCGATTGCCTGCCAGCCTGCGGCATCGGATTGCGCCTTTTTTCGAACAAGGTCCGAGATCCCGCGGATGACGATTGCCTGGATCGAAGCATTTGCGTGCGCCGCGCTCAGAAATCCGGATCCTTCCATTTCCACTGCGAGAGCGTCGCTGTATTGAGATTTGATGAACTGATGCGTGGCAGAGCGCTGAGACGCCACAACCTGTTCACCTGCCGCGATGGCGCCAAGTAGCGCATTCGGTTGCTTTGTCGACTTTGACTCAACGCGCTGAATCCAATCCGAGGAGCGCGAGTGTCGAGTTTCGCCTGCTGTTCGAGGTCATAGGTCGACCGGCCGACGTCGGGGCGCAGTTGAAATTGCCCGGCAGCCTTGCCGGCAGCGTAGTTGTAGACCTTTGTTCCAACAACCACGTCACCGAGGCGAACATCCTTCAGTCCGCCTGCCCACCCCGACGAAGAGGATGACCTCTGGCTGAAAGTGCCCGATTGCACGTTCAGCTTCGACCGCAGCGGAGGCGTTTCCAGGCGCCGATACCGACGATCGCGATCGTCCAGGCCGTCGAGCCGTCGCCGAAGTGGCCGACCTCGTAGACAGTGCCGCGTGGATGACGTCGCTGCTCGACATTCTTTAGGAAGTGGCGGACGGCCGCGTACTCGCTCGGCAATGCAGTCAGGATCACCCCATGGCGACAACGTTGGGCCCTCTCCACGCCTCACCTCGAAGCGAAGGCTAGCCCTGGCCCTTCAACTTGGCAAGACCTCACTTGGCATCTCGCGTATTGTCATGTATGCTCACGTCGTGACGGTCGTGTGTGGCCATCCTGAAAATACGAGCGAATTTGGTGGGTTGGAACAGAAGGAAGAAACAGAAGAGGAGATCTCACTTTTCGATCTCGCTCGATTTCATGTAGCATGGCCTGGACAGGTGTTCAGTTTGTGCTCAGGTTGGGGACAAGCTGTTGGCTAGCTGTGTGTCGTCTACCGATTGGAATGTGCTTCGGGCAGGTTCCCGACGCGCTGGAAGTATGGATTGAATCCACAGGGCAACCTGTGACTCTTTGGGGCTCGCGGAGGGGAAAGTGGCAAAGGATTCGATTCGGACTGCCGTTGAAGGCGCCCGCTCCGAGGATCTCGTCTTCGGAGTCGTCGGCTACGCCGGCTCCGGTCCGTCGTGGGTGGCTCGGCATCTATCTTCACAGCTGAAGGACCAGGGCTACCAGCCAAGAGTGATCGGCATCAGCAAGCTGATCGAGGAAGCTGGTGGAGGTGCAGCTCAAGGAGAGGACGCGATAAGCCGCGCAACACGTCTTCAGAAAGTCGGCGACACGCTGCGTTCTGAAAATGGAGCTTCGTTTACGGCCAGTCTCGCGATTCACAAGATCTTCGAGGAGCGTCAAAGCGCGCCTCCTGGGAACGCCGATCGCGTTCATCCTGGATTCGCTCAAGCATCCGGACGAAGTGGCTGCCTTGCAGAAGGTCTATGCCTCCTCGTTCTATCTCGTCTCGATCCTGTGTACCCGCGAGACGCGACTGAAGCGGCTGCGAAAGAAGCACAAGGATTCGAACGACGACGAGATCAACGCCCTGATGGATCGCGATGAGGCTGGAGAGATCGACGAAGGACAGCAAGTGCGAAAGACGTGGCACTTGGCCGATTTTTTCGTTCACAACGAGGAGGAAGACGTCACCGTTCTTGCTGCGGAACTTGGCCGGTTCTTGAATATCACTCTCAGGAAGGCCATTCACCGTCCCGAGCGCGATGAAATTGGCATGTACACCGCGGCGAGTGCCGCATTGCGTTCGTCTTGCCTTTCGCGCTACGTCGGCGCCGCGCTCTTGAGCGCAAACGGAGACGTGATCGCAACAGGTACGAACGAGGTTCCAAAGTTCGGTGGTGGTCTCTACGACGACAAGGACGAGGAGAAGGGGACCGATCACCGGTGCTTCAAAGACGGCGCGTATTGCCGGAATGATCGCACCAAGGGAGAGATCCTCGCAGAAATCTACGAAGCCCTCGGCAAGGCTGAACTGCTATCCGAAAACGCGACCGAAGAGAAACTCATCGCTGCACTCGGACCGACACGTGTCAAAGCTCTGATCGAGTTCTCTCGCGCAGTCCATGCAGAGATGGCCTCGATCGTGAGCGTCGCGCGCCAGGGAGGAGTTTCCGTCGAGGGAGCGACGCTCTACACGACGACGTACCCCTGTCATGTGTGTGCTCGACACATCATCGCCGCGGGCATCAAGGAAGTCGTCTACATCGAGCCGTACCCGAAGAGCCTCGCAGTCGATCTTCACGGCGACGCGATCTCGCCAACAGGGGAGGCGAACCATGTTCATTTCCGTGAGTTCGCGGGCGTTGCTCCGCGACGATTTGAGCAACTCTTCAAGCAGCGCGAGGCGATGAAAAACAAGCAGGGACTTCTCGCAATCGGAAAATCGAAGGACGCCTCGCACGTCGACCCGGTCTACAAAAAGAGCTTCCTGGCACTGGAAGAAGATATCGCGAAGGCGGTAAAGGAACGCCTCGTTGCGTTGCAGAGCAAAGCCAGTGGGTGACTCTGACCGTCGGTTTCCCTTCACGCTGATTCACGGTGAGGGCCAGAAGAGCACCCGTAATGGGTGCGACCTTGTCGTGCTGCCTCGTCCAGCACCGAGCGATCCGGTTCAGCTCGCTTTGCCTGGTTTCCGTCCGCCCACAAATACTGTCGTGAGCGTCGGATTCGATGCGCTCAACTTCGAGCGGTTCGTGTGGTGTTTGGACGCTTATTCCCCAAGGTGCATCGTCGATATTCGATTCTCACCCTCTTTCGTAGGTCAAGGATTCAATCGGAAACACGTATTCGATCTATTTGCTCGTCAGTCAGTCGATTACGTGCACGAGCCGAGGCTTGCAAACCGGTTCGTTGGCGATTCGTGGAACCCGATCGTCACCTTCGAGATGTATTCAAAGCATCTGCAAGAGCATCCTGATGCGTTGAAGGAGCTTCGAAGCAAGATCGAGAATGGCCCCGTATTATTGATGAGCACGTTTGGTAGTCATTGCAGATCCGAACGCTCGATCCTTGTTGACGCGCTCGCGCACACAGCACCTGGCTTCAAGCTTCGAATCGAAGATCTCGGCGATGCGGTCAGCGACGATCCGGACGCCTCCGTTCGTTGAAACAGACAGCGCCTGCGCAATCAATATCTCAGATCGGACTTCCGTAGACGACTCGCAGTTCCTTTCGGCTCATGAGCAGCGTTCCGACGTGCTTCCGCCCCCTCGTCGCGTGGCAGCCGGAAAACAAAAATAGCAAATTACTCTTCGGTATAGTGCCCCTCAATCGTCATCGCCTTCGTCGACGATCAACGCCGACGAGAGCGACATCCAGGGATACTCGAGAACAACGCTCCCGCTACAAACCTCGCCGGCGCGCTCTGCGGCGCGAATGCTGATCGGCTCCATAAAGGCGTTCTCCTGTACGCTGAACAGCTATTTCGCTTAAAAAAGGCAATGCGGAGACAGCAGCGGCGCTCGTCGTCGTCGGCGTCGGTGGAACGGAACGGCAAGAGAGAGAAGGCCGACGTCTGATCGAGCAGGACATGGGTCAGCTTGCACACCAGCATCGCGCCCGCTGTCGGAGAAATGATATCGGCGGATGGACGGGCACGGGCGAGTGGGTAGAGAGTCAATCATCGAGGAGACGCAGGATATCGAGGAGCGAGCGGCGCAGTTGTCGCCGGTCGGCGCTGCCGCTCCATGCCGATAGCGCCGTCAGTAGCAGGTGCGTCACCTCGCTTTGTGCAATTGTGCAGGTCGTCTGCGCTTGGTTGCGCTCGGGCTCGCTCGGCGGCGCTAACTGTGCGGAATCTTGATCGTGACTATGCTCGGATTCACTCGGTTGCAGGTGCCCAGGCGTTTTCGAGTCCCGTCCACCCCGCCCGCAGTAAGCGCCGAGAATCTGACAGGGGGCTCGGCGTTTTTATTTCCGGACATAGCATCCTCCTTTGGACAGCGATTCATTAGCGTTCAATTAGTCGGCCTTCCGAAACGGTATCAGGGGCGCGCCGGCGCCGGCGGCCGCGCCGAGTCCCTCGCGCAGCCCGGCGGAGAACGAGCGCCGGATGAAGTAGTCATCGTAGCGGCGCGTCACGGCCGGAGAGCTGTGACCGACCGCCGAGCTCACTTCGTCCAACGAGACGCCAGCGGCGAGATTGCGGCTCACGAAGCTGTGGCGGGTCGCCTGGTAGAAGGTCATGTCGCCGAGCTCGAGCTTTTCATCGGCGGCGCGCAGCCGCGCTTTCGCCGCCGTCCATTCGTCCTCGATCCGCTGCTTCAGCGCGTCGCGGCTGGCGTGCTAAGGGAACACGTAGTCTTCGGGCTGCGCCGAGTCGGCGTCGCGCTGCGTGAGCCACGGCGCGAACGCGTCGGCGTAGTCGCCGCTCGCCGGCGCCCACTTCGTCTTGCCGGCGCTGCTCTTATCCTCCTTGAGCGGGCCGTCGTAGCTGTAGCGGACGCGCACGACTTCTTCGCCGAAGAAGCCGAGGTCAGATAGGCGGAGGCCGACGATCTCGCCGAGGCGCATGCCGCGCCGTGCAGCGTGCGACGCCGGTGCTCACTTCGATTGCAGCTGCAGGGAGCCCGCGTGCAGCACGACGATGCCGGGCTTGCCGGCGTCGCCCGGCGGCGCGATCGTGGCCAACGAGTCGAGCAGGGCGTCGAAGCGGGCAGCGGACGTGACATACGCGCGCAGGCACGTGCCGTAGCTAGGATTCTGGTCCGTCGGGCAACAGACGCCGAGGCCGAGATGATCGATCCCTTCGATCGACTGATAAGCCGCGGCGATCGCGCCAAGGTCGCGCACGAGCCGCTGGTCATCGATGCGAGCGCCGAGCGGATCGAGCCGCGCGATGCCCCAGCCGGGCTGGCAGCGATCGAATGTCATGCCGAGGCTGCGTAGTCGCGGCCGGCGCGCGCGATCGGCGGCCTGTTCTTCAGCCCTTGGCCGCGGCGGCGCGGTCGACACTCTGTGCGAGCCTGCGCAGCCACACTGAATCGCAATCACTAGCGCGATTCCACGCCGGCAGCTCATCGTTCGCTCACGCGGCAGCGCGAAATGGCCTGCGCCGGTTGGTCGTCCTGCACTCTGCGACAAAATGCCGCACCTGGCCGCAAGCCTGCAACGTCAGCTCGCCGCCGCCCGGCATTGGCCGCCGCTCGATGCGAAACTGGCCCGGCTCGCAGCCCAGCGCCTGCCGAGCGTACGACTTCAGCTACGCGCTGAATCAGTGGGAGCGGCTCCTGTGCTTCCTCGACAACGCCAACATCCCATTCGATAACAACGCTAGCGAGTCGGCGCTGCGAGTGGTCGCGCTCGGCCGAAAGAACTTTCCCTTCGTCGGCGATGTGGAGGCTGGCGACCATCTCGCCATCCTCTATTCGCTCGTCCCCACCTGCGAGGCGCGCAACATCGACCCGGTCGCGTACCTGCAGGACGTGCTCATGCGCGTCGACACTCACCCCGCATCGCGTATCGACGAGCTGCTCCCGCACAAATGGTCGCCGCCGCTCCGCTGGACCGAGACGTCCAGAGAATCAGCGGGACAGTTTCCGCCATCACACCTTCCTGATAAGTTGGGGCGTGCTCTCCGACGACAGCGTGGCGACCATCGAACACTGGTGGGCGGCTGATCTCGGCTGCACCGTCGAAGATATGCGCGGCGACCAGCTGCTGGTCACAAGGCAGGGCGGACGCAGCGTCTTCGTACTCGCCCTGAAGGGCGTCGTCGTGTCGGTGCCGACGAGCGTGGACGCACAGCGCGTGATCGGGCCGGCATTCATCGGCTACGCCGACGCGAGCAGCTATCGCAGCGATGGCAGCGGTGCGCGTGCGCATATCCTCGACGGCGCGGGCGAGCGCTTGGCGATCGATGAGCTCCGCGCAGCAGTCAGCGCGGTCGAGCGGGAGCATGGCGGTGCCGAGAAGGCGGAAGCGTATGCCGGCGTGTTCGACGGCGCGCGCTTGGCCGCGCTCGCCAGCTACGAGCGCTGGGGCGAGCGCATCGCGCATATCTCGGTCGTGGCACGTCCCGCGCACCGCAGCCGCGGCTACGGGCGCGCCGCCGTCGACGCGCTGGCATCTGCCGCGGTCGCGCGCGGACTGGTTGCGCAGTACCGCACACTGATTGCCAACGCACCGTCGATGGCGATCGCGCGTCATCTGGGCTTTGAGCGCTGGGCGGTCAGCTTGGCCGTGCGTATCGACTGATCCCATCTGTCTTCGGCGATCGGCGCCGGACGGCGGCTGCACCAGGAAAAACCAAGAACGCCTCCCGGTGTCGACGAGCAAGATCGCGCACCCCTGCGGTGTAGCCGTAACGCCCGCTCAAACAACGGTCCGCCTCCGAGCGTGCCGGTGATAACGAAGCGGCCGAGCGTTGCTGGCACCGACGCGTCACCTTCCAGCGGCGCGGTGGTGTCGTCGCCCTGGGCCGGCGACAGCTTGTTCCCCATCGGACTTGGCCCGATTGTACTCGCTGGGCCCCGCGGCACGGAGTCCCGATCGCTGCTGCATCGGCCAATTAACCTTGGCGCTCGGCACTGGCGACGAGCAACCGTCAGGTCGGCACCGCGGCGACAAGCGCAAGCGTCGACGTGAACGCCCACCGACGGCACGAAACGGCGCGAATCACAGCGAGCCCGAGCTGAAATCGGCAGCGCTGGCTGTTTGGCGTCGGAGAGCGACCTCGCCATGGGTGCGCGACTGGCTGCTGACTATGAGGCGCTCTGTTGTCGGAGAACAAAGGCGAACGCAACAGGGCTCTAACCTCGCTTCGTGAGCACGGTCTTCCCTCAACTATTCGAAATCAACTACTGGCAACCGGCGTGCTTGGCAATCTCGTCTTATGCCTGTCTATTGGGCCCCAGGTCCGTGCACCGGATCCTATCGCCCCGCGCAACTAGAAGAAGGAGCCGTGATGCGCCGGCAGTGCTGGAAGCGCAGGCGGCGACCGAGCATCGAAATGCGCGACCGCGCCGCCGGTGGTGGGCATGAAGTAGATGAACTGCCCGTCGAATACCGCGCCGACGTACGAGTCGGCAAGATCGCCGTTGCCTTTAGCCATATCGAACGTCGACCATGACGACGCCGACGCGAAATCACCTTGGCTGTCGAACCGCGCCATGATGCGCTCGGCGGTAGGAATGGCCGGCACGTAGTAGACGTAGCGTCCATCGAACGCCGCACCGAAGAAGCCCTTCGGTGCGCCGCCGAGCTGCGCGGTATCGAACCGCGACCACGAGGCCTGCGCGCCGAACGCCGCCGTCGTGTCGTATCGCCATACGCCGCCGTACGCAACGCCGAACGCGCCACTGGTCGCCCACGGAACGAGGTAGAGGTAGCGCCCGTCGAACGCGCCACCCCGAAATCCGCCCGCCGCCGAATCGACCTGCGTAATGTCGAACGAGGACCATGACGCAGCAACATCGACTGCGCCCTCGGTGTCGTAGCGGTCGACCGCCAGGTCTTCGCCGGCGACGCTTTTTCCCGGGATCAGATAGACATATCGGCCGTCGAATACGCCGCCGAAGAAGCCGCTCGAGTTGTTCGTCGGAATGGTGAGCGCCGTCCACGATGAGACCGCGCCGAAATCAGCCTGCGTGTCGAGTCGCACCAGCACCGGCCCGTCGCTGGGGATCACGTAGAGGTAGCGACCGTCGAAGGTGGCTCCGGCGAAGTTGCCCGCGCTGGCGGCGAGGCGCGTCGTGTCGAACTGCGACCAGGCTGCCGTGCTAGCAAAGTCGAGCTGTGTATCGAAGCGAGCGACGACCGCGTGTAGCGCCGGAATGAAATAGACGTATTTCCCGTCGAAGACGGCGCCGGCATAGTCGAGCGCTTGCGCGTTGCCCGCCGCGAAATCTGTCGTCATCCAGGAGGAGTCGGCGTCGAATGCAGCCTGAGCGTCGTAACGGGTTGCGCTCGATCCGTTCGCGGGCGCGAAATAGACATACCGACCGTCGAAGGTGGCGCCTTGAAAGCTGCCACTCACCGAGCGCGGGGCGTGCGCGGCCGGCCAACACGATGCAGTCGTAGGATCGTGAAAACCGTCGCCGCACGACGATCCGAGATCCATACCGCCGCCGCCGCCGCCACCGCCGTCCGCTCCGTTGGTCGACGCGCTGCTCGAGCAGCCGGCCACAAAAATCGCGCATGCGATGGCTCCGATACGGCAGTGGATCGATTGTATTCGCATTCGCAAACCAGTATGCACGGCCGCGCCGATCGTGACCAGCGCGTTATCTACGACAATTTGCCGCACAAACATTGTTCTGACTGTCAGATCGGCAAGTTGAAGAGCGACGACAACCTCGCCCGTTAGCACCGCCCCTCGTCGATCCGTTCTGGGGCTCGTCACGACGCTGTTCGTCGAAAAGGCTACGCCCGAAGAACTGTAGCCGAAGGTGACGTGATCGCGTCCTCCGTTGGGGAAGGTCATCCACTTGTCGGCCCGGTGCGAATCCCGCAGGCGGGGCTGCATTTCCTGAAACCGGCAGGATCCCTGCGCCCCGCAGCTGTGGAAGCGCGACAAGTGGCTCGCGTGGTGGCTGCAATCGGCGGCGCGACTTGGCATCGCGTCTACAAGCGCGACTAATTGTCGCACTTGCTCCCGCTACCAGGTTGTTTGTTGTGTCTCTTCGGTGATAGTTACTTACGCCGCCGGGCCGCTCCCAGATGTCGTCCCGCGGGATAATACTGGTTTGGCTAGAGGATAGCGACTAGTACATTCAAATAGTAAGTCATCCGATTGGAGAAGCGATCTCAGTCAATAAGACTGAGCGGTGATCGCGCTCACCGCCCTTCCGGGACGCTTGCGATAGTGGTTCGATTATCGTGAGTCGGCGGCGGCGCGCGTTACCAGTCGCAGCGATATTCAGCCATCGTCGAGCGCGCCGTGTCGAGTGCCAGACTGCAAGCCTGCCCGAGGCCGGGACGAGCGCCGGCATTCTGCGCCATCGCCTTCCACGCGCCGCGCGTCCGCGCCAGGTTCTGCTCGAACGCTTTCTTATTCTCGCTCGGAACCCGCTTAGCGACGCATTTCTCGTACTTCGCCAAATAATCGTCGCATTCGGTCACTCCAATGTCGGCTTTCCGTCCGCAGCCGACGGTGAGCAGACACATAGCGACAATGCAAAGCAGCTTGTTGTCCATGATCGGCTCCTTTGTTCGCCTCGCATCGCGGCCGTCTTGGCCGCGTCCTGCGAGTGATGGCTAATCGTTAACATGATTTTTGGCAGTTGGAGAAGCATCAATCGAAAGGGTTTCAAATGAGCACTCGCCGATTGCGCTCCAGTGTCTTCATTAGAGCAGTGGCCGCTTATTTGTCGGGCTCATTGGCGGCGGCCATGCCGGCCGCGGCGCGCGCGGCCAATCTGCCGCGCGCTGCCACGAGCGCCATTGTCGCACCCGCAGCCGCGGCCGCCGCGCAATCGACTCCGCCCCGCGCCATTCGCCCGCCATCGGCGATCAATCACGTATTGCCCGTTCCGCTCGTGCCTGCGAGCGTGCATTGGACCAAAGGCGCCGACGCGAGCGATCCGTGGCGACTATTCGACGGCGATCCGTCCACGACCGTGCCGCCTTCAGCAGACGGCGATCGCGAGCTCGCGGTCACGTTGCCGGCCGCCACCGAGCTCTCGGCGTTGACGCTGCTCGGTCCCGTCGACGGAACATTGAGTGTCTTGGCGCGCGACGGCGCAGAGTTGCGTCCGCTCGGCGATTGGAGTGAGCGCGACGTGCGCGTGCCCGCCGGTCAATGGGCGCGCCTCGAGACGCGCGAGCGGCGGCCGGTGACGGAGCTCGTGCTGCGCTGGAGCAAGAGCGCGACGCCGTTGCGTGAGCTCGGGCTGTGGGGCTTGGCCGTGCCGGCGCGCAGCCTGCCCGACGTCGAGCTCGCCGATCGCTTGCTCTCGCAGCCGCTGCCGGGCGCGCTCACGACCTTCGCCGCGCCGTCGGAGCGACGGATCGCCAAAGCCGCGAGCGCCGTCACGTTCCAGGCGCAGCTGTCGCCCGATCCGCGCGCATTATCGCGCGCGTTTCTCGTTTACGAGCTGTCCGGCCTCGGTCATTGGTCGCAAGCGATTCGTCAGGTCAATGGGCTGCGCGCCGCCGGTGGCGCGGCGGCGACGACGGCGCCGCGGCTGAGCCAAGGCGGCCTGCAAGTCGAAGAGATTTCGCCGGCGTGGCTGCGCCGCGGTCTCAACGAGGTGCGCTTCCTGCCGGTCGATGGCGATTATGCCGTTCGCAATTTGCGCATTGTCGGTGTGCCGCGCGGGCAGGTCGCCGAGTCGGCGCTCGATCCGTCGCCGCGCGCGACGAGTACGATCGCGCTCGCGGCGACGTCGCAGCCCCACGAGTTGCTATTTCAATTGCAGCGTTCGTCGAAAGGCACGCTCGTCGTCAGCGCCGGCAAAGGCAAGCACGACTCGTTGACGATTGCGCTCGCTGACCGCGAAACCGGCTGGCAGCGCGTCGCGCTCGACGGGCTGCCGGCGACGGCAGCGCTCGGCGTCGCGTTTCGCGCCGAAAAGACGAGGCACACGACGACTTCGCGCGAGCCGCCGCCGCCGCTGGCGCGGCTGGCGGTGACGGCGAGCCCGCTCCTCGCCGACGCTCGGCCGCTCGTCGTCACCTATCCGCTGCACGGCGAGTGCGTCGACGGAAAGGCGAGCCTGCGTGGCTTCGTCGCCGGCGGCGCCGACGGCGTCGTGGCGTTGCGCGCCAATCAGCAGCCGATCGCGCTCGGCGCCGACCGCGACTTCGCGCTCGCCGTCGCCGCGCCGGCAAACGGCGGCGACGGTTGGGACATCCCCGTCGAGGCGACGCTGGCGAGCGGCCGCGTCGCGCGGCGCGACGTGCACATCGACGCCTGCGTCAATGCCGCCGCCGACACGAGCCTCGTCGAGGACGATGGCGCGCCGTTCGGCGCGGTCGTCCGCGCCGGCGCCGCCAAGACGTTTAGCTTTGGCGGCACGCGCCTGGAAATTCCCGCGGGCGCCGTCGACCACGACGTGCGCATCACCGTGCGCCCGCTCGTGGCTGCGCAAGTGCCGGCGATGTCGGACCTCGTCGCCAACGTCTCGCCCGACGGCAGCGCTTTCCGCTTCGGTCCGCACGGCCTCAAGTTCAAAAAGCCAATCAAGATTACGCTGCCCTATGACGCGGCGGCGCTGCACGACGGCATGCAAGAGCATTCCATCTACGGCTTCTATTACGACGAGCCGCAGCAGAAGTGGCTGCGCATCGGTCGCTATGGCACCGCCGCCGACGGCGCGCTCGCCAGTCTGACGGAGCACTTTACCGACTTCGTCAACGGCGCCATCGCCATGCCCGACGAGCCCGGCGCCAAGTCATTCAATCCCAACGAAATGAACGGCATCAAGCTGGCGAGCCCGTCGGCCGGCCTCGACCTCATCGCGCCGCCGACGGCGAATCCGGGCGGCGAAGCGCGACTCTCGTATCCAATCGAGCTGCCGCCGGGGCGACGCGGCGTCGAGCCACGGCTCGGCTTCACTTATAGCAACGGTGGCGCCAACGGCTGGCTCGGCGTCGGCTGGGATTTGACGATCTCGAGCATCTCTATCGACACCCGCTTTGGCGTTCCCGATTACGCCGATCCTTATTTCGCGACGAAGGCAGTCTATTTGCTCGACGGCGAGCAAGTCGTCTCCGCCAATGACTCCAGCGACGGCAATCATTATCAGCGTCGCGTCGAAGGCAGATTCGACCACATCGAACGCATCGTCGATGGCAACAACTGCGTCACCTCGTTCCAGGTCACCGACAAGAGCGGCGCTATCTACACCTACGGCGGCAGCGGCGCCACGTTGGCCGATCCGAGCAACAGCTGCAATGCGTTCCGCTGGCACTTGAGCAGCGTGCAAGACACGTTCGGCAATACGATGCAGGTCAACTATTTCACCGATCGCAGCGGCAGCAGCGATCCCGATCCTTATGTCGACATCTATCCCCAAAGTATCGACTACACGTCGAATAGCAACGGGCTGACAGCCGCTTATCACGTCGCGTTCGTGCTCGACCAGGCCGAGACGCGTAAAGACATCGTCGTGAACGGTCGCGCCGGTTTTCAGGTGCGGACGCGCTATCGGCTCGATCATGTCGACGTGCTCTATCAATCGACGGTCATTCGCCGCTATCAGCTCGCTTATCAAGACGACAGCGTCGATCACTTTCATAAGTCGCTGCTGGCATCGATCGCAATCTCGGGGCTCGACGATCAGCACGACGAGAGCGGTTACGCCGGCAAGCAGCTCGATCGGCATACGTTCGACTATTTCGCGGCCGAGAGCGACGGCGCGCTGGCATTCGGCGAGCAGCAGGTGTGGGGGCAATTGCCCATCGATTCGCACGATGGCGTCGCCGACAGCGATGAGCAGGCCGGCGGCGCCGGCGGCTCGGTCGGCGTCGGCTTCGGTAACATCGCATCGGTCACCGTCGGCGCCGGCGGCATGGGCGGCGACACCTGGGTGCGCCGCGGTCAGCCCGACATCGACGGCGACGGGCTACCCGATATCGTCGACGATAGCGGCAACGACGCGTTCAACTTCCTCAATCCGCTCTTATCGACTGCGACGCCCGCCAATGGCCACTTGCAAGGCTTCAGCTTCAACTTGCCCGGTTCGGGGACGTTGGGTCATACGCGACAGTCTGGCTGGAATATCACTGGTGGCGTCAATATAGCAGGGGTTGCCGGAGCACAAACCGGCTACAGCTCGACCTCGGTCACCGACGATCGCATCCTCGCCGATGTCGACGGCGACGGGCGCCCCGATGTCGTCACCATCAATAATGGCAATGTGACCTGGAATCGCAATACGGGATGTCCGGGCGGACATTGCCAATACGATGTCGATCGGCCGATTCAGAATCAGCTCGCGCCCAGCTCGGTTGCGGCCAATCGCGAGTATCTGTCGGCGGCGTCGGCGGCGGGTGGCATCGATCGCATCGAGCCGTTGGTGCGCTGGTATGCGCCTTTCGACGGCAACATCACCATTGCCGGTGCGCTGCAAAAGCTGCAGAACCAGGGCACCGGCGTCGTCGCGGCGATCTATCAATGCCAGGACAAGTGCACGACACCGCAGCTCTTGTGGCAGCAGACGATCGCCAGCGGCGATTTGTCGACGTGCGTGCCCAACGCCGGCTCGGGCTGCGGCGGCTCGGGCATTCGCACCGCGGTCCATCGCGGCGACCGCATCTATACGACGCTGGCGCCGCTGCACGATCCGTCGACGCCGCCCGAGCAGCTGTTCAAAGAGGCGGTCGGAAACGACGTCAGCTGGGCGCCGACGATCGCGTATGACGCCCCGAGCGCGCCGGCGGCGGCGCTGCTTGAGCCGTACAATATGCCCATCTACAATTTTGATCAGCGCGCCGACTTCCAGCTCGTCGGTCGGCCGCCTGCGCCGTGGGTGGCGCACTCCGGCGGCACCGTGCACATCGACGGCATGTTCAATAAAGGTACGATCTCGGACGACGTCATTGTCCGAATTACGCTGATTCCATCGGGAAAGACGCCGGACCCGGGCATCGCGCCGCTCTATATCCACTCGTTCGATGGCGGCACGCCCACGGCGACGCAGATCGCCGCTGATATCAACGTCAACGTCGGCGATCAATTGCTCTTCGAGACGATGCCGGGAACGCTTTATACCAACGGCAATCCGAGCTATCCAGGGACGCCGATCGATTTCCGGCAGATCAACTGGCAGCCGACAGTCAGCTATTCGATTATGTGCCGCGTTGATGTGCGCAGCACGTCGTCGCCGCCGCCCAACATCTGCGGCGCCGTCATTTGCGATCCGAGCTCAGCCTCGTGCCAGATTTCCGGCGACGCCGCCGACGCCAAATATCCAGTAGACACCATCAACGCGACGCCGCTCATCTTCCAGCACGCGACGGCAATGGTCCAGCACGGCCCGACGAACGTCTACGTCGTGCCCAACACCGGCACCGTCAACTTCTCCGGCAATATCGGGACCGCTTCGTCCTCCGACGTCGACGTGCTCGTACAAGGTGTCAATAAGCTCTTTCAGAAGACGCACATTCACCAAGCGGGCGGCCAGACGTTTCTCAGTTTGCCGGTGCAGGCGCAAGCCGGCGACGAGCTTTTCGTGACCATCTATTCCGGGGCTGGCGACGATATCAGCGGCAGCGTCGTCGGCTCCATTTCCGCCGACGGCACGCCCATCCCTATCAATATCTGGTCGCGCGATTTGTATTACGGGGACGACTTCACAGCAGCGAAAGTGGGGGACGATCCGATGTCGGGCGGCTTTCATCGCTGGTATTTCGGGTTCTATGACGGTGAAGCAGCATTCGATGAAGGACAAATCGTGTTTCCTTATGACAGCAAAGGAAATCCGAACGGCAAAGCATTCAGCCTGGCGATTCCGGCGTACAAGGCGCTCTCGTCCGACGCCAATGCTCCGCTCGTGCCGATGTGGGTCGGCGCCGGCAACGCCTATATCACCGCCGGCCAAGAGGCGGCGACGCGCACGATCGTCGGCGGCGCGCTGGGCTCGGGCGGCGTGGGCTCGCTGCGCGGCAGTAACACCTGGAACTTCGACCTTAGCGCAACCCTCGGCGTTAGCTTCGACTGGAATCATGGACAATCGGAGAGCGACCACGATTTCTTCGACTTCAACGGCGACGGCTATCCCGACCACGTGCGGCTCGATGGCACGGTCAGCTACCTGCGTTTCCCGCTGCCGACGGATCCGGGCGGCACGTCATGCTCCAACCCGCCGTGCTCGTCCTTCGAGGCGCGTCAGGTTCCCGGGCTCAATCCCGACGCCTTGCATCGCGTCGACCACGGCACGATCAAGCTCGGAATCGGCGTCAGTAATCTTCCGCTCTACAACAGCGCCAAGAGCGACGGGAAAAGTAAGAAGTCGGCCAGCATGGGCTTCGATGTTTCTGCCAAATACGGCGCCTCGACCGGCTCCATCGACTGGGTCGACGTCAATGGCGACGGTCTGCCCGATCTCGTGCGTCGTTCGACGAGCTCCAGCGCCAATAGCGCCAATCCATTCCAAGTTCAGCTCAATTACGGTTACAAGCTCGGCAATCAAATCCCGTGGCCGGCGTCGAACTGGAGCAACGAATCATTGGCCTCGAGCTCGCCCATCATCAATGCCTTGGGCTCCGAGGGGTTCGACGGTTCGCTCAATTTCCCCGGCTCCGACGTCGGCCTCAATGGCGTTCGCACGCAGGATTCGGGCACGTTCAGCGGCAGCTTGGGCGCGAGCGGCTCATCCGGTGGCTACGGTGGCGGCGTCGGCGCCGGGTTCAGCTATACCGCCAATCGCACCGTCGTCGACATGGTCGACATGAACGGCGATGGGCTGCCCGACCAGGTCATGAAGATGCCGGGCGAAACCGGCGCACTGCGCGTGCGTCTCAATCGCGGGCTCGGCTTCGACGACAGCGAGACGATCTGGGCGATGCCGACCTGGAACGTCGGCAGCGAGCCCAATGACGACACCTGGATCTATCAGCAGCTCGGTGACGTCGGCGACGGCATCGATTATGGTCGCGGCAAGAGCTTCGACGTCGGGATCAACCTGCAATATTGCTGGATCATTTGCATTGGCATCAACGCCTTCTATTCCAACGGCTCGACCTGGAGTGACACCAAGCTCGAAGACGTCGATGGCGATGGCCTGCCCGACCTCGTCTACAAGCCGCGCGGCACCTCGACCATTTACGTCAAGCTCAACAAGCTCAACACCGCCGTCGACGGCAACGGCGCCGAGATCGTCGCGCCGGTGAACGCGTTGAAGGCGGTGCATCGCCCGCTCGGCGGCACGGTCACGCTCACGTACGGTCGCGCCGGCAACCTCATTCGCTCCGACCTGAGCCCGACGGTCGACGAGCCGCACAATAAGTACGTGCTCGCGTCGGTCGATGTGAATGACAACTTCAATCATCACTATACGCAGTCAATGGCTTACGGCGCCAACGGCTTTTACGATCGCACCGAGCGCGACGACTATGGCTTTGCCCAGGTCACGACGACGCGCGAAGATTTATCGACGGTCGAGAGCGACTTCTACAATCACGACTTCTATCGCAAAGGTTTGCCTGCGGAGACGGCGACGCGCGATGCGGCCGGCAACCTCTTCGCTGGCGAGATCATCACCTACGCCGATCCGACCGCGGCGCCGCCGCAGGTGCGCGTCGGCTCGTTCTTCCCGTCGAAGGCGACGGAGACGACCAACTGGTACGAAGGTCAGACAACCAACTTCGGCAGCCCGCCCAAGTCGAAGATCGACAATTATCGGACGTGGGATGCCTATGGAAACCTGATCGACTACGAGACGCATTTCGACGATGGTGCCGCTAACGACGTCTATTATCACGTCGATTACGATCCGTCGCTGGCGTCGCACTATATCTTCCGCGCCAAGGAGGTGCAGGCGCACGCCGGCAGCAGCGCGGGAATGTTGCTGCGCGATCGCCAGGCGACCTATGACTCGCGCGGCGCGTTGCTGACGCTCACCAACGTGCTGATTGGAGGCAGTGATCCGGCGAGTGGAAGCCCATATACGGGCGCGCCGGCGAGCAATCCGACGTGGACCTATCAATACGATCCCTTCGGAAACGTCGTGCAGGAGGTCGATCCGCGACAATATACGCTGAACTATACGTTCGACGCGGTTGCACAGACCTATCTCACGAGCACCTCCGACAGCTTTGGCTATACGTCGTCGTCGGTGCCCAATTACATGTTCGGCGCCACGCAGTCGGCGACCGACGTCAATGGCAATATCGAGCTCTACAATTACGATTCATTCGGTCGCCTCTCGACGGTTTATGGGCCCAACGACGTCGCTTTGGCCGGCACGACGACCGACTTCTGCAGTTCGGGCACCTCGGGCGCGGCCGAGCCGACCATCGTCTTCTGCTATAGCGAGGGCAGCGCGAATCCGACGCTGCCGGCGTATGCCGTTTCGCGCCACAAAGACGTGCAGCATCCTGGCGATCCGGTGGTGACCTCGACGTTCGTCGATGGCATCGAGCGGGTCATTCAGACGAAGAAGGACCTGGAGCGCGACACAGGCAGCGGTACGCAGGTGGGCATGTCGGTCAGCGGCGCGATTACGTTCGACGTGCGCGGCCGCTTCGCTCAGCAGGATCAGCCGGTCTTCGATCCCGGCAGCGACCCGACGAGTTATTATGTCTCGTCGACGCCGCCGAATCGGCAGACGGTCATTGGGTACGATATCCTCGATCGGCGCACGTCGCTGCAGACGCCCGACGGGGCCTTGGCTACGACTAGCTACGGCTTCGATACGCTCGACGGCACGCTGCGACTTGCGACCGTCACGCGCGATCCCAACGTCAACGCCGGTGGCGGATTGCCGGGCACAGTGCGCGAGAGCTTCAGCGATGTGCGTGGTCTCGTCCTTGGCGTGCAAGAGAGCAATCGGCTCGGTAACGGCGGACCGACGACGCTGTTGACGCGCTATCAATACGATCCGGTCGATGAGCTGACGCAGGTGACGGACGCCAATGGCAACGTAACGACAGCCGGATACGACACGCTGGGCCATATGGTGATGCTCAACAGCCCTGATTCTGGGTTGACAAAGTGGCGCTACGATCTGTCGGGAAATGTCGGCGCAAAAGAGACGGCGCGGCTGCGCAAGAATAATCAATTGATTCGCTATCAGTATCAATTTAACCGTCTGGCGAGCATTCAATATCCGACGACGCCGGCGGTGACTTATGTGTACGGGAGCGCGGCGGAGCAGGGCGGGCCGCATTTCAACCTGGCCGGCCGCCTCAAATCGGAGACGAGCGAAGCCGGTACGAAGAGCTATCAATACGACGCTCTGGGGAATAAGACGCAGGAGCGCTGGCTCTTGCATACGGTCACATATCCGAACCAGCCCGACTACGATCACACGACCGCGTATACGCACGACTCGTTCGACCGAGTGTTGACGGTGAGCTTCGGCGACAGCGCGCAGGAGGTCGTGAGCTACGGCTACGATCACGGCGGAAGCGTCACCAGCGTCATCGGCGTCAATACCAATCCGCAGAAACCGGGCACGACGATGTATGTCTCGCAGGTCGGATATGACGAGTTCGGTGAGCGGACGCGGCTGAATTATGGAAACGGGATCAGCGCGACGTACCAGTACGATCCGCTGAATCGCCGGCTGACCAATGTCAGCGCGGATCAGCGCGATCCTACGTTGGTGCAGCTCGGCAAACCGGCGCGGCCGTTTGAGCGCATGGCCTATCAGTACGATCCGGTCGGCAATATCACCGAGATACGCAATGACGCGCCGTACGACAACACGATGCAGAGCTTCGTGCTGCCGGCGACTGTGAAGCAGGACTTCACGTATGACGACCTCTATCAGTTGAAGACGGCGGCGGGGACGTATCAAGAGCAGTCGACGTGGAGGCTCAAGTATGGCCTAGGGTTCAGCTACGACGCGATCGGCAACATCGTGTCGAAGGCGCAGACGAACGATCGTCAATATGCTCAAGGAAGTCAGTGGCAAGAGCAGTATTCGATAGCCGATACGAGTTATAGCGAGAGCTATACGTATGGCGGATCGCGGCCGCATGCGCCGACGCTGGTGAACGAGACGGATGTGGGCGATCCGACGGTCAAGCCGAAGGTGATCGAGTACGACGAGAACGGGAATCAGAAAGACTGGACATACCAGGTCGTCTCACGGCGCGACTTGGTGTGGGACGACGAGGACCGCGTCCAGCAGGTCAAGACCAACGGCGTGCAGGTTGCGTTGGCAACGTATGACGGAGATGGAGAGCGCGCGGTCAATTTTCAGGTCCCGGCGAGCGGCGGAGCCTATCTCGAGACGGCGTATTTCGGCGCGGACGTGACGCTGCGCGACGCGACCTACGTGACGAAGCATATCTTCCTCGGGTCGACACGGATCGCGAGCAAGCTGGACGCGTCGTGGCTTGGGCCATATCCGACGACTGTTTATTTCCACGACGATCAGCTGGGGAGCACGAACTTCCTGACGAATGACACGCAGCAGCTCATCGCGCACCAGGAGTATTTCCCGAGCGGCGAGCTATGGGTCGACGAGGATGACGCGCGCTATGTGAATCGGCAGGCGTATCTATTCAATGGCAAGGAGCTCGACGCTGCGACAGGGCTCTATTACTACGGCGCGCGGTATTACGATCCGCGATTGAGTCAGTGGATTTCGCCGGATCCGATTTTGAATCAATACGTGAAAGGCTGTCCAAACGCTGGTGTGTTCCTGCCCTCGAATTTGGGCTTGTACGCATATGCGCATAACAATCCGGTCGTACTCACTGACCGAAACGGCTTGTGGCCAGATGCTCCTACGGACCCCGCGAGCGCTCGGACGCGCGGGGTGTTGTCTTCCTACAGCGCTGGTACGCTTTGGAGACAGTCGCTTTGGGACATGGTAGTGGCCGCGCCAAACCTACGACCACGAACAGTCGAGGCATTGGCGCAGTCGGGCCAGCTTGGCTCGAGCACGAGCTTTATCGGCGTAGCGGGAGAATTCTCGGCGCTCCAAAGCCTGCTCAGCGAGAACCTACAGCTCTGGGGGACTGCGAACATCGCCCCCGTATCGCTCCAGGATAGACATCCGGATGGGCGTCAATCGTTCGACTTCTCAATCGCTTTTGTTGGAGTGTGTGAAGCGTGCGGTGGTGTTTTCCCCTCACATGCGCAGTTGACGGATACAATCGGGCCCGGCACGGGCGGGCGCGTTGGAACGGTCGATCTCGGGCACGAGTCGTCAGGGCTGTTCGTGGAAGTAACAACGTCCCGAAATTTCGCCGATCTCAACGATCGAGCGCACAAGGTCGGTTCGGCGCAGGGGATCTATGATATTACGAACAAGATTCCGGGATTGTCAAAGCGGAACGCAGCGCTTGCCATTGACCGCGGCACGTACTTTCAGATGTCGGATGCCGACAAGGCGACGCTCCGTAACTCGGTCGGGACCGGCTCGATCATTCTCGTGAGAGACTTGCAGAAGAACGCCCGCGCAATCGTCAACAACGTACAGAGTCAGATACGATGACCAATATGGATCTTCCTGATGTGCTGGATTTGCGACTAATTGATGGTTCGCGCCACGCCGCGCTACAAGACGCCATTGAGCGCCGAGATCGATCGCGAATCATCGCGATCGTCACCGACGCGCTGAAGGAGTTGTCACGCGCAGATCTGCGGCGTTGGCCCGGTAGATTCAATCGCGCCGACTGGGCCGTTAGGGCGCAACGGAGCCTCCACAGCCTCCAGTTGCGATTATTAGAAGAGTCGCGCCCAGAGACGCCGGACACATTCCCGTTGTGGGAGGACGTAGATATCGCCGCGCCGGACTTGCTTTGCGCGTTTGCGATGCCGTGGTTTCAAGGCGACTATCTGCTCGATATGAACGAGCCGAACGACCAGTGGCACGCGATCTCTGCGGCAGCTCGCGACTATCCGGTCAAGGTTAGGCACTCGACGCTGGAGTTTGAAACTGCCCAGGAGGGCATAGACTTTTTTCGGGTATTGTGTAATCCCAACGCCTCGAAGAGAAAGCTGACGGTTCGAGTTAAGGACGTCGAACCGTGTTCATTCGTGGGCCTTGGCTTCTTGGATGGTGGTGGGTATCGCCGACTTCTAACGGACAGAAGTGAGGCTTTGAGCAGCTTGCTGGACGCAGCTCAACACAGCAAGCTGTGCTTCGAAGATGTAATGTGGCTAGCACCGCCGGTGTGGCTGGCAAATCTTTCAGAGCTGCTGCGGCGGGGCGAGCTCGACTCGGACCTGCTTCAGCGAATTGCTAAGTTAGGGGATACGGCGAAAAAGAGCGGCTTGCAGATTGCGGTCTCGGGAACATTCGGAAGCGACTATTCTGCATAGTCAAACTTGGAGAGCGAGACATCGTACGGTCTTGTCCACGCCTGCCAAGAGCACGGGCGCGCTGGCGTGGGCGGCTGGCGCGGAAGCAAGACCGTTTCCGAAACACTGCGAGTGGCGCTAGATGCCTTTTCGAGGCGCAGGGAGTCGCAGCGGGGCACGCCGACGCCGAGCGGTCGGAGCCGACGCGGGGGGGGGGCAGACTCGCGCGACGATTGCGGACGCGGCGCGCGCGCGGAAACGCGATGCGGGGCGGCGAAATCGTGAGCTGCGCCGCCGAGCGTGGCGCCGTAGCATCGGTCGCAACGTCGCAGACGTCGACGGGCGAGAGGTCGGCGAGGCACTCGTTGGTGCACACGGCGAAGTCGCGCCATGGGCGACGAGCGCGATCCGTCGCAACCGCTCCACACGAGAAAATGGAAAGTCGAAAACGCCGCCTTCCTCGAAGTGTCCGACCGGCCTGACAATGAAGTCAAGCCGCGTGTCCGGCGGACGCAGAGGGTCGCGCGCTGGCGCCGCGATGGCGCAACCATCGTCCGCTGTCAGCGAGCCGCGAGCTTCGCGCCCGAAGCGGCGGCGACGCAGAACCCGGCGCAGCTGCGGCGTGGGTCGCCAGATAGCTCATCTCGCTACGAAGTGACGCCCGTGATTGCGGTCAGGGATCTGCAGACGTGGCGGCGGGCCAAGGCGGTGCTGGAATACATCGGCGGCACGGCAGTGATCGCGCTCAGCGAAAAGCTCGACGTGACGCGCGGGTCCATCAATCGCTGGCTGCAATGGTTCGATGCTGCAGGCGCTGATGGACTGCGGCCAAAGCCGTCCCCGGGTGGAATGGCGCGATTGAGCGCGAACCAGCAGGATGAGCTCGTTGCGCTCATCGAAGCCGGACCCCTCGCCTGTGGATTTGTAAGCGGCATCTGGACGGGGCCGAGGATTGGCGAGTTGATTCGGCGGAGATTCGGCGTCAGTTATCACAACCACCACGTCCCGTGGGTACTCCACAAGCTTGGCTTCTCCGTGCAGCGGCCACGTAAACGGCTGGCGCGCGCCGACAAAGAGAAGCAGGCGGTGTGGTTGAGAAAACGCTTTCCTGCGATCAAAAAAAAGCGGCTCAATGCCGCGGAGTCGTCCTCTTCGGCGACGAAGTGAGCTTCTGGCTCGACGGAACTCTCCACTCGACTTGGTCTCGAATCGGAAACCAACCACGCGTCGACACCTTCGGCGCCCGCAAGACCGCACATATTTTCGGCGCCGTCAGCCTCGACGAAGCGCGCTTCTCATATCAATTCGCTGAAGTCTTCAACGGGCAGACGTTTCTGCACTTCTTGAAGCATCTCGTCGCACAATATGCGCCACGAAAGGTGTTTCTCATTGTCGATAATGGGCCGTGCCACGACCTCGAAGAGGCCGGCAAGCAATGGCTCGCGGATAACGCACACCGAATTGCTATCTTCCGCCTGCCGCCTTACTCGCCTGAATTCAATCCAATCGAGCCCGTTTGGAAGACGACACGCAGAATGACTACGCACAACCGTTTCTACGCCACAACGCACGAAAGGGACTCGGCGCTCCGCAGTACCTTTCGCAGATTCCGGCCAAAGCCCTCACTCATTTCGGCTCACGTCGCGCGCTTCAGGTGATGATCCACAACCGATCCGAGATTGTTTAGTTGCGCGCCGTTGAGCAGCGGCATCAGCCAGCCGACGATGAGACCGACACCGAACGTGCCGGCGCCCACAGTAAAGAGCGACGCAGCAACGATAACTCGAAGCCGCCGTGGGCACTAACCGTAAGCGATGGGAATAGCGCGGCGAACGCTGCGCCGACCTGGCTTTGGCCGAGCTCACGCGCGCCTCGGCCTGCCGTACGTCGGCCGCCGTTCGAGCAGTGCCGCAGGCAATCCTACGGGTAGATCCGGCGGCGGCGAGCGGCGCTGGAGATCGGCCGTGCGCGCGATCGCCGCCGGCGGCTTGCCGAGGAGGAGCGCAGCTGGTTCTCCTGCTGCGCGATCTGCCGTTCCAGTGCCGGAATCGTCGCCAGCGCGTCTTGCAGGTTCGCGTCCTCGGACGCTGTCTGCAGGCCATCGCCGACGCCGCCCGTCGCGCGCTCGGCGAACAGCGCCAGCGTCTTCTGGCGCGACTCGGCGGTGCGATGCGCGACCTTGGCCCAGCGCGCGTGGCGCTCGCCGGCGGGCACATCGGAGCTGGAGGCGAAGTCGCAGCGGTCGCAGCCGTCCAAGTGGTCGGCAATGCGGCGCGCTTCCGCTTCCGGCAGCCGGCCGGCGACGAGACGGGCGCGATCGTCGGCGCTGACCCAGTCGTTCACTGCCGCAGATTGTCAGCCGCGTCCGACGATGACAAGCGCGCTGCGCACGTTGATAGGACTTGCGTCACAGCGTCAACGGGCATGGCCGTCACCTCGAAGAGTGGACGTCTCGGCTATAGGACGGACGTGTAGTTTCATCCCGCTCGCGACGCGCACACGGCGCGAGCCTTCCACGAACTGGAGCAGCCAGATGCCGCGCGTCCCGATCCCTCGTCCAGCAAACGCTCTCGCGACGACATTATTCCTCGGCCTATCCATGTTGACGTCGGTCAGCGGCTGCCAGAACGGCGCGCCGGCCAAGTCGTCCCCCCGTCCATCGGTCGCCTCGCCGTCGCCGTTGCGCAGCGGGCACGCCGACGTCGTCAGAGTGCCGATGACCGCGGGCACGCGACCGCATCACACGCGGCCAGTGAAGCTGCCCGCGGGCAAGGCGAAGCCGCACGTCGTCCATCCGCATACCGACTCGGCGACGCTGTTCAACGTCGTCATCGACGGCACCCTACTCGTCAACCAGCCGCTCATCATCGACGGCACGAGCGATCTCTTCGACAGCAACGCGCCGCACACCGAGCAGCTCGCCGCCGGCACGTACGGCTTGCGTGGCTACGCGCTCAGCGACGACATCGGCACCTTCACCGTCACCGACAGCGGCACCGTCGACTATGACGCCAGCCTGGAGAAGATCTTCACGGGCCGCGGCTCGTCGACGCTGACGCTGCTCGGCTACTCCGTCACTATCGACGCCTCGGCGCTCGTGGCGCAGCAGTTCTTCCTCGGCTACATCGGCTACTTCCCGAATCAGCCGGCGATGACGTTCCAGCTCGCGCCCGGCGGCTCGTATCAAGTGGGCTTGGAGCCGCAAGATCCGGGAGTCTCCGGCACCTTCAGCGTCGACACCAGCGGCAACGTCAGCTACGACCCGTCGCTGGAAGGCGTTTTCACCGGCCACGGCACGCCCACGTTGACCATCAACCCGGCCAAGAACCCCGTCACCATCAGCACCGCCGGGATGAGCGAGTCGATCGCGCTCAATTACATCGGCTACATCGGCCCCAACAGCTCCGAGTCGCTCATGCTCGCCGCCGGCGGGTATTCGATCTCGGTGGTCGGCTCGGGCGCCAATCTCGGCGAGTTCACCGTCGCCGCCGACGGCACCATCAGCTACTCGCCGACATTGAGCGGCGTCTTCGGCGGACAAGGCACGACGACACTTTCGATTCTCGCCGCCGGCAAAGGCATCACCATCACCGGCGCGCAATTGACCGACCAGACGCTCGCGCTCGACAACGTCGGCTACTTCGACAGCCAAACCCCGACACTGTTCCAGCTCTCGCCCGGTGGCCCGTACACGCTGTGGCTCGCCGCCGAGGCCGGCACGCAAACGATCGGCTCGTTCAGCGTCACCGCCGACGGCAACGTCGACTATGACGACTCGCTCATCGGTGTCCTCGCCGGCCGCGGCACGCCGACGCTCGAGGTCCTGCCGGCCAAGCAGCACGTCTTCATCGACGGCGGCCAGCTCTCGCCGCAGGACGCCGCGCTCAACTACATCGGCTACTTCGACACGTCGACGCCGTTCGAGGTCGTCCTCGCCAGCGGCGACTACTCGATCGGTATTCCCGGCCAAGGCAACTCGCCGGCGCTCGGCATCTTCCACGTCGCGGTCGACGGCACCATCAGCTACGACGCCGCCTACGACTCCGTCTTCATGGGCGCCGGCACCAACCAGCTCACCCTCAATGCCGTCACCATCACCATCAACTCCGGCCAGCTGCCCAATCGCTTCGTCGCCGTCGACAGCGTCACGAACTGGGAGTCGAGCTCGGCGCCGTTCCAGATCTCGGTCGCGCCCGGCACCTATTCGATCATCGAGTACGGC
Organism: uncultured delta proteobacterium; assembly: GCA_963785725.1. GTDB lineage: Bacteria > Myxococcota_A > Polyangia > Palsa-1104 > Palsa-1104 > JAQBQH01. Next base: position 393,686 of record CAWAWS010000033.1, on the reverse strand, counting down.
GAGGTCGGCATCACCGGCTACTTCACCGTCAGCAGCACCGGCATCATCAGCTACGATCCCGCTTACAAAGGCGTCTTCCAAGGCGCCGGCACGTCGACGCTCTACTTGCTCGCGGTCGCCATCGGCATCGACGCCACGCGCTTGACCGAGCAGCAGCTCGCCATTGATGGCGTCACCGATGCCTTCGACACGGCAGCGGTGAAGACGATCGCAGTAGCTCCCGGTGAATACAGCTTGCAGCAGGCGGGAAATGACATTGCCGCGTTCACAGTCTTCAGCGACGCCACTGTCGACTACGACGCATCATTCTCCGGCATCTTCTCCGGTCGCGGGACGAACACGCTGCTCGTCCATGGCCAGCGCATCGTCGTCAACACCAGTCTTCAAGACAGCGGCAGCTTTACGGTGACGCCGCTGACGCAGACGATGGACGCCGGCGGGCGCGCCACACAGCTCGATCTGCTGCCGGACAGCCAGCTCCATTACACCGACCCCAATTTCAGTTTCGACTTCACCGTCGATAGCAGCGGCCTCGTGCAGTTTGACGCGTCGCTCGACGCGCAGGTGAGCGGTCGCGGTACCCGCGAGCTGCTGCTGGGGCAATACCCGCGCTACAACGATGTTTACGGCAAGGCCACGCATAACTCCTACTGGATGAATCGTGGCGACAACGCGGATATCGGCGCCAGCGGCTCGCAAGAGCTGATCACCGACCAGTTGCTGCACGAGCACGTGCACACGCTCGAGCTCGACCTCCATACGGAGGGCGTCGATGCGCACAACTTCAAGGTCTATCACACGTCCCCCTCGGAAGACTTCTTGTGCCGAACCCTGTCGGACTGCCTGGAATATTTGCGGCAGGTCCACTACGTCACTCCGCAGCACGACGTCATCAACGTCATCCTGGAGCTGAAGAACTCCAACGGCGTTCCCGATCCGGCCCCACACTTCTTCGACGATACTCACACCATCGAAGATCTCGACAACATCATCCGCAACGCGCTCGGCGACGCGCTCTTCACCCCCGCCGATTTCGGGCAGGGATGCGATTCAGGGCTGAGCCTTACCGGCTGCGCGAACGCCAAACTGCACTCGAATCCCCAGATTCCAGTCTGGCCGACTATCGATAAATTGCGCGGCAAGTTCATCATCAACGTCATTGGTAACTGGAGCACCAATGGCATTGATTGGGCTAACTATGCGACGACCGACATCTGGAACCGCGCGGCTTTCCCGGTGCAGTCGATCTTCGACTACGCGCTGCCGTCGTCTTTCCCGTCGGGGGTATGCCCGCCACTGGAGACCGGGTTTGAGAATGCGGTGTCGAATGAGACGGTCACCATCGAGGTGAACGGCGATCCAAACAATATCGTGTGCATTCGCGATCTCAGTCATCTCGATAAAGACGGACTCGTGGGCGCCTTCGCGCCCCCCATGCCCGACCTGATCCGGCAGCAGGCGTTCGACAACTCGATGTTCTGGCAGATGGAAGCGACGTGGGAGCCAAGCGCGCTTCTCGGTTGGAAAGCGTTTCAGAACAACCTGTCCGGCGTCACGCGCACGCACGACGCCGAGAATTTTGCGAGCAACTGCACCGACCTCAACAACTGCCAAGACACGCTGATTGCCAACGGCATGCAGAACATCCAGACCGACTACCCGTGGTATTTCTACAACGACACGTTCGACAATGGCCCGCAGCCGAACGTCTGGTTGCCGCAGACCGATCCGTCGCAGCGCCTGCGTACCACCGTCCGCGGGCAATATAACGAGCCCGGCAGCCGCATCTACTTCCAGTCTTTCGGCGCCCCTTATCCCGGCGCGTGGGTCTTCCAAGACGTGCCGGCCCTCGGAGTCCGTTGGATGGAGGCGATGGGGTCATCGACGATCAGCGGGATTCCGTCTGGCGGCGACACCGATCCGGAGAACTACCCGCCGTCGGCGTATAGCAACGGCGAAGCTTGCATTGTCGTGCGCGACGCCTCGGAGCTGGAGGGCTACGAGCTGTGCCGCCAAAAGAATACGGCCGGCGGCGGTAGCTATTATCAGGAGACGGTCGACCTCTACATGCGCGTCTATCACGGCGGCCAGGTGGCCCAGCAGTACCAGACGCGCGGCGGCATGTACGCGCCGTGCTGGAGCGCGCTCGATAAGAACGACGACCTGGAGATGCACGCGTGCATCGGCAGCATGTTGGCGCTGTCGATCCAAAACAACGGCTTCAGCTCCGAGGTCTCCGCCCTGTCGGCGTCGGTACTGAGTGGCACGCCGTCGCCGACCACGAATGGCCTGACGCCACAGTGGGTGTCGCTCGGGTTCGACGCCAGCTTCGACGTTCCCATGACGAAGCAGGGTTATCGCGGCTGGAAGAGCGAGATGTTGACCGGTCTACGCGTCAACGACGGATCCGGCTTGCGTGACATCACGCTGGCGGATCTGCCCAACCAGCGGGGTGTGACGCAGGGGCAAGCGCTCCCGTCGGCGCTGGTGTTCGATCTATCCTACTGATGCGGTGACGAAGCGTCCGCATGCTGACAGTAAAGCGCCGACCACCGCCTCGCGCAGGAGCGATTGACGCAACGAGAGGCACGGCCCGGCGATTGCATAAGGCGGTTCTAATGTCCGATTCCCTGACGTTGACGCTGCTGCTCACGGCTGCCACCGCGGTCGGATGCAGCAGCAGCAAGCCTGCACTCGAAATCTCGCGCCTCGACCCACGCGACGGCGGCGGCGTCATCGTGTCCGGCGTACGTCCGAGTTACGACGGATTGGCCGAGAAAGACACCTCCACGTACGAGCGCGTCGAGATCGACGACGACGGACATGTCCGCTCCGACGATGTCGCGAGCCCGACCGGGTTGCCCTCGGGGGTGGGCTTGCTCAACTTCGCCGACGGCAGCCACTTGGAGCTGACGCGACCGACGGGCGACTTGAGTCCGACCACTCCGCAATCGGTGCAGCGGATCGACGGGCAGGGCAACCTGCTCTGGCAGCGCACGTTGCCCATCTCCGACGTCGTCGCCAGCACCACCGACGGCGCGTCCGCGTTCGTCCTCGGCGGTGGGGCGTTACAGCCCACCGATGGCACGCCCATCAGCGGGGTCATCCTGGTCAAGCTGACCGAAGACGGCGACCTCGGCTGGACCTCGCACCTCCGGTGAACGCGAGGTCGCTGGCGCTTCGCGGCCGAGCGAAACTAGAGTAGGGCGCCGCGAAATCGCAGCTTGTATCCCTCAGATTGACAAGCCGAAGTCGCCTTCGAGGACGGCGAGCTGCAGCCGCGGCCGTGGCGGTCTTCGGCGTAGTGGCTGGCCAGCTTGGAGATGCTGGCGATCTCCTCGATAAGCGCCATTCCCTCCAGCTCAGTGCCGGCGAGCGCTCGTGCGAGTCGAAGATGTCGTATGCTGTCGCGGGGGTCGATGTGCATAGCATAGGCCACCTGGCCGAGTCGGTGTTACGCATAAACGTCAAGACGCTTCGCTGTCCGATTTTGCAAGCTCGACAACCGAGCCGATCATTCGCCGCTTTCCCACCACGGTCGCAGGCGAATATAGTCCGCGCATGACGGCCGACGATTGGCGTTCGCTATTGCAGTCCTCGACTCTCACGCGCGAGGCGCTGCGCGAAGCGTATCGCAAGGCGCTCGAAGCCTCGGGCGCCGTGACGACCGCGTCCGCGCCGCCGGCCGATCCGCTGCGCCTCGACGCGCGCACACGCGGCGGCCAAACGCTGACGATCAACCTGGACAACCTCTATGCGGACGCTTCACGCTCGCCGCCGGCCGAGCGCGCGCGCCTGGTCGAGCAGGCGCTGGCTGCCGGCGTCGACTCGGCCCGAGCCGCCGACGGCGAGCTCGATGCGCCCAGCCGCGATCAGCTCGTGCCGACCATCAAGAGCGTCGCCTGGCTGCAATCGGCGCCGGCGAACGATCTCGCCAAGGACTTCTTGGCCGGCGACCTGCTGGTCGTGTATGCGTTCGATCGCGCCCGGTCGATCGCGAACGCGCGCATTCCCGAGTTGCAGTCGCTCGGCCTCTCGCCGGCGGAGGCGGCCGCGCTCGCCAAGGCGAACCTGCGCGCGCGACTGCCGCCTTCGCTCGACACGCGCGGCGACGGCAAGAGCTTCATGCTCGTGGCCGGCGGCACCTACGAAGCCAGCCTGCTCGTGCTCGACGAGATCTGGGATCAGCTCGCGCAGCGACTACCCGGCCGGCTGGTGGCGTGCGTCCCCGCGCGTGACGTCTGCCTGGTGACCTCCACGCAGACGCCGGGCGGGGTCGCGAGCCTGATCGCCGCGCGCGATCGCGTCTGGAGCAGCGGACCCTCGAACGCGATATCCCGGACGGTCCTCGAGCGCGACGATCGGGGATGGGTCGCCGCCAAGATCTAAGACACCTGATAGTGAACTAGCACGATCAGATCCTTGATCTGGTCGGCCGTGATGCGCGGCTTGGCTGCTGGATTCTTGATGACCCAGGTTCCCGTCGGCTTCGCGCTGGTCGAGTAATCCAGCACCAGTCGCAGCATGCTGCCGTAGACGTCGTCCTGAGACAGCGTCAGCGGCGACGCATTGAGCGGCGCCGGCGTGACCGTGATGCCGCTGATCGAAGACAACGTCGAATTCGCGACCAGCTCCACGCTCTTGATCAGGATGGTCGATGCCGCCGCGAAGTACGGGAAGCGCGACGGATCGAGCTTCAAGTCCAGCTCCTGATCGGCCGTCGCCGACGCCGGATTCAAGAACGCGTACCACTCGGTGGGAAACTCGTGACGCGCGCTGAACAGCCGCGTGAGACCGGTGTCCTTGAGCGACACCAGCATCGAGTTGATGCGCGTCTTGAGGCTGGTGCCCGCGTCGCTCCTAAGCTGATCGCCGCCTTCGCGCGCCGTATACTTCACGTGCACGATCACGTCGGTGATGGTCGAGTAGTCGAACTGCGGCAACGGCGCCGGCAGCTGCAAGTGCCACTGACTGATCGCGCCCGAGCCTTCGAAGGGGAGATAGCGTTCGTCGCGCAGGTTGCTGTCGAAGAGCCCGGCGTCATTCTGCGCGGTGCTGACGGCGATCGCCGCGGTCGCGCCTACCTGGTCGCGGAATCGAGGATCGTCGGCGGGCACGCCGCTCACGACCTTGCGCGGATAGTTCGCCGAACCGGTCGCCGTGTTGGTCACGCGCATCGAGTTCGACGTCTGGCTCAGCGTCGCGCTCATGCTGGTATACGGACCGACGACGCAGGGGATGGTGACCGAGACGTTGCGCAGGCGCCGCAGATAGTGCCCGGGGAAGTCCATGTCGAAGAGCTCTTCCGGCAGGTTGAACCAGCACTCCTTGTTGGTCTTGAGCATCTGCAGCGCGGACGGATCGAGCTGCATCAGCGACACGTGCTTGGTCAGCTCGTACTCGCGCAGGTTCTGATCGTGATACGCCTTGTCGAGCGTGCGAATCGAGAGCATCAAGACATCGCCGGCGAGCAATCCTTTGTGCAGGGTGTCCCAATAACCGAAGGTGATATAGCTCGAATCAGCCAATCCCAGCTCGTAGCGATAGGTCTGCTCCGCCTGCTTCGCCAGCGCATAAGCCAGTTGATAGCTCTGAAAGTAGAACGTCGACACTTGGCCGATCTGCCAGGCGTAGAGCTCGTTATTGGTGAACTTGCTGCGCATGAACGCGTCTTCCGATTGCGCGTTCGTAATCTGTAGCTGCTGATTGGTGACTTCCATGGTGGCGACCGTCTGGCGAATCTCCGCCGCGAGGATCTGCTTGCCGATCTGCTGAAACTCGGCGTTGGCCAGGTCGAGCTGGTGCTGCCACTCTTGCGCGCGCCGCTGGAACGTCGCCTGCGTTGACATCACGTTCGCCTGAGAGTGCGCGATGCCGGCGTTGCCGCGGATCGCGCCGGCCATGGCGCGCATCGCGTCGCCGAGTTGCTGGCCGCCGAACTTCGCCGCCGCGTGCGGCGAGCCGCCGAACCCCGACGCGCCCAGGTTGAAGTCGGGGATCATCGCCATCACGTTCCCGAGATACTCGATCGCCACCGCGGCCGTCTCGCCGCTGATCGCGCTCTGCACCAGCGACAGCGATCCCGTCTCCCAGTTGTTGAGCCCGGCGCTCATCAGCGCCGTGTAATAATTGATTCGTATCTGCACGACGGCCTGCTGCTGTTGCAGCGCCTCGAGGTTGTGATTGGACTCCTGAACCTGCTGCTGCTTCACCTGCAGCACCGCGTTGAGCAGCGCGATCGAGTCGCTCGACTTCAGCAGCGACAAGTTCTCGGCGTCCTGCTTCTCCATCACGCCCAGCAGCGCCAGTCCGAGCCCCTTGACCTCGTTGCAGACCTCGACCGCCTTTTGCATGATCGAGGCAAAGCGATAGGCGGGCAGCGGCGCGTTGAGATCGGTGAGCACGCTGCCGATGTCGAGGCCGGCCGCCGCCGCGCGGACCAGCAACCCGGGGTTGATCGGCGGCGCAAACAGCGCCAGCGGCGCATAGACGCCTTGCAGGTTCAAACAATGGCGAATGTTGTAGAGACGATTCGCGACCGTCGTCCAGTAGCTCAAGAGCTGCGAGTTGGGTGGTATGCAGAAGTAGAGCGTCTCCAGGTTCGGCAGCCCTTTCCCGGCCCCGCCGGGATCGAAGCCGTCGACCTCTTGCAGTGGCAGCAAGTTCTCAATGTCGACTATGGCATTCGAGAGCGCGTCGAGCTGGCCGAGCTGATTGTAGTTGCGCACCGGCGGTACGTACGCAGGCGGAATGATCTGCGGCTGCGGCCCCAGGATCTGATTGGCCAGCACGTAGAGCTGCGTCGCCTCGGCGACGGACTCCATCGTGTCCTGCTGGAACAAGTTGTCGGCCCAGGCGATCAGGTGATTGAGATACGCCATGACCGTCGCCTTCTGATAAGCGACCGTCCGGTATTGCGCGATGTAGTGCGGCTGAAACGGGTTGTTGCGCCAATCGGTCACGTCCTGGACGAGCTGCTGATCGCCCTGGTCGATCCCGAGCACGATATTGTTGATGTTCTGCGCTGTGTACTTGTCGTTGACGTTGATGAAGAAGGGCTTCGTGTTCCAGTACTTGTCGGGAGACGGATAAGACGAGCCGTCCGTGGGATTGAAGATGTACTTGTACCAGTGATCGGCGTCCTCGAACTGCAGGTTCTGGTCGAGCTGCTCGGCGATCATCAGCGGCGCGTGGAAGAACAGCTCCCAGTTGTAGCAGGAGTATCCCGCCTGCGGATCGAAGTCGACGTCGGACTTCGGATATCCGGGATACTGATCGGTGGCCGTCGTGCCGTCGGTGCGCGTGTACGTGACCGGCTGCCCGGAGAAGACGAGCCCCGTCGGCTGGAACGTCTGATTGAAGTCGAACGTCGGCGGCTGCGGTCCGAAGATGACGTCGTTGACCAGCTGCGTCTCGCGCGACATGAAGGCGTCGATCCCCTGGTCGAAGAGCGTCCGCATGAACAGACAAACCTGCGGGTGAAAGAAGTTGTAGAAGTGCTGCATCACGGACAGCGACGTCCCTTGAGGCGGGAACGTCGCCAAGATCTGCTGGAGCGTCGTCGTGTCGCCCTCGATCACTGCCAGGAACAGGGCCTCGAGATCCTGATAGGTGAACTCGAACGTGTTGTTGTCGCTGATCTCGGGCTGTACGAAATAGGTATAGGACTTGTCTTGGTAGAAGTACGGCAGGAAGGTGCCGACGTTGACGGAGATGCCCTCACGCACGCTCTCGAAGGTCGTGGCTCTCGCCTCGTCGACTCGCGTCAGGCAGTAGTAAAGCTCCAGGATGATGAAGAGGAAGCGGTCGATGAACCCCATCTGCGTCGAGATGAGATTGGCGAACGTGCCCGGCGTCTCGTCGGTGATGGCGACGCTGTTGATCGCCAGGGTGTCCGGGTTGCCGTCATACTGCTCGGTGTCGAGCATGTTCGTCATCTGACTGCGATCGAACAGCGTCATATTGAGCTGCGCGTAATCGTCGGTAACGATCGGATAACCCTTGCAGGGATCGAGGTCGAACGTGCCTTCGTACTCCGGCGTGTCGCCCGACTGACACAAGTAGCAATTGATGCGCAGATCACCGTTGTCGCTGATGACGCCCTGGACCCCTTTTAGGATCGTCTGCAGGAACGTGCTGGTATCTCTCGGTCGCCCCGACGAATCGAAGAATTGACTGCAGTCGATGAGCGGAATATCGAGTGGCGTGAACAGGAACTCGCTCTTGTCGGGCTGATAGGTGTTGCTGCTGTCATCGAACCATTGATCGACGTAGAGCGATCCGCTGTCGTCGTTGCTGGAGACGATCTTGGGCGTCCACTTGCCGTTCTTGTACTCGCTGAACGCCATTTGAATCTGCCAGTACTTGGAAGGCTTGTCGGGCGCGAAGGAGCTGTCTCCCGCGTTCGGCACCGACACCGTGGTCACCTCGTAGGACTGCTCGCTGAACATGGCCCAGAACAAGTAGATGCGATTGTTGAAGACGGTCAGGACGATGTGATCGCTGGCGACGTCTTGATCGATCTTCACCCACGGCGTCCAGCGTCTCCCCTGAACGAGCTGGCGATAGAAATAGGTGCGCGGATCGCCGCCATAGGTGCGTCCGACCACGTGCAGGATCTGCTTCTCGTCCTCGTACCACATCGCCTTGACCTCGAGCCGAGCGACCTGGTCGAGCTTGTCGAGGTACGTCAAGAGCGCGCTCTCGACGTTGTCATTCGTGACGTCGTTCTGCAGCAGGTCACTCTGCAGGTCGGACAAGAACGAAGACTTGAGCTCGCTCGGCAGGAGGGTCGGATCGATCCAGTTCTCGGGCCACAAGAACACTTCGACGTTGGCCTGCCACAGCCTGAAGTTCTTCATCCATTGCCATTGCGTCCAATCGGCGTCGACGGTGGTGTCCACCGTGATATTCGGCTCCAGGTTCAAGAAGCAGCGCTGCACGAACTGCTGCACCGAGTTGGTCGCCTGAACGATGCGCGACGTGGGCTGGCACGACGTCATCTCCACGTCGATCAAGAAGTAGGAATAGAGATCATCGCTGGTCTGCCACGTCTGCCCCGACAGCGGATTGGTCAAGCTCCAGGCGACCAGCGCGTCGCGCTTCTTCTCGCGCAGTTGGTTCTGCAGCGGCTGCGTCACGCTCAGCCACTGGCTCCCTTCATTGTGCGCCTTGAGCGCCTGCTTGATCTTCGTCGAATCGGCCCACGACAGCGACGGATTGCACCAGTTGACGCAGTCGGCGGCCTGCGCGCCCAGGCTGCTCGACACCGTGAAGCAGGTATCCAGCCGCCAGAGGATGCGGATCGACTTCAAGTCGTCGGCGGTCAGGTGCAGATAGTTGGGGGCATTGATCAGTTGATCGAGCTCGGTCTTGTCCCAACCGGTCAGGCTGGCCAGATCCGTCTCGACCGTGCCGATCGCCGCGTGGCTCACGGTGTCGAGCAGCACGCTGTAGACGGAGACCGTAGCCGTCGTCGTGGCCGTCACCTGCTGGACGGCCGGGTATTTCTGCTCGAACGTCAGGATCTGGATCAGGACCTCGAACGCGTCGAAGGTCGTAGCCGGCCCCGACTGCGGCTGGATCGGCAGGCTCCAGAGATCGAGGGCGCCGACGTCGCCGGCGTGGGCCAGGAAGAACGTCAGATCGACGGCGGTGAGCTTGAGTTTGGTGACGAGGAAGCAGATCTTTGCGATGTGCTGGTACCACGCGAACGGTTGGGGAAAATTCGCGGCCGTGAGCGTCGCCTGCTTGTGGACGAAGGCCGCCTGCGTGTAGTCGCTGAAGATGGCCGGCTTCGAGCCGAGGATCGCGGACGCGACGTCTTTGTTGATCTTGAACCAGCTGCAAAGCTCCGCCTGCAACGCTTGCTGTTGCTGCAGCTGCAAGTAAACCGGCGAGATCGCGCTCAGCAGCAGCTGGTAGCGATTGGCCAGGTTCGCCGAGAGGATCGTTCTCAGCTGGGTATTGATGTCGCTGACGGTCGCGAAGATGACGTTCGGCGCCGCGCTGCTCGTCTGTTGCGCGGCGCCATACAGTTGATTGACCGCCGCTTGAAATCCGGCATCGGCGCTGAGCGCATTGAGCGCGGTCTGATCGGCCGCGCTCATGTAGCCAATCAGCACGAGCTGCCGGTTGGTCGCGTCATATGAGATCTGCGATGCGAATGAGGTCGCCAGCGAATCGGGCAGCGTCACGCCCGCGGGCAGCGCCGACAGATCCGCCGTCAGCGTTTGATCGTGATACTGGACGCGCAGGTCGAGCAGGAACTGTTGCTGGTTGTCGACCGCCGTCTGATACGTGGCGTCGTCTTGGATGCTCAGCAGCGCGAGCAGCTTGGCCGCGATCGCGCCGTTCCAGCTCAGCATCGGATCGTTCAGCCACTTGGACAGCAGCTGGCCCTTGGGATCGAAGACGACCGCGGCGTTCGCCTCGGCCAGCAACAACTTGCTCTGGAGATCGGCGAGCGCCTGCGCGACCAGGTCGTCCGAGGCGATCAACGGTGACGCGGGATTGTCGTTGTGCCGCAGCACGTAGTCGAGATCGCTGACCGCGAGCTGCGACGTCATGAACGTCTGCCACTTCGTGTAGTAATGGGCGGTCGTTACCGGATCGGTGAACGGCGCCACGTTGATCAGTGCGTTGATCCGGAAGACGTCGCTGACGGCGAGCTGCAGCGCCTGCGCGAGCTGCGCGACGCGATAGAAGTACGACAGGTTCGCGAGCGACAGCTTACCGTCCGTGCCGGCGATCAAGAGCGCAAGATCGCTCGGCTGCAGCCCCAGCGCGCCGGTGATGATGCCCTTGTGTACGTCGCTGATCGCGAGCGTCCCCGCGGTCACCGAGGCGATCGCAAAGTCGGCATTGAGCGGGTTGGTCGCCTGGCGATTCTGAAACAGCTGCTCGTAGAGATCATTCGGATGCGTCGTGTCCAGATTGCCGTAGAAGGCCAGCAGCTGAAACGCGGACAGCGACCAGCGCTGCATCAGCAACAGTAACGGGCGCAGCTGCCACGCGAGGCTCGACGTGATCAGGCCGTTGCCCAGCGCCTTGGCCTGCACCACGCCGTCGAGCTCGTCGAGCGACAGGCTGGTCTTCTTCCACAGGCGCAAGAAGCGATGAATGATGTCGAGCTTGGCCGGCGTGACGTTCGTGATGAGCTTCTTGTTCAGGTCACACGAGAGATCCTGATTGTCGATCAGGCTGTCTTTGGCCGGATTGATCGTGTATTCCGACAAGAGCTGCAACACGGTCGGATAATCGAGCCCGGTATAGTTCATGAAGAGATCGAGCTCGACCTGGCTCGATGCCGCGAGATTGCCCCAGTACAGCGTCGGGTTCGCCGTATCGGCGACGAAGATGAGCGTCTGCTCCGCCAGGTTTATGCCCAGGTACGCGTAGGCGATCGCCAGTGCTGCTGCCGTCGGCGGTACCGAGGCGTCGTGCTCGATCGCGAAGGCCGCGATCAGATCCGGCTTCGCCGTTCCCAGCTTGGCGAGATAGAGCTCGGCTTCGGTCTCGAATAGATCGAACGGCAGCGAAAAAGGCCGCCGCGCCGTCTTGATGAAGTTGTCATGAGCAAGGATGTTGACGTACTCGGGATTGGCGTTGATCTCGTCGGAGCTGAGCAGCGTCTCGTGCAGGATGCGGAGCTCGATGCCGCTGGCGCCGTTGTCGGTCGCCCTCAGCACCAGATACTGATCGCGGATGATCCAGTGCGTCTCCTTGACGCAGGTGTCATCGTCCTTCAGCCGCTCGACCACGTACTTGTCGGAGACGGTCGCCGCGGTCGTCAAGAGCGGCGCGTAGTTGATCTGCCCCGCGCTGTTGAACCCGGTCGAGATCGTCGACGCGAGCGCGGCATCGATCGTTCCCGCGACGAGCTTCGCCAGGTTGGCCGCGGCGATCGTGATCGTCGGCGACGCGATCGTGTCTTCCAGCAGCTCGTTGACGATGTCGATATAAGGGAGAGTCGTATTGACGTTGTTGCACTCGAGGTCGATGTCGCCGATGTCGGGACGGCGTCGCAGCAGCGCCTCCTTGACCGAGGCCGTCTCGCCGGGCGCGCAGGTGATCGTCGTCAGGCGCGCCTCGAGATAGTGCAGCATGTCCGTCAAGTAGGCGGCGGCGCCGTAGACCGAGCGGCACTCGTCGCACTCGCAATAATCGGTGTGGCCGAACAGGGTATCGAGGTCGGGCACCTCGAGCGTCAGCGCGCTCGACAGCATGCCGGTGTAGTCGGGGAAGACGTTCAACTGCGCCGCGTCCGACATGCTCTTGAAGTTGCCGACCATCGCCAGCGCCTGCGCGTGCGTCTGCTTGGCCTTGCGGAAGATGCGCTGTGCCGCGGAGACGCCGAGCTTGGCGCCGTAGCGCGCGATGAAGCGCGACTGCCCCATGCGATAGATCTTGCGCGCCGAGTCGACGCCGTCGCCCATCAGCGTGTTCGCCGCTTCATAGGTCGGTGCTAGCTTGAGCACGCGCTGCGTGCGCCTGAGTTGATCGGCGAGGGTCGCTTGCTCCGCGCTCAACGCCGCCGGCGCGGCTGGCGCGCTCGCCGCCGCCGGCTTGCCCGCGGGCGCGGCAGCCGTGGTCGCCGCCGGCGCCGCCGGCGCGCTCGCCGGCTTTCCTTGCGCGCTCAAGAAGGCGCCGATTCGCGTCGCGACGAGATCGAACGTGGGGTTGGCCTTGAGGAAGTTGGCGATGGTGCCCGCGTTCGGGATCAGGCTCTGCGCGTCCTTCTGGATTCGCGCCGTGAACGCTGCGCTCGGAAAGGCACCGACGAACGCCTGCTCGAGCTGCGTGGCGTAATTCTGCGTGCGCTCGGCCGCGCTCTGGCCCGGCACGCCGGCGGGCGGCTCGATCTTGTTCTTGTCGAGGATGCCGGCCCAATCTTGCGCGGTATTGGCGGCGAGAAGGCCCAGCTGATCGGGGGTCGTGATGCCATTGGCTTGAATGAGCTGATCGGTCAGAAGGATCTGCTCGCCGGTCAGCCGCGCCAGCGAGAACACCGACTGCAGCAGCCCGGTCTTCTGCTGCTGAAACGAAGGATCCTTAGACAGCGTGGTCCAGAACGACTGCTGCGTGACGTCGCTCGAGGTGAACAGCTTGGTGAAGCTGGTGACTTGATCGCCTTGCAAGCCGGCGATGTTCAGCTTCATGCTGAGTTGCGGCGACTGCGAAGCGCCCGGCTGCGCCTTGAGATACTGCTGCTGCTGATCGAGCAGCGACCTGCGCAGCGCCGGCAGTTCCGCGGTCACCGCGTACGCGATCGTATTGGCGTCGATCGCGCTCTGGATGCCCGCCATCAGCGCATCGATGGTCTCGCGCATCAGTGCGCCGAAGATCTGTGTCGCCTGCGACGGCAGATCGGCGAGCGCGTTGGTCGCGGCCGCCTGGCCGATCGGATGCGCCGAGGGTCCGAGCCGCACCAGTCCGTACCAGGCCGCGAGCGCGATCTTCGTCTGGCTCTCCAGGCGCGCCGCGATGACCAGCGCCTCGACGATCGTGCTCGCGATCGAAGACTTACTCGTCAGGAACGAGACGTCCTGGTGCTGCTTGTCCTCGGTGAGCTGCGCCAGCGGCAGGTCACCGACGAACGGCCTGACGGCCGCGAGCGTGGTCGTGAGCTCCGAAGGTCCGGGCCAGGCGCGACCGGAGAGATCGATGTCGACTTGCAGCTCGGCCGCTGCGTTGAAGTAGGTGCTCGAGGTGCTGAGCACGGCGCCTTCCTTGCCCAGCAGCTTGACCACGATGTTCGGCGCGTGCGTGGCCGTCGCGGCGGCCGAGTCGTCCGATTGCGCGCGCCGATAGTCGACGTCGTACGCGCCCTGATCGTTTGTCCCCGCCTTGCACAGGAGCTGCTGGCTGCGCAGACCGACCTCGTAGACCTCGACGGTGGCTCCCGCGAGCGGCCGCTGATACTGGTCGCGGACGGTTCCGTGCACGCGGGCTTTCTTCGCATCGGGAGCGTTGTTCATGACGCAGCCTTTAGTTGGCGGAGATGGTCGATGAGCGCAGCGAACTTCTGCGCAATCATGGGCGCGGGACGCAGATCGGTCAGATACTTGGCAGCGAGCTCGTCGAACTTGGGATTGCCGGCCAGGCGCGCGACCGCGAGCGCAGTCATGCCGCGCACCGGCATGTGGGTGCTGTCGGGGCTGGGATCGAGCCGATTCATCATCTCGTCAATCGCAGTGACGTCTCGATAGCGATCCAGGAACGGCAGGATCTTTTGTCGGATGACCGGCGCCAGCTGCTCGACCGCGTCGACGACGTCGTGCTCGCTCTTGACGCTGTACTGCTTGGGCTTTGGCTCGCCGGGAAAGAACCAATCGAGCTGCGTCAGTGTCGTCGTCGTGATCTTGTGATACTTGGGCGGCGAGCCGGAGAACGGGTGGACGATCTCCTGGACGGCTTCGAGGCGAATCGCGAGCGTCAGCGAGAAGCGATACTCGGGCTTGTAATCGACGATGCCCACCATCAGCGCCTGCTTGCCACCGGGCATCGTGCGCACGAACGACTCTTCGCGCGGCTTCGGCTTGAAGTCGGGCAATAGCGGGGCCAGCTCTCGATAGATCAGATCGCGAATCTCGGTCTTGTTCATTTGGCTTCGAGCCCCTGTCGTCAGTACGGCCTGACCATCGTTCCGGTCGCCGTGTTCACGTGCATCTCGATGCTGGGTGCGACGCTGATCGGTGTACCCGGCTGCAATCCATATTGCGCCGCGCGTGCGCCCGCGGGCACGACGGTCACGGGCTGGCCGCTCGAGATCCACTGGTACGCCTCCGCCTGGTTCGGCGTGACCGTGCTCTCCAGGTTCGCGGTCGTCAGATCCTTCACCGAGCTGAACTTCGCGTCGGCGAGCTGGTACACGGGACCCGCCGGCGTCGCGCCGCTCGTTGGATACATGTTGTCGATGCGGATTCGCACGGCCTCGCCGGTCGTGTTGTTGGTGACGTCGAGCGTGATCTGCTCGCCGACCGCGACGTTTGGATTGGCCGCTCGGATCTGCGCGGTGACGTTGGCTTCGTGCTCCTGCCAGGTCGTCGCGACTCGCTGAGTCGTGTTGGCGGTGTTGACGGTCTGATTGACCGCGTTGTTAGCCGTCGAAGCGGCGCGGCTCTCGAGCGCGCCAGCGATCGGGATGCCCCACGACAGGCCGGCGTTGATTCCCTCGGTCGTCGACTTGATCGCTTCCAGGCCCTCGACGGCCGCCTCTGCCGCCTCGCCTTGTTGCGACCACAGGTACGCGCGACCAATGTGCTCACCAATCTTGATGCCGGCGTTGTGCATCATGAACGGCACGTTGGCGAGCGGCCGGGCGCCGTACTCTTCTATGCCCGCGAGGGGCGCTGCCGCGGTGGCCAGGACGTACAGCGTCCCGCGCGCGAACCAGCCATTGTCCGGGTTGTCCGCGTCGCGCAGCGCCGCCGAATATTCGTTCCAGATGACGCCGTGGTTGACATAGAGCGTGTAGTCGATCGGCGAGACGGGTGGTGGTGGCGGCGGCGGTTGGTGCACCGGCGCCGGCGGCGGCGGTGGCGGCGGCGGCTGCCGGTGCGGCTGGACGCGGATGCGCGGTCGCGGCGCCGTCGGCGAATGGGGAGCGGGCGTCGGCACCTCGGGCGTGGTGCTGGCAGGCTGGCACGGCTCAGTGCGACAGACCTGTTGGTCCTCGTCGTAGACGCCGCAGACCTCGCCGTCGGTGCCCGTGGGATCGCGCATGGCGATCGGGTTGTCCGAGCAATAGACGTAGAAGTTGAGACCGCTCCGCAACCCGGTGGGATCGACCGCGGTCCAGCGCGCGAGCCAGGGCGCATAGTAACGCGCGCCCTGGTAATAGAGCCCGCTCTCTTCGTCGCGCTCCTTGCCGGTGTAGCGATAACGCTTGGTTGGAACTTCGCGCGTCGTGTCGGTCGCCTGATAGCTGGTGCTGCCGAAGGGATAGTATTCTTCGTAGCTGATGATCTTCGCGCTGTCGTCAATCTCAACGAACGCGCTGCCGAGGTGATTGCCGTGTTGATAGCGAACCAGCTGCGTCTCGGCGCCGCCGGACGGCTGCACCGTTGGCGTATCGACCATCGCGATGCGCCGCTTGTCGTCGACGATGTGCAGCGTCTCGCGCTCGAGCACCAGGTTGCCGTTGCTGTATTGCCGGAAGCGCTCCCAGTTGCCGAGATAGATTCGCTCCTCGAGAAGCGTCCCCTTTTGGACCACTTTGCGACTGCGGCCGCCACCCGAATAGCGATACCAGGCCTCCTGGCCGCTGCTCGCCGAGAGCACCAGGTGCTTGAGCTGATCTTGAAAGCTCCAATCCATCGCCGGCAGGTGCGGCATCGCGCGCAGGTTGCCGTGCTCGTCATAAGAATAGGCGAACGGCGTGCCGATGTCGCTCGAGGCCTGCGCGCTCAGCAGCTGATTACTGGTGGCCGCATAGGTGAACGCGCGGCTCCAGCTCCCGACGTTCCCCATCGACGTCATGTTGCCGCAGGCGTCGTATTCGTACTGCTCGGTGTAGCGCTGCATCTGGTTGCCGTCACCCGGCTGGGGATTGTTCATGCGAAAGGCGTCGAACGCATCGGGCGTCAGGTTCTGGCCGATGTGCTCGCGCCCGAGCGCGGTCACCAGGCGATAGACGGCGTCATAGGTGTAATCGGACGACGGATCGATGATCGCGTTGTTGTAGTAGATGGTCTGTTGCGCGCCGTCGCGAACGTAGGTGATGTTGCCGACCGGATCCCACGTATAGGACAAGTATTGCAGCACGTCACTGGCGTAGGTGGGATTCGTCACCTTGGTTGGATCGTCCCAGAAGAGCTGCGGGTCGGCGTTGCGCGCCGTGATGAGCGCGAGCAGGCGGAACGTCAGCGGATCGTACTCATAGATGGTGCTGGTGGCGTTCGCGTAATCGACTCGCTGTCGCTGGCCCTTCTCGTCGTAGTCGATGTTGGTGACGAACCGGGTCGCCGCGGCCGCGCCGCGCAGATAGGCGTCCATCGTCTGCAGGCGGCCCGACTCGTTGTAGGTGGGAACCGTGACGTCGGCGAGGGCGGCATTCGAGCTCGGCGCGACGATGCGCGTCGGCCGATTGAGCGCGTCATAGTCGGTCTGCGTCGTGAAGACCTCGCCGGTCAAGAGCGGCGGCGCGCTCCAGTCGATGTCGTCTTTGTAGTCCTGCGTGAGCTCCAGCGTGCTGACGAGCAGGTTGCCTTTGAAGTCGTACTGGACGCTGGTGGTCAAGTTGGATTGATCGCCGCGCTGATAGATCTTGCCGCGCAGGTTGAGCGCCTTGTCGCTCGCCTGGCCTTCGCCATAGACGTTGTTCTCGAAGACGATCGGCTGCGCGGCACCGATCTGCACCTTGCGCTGCGTCGGCCGGTGCATGACGTCATAGAGCGTGTGGAACGTCTGCTGATTGCCGTCTTTGACGTCCCAGCCGTAGATTGGCTTGCCGAGACAATCGAAGAAGCTGCGCCGCTCGCCCGCCTCCATGCTGATCAAATGGTCGCGATTGCCGACTTGATCGTAGGCGTAGCGGACGACGCCGTTGCCGCGCGCGTCGATGCTGGCGAGCAGGTTCGACTCGATGTCGAGCAGGTTGTAGCTCGAATAGCGCTGCTCGACGACTGCGTGCGTCGTGTGATCGACGAACTTGTTGTCGGCGATTGAATAGAACGCGCGCCCCATCGAATCGAAGTGGCTCACGCCGGGCGTGTCGTAGTGGACTGCGGCCTTGAGCGCCGCCTGGTTCTCTTGCGGATTCGTCGCCAGGCTGCCGGTCGTGCGCGCGGCGTACCAGCCGCTGTCGACGACGGTGTCGTTCTGGTCGTACTGGCTGACCATCCACGCCTGGGTCTCGGTCTTGGTGAACGTGCCATTGGGATAATCGGTGCGAGTCACTCGTCCGATGGGATCGTAGTAGAGGATGGGCGAGACGCCGATCTCGACCAGCTGCGGATCGTCCTCATAGGCGTTGGTGACGCTGAAATAGGGCTCGTATTGCTTGACCGGTTTCCCCTTGTTGTTGAGGACCGTGCGGCCATTTCCGATCCAGCGCAGCTTGGGCGTGGTGTCGACCTCGACGACGTTGTTCGCCGCGTCGAGCTGCTTGGCGAGCCCCGGCTTCGTCTGCACCTTGCGCATCGCCGTCTTGCCGAAGCCGTTCGAATACTCGAAGCTGAATTGCAGCTCGGTCGTCGTCCCGCTCTTCAGCTCCTGTTGATGGTGCGTCTCGCGCACGATCGACCCCACGCGCAGCGGCGTCGTCGAGAAATCGTAGACGTAGCGCATCGTGGCGTGCTGCAACAGCGCCGCGCCGTTTGTCGACGGATCGGCGAAGAAGCTCGCGATGTCGGCGCTCGAAGGATCGGTGACGAAACCGCTGAGGTCGTCGGCCTCGCTGCCCTTGCCCTCGACCGCGCTGCCGGCAAGCAGGCCGAGCAGGTTGAAGCGAGCTTCGGTGTAGTTGTCGTTTACGTCTTTGACCCGCTGTGGAAGGAGCAGGCGGAAATCGAACGCGTCGACCGAGTTGACGTTGCCCGCGGCGTCGGTGACCGATTGAACCAGTAACTGATAGTCGGAGTAGTAAGCGACCGTGGTGGCGTTGCCGTAGGGATCGACATAGCTGCTCGGCATATAGAACGCGCTCGCCGGGCTCGCCGGAAACTGCACGCGGCCCGACGGCGTCCACCACTCGTCATCGGCGTCGCTGGATGGAAACAGGCCGCTCGCCTTGTAATCATTGGAGTGAAGATAATGGCCTTCACTCAAGAGCGCCGGCGTGACCAGCGCCTGATAGAGCGACACGAGCAAGCTGCCCGTAAACGCCAGATCGTAGCTCTCGTAGCGCACGCCGAGCGACTGCAGCTGCGCGAGCGGCAGCGGCCCGCTCAGGTCGTCCTTGAAGAAGAGCGTGCGTGCGTGGTGGAGCAGGCGCTTCTCGGCCGCGCCCGAGGGCGTCGCTTCGTACTTGATGAGCGCCGCCGACGCGAACAGTGCCGCGACCTCGGAGAGCTGAAAGTAGGACGCCGCCGGCGTCACGCCGGTCAGCTCGTAGCTCTGCGACTCGCACTGCGATCGCAGCCGATACGTCGCGCTCGTGACGATGTCTTGGGTGTAGCCGTCGACGACATAGGAGACATGCAGCTTCTGCTGCTCCGTGACGACGATGGCCGGCAAGCCCGCCGGCACGGTCTGTCGCGGATAGACGACGGTCGCCGATTCGAGGACGTGGTTGAACTCGTCGACGCGCGTGTTGAACGTGTGGGAGATCCGTGGATCCCCGTCGATGCGCTCGTAGTAGTAGTTGATCGCTTCGCTCTCGGTGACGACGAAGACCGCGTACGGATTCTGGCCCGCCGGCTGCCGCATGTTGACCAGCGCGTTGTGCTCGGCCGCCGTGTAGGGCAGGGTGGAGACAGTGGGAATGTCGTCCTGCCCGTAGACCTCTTGTCGAATGACGATTCCCTTGCAGGCGCGCGCCGCCTCTCGTCGCTCGTGCGCGCTCGCTCCCGGCAGGAGCTCGAGCTGATGAATCGGCAGCTGATATTCGGTGAACGAAGTGGCCTTGTAATACTCGGATTGATAGATGGTCAGAAGGTCGGTTTCATCGAAGAACACGCCCGTGTGAAACCAGGTCTTGGTCAGCACCGGAGCCTGGTAGAGCGGCTGATCGACCGCGGCGTTGCCGCTCTTGACGAACTCGTCGAACGATTCACTGTCGAGTTGCTCGACGCGGCCGAAGCCGCGGAACTCGCGCTCCGCGTGATCGTAGTAGCCGTGATGATAGGTGTATCGACTCGTCAGATACGCGCGACTGATGGTGTCGCTCACGGAGACTTTGCCTACGCATTGAACTGGGAACGCGAGCTTGGTCGCCCAGGGCCGGCCTGCAATCTTGTCTTCTAGATAGTATTGCGTGGAGCTCCGGTATTCCCAGCTGACGACTTTGCCGCAGTTGTTCTGATAACCGTTGAGCAGGAACGGCTTCTTGCCACCGAGGAGGTCGACGTAGCGCATCGGATGATCGGCGTGCGCCGGCAGCGGGGACGACCAGACGAGGCACGCGGTGCCGTTACCCAACAGATCGACGACGGAGATCTGATTGGGCGTCTCGGTCGTGGGGAACGGATCGACGACGATCTCCTGACTCCAGGCGTTGCCGGCTTGATTGAGCCATGCGCGGCAGCGACCCTGTCCCAAATAGACGATGTCGTTGGCGCCGGTGCCATCGATATCCGCGAGGCGAATCAGCGTGGGATTGAACCCTTCGGTGCTGTCGAACGCGGGCGCGAAGCTCATGGTGACCTTCGCGCCGAAACGGCCGTATCCCAGGTTGGGCCAATAGCAGACTTCGCCGCTGCGAATACGAACGATGTCGGTGAGTCCGTCGCCGCTCATGTCCGCGAGGAAGATGCTGTCGGTCGGGTCGGCGAAGACGAGCGCGGGACCGCGCTCCTCGTCGAAGGGTTTGGGCGTGCGCGCGGGCGCGTCCCAGCCGAGCACGCCTTCGCTCTTGAACCAGGTAAAGACGTTCTCTTCGGAGATGATCAGCTCGGCGCGGCCATCGCCGTCCAGGTCGATGTACTTGGTGTTGGGATCGCTCGTGTCGACGTTGGGCGCGTTGGGGAACGCCATGAACGGCTGCCACTCGTCTCGATCGCTGATCTCCCAGTAGCCGCGCACCGGCGGCGCGGTGTTGACGATGAACTTCCGCCCGTCGGCCTCGAGCTCCTGAAGCGAAAGCGTGCTGTCACTCAGGCCGATGAAGCTCGGTCTGGGAATCACCGGCTGCGCCGGCGTAAAGGTGCCGCCTCCGAGGTTGCTCTTGTAGAACCAGCCGTTTCCCTGCTCCGTCAGGATTCCCGAGACACCTTCGCTCCACAGGTCGACGAACTGGTAGCCCTGCGACAAGCCGCCGGGCGCGTTCGCGAGCTGCCGCGGCGTGAGCTCTTGGACCTCGTGCAGGTTCCAATTGGGCTCTTGATAGGTGACTTGCAGCGGCGGAAGGCTCTGGCGATCGTAGCCGCCGGCTCCGTTGTTGCGATACCAGGTCTGCGTAAACGAGATCGGATAGTCGACCTCGAGGTTGCGCCGCTCGTCGGGTGTGGCGCTCGGGTTGTCGAAGAATCGATAGCCGATGTCGAGCGAGCGCACCAGGCATGGGCCGGGCAGCTTCGCGTCGGCGAGCTCGCTGAACGTATGGAAGAACAGGATGCGACGACACAGTCGATATGTACGCAGATCGAAGCCCGGCTTGAACTGCGAAAAAGGATCGAGGCGCGCCGGCCAGACCTTCTGCGCAGTCGTCGTCGGCGTGTCGTCGTCTTGGTCGCCATAGTCGAGCACGGCGATGAAGAAGTAATCGGGATTCGCCGGCGCCGGCGGGTCATACGGCAGCGCAGGATCGGGATAATAGGCGTTCTTGTTGGTGTAGTTGATCTGCTTGAGATAGGTGTTGGCGATCGGCGATAGCCCATTGAGGCGATTGCGCTCCGCCGCGGTGTTGTCGATCGTGATCGTGCCGTCGCTCTTGGTGACGTCTTCCGCGACATAGACGTATTCGAGGCATTGTCCCTTGTCGTCATAAGAGAGCTCGGGTAACCAGCGATAGACGCGCTCGGGGTGCGTAGGGTCGGTGATGCGGGCGGCGGGACTGCGTCCGTAGACGGTGACGACGTTGCTGGCAGTCGTGACCTTCCAATAGCTGGTCGCACTGCCAGGCAGCGTGATGCGCTCGATGCGCGAGAACTGGCCGTCGACGCGCGGACGATAGCGCTTAACCTGCTCGCCCGTCGGCGCGGTGAGCTGGTCGACCGACCACGCGCCGCTCGGGTCGGCGATCAGCGCGGGGACGAGATCCTCGGCGCCGGAGAGCGTGAAGACGTCGCGCTCGGCGGCGTCGTCGTAAGTCGGCAGCTGTTTGTCGGTCCGGCGTTGAATGAACGATTGGTTCAGGTTCCAGCCGAGACCGAAGACGCCGTTGCCCGATCCGGAATCATAGGCGAGCGCGACGTTGGGAGTGAAGTCGCCGCGCCCGCGCGAGAACGGGAGCGGAACGCCGCACGTGGCGGTGCCGTTCGAGGCGTTGACTTGAAACTTTTCGTCGATGCTCTTGAGCGCGCCGCCGCCGCGCGGCAGCTCGACGCGCGGAATCTCGGGCCGATCGTCCGACGGCACACCGCTCTCGCTCGTCTTTTGCGCGACTGGATCGGCGCGATCGGAGAGTGCGTCGACGGGCTGGCGATGCGGCGCGGACGACTTCGGCTGAGCTGGATCGGCCATTCCGAGCCCCCCTCCCCATGCCGCGTAACCCGGCCGCGCAGACATTACTCTTTTGCAAATAGCTCGACAAGTGCCAACCGCGTTTCAAAGCGCCAAACGGTCGATGGCCGCTTCACATCGTAACTTTCGACTTTCGATGGTGCGACAAATGGCCGCAGCAATGTTCAATGCGGGCTTTGCTCGCGTGGTGTGTGATCCGGGTGACCCATGTTATGGTGGCGAGATGGGTGGGTGGTATCGCCTGGTGATCGGAGCGCTCGCGGTCTGGCGCTTGACGCACCTCCTGTACGCCGAGAACGGCCCATTCGGAGTGCTCGCGCGGCTGCGCCGCATGGGTGGCGAGCTCTTCGACTGCTTCTATTGTTTAAGCGTCTGGGTGGCGGCGCCGCTGGCGATCGCGCTCGGCGACGGCTGGGCCGGGCGGCTGCTGCTCATTCCCGCGCTCTCGGGCGCCGCGATCCTCGCCGAGCGCGCGACGACGCGTGAACCAGCGCCGCCCGCCGTCTGGCATGAAGAGCCCGAAACACACAAAGAGGTGTCCGATGCCGTGTTGCGGCCGAAGGTCGACGACTCCGACAAGCCGCGTGCCTGACGCGAAGCCACAGCTGCTTCGCTACGACGGCCGAACCGCGATGACGATTCGTGGCGCGACGACCGGTCGTACGTATCACTTTCCCGTGCCGGGCGCGGTGGTCGCGGTTCATCCGCTGGATGTGGCGTCGCTGGCCGCGGCACCGCACGTCCGCCGCGCACGCTGACGCGAGCAGCCCGTGATGGTCGAGCCGTTCATCCGTGACTTACCGACGGAAGCGCAGTCGACGGGGCGGTCATGTTGGATCGCGGCGACCTATGTAAGCTTGATTCGGGCGTTCGACCGGAGCGTGGATAGCGAGTGGTGCGCTCATAGGCCGGCTGCTCGAGCGTTGCGCCGCCATTGTGCGGCGAGCGGTCGCGCCTCCCAGCGGCGGCGCGAGGATCGTCCGAGGATTGCTGGCGCGATGCTGCGCCAGTAGCTCATCGTCGCCGCGCGGAGGCTTAAGCGAGTTCAGCGCGCTCCGATTTGGTACGCGCGAGTTGTGACAGCCAAGTGGATGCGGCTTTTCCGGCGGCAACAGCGGCTCGACCTTGCTCCCCAGCTCGTCAGGAATCTTCCAGTTATCGCCTCGCAAATTTTGCCATTCGGCTCGCAGTCTCGCGGAATGATCGTGGTTTTGGCGCGATCGTGTTTGTGCTGCGAACCGGCATTCAGTGAATGCGTTGAACGCGCGATCAAATGTCGATACGAGCAATCAGGCGCGACGGCTTGTTGACACCCTTCGCGCTCGACGAAAACGAGGCTCGCAGTGTCGCGTTTCGTTCGATCAGCGAGTCGGCGGAGCTCCTCGCCGAAAAAATTCCACGTGCAGCGTGCGAGGTTGCCGCCGCCCCGCATCGTAATGCGTACCGTTGTGCCTCGAAAAGGCGTGCTTGCAGTATGAATGCTGACATTCGACTTGTTGGACAAGGCGTTCTTGATTTGCGTCTGCGCGTCGGCGACATGAGCGGAATCGTGTCTGACCTGCTCAAGAAGGCGGGAATCGAGTAGCTGGCGCGGGTCAGCGAGAGGCCGCCCGGCGACCGCAGCGACGGCGAAATTCGCGGCGCAAAGGTTTCGGTTTGGCGAAAACCCCGGTGGGGTTATCAACTCATCAAGCGCTGTTGAAATCCAGTAGTCCCGTGATTTCGAGCAGCGTTCGCCGAAGGTGGCGGTATTCGCGCGATGAGCGCCATTCGTGTAGTGCGGACTCGATCGCAGAGGCGATCTCGTCATTTGTTACATTGGTACAGTGCAGCTTCTGGTCGCCGCATTTGGACGCCTCCCAAGATATTTCACATGGAGTTGACTGCTTGTAATTCGGTGTTTGCCTTCGCGTGGATGCGGATGGATCGACCGTCCGTGAAGTATTCGTCCACCCGCAACTCGAGTAGGCACGGAAGATGCGAATCTTCCGGGCTTTATTTTCCGCGCGGGCCGCGAAGGCCGCTGTGCCAAGCACTGTATCAAACTCGTCAACGCCCCCGTCGGAGCGGCCCACTGCGGCAGCCCGCGACTGCGCGATGACCTGGCCTTCCAAGCGCGACAGCCGCAGCTTCGAGACCTCCTCGCAAAGCAGCTTCCAGGGCAGCGACGTGTCGCGTAGCAGACGCGGCGGTCAGCGTCTCGGCGTCTCGGCGCCCGGCTCGCAGGCGGCGCCATGGACGTGATAGCGCGCGTCGTCGAAGCCGCAGCGACCTCCATCGCCGATCAGGCCGGGTGACCCGCGTCGCAGCGCGCCCCTCCTCGTGATGCCTCGCGACGAGGGAGGGCACGCTCCGAGCGGCGTTGCGCGGACGGGCCAACGGTCCTGGCAGGCTCGGTAGTCGTCGGTGAGCGCGCTGCACGATTGCGATCGCAATCGCACCGGCGCCGAGGCGCAAGCGCACGCGGATCGCGGCTCGACGACTGGCACCCCGGCTGCAATCGGCTGCGCCGTCCACACCTCGGGGGAGCGCACATGAAATCTGCACATTGGATATGCTGCTTGGTCATCGGTCTCGCCTTCACGTCGCGCCGCGCCGCCGCACAATGCCCGAGCAGCGCGCCGCTCTTCTGCGGGAGTTGGTGCTGCCCTTACGGCGCCGGCGGTAGCACCAACGTCTGCTGCAACGAGAACCCGCAGAGCGAAGGCTGCACCTCCAACGGCATCTGCTCGTCGGGCAACGGCGGCGGTGGCGGCTCGGCTGGTGGCGGCGGCTCGGCTGGTGGCGGCGGCGGCAACGCCTGCCCCAGCAACGCGCCGCTCTTCTGCGGCAGCTGGTGCTGCCCTTATGGCGCCGGCGGTAGCACCAACGTCTGCTGCAATGAAAACTCGCAGAGCGAAGGCTGCACCTCCAACGGCATCTGCTCGCCGAGCGGCAACAGCAACGGCGGCGGCGGCGGCTCCGTCGGCAACGACTGCGGCAGCAGCTCCACCTTCGACGTCGTGGCTTGCGGCGACGACTACTACTGCCCCGCGAACAGCACGTGCGTCAACACGACCAGCTGCGAGTGCGACGCAGGCTACGTTCCCGTCAGCTGCGCCGGGACGGTTTGCAACGGCGACTGCTCGCCGCCCAATTACCAGTGCGTGCCGCAGTCGAGCAACGGCGGTGGCGGCGGCAGCGCTGGCTCCGGCGGCAGCGGCGGATTCGGCGGCAGCGGCGGATTCGGCGGCAGCGGTGGCGGCTCCGGCGGTGGCAAGCACGGCGGCTGCGACGTCAGCGCGGGAAGCCACAGTGAGGGCGCCGGCCCGCTCGGCCTGCTGCTGCTCGTCGCCGCGCTGGCCACGAGCCGGCGCCAGCGCGGCCTCGCCGTCGTGCTGCTCCTCGGCGCGGCGCTCTCCGCCTGCACCGAGCCCGCGTCGAGCGTCGCTACCGCCCCGCAGCCGCTCTCGACCCAGGTTCGTGTCGTCAATCCGGCCCACGGCGCGCCCCGCACGCTCAGCGCCGGTCACGCGCCGCTCGACGACAAAGCGGCCAGCGAACGCGATGCGCGCGCGCCCGGCGTCGAGCGGTACTCGCCCGGTCCACGCTGCGCGTCATGCTCGCCGGGCGTCGACCTCGACACGGAGATGAGCGATGCGCAGTAAAAGCAGCGTCATCATCGGCTGCGCGACCGCGCTCATGCTCACGGCGTGCGGCGGCTCGAACGACAACGGCGGCGGCGCGAGCACGCTCAGCGCGACCTGCCAGCAGATCTTGCAGGCTAACGGGCAATCCTACTCGTGTCCGACGAACGCGCCGAGCGTCTCGGCCATCATCGACATGACCGGCTCGTGCATCCGCGACACCTACGTCGCCGCCGCCGTCACCTATTGCTGGGCCGCCTACTGTTACGGGCAACAGACCGACGACACGAAATGCACCGGCGGCTCCTGCGCCGACGACGCGCAAGGCGCCGAGCAGTGCGCGCTCTACAGCCTCTGCCAGTCGCAATCGCTATGCAGCGACGCCCCGACGTTCGGCGACCCAGCTTGCGGCGAGGGCGGCTGCTGCTCGCTCGCGGTCTGGTCGTGCAGCCAGTCGCGATCACGAATTGTCCGTCATCTTGCCCGCTGGGCTCGTGAGCACGTCCATGTCGATCACGCGACAGACGCTGCTGCTGCTGTATGCTCGTGTGGCCGGGCTGCTCATCGCCAGCCGCGTTGCCGCCCTGCCCGACCGCGGACGCCGACGCGCTTCTGACGGATACCAGCGGCCAGACGGCGGCCAAGGCGCTGCGCGAGCACGTGGCGACGCCCTACGAAGCCCAAGCGTTGACGCTCTATCTCGCCTTCATGGTGACGGGCACGCAAGCCGGCCAGCTCGATCCCGACTTCGTCACCTCCGGCTTGACCCAGTACGTCTACCAGACCGCGCAGTCGCAGTATCCGAGCTTCTTCGGCCGATGCGGCGGCTCGACGACGTCGCTGATGGCGATCACGTCGTCGAGCGACTTCAGCTGCGACACCGATTGCGCGCCCGGCGCGGCGCTGTTCACGACCTGCTTCGTCGAATTCGCCAACACGTTCTTGTTGCAACCGCTGCTCGAAGCGATCCCGATTCGAGAAATGGACCGCCGTCACGAGCGCGGCAAAAGCGAAGGCGGCCGAAGGCATCCCGGCGATGGTCAATGTCGTCACGCCGACGCAATACGACTCGATGCTGACGGCGGCGCTGGAGTCGCTGGCCAAGGGACATGACGCGGTCGCGCTCGCGGCGCTGGCGGCGGAGCTGGCGGGCAACCCGCCCGCGGATCTCGCGCTCGCCTCCATCGCGTTCATCGGGGTCGCCATCAGCGCTGCGAAGTGCGGCCTCGAGGTCGAGCAGGCCGCGACGCTCGTCGACGATTGCAACGACTGGAAGAGCGACCACTGCCCCAAGCCGGAGTGCACGCAAGACAGCGACTGCAAGGTCTACGTCTTGTGCTCGCCCCAAGGCACTTGCGTTCGCTGCTTGACCGACAGTGATTGCGCCGACGATCTCTTCGCCAGTCGCTGCAATCCCACCACTTACGCGTGCGTGCAGTGCCTCGCCGACGCCGACTGCGCCGACGACTTCGCGTCCACGACTTGCGACACCATGACCAACAGCTGCGAGTAGCCGCGATTGAACGCGAAGCTTCGCCGAGCGTCGCAACCGCGCGCTCAATCGCCCGACTTATCGACAGGACTTGGCGAGCGGCCGGCACGGCGTGGCGACGGCGTCGCGGCGTGAGCCCACGCATCGAGCTCGGCGAGCCCCTTTTTGCCTGCGTTTCCGGCGTGCGAGTAGCCCCGCCGCGCCTGCTCGAGCAGCGCATTCACCCGCGCCGGCTGCCGCGACGCCGACAGCGCCCGGGCCAGCGCGAATCGGCTGTCGGCCAAATCTTTCCCGTCGGGCTCGGCCGCGCGAATGCTAACCGCCTGCTCGGCCGCGCGCAAGGCCTGGCGCGGCAGGCCGAGCGCGAGGTCGGCGCGCGCGAGCCCCGTCAACGGATAGGCGAGCTGCTGCGGCGAGAGGCGTTCGAAAACGGCGATCGCCCGTTCGTACTCGTATTTCGCGTCGGCGTCTTGGGAGGTCGCCAGCAACACGTCGCCGAGGTTGTTGAACGTGGCGCCGATGAGCGGGTGGCCGGAGGGAAAGACGCGCTGGCCGACTTCACTAGCACGCTCGAGGATCTGACGTGCTTCGCGGTGCCGTCCGAGATCCTCGAGGACGTTTCCGAGGTTGAGCAGCGCCAGCGCCACATCGGGATGCTCCGGTCCCATGACGTTTTGCGCGGTCGTGAGCGCGTGCTCGTAGTTGCGGCGCGCCTCTTCGTAGCGGCCCTGATGCTCGAGAAGATTGCCCAGATTAGCGGCCACGGTCGCCGACAACGGATGGCTCGCGCCCATGTCACGATCGATCAGCGCCAACGCGCCCAGATAGGCTCGTTCGGCGAGATCGTACTTCGCCTGCGCGTCGAGCGTCAGCCCGAGCCCATCGAGCAAGACCGCTCTGTCGAACGACGAATCGGGCAGGTTGCGGTAAGCCGCGATCGCGCGCTCGAAGAGGCGCTGGGACTCGCCGAAGCGCCCTTGCGCCCACAGCACCATCGCGCGATTTCCGTCGAGATTGGCCGCGGCCTGCGCGTCATTGCCGGCGCGCTGCACCGCCGATTCGGCATACGCGGACAGTAGGTTGGCTTCGTCGTAACGTGCTTCGCGATAGCCGATGAGATAGATGAGCTCGGACCAGACATGCGCCGCGAGCTGATCGTCATGTCCGACCGCCGACTCTTGTAGCGCCTCTTTGAGTGTCTGCTCCGCCGCCCGATATTCGCGCCCGCCGACGGCTTGGAGATGGCCGAGTCGATAGAGCACGTCGCCATGCAACGGCGGATAGCCGAGGCGCGCGGTCGCGGTCGCCAAGTCCTGCGCCAGGTTCAGCGCGGCGGCCTGCTTGCCGGCGCGGGTCAGCGCCTTGAGCTCGTCGGTGCGGCGGCGCAAGATCGCGAGCGTCGCTCGAGACGCCGGATCCTGCGGCGGCGGGAGCACGGCTTCGAGCGTCCGCGTGGCGCCGCAGCTCTCGAGATCCGACAGGTGGCTCGCGGCCTCGACTGCGTTGTTCAAGACTTCGGAGTCGGGACCTTTGGCGAACACTTTGGTGAGCGCGCCCAGCTCGCCAAGCCGTCGGTCGAAGCAGGCCATGCGCAGATCGAGCAGCTGCTCGGACTGTTCACCGCGCTCGTACGTCGCGCGGCAGCTGTCGGTCCGCGCTTGCACCCAGCGCTGCGCGTAACCGTCGAGCGCCCGCTCGATACGCTGCGCGGTCTCGGCGGCGTAGCTTCGCCCGGTGGCGAGGAACGCGGAGCGGACGGCGCGTTTGCGCGAGCCGTCCCAGACGCCCGCCAGCGCGCCGTCGAGGCCGACGCAGCGCTGCGCCGGACGGTGGAGACCCTTGACGATCCCAACGGACGCAAGGGTCGCGACGACCAGGGAGCCGACCGACAGCGCCGCGAGCCGTCGCCGTCGTCGATGGGCGGCTTCGGGATCGGCGGCGAGCGCAGCCAAGAGCTCGTCGAGCGACGCGTAACGCTCCTCGGCGCGCGGGCGCAATCCGCGAGCGACGATCGTACGAATCCACAGCGGAGCCTCGCAGTCGATGGGCCATTGGCGAACCCGACCGTCGACGACGTCGCGCTTGAGCGTGGCCAGGCTGTCGTCGGCGAAAGGGCGCGTGCCGGTGAACGCCTCGTACAGCGCGACGCAGAAGCTGAACTGGTCCGAGCGCGCGTCCGCCGGCTGGCTCAGCCACTGCTCGGGCGACATATACAGCGGCGTCCCGAGCAGCGAGCCGGAGAGCGTCAGCGGCGTAACCAGCATCGCGGCTGCGTGGGTGGTCGACGCGCGTGGCTCGACTTCGCTCGTCGCAGCGTTGTGAGTCGCGCGCGCCAGCCCGAAGTCGAGCACGCGCACGGTCCCTTCGCGAGTCACCATCACGTTGTCCGGCTTGAAGTCGCGATGCACGATGCCGCCATCGTGGGCCGCCGCGAGTGCTTCGCCGGCCTGACGGAACAGAGCCAGCACCTCGGGCCAGGAACGTCGCTGCAGCGCCAGCCAGCGCGTCATGGTGTCGCCGGCGATGAACTCCATGGCCACGAAGACCTGCTCGCGGAAAGTCCCGACATCGTAAACACCGACGATATGCGCATGTCGCAGGCGCGCGAGCGCTTGCGCTTCGCGGAGCAGTCGCAGCCGATCGTCGCGGCTGGGCGCCGTGCTGCGACGCAGCACCTTGATGGCGAGCTTGCGATCGAGCTCTGGATCGTAAGCGGCGTAGACGACGCCCATTCCGCCGCCGCCGACGCGGTCGAGGATGACATAGCGGCCGAGCACCGTGCCGCGCGAGAGCGAGGGCACGTCGCCGTCGCGCGTGGGCAACGTCGCCGGCGCGACGGGATCGCCAGCTTCGTGGACGAGCGGAACGCCGGCGATCTCTTCGCGCGCGTGCGCGACCCGCGACTGACAGGCAGCGCAGCCGTCGAGATGTTGGCTCACGGTGGCGGCGATGGCGGCCGGCAAACGCTGCAGGGCCCAAGTGATCGTCTCCACGTCGCTCAGACAGCTGTGCGTGTCCGTCTTTGACCGCATTCCGTGCTACTCCTGTTGCCGCCATCGTCGCCGCGCGCGACGCAACCACACGGCGGCCAAGAGCAGGCACACGAGCGCCATCGACGCGCCTCCGCCCGCGTTTGCAGCGGCACCCCCGACGCCGCAGCCGCGGCCAGACGACGGCGGAGGGCCGCAATCGGTCGACGGCAAGCCGGCGTCCACGCCGCCGCTCGGTGCGCCCGCATCCGCTCGCACGCCGGCATCGGAGGGTCCTGCGCTGCCCGCGTCAGCCGTCGAGCCGGCATCGGGCGCCACGGCGGCGTCGGGTGTCGTGCCGGCATCGAGCGGCGCGCTGTTGGGCTGACCGACGACGACTATCGTTACCGCAGTGTCGCCGAGCGAGTCGCGCGCCTGAACCGCGTCGAGGCCGGGCTGGTCGCCTGCCACATAGATGCCGGTGGCGGCGTCGATTCGTGCGCCCGAGCCGTCGACCGCGAGCGACCAGCTGATGCCGGTGTCGCTGCCGCCGCTGGCGCTGAAGCTGACCGTGCCGTCGGGCTTCACGGTGACGCTCGCGGGAGTGATGCTCAGCGAGACGCCGACACTGACGAGCGCAGAGGCGACGTTGCCGAGCGAATCGGTGACCGTGATGGCGTCGGTGACCTTGCCGACGGCGCCGGCGACGTAAAGCCCTTGTGCGCTGATGGTGCCGCCGGAGGCGTTCACGTAGAGAGCCCAGGTGAAGTTGCCACTGCCACCGTCGGCGGCGAACTGGATCGTGCCGCGCGTGGTCGTCGACTGAATCGCGGGCAGCACCGAGACGCTGGGCGTGACGGTGATGGGGTGGGTCGCCGTATTGCCGTAGGGGTCGGTCACGAGGACCTCGTCGGTGACGCTGCCGATCGGGCCCGCCGTGTAGACTCCGCTCTGACTGATCGTTCCGTGCGAATTGTTTTGACTGAGACTCCACGCGAACCCGACTCCAGCTCCGCCCGTGGCGACGAATTGTGCCGAGCCGCTGGGAGGCAGCGATGGCGTGCCGCCGATCGTCATCGCCGGACCAACGGCCACGCTGGCCGTCGCAGAGTTTCCCAGCGAGTCGACGACCGTGATCACGTCGACGACACCGCCGATCTGGCCTGCCTTGTAGACACCGGTCGTAGGATTGATCGTGGCGCCCGACGCGTTCGCGGCGAGCGACCAGATGAAGCCGACGTTGCTGCCGCCGTTGGCTTGGAAATTGACGGTCCCTTTGGGGAAAGTCGTCGGGCTGGCAGGACTGATGGTGATCGCGGCCTCGACGGTGACCGTGGCGCTGGCGATGTTTCCCTGGCTGTCACTGACTCTGATGATGTCGGTGACACCGCCGGTCACGCCTGCCGTGTATACGCCCGTCGTGGCCTCGATCGCGCCTCCCGAGCTGTTTGCCGCGAGCGTCCAAACGTCGCCGCTTCCCGAGCCGCCCGTGGTCACGAACTGGATGATCCCGCGCGGCGCGGTCGCAGCAGAAGCGGGCACGACGGTAAGCGCCGCGTCCGCGCGCGCAGCGCCGGCAACGAGGAGCAAGAAGACGGCTGCGAGCCGCAGCCAAGCCGCGCGGATTTCTCGTCTACGCCGGTGCCGCATCGTCCCTCCCGCACCCCGGCGCCCGCGTGATGAAAACGCTGACGCCCTCCTTCGAACGGCCGGCGCGGCAAGACGAGAAAGCCAACTATTCTCGCCGCGAAGCGAAAATAGTACCCTATTGGTGACGAATGCAATCATGTGAATGCGCTGTGGCATATTGTCGCAGCCCCCAATTTGCAGTATTTCGTCCGCGCAGACGCGCCGTCGCTCACGGGATCGCGCTTTGGATCACGAGGCGCCTGATCTCGCGCCCGTCGAGCAGTGCAAAGGAGACGATGGCGCCGGGCCCCAATACTCGCTCGCCGCGCGTCACGATCTCGCCGCGCGCAGCCGACAAGTAGATCGCGTAGGCGACGTCGAGCGTGCCGTCCGACAGGTTGTGAAGCTGCACGTCCTTGAAGCAGCTCGTCGACGTGCAAGGTCCAACCGATCGCCAGCGAAACGCGATCACTGACGAGCGCTCGGCGCGTTGCCAGCCGCGCCAGCCGACCTCCTCGATGGAAGCGGACGCGGCGCAGCTCAGCGAGACGACGAACAGCGACGTGAGCGATCGTAGTCGGAACATCTGACGTTGCCTCGCGTTCTTCGTGCATTCGGCCTGGGCTCACTTCGCGCAGTAGACCTGCAAGCGCACCGTACACATGTAGAGCTCACCGTCGCCTACACGCAGCGAGTTGCATCTGCAATCGACGGCGTCATCGAGCTTGCGGCCGGTCAGACCGCACGCCGCCAGCGCGAGCGAACGAGCGTCGCGCTCCGCCGACGCGCAAGCTGACTCGCGATCCTGGTCGCTGCCGAGGCCGGAATAGCGCTCCGTCCATTTCGCGGCGCGGACCGAGGCCGACCACAAGAGCCCGACGGCGGCGAACGTGCGAGCGAGCGAGTGCTTCATGGCGGCCTCCACCGCGGACGCCCGCGACGCAGCTGCGCATTGCAGCGAACGTACCAAGCGCGCGGCAGCGCCGAACGCCTACGACGGCGAGGACGCGGCTGCGAATGCGATCACGGCCACGCGAGCCGGCTCGCAGCGCGCGAGTTGAGGCCGCTTCAGTCGGCGAAGGTCAGCTGGCGAAAGCGACGGTAGTAGCGCGTCAGCTGCTTGAGCGCAGTGCCACGGTCGGCGCCCACTTTCGCGGCGACACGCGACGACAGCGCGACGAGCGCCTCCGAGTCGGCCGGCGAGGACTGTTCCGCGACGCCGGACATGTGCGCGAACAGCAGCGGCTTGAGATACTTCTCGTTGCACTCTTTCTGATCGTCCCAGCTCACCGGCGGATGGGCGCGATCCTCTTGGAAAGCGGCGACTGCCTGCTTGGCCAGCTCCGGCCACTGTCCCAAGTCGCCCGCCGCCGCGTTCATGGTCGCGACAGCGCCTCCGAGGCGCACCGCGCCCTTGTCCAAGATGCGCTGGCACGCCGCGGCGGAGATGGCGCCAGGGCCGGCGTCGCGCGGCAGCCGATGCGTGAAGTTGGTGAGCTCGCGAAAGTTGCCGTCCCAAGCATAAGCGCGCAAGAGCGCCAGCGCGTCCGCGGAGAGCGCATCCGCCGCCGAATGGCCGCCCGATAGTCGCGTGCTGCGCAGATGCTCGACAATGTCTTCCCAACGCGAGCGCAGCGGCGGCACATCGATGACGCTGATCGACAGCCGATACCAGAGATCGTCGCGAAAACGCTCTTTGCGCACCAGCTCGCGCAAGTCGCGGTTGGTCGCGGCCACGAGTCGCACGTCCGCGCGCTCCGGTCGCCCATATTGTCCGAGGCGTTCGAACTCGTGACGATCGAGAAAGCGCAGCAGCATCGGCTGCACGTCGGCCGTCAGCTCGCCAATCTCGTCGAGAAACAGCGTTCCGCCGTGCGCGCGCTCGACGGCGCCGATGATGCGGCGGGTGGCGCCGGTAAAGGCGCCCGGCTCGGCGCCGAAGAGCTCGCAACGCAGCAGCTCTTTGTTGAACATCGAGCAGTTGACGGCGACGAAAGGTCCCGTGCGACCGGTATGGCGGTGAAAGGCCTCCGCCAGCCGCTCCTTTCCGGCGCCCGAAGGACCGATCAGCAGCAAAGTGGGAACGCCGCTGCGCGCTTCGTCCACGACTTCGCGATGGGCGACGCGGATGAGCGGCGACGCCAGGATCATGCCTTCGTCGCGCGTCTCTTGCTCGGCGACGTATTGACGGTTCAAACGCGCCAGCCAGCGCCACGCTCGTTGCAGCGAGCCGCTCCACTCGGTATCGACGGTCTGGAGCGGCAACAGGTCGAGGCTCTCGCCGCTCGCGAGCGGCATTCGTCCGCCGGCGTCGTCCGCGTCGTGGCGAGCGGCGACGATTCGGACCTCCGCCTTCAATTGCTGTCTGCCGAGCCACTCTTGCAAGGACGCGCGCACGACACGGGCAAAGTCTTTGGCGTCCTTCCATTCGGGAGTGACCGGCTCGTCTGCGGCCGGAACGCTGAAGCCGGCGGGGGCCAGCGCCAAGCAGAGCTCGTCGCCGGTCGTCAGGCGCACCGTGCGATTGCGCGGCAGCTGAACGGCGCTGCCGTTGCGGCTTCCGAGGTCGCGCAGGTGCACGTCTCCGGCGAGGCACCAGGCGACGACGTGGTTTGCGGAGATGCTGGCGTCGGCGATGGCAACGTCACGCGTGACACGCGGGACGTCGGCGTTGTCGTGGCGGATGGCATCGGCGCGGGGCGCGCGGCCGATGAGCAGGACCTCGCCCTCGTCAAAATCGATCGCGCTCTCGTTCGCCCCATCCCTCGCGCGCAATAGCAAACGCGGCACCGCAGCCCCCTCGCGGCGAGGGTAGACCGGCCGCAAGGCCATTGCAACGCGCGACGCTGGCGATGCGGCGCTTACCTTCGACCTCGGCCGAGGCGCTCGAAGCCGACAGCGCAGAATGCGCGCAACGCTCCGCTACGGAGCTCGCGCAACTTCAGATCGAGCCCCGTCCGCGTGTAGTAGTCGCCGAAACAATTCGCCGAAAGGAGCTTCTGAATGTGCAGCTGGTCCTTCGGCGACTGCGCGTACCTCTGCTCGATGCGATCGCCGAAGATACGCTCTTGCTCGATCAGCTCGGGATCGGTCTCTTTCGGCGTCGACGTGTGAGTGGGAAACAGCTCGTCGTGATTTGCGCTGCGCTTCTTTGCTGATACTCACGATAGACGTCGTTTCGCATCCGGCTTGCCGCAGCGGCGTGTGCGGCGGTCAGGAACGCGCGATTGATTTTGCCGCCGCGGCTTTATCAGACGGCTGGATTATCGGCCCACGAGCTTGGCGAGATGCTCGGGATAGCGAGCGCCTTGCACCGTCGTCGTCGCGAGGACGTCTGCGATCTCCTTCAGCTCGTCACGCGTGAGCGCGACCTTCGCGCCGCCGAGGTTCTCCTGCAGTCGCGACAGCTTCGTCGTCCCCGGGATCGGGACGATGAACGGCGCGCGCGTCAGCAGCCACGCGAGCGCAACCTGCGCCGGCGTGCTTTGCTTGCGCTCGGCGATCGCAGTCACGCGCTCGACGAGCGCGCGATTGGTCTTGCGGTTCGCCTCGTCGAAGCGCGGTACCATGTTGCGGAAGTCGTTCTTGTCGAACTGGGTCTTCTCGTCGATCTTGCCGGTCAGGAACCCTTTGCCGAGCGGGCTGAAGGCGACGAAGCCGATGCCCAACTCCTTGCACGTGGGCAGAATCTCCGCCTCCGGCTCGCGGAACCAAAGCGAATACTCGCTCTGCAGCGCGGCAACCGGCTGCACCGCGTGCGCCTTGCGCAGTGTCTGCGCGCTCGCCTCCGACATGCCGAACGCCTTCACCTTGCCCTCGCGAATCAGCTCCTTCACCGCGCCGGCCACGTCTTCGATCGGCACGCTCGGATCGACGCGGTGCTGGTAGAGCAGGTCGATGCGGTCGGTCTTCAGCCGCTTGAGTGCCGCCTCGGCGACCGCCCGAATATGCTCAGGACGGCTGTCGAGTCCCGTCTGGCGATTGTTCTCGTCGAACTTGAAGCCGAACTTGGTCGCGATGACGACCTGGTCGCGCAAGGGAGCGAGCGCTTCGCCGAGCAGCTCCTCGTTCGCGTACGGCCCATACGCCTCCGCCGTATCGAAGAAGGTCACGCCCAGCTCGAACGCGGTCCGGATGAGCTTGATCATCTCGTTCCGGTCGGCCGGCGGACCGTAGCCGAAGCTCATCCCCATGCAGCCTAGGCCGATGGCCGACACTTCCAGATTGCCGAGCTTGCGCTTTTCCATGTTCATCTCCTTGCTCCGCGCTCAGCGAAGCCTTGTTGATCGAGCAACGATACTTGACGTCGAGCTACTCGCTCAGCTGCAGCAGTCCCTCGGCCAGCCGCTTGCCGTGGATCTCGATCTTCGATACCGATTCGTCGATCTGGCGAAGCTCGACCGCACTCATGACGACGTTCACCGAGGCTAGGTTCTCGTCGAGATATTCCAGCTTGTTGATGCCAGGGATAGGCACGATCCACGCTGGTACAGGAGGTCGATGACATCGACGTTCAGCCGCTTCAGCGAGGCGTGCACGACCTCGCGGATGTGCTGCGGTCGGCTGTTCACACCGACCGTCCCGCCAGTATCGGGATCGAGCGCGAAGCCGAACTTGCTCGCGATGACCACGCGGTCGCGCAGCGGCGCCAGCGCCTCGCCGACCAGCGCCTCGTTGGTGAAGGGGCCGTAGGCCTCCGCCGTGTCAAAAAAGGTTACGCCGCGCTCGACGGCGGCGCGCAGGAGCGCGATGGCTTCCCGCTTGTCGGTAGCGGGCCCGAGGCCGAAGCTGAGCCCCATGGCGCCGAACCCGATCGCCGAAACCTCCAACCCGCCCTGGCCCAGTTTCCGCTTTTCCATCGTCTCTCCCGTCAGTCGACGTCTGCCATCCTGATGTAAGAAAAGCTACGGGCAGAAGGCCCGGATGATTAGTCCCCAAGAGGGCGAAGACCTCTTAACCATGGCTTCACAATGGGCCCAGCACCGGCGCTCGCGCCGGAGAGACAGTCGGTCGCTCCAGCGTCGTTGGCTCTGGACGGTCGGTCTTCGACCGGGTCTGAGCGGTGGCTGCCCCTCGGCGCGCGGAAGTGGAAGCCGGCCGGCGGTGGATGCACAATCGTACGAATCTCGAAGGCCGATGCATGACCACCTCGACGCTGCAGCAACTTCAGGTCTTCCTTGTCGTTGCTCGCCTGCGGAGCTTCAGCGCCGCCGCGCGCGAGCTGCGCGTCTCCGTCTCTGCCGTGAGCCAGGCGGTGCGTCAGCTCGAAGAGCATCTGCGTATCACGCTGCTGGTCCGCACCACGCGCAGCGTCTCGCTTACGGACGAAGGCCAGCGGCTGGTCGAGAGCGCCGGGCCTGGGTTGGGACAGGCAGTCGCGGCCCTCACCGAGTTGTCGGCGCAACCCGGTGAGCCAGTCGGGCGGATCCGACTATCGGTGCCACGCGCAGCCGTGCCCTTCGTGATCACGCCGATGCTGTCGACGTTCCGTGAGCGCTATCCGCGGCTGAGCCTGGAGATCATCCTCGACGAGCGCTTCGTCGACATTGTTGCCGAGGGCTATGACGCCGGCGTCCGCCTGACCGAGGCGATCGAGCGCGACATGGTGCAGGTCCGATTGACGGACGAGTTCCGCTTCGTCGTCGTGGGAGCGCCGGGCTACCTGGCAAAGCACGGGACACCGGCGCGTCCGGAGGACCTGCTCGAGCACGAGTGCGTCACCTACCGCTCGCTGTCGACGGGCGCGCTCTATGACTGGGACCTGGAGCGCGGCAAGAGGAGCTGGCGTGTACCTGTACGCGGCGGCATCGTGACCAACGACAGCGCGTTCGCCGCTTCGATCGCGGAGCGCGGCGTCGCACTCGCCTACGTCGCTGAACCGGGCGTCGCGCAGCAACTTCGGGATGGCCGGCTGCAATGCGTTCTGGGCGCGTACGCGCCGATGGTTCCCGGTTTCTTCCTCTACTATCCGCGGCGCGCACAGCGATCGTCGACGATCCGGGCGTTCGTGGAGATTGCGAAGGAATGCGTCCCACGCGTCATGTCTCGGGAGTGCGGGCCGGCGCGCTGAAGTCGAGGCGTCGAGCGGAGGACCTTGGGACGTCTAAAGGGCGTTCGGCGAAACGCGTGAGCGAGCATGGGCGGCTAACGCGATGACGGCACATTCGAGCCCGCGGGACCGATGGTCGGCCGTTCGCTGGTCTGCTTGCCGATGTGGGCGCCGACAGCGCGCAGGAGGTCAGGCAGCTCGAAGGGCTTTGCGAGCCAGCCGATGGCGCCGATCTCGAGCGCCCGCTTGCGCGCGTCTTCGGCGGCGGTGAGGACGATGATTGGGGCGGCGTCGTCATGGCGGCGTCGAAGCTCAGCCGCGAACTGTTTGCCGTCCATGATCGGCATCTTCATGTCGAGCAGGATGAGGTCGGGCATCGCCGCGGTCACCGCTGCCAGCGCTTGGCGGCCGTCACCAGCGGTGACGACGGCGTAGCCCGCGCTCTCGAGCACGAAGCGGACGAGCTCGACGATGTCCTCGTCGTCGTCGACGACTAGGACGCGGGCGGTGCGCGGTGGTGGCGTCGTCATTGCGGATTCGTGAGCGGCAGCTGCACGGTAAAAGTGGAACCTATGCCCTCCACGCTGTCGCAGCGCAGAGTGCCGCCGTGGCGCTCGATGATGGCGTTCGCGACGTAGAGGCCGAGCCCGGTGCCGCCATAGTCGTAGGGTGTGCCGGTATGGGCGCGATAGAAGCGCTCGAACAGGTGCTCGCGTCGATCGCCGGGGATTCCGATGCCGTGGTCTTGCACCGATAGGGTCGCGGTACTCTCACTGTGCTGGAGGGAGACCTCGACATCGCCGCCGCCGGGCGAGTAACGGATGGCGTTGTCGAGCAGGATGCGCAACACCTCCCGCAATCGCTCGCGGTCGGCGCGCAGCGCTATCGGCTGAGCGTCGTGTAGGCGAACGCAGCGCTCGGGAACATGGGCGGCGACCCGATCGACGACGTCGTTGACGAGCTCGAGGAGGTCGACGCGATCGAACACCAGCTCCAGCAGGCCGAGGTCGATCTGCTGCGCGTCGAGCAGCTCGCACATGAGGCGGTTGATGCGCTCGGCGCCGCGATCGATCGCCTGTAGCATGCGCAGGTACGCGGGCGTCAAAGTCGGTCCCAATGTCTTTACGAGCGTGTTGGCGTAGCCCTTTATGATGGTGATGGGCGTCTTGAGCTCGTGCGCGATGACGCGGATGAACTCGTCTTTGAGCCGGTCGAGCTCGGTCGCGTCCGTGACATCGCTGCCGACAGTGACCGCTCCGACGACGCTCCCGTCGCTTGCGCGGATGGGGGAGCCGCCGATGCTGAGGTAGCCGTGACGGTGCGTCAGCCGATTGTAGTAGCGTAGCGCGACGCGCGAGCTGACGCCGGCGAGCGCCCGCGCGACGGGAAGGTCGGTAGGCGAGAGTGGACGTCCGTCGGCGCGCTGGAGCTGCAGGACGCGCATCAGCTCGTCCGGCCGCTCGAGCACCTCGGGCCTGGTGTCGACTCGCTCGAGCAGGTGGCGCGCCGTCGCATTGATCAGCATGATGTGCCGCTCTTTGTCGTAGGCGATGACGCCCTCGAGCATCGTTTCGATGACCGCCTCGAGCTCGGCTGTGCGCTGGCGCGCGGCGCCCAACGCCTCGTCGAGCCGCTCGCGATCGTGCACGTGCTCTGTCGTCTCGAAGATGAAGGCCAGGAGCGCGTCGGGCGGCGTGTGTCGCCGCACCTTGCAGCAGGTGAACGAGAAGTACGCCTGCTCGAGAGAGCCGCCCACCGAGCGTACGAATTGCACCGGTAGATCGACGCCGCGCCACGGCTCGCCGCTGGCCCAGACCTGGCGCAGGTGGCGCACGACCTCGGGCATTCCCGAATTGACGACGGGGAACGACTTTCCGATCAAGGGCACGCCCGGTACGAAAGATTGATACGCGGGGTTGGCGTATTCGTAGACGAGCTCGCTGCCGCGCGCGACGGCGATTCCTACCGGCGCCTGATCCAACAGTCGTTGGAGATCTTCGGATTGGGCATCGACGAACGCGCCGACGGCGCCGATGAGCGCACCGGAATCGTCGCGGATCGGGCTGCCCTGGCCGAGCAGGAGGCCGTTCGAGTCGCGCCGAAGCAGCAGCTGAGATTCAGTGCGCCCGGTCGCCAGCGCCCGGAAGAACGGCAGCTCGTCGACGGCGAGCGCTCGCCCGTCCGCCTTACTCAGCGCGCCGGCTCGCAACAACGCGCGCGCCGGCCCGTTGGCGAAGGCGATGCGGCCCTCGGGATCGACGACCACGACGCCCGCGTCGACTGCGTCGAGCGCAGCCTGTACAAAGCGCATCCGAGCTACGGGCTCCGGATCGCTCTCCGTCGCCGAATGTTCCATGACACTCCAGGGTTCGGTGACAGCGATTGCAGACGCCGTACCAACGGTGGACGCACGCCGCGCCGACCGACTGGGAAACGATCGCGGCGGCAGACTCAGTGGGCGGCGCCGTCGCCGGCGGCGAGCTCGTCGCGAGCGGCCGCGCGCTCGTCACCAAGCGTCTTGGCCAGCGCAGCGATTCCTTCGACTCCAAGTTGCATCGTGTCGAGGACGCTCGACGGCACCAGCACGATCGTCGAGTTCGTCTTCAGGCCCTCGTAGAGCATGTTCATCGCGCGCAGGTGCAACGCGATCGGGTCGTGCTCGTACGTCTTGGCCGCCTCGCCAAACTTCTCGGCGACCTGCCGCTCGGAGTCGCCGAGGATGACGCGCGCCTGTCGCTCGCGTTCTGCCTGCGCCTGCATCGACATCGCGTCTTGAAGCCCAGGCGGGATCAGCACGTCCCTGACTTCGACGGAATTGACGTTGACGCCCCAGGGCTCGGTACGCGCATCGATGATCTGCCGCAGGTCGCTGCTGATCTTGTCGCGGCCTTCGAGAAGATCGGCCAGCATGGTCTTGCCGATGACGTCACGCAGCGCCGTTTGCGCGGCCCAGTTGATGGCGCTCGTATAGTCGGCGACCGCGAGCGCGGCCTTCTGGGGATCGATCACTTTCCAGAACAGCACCGCGTCCACGTCGACGGGGACCGTGTCCTTGGTCAAGGTCTTCTCGGCTTTGAACGACGACGTAATCACGCGAACGTCGATCCAGTATGGGATCGTGTCGAGGATCGGAATGATGCCGAACAGACCGGGGCCTTTGAGCGCGCGAAACTTCCCGAGTCGCAACACCACCGCGCGATCCCAGGCCGACGCGACCCGAATCGACGCGGCCGCGATCGCCGCCGCGAAAAACCCGACGACGCCGACTACGATGGCAGCGATGGGCGCGACGCCAGATTGGTGAAGTGCGAACGCCGACGCGACCGCGATCCCCACGATTACGAAGAAGATCAGTGTCGGGAACAAGCTCTTCTGCATCTGCGTAGACCTCTCTCGACTCGCATATGCATCGGCCGTACCTGCAGCGCAGTAGGTCGGACAGTGCGCTCGACTGCTGAGCGGGCGGCCCGACCAACAACAGCGGCCGGGATCCTCGATCGAGGATTTGGTGTCTCTCGTCAGGCAATCTCGAAACAGGAGGCCCAGTTCTGCTGCGGCGGGAGCGCAGCCGTCAGTCAGTGGCGGGGGCGGGCGTGCTTGCCGCGGCCGGAAGTGGCGTCGTACAGGCCGCCGATCTCGTCGTTGGACAGGCCCGGCGTGGGATCGAGGATCGGTTGACGCGAGGCCCACGCCAGATCGTCGAGTGAGATGAGCCCGATCGGTTTGTTGTCGGCGTCAACTACCGGCAGCCGCCGGATGCGATGCTCGCGCATCACCTTCGCCGCGACCGTGATGTCATCGTCGGCGCGGCACGCATGGACCGGCTCGTGCATCATTTGACGCACGACCAGTTTCCACAGCGCCTCGCCCCACTCGTATGCCGACATGACGATGTCACGATCGGTCAGAATGCCGACCAGCGCGCCCTCGTCACTGACGACGGGCACGCAGCCGAGCGTGTGGTCATGCATCAGCTTTGCCGCGCAGTTGAGCGTGTCGCCTAAGGCCAGCGTCTCCACCGGCTTCGTCATCAGCTCGCGAACGTCCATCGGTTCCTCCTAATCGAGCCGGAGGTGCAGGCGCCGTTCCATCGACGAACAACGCGTTCGGCCGCTACTTCG
Organism: uncultured delta proteobacterium; assembly: GCA_963785725.1. GTDB lineage: Bacteria > Myxococcota_A > Polyangia > Palsa-1104 > Palsa-1104 > JAQBQH01. Next base: position 351,516 of record CAWAWS010000033.1, on the reverse strand, counting down.
CGCGCAGCTAGAGGCGACGGCGTCGGGCCAGGCATGATTGTTAGGCGCAATCCAAGGCAGCCAAGCGACCTGTCGGCGGGGAAGCACCGGCGGAAAGCGAGGCAGTCCGTGTGTTCGAAGGTGCTCTTCGTGACCGCTTCTTTTAACAGCCTATCGATCTCCCCAACCGTTCCGTAGTTTCGCCGCTATCTTTACTGGCGACCGAATGGCCTTGAATGAGAACTCGCCGCCAAATCCAGAAATACGATAGTGAGCCACGGGGATTGTCGCACGCGATTACTCCCCAACCTGGCGGGATCTCGAATCCTGCGAGTGCATGACCGTCGAGCAGTACCTGCGCCGGCACCAGCAGCGCCACCGGCGGCCCACCTACAGGGCAACGCGCCTACCGCTTAGACCGCGGCATATCGCGGCTTTTCATAGACACGCTACCGCATCTTTGCATTCGCATTGCCGTGTCTCACGGATGAGACTAACGGGCGGGACGTGGCCCGTGGTATCGCCCATTCGATGGCGAGCTCTGTTGGGCATTCGTTGTCTCGTGCGGCGAAAACCTCGAAGCAACCGCGCGCCGGAGGTCGACGCCGATTGCGCGCCACGCCCGCCAACGTCTTGCTCGCATATGCGTTTCCTTTGGCCCTGACGGCTTGTGGCGGGAGCTCGCCTTCGCCGGCCGCGGACGGCGGACGCACTGGCGATGCTGCCGTCGCTGACGACGCCGCCGCGCCCGACGACGGCGGCCCGAATCCACACGACGCGGCCACCAGCGCCGATATCGGCGCGTCCAACGACGATATGGGCAACAAAGGCGATCCCTATATCCTGGCGCCGCCTAGTCGCACGGTCACGCCCATCGCCGTCTTGTCGACGAGCGGCAGCGTCGCCAATCCGACCAACGTCTTGACCGGCAAAGCGACGACCTTATCCGGCGCGGGCGCGCAGATCGTATTGGACTTCGGCAAAGAGGTCGGCGGTATCATTTCACTCGCCTTCACCAGCGCCAGCGCCAATTCTACGTTGGGCGTCGCCTTTAGCGAATCCTCGCTCTATGTCGGTCCCAACAGTGACAACTCCGCCGGCGGCGGTAATTCCGACGGCGCGATCCCCGTCGCCGTCAGCGGCCCGGCGTCATGGACGAGCGACGCCAAGTACTTACGCGGCGGCTTTCGCTACCTGACGATCTTCCTGACGTCGGCCGGTCCCGTCGATTTGAGCGGCGTGACGCTGGCCTATTCGCCCGATCCCGAGCGCGTCATTCCCAATCAATATCCCAACTATTTTTACTCGAACGACGATCTGATCAATAAGGCTTGGTACGGCGGCGCGTATACGTTTCAAACCAACGTCATATTGAATCACGAAGGGCGCGTTCCGCCGGCGCCGGCCGCGAACTGGGACAACACCGGCGCCGTCGGCGAAGTGGGCAATGTCGTCGTCGTCGACGGCGCCAAGCGCGATCGCACGGTGTGGCCGGGCGACTTGGCCATTTCGTTGCCGACCGGATATGCCGCGCTGAACGATACCGAAGCGGTCAAGAACGCCATCGTCACGCTCTTCAATCATCAGCAGAGCGATGGTCATTTGCAGTGGTGCGGTCCGCCGTGGAACCTCGATAACGGCTCGGACACGTATCATATGTGGACGCTCTACGGCACGTATCTGACCTATTTGTATTCCGGCGATAAGGCGTGGCTCGATACCGTTTGGGCGCGTTATAAGACGGCGCTCGCCTATATCACCGCCAAGATCGACGGCAATGGCCTCTTGAACGTGACGGCGACGGCCGATTGGGGGCCGCGCGTCGATCAAGGCGGCGAGAATATCGAGGCCAATTCGATCTTGTACGCCGTATTGAATGGCGCCGTGACGCTGGCCAACGTCGAAGGCGACAGCGCTTCGGCCACGAGCTACGCGGCGCTGGCCACGACATTGAAGACGAGCGTCAATGGTTACTTGTGGGACTCGAGCGTCGGCGCTTATCGCGACAATCCGAGCAGCAGCTTGCACCCGCAAGACGGCAACGCGCTCGCCGTCTGGTTCGATGTCATCGACGATCCGACGAAGGCCAAAGGCCTCAGCTACGTCCATAACGAGAATTGGAACGCCATCGGCTCGATTACGCCCGAATGGGGACAGATCAGCACGTTCGTCGGATCGATGGAGCTGATGAGCCATTTTGTCGCCGGTTATGACACGCGCGCGCTCGACATGATCCGCATGCAATGGGGCTATATGTTGACGAACCCCAATGGCCCGCAAAGCACCTTTTGGGAGAGCTTTACGACCGACGGAACCTTCGCGTCCAATGGCAACGGACCGGCGCCTTCTGATTCGTTCACCAGCCTGGCGCACGGCTGGGCGACGGGACCGACTTCGGCGCTGACGTTCTTCGTGCTCGGCGTCGCGCCCGACAGCGCCGTCGGCCAGACGTATCATGTCATTCCGCACCCGGGCGATTTGACGCACGTCGAAGGCAAGCTGACGGTGGCGGCCGGCAAATCCATACAGGTTTCATATGACGTCGGCGCGTCGTGCGGCTCATTCGCGCTCACGGTCGATTCCAGCTCCAATGTCGGCTCGACAGGAACGATCGCAGTCCCGACATTCGGCGCCACACATACCGTCACGATTGCCGGCGCGACGGCGTGGGATGGCGCCGCGTTCGTCGGCGCCAACGGCGTCAACGGCGCCAATACCGATGGCAACTACATCTACTTCACGGGCGTTCAGCCCGGCGTTTATGTCGTCAAATATAGCGACGGCGCCGGCTGCGGCCCGATTCCCGAGCAATGGACGTTCTGCGCCGCCGAAGCCGACAACTGCACGGTGAGCGGAATGAAGCGCATTCGCTTCGGGCGTGACGGCAAATACGAATACAAGATCGTCGACGGCAGCGCCGGCGCGGTCGCTTGCAATGTGACGACTTTCGGGGGCGACCCGATTCCCAATACCGTCAAGGCTTGTCAGTATTCAGCCGATCTCTATACGAGCTGCGCGGCCGAGAATGCGACGTGCACCTTCAGCGGCACGAAAGAAGTGCGTTTCGGCGCCAATGGTCAATGGGTGACGATGAACGCAACCGATAGCGTCGCTTGCAACGCCGCGACGTTCGGCGCCGACCCATTGCCCAATGTGGTCAAGAGCTGCGAATACCGCTGACGAACGATGAGCTGAGGCCGGCGGCCGGAGCTTAGGCGCACGCCCGAGACTTTCTCAGCGCCGCCCAAGGCCGGCTGAATCGACACGAATTCCGCCAGAAACCGACGCCGCCGCGCCTGGGATTGCAGAGCCCTCCGCCGCGTCTGAGCCTTCGAGCGTGCGCTCGGCTTCGACGCATGCGAGCCCGACGGATTCCGCGACGGCGGCGGCCTCGCGTTCGCGCGGACCGGCCGCATATTCCACGACGTGAACCGATACCACCGAGCGAAAACCGCGGACCGCCTGTCGGAAGAGAGCGTGGCGAGATCGACCTCGCGCAGCCTGCAGAGCCGAGAGTCGCCGGTGGCGTGGACGGTCGAACAGGCGGGATTCGATCCGGCGCGCGAGCACGAGATGGAGAGCATCTTCGCCATCGGTAATGGGTACGCCGGCGTGCGTGGAGCGCCCGACACGCCGTTGCCGGGCTCGCTGGGCGACCTCTTCATCGCCGGCGTCTTCGCCGCCAAGTGTCCACAGCGGCCCTATTCGGAGCTCGAGCTCGTGGCCTCCGAGCGTGAAAACTACGCCTACACGGAGATCGTGACCCTCCCTTTCCCGTTCCGCATCGGGGTCAGCGTCGCAGGGATCCCCGTCGAGCTAGCCGGCCCGTGCTTGCGCGCGCATCGCCGCACGCTCGATCTGCGTCGCGGCGTGCTGTGCGGTCACACGGAGTACGACCTCGGCGAGGATCGTCGAGTGACGATCGAGACGGCACGCTGCGCCTCGCACGCCGATCATCATCTGCTGCTCCAAGAAGTGACGATTCACCTGACGAATCACGCGGGCACAGTCGAGCTGAGCGCCGATACCTCCGACCCGGATCTCGCGGATAACCATCCGCACCTCGTCCCGATCGCGCTCGGCACCACGCCCCGCGCACTGGACGTGCAGCACTTTCGGACCCGAGCCTCCGGCGTCGAGATCTGTGTCGCCTCGCGGGCGATGCTGAACGGCGCGGCGGGTGATGCCATGCGTTGGCGGCTCGCCGCGACGAGCGGCGACCGGCTGACGCTGCGGCGCTTCGTCGCCATCTTCACCAGCAACGACGATCCCGAGCCGGTGGCGACCGCGATCCGTCACGTCGAGGCGCTCTCTTGGAGCGACTTCGATGACGCGCTCGCGGCGCACGTGGAGGGCTGGCGCGCCGTCTGGGCTCGCTCGGACATGCGCATCGCGGGCAGCGCGGCGACCGAGCAGGCGCTGCGATTCGGCGCGTATCACCTCGTCAGCGCGACCGACCGCGACCCCCGCGTCTCCGTCGGAGCCCGCGCGCTGACAGGGCGCGCGTACGAGGGGCACGTCTTCTGGGACGTCGAGATGTTCATGTTTCCCTTCTATCTGCACACCGCGCCGGATCTCGCTCGCAACCTGCTCTGGTACCGCTACCACACGCTCGACGGAGCCCGTCGTCAGGCACGCAAGCTCGGCTATCGGGGCGCCTGCTACGCCTGGGAATCCACGGTGACCGGTGACGACACCACTCCGCGCACGATCCAGCTGAAGACGACCGGCAAGCGCATCCCGATCTTCACCGGGACAGAGGAGATACACGTGACGGCGGCGGTCGCGTATGCCATCTGGCAATACTGGGAGGCGACCGGCGACGGCGACCTGCTACGCGACATCGGCGTCGAGATCCTCGTCGAAACGGCGCGCTTCTGGACGAGCCGCTGCAGTCGCGGCGAACGTCTGCTTCATATCCGAGGCGTCATCGGCCCGGACGAGTACCACCATTCGGTGAACGACGACGCGTATACGAATTGGATGGCGCGCTTCAATCTGGAGCGCGCGGTCGCCGCCGCCCAGTGGATGGAGTCCAACTTCCCTGAGCATTGGCGCGCGCTGACGCGCCGACTGGAGCTGTTGCCCGACGAGCTCGGCTCGTGGGCCACCGTCGCCCGCGAGCTGTTCTGCCCGATGCCGAATTCGCACGGAGTCATCGAACAGTTCGAGGGGTTCTTCGCGCTCGAGGATTTCCCGCTGCCTCGAGAGGAGCGCTTCCGTGCGCCGATCAGTCGGCTCTTCGATTGGGAGCGGATCAACCGCCTAAAGGTGATCAAACAGGCGGACGTGCTGATGCTGCTCCATGTCTTCCCGAAGGCCTTTCCACCAGAGGTCGTCGACGCGAACTACCGCTACTACGAGCCGATGACCGATCACGGGAGCAGCTTGTCGCCCGCCATTCACGCGGCGATTGCTTCGCGGCTCGGGCGGCGAGAGGACGCCGAGCGCTACTGGCGCGAGAGCCTGTGGCTCGATCTGTCGAACCGGATGGGCAACAGCGCGCTCGGCGTCCATCCCGCGTGCATGGGCGCAGCGTGGCAGGCGCTGGTCTCCGGATTCCTCGGCGTCACGTTCACGGACGAGGGACCGCGCCGCGATCCGAGGGCCGGCGCGCGGCTCGTCCCCGGCTGGCGCGCGGTGGACCTCAGGCTCGCCTGGCGCGGGCAGCTCCACGCCATCCACGTCGAATCGGAGGACGGGCGATGACTACTTTCTCCTCGCTCCTGGTCGCCCTCGATGACCCGTCGTCGGTATCGGAAGGGGTCACGTGTGCCACCTGGCTCGCGCAGCAGCTGCGGGCGCGCCTCCACGTCTTGCCGTCCGGTGACCTCGAACGGGCCATCCTGGACGCGACGATCCAGCATGACGTGGCGCTCGTGGTCCTCAGAGCGCGCGACGCCTCTCTCGAGCACGGCCTCATCGGGGGCTGCGCGTTGCCGACGCTGCTGTTGCCGCCGGGATACCGCGAAGCGCTGCCCTGGCGGCGTCTCGTCGTCCCCGTCAGCGGCGCCCACGCCGATGGGGATGCCTTGTCGCTGGCGCTGCAGGCTGCGGGGGCGCTCGATCTCACCGTCCGGGTCCTTCATGTCAGCAATCCGAATGCGGCCGATGAAGGGCTCGAGGTGCGGACGCGCTATGCCGATGCGCTCCATCACGAGTATCCCGGGCAGCTCGACGAGCTCGTCAGTGGCGCGCTGGCCTTGTTCTCGCCCAAGGAGCGTCACCGGATTCAGACTGTGTCGCTGGCGACCGGAGACGTGCTCGACCAGTTGCTCGCGATGATTGCCGGTGAAGCGAGCAGCGTCGTGGTCGTCGGTTGGCGCGGCGATCTGACGGCGGGCCATGCCGCAGTTCTCAGGGGCCTCTTCGCGCACGTCACGAGCCCGTTGCTCTTGGTGAGGGAGTCGGCGCGCCCGACGAGCCATCTCGAGATTGGAGAGGAGCTCGACCGACCGTGACGAGCTTCGCAAGCCGGGCTTTCGCTTGGATCCCCGCAATCCGCAGCTCTTGCATGCCGAGCGCGTCAGTCTACTTTGAGGAGCGAGGACAACATGGGAACCAAGGCCGATCCGAACAGCGCCGCGCCCACGAGCGATTCGCCGCGCGACGACGAGGAGGAGCAAGAGGACGATCGCCTAGCCGCCGAAGAGGCAGCCGAGGAAGACGCGGAAGACGCCGCGGTCGTCACCGACGCTCGTGAAGGGCGCATTCCGGGACCGCCGCTGCCCACGGGATGAGCGGTCATAGAGGAGGTATGCTGATGCCGATCGATCTGAAACCACTTCTCGACAAGGCCTTCTTCAAAGAGCAGCCGCTCAAGGATGTGACGCTCACGATCGAAAAGGCGGCCGACGATTTCGCCAGTCGCACGAACACCGACGGCAGGACCTTCGAGGTGGTCGCGCCCGAAGCGCTCGACGACGACTGGGTTGCTCAGAAGCTCATCCGGCCACTCGTCTACTTCTGCGAATCCGAAGGACGATCGATCCCACGCTGCGAGGGCGTCTTCGTCCCGCTCTTCGTGGGCGACGCGCTTTATTGCATCGCCGCCTCCGAGGTCATCCTTTGGGGCAGCGCGCAGCTCGACCGCCGCGTCGATGACCTGCGCGATAGTTACGGCACGCACGAGCTCGGCCACGCGGAGCCCTGACCTCTGCTCGCGAGGCGGCGCGGGCAGCCACACGCCCTAAGCTAGGCCGCACGCGGCCTAAGCGGCACCATCCTGTTACGTCTATGGCCGATAGCCACTTCATACTCGATCGTTTGACCGCAAGTGATCGCACTCGAGCGACCTTTCACCAGTCGTCGATTTATTGAATCACGCGTTTCTCGCGCGGCGAATCTCTCTCGGCGGAGAAGAGAGCTGGCACGCGTGGTAGAGTGGCGCGAGTGACCGACACGGCCGACCTCACTCGATCGAGCGGCCGACATAACCTGCCCACGAGCTGAAGGAGAGACCACGCGTGCCTCCCGCCAGTCCACAACAAGTCGTCGCGCAGCTCACGCGCGCCGCCATCTTTCTCGTCGTTACCGTCAAGCCAGGCCCGGAACAGCGCGCGACCGTACGTGCGCTGTGTGGTGACCTCGCGGGTCTGTTACGCGCGGTTGGCTTCCGCGACCTCGAAGGTCGCCTGTCCTGCGTCATGGCGTTCGGCTCGGATGTCTGGGATCCGCTGTTCGGAGCGCCGCGACCGAAGGACCTGCACCCGTTTCGCGAGATCCACGGCCGCCATCACGCCGTCGCGACGCCGGGTGACATCCTCTTTCATATCCGCGCCGCGCGCATGGATCTGTGCTTCGAGCTGGCCACCCAGATCATGTCCCGTCTGCGCGATGCCGTCTCGGCCGTCGACGAGGTGCACGGCTTCAGCTACTTCGACGATCGCGATCTCATCGGGTTCGTCGACGGGACCGAGAATCCCACGGATCAAGGCGCGATCAAGGCCACCATCATCGGCGACGAGGACGCGGCCTTCGCCGGCGGCAGCTATGTGATCGTGCAGAAGTACCTCCATGACGTCACCGCGTGGAACACGCTGCCGGTCGAGATGCAGGAGAAGATCATCGGACGCACCAAGCTCTCCGACATCGAATTGGCGCCCGATGTGAAGCCGAGCTCGGCGCACAACGCGTTGACGACGATCGTGGAGAACGGCGAGCAGCTCGAGATCGTGCGCGACAACATGCCCTTCGGCGAGATCGGCAAGGGCGAGCTCGGCACCTATTTCATCGGCTATGCCCGCTCGCCGCATCGGATCGAGCAGATGCTGGTGAACATGTTCGTGGGGCGGCCGCCGGGAAATTACGATCGGCTCCTCGACTTCAGCCGCGCCGTCACCGGGACGCTCTTCTTCGTGCCGTCGGCGACCTTTCTCGCGAACGTCGCGGGCGATGATCCGGCGGCCACCGCGGTCGCATCCGAGCCGCAACCACCCTCGTCCGATGGCTCGCTCGGCATCGGATCACTGAAAGGAAGCTCCGGTCATGAATAATCTTCATCGCGAGCTGGCGCCCATCTCCGACGCGGCGTGGGCTCAGATCGAGGAAGAGGCTGCGCGCACGCTCAAGCGCCATCTGGCGGCGCGGCGCGTCGTGGACGTCGAGGGGCCGAAAGGCCAAGGGCTGTCGGCGATCGGCACCGGTCACACACGGCCGATCGAGACGCTCGGCGAAGGGATCGCCGTCGCGCAACGCGAGGCGCGCGCGCTGGTGGAGGTGCGCGTTCCTTTCGAGCTGACGCGCCGAGCGATCGACGACGTCGAGCGTGGCTCGAACGATTCGAACTGGCAGCCGCTCAAAGACGCCGCGCGCAAGATCGCGCTGGCCGAGGATCGCGTCGTCTTCGAGGGCTACGCGGCCGCGGGAATTCAGGGCATTCATCAAGCCACGAGCAACCCCGTGTTGACGCTGCCCGCCGACGTGAATCGCTATCCCGACGTCGTTGCGCAGGCCGTCAGCCAGCTGCGGCTCGCGGGCGTCAACGGACCCTACACGCTCGTTTTGGGCGGCGAGGCGTACACCGCGCTCAGCGAAGCCAGCGATGAAGGCTACCCGGTCATGCCGCACGTCAAGCGGCTGGTCGACGGCGAGATCATCTGGGCGCCGGCCATCGAGGGCGGCGTGGTGCTCACGACGCGCGGCGGCGACTTCGAGCTGCATCTCGGCCAGGACATCTCCATCGGCTATTCGAGCCACTCCGACACGACCGTCCAGCTGTACTTTCAGGAGACGCTCGTCTTCTTGCCGCTGACGGCGGAAGCTTCCGTCGTGCTGCTGCCGTTGGAAGCGAGCAGCCGGCTCCGGCTCGGCGCGCGCAACCGCGAATGAACGACCCGTTCCTCGACGCCGGGGACTCGCAGTGAGTGCTCGATGAACAGGGAGTGGTGAATGGCTACTGAGCGGGCGCAGCGGCGGGCGCCGGCACAGCGCGCGACGGCGCCCAAGCGCGCCTCGAGCTCTTCGATGTGCGCCTGCTGCGCCTTAATCGAAGCCAAGAGAACGCCAACCGTGTTGGAAGGTTGACGGCTTTGTCGTCCTGAGCCAGCCGCGGCTCCGGTGTGAGCTCGGCGATGACGCCATAGCGCACCGTCGCAGCGCTCGCTCCCTGCGCCTTGAGCGCTGCCAGACGCGCCGCTGTAGGATCGCTAAAGTCACGTTACACTCAACTCGCGGTCACACCTTTTGTCGGCCGCCAGGGCACCTTAGGCAGATCATGACGAGAGCAAATGTCATCGCGCTGTCGGTCGATGGCGAAGCCGCCGTCGAGCTGCTCGGCAAGGCGCTCGACGGCACGCCGCATCGGCTGGTCGTCGACGGCATCCGTCGCTTTACGATTCACACGCCGGCCGTCGACGAGGACGGTCAGCCGTCGAGCGTCGCCGGCCAGATCGTCGTCACGCCGGCCGGCAGCCAAATCGTCCTCGATGATGACTGACGCTGAAATATTGGAGAAGCTGCGGCGCACGTACGTCGACGGTGTTCGCGAATGGGACGCCGATCCCGAGGCCTACAGCGCGGCAATCAACCAGCGTGTCGGCTGCTTGTCCACCGAGCTGACGAGGGTAGCCGGCTCGACTGTCTCCTCGCGCTCTCCGCGCGGAGACGTGCACTACTACTCGTTCGAGATCGCGATCAATGCGCGGCCGGACCGTTTCCGCGTTTCAGTCGAAGACGTAGAGATTGCCGACGGCGAAGCGATCTATCTCGTCGTCTATTGCGCTTCGATACTCCCGTTGGCTGAGATTCGTTGGCATGTGATTACGCTGGATTCGCAAGGCAAGCGGGACCGCGCCAACTTCGATATCAGCGACGAAAAATGGCTGAGCTCGCACCCGAAAGAGGCGGACTTCGCGATCGAAGTCCTGGACGCGGTCGCCCGCTGTGGATGGCAGGTGCTCGATCCCGCCTTGGCAGAACAGCCGGCACCTGCCGAGTGGCCTTGGCCGCTGCCGACGTATGACTATCAGGACGGCGAGTACAAAGTGCGCGACTACATTCTCAAGGGGATGCGCGACTACTGAAGGTTACTCATTCGCTTCATCGAGCCGTGAATTAGATCCAGCTAGGATTGGATCTTCAATGGCATCAGTACGCAGCAATGGGAGACAGTTTGGTCGAGGCGAATGGAACAAAGCGAGAGCCTCGTCAGCATCGATCAACACGTCCTGCAATTCAAAGATGCGAAGACCAAGGTCGATGGAATTTGGACGAATGATCCGTTCAAAGGCAAAGAGCGCGGCCTCGGACAAAGACACCGGCCGTTACGACTACGCGGATGGCGCCGAGCACGCGCGGCTGGTGCTCTTTGCGTCGCCGGAAAAGCCGATCGAAGTCTTGAAGCCCATCGAGAACGTGGACGAGCCGGTGCGCCCATATCGTGGCAAACGCAGCACGGCCGAGCTGACGAAGAGGCTCGCGGCCGAGAGCACGAGCCATCGTTGCCTGGCCGCGGTCGCGCTGCTTCGGCTCGGCCAGCTCGACCGCGTCATCGCGGCACTGGACGGCTCGCCCGACGCCGTAAGACGCGTGACCGCGTCGGCGCTATGGTTCGCGGGCGAAGCGGCGCAGCCGCAGCTCGCTGCATTCGCCAAGGACAATGACACGGATATTCGCGCTCGCGCGGCTCAATCGCTCGGGTTCTTGCAGAGTGCCGGCGCCAAGCCAATCCTGAAGGACCTGCTCAAAGACAGCGACGCCAAAGTGAAGAACGCGGCCCAGAGTGCGCTCGAGGACATTGGCTGACGATCTGGAACGGTGACCACTTCGAATGCCGTGACCCGGCGCTAGCTCCGGCGTCAGGTCAAGGGACAGCGGTTCCGCCTTTGAAGTCGCTCGCTAAGGTGGTGTGGATCGACGTCATGATCGCGGCGTCGGAAATGATGAGGCCCAATTCTCGATTCTTGGTGAGCGAGGCCGTGGAGAAGTTCTCCGAGCCGATAAACACCGTCGCGCTCGTCGTGCCGTAGTCGGCTAAGATGACTTTGGCGTGGATGTAGAGCGACGCGGTTGCTGCGTACGTGACGACCTTGACGCCTTTCTTGGCCAGCGCGTTCAACGCCGCCGTCCACGAGCTGGAAGCCGTCATGATCACCTCGACCGCGACGCCGCGCGCAGCCGCGCTCTCCAAGGCCGAGATGATTTTCGAATCGCTCATCTCTTCGTTCTCGATCGTAAGAGACGTTTTGGCGTCGTTGATGATCGCAAGCAGAGACGTCTGTGAATTGGTCGGGCTCCAGACCAGATCGTCGCCGGTCGGTGGAGTCAACGCGGTATTGGTAAAGTCGTCGTCAAAGACTGATTCGATGGCGGCGACGTCGTTGCTGTCGGTCGTGATCACGGCAAAGTCTCGGCTCGTCGAGTAATACTCCGCATCGAGGTTCAGCGTCATAATCGCCGACGTCGCGCCGTCGATCGTGATCGTCTTCTGATGAGTCGCGGAGTACGTTGGATTGGCCCAGTGCACCTGCACCTTGCCGGCCTCTAATGCATTGTAAGCGGTGGTGTTGCTGCTCTTCTCCAAGTTCTGATCGAGGATGACCCTAACCCGCACTCCGCTCTTGGCCGCGTCGATGAGCAGGCCGGTCATCGTCGTGTCGACGAGCTCGTACATCGTCATATCGATGGTGCTCTTCGCAGAGCCGACGAGATCGTAGATCGGCGTAAGGCCGTCACCGGGCTCGGTAATCAGAGTCAATAGACTCGACGAAGTCGTTGTCGTACTGCTCTTGATCATGTCGTCGCCCGAAGAGGTGTTGCTCTCCGCCACGCCGCCGACGGGTAGCGTGTTGCTGACGCAACCGGCGACTCCAACGAGCACAATCGAGCATAGAACCAGCCGCCGAATCGGCATGAGGACCTCGAAGTCAATTGGGTTTCTCATTCCTAATGTCTGCGCAGCGAAGGCACCTTCACACAAAAACGCCGCGCACGTTGAACGCAACCAGCCGAACAGTGTCTGTCGCTCGCGCGCCTACCTTCGCCCACCAACTGTGCATTCGCGGCCGAGCAGGCCGCCGTCGTCGCTGCGCCGGCTGTCGGGACGCGTCACCACGGCTCGGCGCAATCTGCTGGAACAAGTTGCAACGCCAGGTCGTCGAACGTGGCGGTAGTTGGAACCACATCAGTACAGCGCTGCAGGTTCACTGGGCGTAAATCGCGCCCATCGTCATTGTCGCAACGAGTGCAAAGCAGCAATGACTGCATGCCGGTCGCTCGCTCGACTAGTCCAGCAATCGCCCTGTATTGGAAATGGGCGATAAATGGCTAGCGCGAAGCTCGAACGATCCAATCAAAGTAAGACTGTTGCTGTCATTACGAGGGAGCGACAGAGCCATTCCGAGCGTGCTCGACGCTCCGCGAAGTGGTCGAATCGCAAAGCTCAATTTCTCGCTGGCACCGTACGCGCGGTGCACTGGAGGCCATCGCTGATGACGTCGCTGTCAAGAAAGGGTTTCACACTGATCGAGCTGATGATTGTGGTCGCCATCATTGGCGTGCTCGCAACCGTCGCCGCGGTCTCGTATCGGAAGTACCTCGACGCCGCGCGCACCACCGAGGCCTACGGCATGTTGGGCGAGATTCGCAATCGCGAAGAGGCCTATCGCGCCGAGTTCTCCAGCTACATCTCGAGCGGCGCGACCGGCAATCAGAGTGAAACGTCGCTCTTTCCCGCCGTCGACTCGGGCACGTGTTACGGCGGATCGGGCTCGTACACCGGCTCGGAGCCGTGCCCGAAAGCGGCCAACGCGCAGACCGGCGCGACGATCCCCGCCGGCTGGGGCCAGCTCGGAATCAACGCCGGTCGTAATACTTTGCAGTGCGGCTACACGGCCATCGCCAACACCGCCAACACCGCCGTCACCGGCACGCTCGGAATCGGCTTTTTGGGCACCGCGAATCAGACGACCACTTGGTGGTACGCCATCGCCGTTTGCGACAACGACGGCAACAGCGCCACCAACGCCACGTTTGTCACTGCATTCAATACGACGGTGGTGTCAGCGCAGAACGAGCACAAGTAAGCGCATCACCGGCCGTGGCCGGTTACGTACGCTTTCGCAAGATCACTTCCATGCACGACCGGTAGCGTTGGCTCACGTCATAGTGCACGGGGACAAATCCGTGCTCGGCGCAGAGCTCATAAAGACGTTTGCGGCTGAAGTTGTGATAGTGCTCCATTTCGATCCAGTAAGGATTGACGTTCGTCTGATCCCACGCGCGCCACACGATCGTGTCCATGTTCGGCATCGACAAGAAGAGGACGCCGTCGGCCTTCAAGAGCTTGTGGGCGTGGGTCAGCGCATCCTTGGGGAACGGCATGTGCTCGAGCGCATCCGCGAACGAGATGACGTCGAACCGGCCGAAGTCGGAGTAGCTCGTCAAGTCGGTCGTGTGCGCTTCGATGCCGATCGACCTCATCGCCGCCACGTTGTCGGCGCGAATGTCGAGGCCGACGACGCTGTAGCCCCACTCGGCGGCCGTAAAGAGCAGGGAGCCGTCGCCGAAGCCGACGTCGAGCCAGGAGCCGTCGGCGGACGGGCGGAACGACGAGATCTTCTCGACGATCGTCGCCCACGTCCTGCGCGTCGTCTCGACGTTCACGCCCACGACTTGCCCTTCGTGCGCTTTGCTCACGAGGAGCGCAAAGGCTTCGGGCGTGAAGTAACCCTGAGTGAAGACGTGCGTGCATCGCGCGCACCGCATCCACGTCATGGTGCTGCCGAGCGCCGGGGTGAAGTTGGGGTACTTCGTGCAATCGACGGTCTTGATGGCCTCGAGCTGATCGCTCGTGCACAGCGGGCAGGCTTTGTACTGAATGCGCGCAGTCGAGCCTTCTACGGTCATTTGAGCAGATTATCGCATGGCGCCACCTGCGTCACGCGCGCGGTTGGTCGAGCTGCCGGCGGGTGACGGCGATCATCGGTGCTGCCGCCGCTCGTCGTATAAAATGGAGGCATGCGAGCTTCCGCGTCGGTCGAGGGACAGCTGTGCGCGCGCCAAGGCGGCGGCCGTTGACGGATGGCGCGGTCGTGGCGAGCGTGCTCGTGGGCGTGGCGCTGAGCCTCGGCTCGAGCCTGGGGTCGATCGCCTGGTCGCGCGGCTGGACCAAGACCCGCGATTGGCGTCATCGCCGTCGCCTCGACCGCTTGCCGACGGTGCGAATCGCCGACGTGAAGCCGGGCGCGGTCGTCAAGATTGCCGGGCGCGTCGAGGCCATCGCGGCGGACGGGGCGGACGTGAGCGATGCGCTGCTGCTCGAAGCGCCTTTGACCGGGCAGCGCGCGCTCGCATTCGTCACCCACGTCCAGATCCACGACCAGCAGCGAAACGGACCGGGAAGCTTCACGCCCTATCGACGCGAGAAGCAGGCGCTCGACTTTCGCGTTCGCGACGAGAGCGGCGTGGCGCTCGTGCGCGTCGACCGCGCCGAGCTCGTCGCCGAGCCGCGCGGCGTCGCCGATGCGGGCGAGCGGCAGAAGCGCTGGCTGCGTAAAGTCCATGGCCGTTCGCGCTTCCTCTTGGTCGTGCCGCGGCAGCTGCGGTATGCCGAGACGGCGCTGCGGCTGGGCGCCGAGGTCGTCGTGCTCGGTCGCTGCGCGGCGAGCCCGGCCGGAGCCAAAGAAGGACCGTATCGCGAAGGCGGTGGCGCGCCGATGATCACGCTCGAGGCGCCCAAATCCGGCGCGCTCGTCGTCAGCTGGCGCGACTGAGCAGCTCGGCGATCGCGAAGTCCAAATCTTTGCTTCAAAGGCGGAGCCTCGCCGTAGCATCGACGACCCGGAATAGAGGATACTGCCGCGACATGCCTACGCTCCACGCTTGGCTGCGGCCCCAGCCGCACGACTGCCGGCGCAGCGTCGACGTCGTGCGCATCGTGATCGCCGCCATCCTCGTCGTACACCCGATCTACACGCTGACGCACGCCGCGGCCATGGTCGCGCTCGTCGACGGGTTGCGCGCGCGCGGCCTGCCCGCGCCGACTGTCTTCGCCTGGCTGGCCAACCTCTCGCTGCTCGTCGCCGCGCCGGCGCTGCTCGTGCGGCGGCTGGTAGCGCCGGCGGCGGTGACGGCGATCGTCATCCTCATCAGCGGCGCCGCCTTGCTCTACGCGCCGCGCTGGTACGTCGCCGGCGGCGCGTCGGTCGAGGGCCATCCCGGCATCGAGTTCAACGTGCTGCTCGTGGCCTGCCTCGCCGGTGTCGCCTGGACCTCTTGGCCGCGACCGACGGGCAGCGAAGCGAACGCGGCTGAAATCGGCCTCGACATCATCCGACTCGCCGGCGCGCTCCTCGATCTTGCCGCATCCACTGCACGCCTTCCTGACGTGGGATGTCGTCGGCATGCGTCACTTCGGCGAGGGCATGAGCGCGGCCGGCTTTCCCTTCGGCGTGCCTTTGGTCTGGTTCATGATTAGCTGGCAGGTCGTGTGCTCGACGTTGATCGCGACGCGCTGCCTCGTCGTCCCGGCTTGCATCGGCCACATCTTCGTCCTCGGCACCGGCATCGTCATCATCCATTATCCCGACTGGTTCATCGTCGGCCCCGGCGAAGGCGGCATGGAGTTTCCCATCGTCTACATTGCCTGCTACGTCGCCTGCATCCTCGCCTATTGGCCGTCACGACGCGCCGCCGCGGCGACGCGCTGACGATGGCGCGGCCGCGACGGGTCAGACGGCCCGATCGCGACGTGATCGCCGACGAGCGACCGCGAAGAGATCGTCGACTTACCCCGTCAATTGCGAACAAACGCCGAAGATCGGGCACCGTGGTTGTGGCTCGATGCGCCGTGGTGGTTGGACGAGGATAGCGTCTGGGATCCTCACTACGGCATCCTTCGTAGCGGCGCGCTCGGCTATCACAGGGCGCCCGAGCGACAGCATGCGGTCGACCCGCTAAGCGGTAAGGGACTCTTTCAACCGGACACTGAGATGGTGCGCCGGGCTTCTTCGCGCTTGACCTCGTCGAAGAGGACGTGGATTCCGAGCAGGAAGTTTTGCTCGAGCCGCCGCGGATCACCGATGGCGTGCGTCATCTCGTCCCGATAACGTTGAACGAGCGTGTCGAACGACAGTGGATGGCGCGCGTGCAGCTCCTCGAGCGCCGCCAGATCACCGGCGTGGGCGCGAACAAGCTTGCTTAGCGCCAGGTCATGAGCTTCCGGGACGTATAAATCCAAATATCGAAGGCGGGGCAGTACTCTTACGAGGCGGCTCTCGAATTCGTACGGCAGATCAGCCACTGGCGTCGCTTCGATCGGAATGTCGAGGCCCGTCTCTGCGCGAGCCAACGTGATGGCTCTCCTTAGCCCGGTCAGCTCAGTGAGCGTGTCGAGATCCTTTGTGCCGCCGCGCACGCCGTATCCGAGCGCAGCCGCGCCTCCGCCGATGAGGATGACGAAGGCCCGACGGGCAGCGCCCGGTCGATCGCGCCGAGAAAGCGCGCGAGCTCGGTCGCCTCGAAGCGCGCCATGACTTACGAGGCACGCTCGGCTTTGCCGAAGAGTGACGCGAAGTCCTCGACCGGAAGATCGAGGTGAAATCCCCATCGATGTGCGACCGAGGGGCTCCGATCGGGCTGGCTCGCAACGGAAAGCGAGGCCGCTCTCGTGTGGAAGAATGGGCGTCGAGCGTGAACGCGGCGATCCCGAAAACGACGCGCCCACTTCGAGAAGCGGCGATCGCCGCTCAGCTCGGCCGTCAGATCGAGAAAGAATCCGACCGCAGCCTTTTCCGAGTGCTCGAGCGCCAGCGCCGTCAATTGATCCGGGTCCAAGCGATCAGCCTGGCGATAGAACGCAACCGGTAGTGAGCGAGCGACCGCTGGATCCCGGTGGGCCAGCGCGACCCCTGCGACAAGCGCTTGCTCCACTCCGCCGCGCAGCTTGTGAGTCCCTTGCGACAGAACGGGCGCCCCGAGCTCAGCCAAGCGATTGCGGGTGGACTCGTCGCTGCGGCTCACACGGGCCAGTACAGGTGACTTCAAGAGTGTGTAGAGCGTGGCCGCCAAAGGATGTCGGCGGTTTGCCGAAAAGACGGTGGCGTTATGCTCGCGTTTGGATTCGACCAGGTCGAGCCGGCGCATGGCCTGGAGCTCACGATAGGCACTCGCGAACCCCACGCCGGCGCGACGGGCCAATTCAGTCGCAGAGCCCGATGCACACTCGCTCCACAGCAGACGGAGAAGACGCCGGCGAACCTTGGAGGTGACGAGAAACTCGAACATGTTTTCAAGATATCCACTTTCTGGATAACTTCAAGGATCATCCCTGCTTCTGTTGCCGACAGGGAGGTTACGGGCGACGAAGGGAGAAGGTGCAGCTCGCGGCGAGCGGATGCCCGTGCGGCGGCGGGGAACTGGCTCGGTCGCGGAGTCACAGGATGCCGTGTCGAAGCTGCGGCGGGCGCTCGACGCCGGCTCATTCGTCCGACGTGCGGAGGATGTCGAGCGGGAGTCGCTCGCCGCGCTACCAGTACCCGTAATAGGCCTCGTTGTAGGCGCGTCGCTGGGCTTTGGCGAACTGCTTGTTGGCCGCCGCCCGCTCGCGCGACGCGGTGTAGTAGTCGCCGCGCGCCTCGGCGACTCGCGCCTGGTGAAGGTGATCATATGCGCCGTACTGGATCTCGGTGGGGCTGGCGCAGCCGACCGCGCTCGCGGCGAAGCAAGCGATTGCAACTATCCGTTTCATGATCTTCCCCTTACGCCTCCGTCATTGAGACTTCGCGATTCGGCAGGCTATGCTCGTTCTCGTCGACGCGGTCCTCCACGGTCCTCTGTGCGACGGTGTTGGACGCACCACCGTATATCTGCACGCGCTGCATCGGACGTGCCCGCGGAAGCCGCGAGGTCATGCGTTAGCAGACAGTGTCGATGCTAAACGTCTTGGTGTTCCGGCCTAAGAGTCGCGCTTGCCACGTCAATGCGTCTTGGCGGTGGTGACAGACGCCAGCGACGCTTCGCGGACGGCGGCGGCGTCCAGCGCACTGTACGTGTTTGGCCGAGCTACTCGCTGAAGTGGGCCGACGACCATTGGGCATTCGAGGCCGTTTCCTTTGGGTAAAAGGTCATTTCCCCATAAGCGGACGGTTGAATGCCGTTGTCGAATGCGATATGTTCGGGGCCGGATTCGTGTACTTCGCTTTACCCATCCCCGCCGGAATGTTCTCGCGGCGCTCGTCCGACGCGGCTCGATCCCACGACTTGGATGCACGCCGCGCCCGACACTCCGGCGCCGTTAGCGACGACGTCAGTCGCCCATTCGTGTCGAAGTCACTCATAGCCGGGCGCGTCCGGCCGATGCACGCCTCCGGGCACTGTTCGAGCCCAGCCCAAGAGAGTCAGCATGGCCTCCAATCCTGAAACCGGTGACGACGGTTCCACCGTCGGAATCAAAGTCAGCAGTAGAAAACGCCCGCGTCTCGAGCGCGGCACCTGTGTCGAGCGTTACGTGGTCCTCGATCCGCTCGGCGAGGGCGGCATGGGCGTCGTCTATAAAGCCTACGACCCCGAGCTCGACCGCACCGTCGCCCTCAAGCTCTTGAAGAGCGACCGGCAGGGCGCGCTCCGCGACCGCCTATTGCGCGAGGCCCAGGCGCTGGCTCGGCTGTCGCACCCCAACGTCGTGGCCGTGCACGATGTCGGCACCTTTCGCACGAGCGTCTTCATCGCCATGGAGTTCGTCGCCGGCAAGACCGCGCGCGAATGGCTCAAAGAGCGCCCGCGCTCGCTGCGCGACATCCTCGACGTCTATTGCGCCGCCGGCGAAGGGCTCGTCGCCGCGCACCGCGCCGGGCTGGTGCACCGCGACTTCAAGCCAGACAACGTCCTCGTCGCCGACGACGGCCGCGTGCGCGTCGTCGATTTCGGTCTGGCGCGCGCCACCGGGCCTTTGTCCGAAGAGCCCGAGACGCAGCTGCCGTCGCTGGCGGACGAGCCCACCGGCGCGCCGCCGAGCACGCCGCCGCCGGCTGTCGACGACGACCACGTCTCCTCCGACGCGCCGCGGAGCGCGGATGGCGCCTCGGGCGCCAACGGCTCGAGCAGGTCGCACAGCTCACGGCAGCTCGACCGCCAGCTCACCCGCGAAGGCGCCGTCATGGGCACGCCGCGCTTCATGGCGCCCGAGCAGCACCTCGGTCAGGTGATCGACGAGCGCGCCGATCAATTCAGCTTCTGCGTCGCCCTCTTCGAAGCGCTTTACGGCGCGCTCCCCTTTGCCGGGGACAACGTCGACGATCTGGCGGACAGCGTCGTCAACGGCCGCCGGCGCGAGCTGCCCAAAGGCGCGGTCGCGCGCGTGCCGGCGCGCGTCCGTCAGGCGCTGCAGCGCGGTCTCGCCACCCGGCCCGCCGATCGCTTCCCCTCGATGGACGCGCTGTTGGTGGCGCTGCGGCCCGACCTCGCGCGCCGTCGGCGCATCGGCTGGTCGCTGGCGGCGCTGGCCGTGGTCGCGGGCGTGGTCGGCGCCGGCGCCTGGCGCCTTGGCCATCGCAGTCGCCTCGGCATGTGCACCGGCGCCGAGCACAAGCTGGCCGGCGTCTGGGATGACGCGCAGCGCGGTCGTGTGCGCGCGGCCTTCGGCAAGAGCGGCCGCGTCTTCGCCGCGCCGGTGCTGCACACCGTCGAGGCGGCGCTCGACAGCTACGCCGCGGCCTGGGTGGCCATGCACGTCGACGCCTGCGAAGCCACTCACCTGCGCGCCGAGCAGTCGCAGGAGCTGCTCGATCTGCGCATGAGCTGCCTCGACGAGCGCTTGACCGAGCTCAGGACCTTGAGCAGCGAATTGGCCGAAGCCGACGGCGCGCTGGTGGAGCGCGCGGCCAAGGCGGCGCAGTCGCTGCCGCGCATCGAGCGCTGCGGCGACGTCGCCGCCTTGCGGGCGCCGATTCCGCCTCCGGCGGACGTCGCCACCCGCAGCCGCGTCGAGGCGATCCGGCAGCAGCTGGCGCGCTCCGAGGCGCTCGAGCTCGCGGGTAAATTTCCCGAGGAGCTGCGCCTGGCCCGCGGCGCGTTGGCGGCAGCGACGGCAGTCGGCTACGATCCGCTGACCGGCGAGGCTCACTTTCGCGTCGGCCGGGCGCAGCTCGCCACCGGTGAGTTCGCCCCGTCGGCCGAGTCGCTGCACCACGCGTTCGTGGCCGCGCTCGCCGGACGTCACGACGAGCTCGCCGCCAACGTCGCGGTCGCGCTGGTCTCGGTCGTCGGCGAGCGCGAAGGTCACTTCGACGAGGGGGCGCGTTTCGCCGACGTGGCGCAGGCGCTCGCCGGTCGCGTCCACGATCGCGACGAGCTGCTCGGCGGCATCGCCAACCGACGCTCGGCGCTGCTGCTGCGGCAGGGCAAGCCGAACGAGGCGTTGGTCGAGGCCGAGCGCGGCCTCGAATATTTCAAGCGCAGCTCGGGCAAGAACCAGCAGCAGCTCGCCGACGCCTACCACGGCGTGGCCAACGCCTACTACGAGAGCGGCCGCTATCGCGAGGCGATCGCCAACTTCCAGCACGCGCTCGCGCTGTCCGAGGCGGCGCTCGGTCGCGAGCATCCGCGCGTCGCCGTGCTCTTGCTCAACATGGCCGCCGCTTACGGCGACAGCGGCGATCATGCGGGCGCGTTGACGCAGAGCCGGCGCACGCTCGCCATCTTCCAGCGCAACGAAGGCACGCCGCCCGGCTACATCGCCAACACCTTGAACAACATGGGCGACGATCTGCGCGCCATCGGCGAGCTCGGGCCGGCCCTCGACTCCTATCGCCGCGCGCTGGTGTTGTGGCGCGAGGGCGACGGCTCCGACGCCAACGCCACCGAGATTGCCGTCGCGCGCCACAACATCGCCGAGGTCAAGCTCGAGCAGGGCGACGTCCAAGGCGCGCTGGCCGATTTCCGCGCGCTGCTCGCCGAGCGCGAGAAGCGACAGGGCGCGAGCCATCCCGACGTGGCGTTCGAGCAATGGGGAGTCGCCGAGGCGCAGCGCCGGCTCGGCCACCTCGACGACGCCGATGGCCGCTTCGCGCAGGCGCTGGCGCTGTGGGAGAAGGCGCTCGGGCGCGAGCATCCCTACTTGCAGCAGGCGCTCCTCGGCCTCGGACGCGTGCGTTTGGCGCATGGCCAGCTCGACGCGGCGAACGCGTTGTTGCAGCGAGCCAAGGCCATCGGCGACGCGCAGCCGGCCGACGACTACATGGCCGGCCAGATTCGGCTCGCGCTGGCCAACGCGCAGTGGGGTCTCGGGCACCGCGAGGCGGCGCGTCAGCTCGCGAGCGAGTCGCGCAAGCGCTTCGCCAACGTCGGCGCGCGCGGCACGACCGCGGGCGCGAGCGCGGCGACCTGGCTGGCGGAGCATCCCCTCGCCGCCTTGTAACGGGCCGCGCGCCGCCGACCGTGGCCAGCCTTCGCCGCGCAACTAGCGTGGCCAGTCGCTCTCGGGGCCGTCAAGTTTCGCTGCTCCGCCCGGCGTTGCGCTGGCTCGGTTTCGCGCACGGCGCGTGTTAGCGTTTCCGCATGGGTCATTCGGTGGCGCAGCACCTCGGCTTCGATCCGGCGACGTATGACGTCATGATTCGCCGGCTCATTCCGCGTTACGACGAGCTGCTCGACGAGGTCGCGGGCGCGATCGCCGAGCACGTGCCGGCCGACGCGCATGTCTTGGACCTCGGCTCGGGCTCGGGCCGCATGAGCGAGCGCCTGGTGCGCGAGTCGCGCCTGCGCGTCACGCTCGTCGACGTCGACGCCCAGATGCTCGAGCATGCGGAGACGCGTCTGTCGGGCGTGCGCGAGCGCGTGTCGTTCGTGAATGCGTCGTTCGCCGCTGCGTTGCCGGCCTGCGACGGCGCCGTGGCCGCGCTGTCGCTGCATCACGTGCACGACCGAGCGGCGAAGCTCGACGTCTATCGCCACATTCACGCGGCCATCGCGCCGGGCGGCGTGCTCGTCGTCGCCGATGCGTTCGTGTCCGAGGTGCCGCGCCTGTCCGAGCCGCTGTACCGTCGCTGGGCTGCCCATCTCGTGAGCGGCGGCGACAGCGAGGCGGAAGCATACGCGCGCTTCGCCGAGTGGGCGCACGAAGATCGATATTTCGCGCTCGCCGACGAGCTCGCCACCATCGCCAGCGCCGGATTCAGCCACGCGGACGTGAAATGGCGCGTCGGCCCCATCGGAGTCGTCGTCGCGTTGCGTTGACCAAGTCTCCTGTGAGTAGTCCGATGATCACGAAGCGTCAGCATCGAGCCCGCCAACGCAACTCACGATCGCGTCCAACCGCGATAAGAAAATTTCGAGAGCGTGACGTCCCGCGTCGTCACCTGTTCGAAGGCCCAATTCAGCTGCGCGCTGGCCGGACGCCAATACGTCACACGTAAAGGTGATCGCGCGCGCATTGTCGCCGCTCGGTTGCCAGGATGTTGCCCGCCGAAGCGTGATCTATTTCACGTTCGAGTGAGCTATGTCGTATCAGCAGCCCTCGAGATTGTGGGACATGACTCACCGTGGTCGCGACGGCGGCTTTCATGAGCGCCGACGAGGTGCCGTTTCGGGCGCAAGAGCCGACACGGAGGGACGGCGAAGGGGCCGATTGTCGTATTAAGCGTCGAGGTGCGGAAGCGTGAACCAGCGTTCACCGAAGGAGGGCCTGCTCGACGAAGCTCGCGAGACGCTCGAAGTCGGCCCGACGTCGACGCCGTCGCCCAACGGCGCCATCGCGCAGGACGCAGCCGCGCCAACGTCGTCTTCGCGGTACGTGGTCGTCGAGGAGTTCGCGCGTGGCGGGCTCGGCCGCATCCTCAAGGCCTACGACGAGCGGCTCGATCGCCCGGTGGCGATCAAGGAGATGCTCGAGAGCGGCGACTCCGTGGTCCTGCGCGAGCGCTTCGAGCGCGAGACCGCCATCACCGCGCGTCTGCAGCATCCGGCCATCGTCCCCATCTACGACGCCGGCCGGCGCCCGGGTGGCGGCCCGCCGTTCTACGTCATGAAGCTCCTCGGCAACAACCGCACGCTCGGGCAGGCGATCGCGCAGGCGGCTAGCTTGAAGGAGCGGCTCGTCCTCCTGCCCAACGTGATCGCCGTCGCCGATGCGATCGCTTACGCGCACAGCCTCGACATCATTCATCGCGACATCAAGCCGTCGAACGTGCTGCTCGGACCCTTCGGCGAGACGGTCGTGATCGACTGGGGGCTGGCCAAGGAGCTGTCGCGCTCGGCGCCGGCGGACCCGCTCTGCGACGCGCCCTATCGCAGCGCCGCGCCCGGCGTGACGTCGATCGGCAGCGTCATGGGCACGCCGCACTATATGGCTCCCGAGCAGGCGCGCGGCGAGAGCGTCGACGCGCGCGCCGACGTCTATTCGCTCGGGGCGCTGCTCTATCACGTGCTCTGTGGCGCGCCGCCGTTCGGTGAGCTGTCCTCGCGCGACGCGCTCGATCGTCTCGTCGCGGCGCCGCCGCCACCGCTCGTCGACAAGGCGCCCGGCGTGCCGGCCGATCTGGTCGCCGTCGTCGCCAAGGCGATGGAGCGCGATCCGGCGCAGCGCTACCGCGACGCCTCGGAGCTGACCGGCGATCTCAAGCGCTTCGCGGCCGGCCAGCTCGTCGGTGCGCACCATTACTCGCCGGGCGCGCTGCTGTGGCGCTGGCTGCATCGCTATCGCCTGCCGGCGGCGGTCGCCCTCATCTTCCTCTTGACGCTCGTCGTCGTCGGCGCCGCCAGCGTGCGGCGCATCCGCAGCGAGCGCGCCGTCGCCGTGTCGCAGCGCAACGCGCTCATCTTGGCGCAAGCCGCCGGGGCGCTCGAATCGGATCCGACGTTGGCGCTCGAGTGGCTCAAGACCTATCCCGCGAGCGGCGCCGAGTGGGATCGCGCGCAGGTGCTGGCCGCCGATGCCGAGAGCCGCGGCGTGGCGCGCCACATCGTGCCGACGATGGCGACGATGACCGCCATGTCGTCCGACGGCGCGTCGGTGCTGACCGCCGGCCCCGACGCGCTGGTCAAGGTGTGGCGCATCGCCGACGGCGCCAAGCTGGCCGCGGGCAGCTTCGGCGCGCCGGTCTTGGCCGCGCGCTTCGCCCCCGACGGCCAGTCGATCGCCGTCTGCACCCGCAGCGGCGACGTCGTCAGCTGGACGCCGAGCAGCGATTGCCGCACCCGCCTCGTTCATCTCGATGGTGGCGCCTTCTACGTCTACTACTCCGCCGACGGCAGGTCCTTGGCGGTGTCGGGCCTGAAGTCGGTCGTCGTCTGGGATCTCACGGCCGGACGCCCGATCTGGCAAACGAGCACGCCCGAGGCCGTCACCGTGCTCGGCCTGTCGCGCGACGGCGCCACCGTCGCGTTCGGCACCGTCGACGGGACGCTGCACCTGGTCGACGTCGCGCAGGGCGCCGTCCGCCGCCTCGCCGGTCACGTCGGCGCGATCAACTCGTTCGATTTCTCGCGCGACGGCAAGCGGCTCCTCTCGGGCGGCATGGACCACACGATCCGGCTGTGGGACGTCGCCAGCGGCGCCAACCGCCTCGTCGGCGCTCACGACGGCCTCATCCGCGACGTGCGCTTCTCGCCGACCGACCCCAACCTGGCCGCGTCCGGCGGCGCCGACTTCAAGGTGCGCTTGTGGCGGCTCGACGGTGGCGGCGCGCGCGTCTTCGCCGGGCACACCGACATCGTCGACGACATCGCCTTCTCGCCCGACGGACGGACGCTCGCCTCCTGTAGCCCCGATTGGCGTGTCCGGCTCTGGGACGTCGCGACCGGCGACGTGCGCGTGCTGCTCGGCCACCGCGGCGTGCTCGGCGATTCTCGTCTTCACGCCCGACGGCAAGACGCTGGTGTCGTCGGGATACGACCCCGGCGGGACGCGCTTCTGGCCGGTCGCTGCGCCGCGCGGACATGTCCTCGGGCGTCACGATCTCGAGGTGGTGCAGGCGCTGATCTCGCCCGACGGTCGCGTCGTCGCCTCGTCCGGCACCGATCGGCTGGCGCGGCTCTGGGATTTGGCGACGGGCGCCGAGCGGCTGCTGCCCGGTGCGTTGTATGCCGCCATGGTGGCGTCGAGCGGCATCTCCTTCTCCGGCGACGGCACGCTGCTGGCGGCCGCGGGCGACAACACGGCGCACCTGTGGAATCTGGCGACGGGCGAGGTGCGGACCTTCGCCGTGCCCCAGACGATGCTGCGCCGCGTGGCCCTGTCCACCGACGGCAAGCGCCTCGCCGCCACCGCCAGCGACGGCACCTTGCGCTGGTGGGATCTCGGTTCGGGACGACAGACCGTGCTCTTGGGACATCGCGGCGAGGCGTACAACCTGATATTCTCTCCTGGCGGCGATCTCCTCGCCTCCGGCGGCGCCGATGGCACCGTCCGCCTCTGGCGCCTCGCCACCGGCGAGGGGCGCGTTCTCGGTCAGCATGGCGCCGGGACCTCGCGGCTGGTGTACGCCCGCGATGGAAAGTCGCTCGCGTCGGGCGCAAGAGACGGATCGATTTGGTTGTGGGACGTCGCGAGCGGTCTCGGTCACCGCTTCTCCGGCCATCGCGACATCATCACCGGGCTCCGCTTCGCACCGGACGGTCGCTTGCTGGCGTCCGCGAGCCTGGACAAGACCGTACGCGTCTGGGACGTCGCTACCGGCCAGGCGCGCCTGCTCACCCGGCATGACGAGGCGGTGCAACAGATCGCCTTTTCGCCCGACGGACGGGTGGTGGCCTCGGTCTCGAGCGATCGCACCATTCGCCTGACGAGCCTCGAGACTGGCGCGATCACCGTGCTCCGCGGTCACGAGGGGGTCGTGCGCTCTGTCGACTTCGAAGCCGACGGAAGGCGCCTCGTCTCGGCCAGCGAGGACAAGACCGTGCGGCTATGGACGCCCAGCGCCGCGCCGGCAGTTCCCCAAGGCGCGGCGCGGCTCATTCCGTGGATTGCTAATCAGACCAGCGCGACGCTTGCCGACGACGCATTCGGTGTAACCGCGCCATGAGGCGCACAACAGGGAGAGCGCGAATGAAGAAGGACGAGAAGAACGAGCAGAAGCAATCGAAACTAGTGCTGCGGAAGGAGTCGATCCGGCGGCTCAACGCTAGGGATCTGGCGAACGTCAACGGCGGCAGCGAGATAGTGCCGGAAAGCGGCAGCACCGAGATGTGCCCGCTGAAGCCGCGGAAGGTGCAGTAGACCGAGCTCACGAAGTGAAGCGCTGAGCGCGCGGACGGCGGAGCGGTGCCGTCCGGCGCTCCGAGGCAGGAGAGATAGGCATGGAAGAGATCGAGTCCCTGGACGCTGAGGTCGAGCGCTCCGCTGTTTCGGGTGCCGCCCTGAGCGACTCCAATTCCGGCGAGCTGATGCTCAACCCGCACGTGGAATTGCTGCGGCTCCGCGACGGCAATGACATCGCGGGCTATCGCATCCTCGCGCCCATCCGGGGACGCGGCCGCCTCAATACGCTGGTCGAGCACGACGCGAGCGAGGTGCTGGCGGCCCTGCACGCGATCGTCGAAGGCACCGACGATGTCGAGCTGAGCGAGAGCGTGTGCGCGCGCCTGGCGGAGCTTGGGGTGCTGATCTACGCGCACGAGCTCGGGCAGCCGGTCACTTTTCGTTGCGGCCTCGCCGACGCGGCGCCGCTGCCGGCGCCGGTGGCGGACACGGGCGCGCTCGTCGTGGCGCCGGGGCTCGAGCTCACCGGCGTGGCGCAGCTCGTGGCGCAACAGGCGGAGCTGGAGGAGATCCTGGAGCCGACTGACGCGCTGCTCCTCGTCACCGACGCCTTGACCGGCGCGCGGCTGCCCTATTGGCTCGACGAGCGCGAGCTCAGCCTGGTGCAGCGTCTGACCCCGGGGGCGCCGCCGCCGCGCGCGCTCGATCCGCAGGTCTTGGCGCAGCTGATCGGCGCCTGCATCGTCGTCGACGGCGACGCGGCGCAGGCGGCGCAGACGCGGCTCGCGGCCGCGGTCGCGCAGCTCGCGCACAGCGGCTACGCGAAGCTGCCGGGCGTGCTCCCGCCGCTGCAGATCGCGGCCATGGCGCGCTACAATCGGCGGCTCGTCGACTCGGGTTTTACGGCGGGCTCGGATATTCAGGTGCCGCTGCGCTCGGCCCGCTATAACGAGCCGTTGCTGCGCTATTACCAGCGCGAGCTGGCGCCGTTCATCTCGCGCGTGGCCGGGGCGGCGTTCAAGCCGTCGTTCGGATACTTCGCCTCCTATCGACACGGGGCGACGCTGAAGAAGCACACCGATCGCCCGCAGTGCGCCCTGACGGCGTCGCTGCTCCTCGACTTCGCCGCCGGTTCGTCGTCGGCGAACGCGTGGCCGCTGTACCTCGAGCTGCCGGCGAGCGGCGAGCAGGTGGCCATCGCGCTCGACGTCGGGGACGCCGTGCTCTTCCGCGGCTGCGAGCTGCCGCATTATCGCGAGCCGTTCGCGGGCGAGCGTTCGGCCTCGTATTTTCTCCACTACGTCGACGAGGGCTTCGCCGGTGAGTTGGACTGAAGGCTGACCAGCGCTGCCGGCCCGCGGCTGGCGACGCGTCGCGGATCCCCTCGAGAAGGCGTATACTCTCGACGAGGGCGGTACCGAATCGGGGTGTGAGGGGGAGTCATGGCTGCTGACCGCTTGGCCGTACCAGCGAACGCGGGCCGAACCAAAGGCATGGCGTGGGCCGAACAGATCCGCGTCTACGAGCGACTACACGGACGCGACCAGCTGCTCGCGTCGGTGCGCGCCATGCCGGACCGTTGGCGGCGAGGCCTCGACGAGCACCATCCGGCGCTCGGCGTGCTCGACGCGAGCTGGTACCTCGAGGAGCAGCGCAACGCCTTCTTCGACGCCGTCATCGGCGAGCTCGGGCCCTTGCAGCAGCAGTCGCTGGCGCGCGCCATGGCCAAGGCGGTGATGGACCGCAGTCTGCGCGGGCTGCACCGCATGATCTTCGCCATCATGGCGACGCCCGAACGCTTCGTGAAGCACGCGCAGTCGCTGTGGGACGTGCACCACGACACGGGACGCCTGCGCCTCAAGACCTTGTCGCCCACGTCGTTGGAGGCGGTGGTTCTCGACTGGCCGACGCACCACCTGTTCGCGTGCATGATCAATCACTACGCCTGCCTGGTGACGCTCGAGGCCATGGGCTGCGCGGACATGACCGAGCGTCGCGTCTGCGCCTTCACCGAGCGTGGCGAATGCTCCGGCGTTTATTACTGGCGCAACCGCTGAACAGTGTTGGGGACGAGCGAGAGACGAATAGAGGTGGCGAGCGGCTTCGTTAGCGCGCCTCGGCGATGGTGGCGATGACGTGACCGCCGCACGGCGTGGAGCGGCCGTCGGCGGCGAAGCACGTGAAGTCGTCGGCGATCACTCGGCTCTGCTCGCTGCCGTCGATCGCGACGATGCGCCAGCTCCCACTGGCGTCGTGCGGCTGTACTAAGCACTTCGCCTGCGCGACGTCACTCTGTCCGCGCGCGACCTCGGTGACCTTCTCGCCGCTTTGTAGCAAGACGCCGTCGCCGCGAACGAAGAAGCAAACTTCAGCTGCATCGCTCGACAGCAGTGGCGACGTGAGGCGTCCTTTGCCGGATTCGCTGCTGTAAAGATACTTGTCGCCCTGGGTTCCGAATGCTTCGTGCCAGCGCTGATCGACCGGCTGCGTCTCGAATGCGGTGCCCTCGGCTGTCCATCCGTCGATACGACCGCGCTCGAAGTCGGCGACGAATGGGCTCACGTCGAGGTTGACGGCGATTGAGCCGATCGAAACCGACGAATGCCCGTCGACCGCATCGACCGCGACAGTTTCGAGCACGCGTTCTCCATCGGCCCAGTCTTTGGGATTGCGGCGGAGGAGGTGCGGATATCCGTTGATCAGGATCGTTTCTGCCGGTGCGACTGCATTACGCGACAAAACCATATCCAATAAGACTGCGCCATTGGCGCTCAGTCGTCCGGCGATTGACGTCAGCGTAATGCCGTTTCCAATGGGATGCGCGGATTGACGGCCCTCGACGTGCACTTTACTAAGGGCATCTCGGCGATCCGCTGCACGCGCAATGCGTTCGATGCGAGCGAGGTCTACTTCGGTCACCGTCCCCGAAGGTAAAAGAGCCGCGGCTTGCTCGGGTAACCCGAGCGCGAGGTAGCATTCGGCCAAGTCGATGAGGCCGGCGTTCGAGGCGGGAATGATGCTGGTCGCGAGCTGGGCGCGAACGGCGCGCTCCGGCTGTCCGGCTTGGCGCGCCAACTGAGCCAACGTGTCCATACTGGCGGGCGACGGCTTCAAATAGAACTCGCGCGCTGCGGAGGCTGCTCGCGCCGCAATCCAAGGATGATATCCCGCGCGCGGCGCGGTGCGCAGCGCTTCGAAATGGCGACGCGCAAATGAGAGGCTCGGATCTGCTTTCAACGCTTGTTCGTAATCGTCGAAAGCCGAATCGGTTTCGCCATTCTGCTCTTCCCGAAGTCCGCGGCGATACAACGCCGCGGCGACCTTCTGTGTCGGCTGGTGAGCGCTCGCCAGCGCAGCCCGCGCCGCTTCGAGCTCACCACGCGCCATCAGTCGCGCCGTCACGGCGGCCGACGGCACGGGAAGCGCGACGGGCTGCGCGCCGAAGCGACCGTCGGCCAACGCGATACAGGTCTCACTCGCACACAAGTTCAGATTCTGCCCGTCGGGCCGAGTCGCCTTGACCTTGACCACTTCGCCGTCGCGCCACTTCTCGGTGGAATAGAATCCGTCGCTCGGATTGACCGCGGCTTCGGCTTTCGCCGTCCTTAAGAAGAGCTGCGTCGCCGGATGATCGGCTTTGGCGAGCAGCCAGGCGCGCACGTCGGTCGGAGTTACGTCATAGCCGACGAGATCCACACTGTCGGTGAGCGCGGCGATGCGGGAGCGCGTGTCGACGCCCTCGGTCGTGAATGCCGAGCGTGCGACATAAAGCCCCTCGTCAGGCGTGGCGACGTATTCGTCGAATTCGGAATAGCTCTGTAAATGAATGCCGAGCCAATAACCGGTCAGTCGCAGGAACGTCGGACGCCTCTCGCGGTAGATATACTCGCGAACGAAGCCCGGGTTGCGGCCCCAATGCGACAGCGTGCCGTCGGTGAGCCAGCCAATGTCGATGAGCGGCATCCCGCCGTATAGAAGGTTTCCGCCCGCGTCACCGTCTGCGACTGATGGATGCTCGACGTCGAGCTGTTTCGCCAGCTGTTGATAGCGGCGGGCGCGCGTCGCCACGACTTCGACGGGTATCGGATAATGATGAGCACGCGCGGCGCTGAGCGCGAGTGAATGCGGCACGATCACCGCGCTCAACACGACGAAGAGGGCGATGCCGACTGCGACTCCCGTTCGTTGCCCATAAGGAAGTCGCCGGCCGAGCAGCGCGACATTGACGATGCCGTCGATTGCGAGGACGAAGAGCAGCGGCACGGCATCGACGGCGAATCGTCCTTCGCTCATCCAGTCGCCGCGCGCGTAGATCGGGAAGAACACGACCGTGGCGATGATCGCGAATATGACCAACCGCGGGCGTACCTCGCGGTTCAGCAGCGTCAGCGGAGCGAAGAGAACCAGTGTCGCTAAATGATAGCGGTCGGCGAATCCGAGCACGTATTTCCAGCCATTCGAATGGCGATCGAACAGCTCATGCAGCTTGAAAGGGAAAGCGACTTTGACGTAGAAGGTGTTGGGCCAGGGATAAGCATAGTAGAAATAACGCCAGCCGAGATGGGCGGCGATTGGCAATGAAGCACAAAGCGTCCACTGATGGATGCGGCGCCGTTGATGTCGCGTCAGAAGCTGCGCGGCTAGCGCCGCAACCGCTAAGAGCAGCCCGTCCGGTCGCGTCAGCGCCGCGCCGGCAGCGAGTAGGGCAGAGAGCGGCGAACGCGTGCTGTCGTAGAATTCTTGGACGAGCCGTACGCAGCACCAGAGCGTGAGCGCCAGATAAAGCGGATTCTCGAGCCCGCTCATGGACCAGTAAGGGACCGGCGTGAAGGCCGCGCAGAGCGCCGCGGGAAGCGCGTCGAGCGCGGATCTTCGTCTGCGAAGCGCCGCGAGCAGCTCGGCTGAGCCGAGCGTGATGAGGACAGCCAACAGCAGGCCGAGCACTTTGCCGACGATGAGGATGTGGCCGAAGACCGCAGTGCAAGCGCCTACGAGGATCACCCATAGGAAGTTGGAATAGCCTTCGACTCGCTCACCGCCGGCGAAGCCGACCAGGCCGTTTCCGTGCGCGAAGCTCTGCGAATAGGCGTAGCTGATGGCGGCGTCGTCGACGGTGAAGTCGCGGAAGCGGAGGCAATGCGCGACCATGAGCAGCGCGGCTGCGGCAAGCAGCGCCGTGCGCACCCGCGGGCGGTCGACGATTGGACGAGCTGCTGAGGTCGGTGAGCCCAAGGCGTCGCAGGATACACGATCGATGTCCCACGATCAGCGGCGGCGGTGGCGCCGCTAGCGGTTGTGCGCGCGCGCTGAAATGACGCGCACAAATGGCTGACTAACAATGCGGCTCGATTTGGCGTGCAATCCCGCGCGGCAAAAAGAGGCCGGCTGAGCGTTCGCCATCGTCGGCGGATCTGGGCCCGCTCAGCGACGGTGATCGCCGCCGCTCGACTGCACTCGAAATGACGATTGGCGGAAGCGAGCTGGACCTGTTTGTCAGTGGTCGCTCCAAATGTCATTTTGTTGATCGAGTTACAGACAATTCATTCTGACGAAACAGTGACGCAATGCGCCATCGATACAGTGCCTCCCATCTCGTTCGACAAAGGGAGGCGACGATGGTGGACTCTTTAGCTCGAGAGAGGCGCAGGCTCTTCTGGGCTCTGCTGGGCGGCAAGATGCTCGGGGTCGCGGTGCTGCTGGCCATCATGAAGTCGGTCAGTTGGTACTTCTGCCATGATGCAGTCGCCGAAGAGGCGGCCAAGCTACCCGACTACATCAATCCCCTGAATACGCTCTGGACGCTCGTCGCCGCCTTCCTCGTGTTCTTCATGCAGGCCGGCTTCATGTGCCTCGAGGCCGGCTTCGCCCGCACCCGCGAGACCGTCAACATTCTGCTCGAAGGCATCGTCGACACCTGCTTGTGCGGCATTCTCTTTTGGGCCTTCGGCTTCGCCTTCATGTTCGGCGCGGGCTCCAAGCTCATCGGATTGCAATACTTCTTCCTGCACGGCGCGCCCGCGACCTACGGCGCGACCGGCATCCCGATGCTGGCCTACTGGCTCTTCCAGTTCGCCTTCGCCGACACCTGCTCGACCATCACCTCGGGCGCCATGGTCGGCCGCACCGGCTTCGTCGGCGACATCCTCTACTCGATCGGCGTCTCCGGCTTCATCTACCCGATCATCGGCCATTGGGCGTGGGGTCCCGACGGCTGGCTCAACACCATCACGCCCGCCGCCTTCCACGACTTCGCCGGCTCGACGGTGGTGCACACCATCGGCGGCTTCGTGGCGCTCGCCGGCGCCATCGCGCTCGGGCCCAGGCTCGGCCGCCGCTTCAAGCGCGACGGCGGTGGCATGCCGCCCGGCCACGACATGACGATCGCCGCCGTCGGTGGCGTCATCCTCTGGTTCGGCTGGTACGGCTTCAACCCCGGCTCGACGCTGTCGGCGATGGACGCCGCCGGCTGCGCCCGCGTCGCCGCCAACACGACGCTCGCCGCCTGCGCCGGCGGACTGACCGCCATGTTCTACATCTATCCGCGCAACAAGGTCTGGGACTGCGGCATCACCATCAACGGCTTCCTCGCCGGCCTCGTCGCCATCACCTGCCCGTGCTACTGGGTCAGCCCGCTCGGCGCCATCCTCATCGGCGGCACGGCCGGCGTCGTCGTCGTGCTCGGCGTCGACCTGCTCGAGTGGCTGCGCATCGACGATCCGATTGGCGCCGTCCCCGTGCACGGCTTCTGCGGCATCTGGGGCACGCTCAGCCTCGGCCTGTTCGCCACCGGCCAGTTCGGCGCGCCCGCGCCGACCGGCGCCGACACCTCGGCGGGAGCGCTCGTGACCGGCCTCTTTTACGGTGGCGGCGTGGCGCAGCTCAAAGGTCAGCTCATCGGCTCGGTGGCCGTCACCGCCGCCACCTTCGTCGTGTCGCTGGCGCTGATGTTCGCCGTCAAGAAGCTGGGCTACCTGCGCGTCTCCGAGACCGGCGAGCTCGAGGGCATCGACAAGCATGAGCACGGCGGCCCCGCCTATCCGGAGCTGATGGGCTCGGTGTTCGCGCACAGCGATGCCGCGCCGCCCGCGGCGCCGGCGGAGGAGCGCGTCGCCATGCCGCACACGATCAAGTCGACCGCGTAGTCGCGCGCTCGATCGACCGACGCACCACTCGTAAGTCCACTGCGGTTGGGGATGGGAGGGATCGATGCGTATCCCGCCATGGAAGAGGGGACGTGTGCGCGCACAGTTTTGTGTGCTCGCATTCATGGGGGTCAGCGCGCCGGCCGGCGCTGACGAACCGGTCAAGTCGTGGTTTCAGCAGATCACCATCAACGCCTTCGCTTCGATTTCGTACACCTGGAACTTCAACGATCCAGCCGACAACCTGAACCAGCTGCGCGCCTTCGACTACGACCACAACTCGCTCCGCGTCGACGGCGCCGAGCTGGTGCTGCAGAAGGTGGTCGTCAACCGCGGCGACTTCGGCTTCCGCTTCGACCTCGCCTTCGGCGCCGTCGCGCACATCGCCGCCGCGCGCGGGCTGTTTCGCGATCCGAAGACCGGCGTGGCCGGCGACTTCGACTTGCAGCAGGTCTACGCGTCGTACATCGCGCCGCTCGGCCACGGCCTCCGGCTCGACGTCGGCAAGTTCGTCACGCCGGTCGGCGCCGAGTTCATCGAGGGCTATGACGGCTACAACGACAACTTCAGCCGCTCGCTCCTGTTCACTTACGCCATTCCGTTCACGCACACCGGCGTGAGGCTGAGCTATCCGTTCAACGACCACCTGACTGCGATGGTCATGCTCGTCAACGGCTGGGACGACGTCCTCGACAACAACGCCGCCAAGTCGTTCGGCGTCGCGCTCATCATCACGCCGGTCGCGCCGCTGTGCTTCTACGTCAACTACATCGGCGGCCCGGAACGCGACCACGACAACCACGACTTCCGCCACCTCGTCGACGTCGGCGCGGTGTGGAAGGCGACTGGTCGTCTCACGATCACGGTCAACGCCGACTGGGGCTTCGACGCCAACGCCGTGACGCCGCCGCTGCCGGTCGCGACGCTGCCGTCGCGCCTGCCGGCCGTCGTTCCCGCCGACACCGGCACCGACACGGCCACCGTCGCCGCCAAGAACGGGCAGTGGGTGGGCGCGGCGGCCTATCTGCGCGCGCAGCTCACGCACCGCTTCGCGCTCTCCGGCCGCGGCGAGATCTTCTGGGACGTCGACGGCTATCGCACCGGCACCGCGCAGCGCGTGCTCGAAGGGACGATCACGCCCGAGCTGCGCGTCACCGACGGCCTCCTGTTTCGCGCCGAATTTCGCATCGATTCCTCGGACCACTCGGTCTTCATCCGTTCCGACGGGCTGCCTCGCCATTACCAACCGACGATGGCGCTCGACGCCATCTACGTCTTCTGAGGAGGTCGCGATGAAAAAGGTGGAAGCCATCATCAGGCCGCACAAGCTCGACGACGTCAAAGCGGCGCTGAGCGAGCTGGGCGCGCTCGGGCTGACGGTGACCGAGGTGCGCGGCTTCGGTCGCACCGGCGGCAAGCCCGAGGTCTATCGCGGCTCGGCCTATGTCGTCGACTTCGTCCCCAAGGTGAAGCTGGAGATCGTCGTCACCGACGCCATGGTGCACCAGATCCTCGAGGCCATCATGGCCGGCGCGCGCACCGGCCACATCGGCGACGGCAAGATCTTCGTCACGCCCATCGACGACGTCGTCCGCATCAGGACCGCAGAGCGGGGCGAGGACGCGCTGTAACCCGTCTTCGCGACCGAGGCGCGCACCTGAGCCCGCTCGTGCCCACCCGACGACGTTCGACCTGACCGGTCGTCCTGCCTCACTGTGTCGCTTTGACTCGCTCGAACGCGACGCGCCATCGCCGCTGGTCGTGAGTTTGCCGTCGCTGACGCGCTCGTCCGGTAGCGTCGGATGGATGGAATGAAGGGTGCAAGAGCTCCAGATTAATGGGACTTTGCGGCCATCGCGACGAAGGCAGCTCTATCGCCTACCGCCGTCCGACATCGAGCCGGACCTTGTTCTTGGTCTTCGCCGGCGTCGTCGCCAGCTTCGTCCTCGCCACCACCATCTCCGAATACAGCGACCTGCAGATCGGCACCGCCGCCGACGAGATCGTCCTCAACGCTTCGCCCAGCGTCGATCACGTGTCGCACATGCGCGGCTCCATCCGGCAGCTCGAGGTCGTGCTCGACGATTACGTCGACGGCGTCGCCGCCGCGCAGCTCGCCCACCAGCCGATGCCGAGCTCGCTCGCCGAGCTGCGCGGCAGCATCGCGAGCATCCAAAAAGACATTCACGACGAGTGGCGCATCTATCGCGCGCTGCCGACGTTCACCGGTGAGCGCGAGCTGTGGGGACCGGTGGCGCGCGAGCTCTTCGCGCTCGACCAATCGATCGGTCCACTGCTGGCGCCGATCGCCGGCGCCGGCGACGGCGAGCGCTGGCAAACGATCTTGACGCGCGACATCAGGCCGATCATCGACCGCTTGGACACCGGGCTCCTGCACATTCGCGAGCTCAATACGCGCAGCGGCGAGCGCGTCGGCGCCCGCATCAAGTCGCTCAGCCGGCTGTCGATCGGGCTCGCCGTCGGTCTCGATCTGTTCAGCATCGGGCTGACGTTCGTGCTGGCGTCGCTGCTGCTGTCGACGATTCGGCACTTCGAGCGCATCCAAAGCGACCGTTCCGAGGAGCTGGAGTCGTTCGCCGGACGCGTCGCGCACGACATCTTGAGCCCGCTCGGCGCGCTGCACCTGCAGGTCGACGTCATCGCGCGACCGCACGCGCCGAAGCAGACCGTCGATCGCTACCGCGCGCAGATCACGCGCTCGTTGGGCAACGTCCAGCAGCTGGTCGACGCGCTCCTCGAGTTCGCGCGCGCCGGCGCGCGGCCGACGTTGGGTGCGCGCAGCGAGGTCGCGCCCGTCTTGGCCGGGCTCGTCGACGAGCTCCGCCTGCAGGCGAGCGCCGAGCGCGTCGAGCTGCGCGTCGACGCGCCAGCGCCGCTCGCCGTCGCCTGCAGTGCCGGCGTCTTCATGAGCTGCGTCGGCAACCTCGTGCGCAACGCCGTCAAATACATGGGCGAGGCCACGACGCGCATCGTCACCATCAGGATTCGCGAGCGCTCGGGCGCCCGTGTTCGCGTCGAGGTCGAGGACACGGGCCCCGGCTTGCCGGCCGGATTCGTCGATCACGCGTTTGCGCCCTACGTTCGCGGTGACAACGCGGCGGGCCGCGCCGGGATTGGCCTCGGCCTGGCCACCGTGCGGCGGCTCGTCGAGGCGCACGGCGGTCGCGTCGGTGTGCGGTCTTCGCCCGGCCACGGCTGCACGTTCTGGTTCGAGCTGGAGAAGAGCGCCGCATGAAAGTCACCACCAAGATCACGCTGCTGTTGATGGCGGGCGTGCTGGCGATCTTCGCGGTCGAGACGCTGCTCAGCGTGCGCCGTGACCGCGAGCTCATGCTCGACGACAGCGTGCACGACGACATTCTGCTCGGCCGCACCATCGCCGCCGGCACCGAGCGCGTCTGGCGAGCGGTCAGCGCGCGCACCTCGCACGGGCAAGAGCGGGCCATCGAGCACGTCGAGGCGGTCGCGCGTTACTCGGCGCCGACGTCGGTGCGCTGGATCTCGCTGACGCCACCCCCGCCGGAGCTGCGCTCCGAGCCCTTGGCGGCGCTGCTCGATGGACAGCAGAGCGCGACCGTGGAGGCCGATCGCACGCTCGTCTACGTGCCGCTCGGCTCCGTCGATCATGGCGCGATCGAAGTCTCCGAGCCGCTGGCGCCGCAACACCAGCACCTGCGCGAGATGGTGTGGGCGGCGCTGGGAACGACCTTGGCCGTCGCGGCGCTGGGCGCGCTCTTGGCCTTCGTGCTCGGCGAGTGGATCGTCGGTCGACCGGTCCGCAAGCTCGTCGACCAGGCCAAGCGCATCGGCGGCGGTGAGCTGGCGCCGCCGCCCGTCGAGCTCGACGCCGACGACGAATTCCGCGACTTGGCCGCCGAGATCAACAGCATGAGCGCGCGGCTGGCGGCGACGCAGGCGGCGGTCGCCGCCGAGGCGCGCTCGAAGCTCGACACGATCGAGCAGCTGCGCCACGCCGATCGGCTGATGACGGTGGGCAAGTTGGCCGCGGGCATGGCGCATGAGCTGGGCACGCCGCTCAACGTCATCGGCGGTCACGCCGGGCTGCTCGCCGAGGATGACGTGGACGCGCACGCGCGGCGCAGCTCGGCCGGCGTGATCATGGAGCAGACGCAGCGGATGACGGCGCTCATTCGTCAGCTGCTCGACTTCTCGCGACAGCGGCGGCCGCAGAAGGTCGCCACCGACCTCGGCGAGCTGGTCGAGCGCGCGGTGCCGGTGCTCGTGCCGATGGCGCAAAAGTATCAGATCGTCATTCGCACGGTCTGCGCGGGCGCGACCGTCGCCAGCCTCGACGCCGGGCAGATTCAGCAGGTGCTCACCAACCTCGTCGTCAACGCGATCCAGGCCATGAAGAAGCCGGGCACGATCGTCGTCGGCGTCTCGCGCTGCGCCTTACGGCCACCGCACGACGCGCGGGCGCCGCTCGCCGATTATGTGTGCCTCTCCGTCGAGGACGAAGGTCCGGGCATGCCGGCGGACGTCGTCGCGCACATCTTCGAGCCGTTCTTCACGACGAAGGACATCGGCGAAGGGACCGGCCTCGGCCTCTCGGTGTCGCATGGCCTCGTCCGCGAGCACGGCGGCTGGATCACCGTCGACAGCCTGCCCGGCGAAGGCACCTGCTTCTCGATCTTCCTGCCCGTCGGCGGCGACGCGACGCGTACCGCCGAATAGCGCTCGGCACGCCGCATGCTTTGACTTTGGTGCGAACGCCGCGGGAGGTCGCGGGCGCCGGACCAAGCCCGCACGCCGAACGTCTACGTTCTTACACGCTCGAGGAGGCGGCCATGTCGGGAGCAGCGGAGTCGGAGCGGAAGATTCATGTCTTCGTGGCCGAGGACGACCCGGCGATGCGCGCGCTCTTGTGCGATCGGCTGCGCCAGCGCGGCTACGAGGTTCGCGCGTTCAGCGACGGGCGCGAGCTGCTCGCCGAGATCGATCGCACGCTCAGCAGCGTCGACGCGCCGGACCTCGTCATCTCCGACGTTCGTATGCCGGGTGTGACCGGGCTGCAGGCGCTCGAGTTGCTGCGCAATCGCTTCGATTGGCACGTGCCGATCATCATCATCACCGCGTTCGGCGACACCGAGACGCACGCGCGCGCCTATCGCAGCGGCGCGGCCGCGCTGTTCGATAAGCCGTTCGACGTGGGCGCGCTCTTGCGCCAAGTCGCCGTGCTGGCGATTCCCGACGCGACGACGTGGCGCGGCTGCGGCATCTCCGACTGAGCCGACGCTTGCTCCGCGATGCGGTTTCGACCTGAGCCGCGCTGGCGAACGCCCGTCAGCTCGTCTACGCTATTGCGGCGATCATGAGCGCAGCCGCGGGCGAACCCGGATCTCCACGTCCGACGCGCGGCGCCGACGACGGCAAGCCTCGCGTGCTCGTCATCGACGACGACGTCGGCATGTGCGCCATGCTCGAGCTGCGCCTGACGCGCCATGGATTCGCCGTGACGACGCTGGCGTCGCCGGCCGAGGCGATCGCGCTCGTCGAGCAGCGGGAGATCGAGGTCGTCGTCACCGACATCAACATGGCGGGGATGAACGGGCTCGACCTGTGCAAGCGGCTGATCGAGACGCGGCCCAACCTGCCCGTCATCCTCATCACGGCGTTCGGGACGATGGATTCGGCGATTCAGGCGATTCGCAACGGCGCCTACGACTTCATCCCCAAGCCGTTCGAGGTCGATCAGCTGGTGCTGGCCATCGAGCGCGCCGTCACGCTGACGCGGCTCAAGGACGAGGTCCTGCGGCTGCGTCGGGCCGTCGCCGGGACGACGGGATTCGAGGAGATCGTCGGCGCCAGCCCGAAGATGGCGGAGCTGTACGGCCTGCTCGCCAAAGTCGCGGCGTCGGACGCGCCCGTCCTCGTCAGCGGCGAGAGCGGCACCGGCAAGGAGCTGGCGGCGCGCGCGATTCACACGCGCGGCCCGCGCGCCGGCGGACCGTTCGTCGCCATCAACTGCGCCGCGGTGCCCGAGCAGCTGCTCGAGAGCGAGCTCTTCGGTCACGTCAAAGGCGCCTTCACCGACGCGCGCGTGGCCAAGACCGGGCTCTTCAAGGCGGCCAGCGGCGGCACCATCTTCCTCGACGAGATCGGCGAGCTGCCGCTCGGCCTGCAGCCCAAGCTTTTGCGCGCCCTGCAAGAGCACAAGGTTCGCCCCATCGGCAGCACCACCGAGATCGACTTCGACGCGCGCGTGGTGACGGCGACCAACCGCGATCTCTTGACGATGGTCGAGGAGCACCATTTTCGCGAGGATCTGTACTTCCGCATCAACGTCATCGGCGTCGAGCTGCCGCCGCTGCGTGCGCGTGGCGGCGACACGCTGCTCTTGGCGCAGCACTTCCTCGAGCGCATCGCGGCGCGGGCCGATCGCAAGATCGTCGGCTTCTCGGCCGAGGCGGCGCAGAAGCTGATGGCCTACGCCTGGCCGGGCAACGTGCGCGAGCTGCAGAACTGCGTCGAGCGCGCGGTGGCGCTGGCCTCGTTCGATCACATCAGCGTCGGCGATCTGCCGGACACGGTGCGTAACTTCCGCTCGACGCAGATCGTGCTCGACGGCGCCGACCCGGCGGCGCTGGTGACGCTCGAGGAGCTGGAGCGGCGCTACATCGCCCGCGTGCTCGAGGGCGTCGCCGGCAACAAGAGCGCCGCGGCGCGCGTCCTCGGCATCGAGCGCAAGACGCTCTATCGCATGCTCGAGCGCTGGAACGCCGGCGACGACGCGCCGTGAGGCGCCGCGCCGATCTAATGCAGCACCTCCTTCACCAAGTGGCGTAGCCGGCGCATCGAGAACGGCTTCGACAACAGACGACCGCCGACGCGCGCCACGCGTTCGCACAGCTGCGCGTCGGGAAAGCTGGTGATGACGATGAGGGGCACGCGCAGGCCGAGCTCCTCGCGGGCGGCTTCGAGCACGACGAGCCCGTCGTAGACCGGCATGCGCACGTCGGCGACGACCACGAGCTTCTGGTCCGGCGGCGGGCTGACGCTGTGACGCAGCAGCTCCCAAAACAGCTCGCGCCCGTCTGCCGTCTCGACGACGCGGGTAAACGTGCCGCCGACGGCCGCGCGCACGAGCCAGCGCATCTCGGCATCGTCGTCGGCGATGAGCAGCCAAGAGTCGGAGCCGGTCGCGCCGGCGTGGTCATCCTTCATGTCATTCCCTTCGAGTGAGCGGTGGCGGCCAACGGGTCGAGTCGTCCGCAAATGGTCAGTGGTCGCGCGAGCGCGCCGCCGCCGTGCGCACGGTGCTGAGCAGCGTCTCGATCGTGCACGGCTTGCGGAGCAGGTACGCGAGCCCCAGCCGCGCCAGCGTCTGCTCGTCGCGCTCGGAGGTGTGCAGCACCACCGGAATGGCGGCGATCGCCGGGACGAGACGCTGCGCGACGAGGAACGCCTCGCCATCCATCACCGGCATGCGCAGGTCGAGCAGCACGACGTCGGGCAGAGGCTCGGTGCGCAGCCGGCGCAGCGCCTCGGCTCCGTCGGCGGCGACGCTGGCGTCGATGTCGCGCAATTGCAAGGCGTCGGCGATGGTCTCGCGCACGTCGAGATCATCGTCGACGACGAGGACGTGCAGTCGCTCGGGATGTGCGTGGCCGGCGCCGCCGCTCGTCGTCGCGATGCGCGAGTCACTCGTCGATGGGTCGCCGGCGATGGGTGACCGCGGCCAGACCAAGGCCAGCTCCGACAAATCGTCGTCGTCGGTTTCATGAGGCCACATCCGTCTCCTCCTGCTCGCGTCTGTTGCAGGGCGCAGGCCGAGCACGGCTTGCCCAATCGCCCGCGGATCGCGCGGCCTTCGGCGCACCTGCGCCTGCCCGGGTTGGACTCGGTGAGTCGAAAGGACCCGACCAATCGACTGC
This sequence comes from uncultured delta proteobacterium, assembly GCA_963785725.1. GTDB lineage: Bacteria > Myxococcota_A > Polyangia > Palsa-1104 > Palsa-1104 > JAQBQH01. The sequence continues at coordinate 309,847 of CAWAWS010000033.1, read as the reverse complement.
GCCGGCGCCTGAATGGGACGAGCTTGGGAGATGGAAGAGGAAGGAAGCGGTTACGCAGAGAGCGGCTTAGAGGCAGGCGGGCGTCCGGCCGATGGGCACGCAGGCGGAGTCGCGAACGGGGCCGTCGGCGCGGACGAAGCGCATCTCAGCGGCCGCGGGCGCGCAGCTGAAACCAGTGGCGGCCGTGACGCGTCGACTGCTGGGCCGCGCGCTGCGCGTAAGCCGACTGCGTCTCTTCGGCGGCGAAGGCGAGCGAGTCGGCGCCGTCGCGCCGCGCCTGCGTCGCGGTCGCGTTCACGAAGGCGAGCGTCGCCGGCGTAGGCGTCTCGATCTGGCCGAGGCGCGCCAGCAGCGACGGATACGCCGGGTCGTTCTGCAGCGCCGGCGAAGAGAGCGCCGCGATCATCGCGCTCTGCTCGACTTCGTGACCGGTCCGCGCCAGCGCGTCGAGCGCCATGCCGCGCTGCAATCCGTCGATGGTGCTGCTCTGGATGAGACGCGCCAGGCGATCGGCGAGCTGCGGATTGTCCGCGAGCAGCGCGCTCGTGCGCTCGACCCATTGTTCGCTCACGGGACCGGTGGCCAGCGCGTATTCGGCGTCGGTGGTCGTGAAGGTCGGGTGCGAGCCTGAGAAGATCGTCAAGGCCGTCACTGCGGCGAGCACGACGACGATGCTGACGACGAGCTTGCGGCCGTCACTGACGCGCACGGCGAGCGCCGGCTGCGATTGCGGGGCGAAGCGATCGTCGCGAAACAGCAAGTCGGGATGAAGCGTCAGCGCGTTCATGGCAGATCTCCATTGTCTGCGGCAGCAGCCGCCGCGATCTCGTCAGTGCATCGGTTGTGCCCGCGCCCGCAGTCGTCGACGCTGTGCCGCCATGGGTCGCTCGCCGGCCAGCCGTGTGTCCGCTCGACCCGATGGGACGAGGCCGGACCTCCTGGCGCCAAGCGGCGACTGTCGATCTTGAAGTCGCTGCGCGCCTCGATCTGCGCCGGCGGCCACACGTTTGGCGCGATGATCGCGCGCGCGGTCGTCGACTTCGCGCTATCGTGCCGGCGATGAGCGCCCCGCCTCCACGCGATGACGACGACGCGCGCCGCTTCGCCCCGGCCACGCAGCGAAATCGTGAGCCCATCTTGGGCGTGCTGCGGCAGGTGCTGCCGTCGTCGGGCATCGTGCTCGAAGTCGCCAGCGGCACCGGCGAGCACGCCGTCTACTTCGCGGCCGCGTTCCCGCAGCTGATCTGGCAGCCGAGCGACTGTGGCACCGTCGAGCGCGCCAGCATCGCCGCCTGGATCGCCCACGCCGCCGTCGCCAACGTGCGCGCCCCGCTGGCGCTCGACGCCACCGCCTCGCCCTGGCCGCCGGCGATGATCGAGCGCGCCGACGCCGTCGTGTGCGTCAACATGATCCACATCGCGCCTTGGGCCGCCTGCGTCGGCCTCGTCCGCGGCGCGGCCGCCATCCTGCCCGCGGGCGCGCCGCTCGTGCTCTATGGTCCCTTCCGCCGCGACGGCGGCCACACCGCACCCAGCAACGAGGCCTTCGATCACGCGCTGCGCGCGCAGAATCCGGCCTGGGGCGTGCGCGACCTCGAGGCGGTCGCCGCCGTCGCTGCCGCGCACGGCTTCGGCGCGCCCACCGTCTTTGCGCTGCCGTCGAACAACCTCGGCGTGGTCTTCTTCCGCGCATGAACGAGCTCGTCGACATCGGCGTCAACCTGACCCACGCGCAGTTCCGCAGCGATCTGCCGGCGGTCCTCGAGCGCGCCGGCGCCGCCGGCGTGCGCCGCATGGTGGTCACCGGCACGAGCGTCGGCTCGAGCGGCGCCGCGCTGGCGCTCGCCGCGCAGCATCCCGAGCGCCTGTGGGCCACCGCCGGCATTCACCCGCACGACGCCCGCCACGCCGACGCCGCGGCGCTGACCGAGCTGCAGGCGCTGCTGGCCCACCCGCGCTGCGTCGCCGTCGGCGAGTGCGGCCTCGACTTCGACCGCGACTTCTCGCCGCGCCCGCAGCAAGAGGACGCCTTCGTCGCCCAGCTCGAGCTGGCGGCGGCTACGCAAAAGCCGCTGTTCCTGCACGAGCGCGCCGCCCACGAGCGCTTCCTGGCGCTGCTCGGGCCGCGCCGCCACCGCTTCGGCGCCGCCGTCGTCCACTGCTTCACCGGCAGCGCCGCCGAGCTCGACGCTTACCTGGCGCTCGACCTGCACATCGGCATCACCGGCTGGATCTGCGACGAGCGCCGCGGACTCGGCCTGCGCGACCTCGTCGGCCGCATACCGCTCGACCGCCTCATGCTCGAGACCGACGCGCCCTTCCTGGCGCCGCGCACGCTCGGCAAGCAGCAGCGCCGCCGCAACGAGCCCGCCTTTCTGACCCACGTGCTCGACGCCGTCGCCGCCGCCACCGGCCGCACGCCGGACGCGGTCGCCGCCGCAACCACCGCGACCGCGCTCCGCTTCTTCGCCATCAGCTAAACAGTGTCTCTCGGCTTGTGATCCATCGCGAGCAGAGACAAGGACGGCGCGAGGAGCCCGCGTCCGCGAGCACGAGGCGAACCACAACGGGCAGATCAAGCTCATCGAGGCCCGCCTGCCGGCGCGAAGAAGGACAGAGGCGGCTGAGGTTGCGCCGCCGAATTCAGCTATCCGTCCGGGCGCCCGCGCCGCCGTTCAGTGTCGCTTCGGCAGCCCCCACGGATTGACGATCGCGATATCGAGAATCGCGCTCACCAGCAGCGGCACGTCGATCGGCTTCGGGATGATCATGTGCACGGCCCGTGGCAGGTCGCACTCCGTGCCGTGGCCGCTGGTCAAGATCACCGGCCGGCCTCCTTCATAGCGACGCAGAAACTCGGCGCCGTCCATGACCGGCATGCGGAGGTCGAGCACAATCGCCGTGAATTCTGTGGGCGTCTGCTGCAGCTCGCGCAGCGCCTCCTCCCCATTCGTGGCGCAGGCGACTCTTATTTTTCGCAGCGTGAGGTTGTGCAAGAGGGTGATACGGCACGCTGCGTCGTCATCCACCAAGAGTATGCTCGGCTGGCCCATCCCACCCCCCGCTCGGCTGGAGCGCGCCAGCCGCCGTCCAGCATACCGCGACCGCGAGCTACGAGCACCTCCGTAGCGGAAATCGACGAGGCAGCGGCGAGCCTTCGACGTGTTGCGGCGGTGCTAGGATGCGACCATGAACGCCGCTCCACGCCCGTTTCGCCGTCTGCCATTCGGCGCGCTGTCCGAGGAGCCGCGGCGGCCGCATCCGTACTTCGACTCGGCGGCGCGCGAGCTCGACATGACGTCGGCGCACTTCGGGCGGCTGCGGATTCAGTATCGGGAGTACGGTCGCGGCAGCGAGCCGCTCCTGCTCATCCACGGGCTCATGACGTCGAGCTACTCCTGGCGCTACCTGCTCGAGCCGTTGGGCGCGCGCTTCCGCCTCATCGCGCCCGATCTGCCCGGCGCGGGTCGCAGCAACAAGCCGGCTGCGCGCCTCGACGCGACGGCGCTGGCGGCGTGGATCGGCGAGTTTCAAGCGGCGCTTGGGCTGTCCGGCTGCCTCGCCGTCGGCAATTCGCTCGGCGGCTTCTTGTGCATGCGCCATGCGCTCACGGCGCCGGCGGCGTTCTCGCGGCTGGTGAACATTCACTCGCCCGGATTTCCGATCGCGCGGCTGCACGCGCTACACGGCGTCTTGTCGATCCCGGGCGCGCCGGCGCTGCTGCGCTGGTGGGTGCGCCGGTCGCCGGAGACCTGGGTGCACCGCAACGTGCACTACTATGACGAGACCCTGAAGTCGCGGCAGGAAGCGCGCGAGTACGCGGCGGCGCTCGACTCCGAGGCGGGCGCGACCGCCTTCGTCGGCTACCTGCGCGACACCATGGCGCCGCAGGGGTTCGCCGACTTCACGGCGACGTTGGCCGAGCGCCGCCGGCGCGCGCAGCCGTTTCCCGTGCCGCTGCTGCTCTTGTACTCGCGGCAGGATCCGCTGGTGCCACCGGCGACGGGCGAGCGGCTGGCTGCGCTCATTCCCGACGCTAAGCTCACGTGGCTGGAGCACACGTCGCACTTCGCTCACGTCGACAGCCCGGAGCGGGTGGCGCCGCTCCTGCTCGACTTTCTGACCCGCGCCGACCCCAAGATCGCCGCGTCCTAGGCTTTCGCGAGCATCAGCGGCGCGTAACGCAGGGAATGATCCGCGCATTCGACTGCGCTGTGACGCGGCGCGTGCCGTATCAAAGGTGAGACACACGCTGCGACGGCACGCTTGCTAACATCGTGAGGCGTGACACCCCTGAAAATCGAAGCTGCGCGATGGATCAATCGGCCGAACGCTGTGGCGGCGACGTATCACGCGCGTCGCCGCTGGCTCGGCCTCGCGCTCATCGCGAGCTGCGCCGCTTGCTCGCCGGCGCCGACGCAGCAGCTGTCGGCGGCGACGTCGCTGCACCCCGCGGCGCTGCCGGCGACGATCAATTGGCCCGCGGATCAGCTGCTGCCGTCCTTTCCGACGCCGGCGCCGGTGCAGGATTTGATCGAGCTGCAAGAGGCGCCGCAACAATGGAGCGCCATCGGTACACAGCTTTCGCACAACACCGGCCACCTCGATAACGACGGTTGGCTGTGCCAGGTCAACGTCGACACGGCCAACGCCTACATGATCTACGGACCGTACGACACGACGGTGCCGGCGGGCGCGAACACGGCGCAGTTCAGCATGATCATCGACAACAACACGGCCGACAATAATCCCGTCGTCCGGCTCGAGGTCAACGACGCCACCGCCAACCAGGTCGTCGCCAGCCAGACCTTCACGCGCACGCAGTTTCCCGTCGCCGCGACCTATACGACGCTGTCGCTGCCGTTTACGCTGAGCGCCGACAATCATCAGCTCGAGCTGCGCGTCTTTTGGCTCGGCGCCGCCTATATCAAGGTCAACTGGGTCGGTGTCACGAAGAGCCAGGCCGACGACGAGCTGGTGCTGTTCGCGTCGTTGAAGGGCATCGTCAACGCCACGCAGCCGCGCATCTTCTCGTACGAAGGCGACGCCTTCGCCGAAGGGCCGCACACCTGGCTGCAGTCGCTCGGGCTGCAATACACCGACGTGACCGACAACTGGAGCTTGATCACGAAGTATCGCAGCGAGATCGCCGGCATCATCGTGTTCGAGAACGCGCAGCCCGATACGGTCAACCTGGCGACGACGTTGGCCGGGCCGAAGAAGGCGCTCGTGGTCGCGCCGAGCCTCGTCGCCAAGCTGACGGCGGCGCCTTACAATCTGCCGATTTTGCAGGATCTGCGCGGGCAGTTCACGAGCAAGCTCGCCGTCTATCAATACCTCTACGACAACGTCTGGCCCACCCTCGATCATCGCGTCGCCATCGGGCTCAACCCGACGAACCGCGCCGCCGTGCGCGAGTACGCGACGGCGCTGGGCGTGGCCGCGCTGTGGCTCGATCCGACGCAGGCGAGCGACACGCCGCTGTTGAAGCAGTTCTTGGCGTCGATGGGCGCCGGCGGACGCTGGATGGGTTGGTGGACCGACGAAGGCTCGGGCGTGACGTTGGCCTCGCAGTACGGCGTGGCCACGATCGCCAGCGACTTCTCGACGAACCTGACGATGCACAGCGGCATGTCGCGCACCATTCACGTCAAGCCGATCCCGCCGAAGCCGACGCTGGCGAACAAGCTGTACGTCGCCTTCATCTTGAGCGACGGCGACAACCTGCAGTACGTCGAGCACCTCGAGCGCAAGCTGTGGAGCGACGCCGGCCGCGGCATGGTGCCGATGGGCTGGACGATGTCGCCGGCGATGGTCGACGCCATGCCGGGCGCGCTCGACTATTACCGGACGAGCGCCACCGACAACGACTGCATCTTGTCCGGCCCGTCCGGTTATGGCTACACCTATCCGAACTCGTGGACCGACGCCGGCCAGCTGCAACAGTTCATCGCCAAGACGGACACGTACGAGCAGCGCGCCGGCTTCCGCATCATCACCGTGTGGAACACGATCACGGGCGGCATCGACCTCGACGTGGGCAACAGCTACGCCGATAACGCGCCGTCGCTGCTCGGCTTGACCGCGCAGAACACCGGCGGCGGGCTGACCATCTACGACAACAAGCTGCCGAGCATGGCGCTCTCCTGCAACTACTGCACGAACGAGCAAGCGATGCAGCAGTTCATCGCGTCGTCGGCGGCCGGCTGGGACGGCAAGGAGCCTCGCTTCTTGGTCATTCAAGCGCAGCCGTGGCAAGGCGTGACGCCGACCAGCTTCATGAACGTGGCCAATTCGCTCGACTCCGATTATGTCGTCGTGCGGCCGGACATTCTGTTCGAGCTCTTGCGCGAGCAAAACGGCCTGACGGTGAATCCGGTCGCCACTTACACGATTACGGCGTCGGCGGATGCCAACGGCGACATCGACCCGAGCGGCGCGGTGACGCTCGAGCAAAACCAAGATCAGACGTTCACGATCACGCCGCATGCGGGATATGTCGTGCAGCACGTGACCGTCGACGGGCTCGATACCGGCGCGGCGACGTCGTATACGTTCACCAACGTCACGGCCGATCACACGATCGCCGTCGACTTCACGAACCCGGCGACGCCGACGGACGGCGGCATCGTCGACGATGCGGGCGTGCCCGGCGGCGGCGTCGACGCCGGTCACGGCAGCGGTGGCGGTGGCGGCGGCGCTGGTCACAGCGGCGGTGGCTGCAGCTGCGAGATGCAACGCGGCGCGAGCTCGCCGGCGGGGATGTGGAGCCTCCTCGCGCTGCTGGCCGTGGCGTATCGCCGTCGGCGTCGCGCCGCCAGATCCTAAGTGCGAGGTCGGTCGACCGAGCGAACCTCGGGAATGATTAGAAGGACACGCACATATCGATGACCGGGAAGCCGTTGTGCGTCGGCAGCGTCTGGATGCCGCCGCAGCTCGAGCCGGTGCAGACCGGGCAGTTGTAGTTCAGCTCGAAGTAGTACACCGCACAGTCGCCGTCGCTCTCGCCGGAGAAGGTATCGGTGCAGGTGCCCGGGTTGGCGTACGAGTGCGTGAAGCGCGGCGAGTAAGCAAAGCCGACCTGGGGCTGGAAGAACTCGACCCGGTAGTTGCCGTTCGGAATGACATGCCCGCTGTTCACGAGGCCCGGGTATTTGGACGTCGTGGCGCCATCGGCCTGGAACCCGTCGAACGAGATGTACGGCTGGTGGTTGAGGTTGAAGGTGTACTCGGTGCCGTTGGGCAAGAGGTTCGAACCCAGCTCCTGGAACGTCACCGACGCGTTGGCCGTGCGCGAATCGGTGATGGTGTCGAAGTTCTCGTCGACGAGCACGCCGGAGGTGCAGCCGCTGGCGAGGCCGGCCAGCACCAAGGTGCCGACGATACCGAGAATACGATTGCGGGATACTGCGTTAGTCATGGGGGGAGTCTCCTTTGCGCGCGACGATGACGTATGCGAGGGAGAGCTGTCGATGACTTGGCGCAACCTCGGTGTGTCCAGATCACGCCGTCGAGGCAATCGATCGCTCGGACTAGCCGATAAACGATTGCATTCCATTCCTGCGGCGATTTGTCGCACCGATAGGTCACACGGCCGCCGCCGCGCGTTTGCACTGAATTGCAGGACGGCGCTGATCTGCTGTCGTGAGGATTCGACTCGAGACGTCGCGGAGAATGGGCGGGACTATGTCTTCAGCGCACGTTACGAGTGCGAGAGGGTCTCGGGCTCGCCATCCGGGAACTGGTCTTGCGCCGAAAACGCGTACTCTCCGTCGAGCGTAAGCCCGAGCCCGTTGGCGACCTGCCGCGGAAGGTTGGTGCGCCAGTATTCGCCTTGCCGTGCGATCGCCAGTGCGTCGCCTTCGAGATGCACCTTGGGGCAACCCGACCAACAGATCGGCAAGAACGTGCAGGCCGAGCAGCGCGGGCGCTCCGTCGGATCGAATGTGCGCCAGAATTCGACGTCATTACCGGCGGCGCCGAGAAGCGGTAAATGGCGCTTGTTGTCCGGTTTGGCCGCGGCGCCATGAAGCTCGCCGACGACGCGGTGCTTTTCGCCCACCTGCAAGCCACAGCGATAGAGCGAGCCATTGGCGCCGACGACGACGGCATCTTCATTGAGCGCCGCGCAGACCGAGAAGCGCGGCTCGGGAAACGCCGCTACTTTCGAGTTTTGCACTTCGACATGCGTGGGAACCGCGCGCTCGATCTCCTCTCGAACGGTGTCGAAGTCGCTGCGAACGAGCTCGGCCTTGTGCATGAACGACGTGTGCTCGGAGTATTTCGTCAAGCGCGCCGGTTGAATGACCGCGGCGAAGCGCTTGTCGAACCAGCCCTGCTCGCGTGCAAAGCGAATCAGCCCGACAAAGTCCGAGCCGTTGGAACGATCGATATTGCAGCGGATGTCGACGCGCGTGTGGTCGAGCAGCTTTCCGACGAGCGCGGCGGCCAGCTCGAAGCTCGACGCGTCCTCCGAAGGCGCATAACCCTTGCGATAATGCCTTCGTTTGTCGTGATTCTCCTTGAGCCCATCGAACGGAATCTGCACGCGGACGATGCGATGTCGCGCCACGAAGGCGCCCACATCCTCCGGCCAACAGGTGCCGTTGGTCAGGATCGACGCCTCGTAATGCACGCCGAGCTCATCGGCGAGCGCACACAGACGCGCCGACGCCACCTCGAGAAACTCGACGTTCAGGAGCGGCTCGCCGCCATACCAATCGACATGCAGCGTCGTCTTGTTTTGCCGCGTCACGAGGCGCCGCGCCTCGGCCACGAGCGCTTCCAGATCGCCTTGCTGGGTCAGCTGATCGCCGGAGCGCTCTTCATAACAGTAGTAGCAGCCGAGGTTGCAATCCATGGTCGTCGTAATCGTCAGAATCGCCGGCGCGTCATTGCGCGCCTTGCGAAAGCGCTCTTTGATGAGCGCCAGCTCGTCCGTTCCCGGCGGGACGACGAAGTGCCCTTCGCTGAGCTGCAAGAACAGCTCGGGTGGTAGATCATCCTCGAAGACCGCGACGCCCGGCTTGGCCAGCGCCGAAGCAAGCTTGGCCGCTTGCGCCGAGCCCAGACCGACGACGCTTCCGTGGAGCGAGTTGTAAAGCAGCGTCGCCTCGATCGTCGGTACGAAGAAGTTGTAACGAGACGTCTGATAGGCGCCAGCGATCTTCGAGGACATGTGGCTACTCCTTACTGCTTGGCGGGGATGTGGATGATGGCAACGCAGCTCTCGGCCATGGCATCGCCGCCGCAAAGAAGCGCGCTGCCGCCGCCGACTCCGCCGAGCGACGGCGGACGCAGCGTGACGGTACCGCCGCGAACGCTCGCCAGCGCCTCGTTGCTCAGCTTCTTCAGTTCGTCCTTCACGTCTTTCATCTGTTCCTCCAGGTTGCGGGTCATCGAGAGATTCCGTCTCTCGCGCGGTCGAACATGGGTCGGTCAGCGGTGCGCCGCGTCGCGCTTGGCCAGGTCGGCGGCGACCTCGAGCGCGCGGTCGAGCGGCGGATCGCCGCCGGCGGCAAACGGCAGCTGCTCGTCGACGGGCACTTCGGGCGTGACGCCGACGCCTTCCAGCCGCTCCTCGTCGACGAGCAGATCGGCGACGGCCACGTACAGAATGCCGCCGTTGCCCAAGGTGATCGGGTCGCCGGCGAGCACCGCGCCCGCGCTGCGCTCACCGACGACGGTGGCACGCCCGGCGCGCTGCAGCGCGCGCGTCACCAGCTCCTTGCCGCTGCGCGTGCGGCGGTTGACGAGCACGACCAGCGGCCGTCGCCAACCCGGCGCGTAGACACGGGCGCGGCCGTCGCGGCGCAACGAGCGGAGCGTCGGCACCGCCCGATTGAACAGGTTCACGAAGGTGGGATTGCAGCCGCCCCAGCCATCGCGAAAATCGACCACCAGAGCATCTGCCGCCGCGAAGTCGGACGTGAGCCTCTGCGCCAGCAGATCTTGATAGTCCTCGCCGGCGCAGGTCCACATCCACGCGTAAGCGATCTGCTTGCCCGCGCGCGTCACGATGCGCGAGCCGGCGCGCTCGGCCGCCAGCCACGCCTTTCTGATCGAGCCCCGCTGCGGTGTGACGCCAATCGTTTGCACGGGTCCATTGGCGTGCCGCCGGATTGCGACCGCGAGTGTGCGATCGGGCCACGCGCCGTCTGGGTTGAACGGCTGCCCATCGACGGCGACGATCTCGTCGCCACGCAAGAGCCCGGCGTGCGCGGCCGGCCCGTCGGGGAAGAGGGTCACCACGTAGAAGCGCCCGGCGAGCGGCTCGATCTGTGCGCCGATGCTCACCGCGTCGGCGGCGCCGAGCTCGGGCTCGAAGACTGCGCGGAGCTCGTCCGTCTTCGGCGCCAGCGGCGAGAAATAGGTGGTGTGCGACGCGCCCAGCTCGGCCAGCCGCCGATTGCTCTCGCGCGCGAAGCTCGCCTCGTCGCGGATGGCGCCGGCGAAGCCGCGATTGCGCGCGGCCCAGCGCGCGGCGCGATCGGCATCGAAGAACTTGGTGCGCACCGCCTCGACCAGCTCGTCGCCCAAAGCAGCATAAGAGAGTGCGCGGCGCGACGGCTCGGCACACTGCCCGCAAGACGCGCACAGCCCGATCGCAGACGCGACGGCCCAACCCATTGCAACACGACGACGTCGATCAGACATCAGCGCTCCAAGTTGTGTTGCAGCCGTTCAAGAAGAGGACGGGTCGCGCGAGCGACGCTTTGCACGAGCTGCGGCAGCCGGACTGTCGCTCCCGTGTCCGCCGCGCAGGCGTTCTGCGCGCGCCCTCCTCCGCGCGCGACGGCGACTGCAATGGCCGTTCCGCCGCTATCTGCGCGCGCCGCAATTCGGGTGTAGTCGCGACGGCAACTCTTCGAGTTGCGTCCGTAGCTTTGTTAGCAACATGTGATTGCACACGCGGTCCGTTTGCGCTGAGTCACGTTCAGCGGCGCGGTCGAGTGCATTCACTCACTGGCGATCGCACGCGCGCATTCACACTTCCTGCGGACGCCAGTCGAGACCGCTCCGATGAGCCGACGCGAGGTGACGTGGCCTTAGCCGATCGAGATCACGACGCGGAGTGGGCCGAGCATGGACGCGCCATCGAAGTCGACGACGCTGAGCTCAGCGGGCGGGAGTGGGGCGAGCGGTCGTGCCGGGCGGGCGAACGCGCGCGGCGGCGACGACGGCGGCGAGCGTGAGCAGGCTGACCACTGGGTGAGCGCGTTGGCCACGCCGACGAGCGCGGCCGTCTACCAGCGAATGCTCTACAGGAACGCGGCGCGCACCTTCATGCCTGCAGTCGATGTCTGAGCCGAAGCGCGATTACCCGGAATCCATTCCCTCGGGATCGAGCAACGACATCAAGAGATCTTCGACCTTGTCCAAGTTCGCCTCGGGGCCATCGAATTTGGTCATGCGGGCACGGCCGGCCTTGTCGCGGAAGGCCAGCGTCCACGTCAAGGTCGTCACGCCGTCGGCTTCGCGAAGCGCCTGCGTCTCGACGGCCTCTGCATCCGGCCACCCGTCGAACCGCCACGTCTGGACGGTCCGGGTCGGCGGCTCGACTTCCAAGTAGGTGCCACGAAACGAGCACTCGATTCCGTCTTCGGTCACGAACACGAAGTGGTACTTCCCGCCCACACGCAGGTCGACTGAGCACACTCTCACGCGCTCCCTGAATGGCGCGATGGTCTTGAGCAGATGCTCCTGCTTCGTCAGCACGTCGAAGACGAGTGGGAGCGGCGCCGCGAGCTCTCGCGCAATGACGATCTCGAGATCGTTCGGGAGCTCGATGATGGCCGGGCCACGCCGCTGAGGTGTCATGCCGCTCTCCTTCTCCGTCGCGCCATGATACCGACTCCGCCACGGGCCGTTCTCGGTGCGCGCGCGCGCGTCCGTGGCCGAACATACGTTTCCTGAGCTCGGTGTTCGCACGCGGCGCTCGCGTCGCGCGGCGCGCTCGCTGATCTGCGCGAGGCGCGGCACCGCGAAAGAGAGCCAAGCTCGTCACGTATGACTCGCAAACGACGGGGCAAGAATAGTAGCGTTGGCGGATGATCCAACGCCAAAGGCTCGCATGACTCGCGCCGCTGCTCGGCACATTCTGACCGCCTCCAGGTTCGTCGCGCTCGCGCTCGCCGTCGCCGGCTGCGGGAATTCGTCGTCGTCGAACGACCTCGGTGACCTGGCCACGAGCCCGCACGATCTCGACGTCGGGCGCGACCAGTCCGTCGCCACCGACGCCGGCGTGCCCGACCTGAGCGCGGGCGTCGGCGACATGGTCGTCGTCGATGACGCCGCGCCGGCCGATCCGGCCGCCAGCGACGCCGCGCCGGCGGACATGGCCGTCGTGCCGACCGACCTGGCGCCGCCCTATACCGGTTCGAATTGGCTGGGCGCGATTCCCGGAGCGACGAGCTTGGCGGCGCTGTCGATTCCCGGGAGCCACGACACGGGCGCGCTGTTCGAGAACGTCGCCGGCGCGACCAAGACGCAGAACCTGGCGGTCCCCGATCAGCTGACGGCGGGCATTCGCTATTTCGATATCCGCACGCGAAATGTGAATAACCAATTCGATATCTATCATTTGACGGTCTATCAAAACTTGAGCTTCGCGACCGTGCTGCAGAACGTCTACGACTTCCTCGCCGCCAATCCGACCGAGGCGATCATCATGAGCGTCAAAGAGGAGCAGCCGGAGTCGGGATCGACGAACACGTTCGAGCAGACCTTCGACACGTATACGGCGCAGCATCCGGAGCGCTGGTATCTCGGCGCGACCATCCCGACGCTGGACACGGTGCGCGGCAAGATCGTGCTCTTGCGACGCTTCAGCGCCACCACGACGCCGAAAGGGCTCGACGCCACCGTGTGGTCCGACAACACGACCTTCACGATCGACAATGGGAATGCGCAGCTGCGCATTCAGGACTATTACGACGTCCCCGACGATGACGCGAAGTGGACGGCGATTTCCGGCCTATTGACCGAAGCGCCGGCCGGCAGCATGACCGAGCTCTACATCAATCATACGAGCGCCTATGAGGACGCGGACGGCGGGCTCGAGAACATTCCCAGCGTCTCCGACGTCATCAACCCCAAGGTGACGAGCTACTTCACGGCCAACACGTTCGGACGCTACGGCGCCATCGTCATGGACTTCGTGGACACGACGAAGAGCGCGCTCGTCATCAAGACGAACTTCAAATAGCGCCGCGCGCGCCACTGCGCGCCGATTGTCCCAGCCGTCCCTGCTCGACCATTCCCTCGCTTGCAGCTAACGCTTCGTATCGGCATCCGTAATAGCGGACGATGACGCTCGCGCAATTCCCGCAAATCGGCCGGGAAAGTGCACGGATTTGACATTCATCCGCAATAACGGATAAAAGCGAAGGATGGGTTGCCCGATCATCGACCGCGCGACGTGTTGTCGGCGATGCATGGGCGACGGTCCGTCAGCGCGCTGTTAAGGACGCTGAACGCGGTCCAAAGCCCACCAGCCCGCGAGGGTCGGTGGGCTTTTTGCTTTTACGCACGTTTGCGACTTTGTCAGGAGAACGGTCATGGGCATGCTTCAGCAACGCCGCTTGGGAGTGCCGCAACTGCTCGCGGCGGAACGATCGGCGCCGCTCGCCGAGCGGGTCGCGGAGGACGCGGGCGTCGCGCGCCAAGGCGCCGAGGTGCCGACCTCGCTGGACGCGTTGCGCGACACCGAGCGCCGCGTCGCCGAGGAGATTCGGCTGGGCACGCTCGAATCCGGCGCGGCGAGGATCGCGCTCGAGCACTTGCGGCGCGCCAAGCTCGTGCTGCGCGTCGCCGTCAAAGGCCCCAGGCGCGTCGCCGAAGAGGCGGCCGAGGTCACGATCTGCTGGCTGTGCAGCGAGCCCATCGTGCCCGATCGTTTGGCCGATCCCGCCGATGTCTTCAAGCACATGTCCGCCTGCAGCGGCTGGACGACCGATCGCCGCGGCAAGCACGGCAAGCCGGAGAAGAAGTGGCGCTATTTACGCCCTTGACAGCGCGTCCGTTATAACGGATAGTCGTCTTATGAAACGGATGGCGATGGACAGCGCGGGATGTTGTCGCGCACGTGCGGGCACCGGGCCGCCGATCGCCGTTCCTTAGTTGCGATTTGCTGCATCCGAGCCCGCCGCGCGCACCCGCCGGCGGGCTTTTTTCGTTTCGTAGGAGGAGCTGATGGCCAAGTATTTGCTGATCGAATCGCGCGATCCCTTCGAGTCCGGCGACGACAATTACTTCTATCGGCTGGCGGCGACGCTGGCGCGCAAGCGGCACGAGGTGACGTTCTTCCTCGTGCAGAACGGCGTGCTGCCGGCGCGCGCACAGGCCGAATCGAGCGTGCTCGACGAGCTGCGCGCGAGCGGCGTCGCGATCCTCGCCGACGACTTCTCGCTGCGCGAGCGCGGCATCCACGCCGGACGGCTGGCGTCCGCCATCACGCCGGCGGACCTCGACGCGGTCATCGATCGGCTCGCCGCCGGCCACACGACGCTCTGGCATTAGGAGGACAAGATGTCGACCAAGCAATCGCTGACGTTCGTGCTCAATGATCCGCCTTACGAGAACGCGCGCACGACGACGGCGCTGCGCCTCATCGATCGTGCCGTCAAGCGCGGCTTCGACGTCAACGTCTTCGCTTACGAAGGCGCCGTGGCGCTGCCGTTCGTCAAGCAGACGCCGCACGCCAACGCCGTGCACGGCCGCGACGCCGCCCTCGAAGATCATCCGACGACGAAGGATTGGATCGCCGCCATCCTCGCCGAGGCCGAGACGCGCGCCGTCACAGTCGATTGGGTCAACTGCGGCCTGTGCGTCGACGAGCGCGGCGTCGCCGAAGCGGTCGCCGGCACGCGCCGCGGCAGCCCCGCCGACCTCGCCAAGTTCGTCGCGGCTTCGGTCAACACGCTCGTCATTCCCACGAAGTAAGGAGCCGTCATGTCGAAGAAGATTTTGCAGATCGTCGAGACCGCTTATCGCGCGACGCTCGAGGAGCAGGACGATCCGGTCTTGTGGCTGGTGACGTCGCTGCGCGGCAATGGCGCCGACACCGACGTGCTCCTGCGCGGCAACGCGGTCAATTACGTCGTGCGCGATCAGGACGCGAGCGGGCTCGCCTTCGGGGAACGCCGGCAAACGCAGCCGCCGCGGCTCGCCGACGACGTGCGCCGGCTCGGCGACAAAGGCGTGCGCGTGTTCTACGTCGAGGATGACGCGAAACGGCGCGGCATCGCCCGCGACGAGATCATCGACGGACCGACGCCGATCGCCGCGCACGCGTTCGCCGAGCTGCTCGAAGGCTACGAGCAGGTTTGGCACTGGTGATCTATGCGAATCGGTATTGTCGGCGGCGTCGAACGGACCGAGTCGCTCTATCGCGAGATCGCCGAGCGTAGCGGGCACTCGATCGCCTTTCACTCGGGCCACATCGGCGGACGCGGCAGCAACACGCTCGATCTGCTGGCGCGCGGCGTCGACTTTCTCATCGTCGTCACCGACGTCAACAGCCACGGCGCCGTGCACGTCGCGCGGCGAGCGGCGCGCGCTCACGGCGTGCCGGTCGTGCTCTATCGACGCTGCAGCCCGGCGCGACTGGCGGCGATCCTCGCGGGCATGGACGTCGCGCCGATAGCGGCGGCGGGCGCCGCCCGATGAGCCGCGTCGTCGACTACACGCTCGGCTTCGGCATCGTGTTGTTCCACCTCGTGCTGCTGGCGATCGCGCAGCGTCACGAGTCGCAGTCGTAACGAAGACACTCTGGCTCCTTGCCATCTGGGATGGCGTGGTCTGCAAAACCGTCGAGCCGGGTTCGAATCCCGGAAGGGGCCGCCAACTGATCGCCAACCGTCCACGCTCGAGGAGGAATCGATGAGCCAGATTCGCGAAGACGTCTTGAAGGCCAACGCGCGCTACGCGTCCGAGTTCGGCGACAAGGGCAAGCTGGCGCTGCCGCCGGCGCGCGGCTTCGCCATCTTGACCTGCATGGACGCGCGCCTCGATCCGGCCAAATACGCCGGCCTCGCCGAGGGCGACGCGCACGTCATCCGCAACGCCGGCGGCCGCGCCAGCGACGACGCCATCCGCTCGCTCGTCATCTCGCACAAGCTCTTGGGCACGAAGGAGTGGTTCGTCATTCATCACTCGAGCTGCGGCATGGAGCTGTTCAGCGACGAGATCATCCGCGGCCTGCTCGCGTCCAGCCTGCACACGGCGCAGCACGACGGCAAGCAGTGGCGCGACGTCGGCGCCGGTCCCGGCTCGCGCCAAGGCGACTACATCGACTGGCTCACCATCCGCGAGCAGGCCGAGAGCGTCACCACCGACGTCGAGCGCATCCGCAATCATCCGCTGGTGCCGCGCGCCATCCCCATCTACGGCTACGTCTACCAGGTCGAGAGCGGCCGGCTCATCGAGGTCGAGCGCGCCACCGCCGTCGGCCGCGCCAGCTAGCGCCGCCAGCGATAACGCCGATGAGTGAACGATCGCAAGAGGACGAGCCGAGCGGCGATGACCAAGCCTGGGCCGATCGGCTGGGACCGAGTCGCCGGCAGGTGGTGACGGCGGGCTTGGCGGCGTTGACGCTGGCGCGCGCGGCGACTGCGCGGGCCGCCGTCGCCGGCGAAGCGCCGAGCGGTCGATCGAACGCGGCGGCCGCGACGCGCGTGGCGCCGCCGCACGCGCCCGGCCGCAGCCCGTGGGGCTACGAGACGTACAAGGAGCCGACGCCGCGTCCGCCGAGCGTCAGGCCGGGCGAGCAGCAGCTGCCGGCGCGGCCGCGCAAATACACCGACATCGAGAGCTATCACGCGCACGTCTACTTCGACGAAGACAGCTACGAAAAGGCGGCGCTGATTCGTAAGTGGGTCGCGGAGCGCTTCCTGGTCGAGCTCGGCAATTGGAATCTGCAGCCGCGCGGTCCGCACGTGACGCCGTCATTCTATTTCGGCTTCACCAACGATTTGCTGCCGGTGCTGGTGCCGTGGCTGCAGCTCAATAGTCTCGGGTTGACGATATTGCTGCATCCGAATACCGATGACCCGCGGTCCGATCATCTGTACTACGCGCTCTGGATCAATCGATCGCAGCCGGTCAATGCGTTCGCCATGCAAAAGCCCGGTCCCGACGAACCGGCCGTCGAGCAGATCTACCCCAACACGAAGCCGACGCTGAAAGTCGAAGTCTAACCGCTCGGTTCGGCACGACTTCACCCACGACTCGGCTACCGCGAATCCCGCAGGGTAAGTCCCTTACTTTGGTGTTTCGAATCGGTCACGCGATTGACGTACACGAATCGGCGCTGAAACAATCGCCATGCGTGTCGCTTCACTCTCGCTCGGCTTGCTCGGAGTCGTCTGGGGCGGCTGTCAGCCAAAGATCGCCGCGCCGCCTGGGACGTCCAACATCTCGGTCGCGCTCTACGACCCACTGGCGTCGCCGCCGGTGTTGCCGACGCCGAACGACCTCGCGTTCGTCGGCGGCGACGGCGTGCACCTCAACGTGCCCGACGAGCCCGGTCAGTCGGCGGCGCAGCTGGCGCTCAACGCCTACCTGCGCACGCTCACCGGCTTCCCGCCCAGCTCGACGGCGAGCACCACCTTCTCGGCGCCGCTCGATCCGACCTCGCTGACCGTGCAGACGGCGACGGCGCCGGGCTCGATCATCTTCGTCGACACGACCACCTCGACGTTGGCGACCGGGCTGACCGCGTCCCTGTCGACCGACGGCAAGACGCTCAACATTGTCGACGGCAGCCGCTTCACCAGCGGCCATCGCTACGCCGCGCTCCTGTTCGGCAACGGCGACCCGCTCGGCCTCAAGGGCGCCAACGGCGCGGTGGTGCTGGCGTCGTCGACGTTCTTCATCTTGCTCTCGCCGACGCCGCTGCTCGTGCGCTGCGCCGATGCGACCAATCCCGCCTGCGCCTGTCCGGCCGCGGCCATCGCCGACCCCAGCGATACCACCTGCCACTCGTCGTTCTCGGGGGTCTCGGACGCGCAGGCGCGCCAGGCCGAGCCGCAGCGCGAGATGCTCGACGCGGCGCTGACGCAGCTCTTGCCGGTGGTGGCGCCCGGCCGCAACCGCGACGACGTCGTGCTCTTCTGGACCTTCACCATCACCGCGCAGCCGGTGGCCGAGTTCGATCCGACGTCGAACGCGATCCCGTTCCCCAACGACGTCCTCATCGACCAATCGACCGGCAACGTGATGCTGCCGATTGCCGCCGGCGATCCCGAAGCGGCGCTGAAGATGGAGCTCAACACGCTCGATGGCTTCTCCGAGTCGGCGGCGATCACGCTGCCCGTCGACGTCGTGGCGGGCGCGACCATCGACGCCGCGTCGCTCGTGCCCGGCCTGTCGACGCTCCTCGTCTCGCTCGACCAGAGCGGCGACGCCGAGACGCCGGTGTTCGTCGCGGCGCCCAGCTTCGGCCAGGTGGCGCTGGTTCCGACGCTGCCGCTGATGTCCGATCAGTCGCGCTACGCCGCGGTGGTCACGCGCAGCGCCACCGCGAGCGGCGTGCCCTTCGTGCCTTCACCGGCGACGGCGCTGCTCCTGCAGCCCAACCCGCTCTTCGACGGCACGCACTCGACGGTGAGCGTGCTCGACGACGCCTCGGCCCAGCAGCTCGAGACGCTGCGCTTGGCGCTGGCGCCGCTGCTCGGCGAGCTGCAGACGAAGGGACTGCCGGCGAGCGCGATCGCCGCCCTGTGGACCTTCACCACGCAATCGGTCGCGCGCCCGCTGGCGGCGCTCGACGCCTTTCCCACGACGGCGGCGCTCTCGACCGACGTGACGGCGACGGCGTACACCGACTTCTCGGCGCTGCCGGTGACGCTGCAGGCGCTGCTCGGGAACGTCAGAGCGGTCGTGCTCGGCACCTTCACGACGCAGCTCATCTATGATCCGACGACGCGGCTGGTGCATTTCACGCGTCAGCCGTCGGCGACGACGCCGACCGTGCCCGCCGCCGACAGCTTCACCGTCACGCCGGCGGCGACGCTGCCGGCGACGGTGCACTACTGGCTGACGCTGCCCAAGACGGCGAGCGCGAGCGGCGCGCCCGTGGTCATCGCGCAGCACGGCCTGACCTCGTGGCGCGGCGACGTCTTCGTCCTCGCCAACGATCTGGCGGCGAGCGGCAGCGCCGCCATCGGCTTCGACATCGACTTCCACGGCGCGCGCACCAAATGTAGCGCCGACGACCAATGTACCGGCGCCACGGCCGGGAGCTGCGACACGACGACCGGCGTCTGCTCGACCGGCCTCGCCGTCAACACGACCAACCCGCTCGCCTGCGATCTGGCCGCGTTCTCGGGCGACCTGGCCGACGACTGCGAGCCGGCCGCGTCGGGCAACGGCTACGTCGATCCCGCCAACTTGTTCGGCGGGCGGGCCGGCGGCTTCCAATACGTCGTCGACGCGGCCCAGCTCGTGCGCGTCGTCAAGGCGACGGGCGGCAACAGCTTGCAAGCGCGCCTGACGACGGCCAGCCTCGGCGGCACCATCGACGCGGCGCACTTGAGCTTCATCGGCCACTCGCTCGGCGCCATCAACGGCGCCGTCTTCCTCGCCACCGACCCGTCGATCAACGGCGCCAACGTGCTCAGCGTCGGCGGCGGCCACCTATTCGAGATCCTCTCCGACGGTGACTTTCATCCCGCCATCGACCAGCTCTTGCAGCAGCTCGGCATCATGCGCGGGACGGCCGCCTACGCGCAGCTGGTGCAGACGGCGCGCTGGGTGCTCGATCCGACCGATCCGTTCTCGGTCGGGCGGCTGATTCGGCGCGCGCCGTCGTTCTCCTACGTGCTCGGCGCGACCAACACGCCGAAGCTGGCCATCGTGCAAGAGGCGGGGATGGACACCACGGTGCCGCCGCAATACGAGGCGGCGCTGTCGCTGTCGCTCTGGGGCGGCAGCGGCGTCGACGCCAACGGCAACGCGCAAGGCGCGAACGCCGCCGGCACCTTCGTCTCCACCTTCTTCGCCGACGCCGTGCACACGACGCTGCTCACCGAGATGCCGAGCCCGTCGATGCGCACGCAAGCGACCACGTATGTCTTGTCGGGCGGCGCGACGCTGCCGGTGGCCACGCCATGACGCGGGAGCTGTCGATGCGCAAAGTCATTTGCCTGTTGGTCGTTTCCGCATGGGCCCGCGCGGCGCACGCCGGCGGCGGCTTCGAGCTCGACGAGCAGTCGGCCGCCGGCGTCGGCATGGCCGGCGCGCACGCCGCCGTCGCCAACGATCCGGCGGCGATCTGACTACAACCCGGCCGGCTTGGGCTTTCAGCCCGGCTTCGGCGCGCTCATCGGTGGCAACCTCATCATCGCGCGCACCGAGGTCACGCCCGACAATCTGACGCTGTGGCATCCCGCCGTCGCACCGACGATCTACGTGAGCCAGCGCTTCGGCAAGTACATCGCGCTCGGCTTCGGTGGGTTCGCCAACTTCGGCGAGCACTTCTCGTATCCCGAAGGCTGGCGCGGCCGCTTCGAAGGCTACTTCATCGACATCACCACGTTCACGCTGCAGCCGACGCTGGCGATCCGCCCGTTCTCCTGGCTCAGCGTCGGCGTCGGCTTCGACATCATGCTCGGCTCGTTCGACACCTATCGCGCCGTGCAGCTCGGCTCCGCCGAAGGCAACCTGCACGCCGGCGCCACCGCGACCGGCCTCGGCGGCAACGTCGGCGTCCTGGTCAAGCTCATCCCGCACTACCTCAACCTCGGCTTCGCCTATCGCAGCCGCATCGACATGGACTTCAGCGGCCGCGGCGCGATCACGACGCCGCCCGAGCTGCAGGCGCTGTCGCCGGGCGTGCAGCGCGCCACCGTCAGCCTGCCGTTCCCGCACAACTTCCAGGTCGGCGCCGCCGCGTTCCTCGGGCAGCTCATCCTCTCGGCGCAGGTCAACGTCTCGTTGTGGCGCGATCTGTCGGGGCTGACGCTGACGCTGACCGAGCCGGCGACGAACACGAGCACGTCGCAGACGGTGCCGCTCGACTATCACACGGCCTGGTCATTTCGCAGCGGCGCGCAGTACGGCTTCCTGAAAGATCGGCTGCGCATCCGGCTCGGCGCCGGTTACGACGAGTCGCCGGCGCCGACGGCGACGCTCGGCCCGCTGGCGCCCGACTCCAACCGCGTCGTCGTCTCGGCGGGCGTCGGCCTCAAGTTCGACTGGCTCAGCCTCGACCTCGGCTACCTGGCGTCGTTCCTGCTGAAGAAGACGTCGACCGATCCCGACTTCATCGCGACCTATCAGTCGTTCGGACAGGTCATCTCGGCGTCGGCGACGATCCGGTTCGAGCGCGTGCTGCAGCATCATCACTATTTCCAGCACGTCGAGGAGTAGGTCGGCTCCCGCCGCGCGCGCTTAGCTCTCGATGCGTCGCAGCGGCGGCGCGCGCATGTCGGTCCAGTATTTCGCCGTCAGCTGCGCGCGACTCTGCACGCCCACTTTGCGCAGGAGCGCGGTGACGTGCAGCTCGACGGTGCTCTCGGCGCAACCGAGCCGAAAGCCGATCTCCTTGTTGCCGCAGCCGGCGATGATCTCCTGCAGCACGGCGAATTGGCGATCGGACAGGCCATAGATCGCGCGAATGTCGGAGAGCGGCTCGCCGGCGCCTGGACCGCCGGCTGCCGTCCGCGCCGGCGCCGGCGCGGGGCGAAGCTGCTCGCTCGCCATCTCGCCGAGCAGCGCCGTCATGCTGTCGATCGCGCTCTTCGTCCGACGGCGCGCGCGCGCCAGGATGGTCTGCGAAGCCGGCGCCTGCACGACATAGCGAGTCCGATGGGCGCCGAGATCCGCCTCCACCGTCGCCAGCGGCAGCCCGAGATGGGTCGGCACGGCGCGCAGCGCGCCCACGGTGCCGCGCATGAGCTGCATGGAGCCGCGCACCGTCGGCTGCACCTCGATGTCGATCTGCAAGCGCCCGTCGCCGAGCTCGCCGTAGCCGAAGCGAACGCAGGGAAAGCAGAACGGATCCAAGACGCGAAAGATGAACGCGTAGAGCTGCGCCGGGCCGAGAAACGCGCCGGCGAGCGCCCTGACTTCGTTGAACGCCACGTGCTGGGCGCAGAGCTGCTCGAGCGCCTCGGGGCCGCCGCACGCCGCTTCGACGCGCTCGAGCATGGTGCAGTAGGCGTCCCAGGGGATCCAGCGCTTGGCCGCCATCGTCGACGCTTCGCAGCCGAGGCCGCGGGTGATGAGCCCGTCGTCGATGTTGGCCAGCCGTGCCGTCACGAGCACTTGCTGGGCCGCGAGCCAGTAGACGCGATCAGTGACGCTCATGAGCGCTTGTCCTAGTACCTAGGGTTTCCCCGTATTGCGAATCGCACCCGAAAATCGCTACGATGTGGGCAACCGAGACCAGCGACGCCGGCGCTGTGAAGGGGGGATTTCGCAGCGCCGGCGCCACTGACCTTCGGTTTATTTTGCTACGCGGCTTATTGCTGAGTCAACGCCAATGACCGCGCGGCGACCGCCGCAGCAGCGATAACCGGCACGCTCCTTCCTTCTTAGTCGCGAGTCGCACCGCCCACGAATCGACAGTCGCGTCGCAGCGCCGTTCGTCGCGCTACGAATGCGTCAGCGCTGCGCGATCATCGCCGGCGGCAAGCGCAGCTTCGGCGTCTCCGACTCGAGCTCCCACAGACGCAGGAACGGCTCGGGGTCGACGTAGCGCTCGCTGCCGTTCGCCGCTCGCAGCGACAGCCCGAAGTGCAGATGCGGGAAGTTCTCGACCACGCCCGTGCGCCCGACGGTGCCGAGCGGCTCGCCGGCGGCGATGTGGCGCCCGGGCCGCAGCTCCTTGCGGATGGTGTCGAGGTGGATGTAGCGCGTCACGACGCTGCCGTCGCAATGGGACAGGCGCACGTAGCGGCCGGCGCGCTCGCCGGCGGCGGCGTCGCGCTCGACGCGCTCGACGATGCCGTCGGCGACCGCGACGACCAGCTCGCCCGTCGGCGCGGCCAGATCGACGCCGCAGTGGCCGAGCTCGCACTCCCACGGTCGCGGCTGCGGACGAATGGCGCCGAAGCGGCGCGACTCGAACGCCGGCAGCCCGCGCGCAAGGCCCGGCAGCGGATGATACCAGCGCACCCAAACCGGCTCGTGCGAGTAGGGCGCTGCGCCTTCGCGCCACGGACCGAAGAAGCGCGCCTCCAGCTCGGGCGACAGCTCGTGGCTCTGCATCTCCGCCGGCGGATTGAACCACTCGAGCAGGATGCCGGTGCCGCCGATGAGCTTGCGCATCACGACCGCGCGGTCGTCGGTGCGCTGCCGGAGGAACCAGTCACCGTGGCGGCGGATGGCGCCGCCGACGCTGCGGCCGCCGGTCGCGACGAGCGCGACGACGGCGAGCACGCTCCAAGCGGTCGCGACGCCGCGACGCGCGCGCAAAAACGGCAGCTGACAGAGCGCCAGCGGCACGACCACGAGGCCGAGCGCGCACAAGAGCACGCGCGCCAAGCCGCCCGGCCAGTGGGCCGCGATCACCGCCGTGACCAACACGAAGGCGAGCGCCGTCGCGACCACGTAGCCGGCGATGCGCGCCAGCAGCACGACCGTCCGGCGCAGGAACGCGCGCGGGCCGAGCGCGGCGGCATCGCGAATCCGCTCCGCCGCGCGCACGAGCGCGTCCCAGACCAGCACGCCGAGCCCGCGAACGAGCGCTGCGAAGTGCGACCGGATGCTGCCCGCCCGTTGCGATGCGCGGTGTTTCGCCAACCTAGTACCTCACCACCGTGATTTCGACCGGTCCGCGCCGGTCATCGACGTCCATGGCTTCGTTGCTGCTCCTCGAAATACAGACAGTATTCCTTCGTCGTCGCGCCTCGCCCTGAACGCCGAATCCTCGCCGGGGACCCATCAAAATCACTGTGGCGAGGTACCAGAACTATAGACGGGCGGTCTCAGCGTGGCAATGCGATTGGCCGAGCGACCGCAGCATCGCTGCTATACTCCGAACGTTCAAGATGGCCAAGAAGTCGAGCAAAAAGGGAGATCCGCTGATCGGCGCGGTCATCGATCGGCGCTGGCAGGTGATCGATCAGCTGGGCGCGGGCGGGATGGGCATCGTCTATCGCGCCGAGCGCATCGGGCTCGGCAAGCAGGTCGCGCTCAAGTTCCTGCATCAATCGGTGGCGGAGTCGAAGGCGGCGGTGGCGCGGTTCGAGCGCGAGGCGAAGGCCATCAGCCGGCTGCATCACGTCCACTGCATCTCGATCCTCGATTTCGGGGTCTATCGACGGCAGCCGTACATCGTCATGGAGTTCGTGCAAGGGCGGCAGCTGACCGAGCTCGACCCGGCGACGCTGATGCCGAATCGCGCGGTGGCGCTCTTGCGTCAGGTGCTGCTCGGCTTGCAGCACGCGCACTCGCGCGGCGTCATCCATCGCGACCTGAAGCTGAGCAACATCATGCTCGTCGAAATGACGGGCACCGAGAACCTGGTCAAGCTGCTCGACTTCGGGCTGGCGCGCATCAGCGGCGTCAACGAGGAGCTGTCGCTGACCGACGGCATGGTCGCGGGCACGCCGAGCTACATGTCGCCCGAGCAGGCCGAGGGCAAGAAGACCGATCAGCGCAGCGACGTCTACTCGGCGGGCGTCGTGCTCTATGTGTTGTGCACCGGCAAGCGGCCGTTCGTCGCCAGCGATACGACGGCGCTCTTGCGCATGCAGGTCGACGACGCGCCGCCGCCGCCGCGCCGCGCCGCGCCCGGCAAGCGCATCAGCGAGGGGCTCGAGCGCGTGATCTTGCGTGCGCTCGAGAAGCGGCCCGCCGATCGCTTCCAGAGCGCGACCGAGTTTCTGACGGCGCTCGACGATACGCAGGAAGGGCAGGAGACGCTGACGCCGACGGTCGTGCGCGATCGCGGGTCGCGGCGTTGGCGCTGGCGGCTCATGACCATCGCGGCGGCGGCCTGCATCGCGCTGGGCGCGACGGGTGCGTTGTGGGCGCGCGTCCATTATCTGCGGCTGCGGACGCAGGCGCTGGGCGCGTACGAGCGGTGGGCGGGTCCGGCGGCGCCGCCGTCGGCCGGCGCACACGCGAGCCTGCCCGCGGCGCGTCCGCCGGCCGTGCGCAGGCCGGTCGCGACGCCGCCCGCGCCGCCCGCGCCTGCGCCTGCTGCGACGACGTCTGTGCCGGCGGCGACCGAGCCGGCGCGAGCGGCGACCGAGCCTGCGCGCGCCGCGACCGAGCCCGCGCGCGCCGCGTCGGAGCCGGCGCCGACTACCGCGACGTCCGCGCCGGTGACGACGTCGGCGCCGGCGGTCGCGAAGGCGGCGCCGTCGCCGCAGCCTGAGGCGGCGGAGGCGGCCGACAATAAGGCGGCCGAGCTGCCCGATCCGCCGGAGCCGGCCGCGCCGACGGCACGCGCCGCGCCGGCGTTGCCGCCACCGACCGTTCCACCAGCGGCGCCGGCCGCGCGCGGCGCCAAGCGCGCGCCGATCGCGTCGGATGCGCGCGACTGGCGGCAGCAGATCGATCAGCTCATCAGCGAGGGCAAGGTCAACGCGGCCAAGAGCCAGCTGCGCGATCGCCTCGCCATCGAGAAGAGCGACGGCTGGGCGCACCTGCGCTTGGGCGATCTCTACGCCGAGCCGTTTCACTATCGACGCGACGCCATCCGCGAGTGGGACAGCGCGTTCGCGGTCATGCCCGGGCTCAAGAGCGACGCGGCGTTTCGCAAGAGCGCCTGCGAAGTGTTCGATACGACCGACCAAGCCGGCGCGCAGCAGTTCCTACGCGACCAGTTCGGCGTCGAGCAAACGCCGCCGTTGCTGCTCGCTTGCATTCGCGCCGCCGCCGAGCCGGGCCGGATCGAGAACACGGCGCGGCTGATCGAGGCGGTGTCGGGCGCCGATCGGCCGGAGCTGGCGATGGCCGCGCTGCGGATGCTCGATATCGGCAAGACGTGCGCGCAGAAGAAGGCCGCGGTCGAGACGATTCGGCGCCAGCATTATCTGCGGGCGCGCGGCGCGTTGATCAAGCTCGATCGCCTGCGCTTGGCGCAGCAGCACCATCCGTCGCCGGCCGTGGCCTGCTTCGGCACGACGATCGCCGAGACCATCGAGCAGCTGAAGTAAGCGCACGCTTCGCCCTCATTGCGGTCGAATCATGCGATGACTGCGACTGCGAAGTTGGGCGGCATCGGAATGTCGATGAAGCGGCACTTGCCGGCGCTGCAGGTGAGGTTGCCTTGGCCGCCGTAACTGACCGCGCGCCGGCGCTGCCGCTCGTCACCGAAGCGAGGCGATCGACATGACATTCGGCACGGGCCGATGGACACGCATCGCCAGCGACGCAGACTGCCTTACGAGACGTAAGGAGGTCGGAAATGAGATGGCTACTCTATGCATTGGCGGCGGTCGTTCTGTCGTGGGCGGCGCGCGCCGACGCGGCCGACGGGGGCTCGCTCAACGTGACGTCGACCGCGTTTGCCGATGGCGCCGCGATTCCGAGCCAGTACACCTGCCAGGGCAGCGGCGTTTCACCGCCGATCTTTTGGTCGGCCGTGCCGCCGGACGCTCAGAGCATCGCCGTCATCGTCGACGATCCCGATGCGCCGGGCGGCACGTTCGAGCACCTCGCGCTGTTCGACCTGCCGCCGTCGGAGCCGTCGTTGCCGAGCCTGGGCGCTTCGCCGGCGGGCACCGAGGGCACGGTGGCGCGCAACAGCAGCGGCGGCGTCGGCTTCGCGCCCATCTGCCCGCCGAGCGGCCAGCATCGCTACCGCTTCCAAGTGCTGGCGCTCGATAAGACGATCGCGCTGCCGAACGGGGTCAGCTCGGCGGCGGTCTCGCGGGCGATGAGCGGGCACGTGCTGGCGCGTGGCCTGTTGACGGGCGTCTATCAAAAGAGCGCGGCGAAATAGCGATCGCGGAGTCTTCATGTGCGCCAAGTCGCTGATGAAGCGTCGTCGTAATCCGCCGCGCGGCCCGTCGGAAAGTGGACACGACGACACGCTTCCGCGCACTTCGACGGCGGCACGCAGCCTGCAATCTCGCCGCGCATGCGCTCCTCCTTGGTCTCGTTCATGGTGCTCGCGACGCTGCTCGGCGCCGCCCACGCCGCCCACGCCGACGAGCTGCCGGTCGCCGTCGACTTCACGCAGCGTCCGCAACCCAGCCCCGACGTGCTGCACGCGCAGTCAGCGCGCGTGACCGGGATCGCGCTCTTCGTCAGCGGCCTCGTCTTGACATTGGTGAGCCAGCCGCTTCTGGCGATGGGCATCGTCGAAGGCGGCGTCAACTTCGATCCTCACGATGGCGGCGCGGCGGGCGGCCCGCTCGCCAACGGCCTCATGTACGGCGGCATCGCCGGCACGGTCGTGGGCAGTGCCGTCATGTCGACGGGGCTGGCGCTGTGGGGCAGGGCGGGGCACCGCTTGAAGGAGGCGCAGACGCTCGGCGCCCTCAGCCTCAACGCGTCGTCGAGCGGCGCCGGCGCGTCGCTCACCGTCCGCTTCTGAGCGAGCGCGCTCGCGCGGCGGCGGCCGGCCCCATGACGCGCCAACGCCGGGCGGGCTATGATGTCGCATGGGCCCGCCCCGCGATCCACTGCACGGCCTCACCCTCGAGGCCATCCTCACCGAGCTCGTCGCCTATTTCGGCTGGTCCGATCTCGGGCAGCGCATCGACATCGGCTGCTTCAACAGCGATCCCAGCATCGCGTCGAGCCTCAAGTTCCTCCGCCGCACGCCGTGGGCGCGCGCCAAAGTCGAAGGGCTCTATCTGTTCATGCTGCGCGAACGCAAACGGCAGGCGGGCGCCGGCGACTAACGGTGATCGGCGCGCCTCGTATGTAAACATGTTGATACGACGCCTAGGTGGCGCGTAAAGAAGCTGCGCGGCGACGACACCGCGCTCACCGCCTAAAGCCGGTGCAAATTTCGCGGCCGCACACTATCATCGACGGCGGACTATGCTCGTGATGCCACGATCGCGAGGAACGCCGCGGCGCGCCGACCTCGTCGCGAGCAGCCAAAACCAACGCACGCTGTCGCCATCCGGCACTGGTTTGCAGCCATGAGAGAGCTCCTGAATCAGCTGTTCTCGTCGGACTTCATGCCGCACGGCCACTGTTATTTGTGGAAACCAGGTCTCGTTTGGCTGCAGGTCCTCTCCAATCTCTTTATCGGCGTCGCTTACGTCAGCATCTCGGCGACGCTGCTCTATCTCACGCGGCGCATGAAGAGCTCGCTGCCGTTCGAATGGGTCTACATCGCGTTCGGTATCTTCATCGTCTCCTGCGGCATTACGCACTTCATGGATATCCTCACCGTGTGGACGCCGACCTATTGGCTCGACGGCGCCATTCGCGCGATCACCGCGTTCGCTTCGGTCGTGACCGCGGTCTTGCTCTTTCCGCTCGTGCCGCGCGTCATGCAGCTCTCGGCGCTCTTCCAAGCGGAGCGCTCCAAGAGTCGCGCCGATCTGGAAGCGAGCGAGCGCAACGCGCGGCTCATCGTCGATAGCATTCCCACGCTGGCTTGGACGGCGCGCGTCGACGGCTGGCTCGACTTCTTCAATCGCCGCTGGTTCGAATACACCGGCACCACCGCCGAGCAGATGAACGGCTGGGGCTGGAAGTCGGTGCACGATCCGGCATCGCTGCCGGAGGTCACGGAGCGCT
This sequence comes from uncultured delta proteobacterium, assembly GCA_963785725.1. Lineage (GTDB taxonomy): Bacteria > Myxococcota_A > Polyangia > Palsa-1104 > Palsa-1104 > JAQBQH01. The sequence goes on along the minus strand of CAWAWS010000033.1, from coordinate 281,185 downwards.
GGGAGACCTCGATTCGGACCGGGCAGCCGTTCGAGATGATCTTTCCGCTGCGCCGCGCCGACGGCACCTTTCGCGCGCACTTGACGCGCGTGCATCCCATCGTCGACGCCGACGGCAAGGTCACGCGCTGGTTCGGCACCAACACCGACATCGAAGACCAGCTGCGCATCGAGCGCGAGCTCGAGCAGGCGGTGCGCGTGCGCGACGAGTTCTTGGCCATCGCCTCGCACGAGCTGCGCACGCCGCTGAGCACGCTGCGACTGCAAGCCGACGGCATCGTGCGCGCGCTGCGCAAGGGCGCGATCACGGTTGAGCGGCTGGCGCCCAAGCTCGACACGCTCGACGGCCAAGTCGATCGCCTCGAGCGCCTGGTGACGATGCTGCTCGACGTCTCCAACATCGAATCCGGGCGGCTGCGTCTCGAGCTGAGCGAGGTCGACGTCGTCGAGCTGACCCGCGAGGTCGTCAAGTCGCTGCAAGTCGAGCTCGACCGCGCCGGCTGCAGCGTGTCGATTACGGCGGCGGGACCGATCGTCGTCACCTGGGATCGCGGTCGCATCGATCAGGTGCTCACGAACCTGTTGACGAATGCCATCAAATACGGCGCCGGCAAGCCCATCGAGGTCACGCTCGTCGACGGCGAGTCGGTGCGGATCGAAGCGCGCGATCACGGCATCGGCATTCCGTCCGAGCATCTCGAGCGCATCTTCGGACGCTTCGAGCGCGCCGTCGACGCCAAGCACTACAGCGGCTTGGGCCTCGGGCTGTGGGTGTCGCGGCAGATCGTGCAGGCGCACGGCGGCGCGATGCGGGTCGCGAGCCAGCCCGGCGCCGGCTCTACGTTCGTGGTGGAGCTGCCCAAGCGGGTGCCGGCCTGAGCGGCCACGGTCGCGCTCAGCTCTGGTCCGAGAGCACCTTCGCCAAGCTCTTGCCGTAGGGATAGAACTGCGCCCGCTCGCCGCGCTGCCAGGCGGCGCGCAGCTCGGGCCGCGTGATGTCCCAATCGGGCCGACAGCGCTGCAGCACGGCGCGCAGATCGAGCCGCAGCTCCTCGGTCGTCGGCCGGCCGAAGAACCAATAGCCGACGTAGATTTTGAAGACGACGAGCCCCGGCTCGAGCACCAGCGTATGCGGAATCATCGGGTTATGCGTGGGATCCGTGTATTCGGCGATGTCGAGATCCTTCTGTATCTTGCGGGCCGGATCGGAGAGAAAGGGCCAATGCGCGGCGACGCCGCTGCGAAACTCATTGGTCTCGAGCAGATTGTCGGTGCTGATGGTGACGAGCTCGCAGTAGCCGACCTCGAGCTCGCGGTGCAGCGCCAGCAGCCCCTCGTGCTGCCGTCGATCTTTGGGGCAAAATCCGCCGCGCGACAGGATCAACAGCATGGGGTTGCCGCGCTGCAGCTCGGAGAGCTTGTGATGCTTGCCGGTCTGATCGGGCAGCTCGTAGTCGGGAAAGACGGCGCCGGGAACGATGTCGGCTCGCATGGGTTCCTCTCTTCGAAAGACGGGCTCGCTGCAATCGGAAGGCTGAAGTCGCGGCGATCTTAGGTCGTTCACGGCGCGATTGCGAGCGTCGGCGCCGGCATGCGGGCGCGACAGCCGGCGTCGCTTTGGGTAGAGTCCGCCGGTGCGTCGTGACAGAAACGGCCGGCGATCGCTCATCGTGAAGACGGCGGTCGCGCTCGTCGCGCTCGCGTTGTCGAGCGGGCCGCGCGTCAGCCGCGCGGAGGACCCGGCGCCGACGCCGCAACCGTTCGGTGAGCGGGCTCGGCCTCTGGCGGATTACCTCGTGGCGATGCACCGGAAGATTCACCCCCTGTTCACGCTCGGGTTTCTCGCGGGTATCGACGCGCGCAAGGACCCGAGCTACAGCGACCAGACTTTGTGGACCATGCTCGCGATCGTCATCGACCATGACGGCAGCGTCGCGCGGATCACGAGCGCGCGTCCGTCGGGCGTGCCGGCCTTCGACGCCGCGGCGATCGCGAGCGTGCAGGCGGCCGCGCCATTTCCGCCGCCGCCGCCGCCGATCGAGAGCACCGACGGCAAGGTGTACCTCGATTGGCAGTTTCATCGCGACGCGCGCGGGTGCGGAACCCTCGGCGCCGAGCCGCACATCTACACCATCGTCGCCGACACGAGCGCGCACGACGCCAGCGGTGCGCCGGCGAAGCCGCCCGCGCAGCTCGACGACACCGGCGGGGCCCAGCTGGCGGCCGAGGGCTGGTTCGCGGCCTACGCGCGCGGCGATGTGCCGTGGCTCGCCGGCTGGAGCGGCGTCCCGTTCGTCGCCGACGGCGAGGTCGTCGCGCGCGACGCCGCGGCGCTCAAGAAGCTCTATCAGGACATGATCGCCGGGACGACCGGTGCGCGCGCGGTCACCGAGCTACGCGTGCTGACGCCGGACGCGATGGACGAGGCGCGCGGCGTGCTTCCGTCCAGAAGCGCCCGGTCGGTGCGGCGCTATGCGATTGGCCACGTCGCGGGCAAAGAGCTGATTCTGCTGCTCCAGAAGACGTCTAAGGGATGGCGCGTCGGCGGTCTCGACCGCACAGTGGCAGAGCGCCCGCTCGACGCGCGTTGATTCCAGCCGTCACGGTAGCCGATCTTGGCGACGGCGCTCCGCGACGCATCATTGTTCGACGGACACCTTGGGCTGCAACTCGGGAGGCGACGGATGGGCGAGCAGGAGATTCGGGCGGCGCTGAATCGGCATTGGGCCGCGTCGCAAGCGGGCGACTACGAGACCGAGCACGACATCTATCGCGACGACGTGGTGCTCGACTATCCGCAATCGGGCGAGCGCATTCACGGCCGCGCCAACATCAGAGCCTCGCGCGCCGAGCATCCGGCCCGGCGCCGCTTCGACATTCACCGCATCTCCGGCCGCGGCGACCTGTGGGTGACGGAGTACGTGATCGCCTACGACGACAGTCCCTACTATACGATCAGCATCATGGAGTTCAGCGACGGCAAGGTCGCGCACGAGACGCAGTACTTCGGTGCGCCGTTCCCCGCGCCCGACTGGCGCTCCCGTTGGACCGAGAAGGCCGAAGCGGGCGCCCGGCCGTGAGCGCCCGGCGTCGACGGCGGTAGTCGTTCCGCACCGAGCGGCCGCGGCCGAACGCTGCGACGTCGTGGCTACTTCAGCTTGGCCATGACCTCGTCGGCGAATTTGCGAATGCCGTCCAGCTTGCTCGCGAGCGAGCCGCCGCGGAGCGGCGTGCCGTAGAACATCCACGGCAAGAGGATCATGTCGGTGATGCCGCCCGCCTCGAGCTTCTGGAAGTGGTCCGCTCGATACGCGTCCATCGCCACGGCTTGCACTTCGAACGGCGCGTCGTCGCGGCCAATCTCCCGGCGCAGCGCGCGCAGCTTGCCCGCGATCTCGATCAGCTGATCGCGCCGCAGCATCGCCGACGACCAGCCGTCGTAGCGCGCGGCCCGGCGCAGCGCCGGCTCGGTGTGCCCGCCGATGTAGATCGGGATGGGCTTGGCGGGCCGCGGGCTCATCTGGATCTTGCCGAAGTCGAAATGGGCCCCGTGATACTCGACCAGCTCGCCCGTGAACAGGAGCTGGAGGACGGCGAGCGCCTCGTCCATGCGCTGACCGCGGCCTTGGAACGGCGCGCCGCACCACTGCGCCTCCTCGGGCAGCCAGCCGAGGCCGGCGCCGAAGCCGAAGCGATCGCCCGAGAGCGACGCCACCGACATGATCTGGCGCGCCATGAGCAGCGCGTTGCGCACCGGCAGCTTGACGACGCTGGTGTAGAAGAAGAGCCGTTCGGTCGCGGCCGCCATCGCCGCCGCGCCGACGAGCGGATCGATCCACGGCGTCGTGCCGTCCCACATGCGCGAGCCGTCGGGCGTGTAGGGATACGCGGCCGACACCTGCTCGGAGTAGAAGATCGAGTCGGGGAGCACCACGGCGTGATAGCCGGCCGCTTCGGCGGCGCGCGCCAAGGGGACGTACTCCGACGGTTCGCTCATCGCGATCGAGATGCTGAATTTCATGCCCCGAGTGAAACATGTTCTAGTTCCGGCCGCCAGCGCGCGCGCTTACGGGATCGTCCCGACCGCGAAGGCGAGCGCGGCCGCCGCCGTCAACAGCTTGGCGCGGCTCTCGATCGCGGTGCCGCGGGCGTCGGCCAGATCGCGCTCCGCCGTCAAGAGGTCGATCAGCGTGCCGAGGCCCTGTCGATAGGTCTCGAGCGTGGCCGCGTACGCTTCCTCGGCCGAGACCAACAGCGCGCCCGCGAACTCGACCTGCCGCTCGGCCGTCTGCACGTCGAAGTAGGCGGTCCACGCCTCGCGCAGCGCGCGCAACGCGCCCGCGGTCAGCGCCGCCTCGCTCGCCGCGCGTTCGGCGTTGGCGACGCGCACGTCGTTGAGCCGCGTAAAGCCGTCGAAGAGCTCCCAATCGAGCCGCAGCTGCGCGTCGAGCTCGGTCTCGGCGAGCGTGAACGCCCCGCTCCCCGGCGTCGTGTCGAAGTGCCACAGCTGATACCCGAGGTTGCCCGTCAAGGACAGCCGCGGGGCATAGCTGCGCCGCGCGCCGCGCAGCGCCGCCTCGCGCGCGCGCACGGCGGCGGCGAGCGCTTCCAGGTCGGGCCGCTGCCGTAGCGTCGTATCCATGATCTGCTCGATGGGGTCGGCCAGCCGCTCGGGCGTCGGCTGCTGCGCCAGCGGCGTCGTGCGCGGCGGCGGAAACGGCGCCACGCCGACGCTCTCGGCCAGCTGGCCCTGGTTGGTGCGCACCGCGCCCGCCGCCGACTCGACGTCGAACGCCGCCCGCGCCCGCGCCTCGCGCGCCAAGAGCAGCTCGGGCCGCGTCGCCAGCCCCACCTGCAGCCGCGCCTGCGCCGCCTCTTCCACGACCGTCGCGCTGCGCAGCGTCGCCTCCGCCGCCTCGAAGCGCGCGCGGCTGGCGTCGAGCGCGTAGAACGAGCGCGTCACCGCGAACAGGACCTCCTGATGGCGGCGCGAGAAGGAGAAGTTGGCCTGCGTGACGAGCGCGTGCGCCTCGTCGATGGCGGCGAAGCGGGTGAGATCGAGCAGCGTCCAGGCCAGCTCCAGCTTGGGATCGACGTAGGGCCCGCCGGCGGTGAACGCCCCCGCCGGCGATGGGAAGGCGAGCCGCTGCGCGCCGCCGGTGACGACCAGCGTCAGCGCCGGCAGGTAGACGGACTCGGCGTGGCCGAGCCGCGCGGCGGCGGCGCGCGCCTCTTCCCACGCCTGTCGCGTCTCGGGGTTCGCGCGCTGCGCCACGTCGATGAGCTCGATGAGCGAATACTCGTGCGCCTCGTCGAGCGTCGGCGGCGGCGCCGGCGCGACCGCGCGCGCGCCGGCAGCGGCCGCGCGAAAGATGCGCGCGGAGGTCGGCGGCGCCGCCTGATACGAGCGCCACGGTAGCTCGGCGCAGCCCGCCAGCGCCGCCAGCGTTGCGACGAAGCATCCACTTGCGGCAGCGACGTCCACGCGTACAAGGGTGTAGGGCTCATTCGGGAGCTGACAACATGTGGAGTCGGCGTCGTAGGTCCATCGCTGAGATCGCCGCAATCGGCCCCGATCCGCGGCGCGCGCGGCGCACGTCGGCGCTCGTTTCTCCGCGGCATCGGCGCGCGGCTGCCGGTCGTTCGCTGCAGACGGCTCCGCCATCCGCCTTAGCGGGCCGGCGCGCGCCGGCGTGGCGAACGCTGGCGTTGGCCGGGTCGCTGGCGTGCACGTCGTGCGATCCGCTCATCGACGTCGCTGGCGCATTCTTCCCCGCTTGGATGTTGTGCATCGTCGTCGCCGTCGTCGCGTCGGCCGCGCTGCGCGTCGTCTTTGCGCGCACCGGAATCGAGCGCCACCTCGGTCCTCTCATCCTCATCTACCCGAGCCTGGCGACGGCGATCGCGTTCGCCTGCTGGGTTCTGTTCTACCGGCGCTGACATGACGCGCGTGCTGGCCGGCCGGCTCGTCACCGCCGCGATCGTCGTCTCCACCCTCGTCGCCGTCGGCAGCGCCGTCGTCGTCAGCCGGCGCCGCCCGCTCACCGACGACGCGACGGTGCGCGCCAACGTCATCGGCGTCGCGCCGCACGTCTCGGGCCCGCTCACCGAGCTCCACGTCGTCGACAACCAGCCGGTGCATCGCGGCGACCTCCTGTTCGTCGTCGACGTGCGGCCCTACGCGTCGCGGCTGCGCCAGGCCGAGGCCGAGCTGAAGCAGGTCGAGAGCGAGATCGAGGCCCAGCGCAACGCCATCGGCGCCGCGCGCCAGGTCATCCGCCAGCGCAGCGCCGAGTCCGAATACGCCGACGACTACTTGCGCCGGCTCGAGCCGCTCCTGAAGCGTGACTTCGTCACCGAGGACAAAGTGGCCGAGGCGCGCAGCCGCCAGCGCACCGCGTCCGCCGCGCTCGAGGGCTCGCACCAAGAGCTGGAGCGCGCGCGCAACCTCTTGACGCAATATGGCAGCCTGAACGCGCGGCTGCAGGTGGCCGAGGCGCGCGTCGACGCCGCTCGCCTCGACGTCGACTACTGCCGTGTCAGCGCGCCCTTCGACGGCTACGTCACCAACCTCAACATCGCCGTCGGCGACTACGCGCTCGAGGGCCGCCCGATCTTCGCGCTCGTCGACGGCCGCGTCTGGTACGTGATCGGAAACTTCCGCGAGACCTTTCTCCACCACGTGCGCCCGGGAATGGCGGCCGAGGTCTACGTGCTCGACTATCCGGGACGGCGCTTGCGCGGCGAGGTGCAGGGCATCGGCTGGGCCGTGCAGCAAGTCGACGGGCCGGGCACGGGGCTGTTGCCGCCGGTCGAGCCGACGCTCAACTGGGTACGGCTGGCGCAGCGCTTTCCGGTGCGCATCCGGCTCGTCGATCCGCCGCCCGACTTGCCGTTGCGCGTCGGCCAAACGGCTTCGGTGACCGTGCTCGGCGACCGATGAACGCGGCGGCGCCGTCACTGACGCTGCACGAGCGCATCGCCGCCTTCATCATGCCCGAGATCCGGCCCAATCCGCCGCGTGTGCGCGCCTTCTTACGCGTCGAGGCGTCGCTGCTCTTGGCCTGCTTCATCGTCGTCACGTTCAAACCGCGCGATCCTTTTTGGACCGTCGCCTACGTCGTGCTCGTCTCGCTGCCGACGGTGGGCAACTCGGCGCAGAACGCGGTCGAGCGCTTCCGCGCCTCGGTCATTGGCTGCGCGGTGGCGGTGCTGCTCATCATCGTCGGCTTCGACGAGCCGTGGCTGTATACGGCGCTGCAGGCGCTCATCCTCGGCATCACGCTCTACATCGCGCGCGACACGCCGGTGGGTCCGACGGCGCTGACGGGCGGCGCCACCTTCGCCGCCATCACCGGCGGCGACCTGCACCTCGTGCCCGGCGCGCTGATCACGCTGGCGTTCTATCGCGTCCTGCAGGCCGCGCTCGGCGGCGGCATCGGCGCGCTGGCGCAGCTGACGTTCTGGCCCGACGATCCGCTGGTGGTGCTGAAGGCATCGCTGGCGCAGCAGATCGCGCAGGTCGAGGCGCGGCAGCGCGGCCAGCGCGTGCCGCTCGACGCCGCGCGGCTGCGCCGTCACGTCGAGCTGCAGCAGAACGCCGAGGTGCGCCATCCCGAGTTGGTTCGGCGCCGCGTCGAGCTGGCCGCGCTCATCCTCGAGGTCGCCAGCGCCGTCGACGAGACGCTGCGCTACGAGCGCCTCCACGGCGGCGGCGCGCCGCCGCCGGTGCTCGACGAGGCGCGCGCGGCGATGCGCCGCTTCGAAGCGCCGGCCGCGCCCGAGCCGCCGCCGGCGCCGCCGCGCGCGGCCTGGCTCAATCCGATGGCCGAGACGATGCGGCCGGTTCGTCGCGCCGCGCTGAAGACGGCGCTGAGCGCGCTCATCGTCATCGTCGTCCTGCGGCTCCTCGGCTACAGCCCGTCGACCGGCGCCTTCGCGGTGCTCGCGGTCTCCATGGAAGCGACGAGCGGGACGGCGATCTCGAAGTCGCTGCTGTCGGCCGGCGGCACGGTGTTGGCGCTCGTCGTCGTGCTGCTCGTCGTCGTGCCGCTGATGCCGAACCTCGAAGATCCGGGCAGCTTCCTCATCATGGCGGCGCTGGCCTTCGCGCCGACCAGCTGGCTCACCGTCGGCGGCCCGCGCGTGCGCAACGCCGGCTTCTTCGGAACGCTCGTCATCGCCGTCAAGCTGTTCCAGAGCTTCCGGCCCGACATCGACCTCGAGATGCCGGCGATCTTGACGCTGTCGATCTCGATCAGCGTGCTCACGGTGGGGCTCGTCGATTACGTCATCTGGCCCGTCGATCCGCGCTTCGGCATGCTGCGGCGGGGCGCGCTCATGATGGTGGACACGGCCGCGCTCTATCGCGAGCGCGATCCGCGCCTCGTGTTGGCGGCCAACGAGGCGCATCGCTGGCGCATTCATCGGCATCTGGTCACGCTGGTGCAGCTGCGCGGCGAAAAAGCGCCGCTGCCGGGCACGCCGCAGTACGCGCCCGAGGAGGAGGCGCTGCGGGTCGCGACGACGACGCAGCGGCTGGTGGTGGCGCGCGTCGAGGCGGCGCGGCGCGCGCTCGCCGGCGGCGCGCTCGACGCCGACGCCGACGCCGACGCGGCGCGGGCGGCGGTGGCGGCGCAGCTCGACGCGCGCGCCGCGCAGCTCGACCATCGCTGCGACTGCCGCGACCTCGTCGTGTGAGCCGGCCATCCGCGCGTCCAATTCCGTTGGAGCTTCAGTACAATCACCGTCCGAGCAGGGACCGTACGACGGCGAAAAGGGGCGACCATGAGTCACACGACGATCGATATCGCAGTGGCGCGTCAGATCGGCAAGTACGGCGACGCCGTCGAAGTGGGCGCCGGGCAGCGCTGGCTCGTGACCTCGGGAACGCCGGGGCTCTCGGTGCACGGCGAATTGCCGGGCGCCTGAGGCTGTTCGGGAAAGGGCGCGAGTTGGGCCCAATCGCCACTGTTCGCGGGTTCAGAAATGCTCGTTGATCGTCGCTCGGTTGAATCATCCAAAGGAGGCCGCCGATGTCGCATCACTTCGATACCAAGCTCGCCAAAGAAGATCCGAGTCTCAATATCTGCGATGTTTACCTGTTCGAGGGCGCGGATCCCGGCACGACGGTGATGGCGATGACGGTCAATCCCGATGCCACGTTGGCGGGGCCGGGGACGCTGCATCCGGAAGGGCTGTACGCGTTTCGCTTCGATCTGAACGGCGACGCGCGCGAGGAGGTGACCTTCAAGCTGCGCTTCGGCGCGGTCGCGCACGCGCCCGGCGACGCGCATCGACATGTCCAGCCGCTGACCTTGCGCCGCGCGACCGGCGACGACGCCCGCAGCGGCCTCGGCGGTGAGCTGCTGCTCGAAGGCGCGACCGCCACGACGACGCAGCGGTCGCGCGTGCGCGTGTTCGCCGGCTCGGCGCCCGATCTCTTTGCCGGCGACGCCGCCGCGCTGCACGCCTTCCTGGCGGCGTTCTACCAAGAGCGGCGCTTCAATGCCGAGGCGTTCAATCATCGGCAGAACTTTTTTGCCAATCACAATGTCACGGCGATTGTCGTCGAAGCGCCCAATGAGCTCATCGGCGCGGGCACGGTCCGCGCGTGGGCCACCATTTCGTTAGCGGGTCACGCGCCCGAAACGCAGGTCTCGCGCTGGGGCATTCCGCTACTGACGCATCTATTCCTAAATGATCCGAGTCAGCCGGCTGCCCGCGAGGCGTTCAATACGTCGATACCCGCTGCCGACGTCGAGGCATTTCGTGGGCCGCTCGCTGAATTCGTACGGCAAATGGCCGGTTATGCCGGGACGGCGGATGCTGCGGCGCATGCGCAATCGCTCGTCGCGCGCCTATGCCCGGCGCTGTTGCCTTACGAGCTCGGCTCGACCGCTGCATTTACGGTCGAGCGCTTCAATGGCCGTCCACTGACCGCCGACGCCATGGATGTGATGCTCACCTTGGCCGCGAATCGAGCGCTCGGCGACGGCGTGGCGCCCGACCCGACGCGCACCCGTCGCGACTTTCCCTATTTCGGGACGCCTTATGCGCCGGTCAACCGGGCCTAACGCGGACGGCCGACCTCATTAGCGAGGCTTGGCGGCGTTCCTCTCGATTGGCGCGCCAGCGCGCGCGGCCGCGAGCTTCAGCGGGCGCGCTGCGTGACGCGCGGGAAGTCGATCGCCGTCTGCGCCACTTCGTTCACGTAGTTCGTCAGCGTATTGAGCGCGACGTGCAGCACGATCTCGACGATCTGCCCGTCGCTGTAGCCGGCGCTCTTGACCGCCTGCAGCTCGGCGTCGCTGACGTGCCCGCGCTGCCGCGTCACGGCGGCCGCGAAGCGCAGCGCCGCCAGCGCCTTGCCGTCCTCCGACGTCGCGTCGCGATTGCGCTCGAGCTCGGCGTCGCTGAGCTTGGCGACGTGCCTGCCGAGATAGGTGTGCGCCGAGAGGCAATAGTCGCAGCCGTTGATCTCGGCGACGGTCAGCGCGATTCGCTCGCGCGTCGGCGCGTCGAGCTCGCCGTGGCCGAGCGCGGCGTTGAGCCCGAGGTAGCCTTGCAGCGCCGCCGGGCTGTTGGCGACGACGCGAAAGAGATTGGGCGCGACGCCGAGCTGCTTTTCGACGGCTCGCAACGAAGCGTGGGCGGCGGCGGGGGCGGCATCGATCGAAGCGGGCGTGGCGAGACGTGACATGGGCGGCTCCTCGTTCAGGCTCTCGGCGGGACAGCGTGCCGATGCGCCGAAGCTAGAGCCTCGCGGATGATGAAACAATCGGGCTAAATCGCACTTCACTCTTGCGAGAACCGCGATAATGAAGCGGCACGCGGCACATCATTGGCGAACGCCGACGCCGCTGCGGGTCGCGAACCATTGGGACTGTCCATTCGATCCGGGGAAGAACGTCACCGTGATCGAGTCGCCGTCGGTCAACGCGCCGTTGAAGGCGTCGCCACCGATCGGCTGTAGCGGCACGTTCGCGTCGAACGACAGCCCCGCCGGCGACTGCGCGTTGCTGGCGTGGAGCGCACCGTCGACGACCTGGACGCTCACCTGCCCGAGCATGAACGGATCGACGTAGCTCCCGGCGTAGGTGGCCAGCGGCGACGTGGCGACGTCGAGCGGCGCTCCCGCCGTGATCTCCTGCCCGAGGTACTCGTGCGCGGCGAATTCGGCGACTGATCCTGGATCGCGTCCATCGTCGTTGTAGAAGACGACGATCGCCAGCTGCTGCGCGGGAAAGGCCCACAGCTGGCTGCCATAGCCGGGTAGATGGCCATTGTGGTGGATCAGCGTCGCCTCGATGCCGCGGAAGACCATGACCCCGTCGCCGTAGCTCTGCGCGTGGTTGGCCAAGGTGTCGGTGTCCGCCAGCGGCTGCTCCATCGCGTTCACCAGCGTCGGCGGCAGCGGACCGCCGGCGTTGCCGAACAGCGCCAGCGCCAGCTGGGCATAGTCGACGACCGAGGCGATGACGCCCGCTTCCGGACGCGTCGCCTCGCAGTCGAAGGCGTCGAGATCGAACGCGCGCGTGCCGGCGTGGCCGACGGCGTGATCGCGATTCATGGCGGCGGCGACGTCATAAGTCGCGCTCGTCATGCCGACCGGAACGAAGACTTTGGCGGCGACGACGTCCTCGAACGCCTGGCCGGTGACCGCTTCGATCGCCCAGCCGATGACGCCATAGCCGCGATTCGAGTAGTTCCAAATCTGGCCGGGCGGGCTCCATAACGGCTCGCTGCCGTGGGCCGTGAACCACGCCGCCAGCTGGCCTGCGCCGACGGGACACGCGACGGCGGGCTCGACGTCGGGAAGCCCCGACGTATGCGACAACAGCGTCTGCAGCGTGACGCTCGACGGATCGAAGGGCGCGGCGAGCGTCAGCGGCACATACGACGTGATGGGCTGGCTCGGATCGAGCGCGTCGAGGCTCAGCGTCGTGGCCGCGAGCACCATCTTGCTCAGCGACGCGACGCGAAACAGCGTCGTCGGCTGCACCGTGGCCGAGCCCAGCGTGTCGACGTAGCCGACGCCCGCGGTCGCGATGCGGCCGGAGTCGACGACGGCGATGGCCGCGCCATTGACGTCGTGCGCGATCATGTCCTGTTGGAGGTAGTCGAGCACGCGGTGAAAATGCGCGTCGCTGGCGGTCACCACCGTCGATACCGGCAGCTCCTTTGGCGCGCAGGCGGTCGCGAAAACCGTCGTCAACAGCGAAATCCAGGCAGCGGCGCCGAGCTTCACGCGACTTTGTAACATAGAGCGCCGCCAGACCGCTTCGACGCCGATCACACGACGCGCGATCTTCCGTTATCCGGCAGGCAGCTGTTTCATTTCGTGTACCGCTTTGACTCGCTGCGCGTCTTTGCCGAAGAGCACGTCGAGATAAGCGCGCTGCTGCGCCAGTCCTCTGCGTATCAGTCGCTCTCTTCCGCCGGGAATGAGCCGATGCAGCCCGTGCCAAACGAGCCGCGGCACTATCGTGAGCAGCGGATACCAAGGCAAGATCCAGCGCGACAAGCCGAGCGCGCGCATCTCGTTCGCGGCCAAGAAGAGCCGCGCGATGCTGAGGTGGCGGGCGCGATTCCAATGTCCTTGCAGCTTAGGAAAGCGAGCATAGTGGCGCTGCAGCGGCTCGTCGGCCAGGGCGGCGCCGAGCTGACGGCTCGATTCGTCGGGCGGCGGCTGCGTCAATAGGTTTTGATAGAGCGCGATGCGGGCCGCGTCTTCGGACTCGCATAGCCACTGCTCGTCGATCCCCATGAGCCAACCGATATAGCGCCACAGATGCATGACCTCGGCGCCTTCGGACTTCGTCAGGATGACGCCCAATGCCCGCTGTCCCAATAAGAACTGCGCCGAGAAGACTAGATTGGTCGCATTCATATCGCCTTGATTGACGGGGACGCCATAGGTCGCCTCTTGCCATTCGGGGAGTCGTCCGACATGCCGGCGCACGAAGGCGTGAATCAGGCGCACCTGCAGCGTCGTCTTGAAGCCGGCGGCGAAGCGCTCCATGCCACCCGGACGCGTGCAATCGACCCACCATTTGGTCGTCTCGGCGACGCGCTTCTGCGCGCCCTTTTCCAACGCCTTGGTGAGCACGAGCGTTTGATTCACCGCCGAGGCCAAGTAGCCCGGCAGTAAGCCGCCGTCGCGCAGCACGTCGAGCCCGACCGTTCCCGCGATGCCGGTAGCAGCGCGCGCCCGCCTCGAGCCGCGCCGGATCGACCCACGGCGGTCGCCGCTCGACGTGGGCGAAGAGCGCGCGCAACGCGTCGGGCGCGTCGGGCACGCCGGCGATGCCGCGCTCGACGGCGGCATCGAACAGCGGCTTCGTCGCGTGAACGCCATGCGCGGCCATCCAATCGACGACGCGGTCCATCAGCGGATCGCCGGCGAAGAACGACTCGCCCATGGCCCGCCATTGGCTCGCGCTCGGCTCGGCGTGGTCGCGATCGGCGATGCGCCGACGCAACCGTCGCGTCAGCGCGGTCGGCGGCGTCGCTGGAATACCCTCGCCGTGCACGAGCCGATTGCGATTGCTCATGCGGGAAAACTAATGCGAGTATCGGCTCGCATTCAACTCGCGTCCGGCTCGCACGCGTCATCGTCATTGGGAAGGAGCGACCGTGAAGAAGCAGCCGCGTCAGCATCGTTCGCGCGACATGGTGGCTGCGCTGCTCGAAGCGGCCGCGCAAGAGATCGCCACGCGCGGTCTGGCCGAGACGACGACCAACCACGTCGCCGCTCGCGCCGGCGTCAGCATCGGCTCGCTCTATCAATACTTCGACGACAAAGACGCGATCATCGAGGAGCTGCTGCGGCGCGATACGGCGCGGCTCTTGGCCGTGGTCGATCTGCATGTCGGCGATCTCATCGACGCCGATCCGCGCAAGCTGACGCGAACGCTGCTCGAGATCGCCTGCGACGCCATCGAGGCCAATCCGACGCAGCGCGAGCTGGCGCGCAATTGGCAGAGCTTACGCAGCCACGCGGCCTTCGTGGCGCTGGAGCAGCGGCTCACCGAGATCTCGCGCCGCTATATTCTGCGTCATCACCGCGTCTATCGAATCGACGATCTTCCGGCGGCGCTCTTCGTCAGCATTCACTCGATGCTTTATACCGTCGCGCATTTCATGAGCCTGGAGGATCCGCCGATCACGCGCGCGCAAATGATCGGCAGCTTGAGCGACATGCTGGCAGCGTCGCTGTTCGCCAGCCGCGAAGCGACGACCGAGAAGCCGGCGACGAAGCCGCGGAAGCGCCGAACGTGAACCGCCGACGCCGGTTTCGCGCTCGGAAGGCGCATGGCTCCGCCGGACACTGCAGTCGACGTCGCGCCCTCGTCTTGCCAAGGCGGCGCACTGAAGTCGCGAATCAGTCGCGAAATGAAGCGGTCGTCGCGCGGCACCGCTGACCGCGCCGGCACGATCTTCCATTCCGGGCGCGCCGTGACGAGCTGACGACGCCGGCGCCGCCGGCCCTTCGTTGCCGCCACGCGCCGTCGCGGCGGCGACGGCCGGCGCCGTCAGTTGCGGCCGGCACTCTCGTGCGCGACCCGCCGGCACTCCTTACAGCGCCCGCGCAGCTCGTGCACGTGATCGTCGAGCTCGTAGCCGTAGCGGGCGGCGATCTCGCGCTGCAGCGCCTCCAGCGCCTCCGACTGATACTCGACGATGCGCCCACACTGCGTGCACACCAAGTGGTCGTGATGCTCCCGCTCGAACGACGCCTCGTAGCGCTGCCCGTCGCTCTTCGACACCAGCGCCGGCTGAATCAGCCCGGCTTCGACCATCAGCGGCACCGCGCGATAAATCGTCGCCAAATGCGCGTCGCGCACGCCGCCCGCCTGCAGCACGTGCAGCAGATCTTCGACGCTGAAGTGGCCGTCGTAGGTCAGCGCCGCGCGCGCGATGGCCTCGCGCACCTTGGAGAAGCGCAGCGTCCGCTCGTGCAAGACCAGCCGAAACCGCTCCAGCGCGCGGTCGAGCGTCTCGGGGCTCGTCGCGCGTGTTTTTCGTTGGGCTCGCACGCGCTGTAGCCTGCCCGCCGGTCCGGGCAGCGTCAAGCGGCGCCGCCCCATTGTCGAGCCGAACCGAGCGGCGAGACGGCGCGATGCGCCGCGACCCGTGCGTGTTATGATTCTTGCTGCGACTGATTCGCAAAATCGATAAAGTCCAATTTAGATGAGGCACACCCTGACGCCGGCCGCCGCTCGCTGGCTCGTTCGCGGCGGCGGCGGTAAGGTCTGCGAGCGGCAGATCGTCACGTATGACGCGACGCCCACGGGCACGGTCGGCTCGGGCGACGGCGGCCTTTGCTTCGTCAAGGTGGCCGCGCTATGAGCCCGCGTAGCGACGGCGAGGAGGTGACGCTATGAACATGCTGCGGCCTTCCTGGCGCGACGATCGGCGGCGCCATCCGCACGTGCATTTGCGCGATGTCGCCGACGCGCTGGGCACGACCGAGGTCGAGCTCTTGGCGCGCGACTGCGGCCGGCCGGCGCCGTCCGCGTCGATCGATCGCGTCCTGCGGCTGACACCGGCGTGGCCTGCGATCTTGGATGAGCTGCCCAAGCTCGGTCGCGTCAAAGCGGTCACGAGCCATCGGCTGGCGACGATCGAGCAGCTCGCCGCGCCCGCATTGGCCGCCGGCAATCCGTAGCCCGCCGGCGCAGCGCTGGCCGTGCGCGGCTATGCACGTGACGCGCCATCCCGTTTCTCACGTGCAGCTCAGCCGATTCGAATACTGGGAACTTTTTCCGGCGTGCCTCGGAGTAAGCATGTAGGAGGCCGTCATGCGAAGCGCTCTCGTGGTTGCGATGCTGTGGTCCGCTCAGGCGCTCGCCGAGGAGCCGCATTGGGCGAACGACGAGGCCCATCGCTGGGCCGAGCAGGCGACGGTCCTGCACAAACAGGCGCAACAAGAGAAGAGCCCGAAGAAGTACGACGAAGCGCACGCGCTCTATCAAAAGTACCTGGCGAAATATCCCAATATCAATGATGGCCAGCTGAGCTTCTTCGACGGCGAGCTGCTCTATATGCTGCAGCGCTACGACGAGGCGGCGTACGATCGCGTGCTGACGATCGCGCCCAAAGGTCGGCGAGCGCCGACTGTAGCGCGGCGCGGGCGCGATGCAGCCGCGAGCGCACGGTGCCGGCGTCGATACCGACGGCGTCGGCGATTTGCTCGTAAGATAGCTGGCTCAGCTCGCGGAGCACGAACACTTCGCGCTGCTCGGGCGAGAGCGCGCCGAGCGCGTCTTCCAGCCGCGACGGCGCGTGGCGCGTGGCCACCTCGAACGGTCAGACGCGCCGCGGCCGCGCCGTCGCCGCGCGGTCGAACCCCGCGCGCGCGCGCTCCACGTCGGGTCGATGCCGCCACGCCCACAGCGCCAGCGCCGTCACCGGCTCGATCAGCGTCCGCCCGAGTCGCGTCAGCGCGTAGTCGACGCGCGCCGGAATCGTCGTCGCCGTCACCGTGCGCCCGACCAGGCCGTCGCGCTCGAGCCCGCGCAGCGTCAGCGTCAACATGCGCTGCGAGATGCCGTCGATGCTGCGCCTGAGCTCGCTGAAGCGCTTGTCGCCTTCGCCGAGGTTGACGATGACGAGCACGCTCCACTTGTCGCCGACGCGGTTCAAGACATCGCGCATCGCCGCGCAATCCTCGGCGAAGCTCTTGGTGAGCTTGTTGTTCCCTAGTGACTTCAATGTGCCTCCTTGCCAGCCGCCGCCGCAGTCCTCAAGATAGCGTCAGTCACTAGACGTAACCAGGCGCATCGAAGTAACCACGAATACGACGAGGAATTCGCATGACGAGCGGAACGGCTGGCGGCGTCAAGCCTGCGGGCGCGCTTCACCGCGGCTTATGGATCGTGCAATCGCTCTTGGCCGTCATCTTCATCGGCACGGCGTTCTGGAAGCTATTGACGCCGATTCCCAAGCTGGCGGCGATGATTCCGTGGGCGGGCCAAGTCTCGCCCGCATTCCTCTACATGACCGCCTTCTTCGATCTGTGCGGCGGAATCGGCCTCGTATTGCCCGCGGCCACGCGCATCAAGCCGCAACTGACGGTGCTGGCGGCGCTGGGCTGCGCGGCATTACAAGCGTCCGCGATCGTCTTTCATATATCGCGCGGCGAAGGATCGCATACACCGTTCAATTTCTCATTGGTGGCGCTGGCGCTGTTCGTCGCCTGGGGACGGCGCGTAAGAGCGCCGATTGCTTAGCAGTTGTTAAAACGCGGCGTCGAGCTCGACGCTGCCTTCGACGCCGACTTGATAGGCCGAGACGCGCCGCTCGAAGAAGTTCGCCAGCTCCTGCACGTCCTGCAGCTCCATGAACGAGAACGGATTCTTCGCGTGATAGAGCCGCGGCAATTCCAGCGTCACCATGCGCTGATCGGCGACATATTCGAGATACTGACGCATATCGCGCACCGACAACCCAGGCACGCCGCCGCTCAGCAGATCCTCGGCGAACTGCATCTCGCAGTCGACCGCTTCGGCCATCATCTTGGCCACGGCCGCTTTCAGCTCGTCGTCGAAGAGGTCGGGCTCTTCGTGACGCACGGTATTGACCACTTCGAACGCGAACGCCATATGCGCGCTCTCGTCACGAAAGACCCAATTGGTGCCGCCCGCCAAACCATGCAAGAGACCGCGCGAACGCAGGAAGTAGACATAGGCGAACGCGGCAAAGAAGAATAAGCCCTCGATCGCGCCGGCGAACGTAATCAAGTTGAGCAGGAACTGCTTGCGATCGGCGCGCGATTCCAGCCGCTGCAGATTCTGAATCGAGTCCGTCCATTTCAGGCAGAACTCGGCCTTCTGACGAATCGACGGAATCTTCTCCACCGCCGCGAACGCTTTGGCGCGCTGGCTCGGCTCGGGAACGTACGTGTCGAGCAGCGTCAAATAGAACTGCACGTGCAGCGCCTCTTCGTACAATTGACGCGACAAATAGAGCCGCGCTTCCGGCGCATTGATGTGCTTGTAGAGATTGAGCACCAAGTTGTTGGCGACAATCGAATCGCCGGTGGCAAAGAACGCCACCAAGCGCTGAATCAAGTGGCGATCGGCGTCGGTCATGCGATAACGCAAATCACCGGTGTCGGTCGAGAAGTCGACCTCGTCGACGGTCCAAGTGTTACGGATCGCGTCTTTGTACATCTCGTAAAACTTCGGATAGGCCATGGGCCGCAACGTCAAGTTCATGCCGGGATCGAGCAACATGGCGGCTCCTATTGGCAGGCTTCGCAGCTTTCGGGGTTCTCGAGCGAGCAGGCGACCGCCGCCGTTTCACTGACCTTCGGGCTCGAATCGTCGACCGTCGTCTTGGCAATGCGCGTCGCCGGCCGCGAGCGGAGGTAATAGGTCGTCTTGAGCCCGCGCTTCCACGCATAGAAATACATCGACGACAGCGCGCCGATATTGGGGCTCTCGGCAAAGAGATTGAGCGACTGGCTTTGATCGATGAAGGCGCCACGATCGGCCGCCATATCGATGAGCGAGCGCATCGGCACTTCCCAGACCGTGCGATAAATCTGCTTCACGTCCGCCGGCAGCTCGCCGAGGGTCTGCACCGAGCCTTCGGCGATCTTGATGCGATTGCGCACGTGCTCGTTCCATAAGCCGAGCGCACGCAGCTCTTCGACCAAGTAACGATTGATTTGCAGGAAGTCGCCCGACAACGTCTCGCGCTTGAAGAGGTTCGACGTCTGCGGCTCGATGCATTCGTAGCAGCCGGCGATCGACGCGATCGTCGCCGTCGGCGCAATGGCGATCAACAGCGAGTTGCGCAGTCCATGCTTGGCAATGCGCTCGCGCAGCGCCTGCCAACGCGCATTGTCGTCGGGCACGACGTTCCAAGCGTCGAACTGCAGCTCGCCACGCGCGGCGCGTGTCTCGGCGAACGCCGGATGCGCGCCGCGCGCCGCCGCCAATTCGCACGACGCATCGAGCGCCGCATAATAGATCTCCTCTTGAATCGAGCGGGACAGCGCGCGCGACTCGACGGAATCGAAGGGCAAACGCAGCTGAAAGAACAGATCCTGCAAGCCCATGATGCCGAGACCGACCGGCCGCCAGCGGCCATTCGACGCCGCCGCCGTCGCAATCGGGTAGTAGTTCAAATCGATGACGCGATCGAGCTGACGCACGGCCACGCGCACCGTCGCGCGCAGCTTCTCGTACGACAGCTTCCCGTTCTCGAGATGCCGCGACAGATTGATCGAGCCCAGATTGCAAACGGCGGTCTCGGAGTCGTTGGTGACTTCGAGAATTTCCGTACACAGATTCGACAAGTGCACGACGCGTCCGGCTTCCGCCGTCTGATTGCACTTACGATTGGACGCGTCTTTGAACGTCATCCAACCATTTCCCGTTTGTGCCAGCACCCGCATCATGCGCGCATAGAGCTCGCGCGCTTTGACCTGTTTCTTCGCCAGTCCCGCGGCTTCGGCGACCACATAGGCGGTCGCGAAATCCTCGCCATAAAGGTCGACCAAGTGCGGCGTCTCTTTGGGATCGAAGAGCGACCACGTGCCGTCCGCTTCGACGCGCTGCATGAATAGATCGGAGACCCAATTGGCGAGATTGAGGTTGTGCGCGCGCCGCGCCTCGTCGCCGGTGTTGTCGCGCAGCTCGAGGAACTCTTCGATGTCGGCGTGCCACGTCTCCAAATAGACACAGCAGGCGCCCTTGCGCTTACCGCCTTGATTGACGGCGGCCACCGACGCGTCGAGCGTCTTCAGCCAAGGCACGATGCCGTTCGAATGACCGTTGGTCGATTCAATCAACGAGCCACGCGAGCGCACGCGGTGATAAGCGAGCCCGATCCCGCCGGCGAACTTCGACAGCAGCGCGACATCGGTGTATTTGCGATAGATGTCTTCCAAGTGATCGGCGGGCGAGTCGAGCAGAAAGCACGACGACAGCTGCTCGTGGCGCGTGCCGGCGTTGAACAGCGTCGGCGAGCTGGGCAGGTACTCCAGCGACGAGAACAGTCGATACATCTCGAGCACGTCGGCCATCGTCTCCGAGAGCGCGCAGGCCACACGCAAGAAGAAGTGCTGCGGCGTCTCGATGACCTGACGCGTCTGCGGATTCTTCAGCAGATAACGATCGTACAGTGTACGAAGGCCGAAGTATTCGAACAGCTGATTGCGCGTCGGCGAGATCGTGTCATTGAGCTTGCGGCTGTTGAGCGCCACGAATTGCGCTACGCGGTCGCCGATGAGCCCGTGCCGCTGACCGGCGGCAATCGACTGCGAGAACGACTGAATCTCTTGCCCGGCGACTTCCTTATCGATATAGGTCGCCAATAGCCGCGCGGCCAAACGCGCATAATCGGGCTCTTCGGCGGTCAACGACGCGGCGGTCTGAATCGACTGCTGATCCAATTCACGCGTAGTGGCGCCGTCATAGAGGCCGCTAATGGTCTTGGTCGCGACGCGCATGGGATCGACGTTGCTCAATCCGGCGCACGAGCGGCCGACGGCGCGCACGATCTTATTGAGATCGACCGACTCGAACGTGCCATTGCGCTTACGCACGCGCATGCTCGACGAATAAGCGTCCGTCTCGCGCTGTCCGGTGGGCGGGGAAATGATGGGTGTAATGGACGCGTTCAACATCGCCGATCCCTCCGTCGAGTTTCCGCGGACAACGGGAGGCCACGACGACAGCCGCACAGGCGCGGCGTTTCGGCGGGCCTGCCATCTCCCCTCGGAGATTCAGGTCAAATCCGCGCCCTTTCGGCGCAGGTCGTCAGGAGGTTTTCGGACTCGCAGGCATGACGAATCGCGGCGATTCGCCTTCTACTAGCCGTCGCTTCCCAGCCGAAGCCAGTGCGTGTGACGGCGGTCGTTCCTGCTCACCGCTGCGGGGCAATCCTGGATTTTCACCAGGTTCCCTGCCTGACAACGTACGGTAGTATATCGTCACTCGAAGATAGATCAACCGCTAAGACCGGAAGGGATCCGCGCAGATCGCCCGACCCGCCTTACCGTCCAGTATTTGCCGACGAAAACTCGCACGGCCGCCACGAGAAGCTTCTGCCGCTGTGATCGGCCATGATTTTACTGTCGATTTAGAGGACGTTGCCGGACGGTCGAGGACGCGCTCCAAAGTCTGCGCGATCGGAAATGAGACGCGCTGCTTCGCGCAATGGCACTTCGAAGTGCTGCGATATCAGTGACTAAAGAGGATGAGGCTGACGAAGCGCAGGTCTTGGCTCGTGCCGGCGCAGGCGAGCACGGTTTGCATCGCGGCGCCGACGCCGATTTGGGCGGCGCAGCTCAGCGGTTGCGCGGCGCCGCCTCCGTTCGCGCTCGTCGTATCGATCGTGCCGATGATTAGTCCGTTGGCCGCGCCGGCGCTCGTCAGCGTCATGTGCGCACCGCCGGTGCCGCTCGTCGCCGTTGCGCCGCCGGCCAACGTCGCGCCATTGGCCGCCAATGTCACGATGACCGGGCTAACGATGGGCGTCGCTTCGTCGACGAATAAATAGCCGTAATAACTGCCGGCCAAGCTCAGCGGCGCCACGGCCGCGTCGGTCTGCGGCAGCCCGACATAGATCTCGTCGAGCGCTTGCGCCTCGCTCGCCGGCTGCGTATGCACGACGACGCCGCCCGCGCTCAAGAACAGCTCGGCGCCGCTGTCTGCCGTCAACGCGCCGTCGCTGCAGGCGCCGGCGCCCAATGACGATTCGCCGCCGGCGATCGCCGTCGCCGGATCATTCGCGCTATAACGCGCCGGCAAAGTCGCCAGCCCGGTCGTCGAATCATAAGTGAAGGTCGCCGTCGCGTCGTTCGTCATCGGCGACCAGTCGGCGGCGACTTTCACTTTCACGAGATTGGCGTTCACGACTCCGCCCGGGCAGCTGTCAGCGGGAATCATCGGTATCAAATTGCCGGCCGTAAATGGCGCGAGCACGAATAAGGAATCGGCGATCTGCACAGCCGATGAGGTCGCGCCCTCCGCCGGCTCGCCGCTGCCGGCCGACGACGTGACCGTCAATGCGGTAAAGCCATTGGCATCGATCGTGTCGGTCCCGTTGATGAGCTGATCGGCCGTCGTCTGCCCCAATTGCGAGAAATGCAGCAGCATGAACGTCGAATCATTCGCCAGCTTGGCCGTCCATTGGGAGCCCGCGCCTTGATATAAGTTGGCATTTCCGGTCGTCGGGCTGCCCGAGCCATCGACGCCGCAAGCGCCGCATAACAAGCCGCTCGCGAGCACGACGAATCGCATATTCGGCTTCATAGGAAATACGCCTTCAACATGACCTGCAGATTGAATGGAACGCCCGGCGTATAATGGACATCGGGCACACCCGTGCGTTGCGCCGCCGGCTGCGTAATTCCGCAGACGTTATAATTCGGATTCTTCGGGTTATAGACCTCTTGATAGGTGCAGCTCTCGTTTCCGAACTGCGCCTCGCGCCAGGTGGCGTTGAATAGGTTTTGAATATTGAATCCCACTTCCATCCAGCGATAACGATAGGTGGCCGACAAGTCGAAGATCGTATAGTCCTGGCCGATGACCTGCTGCGGATTGCTCCTCGCCAGCGCCTGATATTCGGGCGAGTTGGTGTCGAACATGGGATTGCCGCTCAAATAGCGCATGCCGAAGCGCGCGCGCAGCCCCGTCATTCGGCCCGTGCCGAAATAGGACAGGCCGCCCGTCATATACAGCTTGGGTGCGAGCGCGATTTCGCCGCCATTGCCGTGATCGGGCAGCGACTGCGAATGCGCATAGGCGATGTCGTAATCGAAATAGAGCCAACGCCACGGATGCGCGCGCAGTTCGACGTCGATGCCCAGTCGCTCGCGTCGGATCGCCGATCGAGAACTGGCCGTTATCGGCGTCTATCGTCACTTCATTTTGCAGATAGCTCGCCCATAAAGCCGTCGCCGCCGTGAAATATTGGCCGTAAGTGTAACGAAAGCCGATTTCGCCCGCATAAAAGCGCGGCAACACTTGCACGCGCGAGCCGTCGCTCGTGCGTAACGTCTGCGGAATAACCGAGATGCGTGCGTCATTGGAGTGAAAGCCGGAGCCGTAATTGAGATAGATGTCGAAGGCCGGTAGCGGCGTGATGATGACGCTCGCTTTCGGGCTCGGCACCGATTCTTGCCGCGTCCCCGACGTATTGATCGTTCCCGGTTCGTAGACTTGCGCGCCGTCGGAGACATTGAAGCCGAAATAGTCCATGCGCATGCCGACGATCGTGCGCAGCCATTTGGTCCACACGACGTCCTCTTCGACGAAGGCGGCCAAGTTGACCTCGCTGATGTCGTCATTGCTGCCGAGGTTCAAGACCTCGACGGCGCCGCCCGGACCGATCATGTTCAACAGCTCGTCGGCGGAGGCGCGCAAGCCGAGCCGCTGGCGGAAGTCGCCGCCGCCCGAGCTCTTGCCGCCGTCGTTGACGGCGCTCGATTCGACGTCCCATAAGTTGAGGTGAATGCCGTCGTAACGCATGGAGACGCCGACTTGATGGCGGAAGCTGATGCCATGCCAGCGCGAATATTTCTTCCACGAAGCAATCACGCCGGTAAACGTGCGGCTGTCGTCCTGCTCCATTTCGTCGCCGGTGAGCGGATGCTGCAAGAAGAACGTGAAGTCGTTGAAGAGCGCCAAGCTATAGCGAGTGACATAAGCGCTGATCTTGAATTCACTGTCGGCCGTGCGGTGTTTGAAGAACAGTGTGAACATTTGCCGCTGCGTCATCCCGCCTTCCGACGGATCTTCGGAGCCGAACTGCGAGATCTGTCCGGCGGCGACGGCGCGCTCGGGGATCTGCCCGGAGCCGATCCATTGCGATCCATAAGCCTGAAAGAACGTGCCGATTTCGTCGTTCGACGATAAATCGTAAGTGAGCTTGGCGAAGATATTGTAGCGATCGAGGTTCTCGGCGGCGACGAAAGGACCTTGATCGCGCGCGAGGTCGGCCGCGATCCACGGATGCAGTCGCGAGGCCCAACCCTTTGAGCTTGGGCGCGACGACGATGAGCACGCGCTCTTGCGCGACGAGCTTGCATTGCGCGGCGCCGCCCGAGCAGCCGAGCGTGGGAAAGCCGCCGACCATGAGCTGCGCGAATGATTCGGGGAAATCCTTGCGCGTAATGAGGTTGACGGCGCCGGCGGTCGAGAAGTCGCCGAAGCGAACATCGTAAGGATGCTTGACGACCTCGATCGAATCGAGCGCTTCGGGGATCATCCAGTGCAAGTCGGCGTAGCCTTGGCCGTGCGCGTGCGAGGGCATGTTGACGGGGATGCCGTCGACGAAGATGCCGACGTCGGTGCCGTGGTCGGCGTCGAAGCCGCGTAAGAAGAGCTGGTCCGCTTTGCCGCCGCCTTGGTGTTGCACCGTCAGAAGGCCGGGCACGATGCGCAAGATGTCGTTGGGCGCGGTCTTCGGGCGCAGGTCGAAGTCGAGGTTACGGATGGTCTCGGCCGACGCGGCGCTCGACGGGCCGCGGCCGACGACCGTCGACGCGTAGCTGCGCGTCGGCTTGCCGTTGGCGGTCGTCGTCGTTGGCTTTTCGGGCGCGGGCGCGGGCTCGGCCGGCACCGGCGAGGTGGCTTCGGGCGCGTCGACGGTCGTCTCGCTCGCCAAATGCGTGCGCACGATGAAGCGCTGGTCGAACAGCACCGTCGCGGCGATGGGCTGACCGTCCTGCAGCGCCGGCTTGAACTTGAGCTGCCGCGCGGCGGTGATGGCGGCGGCGTCGAGCCCGAGGCCGGCCGAGCGCACGACCTTGACGTCGCCGACGCTGCCGTCGACGCCGACTTCGAGCTGCAAGCTGACGACGCCGCCGATTCCGGCGAGCCGCGCCGCTTCGGGATAGACGGGCTCGACGCGTTCGACGAGCACCGGCGCGGCCGTTCGCGGCGCCGCCGGTGAAATCGGCGCCGCCGTGGGTGTTGCGTGCTCTTCCGCGAGCGCGGGCATGGCCCACAACGCGGCCGACACGGCGGCGCACCGCCATGCATGAATACGCATGAATCCTCCAGCGCCGTAAACGGCGCGCGATCATCGAATGACGAAAAAAGGCGTCAGACGACGAGCGACGGAGGGCCGCGCGAGTGCTGCGCGAGCGCGAATTCGAGCGAGCGGAGCGGCGGGCGGGCGAAGATGGCGAGGCGCGTCTCCCGCAGCAGCGGCGGCGGCAGCGTGACCGGGCTCGACGCGAGGGCAAGGGCGCCGAGGTGCTCCAGGCTGCCGGCGCCGTGGCGGACGTCGATGGGCGCGGGCGGCGGCGGCTGGTCGCGGCCGGTGTCGTCGCCGAAGTGGCGCGGCCCGTCCGCCGGCGTGTCGCAGTCGGCGAGCGTGAGCGCGGCCAGCGTGCAGTCGACGACGGCGGGTGCGCTGACGTCGGCCAGCCCGAGCGCCGCCAGGTCGACGGCGGCGGCGCCGGGCGCGGCGGCGACGGGCGCGGCGCCGCCGTGTGTGTGATCGGCGCCGGCGACGGCGTGATGCGACAAGTGCAGCGCCGGGCATACGACCGCCGCCGTGACGTACACGGCGAGCGCGCAGAGCCCGTGCCACCGCTGACGCATGCTAACTACCGAGCCTACACGGATCTGGTATGAAGCGACATGGGCTCTCGGGCAGCCGTGCGCGCGGCGGAGGCGGCCACGCGCGACCGCCGGCGGCGCGCGCGGCGGTGGCGGCGCGCGTTCGCGGTCGGGGTCGCGCTCGTGCTCGTCGCCGGCACGGCATGGCTGTGGCGGCTGAGCGCGGCGCGGGCCGTGATTCCGATCGGCGCGCCGCTGCCACCGTTCACGCTCGTCGACCAAGCGGGGCGGCCGCTGACGCGCGCGAGCTGGGCCGGCCGCGTCGTCGTCATCGGGTTCGCCTTCTTCCACGACGTCATGCACGTGCCGCGCGCGCTCGCCGACATGCGCGCGCTGGCCGCCGACGTGCGCGGCCGTGGCGACGTCGCTGTGGTGACGTTGACCGCGGCGCCCGACGAAGACACGCCCGCGCATTTGCCGGCCGTCGCCGCCGCCGTCGATGCGACGCCGCCGTGGTCGATCGCCAGCGGCACGCCGCCCGACGTCACCAGCCTGCTCGACGCGCTCGACGTCGACTGGCGCCGCCTGCAGTCCGAGCGCGCGAAATTTGGCGCGCCGCTCTTCGCCGACGATCGCCTGCTGCTCGTCGATCGCCAAGGCCATCTGCGCGGTGAATACGACCGCACGAGCTGGCTGGCGCTGCGCCGCCTGCGCGCCGAGCTCGCGATCGTCGCCGCCGAGCCGCTACCTTAGACGACGCCGCTCCGAACGCTTCCGGCTGTGTTGTTTCTTACACCACATCGGCGTGCTACGTTGCGCGTCGAGATGGCCTCGGTGAAGAAGCAGTTCGGCGCGCGACTGAAGCAGCTGCGCGAAGAGCAGGCGCTGCGCGTCGACGATGTCGCGCAGTGGGTGGGCGTCGATCGCACCCACATTTACGGGCTCGAGCGCGGCGACGTGTGGCCGAGCATCGACCTCGCCATCAACTTGGCGACCGTCTATCGCGTCGATACGGCCGACCTATTTACGTTTCCCGAGTCGCATCTTCGCCACCGTCTTCGCGATCTTGTCCGCCAGGTACCAAACGCAAAGCTGGCCGCGCTGACCGAGCTGGTGGAGCAGTTTCTGGGCCTGCCGTCGGCGACCGCGGCGGCGCCGCCGCGCGCGCCGGCGCGGCGCAAGGCAAAGTAGTCGCGCCGTCATCGTCGACGGCGGGGCCGTGCCCGCCGGCGAGCGTCAAGGCGAAGCGAATGGCGCCGTGCAGCTGCCGCTTGGCCAGTCGCGACAAACGCCAGGCGTCGGCGCCGTTCAGCGCCATCCAGCGATCGCCGGCGCGCAACAGCTGCGCCACCCGCCGCCGTCCCGTGCGATAGACCATCTTCTGCTCGCTGTAACCGGCCACGACGAGCACCGCGACCAGCGCCGGCGGCAGGATGGCGCAGCCGTCCACGCCCGGCGGCGCGACGAACGGCAAGATCGCCGACGGCGCGTCGCCGTCGGGCCGCGGTCGCGGCGCGCGCCTGCTGTCGAGCGGCCGCAAGAACACGCGCGCATACGTGTGTCGCGCCGACGCGTGGCTGTCGCGCTCCTCCTCGTGCTGCACGGCGACGACGACGTAGGTGGCGCCGTCGAGCACGATCCGCTCGCCGACGTTCGGATGGCCGGCGTCGGCGATGAGCTCGTGCTCGATGACCTCGCTGCCGCTCCCGATGACGACGATATATCCGCCGATGGGCATCGTCCGCGCTTCCCTCCGATCGTTGTCGTCAGTTATCGGCCAGGCGCCGAAATAGTTGCGTCGTGGTCTGTAACGCTACGTCGCCAAACGTCAATTTCGCGACGGTGGCGCTTATTCTTCGACGATAGCGGCGCGCCGACGCTAAGCTCGGGACGTGGCCCGGTCGCGTCGCGCGCGCTGGTTGGCGGCCGCGCTGCTGGCGACGCTGGCGGCGGGCGGCTTGACGGCGTGGCGCCTCTTCGTGCCGCGTGCGCGCGTCTTCATCGGCGCGAGCTTCGCGCATGCGGCGGAAGGCGACGTCGCGCTGCGCCGCGGGCAGCCGATTCGCGTGCTCTTGTCGTCGCCGCGGCGCTTTGGCGCGGGCGGCTTCGTCGAGCTCGAGCTGCACCACCTCGCCGACGGCGATCGCGTCCTGCACGTGATCCCGCTGCGCGCCGGCGAGCGCGATGACGAGGTCGTCTTCGCCATGCCCGACGTCACGCAGCTCGTCGGCGCGGCCCGCGGCCGTTTTCGCGTCGTCTTCGTGCGCGACGGCGAGCGGCTCGCGTCCGCCGACTTTACCGTTCTGTCGCCTTGAGGTTAGTCGGTCGCCGACGACGGCGGCCGCATGAGGACGTAGCGCTTCGTCACGTACGTCTTCCACCAGTGCGTGACGAACGCGTGCGCCGGCAGCGGCCGCGCCAAGAACCGCAGGCGATACCACGGGCAGCGCGGATCCAAATGATGATGAACATGCCGATTGATATTGAAGAGCGGCACGAAGCTTCGATATTCGTTGGCGAACATCGGGTTCGCTCGCTCGCTCTGATGCTCGACCGCGCCGCGCAGCGAGCTCGACACGACGGCGTTGTAGACGCTGAGCGCGGCGATCGTCAGCGGCACGCGCCACAGGCCGAGCGCGCACCAGCCGCCGACCCAGACCACCGTCGCGACGAAGCCGAACGCGAGGCGTGACCGGCGCGCGAACGCCTGCCGCCCGGCGACGGCGTCGCGCAGATACTGCAGATGCTGCGGCAGCTCCAGCGCCGCCAACAGGCCGAGCGCGCCGCGCTCCGCCGTCCGCTGCGCGCTCTGGTGCGCCGGATCGCGCTCGGTGTTGAGCCAGCGATGATGCGCCAGATGCGAGCCGCGAAACAGCTGCAACAGGCCGAACGCGCACATCAACGGGTCATAAAGTGACAATACCCACTGATTATGTTTTTGCATTCGAAAGGGAATGCCGTGGATATACTCGTGCAAAAGTATCCCGATTCGATGCTGCAGGATGGCGCACACGATGATCATCGGCGACCACGAAAAGCGCAGCACCAAGCCGTACAACAGGATCGTGGTCGCGACGAGGCAGCCGTGCGTCACGTATGGCCCGACGCGATCGAGGAGGCCGCGCGGCATGTTGTCGCGCCCGGTTCGATCGGCTTCCCTGATGGGATCGATCGAATCGATCGGCGCGCGCAGTGAAATGACCTCCGCGAGCGGCGCGTGACCGCGAGCGCGGTGGTCGTCGTCAGCGTCGCCACGTACGCCGCCACCACCTTCAGCGTGTGGTTCGGCCATCGCTTCGCGCATCGACCGGGCGGGTGGCTGAGCCGCTTTCACCTGCTCGGCCATCACGCCATCTATCCCGACAGCGACCGCTGCTCGAGCGACGGTCACTATCGCGGCGGCGTCGGCGGCACCAACAGCGCGTTTGCGCTCTTGCCGTGGCTGCTCCTGCAGACGGCGCTGGCGTTCGTCGTCTTGCCGTGGGCGTTGGGGCTGCTGTCGTTCTTGGAGACGGTGCTGCTGCTCATCGCCATCAACTACGTGCACGAACAGTTTCATCGCACGGGCTCGTCCTACGAACGGTTCGGGTGGTTTCGAGCGGGGCGGCGCGTCCATTTCGCGCACCACGACGAAGCGGTCAATTTCATGGTGCTCGACCATAGCTGGGATCGGCTGTGGAAGACGTACGCGCCGTCACTTCCGCAGCCGCAGTCCCAGGCGCGAACAGGCGTGCGAAGCGCGTCGGGCTCTTGATTTGCTCGCCGGCCATCCAGTCGTCGGCGGCGACGACGAGCGAGCGGCCGCGCTCGCCGCCCACGATCTCGCCGTAGCGACGGCGGCAGATGGCGGCGTGCAGCGACATCGCGGCGGCGTCGAAGCCGTCGGCGGCGGCGTAGAGCGCGGTCATGGCGCCCTCGGCGTCGCCGCGCAGCGCGCGACTGCCGGCGCCGACGAGCAGCGCCATCGCCCGCGCGCGCACCGGCTGATGGCGTCCGAGCCAGGCGGCGTCGTGCTCGGCCACGCGCAAGAGCTGCGTTCGCTCGCTGCCCGCCGGCAGCTGCTCGGCCGCCGCCAACGCCGCCCGCGCATGCAGGAACAGCGCGTCGATGCGGTGAAACTGCGTCTTCAGGAGGAGCGACTTGCGCAGCGTCTGCCACAGCTCCTGCGTCAGCTGCCAGGCGCGGGCGCCGTCGCCGGTGTACATCATCAGCTGCACGTCGGCGTGGCGATCCCAATAATGCTGGATGAAGAAGTCGCGCGCCGAGAAGCGCGCCCGCAGCTGCTCGTTCTCTTCGTGCGCGTGCGCCGTTTGATCGTTGGCCAGCCACACCATCGACGAGAAGCGAAAGCGCAAGAAGCTGTCGGCGAAGAGGTCGCCCAAGTCGCGCGCCGCCGCCAACGCCGTCGGCAGCCGTGACGCCAGCGCCGCCAGCTTGCCCTGCTGCATGAGCGCGTTGAGCGAGAAGAACTGGCCGTTGGTGATCTCCCAGCTGGCGCCGCGGCAGCGCTCGCGAAACACCGCTTCGGCGCGCTGGCACAGCTCGAACGATTTGTGCCAGCGCTCCTCGGACATGAAGGCGATGATGCCCTCGACCAAGTCGACGAAGGCGAAGGTGTAGGGCCGATCGATCTCTTTGGCCAGCTCGCGGGCGGCGCCGAGCAGCTTGTCGACGTGCCGGCGGCCGCGCTCGCCGCGCAACGAGTAATAAGCGGCTTCGCTCGACAGGGCGCGCGTGATGCGGAAGGGATCGCCGGCGCGCAGCGACAAATGCAAGCTGCTCGCCTGAAAATAGGCGCCCAAGATGGGATCGATCGAGCTCAAGTAGGTGCCGAGGCCCCAGCAGGTGTCGATGCGCTCGGCTTCCAGCGGCGTCAGCGTCGACGAGGCGCGGCGGCGAAAGCCGATGCCGACCGTGCGCAGCCAGGTCCGCTTGCCGATGACGCCGACGATGGCGCGGCGGCGCGTCGGCGGCAAGGTCACGCCCAGGCT
The DNA here is from genome assembly GCA_963785725.1 of uncultured delta proteobacterium. Lineage (GTDB taxonomy): Bacteria > Myxococcota_A > Polyangia > Palsa-1104 > Palsa-1104 > JAQBQH01. The sequence continues at coordinate 250,660 of CAWAWS010000033.1, read as the reverse complement.
CGTCAAGAGCGAGCGCAGGACGTCGAAGCCTTCGTCGAGGTGACCGCTCTTGAGCAGCTGCTCGGCCGCCAATCGTCGCCAGGTGCGGTTGCGATCGGTCGGATCCATCTCCGCCGCTTTCAGGTACGAGACGGCGGCTTCGGAGCAGCGGCCGATGTAGCTGAGCGCGTCGGCCAGGCCGGCGTGCAGCCGCGGCCGCTCCCGGTCATCGTCGGGCAAGAGCTCGAGCGCCAGCCGATAGAGCCGCACCGCGCGATCGAACGCCAGCGCCTGCATCGCCTGATCGGCCGCGCGCAGCGCATACACGCCGGCGTTGTCGGCTTGATGGGCGGCGACATAGTGGGCGGCGAGCAGCTCGGGATCGACCTCGTCCGCCTCTTCCAGCGTCTGCGCGAGGCGCAGGTGATGCTCGCGCAGGACGCCGGCGTCGATGATCTGCAAGAGCGCCTCGCGGATGCGATCGTGAAACGTCTCGACCGTGCCGCCGTCGGCGCTGCGACGGACGAGCTTGGCGGCGCGCAGCCGATCGAACGACAGCTGGCGCGACTCGGGCGGCAGCTCGGCGGCTTTGGCCGCGATATCTTCGCTGATGGGCCGGCTGGCCGCGGCCACGACCTCGAGCAGCCGCCGCTCGTGCGCCGACAGCGGTTGCAGTCGCTGCGCCAGCATCTCCTCGAACTTGATGGCGCGCTCGCCGCTCTCGGCGCGGCTGGCTTGCAGGCTCGGCAGATAATGCATGAGCTCGCCGACGAACAGCGGAATGCCGCCCGATTCGCGCGCCACGGTATGCGCCAGCTGCGCCGTCGGGCCGACGATGCTGTCGCTGGCGTGCAGGAGACGTCGCGCCAGCTCGCGCGTCTCGGCCGGCGGCAAGGGACCGAGCTCGACCTCGCGCACGTCGACGTTCCGCGAGACGCGAAAGGCGCCCAAGAACGGGCTGCGCGCCCGCTCTTCGCCGCGACACGCGAGCACGAGCAGGATCGACATCGGCTCCGAGTCACCGGACAGCGCCTCGGCCAAGAGCGCGCCCGAGTCGGCGTCGCCCCATTGCAGATCGTCGATGGCCAGGATGACGAGGCGGCAATCGGCGATGCGCGCCAGCAGCTCGCGCAGCGCCAACAGCGCCAGGCGGCGCACTTCGCGCGGCTCCGGCTGCGCGGCGTCGTCGTGCGGCACCGGCGCCATGGCCTCGACGCGGCCGAGCACGGGAAACAGCTGCGCCAGCGCCCACAAATGCCGCGGCAAGAGCGCCGCCGACTCGTGCGGCCCGAGCCGACCGAGGTGGTGACACAAGGAATCGACGAGCGGATCGAGCGCTTTGTAGGGCACCGACTCGCGCTCGTAGCGCGGCCGCGCAGGACGACGTCGTCGTCGGGTGCGCCGCCGCCTGCTCCTGCAGGAAATGATCGAGCACGCGCGCCTTGCCGATGCCCGATTCGGCCGCGCCGCACCGTGCGCGACCGCCGTCCGCGGCCGCCTCGAGCTTGCACCGCCGCCGAGCGTCCCGAGCTGCGGTCGCGGCCGACGAAGCTGCCGGCCGCGCGCGCGCCGCGCGAGAGCGGCGGCGCGGGGACGGCGCGCTGGGCGCCGCGCCGCCCAGCCGCCGCAGGACGTCGCTCGCCCCGGGCCGGCTCGCCGGGTCGGGCGCAGGAGGGCCATGCACAGCGCGTTCAGGTCCTCGGGCAAGCCGTCCACGCACGCGGACGGCGCGACGGCCGCTCATGTGCATGCCGGAGCTCGAGGACGCTCTCAGCGCCGTCCCGGCGAACGGCAGCATCCCGATCGACGCTCGAAAGAGCAGCGCCCGACGCTTACCAATCGGACGCGGCCCGACCGGTCGCCTCGCGCCGACGCCTGCTCGGGCGACATGTACGCGATCGTGCCCGACGATGTCCGTCGTCCCGCCTTGCGCCGCCGGCCGGGCGCCGCTTCGCTCGACGAGCGCCGAAGTCGAGGAGCACGACGCGCCCGTCGCGGCGCGACGAGCACGTTCGACGGCTTGATGTCGCGGTGCACCTTGCCGGCGGCGTGCAGCGCGCGGCATGCCCTCGGCGAGCTGGCGCAGCGCCGGCGCGCACGCTGCTCGAAGTCGGCGGGCGACGCCGCGCGCCCCGCCGACAGCTCGCCCTCGTCGCCACGCCCGCCTCGCCAGGTCGTCGCGCGACGGTGCACGCCAGGTAGTCGACGGGCGCGTGGCTCGGCCGCGCGCGTCGCCGCGACTTGCAGCACGTGGCGAACGAAGTCGTCGCCGTCGACGAGCTCCATCGTGAAGAACCACGCGTCGGCTCGACACAGCTCGTAGAGCGAGACGAGGTTCGGGTGCGCGATGTCGGCGAGCGCGCGGAACTCGCGCTTGAAGCGGTAGAGCCCGGCGGCGTCCACCTTGAGCAGCGTCTTCAACGCCACGCGCACGCTGCGCTGGCGTCGAGCACCTCGTAGACGACGCCCATGCCCCCGACGCCGAGCCGACGGATCGTCTGGAAGCGGTCGCGATCGAACTCGGCGGTGGCGCCGTTCATGCGGCTGCTCGGGCCGTGGCGTGGGCCGCCGGATCGATGAGCGTCAGGCCGCCCGGCACGATCTGCATCGCGATCGGCAAGTAGCCGGCGAAGTCGCCGTCGACCTGATAGGGCACGCGCTCGGACGTGGCGATGTCGATGCGCGCGCCTTGGACGCGGTGCAGGTCGCCGCGCGCAGAGCGCCAGTCGAAGAGGCCGAGCGCCAGCATGCGGAAGACGATCGCTTGGCTGACCCGCGCCGTCAGCGCCAGGCCGTCGAAGCGGCCGTCGGCGGGCGCGGCGTCGCGGATGAAGCGGATGGGCCCGCCGAACACGGGCGAGATGGCGACGAGCGCGTAGCTGCCGTGATCGACCGCCGGCGCGCCGTCGACGGTCAGCTGCAAGGTCGAGAAGTCGGCGCGCGCGAGCGAGCGGTTCATGATCCCGCGCATCATCAGCATATAGCGCAGCGGGTGAATGGCGCCCGTGCGCAGCTCGCGATAGACGCGCACGCACTCGGCGTCGAAGCCGGCGCCGACGAAGCAGGCGAACAGCCGTTCGTCCTGCAAGCGGCCGAGGTCGCGGGTGCGCAGCTGCCAGGCGCGCAAGGCCGGCGCCCAGCCGCGCGCGTCGCCGGGCGCGCCAATCTCGCGGGCGAGCGCGTTGCCGGTGCCGGCTGGGACGACGACGAGCGGCAGGCCGCCGGCGCCGAGGCCGTTGATGGTCTCGTTGACGGTGCCGTCGCCGCCGCAGCAGATGACGGCGTCGAAGCCTTGGCCGCGCGCGTGGCCGGCGAGCTCGGCGGCGTGACCGGCGCGCTCGGTGGCGCGCGTCTCGATGGTGACGCCGGCGCGCCTAGCCAGCTCGTCGAGCTGCCGGCGGGTGCGCGCGTGCGCGCCGCGACCGGCGATCGGGTTGACGATCGCCAACAGGCGCCGTCGGGGCGCGCTCATGTGGCCGTCTCCGGCCGCGCCGGGCACGCGCTCTTGCCGCCGTCGTCGACCACGCTCGCGCCTCCCGCCCGGCGAATCCGTTGCCAGCTGTGCACTTTACGCCCGTGGCTGAGCGGCGACAACCGAGAATCGGCGCTACTGCGGCCGCGAGCCCGACGACGACGACGACGGATTTGCAGCCAAAGTCACAGTCGGCGTCGTGCCCGCTCCCATGACGACCGTCTTGGCGTTCGCCGACGTCGCCAGCTGCCCGAGCTGCTGCGTGCGCTGGAACTCGAGGATCGCCGGGCTCAAGCTGTTGGCGACGGTCTTGTTGTAGTCGGCGACACCTTGCGCCTCGATGCGCTGCTCGTCGGCCTTCGCCTTGGCCACCTCGAGCACGTACTTCATCTTCAAGCACCTCCTGCTCCGCTTGCAGCTTCTGATCGATGGCCCGCTCGATGGCATCCGGCAGCTCGACGCCGCGAATCAGCACCGCCTCGAGCACGATGTGACGCCCCGCGATCTTCTTGCTCAGCCCGTCGAAGATCTGCCGCTCGATGAGATCGCGCTTGGTCGAATAGATCTCTTCCGGCGTGTACTGCCCGATGACCCGCCGCGCCTCCGAGCGCAACACCGGCGCCAAGATCTTGGCGTAATACTCGGGCCCGATCTCCTTTTGCAGCTGCACGACCTCGCGCGGGTCGAGGTGATACAGAGATCGACGCGTCGAGCTTGATGCCGAGGCCGTTGGACGCGATGACGGCCAGCGCCTCGTCGTGGCTGGTCGTGCGCAGGTCGAAGATCGACATGACGTCGTCGCCGGCCAGGTTGTGCGCGCCCTCGCCGAACGTCTGCGAGCTGCGTGCCGCCGGCGGCGGTCCACAAGCACGCCGATCTGTCCCGGCCCGACGGTGGTGCTGGCGCAGCCGCCGAGCAGCGTGACGCCCAAAAGCAGCAGAGAATTCTTCATGGCGACGACCTCCAGTTGTGGTGAACGGTCGTTCGTCATGAGCACGGCGGTCGCCGGCGACGGTGATGCAGCGCTTGCCAGGCGCGGGCGGCTTGGTCCTGCGAGCACGGCCGGCGTCAGCGTCGGCGCGACGCTGGCGTAGCCGGAGGCGAGCCCGGCGGCTTGCGCGCGCAGGCCGTCGGCCTGTTGGCGCGCGACGTCGAGCGCCAGCCGCGCCGCCGCGCTGCGCTCCTGCCACACCGACGTCGCCGTCACGGCGCGCGCCAGCTCCGGCAGCTGCGCGGTCACGCCTTTGAGCTCGACCGCGGACAGCGCCAAGTGGTACGGCCGCAGCCGATCGAACGCCAGCGCCGTGATCTGCGCCTGCGCCGCCCGCAGATTCCTCGGCGTCAGCTCGTCGAAGCGATAGGTCGCGAGCACGCCGGCGATCGTCGCCTGCACGATGGGCGCGACGATCGCGCGCCAGCGATCGGGCCCGAGCTCGCCGTCGGCAGCGACGAGCTCATCGGCGACGAGGGTGTAGCTGACCGTCGGATCGTGCACGACGACGCGCGCGCCATCGGCCGTCGTCGCCGTGAACGTGCCGCCGGCCGCTTGTTGCGTCAGATCGAAGTCGTCGACATGCGCCGAGTCGGGCACGTCGGTCATGCCCTCGCGCAGGATGAGGTGCTCGCCGTCGGCGGTCGTCATGACGGCCGCGTGGCCGGGCGCGACGGTCGTGGTCACGACGCCGGCGCACGACGACAGCAGCAACACGGAAGCGACGGCGAGCGAGCGACGCATGCGCTAGGGCGCCATTGCGAATCTCGGACCGTCGCCGCAAACGCGCTCGCGCCGGCCGATGGCGCGCCCGCGACCGTCCGCGCCGGCGACAGCTGTACCGCTTCCGAACGACGCCGCGAGTCGACGTGTGCGCGCGATCGCAGCCGCGCTTTACGCGACCTTTACGTTGGTCTCAGCGGCTGATGCCGAAGCGCTTTTTGACCGCGTGCTCCTCGCGCGCCAAGGCATCGGCGTGCGCCTTGGCGCCGTTGGCCTGCTCGAGCAGCGCCGGCAGCTCGCCCACGTCGCCGCCGCCGATGCCGCTCTCGAGCCGTTGGAACAGCCCGCGATTCTGCCCGAGCAAGCGCAGCAGCTGCTGGTGATAAGCCGCACACGCCGGCGGCGGCGTCAGCGCGCGCGCCTTGGCCTCGGCGGCGCGCGCTTTGGCGGTGAGCGCGCGCAGCCCCGACAGATCGCCGGAGCTGGCCGCCTCCATCAGCGAATTTCCCGCCGCTTCCGGATTGTCGACGTCGGCGTTCTGCAGCGGATCGGTGGCGGCGAAGTAGCGCTCGACCGCGGCCTTCTCGCTCGTGTCGCCGTCGGCCGGCAGCGGCGACGGCGCCGTCAGCCGATGCGGGCCCGTCGGCGGCTTCGGCGGCGCCGGGCGCGCCGGCGAAGCCGCCGCCGCAATCGACGGTGGCGGCGCCGGCTCGGCCGGCGCGGTGATGGTCGGCAGCGCCGGCGCGATGACGGGTACATTCATCAGCGGCGACGGAAGATTCGATTCGCGGCCGATCAAGAAGCCGACGGCGACCAAGCTCACCGCCAGCGAGACGCTGAGCACGATGATGACGCGACGCGAATCCACGCCGCCAACATATCACCGCGCTGCGGTCATCGGCCGGCGACGTCGTGGGCGGCGCCGTGCACGACGTAGACGTCGACGCGGCGGTTGCGCTCGCGGCCGGCGCGCGTCTCGTTGGTCGCGATCGGCGCCGCCGCGCCCGCGCCTTCGACGTCGAGCCGCGCGCCGTCGAGGCCGATCGTCCGCAAGTAGTCGGCGACGAGCTCGGCGCGCTGCTTCGACAGCGTGTCGTTGTGCGCCGAGACGCCGCGACCGTCGGCGTTGCCGACGACGAGCAGCCGCTCGTCGGCCTGCAGCGACGGCACCAGCCGCTCCAGCGCCAGCTTGCTCGCGCGCGTCAGCGCCGCGCCGCCGCTGACGAAGAAGACGCGCACCGGCGGCCGCGCCGGCGCCGCCGCCACCTCGGCCTCGCCCAGCTGCGGCACCGGCGCCGAGCGTTCGAGCCGCACGAAGCCGATCGCCGTCACGATGTCTTGCCCCGCCGGCGACAGGACGAAGCGCGCCAGACTCGGCCGGCAGCCCGCGAATTCCCGCGCGAACGTAGAGATAGAGCGGCCGATAGAGCGGATAGGTGCCGTCGCGCACGGCGGCCGCGTCCGGCTTGCGCGGCGGCGCGCCCGCCGTCGCCGCCAGCGGCAGCGCGCGCACGGTCGGATTGACCGACGCGACGCCGACGAAGCCGACCGCGCCCGGCGTGCGCGCGACCTCGGCCACGATCTCCTGATTGTGCTCGTACAGCTTCGCCGAGCTCGCCAACGCCCGCTTGCCGCCGCCAACGACGCCGATGGAAAGCGCCTTCTCTTCGAAGAACGTGCGCGTGCCCGAGTAGGGCGGCCGCGCCAAGAGCAGCACCGGCACATCCGCGCCGCCGAGCTCCTTCCAGTTTTGAATTTTGCCGCTGTAGAGGTCGGCCAGCTGCGCCATCGTCAAGCTCGGCAGCGGATTCGACGGATGCACGATGATCGACAGCCCGTCGTAGCCGATGATGAGCTCCTGCAGCTTCACGCCGAGCCGCGTCGCCTCCGCCAGCTCGGCGGGCGAGACCGGCCGCGACGACGCGCCCAGCGCCGCCGAGCCGTCGAAGAGGCCGCCGAACGCCGTCTTCGAGCCCAGCGCTTCCCAGCGCACGTGCGCGCCCGGATGCAGCGCCTCGAAGCCTTTGGCCAGCGCCGGCCCCAGCTCGCCACCGACGGTGTCGGAGCCTTTGACGACGATCTCCTCCGCGCTCGCCGACGTCGCGATCACGGACAGCGCCAAAATCAACGCGCGCATGTGTCCTCCCATTTGGTTCGTAGCGCGAACTATTTGGCGATCGATTCAGCGCGCGAACTGCACGGGCCAATCGAGCCACACCGCGACCGGCTGACCGGCGTGACGCGCGGGCGTGAAGCGATAACGCTGCACGGCCGCCAGCGCCGCGTCTTCGTATTGCGCCAGCTCGAGGCGCGAGCGGAAAATCTGCGCCTTGCGCACGGCGCCGTCGCTGCCGACGAGCAGGCGGCAGACGATGGTCGGCGACAGCGGCAGCGCCTGCGCGGGCGGCGACGGCGGCGTGCCTTCGGCCAGCTGCGGCGGCGCGTCGCCCGGCTGATCGAGCGTCGCCGCTTCCAGCGGCTGCGGGCCGGACGAGTCCGGCGCCGTCGCCAGACCGACGGTCGCCGGCGCGGTCATGGTCGCCGGCTGCGCGCGCAGCGGCCACGTGCGATAGGCCCACAAGCCCGCGCCCGCGACGACGGCGACGCCGGCGACCGCGAACAGCCGCCGCCAGCCGCGCTTGCGCCGCGCTTCGTCGATGGGCGGAACTTGGCGCCGCCGCGAGGCTTCGCCGACGTAGCCGTAGCTCGGCCGCGTGACGCTGCTCGTGCCGTCGACGGGCGGCGCCGGCTGCGGCGTCTGCTCGTCGGGAAAGAGCCGCTCCATCCACTGCGCCAGCGCCATCGTGCCCGTCGCCAGCGCGCGCCACTGCGCCAGCGTCTCCAGCGCCTCGTGCAGCGAGCGGGCGTCGGGAAAGCGATCGTTGGGATCCTTTTGCAGGCAGCGCGCGATGATCGCGTCGAGCTCCTCGGGCAGCTGCGGATCGACCTCGCGCAGCGACGGCACTGGCCCGTCGACGATCTTCTTGAGCGTCTCGAACTCGGACTTCTCGCGGTAGAGCCGCTTGCCGGTCGTCAGCTCGTACAGGACGACGCCGAGCGCGAAGATGTCGCTGCGTCGATCGACCGCGAGGCCGCGGCACTGCTCGGGCGACATGTAGCCCATCTTGCCTTTGAGCGTGCCCGACATCGTCTCCACTTCGCGCGACGCCGCTTTGGCGATGCCGAAGTCGACCAGCTTCACGCCGCCGTCGAACGTGACCATGATGTTCTGCGGCGTGACGTCGCGATGCACGATGCCGAGCGGCCGGCCGTCGAAGTCGCGCTTGTCGTGCGCGAAATGCAGGCCCGAGCAGACCGCGCCGGCGATGCCGACCGCCTGCGCCAGCGGCAGCGCCGCCGTTCCCGTGCGATAGCCGGCGCGCAAGATCTCGACCAGGTTCTTGCCCGGGATGTGCTCCATCGCGATGAAGTACTCGTCGTCGACATGACCGACGTCGTAGATCTGCACGATGTTGGGATGATCGAGCGTGGCCGCGACGCGCGCTTCGTCGAGGAACATGCGCACGAAGTCCGCGTCGCGCGCGCGATTGGCGAGGATGCGCTTGATGACGAGCTGCTTCTCGAAGCCCGACACCGAGCGCTGGCGCGCGATGAACAGCTCCGCCATGCCGCCCGCCGCCAAGCGTCGCACGAGCTCGTAGCGACCGAAGGCTTGCGGCTCTGTCATGGCGCCGGCAGGATGCGTGCGCGCCGGTGAGGAATCAAGCAACGGCTCGGCAAATACTGAGGCGCAGCCGTCGCGACCCGGTGAATCATGCGGGAATTCACGCTCTCGTCGCGCGTGCGCGTGTGATTTGCGTATCGAGCGCCACGTAATTCGCACGCGCAAACCGGCTTGTCTCGCGCGTCGACGCGGAAGCGCGGGTGCGTGCTCGATCGCTGTCCGAGCGGTCGGCGATTTCGCCGGAATCAGCTGGCCAGCCGATAGCCATTCCCCTTAGCGACGTACTTTTGACGAGGAATGCGACCACGGTGCGGCGAGCTGTCGTGCTGCGCCCGAAAAGGAGGAGGCCATGCGAAAGCTGACCGCAGAAGCGCTGGGCACGTTCATTCTCGTCTTCGGCGGCACCGGCGCCGCCGTGTTCGCCGCGAAGTTTCCGGCGACGGGCATCGGCTTTGCCGGCGTCGCGTTGGCCTTCGGACTGACGGTTTTGGCGGGCGTTTACGCGCTGGGTCCGATTTCGGGCGCGCACTTCAACCCGGCGGTCACGATAGGGCTCGCCTGCGCCCGTCGTTTCGCGTGGCGCGACGTGCCGTCTTACATCGCGGTGCAGCTCTTCGGCGCCGTGCTCGGCTCGGCGGCGGTGCTCATCCTCGCGCATGGCGCACCGGGCGGCTATGACGTGCATGTCGCCGGATTGGCGGCCAACGGATATGGCGCGCATTCACCGGGCGGCTATTCAATGCCGGCGGCGCTGTTGGCCGAAGTGATCCTGACCTTCGTGTTTCTGACGGTCATCCTGGGCGCGACGTCGCGCTCGGCCTCGACGACGCAAGCGGGCATCGCGGTCGGCCTCACGCTGACGTTGGTCCATCTCATCGGCATCCCGATTACGAACACGTCGGTGAATCCGGCACGCTCGACGGCGCCGGCGCTGTTCGTCGGCGGCTGGGCGCTGGCGCAGCTGTGGCTGTTCTGGCTGGCGCCGCTGAGCGGCGCCGCCATCGCCGGCTGGCTGGCGCGGCCGCTCCATGCCGAAGAGAAGCAGGCGCTGCGTGCGCGTGGTGAGATTCCGGGCAGCCCGATGCCGGGTCCGGCGCCGGTCGCTCCGTGACCGACCGGCCGTCGAGCGAGCGACCGCGTGGCCAGCCGCTCGTCTAGCGCGCCGACTGCGGGCGCGCCGGGTGGCCCACCGGCTGCATTGCCCAAAGCTCGAGCACAGAAAAGGAGAGAGCCATGAAACTCGTGATTGGTCTGTTTGCTTTGCTCGGCTTGGGAGCGCTCGGTTGCGCTCACTCGCCGACGCAACCCGGTGCGCGCGCCGATCTGCGCCGCGAGGCGCACCAGACGCTGCAAGAGATGCAGCGGCGCGATCCGACGCTGCAGCCGCTGATCGAGAACGCGGTCGGCTACATCGTCTTCCCCAAGATCGGTCAAGGCGGCTTCTTGATCGGCGGCGGCTCGGGGGCCGGCGTGCTCTTCGAGAAGAGCGGCGCCACGCACTTCGCCGAGCTGAAGCAGCTCGAGGCCGGCGCGTTGGCCGGCGGGCAGCGCTACGCCGAGGTCGTGGTGGTGAACGATCAGAAGGCGCTCGATGATCTGCGCGATGGCCGTTATGACTTCGGCGCCAAGGCCTCCGCCACCATTGTGCGCACGGGCACGGCGGCGCAGGCGACGTTCGACAAAGGGACGGCGGTCTTCGTCATGCCCATCCACGGCGCCATGGTCAATGCCTCCGTCGGCGGTCAGAAAATTCGCCTGACGCTATAGCCGTTCTCGATACCGATAGCGCGTGAGAGCTGCGCGGTGCGTGTGGAATTTTCTAGGCGTTCGCGACTGCGCGTGCGCCGATCGTCGACGAGCACGACCGCCGATTTCGCAGCGACGAGCAGCACCCGAATGGATGAGCGCGACGCAGAATTTGCGCAGTTTACCTGCTGGTTACTTCAGAAATGACGATCGACGGCCGTGGAAGTTGGCTCCCTGCTTGACTCGATGTCTGACCTCGGGAATCGTAATAACATGTCGGGTGCAAAGGATCGCGGAGACTCCGACGATCCACCCGGCGCCGGCGCTTCGGGCAAGACGATCGGCGCCCGGCCATCCGTCTTGACGCCCGGTCGCATCCCGTCCGACGGCACAAGTGAAGCCGAGCGCGATCGCAGCGCCGACGACGCGCGCATCGACGCCAAGTTCGGTCGCTATCGCATCCTGCGCGTGCTCGGTCGCGGCGGCATGGGCTCGGTCTACGAAGCCGAGGATTCGGTCATCGGCCGTCGCGTCGCCATCAAGTTCCTGCCGCTCGAGCTGTTGAAGGCACCGTCGGCGCTCAAGCGCTTCGTCGGCGAGGCGCAGGCGGCGGGGCGGCTCAATCATCCGCACGTCGTCGCCATCTACGACACGATGCTGGAGGGCGATTCGCCGTTCATCGTCATGGAGCTCTTGCGCCAAGGCAGCGCCGCCAGCTTCATCGCGCAGCACGGCGCGCTGCATTGGGCGGAGGCCACGCGCATCGTCGCCGACTGCGCCAGCGCGCTCGAAGCCGCGCATCAGGCGGGCCTCGTGCATCGCGACGTCAAGCCCGACAATATTCTGTGCTCGTCGAGCGGCGCGGCCAAGCTGGTCGACTTCGGGCTCGCCAAGGAGGTCTTGCACGACAGCGGCACGACCCAGCCCGGCATGCAATTGGGCACGCCCGATTTCATGAGCCCCGAGCAAGTTCGCGTCGGCACCATCGACGCCCGCAGCGACGTCTATTCGCTCGGCGCCACCTACTACGCGCTGCTCGCCGGCGAGCCGCCTTTTACGCTCGGCGGCGCGACGCAGATCATGTACGCGCACGTGCACGAGCAGCTGCCCGATCCACGCAAGAAAGCCGCGATGCCGGATGGCTGCGTCGACATTCTGAAGCGCGCGACGGCGAAAGAGCCGGCCGATCGCTACCCGAGCGCGGCCGCCATGCGCGCCGACCTCGAGCAGCTGCTCGCCGACGCGCCGGCGGCCGACACCGACATCGAATGGCGCTTCTTGAGCGCCGACAGCTCGGTGACGTGGGCCGGCGAAAACCTGGCGACGGCCACGCCGCGCCGCACGGGAAGGCCGACGACGAACCGCCACACCGCGCGCGCGCCGCAGGCGCCGGCGTCGTCGCGCGGCCACGGTGTGCTGTTGGGCGCGGTCATCGTGCTCTTCGCGCTCTGCAGCCTATACGCCTGGCGCCATCGCGCGCCGACGCCGAACGCGGCGACCAGCGCGGCCGTCGTCGCCGGCCCGCCGATTCCCATCGGCATCTTGCACTCGATGTCGGGCACGATGGCGTTCAGCGAGCGCCCCGTCGTCGACGCCACGCTGCTCGCCATCCGCGAGATCAACGACAACGGCGGCGTGCTCGGCCGCCGCATCGCGCCCATCATCGCCGACGGCCGCTCCGACTGGCCGACGTTCGCCAAAGAGGCCGAGCGCCTCATCACCGTCGAAAAAGTGGCGACGCTGTTCGGCGGCTGGACGTCGGCGAGCCGCAAATCCATGCGCCCCATCGTCGAGCGCTACGATCATTTGTTGATGTATCCCGTGCAATACGAAGGCTTGGAAGATTCGCTCAATATCATTTATCTCGGCGCCGCGCCCAATCAGCAGGTCATCCCCGCGACCGATTGGGTCGTGCAGAAGCTCAAGCGCAACAAGCTGTTTCTCGTCGGCTCCGACTATGTGTTTCCGCGCGCCGCCAACGCCATCATTCGCGATGAAGCGCGCCGACTGGGCGCGACCATCGTCGGCGAGGAATATCTATTGCTCGGCGATACCGACGTCGCCGCCATCATCAAGAAGATCGCCGCCGCGTCACCCGATATCATTTTGAATACCATCAACGGTGACTCGAATATCGCGTTCTTTCGCGCGTTGCGCGCCGCCGGGTTCACGCCCAAGAAGCTGCCGACGATGTCGTTCAGCATCGGCGAAGGCGAGCTCTCGGAGATGCACGGCATCGAGCTGGTCGGCGATTATGCGGCCTGGAACTACTTCGAGAGCGTCGATCGGCCGCAGAACCGCGCCTTCGAGGCGCGTTTTCACGCCCTTTATGGCGCGCAGCGCAGCATCAACGATCCGATGGAGGCGGCTTATGACGGCGTCTATTTGTGGGCGCAGGCCGTGCGCGCCGCCGGCTCGACCGACGTGCGCGCGATTCGCCAGGCCATCAAAGGGCAGCATTTCGACGCGCCCGGCGCCGATATCCGCATCGATCCCAGTAACAATCATACGTGGAAGCCGTTTCGCGTCGGCCGCATCGTTCCCGGCAATCGCTTCGTCGTCATCGCCGATTCGAAGTCGCTGATCGCGCCCGAGCCTTTTCCCGATCTGCGCACGCGCACCGAATGGGAAGCGATGCTCGACGATCTCTACGTCAAATGGCACGGCAACTGGGCCAATCCGGCCAAGCCGCACTTCGCGCATTGACGTCGCTTCGCCGCCGCGGTCCGTTCGCGGGCTGGTCTATATTCCGTCAACAGGAGTGACCAATGCCCACGACGACGCAAAAGATCACCACCTTTCTCACTTACGAATCGCGCGCCGAAGAGGCCGCCAGGTTTTATGTCTCGCTCTTCAAACATTCGAAGATCGTCAGCGTCTCGCATTACGGCGACAATCAGCCGCTGCCCAAAGGCACGGTGTTGACGGTCGCCTTCGAGCTCGACGGACAGCGCTTCGTCGCCTTGAACGCCGGCGCGCAGTTCCAGGGCAAATTCAGCGACGCCATGTCGTTGTCGGTCGACTGTGAGACGCAAGCCGAGATCGACGAATTGTGGGACAAGCTCATCGCCGATGGCGGCTCGCCCGTCGCCTGTGGCTGGCTCCACGATCGCTTCGGCGTCAGCTGGCAGATCGTGCCGCGCGAGATGGGCGAGCTCATCGGCAACGCCGATCCGGCGCGCGCCAACCGCGTCATGCAGGCGATGATGAAGATGGTCAAGCTCGACATCGCCGCCTTGAAGCGCGCCGCCGAGTAACCCTCCGACCGAGTCGACGCTCGTCTCAGGTGCGCGCCATTGCGCGCGCGACCTTGCGCACACACGAATCATTGGCGGTGTCGACGAATCGGCGCGCTGTTCGCTTCTCGACAGGCGCCGGACGCAGGCAAACACGACAGCCGGGCGCTCAAACCCGCAGCGGCCGCGGGTTTGCGAAACGGCACGGAGCCTGCTTAAGCCGAAGTCAACGGCAGCGCGGAGAATGAACATGAGACGAGACGGCGGCTTCGCGAATGTCAGCGGCATCTTGATTCTCGGCGTCATGAGCCTCGACCTCGTCGCCATTCGCATCGGCCTCGGCCGCACGGTGCGCGTCGGACGCGCGATCTGGACGGCGGTGCCGGAGGTGTCGATGCTGGGCCTCGTGTTGAGCGCGATCAGCCTGGTGACGCTGGCGGTGACGATGACCTGGCGCCGCATGCGCGCCCGCGCCGAAGACCGCGACCTCGCGACGCAGCGGGCGATGCGGCCGACGACGCCGGCGCCCTCGCGGCTGTCGCGGATCGGCAAGAACACGATGCGCACGGCGGTGGTGCTGGCGGGGTTGGCCTCGCTGGCGGCGGTCGGCGGCTGCGCGACGACGACGCCGCGAGACCATTCGCCGGCCGCGCTCTGCAGCGACTTGACGCTCGATCATCGCAGTCTTTACTGCGCCAACGACATCCCGCGGACGAGCGTGCCCCGCTGAGCCGCTGTCGGAAATAGCGACAGCCGCTGTCGGCTCTCGCGGCACCGCTGCGCCCAAACCCTGCGGCTCGCGACAGTCAGCGCCAATTTACGCGTAGATGGCCGGGCGATCGCGGGCGTTCGTCGTTGGCGCGGCGGCTGCAATGTTGGGCGATCCGCATGGCGCTCAAGAAGTTCATCGTCGACACGATCCACTCCGACATCAGCTTCTACGTCCGCCACATGCTGGTGTCGCGCGTGCGGGGCGCCTTTCGCAGCTGGTCGGGCACGCTGCTCGTCGACGACGCCGGCCTCGCCGGCGGCGCGGCGGAGGCGCAGATCGACGTCGCCAGCATCGACACCGGCGACGCGCGTCGTGACGGCCACCTATGCGGCCGCGACTTCTTCGACGCCGATCGCTTTCCCACGCTGACGTTTCGCTCGACCGCCGTCGAGGCCGCCGACGACCGCCGCTGCCAGCTGCACGGCGACCTGACGTTGCGCGGCGTCACGCGCGCCGTCGTGCTCGACGTGGAGTTCGGCGGCCGCTTGCGCGATCCGGCGGCCGGCGATCGCGTCGGCTTCGCGGCGCGCACGAGCATCAGTCGTAAGGCGTTCGGCATGACCTTCAACCAGATCCTCGACAGCGGCGGCTTGGCGCTCGGCGACAAAGTCGAGATCGTCATCGACGTCGAAGCGGTGGCCTCGCCGGTCGTCGTCATCGTCGATCCGACGGAGCCGCTGGTCGAATGGGAGGCCGCTGCCAAGCGCTGACGCCGGCGGCCGCGCCTGGAGGTCGGCGGCGTCAGGCGCCGACGAGCAGGCGCTGCACGCTGACGTCCACTTGGCTTTCGATGAGGCCGAAGATGCTCTGTAGCCGATCGCCGTCGAGGCGCAGCCGCTCGCCGAGCACGCGCCGCGTCTCTGCGACGAGCCGCTCGCGCGCGCGCACGACCTGCCGCGCCGCCGTCGCGCGGTGCACGCGATCGAGCCGCGCGATGTCGTCGATGCTCAGCCGCTCGATGATGGCGTAGCGCAAGAGGCGACGATCGTCGGGATCGAGCTGCGCCAGCGCGTCGGCGAAGGCGGCCTTGAACGCCTCGCGATAGTGCGTCTTCAGATACGCCGTCTCCGGATCGTCGGCGCGATCGACGACGAGCGCTTGCTCGCCCGTCGCCAGCCGCGGCGACTTCTCGGCCGCGCGCATGAGGCGCACGAGCTCGCGACCGAGCGCGACGCGCAGCCAGCCGCGCAGGTCGCCGCGTCCGGCGTAATCGGCCAGCGCCGGCGGGCAATCGCCGCGCGCGACGAGCAGCTGGCGCGTCAGCTGCTTGGCCTCGCCGAGGACGTCGTCGTTGCGGGCGGTGCTGCGCAGCTTGTTGGCCACTTCGGCGAGCGCATCCTCGAAGGCTTGCAGCGCGGCCGCGTCGCCGTCGATGCAGCCGCAGGCGAGATAGAGATCCTCGGCGCGCAGCGGCTCGAGCGCGACGCTGTCGCCAATATGCGCGGCAAAATAGGCACAAAAGCGCTCGGCCGGCACGCGCACGTCGGGCCACGCGGCCTGCGCGCGCGTCCACGCGGCCGTCACCGCCAGGGTCGTCGCGGCCGTCGCGGCGCGGAGGCGCAGGCGCGCCGGTTCATCGAGCGCATCCCAAAAAGCCGCTACCGCCGCCTCCGCCAACATTGCGCGCACGATAACACACGCGGCAAATGGCCCTGCTTGGCGGTTTCGAGCGCTATCGGGTTGTTATAGTCTGGCCTCCGTGGGCTGCCCGGACGCCAGCGCGCTGCAACAGTTCGTCGAGAAGCCGAGCGGCCCCGACGGCATAGGCGCGAGCGCGGCCGTCACGTCGATTCGAGCGCACCTCGAGCGCTGCGGCGATTGTCGCGCGCTCGTGCTCCTCTTGACGCCGCGCGCCGAAGACGTGGACGCGACGCTGCCGATGTCCGACGCGGTGGGCCCGCTCTACGTGCCGCTCGGGCAGACAATCGGCCGCTACGTCGTCGTCGGCCAGCTCGGCGAAGGCGGCATGGGCGTCGTCTATGCCGCGCACGATCCCGAGCTCGACCGCCGCGTCGCCTTGAAGCTCATGCGCCGCAGCGCGCCCGCGGACGAAGGCAGCGCGCAGTCGCAGCAGCGACGGCTGTTGCGCGAGGCGCACGCGATGGCGCGCTTGACCCATCCCAACGTCATCGTCGTGCACGACGTCGGGCCCTTCGCCGACGGGGTCTTCATCGCCATGGAGCTCGTCGACGGCGAGACGCTGGGCCGTTGGCTGCGCGAGCCGCGGCCGTGGCGGCTGGTGCTCGAGCGGTTCCTCTTGGCCGGGCGCGGGCTGCAAGCCGCGCACGCGGCCGGGCTCGTCCATCGCGACTTCAAGCCCGACAACGTCCTCGTCGGCAAAGACGGCCGCGTGCGCGTCACCGACTTCGGGCTGGCGCGCTTGACCGGCGCGCGCGCGAGCGCCTCGCGCGAGCGCGGCGACGACGTCGTGAGCCCGCTGCGCCTCATGTTGACGCGCACCGGCGCGCTCATCGGCACGCCCGCGTACATGGCGCCCGAGCAGCTCGACGGCGCGTCCACCGACGTGCGCACCGACGTCTTCAGCTTTTGCGTAGCGCTGTTCGAAGGGCTCTATCGGCAGCGACCGTTCATCGGCGCCACGTTGCGCGAGCTGCGCGACGCCATCACCGAGCAGCGCGTGGCCGCGGTCGTCGATCGCGGCGTGCCGGCGCGGATGCGGCGCGTGCTCGGGCGCGGCCTGCGCGCCGACGCGGCCGAGCGCTATCCCGACATGGGTGCGCTCTTGGCGGCGATCGAGGAGGCGGCGCGTCCGAGCGGCAAGCCGCGGCTGTTCGCGCTGGCGACGACGGCGGCGCTCGGTCTGGCCGTCGCCGCGGTTGTCGTACAGCGTACGAATCATGACCAGCGCGCGACCATGGCGGCTCCCCCCGTTTCCGCCATGGTCGCGCCCGCCCCCCACGCGCCGTCGCCGCCAGCCGTCACGCCCGCGCCGACTTCGGGCACGCTCGTCGTGCGCGTCGACGACGATCGCGCGCACATCGAGCTCGACGGCGCCGTCATCGCCGAAGCGGCCTCGGGGGCGCGGCTGGAGGTCGACAGCCGCCGCGAGCATCGCCTGCGCGTGACCGCGCCCGGCCGGCGCGACTTTGCCGCGGCCGTGCGCGTCGGTGCCGGCGCCATCGTCGACAAGAGCGTCACGCTGGCGCGCGTCGACAAGCGCCGCCCGCCGCCCGCGCCGGCGCCGACCGAGGCGACGACGGCGACGACGATGAAGACGCCGCCCGCCCCGCCCGCCGACGATCCGAACGCGGCCATCGATCCCTACGCACATTGAGCGGCTGAAGATGCATCTCAACATGTTGACTTAGTGGGCCAAGCAGGCGTCGCTGCCGCAGACGTTGCGCGCGCAGGCGTCGCATTGAGCGCCGTTGAACATGTCGGGCATGCACTGGTAGCACTCGGCGCCGGCGCAGGTGATGTGCACCCAGCTGTCGATCGCTTGCGCGGGATCTAGCTGGCTGTTGCATTTGCACGTGCAGGCGGGGCCGGGCGCGGTCTCGTTGCACACGCCTTCGCACATCGTCGTGTCGCGGCAGCCGGCGTCGCCGCTGGGAATGCCGCCGTTGCCTTTGCACGTCAAGGCGGCGAGCTGCGTAAAAGCGCAGAGCGCGTAGTCGTTGCACGTGGTGGCCTGGGCGGCGCACGCGAGCATGGCCGGCGCTTTGTCGCACATCGCCAGGCAGTCGCCGGCGGCTTGATGCGAGCCGCAGCTGGTCAGGTGGCCGCAAGCCGCGCTGCAGTCGACGGGATCGGCCGGCAGCAGATCGACGACATTCGGATCGGGTGCGGCTGAATCGACGGTGCCGAGGTCCGTCGATGCCGTAGCGGGCGCGAGCGGGACGGTCAGGAACATCGTGCGCCCCGGCCGCAGCGTGACGACGCCCGCGCCGCGCGCGACGAGGGCGCCGTTGCCGTCGCTGCCATCGATGGTGAACGTCAGCATGCCGCCGGCGGCGTGGACGGGATAGATGAACGTGGCGGCGTCTGCCAAGTGGACGTCGTTGGCCGGCCAAGCGTCCTGCTCGGCGCCGCCGACGTGCAGCGCCAGCGACGCGATCTGGCTCCACGTCGTCGCCGGCAGCGACGGAGCGCGCACGATCGTGACGTCGACGGCGTAGCCATTTTGCGGCAGCAGCTTGCAGCCGGCGAGCATGAAGGCGAAGGCGAGGAGGGTGAGGCCGCGCATCAGAAGCGCACGCGCAGCGCCGCGTTCGTCGGCGTCGGGCCGGGCAGCGTCGCGTGAAACGTCGGGCGCTCGCTGGCGACGACCGCGCCGGCCACGACCGCGGCGGCGACGACGCCGCCGACGGTCGTCCACAGCCACCACGCCCGGTAAGCCGGCCGGCGACGCCGCTCGATCGGTGTCGGCGGCGGCGTCAGCGCGACGACGGGCGCGATCGACAGTGGCGCCGCCGGCTCGGCCGCGGCGACGCTGGGCGCGAGCGCCGATGCGGCCGACCGCTCGGCGCGCGCACAGCGCTCCATCTCGACGGCGCGCGCCGCGGCTGCGGCGCGATTGGGCGCGTCCGGCGCGTCGTCCAGATAGCGGCGATAGAGCGTCAGCGCGTCGTCGCACCGACCCAATAGACGATACGCCTGCGCGGCGTCGAAGAGGAGCGGCGGCAGCGGCGACAGCGCGTAGGACGCCTGAAACGCCGCGATCGCCTCCGCATAGTGGCCGCGCTTGAACTGCGTCAGCCCCTCGGTCGACAACGCGCGCGCCTGGCGATCGCTCGCTTCGTCGGCGGACCCGGCCAGCGCGCTCGCGGCGACCACGACGACGACGAGGTGCCGCAGCCACGGCAGCCTGTGCGTGTCGAGCCTGCCCGAACGGCGGCGCGCCGGCCTCATGTGATCAGGAGGACGCTGTCCCGCCAAAGTCGCACCGAGGCCACGATTTCTCGCGCCGGAATCGACGGTCGGCGGGAAGCTGCGCTGAATGGAAGACGAGCGGAAGCGGTTACGGCGGTCGAAACGCTGCGGCGACTAGCGGTTTACCAGGCGGCGACGTCGGGCGTGCCGTTGCCAGTCGGGCCGTCGTAGCCGACTTCGCCCGTGCACAAATAGGAGCCGCTGCAGTTGCCGTTGGTGCCCGAGGTGACGTCGAAGAACCAGCTCGGATGCGCGTAAGAGAGGCCGAGCGAGTCTGCGCCGTGGCCGGCGAGCGCGTGGATGCTGGCGACGATCGGCGACGCCACCGACGTGCCGCCGTAGACGGCCCAGCCCTTGCCACCGTACGTGTCGTAAACGGCGACGCCGGTGTTCGGATCGGCGACCGCCGAGACGTCGGCGACCGTGCGCTTCGTGCAGCCGCTGTCTTTTTGATACGACGGCTTCGTCTCGTACTTCGAGCAGCCCGAGCCGGCGCCGCCGTTCGTGTTCTTGGCCGAGCCCCACACCGACTCGACCCAGCCGCGCGACGCCGACGACTTCGCCAGCGACGTGCCGCCGACCGCGGTCACGTACTTCGACGCGGCCGGATATTCGACGCCGTAACCGCCATCGCCCGACGACACGAAGATGCCGACGCCGGGATGATTGTAATAGGTGTCGGAGCTGGTTTCGCCCGAGCTCTCGCTGCCGCCGTAGCTATTGCTGACGACGGTGGCGCCGAGGCTGACGGCCGCGTTCACGCCCGCGCCCAGGTCGGCGAAGCTCGTCGACGAGGCCTCGACGAGGATGATCTTGCACTTCGGGCAGACGGCCGACGCCATTTCGATGTCGAGGGCGATCTCGCTGGCCCAACCGCTGTTGGCCGCCGGCAATGAAGTCGTCTGGCCCTTCTCATTGACCTTCTTGAAGCAGCCATTGGCGGTGGTGCAAGCGGGCAAACCAAAGTGCGAACGATAGAACGCCAGGTCGCTCTCGGCGTTCGGATCGTCATACGCGTCGACGATGGCGATGGTGGCGCCGCTGCCGCCGGCCGTGTTGAGCTTGTAAGCGCTGGCCAGATCCGTCGGGCCGAATCCGCTGACTGTCGTGGCGAACGGCACGATGCCGCTCTCGTCGGTGCGCACGAGCGCGTGGCAGCTGGCGTGGCCCTCTTCGGTCGGCGCATCGCAGACGCGCGCGAACGAATGCGGGACGATGGCCGCGATCTCCGCCTCGACGCTGTTGCTCTCCTCCGCCGGCTCACCGCTGCAGCCCGCGACGCATACGATGGATACGAACAATGCCGTATTGATTCTCTTGCGCGTCATGCCGTCCTCCCGAATTCCAATGGATGTAGACAGGAAGTGCTGTGCGGCGGCGCGACTGAGCAATCGACACGCCAGCGTGAGCGAGCGATCACCGAAGCGTAAAATTGCGGTCGAAAGTTAGCCGCTTACCGCGCGATTCAAATGCACTCGAGCGCGCGCGCGGCGTAGCGATTGGCAACGTCGACCGTAGCAAAAGACCACGTGATCCCAAATATTTGCGGGTTATCTAACGTTTGAGAGCAGCTAGTGTTTAATGATTGTGCGCGGGCAGATCTGATGTGCACGACTGCGCGTCCTTCTAGGTTCGCGCTCGATCCGAACCTACACCGAACGCGAGACGCCGATCGCTACGCGACGGCAAATGCACGTATGCGCGGTCATGATTCGCGATCCCGTCGATGCGCCGAATCGGCCGCGTCACATTCGGCGGCGATGCGTCCTGTGCGATGGCTCGAGGTCGCACGCTTTCGGCCGCGCGACAGCCGCTCGTGGCCGAAACGGCGCAGAGCTGCAATGGCGACGTCGCCGAGCTGCCGCGCGGCGTTCAGCGCGCGCGTGACACCGTCGCCGCATGAATCCCGAGCGCCGCATCGACGCGCTGACGGGGCTGCGGCCCTTCGTGTCGCTCTACGTCTTCTTCTTTCACTTCGGCCGCCCGCTCTTGACGACGGCGCCGCGTTGGCTGCGCGCGCTCGGCGGCAGCGGCTTCGTCGGCGTCTCGTTCTTTTACGTGCTCTCGGGCTTCGTGCTCGCGCTCAGCTACGGTCCGCGCATCCTCGACAGCGACGGCCGCGCGTTCGACCATCGCCGCTTTCTCGTCCGCCGAATCTCGCGGCTGTTGCCGGCGTATCTGGCCGCGCTCGTCGTGCTCGTGCCGCTGGCGTGGCGGCACGACGCGAACGTGGTCGCCAACCCGCTCGGCGGCGTGTTGCAGCTGCTGTTTCTGCAGGCGTGGTGGCCGCCGGTGGCGCTGACGTGGAATCTGCCGGCGTGGAGCATCTCCATCGAGGTCGCGTTCTACCTCGTCTTGCCGTCGCTGATCCGCGCCATCGCCGGCTTGTCGGCGGCGCGGCGACGCTGGCTTTTAGCGGCGATTTGGGCGTCGGCGCTCGTCATCGCCGGCGGCTACAGCGCGATCGCGCCCGACGGCGTCGTCGGCCCCGACAGCAACGCCTTCTACCTCGGTTTCCTGAAGTTCTGGCCGCCGGCGCGGCTGCCCGAGCTCGCCTTCGGCGTCACGCTCGGCCTCTCGTTCGACCCGGCGCGCCGTTCGCGGCCTTGGCTGGGCGCGCTGGCGCTGGCGGTCGCCGCCGCGACGCTGTCGCTGTCTGATCGCTTGCCGTTCGCGCTCGTCCACAACGCGCTCTTGATGCCCTGCTTCGGCGCCATCGTCTGGTCGGCGGCCGGCGCGCGCGGGCTGGTCGGTCGCGTCCTCGGCTCGCGACCGCTGCGCGGCCTCGGGCGCGCCAGCTACGACATCTACATCTTGCAGATGCCGCTCATGTACCTCGTGCTCGCGGCGGCGCTGCCGCTCGGCGGCTTACACTTCGTCGTCGTCTTCGGACTGTTGGTTTACGGCGTCGGCTTGACGTTCCACCTGACCGTCGAGCAGCCGGCGCAGCGCTGGCTCGAGCGCCAAATGAACGGCGCCGGCGCGCGACCGGCGCTGCGCCGCCGCGTCGAGCCCACGACCGAGAGGCGCGTGTCGCCCGACGCGGCGGCTTGAAGGTGCAACGACGCGGCGATTCGTCGCCGTCTACAGCGTGACGTCACTGACGTTGCTGCAGATCTTCATGCCGCTCGTCGTGACCTGCCCGCCGGTGTCGACTGACTGGCACCCCGCCGTCTCGTTTCCACCCAGGACGGACCGCAGCTGGTCGCTGGAAAGATGGCGCAGGGTTTCCTTGCTGAGCGTGAGCTTCTTCTTCGGCTTCTTATCGGACTTCATTTCTCTCTCCAGTGTGTGACCCGTTAGCACAATCAAAATCGTCGGACAATGCTTCGATTACTCGGAAATCGTGACGTTGGTATGGCGCTCGATCCAATCGCGCAGCGCTTGCGGCGCGCTCGGCGCGCAGGCTGCGAAGTCGCCGCTGCGCCACAAGTGAATGCTGCCGTTATAAGCGCCGAGCGCCAGCGTCGCGCTGTCGGGCGAGAACGAGACCCGCGTGATGTGGCTGTCGAGCGCGTGAATCGAGCAGGTGGCGCCCGTATGCATGTCGAAGACGCGCAGGACGCCGTCATAGCCGCCGCTGGCGAGCCACTTGCCGTCGCGCGAGAAGGCCAGCGCCCGCGCCACCGACTCGTGATGAAAGCTCAAGCCCGGCGCGCCCGTCAGGACGTCGCGCAATTGCACCAAGCCATCCTCGCTGCCGCTGGCGACCCACTTGCCATTCGGCGACAACGCCAGCGACGAGATCAACCGCTTATGCTTCGCCGTCCAGCGAACCGCGCCCGTCTGCAGATTCAAGACGGCGATGTTTCCCGTCTCCGTTCCGGTCGCCAAGCTCGTCTGATCGAGCGTGAGGTCCATTTGATTGATCGGCCCCAAGCCGAGCGTCCAATTGTCCTCTTTAGCGGTCGCGAAATTCCAAGCGTGAATGGCGCCGTCTTTGGCGCCCGAATAGACGTGCTCGCGCGACTTGTCGAGCATGAGCGGGAAGATCTGCCCTTTGTGACGTGACAGCTCTTTGAATTGCTCGGTATCGAGGTCCCACGCGCGCACGATGCCGTCGTCGCCGCTGGTGACAAGGTGTCGCGCGTCGCGGAAGCGAACGCGGCGCACGCCCGTCGGAATGCGTAGAACCCGTACGCTCTCCGGCGTGGCCGTCGTGTCCCAGATGCGAACCTCCTCATCGGCGGCGGCGGCCAAATATCTTCCGTCATCCGAGAAGGCCAAGCCTTCGACGAGCGCTTTCGGCAGCGGCAGTCGCCGCGACTGATCGGCGGCGACCGAATAGAGCTGCACCGCTTGATCGCCCGAGCCAGTCGCCAGCCGCTGACTGTCGGGCGAAAACAGGATCTGAAAGACGTTGCCGTAATGGCCAAAGCGCTCACGGCCGGCGAGATGGAACGGCGCGTCCCAAATGCGAATCGTCCCGTCTTGATATCCGGCGATGAGGTCGGCGCCGACGAACTCGAGGCTCGTCACCTCTTTGCGCGCCGAGAGCGTCACCGAGGTTTGGTCGCTCAATGACGAGACGACTATTTCGCCTTTGCTGTCACCCGAAGCGACATAGTTGCCGTCTTGCGAGACCGTGACGGCGTTGACCTTACTGATATGCGACTGCAACGAAATGGTCTTATTGGTCTTGGGCGTCCACATGACGACGCCATTGACCGAAGTGACCGCGACGACGGATGAGGCGTCCGGCAAGAAGCTGCCCATACCCAGCGTGCTGATTCCCGGCAGCGATTGAAACGCGCCGGTGGTCGTGTCGAGGATGCCGAATGATTTGTCGACCGCCGTCAATGCCGCGAAGCGTCCGCTGCCGTCGAAGAAGAGGCGCCACGTCTTGTGACCGGGGATATCCCAAGTGGCTTCGAGCTTGCCGTCCGGCGCCCACACGCGCAGCTTGGAGTCGAACCCCAAGGCGACGATGCGGCCGTCGGTGCGATAGATGACATTGCCGGCCGGAATGCCCGTGTGCTCGAAAGGACGCGCCACGGCTTTGTCGAGGTCGACCTGCAGAACGCCGTGCTCGGTGCCCAATAGCGCGCGCGCACTGTCCGCCGAAAACGCCACCGAATACGTGAGCGACGGCGAGAGCTCGGTGCTGCCGGCGAGCGCGCCGTTGCGCAGCTTGAAGAGCCGCGCCGTGCCATCACCATATGTAATGAGCGATTGGTGATCGGGCGAGTATTTATTCCAACCGATGCTGAATGTCGTTTCGCCGCGGGCCTTCTCGATACCGCGATCGAAGTCCCAAACGCGCACCGTGCCGTCATCGGAGACCGACGTGACCTCGCGCGCGCCCGGACCGACGACGAGGCTGTTTACGCGGCGCATTTTGCCTTGCAGCTCCAGTCGCGCCACGCCGCGGGAATCGGCCGCAGCCGCCAGTCGCTGCGCTTCCGCCCAATTGTCGCCGTCGAGCGGATAGGTCTTCAGCCACGCCAGCGTCGCGGTCGGATCGGTCTCGAGCGCGCTCGCCGCTTGCGTCAGCGTCATTTGATTCGTGCGCGATTGCGCGATTCGCCGCTGCGCGATCGCGGTGTTTCGCTCGCGGATGATCTGCCGAAAGCTGGCGACGCCGCCCGCGGCCAAAAGCGCGGTAAACAGCGCCGCCAAACCGACCGGCGTGCGATGACGTCGCAGCCAACGCGCCAGCAGCGCCGCGCGCGAATAACGGTGCGCGCCCACGAGCTGTCCGGTTTGATAGCGGCGCAAGTCGTCGGCGAACTCTTTGGCGGACGGATAGCGATCACTGGCCGCGCGCGCCATCGCCTTATCGACGAGCGCCACCAAATCGGACGGCACGTCCGGCTGGGCGCTCGGCAATGGAATGGGCGCGCCGGCGAGCACCGACTTGGCCTGCGTCGACGCCGAATCACCGGCATAAGGCGGCTGGCCGACGAGCACGTGATAGAGCATCGCGCCCAACGCATAGACGTCGGCGCGCGCGTCGACGTCGTCGCCGGCCGCCTGCTCGGGCGGCATATAGAACGGCGTGCCTAAGACGGTACCGGCGATCGTGCGGTCATCGGCAGGCGCCGGCGCGCGATAAGGACCGCTGTCCATTTCCGCGGCCTCGGGCGCTTCGTCGAGCAGCTTGGCCAGGCCCCAATCGATGACGATGGTCTCGCCGAAGCCGCCGATAATGACGTTACTCGGCTTCAAGTCGCGATGAAGAATGCCCTCCGAATGCGCATAAGCGATCGCGTCGGCGACGGCGAGGACGTTGGGTAACAACGCCATGCGCGCGTCGAGGCTGCCGGCGGCGTCGATGAGCTGTCGCAGAGTGCGGCCGCTGACGAAACGCATGGCATAAAAGGGCGAGCCATTCGGCGCCTGTCCCGCTTCATAGACGGGAACGATACTGGGATGTTGTAAGCGCGCGGTGATCCCGATTTCGCGCAGGAAGCGGCGCGCATGTTGATCATTGGCCGCGAGCAGCTCTTTGATCGCGACGGGACGCTGCAGCCGATTGTCCCAGGCGCGCAACACCCGGCCGATGCCGCCGCGCGCATGCTCGCTCTCGACTTCGTAGTGGTCGAACGCGCGCGTCGTCGAGGTCAACTGGCGCGGCGTATTGGGCGCGCCCTCGTCGCCGGTCGTGGTGATCGTCGCGTCGCGCGGGCCGTCGTCGCCGGTCGTGGTGATGGTCGCGTTCCGCGCGTCGTCGTGGC
The DNA here is from genome assembly GCA_963785725.1 of uncultured delta proteobacterium. Lineage (GTDB taxonomy): Bacteria > Myxococcota_A > Polyangia > Palsa-1104 > Palsa-1104 > JAQBQH01. The sequence goes on along the minus strand of CAWAWS010000033.1, from coordinate 224,486 downwards.
GGCCAGCGTCGCCTTTGGCGTCGGGCATCGCAACGTCCGTACAATGGCCAGTGCGCGGCTTCAAGTCGTATCCTGGCCGACGCCTAATGCAGCCCGCGAGCCAAGCCAGTCCCTGGGACAGCCGCCAAAACTGAGGCGAATTCCGCGACCCGTCAATCCGCTAGGCGTCGATCCCGCGAGCGGCAAATGATTGATTTCGCGTGTCGCGCCGGCGGATTTTCGCATTCCCCGCTGTCCCATGAGACAGCGTCTCAGGCTGTCTCAGGAGCACTCGAGATTCGTAGGCTGAGTCACTATCCGGCGAGTCGACTTGCCTCGCGTTCTATCTGCTGTTGATTCGTTCAGTATGCGGGCCGCTGGGCGCGGTCGAGCTCCGCGCCCGTCCACCGCTTGCGGCCGCCCCGTTGGATGGGTTCGGTGAAGCACGGAAAACCCATTTCGCCGGCCGCGAAACTCGCTCATTTCGTGCGCCTGACGCATCGCCTCGGCCTGGGTAGGCTGCCACCGCGGGTCGAGGTAATATGTCGTCCGTCCGTCACGCGGGATTTGCCGGATGGTGACCGTGCGCGTAACGCCGCGGCAGTAGGCTGCGGCAAAGGAGCCCTTCTGCCCATGCTCGCTGCAGCTTTGCTTCATTCGTATGCCTCATTGGCGGTGAACTCGTGAGCGGCCAAGACGAACGCTACGGTCTCGACATCGGCGATCTCCAGCAGCGCGTCCGCAGCGAGGTGCTCGATAGCATCGACGAAGAGCTGGAGATGGAGCTCGACGACGGCGCGCTCAAGAACGACGGCAACGGCCACGGGCCGGCGCTCGATCGCGGCCGCTATTTTCGCGAGCTGTTGCGGCTGCAGGGCGAGCTGGTCAAGCTGCAAGACTGGGTCGTCCGCAATAAGCTCAAAGTCGTCGTGCTCTTCGAAGGGCGCGACGCGGCCGGCAAAGGCGGCGTCATCAAGCGCATTACGCAGCGATTGAACCCGCGTGTGTGCCGCGTCGCCGCGTTGCCCGCGCCCAACGACCGCGAGCGCACGCAGTGGTATTTCCAGCGATACATCGCGCATCTGCCGGCCGGCGGCGAGATCGTGCTCTTCGATCGCAGCTGGTACAACCGCGCCAACGTCGAGCGCGTCATGGGCTTTTGCAGCGACGAAGAATACGAAGAGTTCTTTCGCAGCACGCCCGAGTTCGAAAAGATGCTCGTGCGCTCGGGAATCGTGCTCATCAAATATTGGTTTTCGATCACCGATGACGAGCAGTACTTACGATTCGCGATGCGGATTCACGATCCTTTGAAGCGCTGGAAATTGAGCCCGATGGACTTGGAGTCGCGCCGCCATTGGGAAGACTATACGAAAGCCAAAGAGACGATGATCGAGCGCACGCATATTCCCGAAGCGCGCTGGTGGGTCGTCGAAGCCAATGATAAGAAGCGGGCGCGTCTGAACTGCATTCATCACTTGCTGGAGCAGATTCCGGCGGGCGATATCGAGCAGCCTACGGTCGAGCTTCCGGCGCGCGTGCACAACCCGAATTACCTGCGCGGTCCCATTCCGCCGCAGCTGTTCGTCCCGCACGTCTATTGAACACCGTTACGGGCTACGCGCTGCTGTGAATCGCGATTACTCGGGCCTGACCGTCACCGCCTCGAACGACGTCGGATCGATCTTCTCGCCCAATTCGTAATAGTTCGAGTCGCCGAAGCCTTCATAAATCGTCTTCGAGCAGCTCGAAGGTGCCGGATAGCCCAGCAGTGGCGCGTCGTTGTCGCGATTCTCGCGCGCCATCCGCGGAGCGCCGTCCCTCGTGCGTGTCGATTGCTCGAGCGGCTTGGCGCGTCCGGCAAGTGCCGCCGTCACATGCCTGGTCGACGCGAACAGGCTAGCGTCATCGCCTGGAATCGGCCGCGCCGGGATGCCCGACTTTCCCGCGGCGCCGCGCCCGGTTATCATGCGCCTCATGTCGCCTATCGATCGTCCGCACGTCGTTTGGTGGATCACCATCATCGCCGGAATGACCACGCTCGGCGTGCTCGCCTTCGACCCGCCGGCGCTCGCGTGGTGGACGGCGCACCTGTTTTGGCTGCCGCCGGCCGCGGTGCTCATCGCCGTCTTCGTCGGCGCGGTCGCGCTGCATGTCGGCGAGGCGGCCTACGCATTTCGCCTGGCCAGCGGCGTCGCGCCTGCGGCCGCCATCGGCTGGACGCTGCAGACGCTGACGCTCGGCTATCCGTCGCTACGCCTCTTGAAGCTGCGCGCCGCGAAGGCCGCCGGCGCATGAGACGCAATCCATTATTCGTACGCGAACGCTTAATCCTTAACGTCATTCGAGGAACAATCGCCATGTTCGCACCCATTCGCCCACTCATTCTCGCGTTGGGCGTGGTCGCCGTCGGCTGTGCCGGCCCCGGTCCCGTCGTCATCGACGGCCACTCGATGCCGCGCGCCACTTACCAATTCAGCGGCCAGCCCTTCACCGTCAAACACGAAGACGCGCACCCGCGCCCCGGCGATCCGTCGAGCGGATTGCGCTCCGCCGGCGGCTCCATTCGCGGTCGCGTCTGCGGCATGTTCCTCGACAGCGAAGTCGACCATAAAGGCGATCACGTGCAGGTCGTCGGCTCACTCGACAACCGCTATCCAATGGCCATCGACGTTCGCGGTGCCCAGAATGCACTGCATTTTACCGGTAACCTATCTGGTCTCGCGGTCGACTTCATCGCCAACGCGCAGAAAATCGAGGGCCACGTCGGCTTGCGCGTCTTCTCCGTCGAGCGAACCGGCGACGACTACAATGGCCTCTTCCGCTTACCGACAGTCGTGAACAAAGGAATCTTCACCATCGCCGTTCACGGTGCCAACGCGTTGTGGTCGATGCCCGCCTCGGATTTGGCGGCAGTCTTACCGGCGCTCTTTACGTGTGACGGCTTGCGTCGCATGCATATGGTGAGCGGTATCGAATTTGGATTTGGCGGGACGTTCGCCGATGCGCCGCCCGAGAGCAGCTCGGTCTATTCGCACGGCTACTGAGTCGCTTCCGCTAAGGACTCATCACATATCGCACATGATTAGTCCTTAGCGGGTTAGCGTCGCTCAGGCCGAAGTCGGCACGTGCGGCGACGTTGGCGCAGGTCGCGCCGCGGCCACGCCGTTAGCGCGGCGCGCGGCCCGCTTCCGCCGCAGCGCCGCGAAGAACACCGGCGTCAGCAACAAGCCGAAGACGGTCACGCCAATCATTCCCGAGAAGACGGCGACACCCATCGCGCGCCGCATCTCCGCGCCGGCGCCGTGCGACGAGACGAGCGGCCAAACACCCATGATGAACGCGATCGAAGTCATCAAGATGGGGCGCAGTCGCAACCGGCAAGCCGCCAACACCGCCGCGATTGGATCGTCGTTCTTCTCTTGCTCGTCTTTGGCGAACTCGACGATGAGGATGGCGTTCTTGCACGCCAACCCAACGAGCACGAACAGGCCGATTTGCGTGAAGATATTGTTGTCGCTGCCATCGAGCCAAACACCGGTGATGGCAGCCAACAAGCACATCGGCACGATCAAGATGACCGTCAACGGCAATGACCAGCTTTCATATTGGGCTGCCAAAACCAAGAAGACCAAGAGCACACACAGCGGAAACACCAATAGCGCCGTATTGCCCGCTTGCACCTGCTGGAACGACAAATCGGTCCATTCGTATGTCGTTCCCGGCGGCAATTCACGCGTGGCCAAGGCCGCCATCGCGTCCAGCGACTGTCGCGAGCTCACGCCCGGCGCCGGCCCGCCGTTCAATTCCGCGGCCGGATAACCATTATAGCGCGTGACGCGGTCGGGCCCGGTCGTATCGCGCACGGTGAGCATGCTTCCGAGCGGCACCATCGCGCCGTCGGCGTTCCGCGTCTTCAATCCGAGGATATCTTGCGCGGTCATTCGATGCGACGCGTCCGCTTGCACGGTCACCTGAAACGTTCGCCCGAAGCGGTTGAAGTCGTTTACGTAGACCGATCCCAAATAGGCCTGCATCGTCTCGAAGACATCGGTGATGGCCACGCCCTCGGCTTTCGCCTTCTGGCGATCGAGATCGGCGAACAATTGCGGCACTCCGATCTCATATCCCGAGAATAGCCCGACGAAGTCTTTCGACTTCGCGCCTGCCGCCATCAGCTTTTGCGTGTCGTCAAAGAGCGAGGTCGGGCCGCGATTGGCGCGATCTTCGACATACAGTTTCCAGCCGCCAATCGTCCCCAATCCTTGCACCGGTGGCGGCGGAAACACGGCGATGAACGCGTCTTGCTCGGCCGCGAACTTACGATTGAGCGTGGCCGCGATCTCCGGCCCCGATAAGCCTTTGCCGCGCCGCTCTTCGAACGGCTTCAATCCCACGAAGACGACGCCCGAGTTCGGGCTATTGCTCAGTCCCGAAATCGACAAGCCGGGAAAGGCAATCGCGTGCTCGACGCCTTCGGTTTCGAGCGCGATCTTCGACATCCGCCGAATGACCTCGTCCGAGCGCTCGAGCGACGCCGCGTCCGGGAGCTGCGCGAAGCCGACGAGATATTGCTTGTCCTGCGTCGGCACGAACCCGCCCGGAACTTTGGCGAAGCCGAGATAGGTCAACGCCAATAAGCCGGCGTAAGCGAAAATGGCAACGCCGGAGCGGCGCAGAATGCTGCGCACGAGCGCGACATAACGATTGGAAGCCGCGTCGAAGACGCGATTGAATGGACGGAACAGCCAGCCGAGGGCGCGATCCATGAAGCGCGTCGGCAGATCTTTGGGCGCGTCGTGCGCGCGCAGCAATCGCGCCGCCAACGCCGGGCTCAATGTCAGCGAATTGAACGCCGAAATGACCGTCGAGATGGCGATCGTGAGCGCGAACTGACGATAGAACTGTCCGGTCAAGCCGGGGATGAAGCCGATGGGTACGAAGACCGCGCACAGGACGAGCGCGATGGCGACGATCGGTCCGCTCACTTCGTTCATCGCGCGCCGTGTGGCGTCGATGGGCGATAACCCGAGCGCGATATTGCGCTCGACGTTTTCGACGACGACGATGGCGTCGTCGACGACGATGCCGATGGCGAGCACCAACCCGAATAGCGATAACGCGTTGATGGAGAATCCGAGGATGTTCATCATCGCGAAGGTGCCGACGAGCGAGACGGGAACGGCCGCGATCGGAATAATCGACGCGCGCCAGGTCTGCAGGAACAGAATGACGACGAGCACGACGAGGACGAGCGCTTCGAACAGCGTACGAATGACCTCTTCGATCGAGGCGCGGACGAAGCGCGTCGGATCGTAGACGACATCGTAAGTCAGCCCTTGCGGGAAGCTCTTCGACAGCTCCTTCATTGTCGCGCGCACCGTGTCCGACAGCTGCAGCGCGTTCGAGCCCGGCGCTTGAAAGATGGGAATGGCAACGGCGCGCTTGTTGTCGAGCAAGCTGCGTAACGCATATTGATTCGCGCCCAATTCGATTCGCGCGATATCGGCCAAGCGCACCTGCGCGCCGTCGGCCGTCGTCTTGACGATGATATCGGCGAACTCCGACTCTTCGACGAGCCGGCCGCGCGCGTTGATGCTGATCTGAAAGCTGGCGTCGCGTGGCGCCGGCTGCTGCCCGAGCGCGCCGGCGGCGACCTGGATGTTCTGCTCGCGCAGCGCGCGCACGACGTCGCTCGCCGTCAAGCCGCGCGACGCGACCTTCTCCGGGTCGAGCCACACGCGCATGCTGTAATCGCCCGAGCCGAACAGCTGCACGTCGCCCATTCCGGGAATACGCGCCAAGGTGTCCTTGACCTGCAGCAGCGCGTAGTTGCGGATATAGGTGTCGTCATAACGATTATCGGGCGAGTACAAGTGCACGACCATCGTCAAATCGGGCGACGTCTTGCGCGTCGTTACGCCGAAGCGCCGCACGTCTTCCGGCAAGCGCGGTAACGCTTGGGCGACGCGGTTTTGCACTTGCACCTGCGCGCGGTCGAGGTCGGCGCCGAGCCGAAACGTCACCGTCAGCGTCATCGAGCCGTCGGAGTTGGCCAGCGACGACATATAAATCATGTCCTCGACGCCGTTGATCTCTTGCTCGAGCGGCGCCGCCACCGTCTCCGCGATGACTTGCGGGTTGGCGCCGGGATATTGCGCGCGCACGACGACGGTCGGCGGCACGACCTCGGGATATTCCGATATCGGCAGCCTGAATATCGATATCAGTCCGAGGATGAAGATAATAATCGATAGAACGCCGGCGAATATCGGCCGGTCGATGAAGAAATGAGCGAGCTTCATTGGGCGGCTCCCTGATTGACCTTCGCCGCGGCGTCGGTGGCGCGCATCGGCACGAGCTCGGCTATTACGGCGACGCCGGCGCGGGCGCGCTGTAAGCCGCGCACGAGCACTTGATCGGTCGGCGTGAGCCCGGTGCGAATGACGCGCAACCCGTCCGAAATCGGCCCGAGCGTGACGGCGCGATATTGCAGTTTCTGATCGCCGTCGACGACCCAGACGAAGCGATGCTCTTGATCGGTGGCAACGGCGCGGTCGGCGACGAGCAGCGAATTGCGCTCGCCGCCGCGCGGGATGCGCACGCGGGCGAACAATCCCGGCGTCAAGCGCCCGTCGTGATTGGGAATGACGGCGCGCACTTTGACGGTGCCGCTGCCGGTTTCGACGTGGTTGTCGATGAAGTCGACGCGCGCCGGCCGCGGATAGCCGTCTTCGCCGGCGAAGCCGATCTCGGCGCGCAAGGACTTGCCACGGTCGAGCTCGAGCCCGCGCGCCTCTTCCAGCTCGACGTAAACGTAGAGCGGATCGACCGAAACGACGGTCGCCAGCGGCGAAACCGTGCTCGGGCCGACGAGGTTACCTTCAGTGACCAACTTACGACCGATGCGTCCATCGATGGGCGAGCGAATGTAGGCATATTCGAGGTCCAGCTCGGCCGCGCGAATCGCCGCCGTCGCCATGTCCGCGCGCGCCGTCAGCTGCTCCTGCTGCGCTTTTTGCACGTCGAAGTCGCGTGTCGGAATCGCATGCGCGTCCATGAGCTGCTGCGCGCGATCGAGGTTCTTGCGCGACAGCTCGTGATCGGCGCGAATGCTGGCCAATTCGGCCTTGGCCCGCGCCAGCGCCACTTCGAAAGGCCGCGGGTCGATGACGAAGAGCAGCGCGCCCTTCTTCACCAGATCGCCCTCGTGGAAGTTGGCTTTGACGATGCTGCCGCCGACGCGTGGCCGAATCTCCACGCTCTCCGGCGACTCGGCGCGGCCCGTGTGCTCGCTGAACTCGGTCACGGCCGCCGCAATCGGCCGCGCGACGGTGACTTGTGGGCGTTGGTCGGGCTGCGCGCTCGCTTCGACGGGACGGCTGCACGCCGGCAGCAGCGCGGCGAAGAGGAGGGCGGCGAGCGAGAGCGGTAAAGCGAGGTAGGACGGGCGGTTAGCGGTCATCCGTGACTCCTTCGGGAACGCGGCTTGGTCAAACGGTCAAACAGTCAAGCAGCTATTTGAGTACGCACCGACCAATAGTCAAGCCGATGTTTGAGCGATGCGCGAAGGGTTTAGAAGCGCTATGTTTCCAGCATGAGCACGGGACGCATGACCGCCGAGGAGCGCGCCAAGATTTTCAAGGCGCTGGCCGACCCGCGTCGCGTCGAGATCGTCGATCTATTGTCGAAGTGTTCGCAGTGCGGCACGGACTTGGCGGAGTCGTTGGGCATCAGCATGGCGCTGCTCTGTCATCACTGGGATGTGCTCGTCGACGCCGGCATCCTGCGGAAGGAGCGGGTGGGGCAGAAGCGGATCTGTACGCTCGACACCGCGCGAATTCGCGAGGCGACCGGCGAGTGGGAGCCGCCGCTCGATGGCGAAGTGGCGTCCGTCGAAGTGGCGTCGCGTGAAGCGTCCGCGGCGGCGAAGGGCAAGGGCGCGTTGGTGAAAGCGGCGGGGGCGGCCGCCAAGTCGAATGGCGCGGCCAAGCCGGCGGCGGCGAATGGGGCGGCCAAGCCGGCGGTGGCGAATGGGGCGGCCAAGCCGACGGCGTCCGATGGCGCGCGCCCGCGTCGCCGCCCGCGAAAACGCGCGCTCAAGTAAGACGCGCGCAGTACGCGATTCGAACGCCGATAGAACGAACGACGGCGCGGTTATGGTCGTGCGGTCTGCGCGCGATCGCTTCGAGAGTGCTCGCCCGCACCGCGCGCCGCCTGCGCCGGCAGCTGATAGCGCTTGCGCGCCCACGCCGCGACCTCCGCGACCGCGACATCGATCGGCGTCGGCGCCTGCTCAAACACGCGGCGAAAGCGCGAGTCGTCGACGACATACGGCATCTCCCACTGATACGTCATCTCCGCCAGCTCGCCCAGCGCCGGCTGAAACAGCCCGCCCACGCGCAATACGAATTTCGGCACGCGCTTGACCGCGATCTGCGGCAGCCCGAGCGCGCGTCCCAGCCGCTCGGTGAGCGCGCGCGTGCTCTCGGCCGGCGGCGTCGGCAAATGCCACACCGCGCCCAGCGCCTCCTCGCGCTCGCCCAAGGTCGCCAGCGCCCGCGCGACATCCTCGACATACGTATACGAGTGCGGCTGATCGGGATCGCCCGTGCACTCCGCTGCTTTGCCGGCGAGCACGCGCTGATAAAAGCGGTCACTCCAGGCCGAATACTGCAGATCGGCGCCGAAGAAGTCGCTGGCGCGGCCGATGGCGACGCGCACGTCGCCGCGCTGATCGGCGTCGAGCCGCAGCTTGGCGAGCTCGACGCGCAGCTGCCCCTTCTTCGAGCACGGCCGCATCGGCGTGTCTTCGCTCATCGGGCCGTCGGGGCGGCCGTACATGTAGAGGCAGTCGAGCGCGACGAGCCGCGCGCCGGCCCGCGTCGCGCCGTGCAAGGCGCCGCGCGCCATCGGCAACAGCTGCGTCGGCCACATGTGATAGGCCGGATTCATGCAGTCATAAACGACGGCGGCGCCGCGCGTGGCCTCCGCGGCGAACGCGAGATCCATGAGATCGCCGCGCGCCCACTCGAGGTTGGGACGGGCGGCACCGGGCGCTCCGCGCTTGACGAGGCGCACGCGATGGCCGCGCGCGAGCAGCAGCTCGGCGAGCCGCGAGCCGATCTGACCGGCGCCGAGGACGACATGCAATGCGGGAAGCGAGAGGTCGGTGGTTTCCATGCCCTCAAGATGCGGGTTGCAGCCATGCAAGACAACACGCAAGATGACAAGTCATGCCGGCAAAAACGCAAGACCTCATGCGCCACAGCTGGGACGATCTGCGCCTCTTCCTCGCTGTCTTTCGCGCCGGCAGCTTGGGCGTGGCCGCGCGTCGCCTCGGGCTCGACACGTCGACGGTGAGCCGGCGTTTGGCCGGCCTCGAGGAGGAGCTGGGTGCGCGCCTCTTCGAGCGTACGCGGCAGGGCTTGGTGGCGACGCGCTTGGCCGAGCTCGGCCTGCCCGCGGTCGAGTCGATGGAGGCCGCGCAAGGCCGCTTCGCGCGCGACACGTCGGGCGCCGAGCGACACGTCGAGGGCGTCGTGCGGCTGAGCGCCGCGCCCGGTTTGGCGCAGGAGTTCGTCGCGCCGGCGCTCGTCAAGCTGCACGCGCGCCATCCCCGACTGCGCATCGAGATTGACGCGTCGCAACACGTGATCGATTTGTCGCGCCACGAGGCCGATGTCGCGCTGCGCTCGGTGCCGCCCGAAGGCGCCGACCTGCTCGTGACCAAGCTGGGCACGTCGCGTTGGGTCGCCACCGCGACCGCGAAGCTGCACAAGGCGCTCGGTCGTTTGCGACGCTGGGAGGACGCGCCGTGGATCGGTTGGGACGGCGACATGGCCAGCTTTCACGTCGCGCGCTGGCTGACCAAGCACGTGCCGAAGGCCGACGTCTTGTTGCGCACGAGCCACTTTCCGTCGCAGCTGGCGGCGGCGCGCAGCGGGCTCGGCCTCGTGCTGGCGCCGGCGGTGCACGCCGAGCGGCATGGGCTCGCGCCGGTCGAATATACGCGGGCGTTGGCCGAGAGCGCGTCGGAGTGGCCCAGCGACGACTTATGGCTCGTCGGTCGGCGCGCGCTGCGCGAGGTCCCGCGCGTCGCCGCCGTTTGGCAATTCCTGCTCGCCGAGCTCCGCCAGCCCTAACGCGGCAGCGGAGGTCGCATGGTTGGCTCAACGGAACGATCAATCGTCATGGCGAGCGGACTTTTGATGGGTACGACGCGTGCGATTGGATTGACGGGAATGACTGGCGGATAGTGCGAGAGACGCGAGCGGGCGGGGCTTTGGCGGCGGCCGCGGACGTCGATCGTCGCGGCCGCCGCTTTGGTGTCGATTAGAACCCGGTGTCGCCGCTGCCTTTGGTCACGGTAAAGGCGTTGGGCGCGTCGTTCTGCAGCCCGACGTTGGGCGTGCCCGCGACCGTGACGTTGCTCAGCGTGGCCGTGCCGTGCGACTCCGACGCCACCCAAATACCCTGCGTCGTGTAGTTCGTGACATTGACGGTGTCGATCGTAATCCCCGACTGCTGCTGCGAGCCACCGAAGTGAATGCCGGCAAACGTCGGGTCCGTGATGTCGATGTTCTTTACCGTAATCGTTCCGCCGAGCGGCTGCGTATCGGCAAAGAACTTGATGGCGCCATATTGCTGATTGAAGTGGAAACCTCCGTCACGGGTCAGTGTGTTGCGCTGCACCGACGTCGTACCCGTCAGCGGCAGCGGCGAGAAGGTCGTCGAGACCAGGATGCCGGGATAGTTGGTCGTGTCGCTGCAGACGTTGTCCTCCATGCTGATGTTGTTACCGCCGTAAATCGACATGCAGGCGGCCCGCCAGCTGACCTGCATGGTGTTGAAGTGGAACATGTCATTCGAGCACGCGACGCTGCCGTCACCCGAGTAGCTCCACGACGCCATCGAATCATCGCCGGTGTTGCGGAAGACCGACTGCTCGACGGTGCTGTTGCTCGTGGCATTGGCGAGGTTGATGCCGTCGGCGTAAGTGTCGCGCACGCGGATGCCGTGCACGACGAGCCCGTCGGTGAGCGGCGCCGTCACCGGCGTCGGCATGGCGCCGTGGCCGACCCACAATCCGACGTTCGTATGCTCGATCCAGACGTTGGTGACCTTCGAGCCTTTGCCATAAGGGCCGTCGAAACCCTGATAGCCTTTGGTGTCGTCGCGGAACGTAATGTCGCCGGAGAGCAGGAAGTCGCTGAAGCTGCAGGTGTTGCCGCCGAGCTTGATCTGCGCGCCGAAGCCGTTGAGCGTCGTGTACCACATACCCGCGCCCTGAATGAAGATGCCGTTCGTCTGGATATTGCGCTTCGTCACGTCGCTAATGTTGTTGAATAGAATGTCGAACGTCCCCGCCGGAATCCATAACGTCTTGCCTTTGGTCTGCGCGTCGTTGATGGCGTTCTGCAGCGCCGGGCCGTCATCATTGCCGTCATTGGCGACCGCGCCGTAATCGGTCAATGATAGCGAGCCGGCCGGTTGCGTGAGCGGCGCGCCGACGTCCTCGAAGTCGACGAGATCGATCGTGTAAGACGCCGCGGTATCCATCGAATCCTTTTGCAGCATGATCGTCGCGCCCGCCGGAACCTCGGCGAACATGAGGTGCGTCTCGTCGTAGAAGTGATGCGCCGTGCCGCTGCCCGCGCTGTTCGAGCCCGAGTTCTGCGAGTCCGCGTCACCGTAAGTCCACGACCAGCGCGACGTCATCTGCAAGCTCGCCTTACGCGCGCCGTTGATATAGAGCCCGAGCGTCTGCGTCGGCGTGGCCGCTTGCGGGTCGATCGCCGTCGACTGGGTCGTATCCGGCACCGAATAACGGACGACGATCGAGTTCGCCGGCGCTTGCGTCGTAAACGACACGTTCTGCCCGACGTTCGACAGCGTCACCGCTTTGCGACCCGACGCCTCCGACGACAAATCGCCGAACGTGCGGCTCGGTCCGATGATGGTGCCGTTGGTCGTCGCGCTCTCGGCTTCGAACTCCCAGTAGGGCACGGTGGCGCCGCGGGTGACGGCGGGAGGCGAGCCGCCGCCGCTGCCGGTCACCGTGCCGCCGCCGCCGCCGCTCGACGTCGTGCCGCCGCCGTTGCCGCCGCCGCCGGCATCGCCGCCGCCGCCGCCGATGGTGCCGCCGCCGCTGCCGACCGTGCCGCCGCCGTCGCTGCCGCCGTCGCCGAGCCCGCAGCCGTGGAGCACGGTGTTGGTGCTGCCGGAGATGGTGATGGTGACGTTGCTGGCGACGCCCGGGATGCAGCTCGAGCTGTCGACGGTACCGCCGCACGCGCCAGCGAGAAGCGCGGTCGAGAGCAGCAGGGGATAACGAAATCGAATCATCGGTCGCCTCCGTATGGGACAAGAATCCGCGGCGCGGGCCTCGCGAACCGAAGGCCGACTGGGCCCTCGTAAACCAGAGGGCGACACTCGGCGTACCGTCGCATTTTAGTTTCGGCGACCGGAGGTGTTGGTAATTAGTATAAGAAAATCAATTTGTTGTGCGTTATTGCGTTTGCGGAAGATGCGACCGGTCAGTGCGTGGGCAAGTGGCCTTAGCGCTGTGAATCGATCGGCGGCTCGCGCGGTGCGTTGTCATCGCCATCGCGGATTCGAGCGCGTCAGCGTCCAAGCGCGCTGGCGCCTCGATCGCCGACCCACTCGCGCCTGACGCGCTGGGCGCGACGGCGCTCGCGGAGCTCACCATTAAATGAATTGCCGGCGAGCTGAGGCGGCAGTCGCTCGCGCCGCGCCCGCCGTCGCCGCCCGCGCGTCAGAATACGCCGTGCTTGTGGGCGCTTAGCTGCTGTCTCGGAGAACGTACAGAAATAATGCGACGGTCGGTCGCGTCGCGACCTCTTCCATTCGAACGCGGCACACGCCGCCGATTGAAGAGGGAAATTCCAATGCGAATCGAGAAACGCGATCCGTTCGTTCGAGCTCTCCGGGCGGGCCTGCTCGTGTTGTGCTGTGGCGCGGCGGCGGCTTGCCAGCCCACGAAGGTCGAAGTCAGCGGCGGCGGCGGCAGCGGCAGCAACGGCGGCGGCAGTGGCAACGGCGGCGGCAACGGCGGTGGCACCGGCAACGGCGGTGGCACCGGCAACGGCGGCGGCACGGGCACCGCCGGCGGCACGGGCACGGCCGGCGGCGGCGGCGACCTATTCGCCGGCCGCGGCATGGACGAGCCGTGGATCGAGCTGCAGGCGGAAGACGCCAAGACGAACGCCACGACGATCGGCCCCAATCGCACGAAGTGGGACGCGACGCATATCGAGGCCGAAGCGATCGGCCGCCAAGCGGTGCAGCTCAATAAGACCGGCGATTATGTCGCGTTTACGTCGACGGCCGCGGCGAACTCGCTCGTCGTGCGCTTCTCGATCCCCGACTCGGCGACGGGCGGCGGCATCAACGCGACGCTCGGCCTCTATATCAACGGCACGCGCGTGCAGGATTTGGCGCTGACGTCGCATTATTCGTGGTCGTATCAGGGCAGCTTGCTCGACGTGCCGGCCAATACGCTGAATGCGCCGGGCGCGCAGCCGCACACGTTCTTCGACGAGATTCGCCTCGGTCCCGACTCGTTCCCGAACGGCATCCCCGTCGGCGCCGAGGTCAAGCTGCAGCGCGACGCGCAGGATTCGGCGCCGTTCTACGTCATCGATCTCATCGATCTCGAGCAGGTTGCGGCGCCGTTGACGATGCCGGCCGGCTTCGTCGACGCGTCGACGCTCGGTATCATGCCCGACGATCCGGCGGGAACCGATTATGCCGATAAGATCTTGAGCGCCATTCAATCGACGCCGAAACTATGGTTCCCGAAAGGTCATTACAAGATTCAAAAGATCAGCTCGAATAACGTCGGACTCGACAACCCGGGGCACGAAATTCGCGGCGCCGGCATGTGGTACACCGAATTCGACGGCGCCAAGACCATGTTCTTCTGCGACGGCGCGGTCGTGTGCACGTTCGGCGACTTCTCGATCCGCGGCGTCTCGACGGCGCGCAACGAAGCGGCGTTGTCGACGGCGCCCGGTTACGACATCAACAACAACGACGGCCTGCCGCAAAAGGGTTTCGCCGGCCCGATGGGCGTCGGCTCGCTCATCGAGAACGTCTGGATCGAGCATACCGTCGCCGGTATCTGGGTCGGTAACGATCCCGCCAACCAGCCGACGCCGACCGATATGTTGACCATTCGTAACTGCCGTATTCGCAATACTTACGCGGACGGAATCAACCTCGATAACGGCACGACGAATACCACGGTCGAGAATTGCCATATGCGCAATACCGGCGACGATTCGGTCGCGGTGTGGTCGATCAAATGGACGGCGTGGGTCGCGCACGGTCATTACCCGGCGGCGCCGACGGACAAGGATCAGGGCGTCGAGCACGGCAACTACGTGCACAACGTCTCGGTGCAGATGCCGTGGCGCGCCAACTGCTTCGGTATCTACGGCGGCAATGACAACCACTTCGAGAACCTGACGTGCGAAGACGTGCTCACCTATCCCGGCATTCTGGTCGACAACGAGTTCTCGCCCTATCCCTTCGGCTCGGCGCTGACGACGTTCAAGAATATCCTCCTCTTGCGCGCCGGCGGCGAGATGTTCTTCGAGAACACGGCGACGCCTTGGCTGCACGGCGCGCTCAAGTTCTACATGCGTGAAGGCGACGTCAACGATATCTCGGTCGACACGGTCGATATCGTCGACCCGACGTATGCCGGCATCGAGTTCCGCGGATACGGTACGGGGTATACGATGGGCGAGACGCAGCCGGCCGATATCATCGCCGCCGCCGACATCGCCAAGATCTCGGACGTGAACCTGAGCAACATCAACGTGACCGGCGCCGGCACGTACGGTATCGCGGCGCTCGACGGCGCGAGTCGCGGCAGCGCCAACTTCACCAACGTCGCCGTCAGCGGCTCGACGATGGGTGCCATCGACAAGGGCATCGCCCCCGACTCGTTCTTCACGAAGGTCTCCGGCAACACCGGCTGGTAATAGAAATATCACCGAGCTCGCTGGTGATAGAAATATCGCGGCGAGCTCGGTGAAGGCCTTGTTCGTGATATAACTATCACCAAGAGCCGCCTTGTAGCTCCCTCAGTAACAAATATCCCGAGCCAATTGATGTTCAGTCGGAATCGCGATGCGAGTCGTCGCGATTGAGCCAGCGCCGGAGCGCGACGTCAGCTGACGGCGACAATCGGCAAGGATCGCGTCGAGCGCGCCGTGAGCTGATGGCGACAGTCGTCAGGCTCATGCCAGCGCGACGCGAGCTGATGGCGGCAATCGCAAAGGATTGTGCCGAGCGACGCGAGTTGATGGCGACAGCCGTCGATGGGTTACTTCGCTTTCGGCCGTCTTTGGGCCGGGTCGTAGAAGTAGCGCTCGTGGAGGATCTTGTCGCCGCGCCACTCCTGGTAAGCGATCTCGTCCATTTGGAACGAATGCTCGGCGGCGACAATATCGAAGATCCAGTTGATCGCGACCCGATCGCCGTCGACGAGGACCGACGCTGCGCGCGTGCTGAGGAACTTGAGCCGCTCGTTTGCTTTGCGCTCGTTCTCCATCATCGCGGCGAGACCGACGCGCGGCGGCTCGTTGTTCTCCTGCGCGGTCGCGTCTTGCGCGTAAAACTCGGTCATCAGCGCGTAGTGCTCGCCGCGCTCCATTCGGTCGATGAATGCTTGGACTCGCTCTCGGCTTGGCATTGACGATCTCCTCCTGTTGCGTGCTCATGATGCGATGCAAAAGGTCGCTGTACGGTTGCGCTGGCGTGACGTAAGCACCGTCATCGCGGCGAGCTCGGACGTCGACTCCATCGCGTGAACGAACGACAATTGTAATGCTAGGGCTCGCGAATCGGGATGGCGCACACGGCGCCGACGCGGTCGACGGTCACTGCCCCCGTTCGCACCGGTGCGCTCGCTCAGCACCTCGCCGCTTGCTGCCACCCCGAGCGAGCCAAGGACTGGCAATGCTGGCACGCTCGAGGTCCGAGCATTCGCTCCAGCGTGACGCGACCATCGCAACCACCGAATTGAGAGTGATAGAAATATCACTGAGCCGAAGGTGATAGAAATATCACTGAGCCGAAGGTGATAGAAATATCACTGAGCCGAAGGTGATGGAAATATCACTGAGCCGAAGGTGATGGAAATATCACTGAGCCGGAGGTGATAGAAATATCACTGAGCTGAAAGCCGAAGGCCGTGTCCTGCCTCGTTTGGTGATGATAGCCGGCTCCTGCCGTCTGCACGCCGACCGTCAGCCGCCGGGGCACCAAGTAATCCGCAGCTCGTTCGTATTGCACTGATGATATCCGCTCTGTCCCGCCGCGTCGTCATACGGGAACGAGTAGATCATCGGGCACTTCTCGTGCACCCACTTCGAATACGTATTGTACGGCGGCGTCTGATAGAACCCGCACGCGTCCGTCGGCGTCTTCGACGCCACGACCCCGCGATTGACGACTGCGCAGCAATACGAGCTCGACGCCCAGAAATCCTTGCACGCGTACACGCTCGGCGTCGTCCCGATAGCGGCCGTCGCGTTCCCGTTCGCCCGCCACGTCGCCAAATCGCTCTGGCACTGCGGCAACTGCAGCGCCTGCTGCGCCGTCGTATCGAGCGCTTTGCAATAATCGGTCATCGCGTTCGTCGGATCGTTGCACCAATCGTCGGGCGAAACGCAGCGGTCGGTCGCCTGCAAATTACTCGGGCAGCCGTCGAGGATCGTCGCCAACGGCGCGTAACAAGCAGTCGTCCCGCAGCTCGCCGTCACTTCCACCGGCAATCCCAGATAGTCGACATAAGACACGTTGTAACCGAGCTGCCCATTCGCATAATTCATTTCCACGAACTGCGCTTCATCCTGAAGCGGTCCCGTCTTATACGCCGTAACCCGCGCCGAGCCGAACGCCGTCTTGGCGTCGTAATCCTGCTCCTGACCTTGCAATAGCTCTTTGTTGTCCGGCGCCAGCGTATTCGTGCCCGTACCGCCATCATTGCCCTGCCCGTGAATCCAAAGCGGGAACGAGCAGTTGTTCATGACGCGAACCAAGAGGCCGGTCGTCGTGACCGTCGACGTGCCGAACGGCGGCGCCGTGCGCGTCCCGCTCGACGGCATGACGCAGCTGCCCGCGTCGTTGCCGCTGCCGGCGTCATGCGCGCCCTGCGCGAGGTCGGCGCCGCCGCTCGTCAGCGCGAGGTCGGCCCCACCGCTCGCGCCGCCGCCGCCCGCATTGCCGCCGGCAACACCGCTACCGCCGGCAACACCGCTGCCGCCGGCGACACCGCTACCGCCGCCATTGCCGCCATTCATATTGCCCTTATTGCCGCTGCACGCCACCGCCACCAATGCCATCGCAACGACGTACCGATATCCTCTCGACATCCATCCTCCGTTAGCGGTGTCCTTATTCATCGCGTCGGCAAACCTATTGCGCGCACAGTCTGCGTCGTCACTCCGTGGTCGCCGGCCGATAAACCAGCGCCTCGGTGCTCCCAACATCCCGCACGCGCGATAGCTCGCCACGGTCCCAGAAGGACAGCCCTGATCGCGACCGAAGCCAAAGATGCGTTGCTGCCAAACCAGGCACGAAATGCAATAAGCCGGCCGTCCAAACTCCGACCTAACCCGTGCGATTTACGTATAGGCGCACACAGGTTTTCGACTCGCGTAGGAGACAATCGGGGCGTCCGATCCCAGCCCTTCACCTCCTCGGGCGACGCACGCCGCGACGGTCGAAACGCGATCGCGCTCGCCTCCTCGTCGCGAATTGAAAACGAATGACGTGTTCGCAATTAAACTGCCGAGTCGGCCTCGCGCGCGGCACGACGTCTGCTCTAATGAACATCGTGCCAAGACCAAAGGTAGGCACGACACCTCGAAACGAGGTGCGCTAAGCGACCTATGTCAGTCGGGCGCCTACCTCGATTGAACCGCAACAATGCGCATTATTCGTCACGCCGAACCTACTTAGTCGTATTGATAAGAGCGACTTGAAACGAGGTGACCATGAACCGAACGCAAACGATGTTCGCCGTCGCCGTCGCGTCGGCAATCCTCTGCGGCGCTGCCTCTCGCGTCGAGGCCTGCAGCGCGACCGAAACCCAGGTCTACGCCTCGAAGACCACTGTTTGGTGTGTCGATAACGGCATTATCTCGCAGTACGGAACCTTTCCGTCCGCATACTTTGCTTACGGCGACAACGTCATCAAAGAGCTCGTCATGCTCTTCGACGTTCCCGCAGCCGGCGTCTATACCTTCGAAGCCGGTCCGCAGACCGGTGGCGCGCACACCGGCAGCGAGTGCTGCGGCCTCGGCGTCACCGTCTCCGGCGACGCCTTTTACGGCAACGCTTACGGCGTCGATGGCTTCTGGGGCTACTTACTCTCACTGCACGAAACCATCAACGACTGGACCGGCCAAGTCTCCGGCGGTTGGCCCACCGACTTTTGGGCCGACCACGTCAGCGCCTTTCCCAACTCGATGGATTGGCGCGTCATGGCCGCGCTCGGCATCGAAGACAATGACGCCAACTTGACCGCTGCCTCGATGGCGCAAAAGGCGCGCTTTTATCCGGGCGGCGATAGCGCCGATCCGCGCGTCCCGATGTTCGATATGATCTTCGATCTACCGAATATGGGTTTTACCGGCTATAGCCGCATATTCGGCTACGTCCAAAAGGACGGCATGAGCTGGGATAACGTCGCCAACAACGGCAATAATCCCGATGTTCGCCGCACCGAGTATGTCATCGCCTATCTGAGCCTCGGCGCCGGTCAATCGCAATTGCCGACGATGCAAGCGGCCAATGTCGCCAACGGCACGCCCGATGGCGCCGGCGATGCCGGATATACCGCTCTCGAATCGGATATCGACGCCATCGCCACCGCACATTGCGCGATCGCCGCCGCCGCCGCGCAAGGCGCGGACGAAACTAGCGACCTTAAAGCATTTCAATCGGGTAATTATGCCGGCGTAAAAGCCGCGGGCACGTGCGGCAGCGGCTGCCCGAGCGAGTGCGGCTGCAAGAAGACGACGAACCTCTGCGTCGCGCCCTGGCTCGGCGACGCAATGCCCGGCAACGCAGATTTGGGCGTCGGCGGCAGCGGCGGCGGCGGCGCGGTCGGCGCCGATGCCGGCGTGCCCGGCAGCGGCGCGCCGGTCGTCGTCGCACACGGCTGCAGCTGCCAAATGCTCGGCAGCGGCGGCGGCGCGCCATCGTTGGCCTGCCTCGCGCTCGCGTTCTTGGCGCTCGCCGGCGCCTGGCGCGTGCAGCTTCGTCGTCGCCGTCGCGAATGAGGACGGATGCTTCGTAAGCGGAGCCCGCGCGCGCTCGGCGAATTCCGCGCCGCCGCGTCATTCGCGCTCGTCATCCTCGCTGCCGCCGGCTGCCATCCGCACGCCGACCGCGCTTGTCGCGACCGCTCCGCCTGCGCCGCCGACGAATACTGCGCATTCAAACCGGCCTTATGCGGCAAAGGCAAGAAGCCCGGCATTTGTCGCAAAGCGGAAATCAGCTGCGCCGCGGACGAAGCGCCCGTTTGCGGCTGCGATCGACAAAGCTACGGCAACGAATGCGCCGCTCATCGCGCCGGCGTCGACCTCGACGTGCAAGGCAGCTGCCGCGCGCCACCGCCGCGCGGCTTCATTCCGTGCGGCGCGCACTATTGTGACGCCAGCCGCGACTATTGCGAAATCGTCCTCAGCGACGTCTTCGAATTACCGACCGATTACACGTGCAAGGCGCTGCCGGCCGCGTGCGCTCCCGTCGCCGGCGTTGCCCGCGAATGCGACTGCTTCGCCAAAGGCACCCGCTGCCTCAGCTACTGCGGCCATCTCGACAGCGGCGGTGGCACACCCGGCTTTCACCTGACCTGCCGTCGCTGATATCGCGCGTCGGTCATCACGACTGAGCGCTCGAAGCCCGGAAAGCTCATGCACTGCGCCCGCAGCTCGTGAAATCGTCGTCACTCGGCAATCGTTTCGATATTGCAGACGAGATGGAGCCATTCGGAGTGATCGGGATCTCGTCGTCCCACGCGAAATCGGCGCCGGTATCGATTTAGTGCCGCGAATTCATTATGCTGAGGACGGTGCAGCAATGGGCAAGCGGACCTTACCCGAGCAGCTCGAAGGCACAGCAGTGCTGTTGAGACGTCATTCGATGACCGACGCGGCGCTGATGTTTTCGTACGTCAATCGCGATCGCGCGCGCCTGCGCCGCTTCTTGCCGTGGGTCGACGAAACCAAGACTGTCGCCGACGAGCGCGCCTACATCGAGCTGTCGCGCGAACGCTGGAGCGCGGCGGAGACGTTCGACTTCAGCATCTTCCGCCGCGCGGACGGCAATTATCTCGGCAATGTAGGCGTCCATAGCATCGCTTGGCCGCACAATCGCTGCGAGCTCGGCTATTGGATACTCGGCGATTTCGAGGGCCAAGGTTATATGAGCGAAGCCGTCGCCTGCCTCGAATCGGCCTGTTTTACGTTGGGATTCAATCGTGTCGAGATCCGCTGCTCGTCGACGAATGCGCGCTCCGCCAATATCCCCAAGCGGCTCGGCTATCGCCTCGACGGGATATTGCGCCAGGATATGATCGAAGACGGCGAATATTCCGATACGCTCATCTTTGCCAAGCTACGCAGCGATTTCGAGAGCGCCGCTACGGCGCCACCCAAGCCTCGAGCTCGGTGACGCCGGCGCAGCCGGTCCCGCTCGGGCAATTCGGCGTCGGAAACGTCACGCGCACATAGCGCGTCGATATCGAATCGAACGTCGCGACATTGGGCCCGGCGACGGGCGTCGTCGGCTGCCGCTGCACGTTCGTGGCCGCCGTCCACGTCGCGCCGTCGGCAGACGTCTCGATCGTATAGCTCGCCGGCACCGTCACGCCGCCGCCGTCGCTATAGATATGCAGCGTCAGCTCATTCAACGTCTGCGCCGTACCCAAGTCGAACGCGACCCAATCGCTGGTATTCTTACTGCCGTAATTGGTCCAGCGATTGTGCAGCTGTGCGTTATTCGGGCTGCCATTGACCGATTTATCGTAGATGACGAGCCCGTCATTGATCTGCGCGATATTGTCGCCCGACCACGTATACGACGCGCTCGCCGTCGGATAGGTCGCGCCATTGGCGTTGGCGAAGATATTGTTCATTCGCACGTACGGCGCCGGCGCCCAGCTGCCGTTCGCCAAGGGCACGTCGACTTCGCCCAGCGTCGGCTGCGTATGCAGCACATTGCAGTCCTGGTAGATCGTAAACCCGGTGCCGGCGCCGTAATACGTGCCGGTTTGATCCCAAATGATCGTCAGATAATGGCCGTGATAACTGACGTTCTCGAGCATGAAATGATCCCAAGCCGCCGGCGTCAATGGCTTGATATGCACCATGTCGTCCGCGCTCGGATGTAGCCCAATCAGCCCGCTGATGACCAGATCGACGAATCCCGAATGGTTGTAATGCTCGCTATGCGACGGCGTATCGTACGTCCAAATCGGCGCGCCCGTCGTGTCGTCGGGATCGAGCGCTTCGGCGACATAGGGCTCACCGTTCTTGTATTGCGACTTCGCGAAGGATTCGAGCAGCGTGAAATAATCGGCCGCGCTCACGTAGGTCTGCTGATAATTATTGAGCAGATTCGCCATCGCCTTCAGCGTTTGCGTCGTCGAATAAGGCCACAACGGCCCATTCCAGTGGCAGCAGGTGCCCTTCGTGTATTGATACAAATAGAGCGGATTATCCTTCGCCACCGTCGTCGGTCCATACGCCGTATAGAACGCGCTCGCGTTCATGATCGTGTTCTGCCACGTGCTCTCGTAACCCGCGGTCGGCATATTGAACTGCCATGGCACGAAGCCAATCTCCTCGCGCCCGCCGCCTTGGTCGAAGAGCGCGTTGCTGTCGCGATATCGATGCACGAAGAAGTGGCTCGTCGGCGCCCACAGATTCGTCTGCATCGCCGTTTGCAGCGCCGTCGCCCGCGCGCGATAGGTCGTCGCCGTCGCCGGATCGTTGTCGAAGGTCTGCGCGATATTGGCGATCGCCAGCGCGTCCGCATATTGATAGGCGTTGATCGTCGGTCGATATCCCGGTCCGCCATGGTACGGATCCTTGTCGGGATTCTCGCTCGAATAGGTATCGGCCATGTATTCCATCGCGTCCCAAACCGGCACTTGCCAATAGAGGCCGAGCGTCGCGTCGAAATGATCGGCCCACGCGTCGTAATTGGCTTTCAGCTGCGGCAATAACGAATGCGCGAACGCGCCGTCGCCACTGACGAGATAGCGCGCCCACGTCGAATCCGCGACCCAGAAGCTGTATTGACGCACGCCGGCCGTGCCCGCGCCTTTGAGCCAATAGTTCAAGTAATCGTCGCCATAACGCGAATCGTGCAGCCAGCGCGCCTCGTACAAATGATGCCCGGCGGCGGCATTGACGGCGCCGAACGCCGACGCATATGCCGGCGGCTCCAGGAATTCGAGGAATACATATCCGTTCGTCGGATCGGTATAGCGCGCCGCCCGCTTCAGCGTGCTCCAGCGATAATAATAGATCGGCTGAATATTGCTGTTCGTCTCGGCGTCGGGAACGTCGAGGAACGGAATATTGTCGATATACCATTGCGAATCGACGGCGCCCGATAAGTACGTTTGCGGGTCGAGATAGTGGGTCTTACAGGCGAGCGCCGGCGTCCCTAAATCGGCCGCCGCGCCGCCATCGGCCGCGACGCTGCCATCGGTTGCCGTCATGGCGGCATCGGTCGGCGCCGCCAAGTCGCCGCCGACGATGGGCGGTCGCCCGGCGTCGTCGGCGCTGCCGTGGCCGGAGGCGCAAGCCGCGAGCGTCAACGCGAGCGCGGCGATCGAAATAGCGGAGTCGCGGGATTGCGGGCGAATGAGCACGATCGTCGCCAAGCACGCGCCGTTCCAAGCGTCACGACGTGCGTTCCCGCCTGTTTACGCGCGCGCTCCCTATCATTTCTGTTTCGTCGTGGAGACAGCTGGGGCTCGCAGCGCCCTCGCGTGAATAGGTCGCCGCGCTATTCGACCTTGTAGGCGCGCGTTCCTTTCGGCGCTTCGTACCACCCCGGATCTTCGTAGCTGCCGATATTCGCGCGCACTTTGACGATCGTGAACATGCCGCCCATTTGCATCGGCCCGAACTTGCCTTCGCCGGTCATCATCGGCACCCAATTCTTCGGACCACCCATATTCATTTCACTCATATCGCCCATTCCGGTCGTTCCCATCGCCATATATCCCGGCAATAGGCGGCGCATCTTCTCTTCCACCGCGCGCTGCTCGACGCCCATCATATTGGGCACGTCGTGCGACATTTGATTCATCGTGTGATGATTCTTATGGCAATGCAGCGCCCAATCGCCGGGATTGTCGGCGATGAACTCGATGTCGCGCGTCGTCCCCGGCGGCACGTTCACTGTCGTCGCCGGCCATTGCGCCGACGGCGGAATGGCGCCGCCGTCGGTGCCGACGATCTTGAATGAATGGCCGTGAATATGAACGGGATGACTATCCATGCTCAGGTTGGCCCAACGAATCCGCACGCGCTGCCCTTGCCGGACGACCAGCGGCGCCGTGCCCGGAAATATTCGGCTATTGAATGTAAACAAGTTGAAGTCGGTCATGACCGAGGCGTTCGGCGTATAGGTCCCCGGCGCCACGAACCATTCCTGCAGAAATATCGCGAAATCACGATCGATGCGCGGCGCATTCTTGGGGTGAATGACGAAAAATCCCTCCATTCCCATGGCCATCTGCACCATTTCGTCGGAGTGCGGATGATAGAGCTGCGTGCCGTGTTGCTTGAGCGTGAATTCATAGGCGTAGGTTTCACCAGGCTTGATATGCGGTTGATTCAGCCCCGAAACCCCGTCCATTCCGTTCGGTAATATGACGCCGTGCCAATGCACCGACGTATTCTCCGGTAAACGATTGGTCACCAAGATGCGCACGCGGTCGCCTTCCACCGCTTCGATCGTCGGGCCCGGCGTCATCCCGTTATAACCCCAGCAGTGAATGGTCATTCCGGGCGCGAACTCACGCTCCACCGGCTCGGCGATCAAATGAAATTCTTTGACGCCATTGACCATCTTCCACGGCAAGGTCGCGCCATCGGGCGTCACGACGGGGGTGTAATGCTGCGCGTGGGTCGCCGCTTCATCGGGCGTCCAGGCGCGATTCACCGTCGCCGCTTCCGCTTTTTTGGCGACGGCGCCGGCCAAGAGCGCGCTCGACAACAAGAGCTCGCGACGGCTGAGGCTCATGGCTGTTCTCCTTTGTCGCTACCGATATTCGCCAGCCGCGTACCGATCGCATATTCGAGGTCGGCGCGCGCGATCCAATAATCGCGCACCATCTCGATATATTCGCGATAGGTATTGGTCTCGCTCTGTTTGGCCGAAATGAGCTGATAGACGCCCAATAACATCGCGTTGTATTGCTCTTGCGACAGCGCCACGATCTTCTCGCGCAGCGGCAATAACGCGCGCCGATAATCTTCGATGGCCGCGCGCGTGGCCAAGAGACGATTGCGCGCGTCGCGCACTTCGGACCTGACGGTCAACGCAATCGTGTCGGCGCGATCTTGCGCCGCGCGCAACGAGGCCCGCAGCCGCGCCATCTCCGCCTGCTTCTGGTCGAAGATCGGGAGCTCCAGATCGAGCGTCGGCCCGACGGTGACCGGCCCATCGGGATCGCGGTGTGCGTTGACGCCGAGGTCGAGGCCGCCGATGGCGCGCGTCCCTTTCTCCAGCTGCAGCGCCGTCGAAGCGGTCGCCAACTCCGCTTTTGCGGCCGCCAAATCGAGGCGATGCTCGATGGCGATGCGCTCGAGGTGCGCCAGCGCCGGCTCGCTCGCCGGCAGCTCCGGCAGCGACGGCGCCACGCGATAGTCGACGTCCGCGCCCCACACGCCGAGGAGGCGCGTCAGCTTCTCGCGCTCGCCCAGCCGCTCGGCGTCGGCGCGGCCGAGGTCGATGCGCGCTTGCACGTACGCCGCCTGCTCGCCGGCGAGCTCGAGGTCGCTCGCGGTGCCGGCTTCGTGCTGCCGCAGCGCCAGCTCGGCCGCGGCCTGTTGCGCGTCGAGCAGCGTGTGGCGCATGGCGACGAGCTGCGTCGCCGCCTGCACGGCGTAAAATGCCTGGGCCACTTGATGCGCCTTTTGCAGCACCGCGTCGCCGACCTCGAGCTGCACGCGCGCCAGCTCAGCCAGCGCCAGCTTCTTCTTGAGCGGCATCAGGAACAGGTCGAGAAACATGCCCGTCACCGAGCCGAGCAGCTCGTCGACCCCGCCGCCGAAGACGTTGAAGCCGTAATGCAGCGAAATATGCGGGTTGCGCAACAGGCCGGCTTGCACGACGTCGGCCTGCGCGACGCCCAGGCGCTCATAGGTCGCCTGCAGCTCCGGGTTACCGAAGAGCGCGATTTGTGTCGCACTTTCCAGCGTCAGCGGGCGCGACAGGAGGCGGCGCGTCTCGTCGGCGATGGCGCGATCTTCGTCGCCGCCGGTCTTCCAATGCACGCGATAGTCGCTGCGGCCGGCGAGCTTGTGCGCGACGTCGTCGAACCCGGCTTGGCGCGGCACCGAGCAGCCGCCGAGCGCGGCCGCGAGCGTGAGGACGAAAGCGGCGCGGCTCATGGCCTCTCGTCGCTGGGCTTCGTGGCCGTAGGCGTTGGCGGTCGCTTGGCCGGCGTCAAGACGGGGTCGTCGGCGCGCACGGGCGGCGGCGTGAACGGCGCTTCGGCAGCGGCGGCGGCCGTCGGGTCGGCGGCGGGCGGCCGCTGCACCAGCTCGCCGGCACAGCCGGCGCAGGCCAAGAGGCCGGTCGCGGCCACGGCAGCGACGAGAACGCGCGTGCGAGCGCCGGCGCGGGCAGCGGTGGCGGAGCGCGGCAGGCTCCGCGGAGCAGTGTTTGTCGGCAAGGCCGAAATCATATAGTGATCTCGGGCGCAGGAAACGTGGACGGCTCGTGGTAAAACGGCTGTCGAAGTCCTAGTGCAGGCTTAGTGTAAGGCCACGAACTTGCGGAGCAGCCGTCCATGAACTCGCGAATCGGCCGGCTGGCGTTGCTGGCGACCCTGTCCTCGGCGCTCATTGGCTGCGGGCGCTCGAGCCTGCTTCCGGCCGATTGCGTGCTCGGCTTGTCGACGAACGCGCTCGATTTCGGCGAGGTGCTGCCCGGCGCCACCGTGACGCAGAGCGTGACGGCGTTCAACAGCGGCAGCGGCATGTGCGACCTGCGACCGATCGTCATCGCCGCGACGAGCAATCCCGGCTTCAGCCTCGCCAGCGCGTCGAGCACCAGCATCGGGCCCAACGCGTCGGCGACGCTGGCGGTGAGCTTCACGCCGCCGGCCAAAGTGCTGCCGCTGGCGCGCAAAGGCGCGCTCACCATCGACAGCAACGACATCACGTCGGCGACGGCGTCGGTGGCGCTCACCGCCAGCATCAAGAGCACGTGCACGATCTCGGTCGCGCCCAGCGCCGTCGACTTCGGCACGGTGCCGCTCGGCAGCACCGTCACGCGCACCGTCATCGTCAAGGACATCGGCATCGGCCCCTGCGAGCTCGACGACATCGTCATCGGCACCGGCAGCGACGCCGAATTCAAGATTACGCCCGGCCAGGCGACGCTGTTCGACCTCGATCCGGGCGACTCGGCGCCGCTCGAGGTCGACTTCGCGCCCACCGATGTGCAGCCCCCGCATCATCGCACCGGCACGCTCGACTTCCAGAGCAGCGACACGACGCAGGCCGACGTCGCCGTGCCGCTGTCGGCCGACATCGACGTCGGCTGCAACTTGACGATCACGCCGCCCAGCCTCGACTTCGGCAACGTCATCCTGAACACGTCGCAGACGGCGCCGGTCACGCTCGGCAACGACGGCACCGACGCCTGCGTCGTCACCGGCGTCACGCTCGGCGCCGGCACCGACCCGGGGTTCACGCTCAGCTCGGGCCAGACGACGACGTTCGTGGTCGACGTCGGCGGCACGGCGGCGATTCCCGTGACGTTCACCGCGTCCGACAGCGCGCCGCCGCATCTGAAGACGGGCACGCTCGACTTCAAGACCGGCAACTCGCGCATGCCCAACGCCGTCGTGCCGCTCTCGGCCTACGTCAACACGGTCTGCGTCGAGGCCAGCCAGTGGATCTACACGGTCGACCAAGGCGGCCTCTTCTCGCGCTTCGATCCGGCGACGTTGACGTTCACCGACATCGCGCAGCTGCAGTGCCCGGACGCGTCGAATCCGAACTCGATGGCCGTCGACCAGAACGCCGTCGCCTGGGTCGCCTACACCGACGGCCAGATGTTCACCGTCGACACCACGACCGGCGCCTGCACGCCGACGAGCTTCCAGGTCGGCCAGGACGGTCTCATCGTCTTCGGCATGGGCTTCGTCTTCGATCCGACGAACGGCAACGACACGCTCTACATCGCCGGCGGCGGCACGACGCAGAATCTCGTCGTCGACGCTGGCCACGGTCGCGTTCCCGTCGCTGACCGTGTCGCCGGTCGGCACCGTGCCCGGCCTGCCCGAGCTCTCCGGCCTCGGCGACGGCACGCTGTGGGGCTTCGTGCCCGACTTCGAGTCGCCGACGAACTTGGCCACGCTGTACCAGCTCAGCCCGGCCAACGGCGCCATCCTGCAGACGTTCACCTATCCGGCGCTGAGCGGCACCATGAGCTGGGCCATGAAGTTCTGGGGCGGCTACTTCTACATCTTCGTCGGTGACACGATCTACCAAGTGTCGCGCAACAACCCGAAGCTGTTCTCGACGACGATCGCGCACGACGGCCGCTTCATCGTCGGCGCCGGCGTCTCCACCTGCGCGCCGCTGCAGTAAACGATAACGTAACGATCTCTTTCGAAGATCCTTGAGCCGCGCGGCCTAGCTGCGCGACAATCGCAGGCCATGGACTCGACGCGCCTGTCCGGGTTCGACCTGAACCTGCTGGTCGTGTTCGACGTGCTCCTCGCCGAGCGCAACGTCACCCGCGCGGCCAAGCGGCTCGGCCTCAGCCAATCGGCCGTCTCCAACGCGCTGTCGCGCCTGCGGCAGGCGCTCGGCGATCCGCTGCTCGTGCGGGCGGCGACGGGAATGGTGCCGACGTCGCGCGCCTTGGCGCTGCAGCGCGACGTCGGCGAGGCGCTCGATCGCGTCGGCAAAGCGGTGGCCGGCGGCGGCGTGTTCGACCCGCAGACGGCGCGGCGCACGTTCGTCATCGCGGCCACCGACTACGTGCAGTTCGTGCTCTTGAGCGCGCTCGTCAATCGCGTGCGCGCGCAGGCCGCCGACGTCGTGCTGCACATCGTCCCGCCGATGCGCGAATTTCCGTGGAGCGCGCTCGAGTCGGGCTCGGTCGACCTCGTGCTCGGCGGCACGCGCGTCCGCGACGTGCCGCGCGGTCTGCATCGGCGCTGGATCTTCCGCGATCACCTGGTGTGCATCCTGCGAGCCGGCCACCCGTTCGCCGCCGGCACGCTGGGCTTGAAGCGCTACCTGCAGCTCGAGCACATCGAGGCGCTGCCCGTCGGCACGGTCGGATTGGCCGACGAGCTCTTGGCGAAGATGGGCCACGAGCGCCGCATCGTCCTCACGGTGCCCAACTTCCTCATCGCGCCCTACGTCATCATGCAGGGCGACTTCTGCTTCACGCTCGCCAATCGCATCGCGCAGCCGCTCGTCGAGCTGTTGCCGTTGGTGCGGCGGCCGCTGCCGTTCGGCGACCACGGCGTCACCATCGGCGCCTTCTGGCACAGCCGCGTCCACGACGACGACGGCCACCGCTGGCTGCGCCGCCAGGTCATCGAGCTCGCCGCCGCGCTCGACCACGAACGCGCCGGCTGACCGTCTCGTGGTCGCCGACGCGCCGCGATCGGCCGCGCGATGATTCTTCCCTACATTTCGTTACGCCGCGCGACTGGGGCGCCGCGTACCCGACTTCGCGCCTCAGCGTCGACGACGTCGGCACTACTATTGACGCTGTGAATGAGCGGTATCACGCAAGATGATAAGGGCCCAGTACAGCGGCGTGTAAGAACGGAGGCTCGCGGGCTCACCGGGGCGAGGTAGCCGATAGTAACTCGCGCGATTACGCGATCTTGTCGGAGCTTTTGCCGCGGTTCCCGCGCTACGCGAGGCGCATGCATGAAATCGCGATCGTCGTCGTCCCTTACTTGGCTTTTTCCCGTCGTCATGGCCGCCGTCGGTTGCGGTCCGAGCACCATCACCCCAGGCACCGACATGAGCGGCAGCAACGGTGACCTAGCGATCACCGGCGCCGACATGACCGTGCCCAGCGACGGCAGCGTGGCGAGCGGCGACTTGGCCGGCGCCGACATGACCGGCCCGGTGCTCCCCGACGTCACGCAGTTCGTCAACCCGTTCATCGGCACCGACAACGCGCCCAACGTCGTCAATCCCGTCGGCGGTGGCGCGGCGGGCGACGACTTCCCGGGCGCGACCGTTCCCTGGGGCATGGTCGCGTTCAGCCCCGACACGCCCGGCGCCAGCCCGTCCGGCTACGCCTACGCGGCGACGACGATCTCCGGCTTCAGCCTGACCCACTTCAGCGGCGCCGGCTGCGCCAACGGCGGCGACCTGCCGCTGCTCGCGCTCGTCGATCCGACGGCCACCACGTTCAACTTCTCGCACGCGCAAGAGAAGGCGTCGCCCGGCTACTACTCGGCCACGTCCGACGCCAACGTGCAGGTCGAGCTGACGGCGACGGCGCGCACGGGCATGGCCCGCATCACGTTCCCGCCCAACAGCAACGCGACCATCGTGCTCGACACGTCGCGCTCGCAGACGCAGAGCGGCATCACGGCGCTCGCGATGACCGCCGGCCGCCACCAACGACGGCTTGAGCGGCTACACGCTCGGCGGCAAGTTCTGTGGCGGCGGCACGTTCCCCCTCTATTACACGATCACGTTCGATCGGCCGTGGAAGACGTCGACCCTCGCCGCCGGCAAGGCGACCCTCGGCTTCGACGCCTCGACGACGCAAGTGGTCAACGTCAAGATCGGCATCTCGTACACCAATCAGACGAACTCGAAGGCCAACCTCACGGCCGAGAACCCCGCCTTCGACTTCGACGGCATTCACGCTGCGGCCAAGACGGCCTGGAACACGCGGCTCAACGCCATCCAAGCGACCGGCGGCACGGGCGACGACACGACCAAGTTCTACACGGCGCTCTATCACTCGCTGCTGCATCCGAACGTCTACAGCGACGTCACCGGCGACTACATGGGCTTCGAAGGCGTGCAGCACTCCGTCGCCGCGCCGCACGTGGCGCAGTATTCGAACTTCTCGGGCTGGGACATCTATCGCAGCCAGGTTCAGCTGGCGGCGCTGCTCTTCCCCGACATTTGGAGCGACGTCGTGCAGTCGCTCGTCAACGACGCCACGCAGTGCGGCGCCTATCCCAAGTGGTCGCAGAACAACGTCGAAGACAACGTCATGGCCGGCGATCCGGGCTCGCTCATCGTCGCCAACAGCTGGGCCTTCGGCGCCACCAACTTCGACACCGCCACCGCCGTCTCGGTCATGCACAACATGACGACCAACACGGGCGCGAACTGCCACGGCGCGACCGAGCTGCCGGCGCTGTCCGATTACATCGGTCGCGGCTATCCGGCGGCGCCGACGTGGTCGGCGTCCGACGCGCTCGAATACGGCGCGCGTGACGCCGCGGTCGCGCGCTTCGCGGCCGCCAACGGCGACCCCGATCTGGCGCGCATCGCCGGCGCGCGCTCGACTTACTGGCGCAACGAGCTCGACCAGGCGGCGACGCCGAATCCGTCGATCGAGCCGCGCAACGCCGACGGCTCGTGGCCGACGCCGCTCGGGCCGGCGCAAGGGTTCAACGCCGGCTTCACCGAGGCCAGCGCCGAGCAGTACACGTGGTATGCGCCGCAAGATCTGCCCGGCCTCTTCGCGCTCATGGGCGGCAACAGCGTCGTCGTCCCGCGCCTCGACACGTTCTTCACGTCGATGAACGCCGGTGGCAGCTCCGCTTATTGCTACATCGGCAACGAGCCCGACTTCTCGACGCCGTTCATGTACGACTGGGCCGGCGCGCCGTGGCGCACGCAGAACGTCGTGCACCGCGCGCTCACCGAGGCCTTCTCGACGATGCCCGGCGGCATGCCCGGCAACGACGACTTGGGCGCCATGTCGTCGCTGGTCGTGTGGTTCATGATGGGCCTCTATCCGGAAGTGCCGGGCGTCGGCGGCGTCGCCATTGCCAGCCCGTCGTTCCCGAGCATCGCCGTGCACCTCGGTAACGGCAAGACGTTCCAGATCAACTCCGCCGGCGGCTCTTCGACGAGCTACTACGTGCAGAGCGCCACGCTCAACGGCGCGGCGACGACGAGCTTGTGGCTGCCGGTCAGCACGATTCTGGCCGGCGCGACGCTCGACTTCACGCTCGGCACCAACGCGTCGACGTGGGGCGGCGGTGTCGCCGACGCGCCGCCGTCGTTCGGTCCGGGCAGCTTCGCCAGCGTGTCGACCGCCTACAACGCGCGCGGCATCAGCCCCAACGCCACGCCCGCGGTCGCCAACTTCGACGGTCTCGGCTACAGCTACTCGGCCGAGCAGTTGACCGCCAACGGGGTCGGCGCCACGTCGTTCACCTACAACGGCATCACGTTCCCGATGGCGCCGGCGGGCAGCACGCTCGACAACATCGTCGCCAACGCGCAGACGCTGACGTTCTCGACGACGCAAAAGGGCGGCAGCATCGCCTGGCTCGGGCTCGTCGGAAGACGGCCCGGCCAGCGGCACCGGCACCATCACGTACACCGATGGCACGTCGGCGGCGTTCACGCTCGCGCTCAGCGACTGGACGCTCGGCGGCGGTGGCGGCACGCAGGCGCCCGGCAACGTCACGGCGCTCACGACGACCGCGCGTAACCAGAGCGGCGGCGGACAGCAGACGCTGAACGTCTACTTGTTCTACACGTCGACGGCGCTCGACCCGACGAAGACCGTCGCCAGCGTCACGCTGCCGGGGCAGGTCAGCTCGGGCATGTTGCATATCTTCTCGTACGTCCTGACGCCGTAAGCGCGGCGGCGTCCTCGCGCCAACGCTCGCCGCGAGGGGTTGCGGCGGGCGTTCGATCCCAACATCCTTGCGTTTCGTTCGTCCCCCGCAACTTTTTCGCGGCAAACGCGATAAAGGGAGGGCGGATGGGGGGAATTACCCCGAGCCCACCATCCTCCGGAATCGATCGTCGCTGCCGGAATCGATCGTCGCGGGAACGGTCGTCGAGCCAGTCACGCGACGTCAGCCACCCGATTGTGTGCGCTCGAACGCGGCTACAGGACTGCTGGAACGAGAACCTGAGCCGCGCTTCACGCGACGTCAGCAACGGTAGGAATGTTTGCTGCGGATGGAACCGAAGGCGTGCGCGAGGTGCCGCTCAGTGCTGCGCGGGCTTCTTGCCGACTTCGCGCACGACCGCTGTCGAGCCCGGAATCTTCTCGCCCTTGAGCGGCTCGTAGCGACCACCCAGCTGCTCGGACAGGAACTTCTCGGCCCGCGCGTTGAAGTCGATGCGATTCTCCGGCCGCGCAAACCCGTGCCCTTCGTCGGGATAGAGCACATAGACGGCGTGCTGCCCGTTCTTCTCCAGCGCCGACACGATCTGCTCCGACTCCGCCTGATTGACGCGCGGATCGTTCGCGCCCTGTCCGATCAGCATCGGAATCCTGATCTTGTCGGCCGAGAACAGCGGCGACGCCGCGTGCAACAGCGCCTGATCTTTCTCGGGATCGCCCATGCGCGTGTAGAACACCGCGATCATCGGCTTCCAATAGGGCGGAATCGTCTTCAACAGCGTGAACAAGTTCGACGGCCCGACGATATCCACCGAGCACTTGAAGAAGTCAGGCGTGAACGCCGCGCCCGCCAACGCCGCATAGCCGCCGTACGAGCCGCCCATGATGGCGACGCGCTTGGGATCGACCCAGCCCTGCTTGACCATCCAGTTGACCGAGTCGAGCAGGTCGGTATGCATCGTCTTGCCCCACTGCTTGTCGCCGAGGTGCAGGAACTTTTTGCCGTAGCCCGTCGAGCCGCGGTAGTTCACCTGCAATACGGCATAGCCGCGATTGGCCAGCCACTGCGCGCTAGGGTTGTAGCCCCAGCCGTCGCGCGCCCACGGTCCACCGTGCACGAACAGCACGAGCGGCAAGCCCTTCGGATCGCGCCCCGGCGGCAACGTCACGTAGATCGGCAGCTTCACCCCGTCGCGCGCATCGATCGTGTACGGCTTCATCTCCGCCAGCGTCAGCCCGTTGAGCTTCGGCTGATGCACGAACATGAACGTCGCCTGCTTCGTCCCCCGCGAATACGTGTAGTAGCTGATCGGCCCGCGATCGCGCTGATACGCCACGAGCCACGTCTGGTCGTCATCATCGCGGCTCACGACATTGACGTCGGCGTCCATGACCTTTTGAATCGCCGCGAAGTCGTCTTTGATGGACGGGTCGATGATCGTCCACACGAGCCGTCCCGGCATGAACGACACGCCTTGGATCTTCTCCGTGCGCGGCTGCACGACGACGCCGCCGATATCGACGTCGTCGCGCTGCGCCAGCGTCTTCTCGGCGCCGGTCTTCAGATCGTGCTCGGCCAGGCGCGCCGTGTCGCTGCCGAGCGACGTGCTCAAATAGGCGCGCTTGCCGTCGGGCGTGAAGCCGTAAAAGGCGAGGTCCTCCTCCATCGACGCCTTCAACAGCGTGCGCCACGCCCCTTTGGCCGAATCGCGCACGCGCAGCTCGGTGCCACCGTCGGGCAGCGAGACGTGCGCGCCGCGCACGACCATGTGGTTGTCGACGACCCAGCCCGCGACGTCGCCCGGATTCTGCGTGTCGAGCGTCAACGCCCCGGTCTCGAGATCACAGCGATAGACGTCGTGCAGCGCCTTGTTGCGCACGTTCATCTGCACCAGCAGCGCGTGCGGGAACTTCTCGTTGACGGCGATCACGGCCGCGTTCACGCCCTGAAACGGCGTCAAATCGCGCACCGTGCCGCTCGTCAAATCGACGCCGTAGACGTGCCAGTTCTCGTCGCCGTCCGCGTCCTGGATGTAGAGCAGCGTGCGATTGTCCTTGGCCCAGAAGTAGCTGCGAATGCCGCGCTTCTTGTCGGCCGTCACCATCTTCTCGTCGCTCTTGTCGGTGAGCGCCACCGTCTTGACCCACACCTGCAGCACGTTCTTCGTGTCCGGCGCCAGCCACGCCAGCCGCTTGCCGTCGGGCGACAGCTGCGGCGCGATGCGCTCCGGGTTGCCGAACAGCACGTCGCGCGCGATGAGCGGCGGCGGCGTCTCGGCCGCCGCCGCCACACCGCTCGCCAGCATCGCCATCGTCAGACAGAAGAATCCCCGCAACATTGAGCTTCGCATCACCCCTCCCGCTTCGATTGTCATGTCGGACCGCAGAACAGTCGCGCAACCGCTTTCATGCCGCAACTATGACCCTCGAGCGAACGTGTGCTTGCGACCGCGATCACCGCGCCGCGCCGCTCCGCTTCCAGGCGTCGAGCGCCTGGACACGCGCGAACCAAGCCTGCAAATGGCGGAAATCAGCCAGCGGCAGCTGCGCCGGCACCATCACTTGCAGCGGCGCCGCCAACGCCAAATCGGCCAAGGTCAGCCGATCTTGCGTCACCCACTGTTTGTCGGCCAGCTGCTGATCGAGCACGCGCGCGTTCTCGAGGACGAGCCGCTCGCCGCGCGCGATCTCGTTGGGATCGGCCGGTCCGGCGCCGACGAGCGGCTTGACGACGCGCTCCCAGCTGACGACGCTGATCGACGGCTGCCAGTGCTGCGCCGACCAAAACAGCCAGCGATTGACGTCGGCCCGCGAGCGCAAGCCCGTCGGATAGAGCGCCTGCTCCGGCGTCTGCTCGGCGAGATATTGAATGATCGCGTGCGACTCGGTGAGCACGAAGTCGCCGTCTTCGAGCACCGGCACGCGCCCGCACGGGTTGAGCTGCAGGAACGCCGCCTGCCGCTGCTCACGCTTGGCCAGATCGACCGGCACCAGCTCGAGATCACGGCCGAGCGCGATGGCCGCCATGACGACGCGGCGCGAGTTGGCGGAATAGGGGCTGAAGTGAAGTCGCATGGTCATCTCCTGGTGAGTGGTCGTGGCTGCCGAACGAAGACAGCCTAGCGCCGCCCTCCTGACAGCCTTGTGTCAGTAGACTTTCCGAGCGAAGGAAAAGCGCGTTTGGGCTCGTTAGTGGAACTTTGGTTCCCTAAGCGCGCCCATGGAGCGTGTATTCGCCGGCACAAGGCGCTGTCGAACCCGCGTCGTCGACGGGAGCCGGCGCTGGCGAAGCGCTTGCAGTGCACTCTCGTCATGCGATGCCGTAGCAACGATTTCCGGCTCTTCCACGCGACGACGACGGCGCTTCCGCGCCACGCGAAGGGTGGCTGACCGATGCTGCCGCTGTTTGCCTATCTCGCGCTGGGGTCGCTGTCGCATGGCGCGCCGATCGTGCCGGCGCCGCCGAAAGCCGTGGTAGCGGTCGACTTACGTTATATGCCGACGGCGAAGTCGCGCGGCTCGCTGGTGGCGGCGACGGCGATGCTGGAGCAGAGCGACATCATCGATCTGAAGGAAGTGGCGTTCGGCGTGCTCGATCGCAGCGCGCCGGCCATCGCGCGTTACGCGCGCGGCCCCGTCGTCGTGCTGCCGCTGTTCGCGCCGACCGTCGAGCGTGACACGGCGTACGGCGCGGCCGTCTCGCTGCGCATGCCCTAACCTCCGCCGCTTCGGCGCCTCGCTCCAAATCAAAAACACTACTGCTTTCGGATTGTTGGGTCGGGATTAGTGGCCGCGGGCGAGCGACGACACGACGCGGGTCAGCTCGGCCGGATCGACCGGCTTCGGCACGTGCAAGAGGAAGCCGGCGTCGAGGACGCGCGCGCGATCTTCGTCGGTGGCGTAGCCGGTCAGCGCCGCCGCCGGAATCATCGGTTCGCCGAAGGCCGTCGCCGCGCGAATCTGCCGCATCAGGTCGAAGCCGTCTTCGCCGGGCATGCCGAGGTCGCTGATGAGCACGTGCGGGCGTGTCGAGCGCAGGAGCAGCATGGCCTCGGCGGCGCTCGACGCGCCAAACGCTTGCGCGCCTTCGCGTTCGAGCACGGCCGTCAGCAGCTGGCGCGCGTCGTCGTCGTTGTCGACGAGCAGCACCTTCAGCCCGCCGAGCCGGCCGGGCGCGTCGAGCGGCGCCGGCGCGACCACGATCGCCGGCCGTTCGTTCGGCATCTCGCGGCTGATGAGCTCGGCGACGACGCCCTCGGTGCCGAGATGGAGCCGGAAATAGCGCCAGCTGATGCAGCAAATGGCCGTCGCCGGGATCGCCAGAAAGACGCCCCACAAGCCGCTCAGCGTCGAGCCGCACAAGACGGCGAGGATGATCGCCAGCGGATGCAGCTTGATGCCGCGCGCGATGAGGCGCGGATAGACGAGATAGTCGTGCACGAGCCGGAGGCTGCCGAGGAAGCACAGGGTCGCGAGCGCCGTCGGCAGGGAGCGGCTGCCGGCGAAGGCGAGCGCGGCGACGAGCGTCACGGCCGGTCCGATGACGGGCACGACCTCGAACAGGCCGGCCAGGCCGCCGAGCACGAGCGCGTACGGAACGCCGAGCGCGACGAAGCCGAGGGTGCAGACGATGCCGATGAACGAGCAGGCGAGCAGCTGGGCGCGAATGAAAAAGGCCAGCGTCGAGCTGACCTCGTTCAGGAAGTCGCCGCCGCGCCAGCGCACGCGGCCGGGCGGCAAGATGGCCAGCGCCGCGCGCCGAAACAGCGCGGCGTCCTTCAGCAGGAAGAAGGCGATGACGGGAATCAGCACCAAAAACGGCAGGAAACGCAGGCTGTCGAGCAGCTCGGCGCTGACGACCTCGAGCTTGCGCGACAGCCCGTCGATGACGTGCACGCGGGCGCTGTCGAGCGCCCCGCGCGTCGCCGCCGACAGATGCGCGCGTTCGTACCAGCCGTCGAGGCTGCGCGCGCCCTGTCGCTCGAGCGCCATGTACGACGGCGCGGCTTTGCCCAGCGTCGCCAGCTGATCGCCGAGCCGCGGCACGAGCACGAAGCCGGCGCCGGCAAAGGCGGCGATGAGCGCCAAGTAGATGAGGGCGATGGCGGAGCCGCGACCGAGCCGGCGGCCGTGGCCGTGCAAGCGATCGACGAGCGGCGCCATCAAATACGCGAAAAATGTCGATAAGACGACCAGCAGCACGATGCCGCGCAGCGCGTAGGCGAGGTACACCGTCGCGATCGCGGCCAAGCCGATCGCCAGCACCCGCACCGTGGCGCGGGCCTGTCGCCAAGCGGCCGCGGCCTCGCCCGTCTCGTCGCCGTCACCGTCGATCGCGGCGACCACGGGCTTGCTCGGCTCTCTGTTCAAGCGCGCGCTCTCCATCGAAGCCTCATGTGTTCAGCCCAGCGAGGAAGCTCATTCGACGCCGCGCGCACTTGTTCTACGCGGGTTGTAGTGACGTTCGCGCGAGTTGCAACGCGTACACGTCGGCCGTTACGACGATTCTTCGCGTCGACGCGGCTTGTCACGGCGCAGGGCGTGCAGAAATCCAGAGCATGTCTTTTGTTTACGCAACGACCGCTCAGGCCACCAACCGATGAGCTTCGCCGTCTTTGCCGGCCGGCCGTTTCCGCTCGGCGCGACGCCCGACGCCGACGGCACCAACTTCTCGGTCAGCTCGCGCGTCGCCACCCGCGTCGAGGTCTGCCTCTACGATCCCGACGATCCGCAGCGCGAGATCGGCCGCTTCGACCTGCCGCAGGCCACCGACTACATCTGGCACGGCTATGCGCGCGGCGTGCGCTCCGGGGCGCTCTACGGCTTGCGCGTGCACGGTCCGTTCGATCCCGACAACGGCCATCGCTGCAATCCGGCCAAGCTGCTCGTCGATCCCTACGCCAAGTCGGTGTGGGGTCAGCCCGATTGGTCGAAGCCTCTATTGTCCTACGATCCGAAGCGCAAGCGGCAGGATCTCGACATCGACAGCCGCGACAGCGCGCCGGGAATGCCTCGCAGCGTCGTCGTGAGCGACGAGTTCGATTGGGGTAACGATCGGCGGCTCGAGCTGCCGTGGCGAACGACGGTCATCTACGAAGCGCACGTCAAAGGCCTGACGCAGCTGCATCCCGACGTGCCCAAAGAGCTGCGCGGGACCTATCGTGGCCTGGCCCATCCGGCGATCATCGAGCACCTGAAGACGCTCGGCGTCACCGCCATCGAGCTCTTGCCGGTGCACGAATTTCCGACCGATTCCTTCTTGCAAGAGCGCAAGCTGACCAACTATTGGGGTTACAGCACGCTCAATTTCTTTTCACCCGATCAGCGCTATTCGAGTCGCTCGCAGCCCGGTATTCAAGTCGAAGAATTCAAGACGATGGTCAAAGCGCTGCACGCCGCCGGAATCGAGGTCATCCTCGACGTCGTTTATAATCATACCTGCGAAGGCAATCATCTCGGGCCGACGCTGTCGTTCAAGGGAATCGATAACGCCAGCTATTATTGGTTGATGCCGGACAAGCGGCATTATCTCGACTTTACCGGCTGCGGAAACAGCTTCAATACCTCGAACGTGCAGACGGCGCGGTTCGTCATGGATTCGCTGCGCTATTGGGTCAGCGAGATGCACGTCGACGGCTTTCGTTTCGACTTGGCGACGGTGCTCGGGCGTACCGGCAAAGGCGAGTATGCGCGCGATTCGTCGTTCTTTCAGATCGTGACGCAAGATCCGCTGTTGTCGCGCGTCAAGCTGATCGCCGAGCCCTGGGACGTCGGCATGGGCGGCTATCAAGTCGGCAATCTGCCCGTGCCGTGGCGCGAATGGAACGGCAAATACCGCGACGCCGT
This sequence comes from uncultured delta proteobacterium, assembly GCA_963785725.1. Classification (GTDB taxonomy): domain Bacteria; phylum Myxococcota_A; class Polyangia; order Palsa-1104; family Palsa-1104; genus JAQBQH01. The sequence continues at coordinate 185,540 of CAWAWS010000033.1, read as the reverse complement.
GCGCCGCTTTTGGAAGGGCGACGAGAATTTGGTCGGCGAAATGGGATATCGATTGGCGGGAAACTCCGATTTATATCAAGGCGAGAATCGGCGTCCGCAAGCCAGCATCAACTTCATTACGGCGCACGATGGCTTCACGCTGCACGATTTGGTCACTTATAGCCAAAAGCACAATGAAGCCAACGGCGAGTCGAACCGCGACGGCGCCGACGACAATCAGGCCTGGAATTGCGGCGTCGAAGGCGAGACCGACGACAAAGGCATTATCGCCCTGCGCGAGCGGCAAATGCGCAACCTGTTGGCGACGCTGTTCGTGTCGCAAGGCGTGCCGATGATCGTCGCCGGCGATGAGATGGGGCGCACGCAAAAGGGAAACAACAACACCTATTGTCAAGACAACGCGCTGTCGTGGGTCGATTGGAATCTCGACGATCGCAAAAAAGCGCTGCTCGCGTTTACGCGCCGGCTGATTCACTTTCGCAGTCGCCAGCCGACGCTGCAGCGGCGTCGCTTCTTCCGCGGCGAGCAGGTGTGGGACTCGACGTACAAGGATCTGACCTGGTTTCGCCCCGACGGCACCGAGATGGACGACGAGGATTGGCAAAAGCCCTTCGTGCGCTCGTGGATGGTCCTACTGGGCGGCGATTCGATCGAGACGCCGGACGAGCAGGGCGGGCGCATCTGGGGCGACGGCATCTTGGTGCTGTTCAACGCGCATCACGAGGCCATGAAGTTCACGCTGCCGACGGTGCTCGAAGCGGGCGAGCAGTGGCGCTTGGAGCTCGATACGTCGGACGATTCGAAGCGCGATCTGCCGATGACCGAGGCGAAGTACCAGCTGCCCGGGCGCGCGCTGGCCATCATTCGTCAGCCGCTCACGAAGTGACGAGCAGCGTCGGATCGTTGCTGACCGACAGCGGCGCGTCGTCGGCGGTCTCGAACGTCAACAGCTCCGCCGATTGCCGGTAGTCGCCGCCGACCGCCGCCTTCGTCGAGCTGCAGCGTCGCGGCGCCGACGACGCAGACGCGCTCGCCGGGCTCGATCCAGCGTTCCACCCAGCGCAAATGGCGAGAGTGTTCCCACTCGTCGGACGCCGTCGCCTCTTGCAGCCACTCGCGAACGTGCGGCGGCAGCGTCTCGCTGGTCCATTCACCGCTGGCGCGGTCGACCAGCGCGATGACGGGAATCTCGCCTCGTACGAGCGCGCGCGCGCCTTCGTCTTCGATATAGAGCTCGCCGTGCTCGCTGGTCTCGAACACCCGCGCGTCGACGCCGGGATTGACGATGAGCGAGCACTGATGCGCGATGCAGGCGCGGCCGCTGAAGCGCGTCTTGACCAGCTCGCCCCGCGGTAGCGCGACGCCGCTCGTGCGCACCAAATCGTCGGGCACGACATTGACGAGCCGGACCGCATGGACGGCGCGCATTTCGCCGACCTCGGCGAGCGCCTCGGCGTCACGTTTGACCTTGCGCCCGATCAGCCGCAGCGTGACGCCGACGGCGCTGACGCCGACGACGCCGCAGACGGTGCGAGCGACGATGTCGAGCAGCGTGAGATCCACCTACGGACAGTAGCAGCTCCGTCGGCGGCCGACTGTGACGTGTCACTCGAAGACGCGAAAGAACTGCCGCGGCGCCCGCTTCTTGCGCAGACAGCGCGTCGCCGCCGTCATCAGGCACACCGACAGCGTCGAGCGGCGCCGGCCCGAGTGGCTCTGCAGCGAGCGATGCCACAAGTGGTTGTGAACGAGCATCATCTCGCCCGCTTTGGCCGGCAGCGGCAGCGCGTTCTTCTCGGCGTCGACGGCGAGCAGCCGATCGTCGGGCACGACGCCGCCTTGGATCGTCGTCAGCCCGGCGCGATGCGTGCCCGGCAGGACCTCGAGGCAGCCGCCGTCGAGCGGACAGTCGTCGAGCGCCGTCCACAGCTGCAGAAACGGCATGCGATCGATGCCCCAAAAGAGCCCGCCGTCTTGATGCCACGGCAGGAGCGTGCCGCCGGTCGCGCTCTTCGTGAACAGGACGGCGCGATAGAGCGAAATCGGCCCGTCGATGAGGGCGCGCGCGATCCGTTCGTGCAGCCGATTGCAGATATAGGCGCGAAACAGCGGATCGAGCTCCAGCTTCTCGATCTTGCGATAGTCGGGCGACGGTCCTTGCCAGCCGGCGCCGTACTTCAGGTCTTCGTAGCGGCCGCTGTCGGAGTCGCGCTGGAAGAAGAGCCCGTCGTGACGCACGCGCGCGGCCATGATGTCGTCGACGCGCGTGCCGAGCGCCGCCAGCGTCTCGTCGGCGACGACGCGGCCGAGGCGCGCGTAGCCGTCGCGCGCGAATTGTTCGAGGATGGGCGCCAGATCGATCGCGTCGACGTCGACGGAAAACACCGCGGCAGTATATGTAACGTTCGGCGACGAAGCGTGACAAAGAGGCTGGGCACGCGCGCGCCGCTCGCCGTATTCTCGCGGCGTGCCCGATCTCGACAAGCTGCGCCGTGACGCCGAAGCTGCGCTCGTCGAGCCCGACGACGATCGGCGCGCCGCGCGGCTGTACATCGCCGCCTGCGAGCTCGCCGCTTGCGACGATGCCGTCGCCGTCGGTGAAGGGCGCGGCCTCATGCAGCTCGGCGCCGACCAAGGCAGCCCGCACGCGGCGCTCGCCGTCGGCCTCATGATGCTCGCCGGCCGTGGTGGACCGGTCGATCGCGCGCGCGGCCTCGCCTACCTCGAACGCGCCGCCGACGCCGCGCTCGCCGCCGCCGCCGTCGCGCTCGGCGGCCTCTTGCTGCTCGAGCCGGCGACCGCCGCCGCCGGCGTCGACTGGCTGCGTCGCGCCGCCGCCGCCGGCGACGAGCAGGCCTTCTGGCTCCTCGGCGCCGCCCACTTGCGCGGCCTCGGCGTCGCCGTCGACCCGAGGCGCGCGCGCATGCTCTACGGCGTCGCGGCCGAGCGTGGCGTCGTCGCCGCGCAGCTGGAGCTGGCGCGGCTGTTCGAAGACGGCGTCGGCGGCGCGCGCGATCCCGAGGCCGCGGCGCGCTGGGAGCAGGCCGCCGCCGACGCCGGCAGCGCCGAAGGCTGCTTTCGCCTCGGCCTGCGGCACGGCGCGCGTCCCGGCGGCACGGCGCGCGCGCTCGCCTGGCTCATGCGCGCCGCCGATCTCGGCAGTGCCGCCGCCGCCGCTCGACTGGCGCGCCTCTATCGCGAAGATGGCGCGCTGACGCAGCTCGAAAGTGCCGCCGATCACGCCGCCAGCTGGTCCGCGCGGGCGATCTCGCTCGGTTGGAAAGCTGACGTAGATTCATAGTCTTAGATAGCTCTCGCAGAGGTGACGCAGGTCGCTAGCAACTTTTTCTTTAGCATGGCGATAACCTGCTGAGACGGATACGCTAGGACAGCCTCGCTGACCGCGTGTGGGGGACGGACCGAGTGCAGCGGCTCTTCGATCATGATGTAGCAGCGCCCGCTCGGCCGCAGCCGCTGCCGCGTCGTGCCCGCGCGCTCGAAGACGAGCAGCCGTGGCAGTCGGGCTCGCCGCGCGCCATCTGGGCCATGCTGCTCGATCGCGGCGCCGATCCGCTGGCGTTGGCGGCGCTGTTGCGGCAGGGGCTGCCGCCGTCCGAGCGCCGGCGCGCCTATCTCGAGCTGGTCCGCGACTTGGGTGCGCCGCTGGCGACGAGCTTGTGGGAGCAAGCGTTCGTCGGGCTGGACAGCATCGATGCGTCGTTGGCGCGCGCGACGCTGCCGGCCGATTCGCGCGCCATCGCCGAGGCCGCGTTGGCGCAGCCGCTCGGCGACGTCGAGCTGGTGACGAGCCCGCTCGTCGACTTGGTGACGGCACGGCTGAGCACGAGCGCGTTCACGCTCGGTCGCCGCGTGTTCGTCGGCAGCGGTGAAGCGCGCCCGTCGGTGCTGGTGCACGAGGCGATCCACGCGGCGCAGCAGCGCACGGCGTCGCCGTCGTCGCGGCCGGGCGCGCCGTCGGCAGGCGCCGAGCGGGAGGCGCACTCGATCTTGCGTCGCTTGGGTCCGCTGAGCGGGCCGGCGCCGCTCGTCGCCGAGCGCGCGCGCGCGTCGATGACGGTGCGGGCGGCGCTCGGTCGCGCGCCGCGCATCACGTCGCGGCCGCTGGCGCTCGCCGCCTACGAGCCGACGCATGCCGCCGTCGACGCCGTCATGGGCGAGGCGCGCCGGCTGGCCGATGCGCTCGTGCTGCTGCTCGAACGGGGCGCGGCGCGCAGTGAAATGCAGGCGCTGCTCGGCCCCGAAGGCGACGCGCATGCCGCCCGCGTGCGCGCGACGGCGCTGCATGCGCTCGGCGGCCGCCGCATCGCCGACGGTCGCGAAGCGCGCGCCGCCGTCGCTGCCCGCCTCGGTGGATTGGGCCCGAACGGTGGCAACGGGCCCGCGCAAGGCAAGCCGCTGCCGAGCTCGGTGCGCGCCGAGCTCGAGCCGCGGCTAGGGACGTCGCTGTCGGGCGTGCGCGTGCACGACGACGCCAACGCCGCGGCCGAGGCCGAACGACTAGGCGCGACGGCATTTACGCAGGGTGAGGACGTCTTCTTCGCGGCCGGCAAGTACGATCCGGCGACGCTGGCGGGCAAGCGGCTGTTGGCGCACGAGCTGACCCACGTCGCGCAGCAGGCGGGCGCGGCGCCGGCCGCTTCGGCGTCGCTGTCGGCGCCGGGATCGGCGGTCGAGAACGAGGCCGATCGCGTCGCGCAGGCGGTCACGAGCGGCGCGGCGCCGGGCGCGAACGCGCTGCAGGTGCGCGAGCGCGCGCCGGCGGGCACGATCTCGCGTGACAGCGGCGGCGGCGCGGCGCCGGCCGGCGGCGCCGCCGGCACGCCGTCGAAGTGGGTGCTCAATGTGCTGCAAAAAGGGCTCGATCTCTCGAGTCACTTGCCGCAGGCGCAGGACATCGGCGACGGCAAGAAGCAGATCACCGTCGGTCAGAGCATCGGGCCGCTCAAGATCAACACGGCCACGTTCAAAGCGACCGGCGACAAGGTCGACTCGGGCACGCTGTCGGCGAGCGTCGAGTCGGGCGCGCTGCACGGCACCGCCGGCACGCTGACCGTCGACGCCAGCGGCGCCGTCTCGGGCACCTTGATCGTGCCCATCAACGTGCCGGGCGCCGTCGTCAAGCAGGTGTCGGTGCAGCTCGACGCCAACGGGTTCAAAGGCACGGCCAACCTCGCGCCCGGCGATCTGCTCAGCAAAGACTTCCCCGTGCAGGCGACGGACTTCGTCATCGACGTCGCGTCGTCGCCGGGCGGCGGCGTCGACGTCACCTTGTCCGGCGGCGCCGACGTGCGCATGGACAACGGCCTGGCCGGCGGCACGATGCACATGACGGCGATCTTGAGCGCCGGGCCGGGCGGCATCACCTTCAACGCCACGCTCAACGGCACGATCCAAATCGCCGGCTTGCAGGCCAGCGTCCAGGCGACGATCACCTGGGACGGCAAGACGATCACCGTCACCGCCGGCGCCGAGATCCCGATCGATCTGCCGGGACTGAGCGGCACGGCGCAGATCAGCTACGCCGCCGGCAAGCTCAGTGTCGTCGGCAAAGACGTCAAGTTCACGATGCCGCAGCTGGCGCAGGCGATCTTCGACGACGTGCGCGTCGAGGACGGCAAGCTGCAGGCGGCGCTGCACTTGGGCGCGCCGGTGACGCTGGCGCTGCCCGGCGGCGGCTCGCTGGCGTTGACGGCGTCGACGCTGCAGATCGACGGCGCCAACGTCACCGGCGACGCGACCGGCACGTTCACGGCCGGACCCGGCGGCGCCGCCGTCATCAGCGGCACGGCGACGATCGCGTACCAAGGCGGCCAGCTCGACGGCTCGATCACCATCGCCAACGCCGGCGTCCCCGGCATCTCGGTTTCCGGACTCACCGTCTCGGTCAAGGACGCGTTCGGCGCCAACACGTTCGGCGTCAGCGGCAACGTCACCGTCAGCTTGCTCGGCGGCCTCGTCACCGGCACCTGGCAGAACTTGGCGATGGATCCGGGCGGCTCGCTCACCGGATCGATCGGCGTCAAGTTCGCCGTCCCGCGCGTCACGCTGCCCGACATCAACATCGACGTGAAGCCCGGCTGGCAGGTCTCGGCGAGCACCGCCGGCGGGCCGATCAGCCTCGACTTGGGCGGCACGCTCGGTCAGCTGAGCCAGCTCAACGCGTCCGTCGCCGTCGGCGCCACCGACGTGCGCAACTTGGGCACCGCGCTCGGCGACATCACGATCACCGGCTCGAACATCGCGCCGGCAGGGTTGGCGTCGGTAGGCTCGCTCGATCAAGTCAGCCTGACCATCCCCGGCGCCGGCGGCACCTACGATCTGTCGCAGCTCAAGGGCTCGGCGTCGCTCAAGATCACGGCGTTTCCGGGCGCGCCGGTGTCGCTCGGCCTGCAGTACGCCAACGGGCAGCTGTCGACGCAGGCGGAGGTCGACGTCGACGTGCACGCGCTCGTGCCGCAGCTGGCCGGCAACTTGAAAGTCGGTTACACGAGCGGCGCCGCGTCGCCGTTGAGCGTGCACGCGACGGACATCAAGGCATCCGACCCGCGCATCGCGCAGTACGTCAGCGTCCCCAACGTCACCTACGCCAACGGCACGCTGTCGGGCGACCTTCAGTTCGCCAGCGGCCCCGTCACCGTCGGTCCCATCACCGGCCAGATCAACAACGGCCAGCTGCACTTCGAAAAGGGCGCGGGCGCGCCGCAGATCACCGGCTCGGTCGAAGTGCAGATGGGCGCGGGCGGCGCCGCCAGCGCCACCGGCCACGTCAGCTACGACAGCAGCGGCGCCTTGAAGGTCGAAGGCACCGTCGCCGTCGACCTGGCCGGGTTGACCGGCGGCGCGATGACCGGCCAGCTGACGGCCTCGAACGAAGGCGGCGGCAATTCGCTCAGCTGCAAGAACGCCAACTTCGCGTCGGGGCCGCTCGCCAGCGTCTTCCCGAGCGGCATCACCGTCAACAAGATCGGCGAGGCGGTCACGGCTTCGGCGCCGCTCGACGCCGGCGCGCTGCAGCGCCTGTTGCCCGACGGCGCCACCGTCATGGGCGGAATGCAGCTCGCGGTCAGCGTCACCGGCGGCAAGCCGCACTTTTCGGCGACGGGCGAGGCCAAGATCACCGTCGGCAGCATCTTCACCGGCACGATCACGCTCGAGGACCAAGAGGGCGGCCTCGGCGCGACCTTGACGGTGCCCGAGAACGGCATTTCGCTGACGGTGCCGGGCGCGACCATCAACGGCTCGTTGACGCTGAAGATGAACGCGCAGAAGCAGCTCTCGTTGACCGACGGACAGGTGACCGTCGATGTGCTGGGCGGGACGGTCAAGGCCAAGGCCACGCCGATCATCGACGGCGGCAAGGTCACCGGCGCCAACGTCGCCGGCACCGTCACCGAGTCGGCGTTCACCGAAGAGACGCCGTTCTCGTTCAAGTACGTCGCCGGCAATTGGGACGCCAAGACGACGGTCAAGTTCAAGGCGCTCGACGGCATCGTCGCCGGCGGCGCGTCGCTCGACCTCGGCTACGACAACGCCAAAGGCATCAGCGCCACGGCCAAGGACGTCGCGCTCGCCGGGCCGCTGCAAGGGCTGACCATCGACGAGGCGCACCTCGATTCGACCGGCTACGGCGCGACGATTCACGGCGGCAAGACGATCAGCGTCGGCGGCGTCGACATCGCCATCGACAGCGCGTCGCAGCTCACGATGGAGAAGACCGCCGGGCTCATCGGCAGCGCCAGCGGCATCGTCAAGCTCGGCGGGCTGCCCGACATCGCCGTCACCGTCATCGCGGCCGGCGCCGGCAAGCCCATCGACATCAAGGCCGACACGCACATTCCGCTCGCCTCGGTCGTCAGCCAGCTGAGCGGCGACATGCACGTCGTCTACGACCGCACCGCCGGCGCCAACGCGTTCACGTTCGACGCCACGCAGGTCGCCGTCAGCGTCGCGCCCATCAGCGGCCAGGTCGTCTTCTCGCAGCTCAAAGCGAAGGTCAGCGGCAAAGAGATCACCGGCACGCTGACCGCGGCCAAGGACACGACGATCAAAGCCGGCGGCGTCAGCGTCACGCTCGACGGCGGCACGATCGACCTGCTGCCCAACAAGATCCTCAACGGCCACTTGCAGGCGCACGGCGCGGGCGGCGGCTCGAGCGCCAAAGCCAGCGTCGGCTGGAACCAAGGCGTGCTCGACTGGTCGGCCGACGGCGAGTTCGAGCTCGCGCCGATGACGAACAACCTCATCCTCGGCAAGGTCCAGGCGTCGGCGGGCTCGAGCAACGGCGGCGACTTCAAGAGCGTCGGCACCATCAAGTTCGGCGTCGCCGCGTTGGCCGACGTCGCCATCACCAAGATCGGCGGCAACAAAGACCAAGCCACGTTCAACGCGACCATCAACGCCGACGCCGCCGTCAACAAGCTCACGAGCGGCTTGCCCGGCGTCAAAGTCGACGGCTTCCACGCCCCGATGCAGGTCAACTACGCCGGCGGCAAGTTCACCTTGGGCACCACCGCCACCGGCTCGGTCACGTGGACGTCGGGCAGCAAGAAGATGCTGTCGGGCAAGTTCCAAGTGCATATCGGCAACGACAACGACTTCGACGCTGAAGTCACCGACGTCGCCATCACCGCCTCGGAATACTTCCAGACCAAGCACGGCAGCGCCGTGTGGAAGACGGGCGCCGTCAGCTTGGGCGACGGCGGCTTCGTCGTGCCCGAGGCCGTCAACGGCACGATCAAGAGCGCCGACGTCAACATTCGCACCGGCGCCTTCAACGTCGCCGTCGACGCGGAGATGACCGCGCCGGCGTTGAAGGGTCTCAAAGTCGCCGTCACCGCCAACAACACCGGCGTCAACGGCAAGCTGTTGTCGAGCGTCCCCGTCGACATGGGTCCGGCGCACCTGACCGTCAACGACGGCAGCTCGGTCGGCTTCGACGCCGGCGCCGGCATGCACGCGGCCATCGCCGGCAAGATGACCGTCGACAACGTCGGCGAAGGCACCTTCGACTTCAACTACGCGGCCAAGAAGCTCACCGGCAGCGCCAACGTCGACGCCAAAGCGTTCGCCATCTTCGATGCGACCAAGATCGGGCTCACGCTCGCCGACAGCAAGCTCAGCACGACCGGCGACGGCATCAAGCTCAACTTGGCCGCGGCTTACTCGGAGCACCTCGACGCCGAAGCCACCATCAAGGTCACGAACAACGCCATCGACGTCAAGGGCAAGGTCACCAAGCTCAAAGGCCTCGGCAAGGTCTCGGACGCGTTCCAGGTCGCCGAGATCGAGTACGCCAAGGGCGACGTCACCATCAAGACCTCGATCGACATGTCGCCGGTCGTCAAAGAGCTCGGCCCCGGCTCGATTTTGGCGTTCGAGTACGCCAACAAAGCCATCAGCATCAAAGGCACGCTCAAGCCGCCGCCGACGATGGGCGCGGTCAAGTTCGACGTCGGCAAGAGCGCCATCAACGCCAGCTGGACGAGCGCGACCAAGAAGTTCACCGTCGACGGCGGCGCGTCGGCCGACGTGGCCGGGTTGGCGCAGGTCGACATGACCGTCGACGCCGCCGCCGGCGGTGGCGAGCCGGCGAGCTTCAAGCTCAACGGCGTCGTCGACGCCACCAAGCTCGCGCAGGGGATGAAGAACTACGTCTCCTTCTCGAGCGTCACCGCCAAGTTCAGCATCGGCATCGGCGGCGGCGAGAAGACCGACCTCGACTTCGGCGTCAACGCCGTCATCAACGGCATCCCCATCGCCGGCATCAGCGACTGCCAGGCGACGTTCGTCGGCAATTATCACAACGGCAAGGGCATCGACGCGACCTTGGCCGTGCAGCACGTCAAGATCGGCGATGTCGTCGCCGACGGCAGCATCTCGGTCGTGCAGAACAAGTTCTCGTCGGGCGAGCTGAACGTCAAAGCGGCCTTCCCCGGCGTCGACGTCGAGGGCAAAGCGGTCGTCACCGCCGGCGACGGCCTCGGCCTGTCGACGTCGGCCGAGCTCAAGGTCGTGCCCGTCGCCGGCTCACCGCTGTCGAGCTTCATCAAGTCGGGCAGCATCAAAGTCGCCATCGCCAACTGGAAGCTGACGCAGGCCAGCGGCGAGCTGCACCTCGTTCCGCCCGAGTTCCTCGCGCTCGAAGATCCGACGATCGTCGTCTCGTACGCGCCCGGCGCCGGCTTGAGCGCCAAGCTGACGACGCAGTTCGCCTCGCCGTTCCAAAAGGACGGCAAAGGCACGTTCGAAGCCGGCTACGCGTCCGGCACCGGGCTCTACGCGAGGATCAAGTTTCCCGTCACCGTGCCCGGCTTCGACAAGGCCGAGGTCATCGGCCAGCTCGACGGCAACGGCATCGAAGTCGGCGCCACGCTCAACCCGAAGAACAACCAGTACATCAAGACCGCCACCGTCAAGATCGGCTACGGCGCGGGCTTCGTCTTCGAGGGCTCGATCACGCTCACGCCCGACGAGTCGACGGAGCTCGTCGTCGCCGTCAAGTATTCGCAGAAAGACGGCCTGCAGATCGGCGGCATCACGCCGACCGACAAGCACGCCGACGACAGCGATCACCAGCTGGCCGCGCTGCACAACGACATCGACATTCCGCTGGCGACCGTCGGCGTGGCGAGCTTGGCGTTGCGCCTCGGCTTCGGCGTCGCCGCCGGCTATCGCATGCCGAAGGTGAAGCTGGAGAACCCGAAGCTCGAAGGCGGGCTCGACGCGCTCGACTCGGGCGGCCTGCCGCCGATCAGCTTCGGCGGCCAGATCTCGATGGGCTCCTATCTCGCGCTCTCGTTCTCGGTGCAGATCGTCGGCGAGATCCAGCTGCTCATCGCGTCGGCGTCGGTCGGCATCGGCGCCGAGATCGTGGCGCGCCTCAACCTCGACTTGGGCGCCGGCATCACCGGCACCTATCGCCAGGGCGAAGGCGCGAAGATCCAGATCAACCCGTTCGTCGCCGCGTCGCTCGATCTCATCGCCAACTTGATCGCGACGATGCACGCCGAGATCTGCTGGTTCACGATCATCGACAAGAAGTACACGTTGGCGTCGGTGAACTTCGCGCACATCGACTTGGGCTCGTTCCAGCCGTTCCAGCCCATCGACCTGCAGCTCGGCGGTCCCGGCGGCACCAAGTTCGTCAACGGCCTGTCGCTGCGCGACGACGGCCTCACCAAGATGCAGAACGGCGTCAAAGACGGCGCCAGCAAGACCTCCGACGATCAGGGCAACAAAGAGGCGAAGGAAAAGATCGCGCCCGTGTTGCAGCGCATGAAGGCGGCCGCGGGGCAGTTCGCGGAGCTGCCGCCGGGCTGGGAAAACGGCATGACGGCGGCGCCCGTCGACTTCAACGCCATGTTCGGCATTCCCGGCAAGGCGTGGGACTTCTATCGCGAGCACGCCGACAACGCCGAGCAGATCGATCCCGCCGACGCCTGCACGTCACCGACGGAGAAGCTGGCCAAGGCGGTGGCGATCGCGTCCAAGAGCGATCCGGCGCGCGCCGGTCGTCTCGTGCTCGAGTGGCGCCGCGCGCAGATCGCGCACATGGGCATCAACCCCGACACGGGCGTCAACGTCGTCGCCGAGCGGGAAGAGGTGCAGGCGCTCATCACGGCCAAGTACCAGGCCGATCTGGCCGAGGTGCAGCGGAAGCAGAAGGCGCAGGACGAGGAGCACGTTCGCCACGTCGCCAAGCAGCAGGCCGACTACGCCAAAGCCGAGCAAGAGCACGAGAAGAAAGTGCATCAGCAGAAGGCTGAGCACGAGCACAAGGTCAAGCATCACCAAGAAGAGGGCGCCAAGGCGCAGAAGCACGTCGCCGAGGCCGAGAAGCAGGCGCAAAAAGAGGGCGCGACCGAGAAGCCGACGGAGCAGGAGAAGGCGCCGGTGCCGCCGCCGCCGCCGGAGCCGCCGATGCCGCCCGTGCTGGCGAAGCCGGCGCCGATTCCGGTGCCGCCGCCGGTGCCGCTGCCGCCGCCGCTGTTGGTGTTGCCGGCGGTGACGCTGCCGGCGTTGCCGTCCGATCCGGGCGTGTCGGCGACGGCGGCGGGCGCGATTCCCAAGGCGCAGCCGGCGGCGCCGCCGGCCGCCGGCAACGCCGCGCCACCGACGGGCGCGTCGCCGCCGAGCCCCGAGCCGGGCTCGGCCAGCAATCGCGGCACGCAGCAGGGCGGCGGCGGCGGCGGGTCGATGCCCAAAGGCGACGGCGGTGGCGGCGGCGGCAAGGGCGGTGGCGGTGGCAGCTCCGTCGGCGCGCCCGGTCCGGCCGTCGCTGCCGGTCCGGCCGGAATCATCTCGCAGGCGAAGTCGCTCGACGCGCGCAAGGCGACGTTTGGTGGCGCGGCCGGCGGCAAAGCGGGCGCCGGCGGTGCAGCGGGTGCGGGGGCGCCGGCGCCGGCGGCTGCGGGACCAGCTGCGGCCGGCGGCGCGGCTGCGGGCGGCGCGGCTGCGGCCGGCGGCGCCGCGGGTGGCGCGAGCGCGGCGGGTGCGGCAGGCGGTGCCCCGGCGGCAGGCGGCGCCAAGGACAAGAACGCCGGCGCGAAGAAGGACGAAGTCTCCGCGGGTCCGCTCAATCCGACGGTGCAGGCGGTCGCCGACAAGGGCAAGACGGACGAGGACAAAGAGAAGGAGCAGCTCGCCAAGAACGAGCACGAATACAAGGCCAAGATCGATCAGAAGACGCATGGCGCCGAGGCCGCGACCAAGAAGCTCGACACCGCCGCTAAGGACGCGCATCAGCGTCACCTGATGCCGCCGCCGGGCGATTTCGCGGCCGGCACGGCGGATCAGGCGCGCATCGCCTACTCGAACTTCGTCAAGCAGAAGCGCGAAGGCGAGACGTTCGCGTCGTTCAAGGAGAAGCTGGCGCAGAAGAAGTTCTACAACTTCGAAGCGAAGGTCTGGGGCGACGTCGTGCAGGAGTATCAGAAGCTGCACGACGCGGCCAAGCCCGAGGACACGCTGCCGCCGGCGAAGGACTACGCGGGCAAGCTGTATGCGGGCAACTTGTACGTCGGCAAGGAGTACAAGCCGGCGGCGGGCTTCGATCCCGGCTATTCGCTGTCCGACGAGCAGATCAAGGCGCTCGAGCTGTTCGCCAAGTTCAAGGAGAACAACAAGGGCTCGAAGGCGGGGCAGTATTTGATCGCCGAAGTCGAGAAGATGGCGGACACCGAGAAGTCGGCGTTCATCAATTCGAAGCTGGCGGCGATCGCGGTGGCGGCGGACATGGCGAAGACGTTGCGCGTGGCGCTCGATCGCTTGGGTCCGGCGGCGCAGGTGCAGGCGAAGCTGACGACGATCGATGCCGGTGTCGTGCCGGCGCCGGCGTTCTGGATGGCGATGGCAGCGGCGTTCAATGCGGGCGCGCCGGGGCTCGTGCAGATGACGACGGTCATCACGCAGGTGCAGGCCAAGAGCGGCAAGCCGGGCGCGGACGGCAAAGTCGGGCCCGACGGCAAGCCGCTCGCGGATGGCAAAGCGGGGGCCGATGGCAAGCCGGCGGCCGACGGCGCGGGCGCGGCCGGCGGTGCGGGCGCGGCCGGCGCGGATGCGGCGGGCGGCGGCGGTGCCGGCGCGGCGAACGCGGCGGGCGGCGCCGGCGCGGCGAATGCGGGCGGCGCGGGCGCAGCGAATGCGGGCGGCGCCGGCGCGGCGAATGCCGGCGGCGCGGGTCCGGCAAGCGCGGCAGGCGGTGGCGCGGGCGCGGCGAATCCAGCGGGCGGCGGCGCGACTGCTGCGGGTGCGGCCGGCGGCGGTGCCGGTGCGAATGCGGCGGGCGGCGCGGGCGCAAACGGCGCGGCCGCCCATGCGGGCGCGGGCGGCGGCGCGGGTGCCGGCGCGGCGAATCCGGCAGTCGCGGGAAATGCGGGCGGCGGCGGCGCGGGCGCCGGCGGAGCGGGCGCGGCCGGCGGAGCCGGCGCCAGTCACGCGGGCGCGAGTGGCGCGGCAGCACCGGGTGGCGCGGCGGCACCGGCGAACGGTGCGGCCGCCGCGAACGGCGCGCCGCCGGCAAAAGGCGCGGCTGGACCGGCACCCAAGATGATGAAGTGGGACGAAGCGGCCGCGAAGTTCAGCTTCTCGAAAATTCTCGGCTGGGATTCGGTGCAAGAGGGCGTGCTCAAGCTCGACGCCATTCCGTTCGCGTCGCCGGTCGAGAATCGCTCGCAGGTCTCGGCGAAGAAGATCGCGGAGCTGCAGAAGCTGCAAAAGGCGAATCCGGGGAAGAAGCCGGAAGAGCTGTTCGCGATGTGGAAGGCGCAGGCGCAGCCGGTCGTCGATCAGATTCGCCGGGCGACGAAGATGGTCGGCTTCAGCGGGATCGCGCAGATCAACGTCCTGCGGATGACGCAGCCGCGGCTGGACGCGAACGCCATCGGGTCGGCGTTGGGCTCGATTTGGGTGACGATGGGCGGCGGCGACGGGCCGCTGCACGCCGGGAACGCCAACTTCAATCCGCCGACTCAGCCGCCGCTGGAGGATGCCGAGCGCGTGCCCGATACGATCGCGCCGATCATGCAACAGGCGGCGAACTGGAACATCTTCCTCGACGAGGGGTTCACGGCGAAGTTCCTGGCGCCGCCTGATCCGCTGGAGCTGGCGATGGCGGGCGGTCTCGGCGGCGGGAATGCGCCGGCGGGCGGCGGTGCCGGCGCGGGCGGCGGCGGCGGGATGCGCCGGCGGGCGGCGGCGCGGCGGTGGCGGCGCGGCGGCTCCGGCCGGCGGCACGGGCGCGAATGGCAAGAAGCCGGCCTAACGACACGTCCGGCGACGCTGGGCTGCGGACGACGGCCCGTGGCTGACGACGACGGCGCGGCGCGCGATCGCGTGGGCTTCGTGGCCGCGAACCTGACGGCGATGGCGGCGACGCTGCCGTCGCTGCTCGAACGGCTGCGCGCGCACGCGGCGGCGCAAGGCCGCGCCGGCGCGCTGGAGCCGCTCTTGCCCGAGGACACCGCCCGCATCGCCGGCTTCGCGCGCTACCTCGCGCTCTTCGGCGGCGATGACGCGCGTGCGCCGGCGCCGCTCGACGTCGCGACCGTGGCCGATCGCGTCCTCGACGTCACGGCGAGCGAGATCGCGCGGCATGCCCGGCTCGTGCGCGCGTTCGCGCCCGCACCGCTGGTGTTGGCGACGGAGCGGCAGCTGGGCCAGCTCTTGGTCAGCCTGCTGCTCAACGGCGCGCAATCGATGTCGCCCGGTCCGCGCGGCGATCGCGACCACAATCGCCTCGCCATCCGCATCGGCCACGGCGATGACGGCTGGGCGCGCATCGAGATCGAGGACAGCGGCAGCGGCATCCCCGCCGACCAAGTGCAGCGCATCTTCGAGCCGCTCTATTCGACGAAGCGCGGCGCCGGCGCCGGCGTCGGCTTGGCCATCGTCCGCGACACCGTCGCCGCGCTCGGCGGCCGCTTGGCGGTCAAGAGCGAGCTCGGCCGCGGCTCCTGCTTCCGCGTCGAGCTGCCGCCCGCATGACGACGATCGTCGACAAAGCGCGCGCGCTCGGACTGCCGGCGACGGCGGCGATCTTGGCGACCGTGCCGCCGGTCGTGCTCGATCCGGCGGCGACCCCGCGCGACGCGCGCTTCGACGAGCCGCCGGCCCTGCAGCTGAAGCGCATTCTCGGCCAGCTGCCACGACGCGGGCTCGATCCGCGCCTCGTCCGCGCGCTGTGGCCGCTGTTGGCCGACCGGCCGCTCGAACGCGCGCTCGTCGCCGGCGATGTGCTGGCGCAGACGCTGTTCGCGCCCGATGCCGACGCTGCCTTCGTCGTCGAGCTGCGCCAGGCGGCCAAGCGGCTCGGCCCGGCGCGCCCGGCGCCCGGGCAGCTCGGCGTCGATCTGAACGCGCACCCGGCGGCGACCCTGCTGGCGACGGTGGCGCGCGATCCGTCGCTGGCGCAGCGGCCGACGGCGGATCTGTTGGTCTTCGCCTACGACTTCCACTTGGGGGCGCTCGACGAGCTCGGCCGGCGCGGCGATCCGCTGCTGACGAAGCCCGACGTGCGCGCCAGCGTGCTGGCCTACGCGCGCCTCCTACAGCTGGCGCATTTGCCGTCGCTGGCGTCGATCTACCTCGACTGGCTGTCGCGCGCGCTCGGCGAGCGAACGGCGGCGCTGCCGCTGTGCGAGACGCTCTTCGACGCCGAGGTGCCGCGCAAGATTCCCGGCGACGCCATCCGCCGCGGCGACGTGCCCGACGCCGAGCTCAACGACGTGGCCGAGTATTTGGTCTACCGCTCGCTCTTGGCGCTCGGTGACGCGCGCCGGGCGCAGGCGATGGCGCGCGATAGCTTTGCGCAGCGCGCGCCCGAGCTCGGCCCGCCGACGCTGCGGCTCGACCTCGTGCGCGCGCACTTGGGCGCGATCTTTCCGGCGAGCGCCGCCGAATTCGCCGTGCCGGCGGCGCGCGTCGAAGCCGCCTGCGCGAGCGACAAGCTGTGGCGTTACGCGGCGCAAGTGCGTGTCGCCGTCGCCTCGCGTCGCCAGCCCGAGCGCGCGCTGCAGCTGTGGCACGACTATCTGACCGGCTTCGGCAACGACTACGGCTGCGGCTACGATCTCATGCAGTCGGCGCCCGAAGCCGTTCGGCGCGACGGCGTGCGGCTGCTGGCGCGCGAGGCCTTCTTCCTGCCGCACGAGCGCGCGCCGTGGAAGCTCTTGGCGCTGTCGCTCGCCGACAAGCCGGCGGTGCACGCGGCCGTGACCGAGCTCGACGGTCGCCTGCGCGCGCAAGCCGAGCCTTAGCGGTCGCATGAGCTCGCCGTGCGTCACCTGCGCCGCGCCCTGCTGTGTCGGCCGCGCGGTCGCGCTCGGCGCCGCCGACGTGGGCCGCCTGCAAGCCGCGCTGGGCCTGTCGTGGTCGTCGTTCGCGGCCGTCGTCAGCGACGACGACGGCTTCCTGCTCGCCGCCGACGGCCCGCGCTACGGCTTCCGCTTGCGCCACGCCGGCGACGGCAGCTGCGTCTTCGCCGTCTCGTTGGGCACGACGCGACGCTGCGGCGTGCACGCCGTTCGCCCGCTCTCTTGTCGCGTCTACCCGTGGCACGTCGCGCTCGCCGCCGCCGCCGATGCCGATCTGCCGACCGCCGCGCCGCAGGTCGCGCTCGGCAACGACGCCGCCTGCCCGCCGCCGCTCGCCGCCGCCTGGCGCGCGCGAATCGGCGACGCGCGCGCCGACATCGACGCTGCCGTCGCCGAATCCGCCGCCGACGCCGCCGCTCGCGGGCGCTGGAATGAGGCCGTCGCGCGCAGCGGCCGTCGCCACGTCATCGACGACTACCTCACGTGGATGACCGCCGCCCGATGAAGCTGCCCGTCGTCCACGGCCAGGCCGCGAGCGCGTCGGCCTGCTTCGGCTGCACGACGCCGTGCTGCTTCGAGTACGTCGTGCCCGTCAATGGTCACGACTTGTGGCGCCTGTTGCGCGCGCTCGCCGTGCCCTGGTCGTCGCTCGTCACCGTGCGCACGACACCCGACGATTGGGCCGAGTCGTTCACGCTCCATCGCGGCGGTCCGCGCCAGGCGTTCCTCCTGCGCAAACAGCCGAACGGCGCCTGCGCGCTGCTCATGTCGCTCGGCCAAGCCCATCGCTGCGGCGTGCACGCGGCGCGTCCGCTCGCCTGCCGCGTCTATCCGCTGCATTCGGCGTGGCGCGCGCCGACCGGCGTCGACTTTCTGGGGCACGCGCTCTGTCCGCCGCCGCAGCGCGCGCGCTTCGAAGCCGACAAAGGCGCGCTCGCCGACGCCGTCCTCGTCGATCTGCAAGCGCGCGCGCTCTATCTGCGCGTCGTCGAGCGCTGGGACGAGGCGGCCGCGCTGCAGCCGCGCGAGCAGCCGTTCACCGTCGACGATTACGTGCACTGGCTCTTGTCGGCTTACGACGCGCTCTTGCCGCTGCAGCGATCGAATGCGCACTGGCAAGAGGAGGCGCTTACGCAGATCGCAAAGTTGCCATTGCCCTTTCAGTGGGCGCCCGGCTCGTAAAACGACCGCGCACGAATGCTTGGCATTCGCGCAATGCGCGCTTAAGGAATTCTCGGCGTCGCTTAGTGGCGCGCCAAGCGGAACGTCAATGACGCGGCGGCGTGCGCCGGCAGCGAATTGAGCGAGACGTCGGGCAATGTCGGTTTGAAGTTATCGCCCTGCGACAACGCCAAGCCGACACCGACACCAACGCCGGCCAAGACGACGACGCCCACGGTCGTCCACAGCCACCACTTTTTGTAGACGGGCACCGGGTGCGGCGAATCTGACGCAGGCGGCGCGACGACGACGGGAACCGGCGTCAGCGGCGGCGGCGGCGCGACGACCGGCGGCGGCGCGACGACCGCCGGCGTTTGCGGCTCCTCCGTAATCCCGGCCGCGTGCAACTCATCGACATAACGTTGTACTTCGCTGCGCTCGGCGGCGTCGTCGGGCGCGCGTTTTAGATAATCTTCAAATCGGTGCAACGCGACTGCGTCATGCCCGGCTTTGCGCGCTGCCAATCCGGCGTTATAGAGCAGCAAAGGCGCTTGTTGTAGCTTGAAGGACTCGTCGAACTCGCGCAGCGCGCCTTCATAGTCACCGTGTTTGTACTGAGCCCGTCCGAGCTCGAAGTGGGCCCTGGCCAGCTCGTTTGTCGTCGGTTTGGCATGCGCGCGCGCGGCACAGAGAGCATTCACGAGTACGCATAACGACAGTACGTACATTGGATGACGCAAGCGCATTCGCACTCCTCATCTTAACATAGTCCTTAAGACAGCGATTGACGCTATTACGCTACCGTCGATAAACTCATAGGTGACAATGAGTGTTCAGCCTCTCGCAAAATATCGACTGGGTAAGGTGCTCGGTCGGGGCGGAATGGCGATTGTCTATGAAGCAATGCTGCACGAAGGCGGCTCAGTCGGGCAGCGCTGTGTCGTCAAGCGCATCCTTCCCGAAGTCGCGCGCGACTCCAGCTTCGTCAAGATGTTCTTAGCGGAGGCGCGGCTCAGCGTTCTCTTACGACATCCCAATATCGTGCGCGTGTTCGAGTTCGGCGCCATGCAAGGCCAGCCGTTCTTGGCGATGGAGCACATCGAAGGCTTCGACCTCGTGCAGGTCGCTCGCCGCGTCGCCAACTTGAAGCGGCTGATTCCCGTCGAGATCGCCTGCCGCATCGTCGCCGAGGTGGCGAGCGCGCTCGATTATGCGCACGCGCTGCACGACGGCGAAGGGCGGCCGCTCGAGATCGTGCATCGCGATGTGAGCCCGTCGAACATCATGATGACGGCGACGGGCGACGTGAAGCTGCTCGACTTCGGCATCGCCAAAGCGGCCAGCCACATGCGCGACGATCTGACGCGCACGGGCACGCTCAAGGGCAAGATCAGTTACATGTCGCCGGAGCAGGCCGAAGGCGATCCCGTCGATCGCCGGTCGGACATCTTCTCGCTCGGCATCGTGCTGCACGAGCTGTTGACCATGCGGCGCGTCTTTCGCGGCGAGGACGACTTGCAGACGCTGCGCCGCATTCGCGACGCCAATCCGCCGGCGCCGTCGTCGATGCGGCCGGACATCACGGCCGAGCTGGACACGATCGTGCTGCGCATGCTGGCGCGCAATCGTGAAGATCGCTTTCAGAGCTGCGGCGAAGTGGTGCAGGCGCTGGCGCCGATCGTGCGCGAGCGGCGCGGCACGTCCGATCGGCAGCGCGTGTTCATCGCCACGCTGGAGATGCCGTCGGCGGCGCAAGTCGAGCTCTTGCCCTCGCTCGACCAAGACGCGGTGCTGGAAGAGCACGACGACTTACCGGCGGAGCTGGCGGAGCTGGAAGTGACGATGGCGCAGGAGTCGCCGTTCGTGCCGCCGCCCTTGCCGATGGCGCGCTCGGGGCAGATCGGCGTCGCGTCGAGCCCGGTCGTGCCGCTGCTCGACCGCACCGAGACGACGTTGAGCCGGACCACGGGCGAGATGCAGTCGATCGAGCTGCCGGTGGTGTCGCTGCGCCCGCAGGGGCATCGGCGGGCGATCATCGTGGCCGGCTCGTGCGCGGCGGCGCTCATCGTGGCGCTGACGGTGATCCGCTTCGGCGACGGTCGGGCGCCGCAGATGACGCAGATGACGATGACCGCCTCGGCGCCGCCGATCTCGCCGCCGATGCCGGTGGTGACGCGTGAGTCGGCGTTGGCTGTGGCGCCGACGATGCCGTCGCCGCCGCAGCTGGTCGTGGCGGCGCCGGCGCCGCAGCCGGTGCGCCTGCACGTCGCCGGCACCGACGGCGCGCAGGTCGTGCAGGGCGATCACGTGCTCGGCACGGTGCCGCTGACGACGGAGCTGCCGGCGCAGGCGGGCAAGCGCGCGCTCGTCATTCGCAAGCCGGGCTTCCGCAGCGCCACGCGTGTCGTCGCCGGCGACGCGCACGCCGAGCTCGAGGTCGAGCTGGCGCGCTTGCCGAAGAAGCCGATCAAGAGCTTGGCCGGTGAAGGGCAGATCGAGGATCCGTTCTAGTTGTCGCAGTAACAGTTGCGGTCGCGGTTGCTGCAGCGGCAGCGAGGAGGTCGGATGCGGGAAGCGACGCTGCGTCGGTTCGGGATCCTCGCTTGCGCCCTGGTCGGCTGCGGCAGCGTCGTCATCGGCGGCGTCGGCTGCGCGCCGCAGAACAGCGCCGGCGGCGTCGAGGTCACGGTCAGCGCGCCGCAGCTGACGGCGGCGCAGGCGACGTCGCTGCAGTACTTCCTCGTCGCGGCCAGCGGCGCCGAGAGCAACCAATATCGCATGCTGGCCGACGGGCTGACGGCGACGCACAGCCAGCAGCTCTGGTACCTGCCGAGCGCGTCGAGCGGCGCACTCACGATCGCCGTCAGCGCCGTCGACGGCGGCGGCCACGTGTTGGCGAGCGGCAGCGCGATGGCGACGCTCGTCCACGGTCGCGCCAAGCTGCAGATCGTGCTCACGCCGCCGGGCACGAGCGCCTCGGCCGGCGACATGGGCGCGGCCGGACCGACGGTGACGCCGGCCGCGGCCAGCGTCGGGCGCAACGGCAGCGTCAGCTTCAGCGCCGGCGCCGCCGTCATCTGGAGCGTCGTCGAGACCAACGGCGGTAGCATCGGCAGCGACGGCACCTATCACGCGCCCGCCATTCCCGGCCTCTATCACGTCGTCGCCAGCGCCAACGGCGGCGGCTCCACCAGCGTCACCGTCACCGTCGGCTACAACACGCTGGCGACGTTGGCCGGCATGCCCGGCGGCTCCGGCAGCCGCGACGGCACCGGCAACGACGCGCGCTTCGACTTCGTCGGCGGCGACTCCAGCCTCGCCGCCAACAGCGCCGGCACGCACCTGTACGTCGCCGATCGCGGCAACGGCACCGTCCGTCGCATCGACATCGCGTCGGGCGCCGTCACCACCATCGCCGGCGTGCCCGGCGTCAACGGCGCCAACGACAGCCCGAGCCATCCCGGCGATCCGCCGGCGACGTTCAGCGCGCCCTGGGGCATCGCCGTCGACGCCGCCGAGCAGCACGTCTACGTCAGCGACTTCGGCAACGCCACCATCCGCGCCATCGACCTGACGATGACGCCGCCGCGCGTCACCACCGTCGCCGGCCAGCCCTACATTTACGGCTACGGCGACGCGCCCACCGGCTCCGCCGCCGTATTCAACACGCTGCTCGGCATCGCGCTCGACGAAAAGCGCGGCCTCCTCTACGTCGCCGAGTACAACAACTGCCGCGTGCGCTCGGTCGCCATCGCCGGCGGCGCCACGACGACGCTCGCCGGCAACGGCAACTGCGCCTCCGTCGACAGCAACCCGGGGCCGGTGCAGCTGTCCAACCCCATCGGCGTCGCCATCGACGATCAGGCGGTCTACTTCAGTGAAGCCGACGGCGTCGTCCGCAAGATCACGCTGTCGAATTCGACGGTGACGACGCTGGCCGGCACCGCCGGCAACTTCGGCAACGGCGACGGCACCGGCGCGGCCGCGCTCTTCAGCCGGCCCAACGGCGTCGCGTCCATCGGCACCGCCGCGTCGGGGCAGCTCGTCGTCGGCGATCCCAACAACGGCAACCTGCGCCTCATCGTCAAGTCCTCGGGCGTCGTCACCACGCTCGCCGGCTCGACGACGAATCCGCCCGGCCTCGGCTACGCCGACGGCACCGGCGCCAGCGTTCGCTTCAACGGCGCGACCGGGGTCGCCATCGCCGGCGGCGACGCGTTCGTCATCGACAGCGGCAACAGCTGCATCCGTCGCGTCGCCAGCGTCGCCGGCGCGACGCACGCGGTCACGACCTTCGCTGGCTGGCCGCAGCACGCCGGCAGCGCCAACGGCGCGGGCGCGCAGGCGCAGTTCTCCTCGCCTTACGCCATCGCGCTCGGCGGCACGACCGCCAAAGCAGTGGCCTTCATCGCCGACTTCGCCAACTATCGCATCCGCGACATCGCCATCAGCAGCGCCGCCGGCGGCGGCTTCGCGGCCACCGTCACCACGCTCGCCGGCAGCGGCACCGAAGGCACCAGCGACGGCAAAGGCACGGCCGCGACCTTCGGCGCCGCGCCCGGCCTCGTCTACGACGGCGCGTCGACCGTCTACGTCATCGATTGCGACGCCAGCGCCATCCGCAGCGTCGACACGACCAGCGGCCAGGTCACCACCATCGTCACCAAAGTGGCGCTGCCGCGCGGCGCCGCGCTCGTCGACCCGACGACGATGTACGTCACCGAAGACTCGGGCGCCGTCCTCAAGATCGCGCTGCCGAGCGGCCCGGCGACGACGATGTGGGGCGCGGCCGGCGGCGGCATCGCGGTCGACGGCAGCGCCGCCGAAGCGCGCTTCAACTATCCGACCGGCATCGTCTACGACGGCACCGGCGCGCTCTACGTCGCCGATTCCAGCGCCAGCTCCATTCGTCGCATCGATCTCGCGAGCGGCTACGTCACCACGGTCGTCAACGTCATGGGCACCGTCGGCTACCTCGATGGCCCGGCGGCGTTCGCGCAGCTCGAGTCGCCCTTCGGCCTGGCGATGCTGCCCAACGGCCAGCTGCTCATCACCGACGACGAGGTCGTGCGCGTCTACGATCCGGCGTCGCAAGAGGTCGGCACGCTGCTCGGCGTCGCCAACGCCGGCGGCGTGCTCGCCGGCGCCGCGCCCGGCGGGCTCAGCTTCCCGACCGGCGTGGCCGCGTTCGCGACCGGCGAGCTCATCGTCGAGAGCGCCGGCGAGTCGGTCATCCAAATCGCCAACTAGCTACTTCTCGGGCGCAGCTTTCCCCACTCGCACATTCACGACGACTTCTTGTCGCGTGGCCGAGCCGAGCGCGCGTGGACGATGATATAGTGACGGCGGTGACGCTCCGTTCGCGCTCGTTGTGGCTGGCGTTCGTGCTGCTGTCGTCCAGCTGCACCAAGGAATATGCCGTCGACGTCACGCTGTTGGCGCCGGCGACGGTGCCGGCGGCGACGCTGGCGGCGGTGCACTCGTTGGCGCTGACGGTGAGCGGCGCCGAGAGCGGGCAGACGTCGTTGGCGCTCGATGGCTTCGCGGCCACGCGCGTCGAGCGCTTTCGCTATCGGCCGCACACGTCGGGCGGGACGGTGACGCTGAGCCTCGTCGGGCAAGACGCGCATGGCATCGCGCTCGTCGCCGGCCAAGGCACGGTGACGCTCAAGCCGGGCGGGATCGCCAAGCTGACGATCACGCTCATGGCGTCGGCGCCGCAGCCGCTGGCGGTCACGCCGTCGCCGGCGACGGTCGGCCGCAACCGCACGCTGGCGCTGACGGCGACGCGCGAGGTCACCTGGAGCGTCGTCGAGTCGACGACCGGCGGCAGCATCGACGCTGACGGCAACTACACGGCGCCCGCGTATGCCGGCCTCTTTCACGTCGTCGCCACCGATGCGTCCGACGCGACGGCGTCGGTCACGGTGCCGGTCACCGTCGGCTTCAACAACGTCGTGCTGCTCGCGGGCGCGGCCGGCGGCACCGGCGATGTCGACGCCGTCGGCACCGCGGCGCGCTTCAACTTCGGGCCCTACGACGGCGTCATCATCGCCTCCAGCGACGGCAAGCACCTCTACGTCGGCGATCGCGCCAACAGCGTCGTCCGCCGCATCGACGTGGCCACGGGCGCGGTCACGACCATCGTCGGCGTGCCCGGCACGAGCGGCATCGCCGACAGCCCGACGCAGGCGAGCGATCCACCGGCGACGATCCGCGATCCCTACGGCATGGCGCTCGATACGGCCGAGACCAAGCTCTATATCGCCGACGCCAGCGCGCAGACGATTCGCGTCGCCGACTTGACCCAGTCGCCGCCCAAGCTGTCGACGCTGTGCGGGCAGCCCGACACCAGCGGCATCGTCGACAGCCCGACGGCGACGCAGGTGCGCTTCTCGACGCCGGGCGGCCTGGCGCTCGACGAAGCGCGCGGGCTGCTCTATCTCGCCGAATGGGGCAACAACCGCGTCCGCTCCATCAACATCACCAGCGGCGCCACGACGACGCTCGCCGGCAACGGCACGCAGTCGTCGGTCGACAGCACTCCCGGTCCGGCCAGCTTCGACCGGCCCATCGGCCTCGTCTACGACGGCACGACCATCTACGTCTCCGACGAAGGCGATCACGTCATCCGCGCCGTCGATCCGGTGTCGGCGACGGTGACGACGCTGGCGGGCACCGCCGGCATGAACGGCAACGTCGACGCCGTCGGCGCCGCCGCGCGCCTGACGACGCCGGCCGGGCTGGCCAGCTTCGGCGACGCCACGAGCGGTGTCGTCGTCGTCGCCGAGTACGGCAACAACAGCGTCACCACCATCGCCAAATCCAACGGCCAGCGCACGACCATCGCCGGCCCGTCGAACGGCTCGCCGTCGGGCTGGCTCGACGCGCTCGGCACGCAGGCGCGCTTCCGCGGCCCCGGCTGCGTCGCCGTCGCCGGCAGCGACGTCTTCGTCTTCGACGCGCAGAACAACGTCGTTCGCCGCATCGCCGGCGCGCTCGGCGCGACGCCCACGGTCTCGACGTTCGCCGGCTCGCCGTTCCAGACCGGCACGCTCGACGGCCCGGGCGCGCTGGCGCGCTTCAACGGCTCGTGGGGCGCCGTCGCCGTCGGCAACGACGTCTACGTCGGCGACTTCTACAACAACACGATCCGCAAGCTCGCCATCTCGACCGCCGGCGGCAGCTACAGCGCCGTCGTCTCCACCGTCGCCGGCACCCCCGGTCAAGGCGGCACCAACGACGGCGCCGGCAGCGCGGCGCAGATCGGCTCGGCGCACTATCTGGCGTTCGACGGCGCGCAGACCCTCTATTTCGCCGACTACGCCAACAACGCCGTGCGCACCTACGATCTCCAGTCGCAGCAGGTGACGACGCTGGCCTCGGGCGTGACGGAGCCACACGACCTCGTCTACGACGGCAAAGGCACCGTCTACGTCACGCAAGGCGTGCAGATCGTCTCCAGCTTGGCGATGGGCGCCACGAAGACGACGACGCTGTCGGGCGGCTCCAGCATGTCCGGCTTCGTCGATGGCGCCGCCAGCGCCGCGCGCTTTTCCAGCCCCGGCGGCATCCTCTACGACGCGAGCGGCTTCCTCTACGTCGGCGACTCCGGCAACAGCGCGCTGCGCAAAGTCAGCTTGAGCGACGGCAGCGTGACGACGATCGTCAACACCATGGGGCAGCCCGGCTACGTCGACGGCGCGGCGGCGACGGCGCAAATGGCGACGCCGTTCCACATCATCTGGACGCCCGCGCAGCAGATCCTGCTCGCCGACGAGTTCAACCAGGTCGTGCGCGTCTACGATCCGGCGACGCAGGAGATGAGCACCGTGCTCGGCGTGCCCAACGTCGTCGGCGTGCTCGCGGGCCCGGCGCCGGCCGGGCTCAACACGCCGCGCGGTCTCGCCATCCTGACCGCCGGCGAGCTGGTGGTGACGTCGTGGGACGAGAACGTCATCGTGCTGGCCGATTGAGGCGCGCGCGCAGGCCAGCGATTGTCCCGCTGGTGAGACAATCGGGGCGCGCGCTCCCAGCGTCACGCCTGGGTGCGCGCGGAAGTCGCTGCGCCGCACGGTTGTGCAATGCACGAAGTGGGCGCGCCGCTGGACCGCCGTTTGCTGAGCCTGGCGTGCGTGGAGGCTCGATCTTGCGATTTGCGCGTACGTGGCTGATTCCGCTCGTCGTCAGCTGTAGCGTCGGCTGCGGCGGCAGCGCCGGTCACCACGTCGACGGCAACGACATGAGCAGCGGCAGCGCCGGCGGCAGCGGCAACGCCGGCGGCACCGGCAACGCCGGCGGCACCGGCAACGCCGGCGGCACCGGCACGACGACCGACGGCGGCACGACGACCGACGGCGGCATCGCCGGCGACACGACGCCCACCGGCGCGCCGACCTGGTCGACGCAGCTCATCGCCGCCGACAGCAGCCTCTTCACGACCCAAGACACGGCGGCATCGCAGATTACGTTCGGCCTCGCCAGCGCCAACGCCGTCGACCAGCTCGTCGGCCAGCTCGTCTTCCCCGGCTCGACGACCTACGGCCCCACCGATCACGCCGGCACCGACTTCGCCACCGAGATCGACGCCAAAGCCACCAACTTCCAGTACGGCCAATATCGCTCGCGCGTCCGCCTCGCCGCCTGCGCGTCCACCGAAGACGTCGTCAACGGCAACTTCACCTACTTCAACGACGGCACCGACCACGACGGCGACGGCCTCATCGACAACTCCGAGATCGACATCGAGATCTTGTGCGGCACGCCGAGCGTCCTGTCGTTGACGATTTGGTCCGAATACACCGACGACAACGGCAACTTCCGCAAGTGGACGCGCGCCGTCGACCTGGCCACCGGCAGCTACCAGGAATCGACCGCCGACAACAGCTACGACCTCGGCCCCAGCGTCAGCGACCCCGACTTCATGTACCCCGGCTTCTTCGATCCCAACGCGTTCTACGAAATGGGCTTCGAATGGCACAGCGACTCGATCCGCTATTTCATCGTCCTCGATAACAAAGAGATCACGCTCTGGACGTTCACCAATAAAGCGCTCATTCCGAAGTTGGCCACGCAGTGGCTGTTCAACGTCTGGCATCCCAGCACACACTGGTTCGGCAACGGCGGCGCCGCGAATTACCCGGCCAAAGACGCCACGATGCAGATCGATTGGGCCCGCTACTGGGCTACGACCTCATAATCGACACGAATGAGTAATGCTTAGCGGCTGAAGGGATTGCGGACGACCGGCGGCGCCGATTCGCGCTCGCGGGGCGGCTCGTGCGCGCGACCGATCGGCTTCAAGATCGCGCGCAAGGTGACATCGGTGTTCGACGCCAGCGAGCGCGACCACGGCTTGTAGCCATTCTTGCGCACGACGAGGTGGCGCTCCGAATCGGCCCGCGGCAAGCGCACGTCGAGCGGCAGCTGCCCGATCAAGTGACCGTCGATGAGCGCCTCGGCGCCGGCCGTCCCGTCGACGGCGAGCCGCACTTCCGCCGGCGCGACCGGCTGCGGCGGCTCGACCGCGACCGGCTGCGGCGCGACCGGCTGCGGCGCGGCGACCGGCGGCGTGGGCGCGACGGTCGGCGGCGCGATCGTCGGAACAGTCGTCGGCGCGCTGGTCGGCGTCGGCGGCCGCTGCGTCGCGCCCGTCGGCGCGCTGGCGACCACGGGCCCAATGCTCGGCGTCGCCGGCACGATCGCCGGCGCGCGCAGCCAAAAGTGCGCGGTGACGCCGATCGCCAAGCCCACCGTCGCCGCCAGCATGAGCCACGTCAGCGGCCGCATGCGCGACGACGGCTTCGGCTCGACGCCGCGAATCTCGCCCGACGGATCGGTCACCGAGCTGCCCGCCTGATTGCGCCGCACGCTCGGCACCGTCTCGGCCGGGCGCGTCGGCTCGACCGGCTCCGACGGCATCGGCTCGGCCTTGCTCGGCAGTGGGCCCAGCGTCGTCAGCCAATCGCGCAGCGCCAGCGCGTCACCGCCGAGCCGGCGCGACAGCGGCGACAGCGCCGTCGCCACCTCGGCGCAATCGGCGAAGCGGTCGTTCGGCGCCGCCGACAGCATCTTCATGACCACGGCGTCGACGTCGCTGTCGACGTCCGGCCGCAGCGACGACGGCGCCGCCAAGCTCTCCTGGCGAATGACGCCTTTGTACGGCCGCGCCAACGTCAGGCACTCGTAGAACACGATGCCGAGCGCGAACTCGTCGGTGCGATGATCGATCTCCTGCGCGTCGATCTGCTCCGGCGACAGGTAGCTGATCTTGCCCTTCAAGACGCCGGTGCGCGTGCGCTCGTTGCGCAGGTGCGAGGCGGCGCGCGCGATGCCGAAGTCGAGCAGCTTGACGCCGCCGACGTGGCTGATGACGATGTTCGAGGGCGTCACGTCGCGATGGATGATGTTGAGCGGCCGCCCGTCGCTGTCGTGCAGCGCGTGCGCATACGCGAGCGCGTCGGCGAGCTGCCCGATGATGTAGCAGGCCACGCCCACGGGCATGGCGATCTTGCGCTCTTCGGCGGCCATCAACAGCCGTCCCAAGTCGGGACCTTCGGCCAGCTCCATCGCCAGGTAGAGCTCGTCGTCGACGTGACCGAACTCGTAGACCTGCACGATCGCCGGATGATTCAAGAGCGCCGTCACCCGCGCTTCGGTGCCCAGCATGTTGATGAAGTCGAGCTCGCGCGCGAACAGCGTGTGGATGCGCTTGATGGCCAGCTGGCGCGAGAAGCCCTTCGGGCCCAGCACCTCGGCGCGATAGACGTCGGCCATGCCGCCTTCGCCTATGCGTTCGATCAGCCGATAGCGCCCGAACTTCATCGGCCCCTATTATCGCATGAAATGGACGATTACTTCGCGCAGCCGATCGCCGAGCTGTCGATGATGACTTCGTCGATCCACAGCTCGCGCGCCGGCGTGTTGGCGACGGTGCTGATGAGGCCGAGCGCCAGCTGATCGTACGCCGGCGACGCCATCGTGTTCACGGCCAGGTCGAGCCCGGCCAGCGGCGTGTCGTTGACCTTGACCGAGGTCGCGCCTTTTTGTCCCTCGACGACCGACCACTCGACGCAGAACCACTGGTCATAGGGGATGACCTCGCCCGTCGCGTGCTGCGACGACGAGTCGATGCTGTCGAAGACCGTGAACGACTGCGAGTCGAGATCGAGCACGATCTGCTGGAACGGCGAAGCGGCCTGCTCGTAATTGAAGATGCCGCCCGGCTGGGTCGGAAAGCCCGACGGAACGTACAAATAGGCGCGCACGAAGAGGCTCGTCGGCAAGAACTTGGTCTCGTCGAGCGTCGCGAAGACGAGCTCGCCGGCCGCGTCGACGGCGTCGTTGGTGACGTGCAAGGAGTGCGTGCCGCGGAAGGCGTGCGTCGTGTCGGTGGTCGTGCTCGACGTGGCGCCCGCGCTCAAGGGCGCGTTCCAGAACGCGGCCGGGCCAGTCTCGAAGCCGTCGCAGAGCGCGGGCGCCGTGATGTTGCCGCACAGCGTGTCGCCGCCGCCGCCGCCGATGGTGACGGTGAGCTCGGTGATGCCCTTGACGATCGTGGCGCTGCCGGTGCCGCTGCCGAGCGACTGATTGGTCGCGTCCTCGAGCTGCACGGTGACGGTGACTATCGAGCCCACGTCCTTGGACGGCACGCCGACGCCGAAGTCGAGCGTGGTCGCGCCGGCGGCCACCGGGAAATCATGCAGCTCGGTCTTGCCGTTGATGAGGATGGTGGCGGCGATGATCTTGGTCGTCGCCGGCAACGAGCCGTCCATGACGGTGACGTGCACGAGCTCGCCCGACGACGAGCAGCCGATGGCGGTCAACAAAGCGAGGGCGCAGTAAGCGATCCGCAAGAATCCTCCCGTCGCTCAGAAGCGAAAGCTGCCGAGCGAGGTCTTGAGGTTGGGATACGTGTAAGGCTTGGAAGCCGTGAGCCCGACGCCGAGACCGACGCCGGCGCCGACGGCCACGACGCCGACGATCGTCCACAGCCACCACTTCTTGTAGACCGGCGTCGCCGGCTTTTCGCTGGCGGGCGCGGGCGCTGCGACGAGCACGGGCGCCGCCGCGGCCGGCGCCGGCTCGGTCGTGGTCGCCGGCGCGGGCGCGGCCGTCTTCTCCGGCGCGTCGAGCGCGGCGTCCATCTCGTCGACGAGCCGATGGACGTCGGCGCGCTTGGCCGCGTTGGGCTTGCCGCCGTGGCCGCCCGGCTGCGACTTCAGCTCGGCCAAGCGACGCCGCGCCTCGCCGCGCTCGGGCGCGTCGGCCTCGTCGGCGCCCTGCGTCGCCTGCAGATACTTGCGGAAATATTCGATCGCCTTGTCGTTCAATCCGGCGACGCGCGCGACGTTGGCGATATCGAACAAGAACAGCGGCAGCGGCTGCAAGCGATAGCCAATCTCGAACTCGTGAATGGCGCGCTCGTACTGGCCCATATCGAAGAACGTCTGGCCCTTGTCGAACTGAATCTTCGCCGACGACGCCCGCGGCGTTTGCGCTCGCGCCAAGACCGGGATCGCCATCGACCCGAGTAAAGCCACTAGCACCATCGCGTATCGCTTGGTCGCAGCCATTTGCGTCAGCAACGTATCATTGGGTGCCACACGCATCAAGGCGCAGCGTCGGAAAACCGCCTCGTTTTGGGGCTCGTCTCGGCTCTCGTTTTGGGCACCGCTTGGGCCGCGCCGGTCAATGCGGGCGTCGCGTGATAGCATCCCGGGCCTCGGTTTTTGGTCCACTTTCAGGAGAGGAATCGCATGCGTTCGATTTGTGCCGCTCTGGCTTTCGCGCTCTTGATGCCCGTTGCTTTCGCCGATCCCACGCCGGTCACCGGCAAGCCGATCACGACGAAGTCGGGCCTGCAGTATTTCCCGGTCAAAGCCGGCAGCGGCGCCGTCGCGGCCAAAGGCGACATCGTCCACGTCCACTACACGGGCTGGCTCACCGACGGCAGCAAGTTCGACAGCTCGGTCGATCGCGGTCAGCCGCTGCGCTTTTGGCTCGGCAAGGGCCAAGTCATCGCCGGCTGGGACGAGGGCATCACCGGCATGAAAGTGGGCGAGCGGCGGCAGCTGCACATCCCGTCGAAGCTCGGGTACGGCGAAAAAGGCACCGGCGGCATCCCGCCCAACTCCGACCTCATCTTCGACGTCGAGCTGGTCGCGGTCGACAAGTAGCGCGCGTTGCGGCGGCGAACGACTGCCGCAGCCAACGAAGCGGCTGGTCGCAGTCGTTCGTCGGGAGATGCCGTGAACATGCGCGCGCGACCGATCGTTACGGCGCCGGTCGCGCGGCCAGCTTCGTCGCCTCGCCGGCGCGCGCCGTGACCTTCGCCAGCGCCGCCTTCGTCGCCTGCCGCTCCACCGGGTCGACGCCGGCGCGCTCGCCCACTGCCAACGCCGCCGCCAACGCCGCCGCCGCGTCGTCGTAACGGCCGAGCGCCGCCAAGGCGTCGCCGCGCGTGCGTTTGGCGCGCATGACGAGCGGCGCCTGATCGCCGAGCGCGCGGGTTATCGTCGCCTCGCTGCCGTCGAGCAGCGTCAACGCCGCCGCCGCTCGTCCGCGCGCCACCTCGACCTGCGCCAGCGTGACGCGCGCCTCGGCCGTGTCGAAGCTGCTCGCGCCCGTCTGCTTCGTCGCCAACGCCACGGCGCGCTCGGCCGCGATCGCCGCCGGCTCCGGCTTGCCGGCGCGCACTTCCGCCTCCGCCAACGCCGTCTGCAGCGGCCCCAACGTCGCGCTGTCGACGCCGTGCACGCGCGCGCCGTCGGCCAACGCCGCTTGCAACGCCGCCGTCGCCTCGACCGCGCGTCCGCGACCGAGCAGCGCCCGCGCCTGCAGGCCGCGCAACTCCAGCGCCTCTTCGCTCGTCTGCATGGCGCCGCGCTCGAGCGTCGCCAGCGCTTCGTCGGCCGCGCTCGTGGCGTCGGCGAAGCGACCTTCGGCCAGCGCCAGCTGCGACAGATACAGCTCGAGCGCCATCCAATAACGCGAGCCCGTCACGCCCGCTTCGGAATAGATCTGTTTGGCGCGCAGCAAGTGGGCGCGCGCTTCGTCGAGGTGACCGAGGTGCACCTCGTCGTCGCCGAGATCCATCAGCGAGCGGGCGACGATCGGATGATGCGGGCCGAGCAGCGTCCCTTGGCGCGCCAACAGCGCCAGCCGCTTGTCACGCGCTTCCATGAGGCGCTGCGCGTTCGTCAGCGCCGTCAGCTCGTCATTCTCACGCCGCAAGGTGCGCACGTCGTCCAGCCCGAAGCGATGCTCACTCAAGCGCGCCGATTTACGATAGGCCTCGAGCGCGTCTTCGTATTGGCTGCGCTGATCGAAGCCGTAACCGAGCGTCGACCACAGCTCGGCCTCCAGCTCCTCGTCGCCGTCGATGCGCTTCAAGCCCGCTTGCGCGTATTTCTGCCAGTCGGCCGCGCGATCGAAGTGCGACATGAGCGTGTGCGCGTGCGTCAGCCGAATCGCCGCCGCCGTCGCCACGCGGTCGAGCTTGTCGGCGAACGCCGCCCAAAACGCCTCGGTCAAGAGCTCGGCGGCGCGCTCGGGCGCGAACGACAAGCGCAGCTGACCCTCCTCGGCCAACGCTTCGGTCACGATGCCGGCGTCGCCGCTGCGCCGCGCGGTCGCCACGGCTTGCGCCGCCAGCGTCGCGCCGTCGGGCATCCGGCTGGCCAGCCGCAGCGCCTCGGCGTGCGCCAACAGCTTGCGCACGACGGCGACCTCTTTCTGCACGGCCGGATCGCGCGGCGGCGGACGCTCGGCCAACAGCGCCGTCACGTCGCCGCAGGCTTCGATCGCGCCCAATCCCGCGGCTGCCGTCGCCGCTTTGTCGACGGGCACGCCGTCCGGCTGCGCCAAGACGTCGACCAGCGCCGACATGCCGCCGAGCCGCCGATCGAGACAGGCCATGCGCAACGTCATGACGGCGTCGGTCTGCTCGCCGCGCAGACGCGTCGCCTCGCAGCTGTCTTTGTGCATCGCCGCCCAGCGACCGGCGTAACGGTCGAGCGTGCCGGCGACGTTCTTCCACACATCCTCGGCGTAGGGCTGGCCGCTGTGCAAGAGCGCGTCGTGCACGCGGCGCTTGCCGGCCTCGTCCCAAATGCCGGCGAAGTGGCGGGCGCCGCCTTGGCACAGCTCGGCGCGCTCGACGGCGCGGGCGCGCCAGCCGATGGCGCCCCAGCCGGCCAAGATCGCGCCCGCCATCGCCACGCCGGCCATCCACAAGCCGCGCGTGCGATCGCGCTTCTCCGGCGGCGTCAGGCGGGCGATGAGCGCGTCCATCGTCGGCGGCCGCTCGTTGGGATCGCGCTCCAGCCCGCTCTCGACGGCATGCAAGAGCCAATGCGGCAACGTCAGCTGCTGCGGCAAGGGCACGCGCTTCATCTCGTTGCCCGCCATCTCGTCGTCGAAGGGATGCTGCCCGACGAGCGCCTCGAACAGCGCCACGCAGAACGAGAACAGGTCGCTGCGCAGATCGGCCGTCTTCATGTCGAAGATCTCGGGCGCCATGTAGCGCGGCGTGCCCGGCGCCGTCCCCGCTTGCGTCAGCGCCACTTGCCAGCTGCCCGACGAGCTCATCTCGGTCGGCACCACGGCGCGGCCCGCTTCCGCCAACACCGCTTCCGTCAACGCCGCCCGCTCCGACGACGACTGCATCAGCTCCGCTTCGTCGAGATCGAGGCGCACGACGCCGAAGTCGGTCACGCGCACGCGCCCATCGGCGCCGACGAGCACGTTGTCGCACTTGAAGTCGCGATGGACCATCCCGGCCGCGTGCGCCGCCGCCAAGCCGTGTCCGGCGGCGACGAAGACCTCGAGAATCGCCGGCCAGGCGCGCTTTTCGCGCTTGAGCCACTGCGTCAGCGTCGTGCCGTCGACGAGCTCCATGGCGACGAATACGCCGCCGTCGGGCAAGGAGCCGACGTCGTAGACGCTGACGACGTTGGGATGGCTCAAGCGCGCCATCGCCTTCGCTTCGCGCAGGAGGCGCTGCTCGCCCGACGACGCGTCGGTTCCCGTGCCCGGCAATTGGCGCGTGCGCAAGAGCTTGAGCGCGACTTTGCGGTCGAGCTTGGCGTCGTAGACCGAGTAGACGACGCCCATGCCGCCTTTGCCGAGCACGCCCAGCACCGTATAGCGCTCGACGAGCAACGCGCCCGGCTCGAGCGGCGGCGCGTCCGACGGCCGGCGCGGACGCGGCAAGCGGCCGCCGCGTCCCATGACGTCGACGGTGTCCGACGTCTGATACTCGTCCATCCCGCGCGGCGATCGCGGTGGAGCCGCGTCGTCGTCGGGAGGCGGCGGATCGCGCGTCATACAGTTCCCCCGAGCGCAATCTTATCACAGCGAGCACCGCCTCCGCCGCGCCATTTCCGGGGCGTCGTCAGGCGTGGGGCCGTCAGCGTCGTCGATTGTCGTCGGGCATCGCCTTTGTACGGCGGTGCAGGTCAGCGCGGCGTCAACGAATTGGCGTCGTCGGATCGAGCAGCAAATGCGTCTCACCATAAGGCGACGCATCCGGCGGCGAGATACGCACGCCCCAACGCGCGCCGCAGACCAGCAGCGCTGTGCCGCTGCCCGAATCCTCGACCAGCAGCGCCTGCGCTCCGACGGCCACTCCGCCTTCGTCCCAGCCGCTGACCGCGCACCAACGACCGTCGAGAAAGACCTCGCCGATGCTGCGCGCCGGCTCTTCGGACTTGAAGCGCAACAGCAGCTCCTCGTCGCCGCTCGACGGATTCGGCGTCACCATCACGTCGACGAAGAGCGGCTCGTCTGTCGTCATCGGCATCTGCGCTCAGTCGAGCATGACGGGCGGGAAAAATCGACGCGACAGTGGCGCTGACTGTCACTTGGGCGAGACAACAACCCCTAACTAAGTGCAATGACGCAGCTTGTCAATCCCTTCGAGACGCTATTTTTTGTGTTTCGTGACTATTCGATTCGCGCCGGAAATAAACATTATCCACCGAGTTCCCCCGTCGGAAACATTGCGTCTCGCATACTGGGAATGCGCCGAAATAATACGGTGCAGGCGAGGTCCGAATGCGCATTGGAATGGTTGGCGGGCTCGATCGCAACGAGTGGTCCTACAAGCAGATGGCGCAGCAAGCCGGGCACGAGGTCGAGTTCCACACCGGCCACGTCGGCGCGCGCGGCAACATCTCTTTGGAGAACCTCATCAACCGCGTCGACATGCTCATCATCGCCACGGACGTCAACAGCCACGGCGCCGTGCTCTTGGCGCGCCGCCTCGTGCGCGCGCGCGGCATCACGCTCACGATCGTGCGCCGCTGCGGACCATCGCGCTTCATGGAGCTCTTGGCGACGCTCGACGCGCCGGCCGCCGCCACCGGCTAAATGGCCGATCGTCATTCCCGATAGGCTGCGACTTTCGAGCGAGCGAAGCTCGCGTCGGCGCGGAGTTGCGCCGGGTAGAGGGAGAGGACCCGAATGGGCTCTGCCCATTCGGGGAGGGCGGCACGCCCTCATTGATCGAGGCTAAATCAGGGCGCGATTCTCGAGCGCGAAGCGATCGAAAATCGCGCACCCTGATTTAGCGCGCCGCGGTCGCCGTTACTGCGGCGTGCCCGGCGGCAACAGCCCCTGGCGCGCCGCTTTGCGCAGGGCGCGGCGCTCGTGGCGACGGCGCCGCCGCGCGTCCCCTTCGGTCTCGCCGGGCAAGCGCGTCTCGATCTGCACGCCGCCCATGACGACGACGCCGCCGATGCGCAGCCGCGGCCGATCGGGATCGAGCTGCGCCGGCGCGCGCAACGTATGATCGAAGCCGCCCATGATGGCGATGCCTTCGATCTCGACGGCGAGCTGCGGCGGCACGATGATCGAGACGCCGCCCCACATCGCGTAGACCGTGATCTCGGTGACGCCGGGCGGCATCATGGCGTCGCGGAAGTCGAGCTCGACGCCGCCCATGCAGGTGTAGATTTTGGTGTGACGAGCGGGCACCCAGCCGCCGGAACGGCTGACGCCGCCCATGATGGCGACGAGGGTGCGCTGATCGCGGACGTCGGCCGCCGGCACCAGCGCCGTCGTGGGCGCGGGCTTGGCCGCGGGCACGAGGTCGCCCAAGTCGCGCTCGAGCGGCACCAGCTCCGCCGTCGTCATCGCGCGATGGGCCAGGCCGAGCCGCTCTTCGAAGTCTTCGACGGTCAGCAGATCGCGCGCGAACGCATCGGAGAGCCGGGCGATCACCCGCTCCCGCTCGTCGCGCAAGTGCAAGAGCGCCGTCGGCTTGGGCGCGTCGTCGGTGGCCATGCGCCCACGATGAGACCGCTTCGCCGTGCTGTCAAATGCTGCGGCAACGCCACGCGCGATCCGTTACAATCGAAGTCCATGCGCCTCGGCCTTCTCGTCGCACTGGCGACGCTGGCGACGACGAACGCCGCGGCCGAGCCGGCGGTCTTGCGCATCGCCACCGTCGCGCCCGAAGGCACGAGCTGGGCACGCGAGCTGCGCGCCTGGGCGCGCGACGTCGAGGAGGTCACCGAAGGCGCGCTGCGCGTGAAGCTGTACTTCGGCGG
Organism: uncultured delta proteobacterium; assembly: GCA_963785725.1. GTDB lineage: Bacteria > Myxococcota_A > Polyangia > Palsa-1104 > Palsa-1104 > JAQBQH01. Next base: position 148,993 of record CAWAWS010000033.1, on the reverse strand, counting down.
CATCGCCGGCGACGAGGCGACGGTGCTCGATCGCATCCGCCGCGACCAGCTCGACGGCGCCATCGGCTCCGAGCTGTGCACGCAGCTGGCGCCGACGCTCAAGGTCGGCCGCGTCATCGGCGTCTTCCAGAATCGGCAGGAGAACGCGCACGTGCTCGGCATGCTGCGCCAGACCGTCGACGCCGAGTTCCTGCGCGCCGGCTTCATCAACTTCGGCGAAGCCGGCCTCGGCGCCGAGCAGCTGTTCTCGCGCGAGCCGGTGCGCGACTTGGCGACGATGCGGCGCATGCGCTGGTGGATCTGGGCCAGCGATGACGTCCTGCCGATGCAAGCGAAGGCGCTCGGCCTCACCATCGTGCGCACGTCGCTGGCCGACGCCGCGCGCGCCTACGACGAGCACAAATTCGACGGCTTCATCACCATCCCCAGCGCCGCCTTGGCGTTTCAGTGGTCGGCCCAAGTTCGCTACGTCATGCCGCTGCGGTTGAGCTTTCGTTCGGGCTGCTTCATCGTCGCCGCGCGCGCCTTCGACGCCTTGCCCGCCGACGTGCAGCGCCAGGTGAAGTCGGTCAGCGGCAAGCTCAACCACCGCATCGAAGAGATCGGCCGCCGCGAAGACGAAGCGCTGCTCGGCGGCCTCCTACAAAAGCAGGGCGTGACGACGCTGCCGGACAACCCGCACCTGCGCGCCGAATTCTACGACGCCGCGCAGGCGATGCGACCGGCGGCGCGCGTCGTCTCCGACGAGACGCTGGCGCAAGTGCTGGGCTGGCTGGCCGACTTCCGCGCGCTCCATTCCGGCCATTGAAGACTGTTTAGCCTCGCCGGCTTGACGCTTCTTGCGCGCGGTGTTTGCATTTCGCGCATGCGCATCCTCATGTCGATCATAAGTGTTGTCGCACTAGGCTCTGCCGCCGTCGCTCAAGAAGGGCTCAAGACTCCGCAAGCGAGCCCGGCCGCGAGCGTCAGCCAAACCGTCGGCCTCACCGACATCGCCATCAGCTACCACCGACCGGCGATCAACGGCCGCAAAGTATGGGGCGATCTCGTGCCCTTCGGCGAAGTCTGGCGCGCCGGCGCCAACGAGAACACGACCATCAAGTTCTCGACGCCGGTCAAGATCGGTGGCAAGCCGCTCGCCGCCGGCATCTACGGCCTGCACATGATCCCGACGGCGAAGAGCTGGACCATCATCTTCAACACGCTCTCCGTCGGCTGGGGCAGCTACAGCTACGACGTCAAAGAGGACGCCTTGCGCACCACGGTAACGCCTACGACGACGAGCGATTCCGTCGAGCGGCTGGCCTACACCTTCGACGATCCGACCGATCATTCGGTGACGGTGACGCTGCATTGGGAGAAGCTCAAAGTGCCGTTCGCCGTCGAGATCGACACGCCGGCGGTGGTGATGACGAGCATGCGCGCGGAGCTGCGCGGCGAGGCGCAGTTCGGCTGGCGCGCCTGGGCGCAGGCGGCCGACTATTGGGCCACGCACGGCGGCAAGCTCGACGAGGCGCAGCGCTTCGCCGACCGCGGCCTCAAGATGAACGAGAACTTCACCACCCTCTACGCCAGCTCCGAGGTCGCCGACAAGAAGGGCAACGCCAAGCTCGCGGCCACGCTGCGCGACAAGGCCACCAAAGTCGCCAACGAGAACGAGCTCAACAACTACGGCTACGGTCTGCTCGGCGAGAAGCGCATCGACGACGCCATCGCCATCTTCCAGCTCAACGTGAAGCAGCATCCCGAGTCGGGGAACACGTACGACAGCTTGGGCGACGCCTTCTTGGCCAAGAACGACCGCAAGTCGGCGACCGACGCCTTCTCGAAGGCGCTGACGCTGGCGAAAGATGACCCCACCAAGAAGCGCCTGACCAAGACGCTGGCGAAGCTCAAAGAAGCGAACTAGCACGGCTTTCGACTAGTTGGCCGATTGGTTCATCAGCTGGTCACGTGAATGCGTGAGTGGCCACTGTCCCCACATTCGTAGTCTTTTCGGAAACTCCACGGCGCGCGAAACCCTTGCGGCTCAGTCGACACAGCGCGGCATAGAATGTGTATTGGACGCGAGTCACCATGATCGCCTCTCGACCGATGCCTCCTGATGCTTCCGTTTTGGTGAGCCCGACCGCGCTGGTGCTGTCGCTGCTGCACGCCGGTGGGCCGCGCGTGCCGCTGGCGATGGCGCGCACGAAGGACGACTTCTTGCGCCGCACGCCGCGCGTGGCCGTCGTCGAGCGCGGCTGCCTCGGTGACAACGAGCTGCGCCGGTTGGCGTTGCGCCGCGCGTATCAGCTGTCGGCGCCGCATCTCGTGCTCGTGCTCGGCCGCGACGAAGAGCCGACCGAAGACGAGACCGAGGCGTTCGACAGCATCTTCGTGCCCGATCGCCACTTCACGCGCAGCGCGCAGAAGCTGCGTCAGCTGGTCGCGGCCACGCAGCCCTCCGCCCGTCTGCTCGCGTAATCCCTAGCGACGGCCGACGACGTAGCCGATCGCGGCGCCGATGAGGCCCGCCACGACGACGACACCGCCGTGACCGAAGCCGACGTGTATCGCGCCGCCCATGGGGCAGATGACGTGCAACATGAAGCCGCCGAGCGCGCCGGCGGCGGCGCCGACCGCGCCCATCAGCCGCGCGCCACCGACCATCAAGAGCGGCCGCAGCGCCAATAAGCCGATCGCCAGCGGACCGATCGCGAAGGCCAGGCCGAACGACATGCAGTGCCGGATCATCGCCATCGAATCGGTCATGCCGACGGGGATATAGGTGTGCGGCGGCGCCGTCGGCGTGAACGCGAAGGCGAGCACGAGCAGCCCGGCCGCGACCGCGAACGACGACGTGCTGGCGCGCGCGCCGTCGGGCAACACGGCGCCCCGCCGCGGCAGGACGGCCATCGCCAACGGCAGGACGAAGCCGCCGATCCAGGCGACGCCGAGCATCAGCCACCACGCGAACGGCAGATAGCCGAGATCGCGGCGATGGTGAAAGCGCGTCAGCCACAGCGCCAAATAGACCAGCGAGGCGCCGACCAGCAGCGCGAACGCGCGCAACGGTCGTCGCAGCCGCACCGGCTGCGCGCCCGCGACGATGGCCCGCAGCGCCGGTGATGGCGGCGGCGGCGTCGGCAGCTCGGGCATGTCGGGCCCGCTCACGATTTCCCCGCGCGGCCGAGAATGCGCCGCAACGCCACGTACGCGCGATGCGCCCGCAGCTTGATGGCCGACGGCGTCGTGCCGACGATCGCCGCCGCTTCGGCGTGGCTGCGACCGTGCAGCTTCGTCAGCACCAACGCTTCCCGCTGGCTCGACGGCAGCTGCGCCAGCGCCGCCAGCGTCAGCTGCGTCAGCTCGGGATCGGCTTCGGGCTCGCCGTGCTCGCGCGCGCCCGACAGATCGGCGTGCTCGACCTCGGCCTGCTGACCATCCTCCGTCAAGCGCACGCGCGCCCGTTTCCGTCGCCGCGCCTCGTCGAGGAACGTGCGATGGGCGATGGTGTAGAGCCACGGCACCGGATCGGCGTCACGGACATACAAGGCGCGCGCCTCGTGGAGCTTCATGAACGTCAGCTGCAACAGATCCTCGGCCGCGGCACGCTCGCCAATGAGACTGGTGAGATAGCCGAGCAGGCGCGGCGCGACCAGCTCGTACAGGGCGTCGAACGCGGCGGCGTCGCCATCGCAATAGCGCGCCATCCAGGCCGCTGCGGCCGTGTTCTCATCGTCGCCGGTCAGACGCTCACCTCGAGACCCGACCATAGCGGATCGCTTGGGGAACGCCAACCGCACGCGTGACGGCCAGCGCCGCGGCTGCAGCTGCATCTCCATTCGTCGGGTATACGTCGCTCGCGTCATTTCGGTTACGCCGGCCGTAACGAAGCGCCGCCTCGGGCGTAGTAGTAATAATAGAAGGCGATGCGACCGCGGCTGACGTTGACACGCGCCATGGCGGCAGGCCTGTTGGGCACCGGCCTCATCATCGCCGGCTTGGTGTGGGTGCTGTTGTCGCAATGGGAGCGCTCGCTCGGCGCCGCGGCCGCGACGCTGCAAGCGGCGACGGCATCACGCGCGCAAGATCTCGTCGATCATTGGCTCGATCGACTGCGCCGCGTCGTGTCCGACGTCGAGCATCGGCGCTCGGTCGGCGTCTGCCGGCTCGACGACGTGGGCGCGGCGCGCGACTGCCTGCTCGGCAGCATCGCCGCCGACGACGCGCTTGCCGAGGCCACGTTCACGAGCGCCGCCGGCTGGCAGGCGTCGGTCTATCGCGAAGCCGGCCGCGCGTTGCCCTGCAGCGGCGAAACCGTACGAGCGGCGAGCGGTTGGACGCGAACGCGCCATTGCGGCGGCCCGGCGGCGAGCGCGTCCGCGCCCGATCCGCGCACGCAGACGACCTACGAGACGCTGTCCAATCCGCGGCTCGGCGATCGGCTGATCTGGAGCGATCTCAGCTACTCCATGCTCGACGACGAGCTGCCGGAAGCCAAGCGGCGCGTGGTCGTGCACGTGCTGCGCGCGATTCGCGACGGCGACCAGCTCGTCGGCGTCTTGCGCGTGGCGCTGCTCGAGCCGCAGCTCGACGAGGCCATCGCTCGCATTCGCGTGCACGACGACGACGAGCACGATCCCTTTCGCGTCTTCTTGGCCGACGACCAGGGCCGCTTGGTGACGCGTTTTCATGCGCGCGATCGGCTGCGCGAGCAGGGCGACGAGGCGCTCCGCATCGCGCCCGCCGACGTCCCGCTCGAAGTAGCCGCCGCATTGGCGCGCGGCGACGACGGGCCGGCGGTCGTCACCAGCGACGGCATGCGCTACTTGGTCAGCTTCGCCTCGCTCCCCGACACGCAAGACTGGCGCGTCGGCGTCATCGGCCCCGAGGACTATTATTTGGCCGCGCCCCGTCGCGTGCGGCAGCTCGTCTCCGTCGCCGCGGCGCTCTTGTTGTGCCTCGTCGGCATGCTCCTGGCGTTCGCGGCGGCGGCCGCCCGGCGCGGACTCGAGCGCGTCGTCGCCGAGTCGGAGCGCATGCGCCGCTTCGAGTTCGAGCCGTCGACCGCGACGAGCGCCTTCGCCGACATTCGCGCCGTCTTGGTCGATCTCGAGCGCGCGAAGACGGCCTTGCGCGGCTTGGCTCGCTACGCGCCGGTCGATCTCGTGCGCCGCCTCTATGCCGACAATCGCGAGCCGAAGCTGGGCGGCGAGCTGCGCCTCGTGACGTTGCTCTTCACCGACGTCGAAGGCTTCACCAGCTTCGCCGAGACGCTGCCGCCCGAGCGCTTGGCGCAGCTGCTCGGCCACTACTTCGCAGCCATGACGGCGGCGGTCACGGCGACCGGCGGCACCGTCGACAAATACATCGGTGACGCGCTCATGGTGCTGTGGAACGCGCCCACCGCTTGCGCCGACCATCCGGCGCGCGCCTGTCGCGCCGCGCTCGCCTGCCTCGACGCCGGCCGCGCGCTGTTCGCCTCGCCCGAGTGGTCCGGCATGCCGCCCTTGCACACGCGCTTCGGCATTCACAGCGGCGAGGTCATGGTCGGCCACTTCGGCGCGCCCGAGCGCTTTAGCTACACCGCGCTCGGCGACGGCGTGAACCTCGCCGCCCGCTTGGAAGCGCTCAACAAACAGTACGGCACGACCATCCTCGTCAGCGGCGCCGTCGCGGCCGCGATCGGCGACGAATTCGCGTTGCGGCGGCTCGATCGCGTCGCCGTCAAAGGCAAGTCGCAAGGCGTCGAGGTCTTCGAGCTCCTCGGCTACGCCGCCGATGCGCCAAACGTCGCGCGCGCCCGCCGCTACGAAGCGGCGCTCGACGCCTACTTCGCCCGCGATTTTGCGGCCGCGCTCGCGATGCTCGACGCGGCGACCGACGATCCGCCGAGCAGGCATCTGCGCGAACGCTGTCTCCTCTTGCGCGACGATCCGCCGCCGCCCGATTGGAATGGCGTGCACACAGCGACGACAAAATAGCCCGCCCGCTCTTTTTTCGATTTTTCGTGCAAGGTTTTTTCGCGGCGCTCGTATCTCACCAGCGTCATGAAACGCGAGCCAAATCCGCACGAAGTGGTGCACGAAGGCGAGACGACCGTCTTTTGGCGTCCGTCGCTGCCGCTGGTCGCGCCCGATCGACCGCGACGACGACGAACGTACGCATTCTCCGCCGCCATCGTCGTCGCTGCCGCCAGCTCGATGGCCGGCTTCGTCGGCTGGGCGCGCGCACCGTCTTCAACGACGAATGGTCCACGCGTCCCGATTCGATTGGCTCCGCTCGTGCTCGTCGCCTCGTCGAGCGCTGCTGATTTGGCGGCGGTGCTCGAAGCGGTGGACGTCACCACGGTGCGCGCGACCGATGCGACCGCCGGCCAGGTGCGGCGAGCCATCGCGCGCGGAACCCCGGTTGCGCGCGGCTCGGCGCTCGTGACGCTCGGCCGCGCCGATCCCGAGCCGGCACGACGTCTGGCCGAGCTCGACGCGCTGCTCGAGCAGTACGACGAGTCGAGCCCGGCCGCGCCCGCCCCAGCGGCAGCAGCGGCGCCGGCGAGCGCGGCGGCATCGACGGCGGCAGGCAAGCTGGCATCAGCGCCGGCAGTGGCGATCGAACGGGCGCGCGTGGCCTACGAACGCGCCGTGGCCGACAGTCGCGACGCCGCGGTGGTGCGCGCGCCGGCGGCCGGCATCGTCGTCGGCACGCCGCCGCGCATCGGCGAAGCAGTCGCGGCCGGCGCCGAGCTCGCGCGCGTTGCCGCGTCGGTGCAGCTCGTCGTGCCGGCGCGCGACGTCGAGGGCGACGGCGCCGATTGTCGCGTCGCGCTCTACGATCGCGGCCGCGCGGTCGTCGACGGCACGCTGATTCCGACCGTCGCCGACGCCGGCAGCCGCACGGTCACGCTGACGCGCTTCCCGGCCGACGTGCCGCTCGGCGCCATCGGTCGAGTCAAAGCCGTGTGCCGCTAGGTGTTGCCATGCCGTCACAGATGAACATTTCGCGAAGGCTCGATGGCGGTCACGACATACAGCTTCGAATGCGTTCATCCATGTGGCTGTCCTTGGGAGTGCTGCTTTTTGTGGGCTGTGGTCCGGCGAGCTCGAACGGCACGGGCGGCGGCAGCGGCACCGCCGGTGGCACCGGCACCGGCGGCAACGGCGGCGGCAGCGGCACGGCCGGCGGCAGCGGCACGGCCGGCGGCAGCGGCACGGCCGGCGGCCGCGGCAGCGCCGGCGGCGGCGGCACGGTCGACATGGGCCCGCCCGGCGGCAGCCCGCCCGTCGTCACGATGTGTCCGGCGGCCAGCGCGCCGCCGCTTGGCGTCCGGCACGTGCGCCGTTACCGCTGGCAGCGCCGCGCGCCTCATCACCGGCACGATCCTGACGCCCGGTCAGGTCTATGCGCGGCGGCCAAGTCCTCGTCGACACGACCGGCAAGATCAGCTGCGTCGGCTGCGACTGCTCGGCCATGGCGCGCCGGCGCGACGACGATCGACTGTCCCACCGGCGTCGTGTCGCCCGGCCTCATCAACCCGCACGATCACATCACCTATACGCAAGATTCGCCGGCGGCCGGACACCGGCGAGCGCTACGAGCAGCGCCACGACTGGCGCGAAGGCCTGCGCGGCCACACCGAAGATCACCGTGCCCGGCGGCGCCACCGCCGCGCAGATCGAATGGGGCGAGCTGCGCTTTCTCATGGGCGGCGCGACGTCGACGGTCGGCTCGGGCGGCGCCGCCGGTCTCGTGCGCAACCTCGACATTGCCGCCGACTCGGCCGACGCTCGGGCACCGCGCACTACGTCGACTTCGACACCTTCCCGCTCGATGACTCCTCGGGAATTCAGCTGACCTCGGGTTGCGCCTACGGCAGCACCGAAGAGACCGAAGCGGAGGCCGCGAGCTATCCGGCGTACGAGCCGCACATCGGCGAGGGCGTCGACGTCGTGGCGCGCAACGAGTTCCTCTGCGTGAGCAAGGCGAACGCCGACGACCTGATGATCGCCACGAGCTCGTTCATCCACGCCGCGTCCCTCGAGGCCGGCGACTGGCAGGCGATGGCGGGCGCGCAGACCAAGCTCATTTGGTCGCCGCGCTCGAACATTCGGCTGTACGGCAACACGGCGCCGGTGACGGTCGCGGCGCGGCTGGGCGTCACGATCGCGCTCGGCAGCGACTGGCTGGCGTCGGGTTCGATGAACCTGTTGCGCGAGCTCTCCTGCGCCGACAGCTTCAACCAGACGTACCTCGGCAGCTTCTTCAACGACGAGTCCTTGTGGCTCATGGTCACCGATCGCGCCGCGACCGTCGCCGGCGTCGACGACGTGTTGGGCTCGCTCGCCGTCGGCAAATTCGGCGACATCGCCATCTTCGACGGCAGCCAGCGCGCCGATCATCGCGCGGTCATCGGCGCGCAGCCGCAAGACGTCGTCCTCGTCATGCGCGCCGGCACGCCGTTGTACGGCGACGCTGACGTCATCACCGCGCTCGGCGGCACGACGTGCGACGCCGTCAGCGTTTGCGGCGCGAACAAGGCCGCCTGCGTGCAGAGCGAGGTCGCCACGACCTACAGCGCGCTGCAGACGGCGGCCAACGACTACGCCGCGTTCTTCTGTGGCACGCCCACCGGCGAGCCGACGTGCGTGCCGTCGCGGCCGGCGTCGGTCAACGGCTCGACGATCTACACCGGCGTCCCGTCGGCCAGTGACAGCGACGGCGACGGCATCCCCGACGCCAGCGACGACTGCCCGCACGTGTTCAACCCCATCCGCCCCGTCGACAATGGCAAACAAGCCGACGCCGACAGCGACGGCACCGGCGACGCCTGCGACCCCTGTCCGCTCATCGCCAACAGCAGCTGCTGACCGTCGATAGTCTCGGCGCGCGCGGACAGCGAACCATCATCAGCCCCAAGGTGGAAACGGTGGAAGAGGCGGGCATCGCTCGTCGCGTGGCGCGACTGTGGTTGCTACTGACGGTCAAAGGCTAGGAGCTGTTCAGCTCCCGTCGCCAAGCTGCTTGCTGCGGGCCGCGTCTGCTTCGTTTCTCATCGCTCAGTTAGCGCCAGTAGCTGCGCCCTTCGCGCCTCGCTGCCGCGACTCCTCGCGGCGCTTGGCTCGGTCCGCCAGTTGAGAACGGCCCTGCGGTAACGCGAGGTCAGCGGACGACGGAGCCGGCGGTGGCCGCAGCCGTTTCCACCGCGCCGCCGGCCGGCTCGGCCGCGACGTCGGCGCGCGGCTGCGGCTCGTCGGTGGCCGCGGCCGCCGTCGCGCCGTCGTCGCGCGGCGCGTCCGGCTGCCCGCGCAAGTAGAGCCCGACGACCATCAGCTGCCCTGGCTCCAGCGTCGGCAGCTCGATCGTCCGCACCGAGCGATGCCCGACGCGCTGCACCGTAATCGTATGATGCCCGGTGATATCGACTTCCACCGGCTGATCGGCGTCGATGGTCGCGCCGTCCAGCTTGACGATCGCCTTGGCGTCGACGCGCACCTGCACTTTGGCGTGGGCCACCTTCGTCGTCGTCGTCGTCGTGTCCGACACGCTCGGCACCGCCAGCCCGGGTGCGACCTCCGCGGCGCCGGCCACGCCGATGGGCGTCACGCTCGTCGCCGTCATGGCGGCGAATCCGCTCGGCGCCAACAGCGCCGCCGACGGCTCACGCCGACCGACCGACGTCACCAGCGCGCAGCCGGCCAAGCCGATGGCGATGCCGAGCGCGATCGGAAAGCGCCGCCGAAACAGCGCCGGCGGCCGCGGCTTCATCGCCGTCAATCGTCCCGTCGACGCGAACGGCTTCGGCGTCACCGGCGGCGACAGCTCGAACGGCGCCGTCAGCTCGATGACCACCGGATCGGGCTCGGTCGGATCGGCGCGCAAGTTCCGCCGCGTCGTCTCGTTGTCCTCCGACAGCGGCTCGTCCGTCACCACCGGCACCGGCCGCAGCCGAATCGGCCGCGACGCCTGCTCCTCGCGGAACAGCCCGCCGAGCACACGCTGCGTCGTCAGCGAGTCCGACGGCCACGCCTGCTCGCGGATCAGCTCTTCGACCGCCTTGCGCATCGCCCGCGCCGTCGCGTAACGCGCCTGTGTCGGCCGCTGCAGCGCGCGCAGCACGATCGCATCCAGCTCGGGCGGACACTCGGTGTTGTGCACGCTCGGCGGCAATACGTCCTGCTCCAGCACCGCGCGCACCGTCTCCACATCGCCCGCGCGCCGAAACAGCCGCTTGCCGGTGATGAGCTCCCACAAGATGACGCCGGTCGAGAAGATGTCGGTGCGCGCGTCGAGCGGCTGGCGACGCACTTGCTCGGGCGACATGTAGCCGAGCTTGCCCTTGAACTGCCCGGCGTTGGTGACGTTGCCGTCGACGGCGCGGGTGGCCTTGGCGATGCCGAAGTCGACGATCTTGGTCGTGCCCGCCCAGGTGACGATGACGTTCGGCGGCGACACGTCGCGATGGATGATGCCGAGCGAGCTGCCGTTCTCGTCGAGCTGCGCGTGGGCGTGCTCGAGGCCGCTCAAGATATCGGCGACGACGCGGCACACGAAGCCGATCGGCAGCTGCTTCTTGAGCTGAAAGGCCCGCTGCGCGATCGAGTGCAGGTTCTGCCCTTCGAGATACTCCATGGCGATGAAGAAGCGCCCATCGAGCTTCCCTAAGTCCAGGATTTGCACGATGTTAGGATGATTCAGCCGCGCCGCCATGCGCGCTTCGTCGCGCAGCATGTCCTCGTAATCGGCGTCCTCGGCCAGCTGCGGCAGCACGATCTTGACGACGACCTGCTTCTCGAAGTTGCCGATGCCGCTCTGGCGCGCCAAGAAGATCTCGGCCATGCCGCCTTGCGACAGCTTGCGCGTGAGCTCGTAGCGCCCGAACGTCAGCGCTTCGGTTTCTCTCGGTGGCATTTCGTACTTCGCGTTACCCATTTGCATTAGCCGAATACGCAACTCCTGGACCAGCGGCCAAACCCACAGCTACCGCCTACTTAGCTTCCCTCAGCGTGGGGTGACGAGCCCTCGGATCCCCAGCTGTCAACGACCAGATGACAGCGCGGGAATGTCGGCTTACAAACGGCGTTGAGCATCTCATGGCCGGTGTCGATAGCCTGCTGCGCATGCTGGCCGAGCATGGCGCCGACGAGCTCCGGCTCGCGACCGACGAGGCGCCGCGCATGTCCAAGCGCGGCGCGCCCGTCCGCCTGTCGATTCCGCCGACGGGCGTCGAGATCCTGCGTCATTTGTTGGAGCCGCTGTTGCCGCCCGAGCGCGAGGCCGAGCTGCGCGACGCCGGTCGGCTGGAAGCGACCTATCGGCCCGAGAGCGGCGGCGCCACGTTCGCGGTCACGCTGCAGTCGCGCGGCGGCAAGCTGGAGGCGACCTTCCGCGCCGGCGGCGCGACGGCGACCGGCGCGCCGGGCAAGGTCGCGCCGGCCGCGCCCGCGCTGCACGCGGTTCCGCCGCCGCGCTTTGGCGCGCACCCGCCGCCGGGCGTCGCCGGCGTCGCCGCGCCCGCGTCGTCGCCGCCATCGTCGCCGCCGCCGTCGTCAGCGCGCGCACCCGCACCGTCGTTCGCGGCTGCGTCAGTGGAGGCAGCCGGCCCGTCGTGGGCCGCCGTCAACGCGCCTGCCGCCGGCAGCTCGACGGCGCCAGCCGGTCGCGCGACCGGCGTTGGTCCAGCGTTGGCCGCGCTCTTGCGACGCGCGATTCAGCTCGGCGCCAGCGATGTCCACCTCATGACCGGCGAGCCGCCGACCGTACGCGTCGACGGTAAGCTGCGCAGCTTGCACGACGAGCCGCCGGTCATCGTCGAGGAGCTGCTCGCCGGCGCCCTCGACGACGACGTCTGGCCGCGCGCCTTCGCCGGCCGATCCGCCGACGCCGGCTTCGAATCTGCCCGGCCTCGGCCGCTTTCGCATCAACGTCTATCGCGCGTCCGAGCGGCTGGCGGCGGCGCTGCGCGTCTTGCCGCGGCAAGCGCCCGCGCTCGCCGAGCTGAGCTTGCCGGTGACGGCGACGCTCGAGGATTTGGTGGCCGTGCCGCACGGCCTCATCATCGTCAGCGGCGCCACCGGCTCGGGCAAGAGCGCGACGTTGTCGGCCTTGGCGCAAGCGGCGTTGCAGCGCCGCGGCGGGCTGCTGGTCAGCCTCGAAGATCCGGTCGAATACGGCATCGTCGCCGAGCGCGGCAGCCTCGTGCGGCAGCGGCAGATCGGCAGCGACGTCGTCGACTTCGCCACCGGCCTGCGCGACGCCTTGCGCGAAGATCCCGACATCCTGCTCATCGGCGAGATGCGCGACGCCGACACGATCGGCCTGGCGTTGACGGCGGCCGAGACCGGACATCTCGTGCTCGCCAGCTTGCACAGCCGTTCGGCGGCGTCGAGCGTCGAGCGCATCGTCGACAGCTACGTCGGCGCGCGTCAGCAGCAGGTGCGCCTGCAGCTCGCCGATTCGCTGCGCGCCGTCGTCGCGCAGCGCTTACTGCCGCGCGCGCATGGCGCCGGTCGGCTGCCCGCGATCGAGCTGTTGCGCGTGAATCAGAACGTGGCCAGCCTCATCCGCGAAGGCAAGACGGCGCAGATCGTGACGGCGATCCAGTCGGGCAAGAAGGACGGCATGCTGCCGCTCGAACGCTGCCTGGCCGACATGGTGCGCGCCGATCAGATCGACCGTCAGCAAGCGGTGGCGGCGGCCAACGATCCGGCGTCGCTGCAGCTCTATTTGCAGGGCTGACGATTACTGCGCCCGGCGTGCGCGCGCCCAATCGTCGCAACCGAAGTCGCGCCCGCACGAACGATACTGAAGTAACTACTTTAGTGTTTGATGCTGAAGCGACTGCTTCAGTATGGACTGACGAGGATAGTGAAGCGGCTGCTTCAGCGTTGGCGCGCGTCGTTACAGCTGTTCGCCGTTCAAGACGTCCATGACCGACTGGTCGACGCCGCTGTTCTGCTGGTAGGCCGACAGCGCGCGTGACGTGGCGCCACCCGCGCCGTTCGCCGACGGCGTCTTCGACTGCAGCGCCGACAGGTCGCCCGTCTGCGCCGCCTGCGCGAAGCGATCGGCCATCTGCGACAAGCGCTGCCCGGCGTCTCCGCCCGTCGCCTGCGCCTGCGTCTGCAGCTTGGAGGCGATGTCGTTCAGCACCGACTTCTCTTTCGTCGGGTTCGTCTGCGCCAAGTTCTGCAGCTTCGACAGGAACTGCGCGAACGACGAGATCGCCGCCGAGCCGAGGGCGTTGCCGCTGCCGGTCGTGGTGCTCGTCGGCGTCGCGAGACCGCTGACGCTGCTCGTCGCCGTCGTCGCGCTGGCGCGCTTCGCGGCCAGGTCGGACTGGACGAGCTGGCTCTGCATCGAATGTAGACTTGCTCTCATGTGCTTACCTGCGGGCTCGGAAGGACCCGCACTCTATTGCTTCGACCGCGCTGAAAAAGTCTTGAGGGGTGGGCGCGAGAAAATCGTAACTAGCGGTTAACCCGTGACTTTGCGGACGACGGCGCGGCCGATGAAGCGAATCTTGTCGCCCAACGGAAAGCGCTTGAGGTTCGTCGTGACCACGCCTTGCGTGAACCGCGTGCGCTTGGAGTAGTCGACCTTGACGTCGACGATGACCGGCTGACCGCTGTCGGCCGTCGCCAGCGCCGACTTGATGCCCTCGGCGATGCCGCTGTTGCTGTCGATTTTCAAGTAGCGCGCGCCCGTGGCCATGGCGACGCCTTCGAGCTGCACCTTGCCGACGATCGTACAAGTCTTGCGGTTGTACGGGATGGCCTGCGCCTGCGAGAATCTGCGACAGCTCGCCGTCGTAGAAGACGAAGTAGACGATGCCGCAGCCTTCGGTCGTGGCCGTCAGGATCTCGAGGCCGGTCATGAGGAAGGCGCCGTCACCGACGATGCCGACGACCTGGCGCGTCTTGTTGACGAGCTTGGCGCCGATGGCGGCGGGGACGCAGTAGCCCATGCAGTTGAAGTCGGTGGGCGAGATGAAGCCGCGCGCGCCGCGCACCTCGAAGAGCTCGGCGGCCAAGAACGTGTGGTTGCCGTCGTCGACGACGCACAAGGCATCGTCGCGCAGCTGGCGGCGCAGCTCGTCGAAGAAGAGCGACGGGTTGACGCGCTCGTTGAGGTGCGCCGCCCATTCCTTCTTGTAGGCCGCTTTGTCCTCGGCGATCTGCGCGGCCACTTTCTGTTTGCGCTCGGGCTGGCTGACGTTCTTGGCTTCCAGCTTCGCCAACAGCTGTGGCACGACCACGCGCGCATCGCCGGCGATCGCCACCTTGGCTTTGAAGTTGCGATTGAGGACGTTGGGATCGATGTCGATGTGGATGAGCCGCTCGGGCACTTTGCAGCCGAAGCTGCCGGTCGGGATTTCGCCGAAGCGCGTGCCGATGGCGAGCAGGCAGTCGCAGTTCTTGAACGCGTTTTCGCCGGCGGGAACGGCGGCGCGCGAGAAGCCCATGCCGACCGAGAGCGGATGATTGCCGGGGAAGGCGCTCAAGCCTTGCAGCGTCGTGGCGACGGGCGCGCCCAAGCGATCGGCGATCTGTTGCAGCTGCGGCAAGACGTCGACGGCGCCCCAGCCGACGAACAGGCCGGGCGACTTCGAGTCGGCCAAGAGCGCGACGGCTTCGTCGAGGAGACCGTCGGGCGCGGGCGGCGCGGCCGGCGGCGGCACGAACGCGGGCACGTCGCCGACGTCGCCTTGGAACAGCTGCAGATTGACGGGGATCTCGACGAAGACGGGGCCGGGCGTGCCGGTGACGGCGGTGCGATAGGCCTCGAAGATCGTGGGCACGATGTCTTTGTGCTCTTTGACGAGCCACGAGCCTTTGGTCAGGCCCTTCAAGATCGCGTGCTGATCGAGCTCGTGCAGCTGATAGCCGAACTCGACGTCGGTGCGCGTGCCGCCGGAGATGACGAGCATGGCGATGCCGTCGAGGAACGCTTCGCCGATGCCGGACATGGCGTGCGTCAAGCCGGCGGCGGGGACGATGAGGCAGCAGCCGATCTCGCCTTTGGACGTGCGGCTGATGCCGTCGGCGATGAACGACGCGCCCGCTTCATGCGTGACGAGCACCGGGTGAATGCGCTCGGACTTGTTGAGCTCGTCGTAGATTTCGGTGTTGTGCACGCCGGGGATGCCGAACGTGTGCGAGATCGGGAGCTGCTCCATCGCCCAGCGCGCCAACCAGGCGCCGCTCTTCTTGCCGCCGATACGAACCGTCGAGCTCATGGGAGCACCTTGCAGGCGCTCCGAGACAATCGATCCGCTGGCCCTACGGGCCGGACGCTCACATTCGCTCGCTTACGCTCGCTCATTACACTCCTCGTGCGATGGTTTTGCCGGCGACGCGGCCGGTGAGCACGCAGCCGCCCAAGAATGTGCCCTCGAGCGAGCCGCGTCCGTGGATGCCGCCGCCGCCGAAGCCGGCCGCCTCGCCGACGGCGTACAAGCCGGAGATCGGCGTGCCGTCGGGCGTAAGGACGCGGCATTGCAAGTCGGTCTGAATGCCGCCCAGGCTCTTGCGCGACAAGATGAACTCGCGCACGGCGATGAGCGGCATGGCTTTGTCGTCGACGATCTTTTGAAACTTGCAGATGCGGATTTTGTCGCCGCGATAGGTGCGAAAGCCGGCGATGCGGCGCAGTTGATCGTCGTTGTGATAGGCGGGGCCGCGCGCGATTTGATCGTCGTAGTCGCGCGTCGCGTCGGTGACCGCTTGCTGGTCGACTTTCAAGCCGAAGAGGCTGCGCGCGTTCATCTTGTCGACGAGCTCGGGCAGCGTCGTCGCGACCGCGAAGTCGTCGGGACACTCGCGAATGAGGCGATCGATCAACTCGCGATTACCGAAGATCAAATGCTTCAACAGTAAGAGCCGCTTCTTGTTGCGAAAGGCGGTCATGTAATCGGAGCCGGAGACCGCGAGCTCTTTGGTCGCGATCTTCCAGTTCATGAGCTGCCACGAATATTGGCCCGGCTGCTTGACGATGTTCTCGACGAGGAAGCGCGTGTCGGTGTAGCCGACGAGCGGCTGCGGGCCGATGCGCTGGCCGAGCGCGTTGAGCCACAAGGCCGAGCGCGGCGGCACGAGGCTCAAGCCGTCGTCGGGCTTGCGCTTGGCCGGATGGTGCACGCCGGCGGCGTAGTGCCATTGGTTCTCGAGGTGCGTGACGTTGCCGCCGTGCTCGACGACGCGATCGTGCATCAGGCCGTCGGCGTAGATGTGCGCGCCGTTGAGGATCTTCTTGGGCGGCGCGCCCCAATCGGCCAGCCAATGCTGGCGCAGCTTCGACAGATCGCCGCCGCAGATGCCGCCGGTGGCGAGGATGACGTGCTCGGCGCGCGCGGAGAAGGCGCTGCCGTCGGCCATGCGCTTGCCGGTGACGCCGACGGCGCGGCCGTTCTGCACCTCGAAGTCGGACACCTCGGTGTCGAAGAGGATCTCGAGCTGCGCGCGCTTCGGATGGGCGTCGAGCGCGGCCAAGAGGCGGAAGATGATCTCGTAGCCGGTGCCCCAGGTGATGTGCCAGCGCGGGACGCTGTTGCCGGGGACGAAGACGCCGCGCTCGGGCCAGTTGACGACGGGTAGGAACGAGATCTTCTTGTGGTCCATGAACTCGTAGATGAGCTCGTACGAGTTCTCGCAGTAGAACTGCGCCCACTTGCGCGGCCAGTCGGCGTCGGGCGAAAACGCGGCGTAGCTCTGCCAGTCGCGCCAGGCGAGCTCGGGCGAGTCTTTGATGCCGCCGCGCTTTTGGTGCGGCGTGCCGATGAGGTGCACGCCGCCGAACGACTCCTTGGCCAGGCCGCCCAGCTTCTCGGGCTTGTCCTTGTCGATGAGGAGGACTTTTTTGCCGTGCTCGATCAGCTCATAGGCGGCGACGAGGCCGGCGAGACCGCCGCCCGCGATGATGACGTCGGCCGCAAGGTTTCCAGAGGCGCTCACGAGCGCGGATAGTACGTGAATAATCGGGCGCCTGTACGACGATCAACGCGCCGCGCTCTCAAAGAAGTTTCGGGCGTCTCGCAGGCGAGCGTCTAACGCTATTGCATCTTGGTCGTCGGCTCGATGGACGCCTGCGACGTTTGCGCCGGCGCCGGGTCTTCGTGGTCGACCATGACGACCCGCGCGTCGTGGCCGCGGTGCGCGCGGTTGTGCGCGTCGGCGTCGCGGAAGGCGGCGTGCGAGCTGCGCTTGGGGCCGCGCCATTCGACGCGATGCTGCGGGCAGCGCGCCTGCATGAAGACGTCGGCCAACGCCGTCGACGACGACGCCAGTGGCAGCAGGAGCGCGAGCGCGAGCAGGATCATTGTTCGCATGAGGACTCTCTCGGCCTCAGCGGTGCCAGATTCGTGCCGCTTGCGACGCGCGGGAAATCCGCATGCTGGCGTGCGTTTTCGCGCGGAGATCGCCGCCGGCCGCGGGGTGTGTGCTCCACAGCGGCGACTCGACCCCCCGCCACGCGTGGTGCTGCCAGCCTCGCCCGTCATCGCGCCGCCAGGCCGAGCGAGCGCGGGCTTTGCGTCAATTGAGCAGCGGCGAGCCGATGAGGAACCATAAAGATCGATGCACGCCGCAGCGCACGCACGTCATCTGCGCCGCCCGCAAGGTCGCCGATTGGGCCAATTCCTCGTCGAGGCGCAGCTCGCCGGCGCACAGCGGACAGGGCGTCGCGCGCGCGCGCACCGCGATCACCGACGACGACGTGACCGCGATCGGCCGCTCCGCCGAGCCGCCAGGCTCGAGCAGCGCCAGCTTCTGCTTGTCGCGCACGAGGCGGCGCGTGTCGCGCTCGCGGATGCGGTCGGCGGTGCGGGCGCGCACGGGCGCCTTCGGCTTCTTGGCCATGGTCGCCGAGCATGAACGCGCCGGCGCGGTCTTTCAATTGCGCTGACGATGTTGCAGCTGGGAGTCGCCGCCCCAGTTTGTCAACCGCACAGGCCCAGATCGGCGATCGACGGCGAGGCAAACGCTTGAAACTGCGATCGCGAATTAGGCCCGCAACTTGCGATCGAGCGTCAGCGGAGGTGTGTGACGTCCGGGATGTTTGCAGCCGCCGAGCAACTGATCGTCGATCGGCGATACGGCGACGCCATCGCGTTTTGCATGCGCGAGCTGGCGGCGTCGCCGCGCTGTGTGACGCTGCGGCTGCTCTTGGCGCGCGCGCTGTTGGCGCGACATCAGCGTAAAGACGCCGCGGCGCAGCTGCGCGAGTGTCTGCTCGTCGATCCGTCGTGCGTGGCGGCGCAGGCGGCGCTGGCCGACATCGCCGAGCAGGAGCGCTTGGCGGCGGCGGCGGCGGCGGGGCAACCGGTGGCGACGTCGTCGGCGGTGCGTTCGTTCTCGGCGCTGCCGTCGAACGCGGCGATCGCCGAGCGCGCGAAGCCGAGGCCGGCGGCGGTCGTCGTCAGCGACGTGCCGATGGTGCCCAAGACGCCCGAGCGCACGTCGCCCAATTCGTCGGCGGCGGCGTTGCGCGCGACGGCGCAAGAGGAGGCGGCGCCGCTGCTGGTGCCGGCGCAGTCGCGGCTGAGCGCGCGCCTCTCGGTGCCGCAGCTGGTCTCGCCGCCGGCGCAGTCCTATCCGCCGACGCCGCTTTACGAAGCCGAAGAGCTGCGCACGATCGTCTCGGCACCGCCGCCGCAGATGCCGCTCGGCTCGGCGCCGTCTTTGGAGCGGCCGATTTCGGGGCTGTTTTCGACGGGCACGCCGACGATGCCGTTCGTGCCGCCGGCGCAATCGCCGCTGATCGCCGCGCCGGCGCCGGTGCGGCTGTCGTCGCTGTATGGCGGTGACGCGGCGCCGGCGCCGGCGTCGTCGCTGTACGCGGGCGATCAGGCGCCGACCAACGTCGCCAAGAGCAAGCCGCGCATCGAGCCGCGCCTGGAAGCGACGGCGGTGCCGCAGAAGCTGCCGCGACTGAAGCCGCAGATCGTGCGCAATCGCCCGCGGGCGACGTTCGCGCGCGACGCCATCGCCACGCCGACGGCGGGCGCGTCGGCCGTCGATCTGCCGTTCAGCTCGCGGCGCCGGCCGCTGCCGGGCGCGGCCTGGCTCCTCGTCGGCCTCGTGGCGTCGATCCCGCTGTGGAATCGCGATCGCGGCACGACGGCGCTGCCGCCGGCGGCGATGGTGAACGCGGCCGTGGCGCCGTCGCAGCCGCAGACGCCGGTCGCGCCGGCCCCGCCGCAAGACGCGGCCGCGCTGGAAAAGGCGCAGCTGGCCGAGCTCATGCGCGACATCTGGGTGCATCCGCTGCCGGGCCCGGCGCGACGCATGCCGATCCGCGACAGCCGCGTCTTCGGCGCCGAGCGCGCCGGCGATCGACCCTCCGAGTGCGTCAACGGCCACTGCGGCGTCGACATCGGCAGCGCCTACGGCGAAGCGGTGTTCGCGGTGCATGACGGCGTCATCGATCGCGTCCAGCGCGCCGCCAACGCCGATCACGGCGGCCATTACGTGCGCATCACGCATCGCGGCCGCACGATCGTCTCGCAGTATTTCCACTTGGCGGCGATTCCGCCGGCGCTCGACGTCGGGCAGACGGTCAAGGCGGGCGACATCATCGGCTGGGTCGGGCGCTCGGGCATCAAGCATTCGGCGCCGCATCTGCATTTTACGATCGCGGTGCAAGAGCCGAACGGCGATCACTCGCGCTACATCGATCCCGAGCCGCTGATCGCGCTGTGGCCGCTGCGCGTGTCGGCGCCGGGTGGCGATCCGCTGCGGCTGACGGCGGAGGCGCCGGCAGGCACGCCGCGCGGCGGGGCGCACCATCATCATCACGCGGCCGTGGCCAGTGCGCCGACCGCATCGGCTGCGACCGACGAAGAATAAGGACGCGCGGCGGCGCTCTGCTACGATCGACGGATGCGACCGACCCGCGGCCTTCGTTGCGCCGCCAGGCGAGGCCGAGGGCAGGGGATGCTCGCGGCTGCGCTCGTGCTGTTGACGCTGCCGGCGGCCGCTTCACCGCCGACGCCATGGAGCCGCGCGCGCACGCCGTCGACGGGGCCGGCGCGCGCCATCGGCGGCTATAGCGCCGGCTGCATCGCGGGCGCCGTGGCGTTGCCGATGCGCGGCGATGGCTTTCGCGTCGTCAAGCCCGAGCGCAATCGCGTCTTCGGCCATCCGCTGCTGGTGTCGCTGATCGAGTCGCTGGGCACGCGGCTCTCGACGCTGAAGCAGCCGCCCTTGTACGTCGGCGACATGGGGCAGCCGCGCGGCGGACCCGCGCCGACGGGACACGCCAGCCACCAGACCGGCCTCGACGTCGACTTGTGGTTCGCGGCGCCGAGCGTCACCGAGAGCGCGTCGATGGTCGACTCGGCGCATCAGCAGCCGTCGTCGCGTTTTACGCCGGCGATCGCGCGCGTGGTCGAGCTGGCGGCCGAGAATGTGGCGGTCGAGCGCATCTTCCTGAACCCGCTGCTCAAGCGCGCGCTGTGCGAGCGGACGACGGGCGATCGCAAGTGGCTGCAGAAGATTCGTCCGTGGTGGGGACACGACGATCACTTCCACGTGCGGCTGGCCTGTCCCGCCGACAGCCCCGAGTGCGTGGCGCAGGCGCCGCTGCCGCCCGGCGACGGCTGCGATCAGCTCGGCTGGTGGCTGAATCCGGCGGCGGCGGCCGATCGCGACAAAGGCAAGCAGACGTACAAAGCGAAAGTGGGCGCGCAGCCGCAGCTGCCGCCGTCGTGCGGCGCGCTCATCGAAGACGTCGCCCAGCCGCCGGCACCGCCCGCGCCGGCGCCGTAAGGTCAAACCGGCGTCAGCTCCAAGTAGGCGCGGCGGCCGATGCGACGGCCGAGCATGGCGAAGAAGTTGAGCACCTTGACCTGCCAGCCGTATTTGTCGGCGAGCGCGCGATACATGCGCTGCACGTCGCCCGGATCCTGCGTGACGCGGCAGGTGAAGTCGTAGAACGGCCCTTTGACGTTGCCGCGCACGTCGCAGGCGGCGGCGCGGCACTTGGCGTTGTTGCGCAGCCGCTTGACCTTGAACGACGTGCCGTCGGTGACGATGACGAGCTTGCCGTCGAGCGGCGCCGCCCACACCGGAGTTTTGACGCCCATTCCGTCTTTCTTGAAGCTCTCGAGGCTGATGTAGCGCTCGGGAGCGAGAACGAAGCCGTCGGCCATGGCGCGAACCTAACATCGGTCCCTGTTTCGATCGTGACACTATTTACTGTCATATCGATCTTGACATCGTTTGGTGTCACGCTTATAACTGTCTCATTGGGCGATGAGGCATCGCTCGCTGAGGTGAATCCGATGACGCAGCCGCAACGCATCGCCCCCGAAATCGATACGGAGATCGCGCCCCAAGCCGCCAAGGCCAAGAAGCTGAGCGTGGCGCCGGACGCGGATGCCGAGCGGCTGCGCGCGTTCGGTGCGGCGATCGACGAGATTCGCGAGCGCGTCGAAGCGCAGATCGGCCAGGAAGACCTGCGCTACGTGAAGAAGCTCGATCGCGTGTCGCGCCTGTTCGAAGTGTGCGGTCGCGTGCTCTTGCACGTGTCGCTCGATCCGTTCACGTTCTCGGCCGGCGTGGTGTCGCTGTGGCTGCACAAGCAGCTGCAGGCGACCGAGATCGGCCACACGGCGCTGCACGGCGCCTACGACGGCATCGAAGGCGCCGAGGCGCTTCGAGTCCAAGAAGTTCAAGTGGGACCTGCCCATCGACGAGGAGTCGTGGCGCGGCGGGCACAACGTCCGCCACCACCAGTACACGAACGTCGCCGGGCGCGATCCCGACATCCACTTCGGCCCCGTGCGGCTCACCGAGCACACGCCGCACGTCCACAGCGCAACGCGCATCCAGTCGGCGCTGATCGTGCTGCGTCATCTTCCCGAACTTCGCGCTCTTCATGAACGCGCACTTCACCGGGCTCATCGACGTCTACTTCGGCAACGGCCGCACCGAGCAGTTCGACTTGCTCGCGCGATCGCTCGCGAAGAGCGTGCATGGCGGCGCACAAGCGCGCGTTCCGCAAGTACGTGCCGTACTACCTGAAGAACTACGTCCTTTTTCCCGCTGCTCGCCGGGCCCGTGCTTCTGGAAGGTGCTGCTCGGCAACTGGCTGGCCGAGACGCTGCGCGACGTCTACTCGGCGGCGACCATCTACTGCGGCCACGTCGGCGAAGAGACGGCAGCCTACGCCGAGGGCACCCGGGCCCACGGGCGCGGCGAGTGGTACGCGATGCAGGTCGAGGCCACCAACGACTTCGAGGTCAGCCGGCCCGATCTCGATCCTCTGCGGCGGTCTCGACCGGCAGATCGAGCACCACCTGTTCCCGAAGCTGCCGCCGGAGCGGCTGCGCGAGATCGCGCCCGAGGTCCGCGCGGCCTGCGAGCGTCACGGCGTCACATACCGCACCGCGAGCTGGGGCAAGACGCTCAAAGGCGCCTTCGCGCACATCAAGAAGCTCAGCCAAGGCGGCGGCGGTGTCGGCGGCGCGCGTGCGGTTGCTCGAGAAATGACGTGACGAGAATGACCGCGCTGGCGTTGGCCGGCGACGTCAGGCTCGCCCATCCTGGCGCCGCCGAAGGGCGCGGGCGAGGACTTGCGACGACGCGGCCGATGCTCGATGATGACGCGAGCACCGTGCCCGACGACGCGAACGCAACGGCCGCGACCGAGTACACCATCGACGAGCTGGCCGTGGCCGCGCGCGTGCCGAGCCGTACCATTCGCTTCTATCAGGCCAAAGGCGCGCTGCCGAAGCCGAAGATTCGCGGTCGCGTGGCCTATTATGGTCCCGAGCACATCGAGCGGCTGAAGCTCATCGGCTCGCTGCAAGATCGCGGGCTGCGCATTCGGGCGATTCGCGATCTGTTGACGCAGGCGGATAAGGGCGAGCTGGCGTTGAACGAGTGGCTGGGGCTCGAGCAGCAGCTGCAGGAGCCGTGGGCCAACGATCGCCCGCGCGTCGTCAACGAGGCCGAATTGGCCGAGCTGTTGGGCGCGCGGCCGGGCGCGGCGGCGGAGCTGTTGCGCGCCGGCCAGATCGAGCGCATGGGCGACAGCTATCTCATCAAGAGCCCCGCGTTGCTCAATGTGTCGCTGCGCTTGGAAGCGGGCGGCATCGACTTCGAGACGGCGATCGGCGCCTCGGCGATCCTGCGCAAGCACATGCACCGCGCGACCGAGGATTTGGCGGCGTTCTTCTACAAAAATGTCGGCAAAGGCTTCGGGCGCGATCTGACGGCGACGGACTTGAGCGACGCCTATCGCGCGCTACGGCCGCACGGACTGGAAGCGGTCAGCATCGTGTTCGCGCAGGAGATGGAGCGGACGCTGCGCAAGCTCGTCGGCTCGGGCGCGACCTCGTCGCTGCCGGCGCGCGCCAAGCGTAAAAAGCACTCGTAAGATCAGGGGCAGGCTTTCTTGCCCGACAGCCAGATCGTCGTGTCTTTGGCGCAGGCGCGCTTGGTGACGTCGATGACGCGCAGGCCCATCTTGTCGCTGCCGGCGTGACGCGGCGGGCACGGCCGGCCCGGATCGCACGACAACACGGCCCACGTCGGATCGTCGAGCGACACCGCGACCAGCGTTTGCGGGCCGATCGACGCCATCAAGATCGCGATCGTGTACTTCGTGCCCAGGCCGGGCAGCGCTTGGCCGGCGAGCGCTTTGTCGGCGCATTTCTTGATTTCGTCGACGGTGATTTCGTGGCCGAAGCCGTAGGTCAGACAGTGCGGCGGCGGCAAGCTCTCGAGGCCGAGCGACTGATCGAGCAGCTTGAGCGCGCGCAGCATTTCGGCGCCGGTCTCTTTGTCGGGCCCGGCGGCGCGCGCCGTCGACGTAAACGTTAGTGCGGCAGCGATGAAGGTGAAGGCGAAGATGATGCGCATGCCGTCATCTTAGTGGACGACGCGCGCTCGCGAAAGTTAGTGGCAGCTTTGGTCGAGCAGGGCTTCGGTCGCGCAGTCGACCCTGACGACCGTGTTCGCCGGCACCGGCGCGTTGCGCATGATCTGGATCGACGGGTGATGCTGCATGCCGTCCGCGCCTTGCACGCAGGCGCAATCGGCCGCGTCCTCGACGACGGTGTAGCAGGGCGCCACGTTGTTGACGGTGTCGCAGCGCTTGAACTGCGTCGGATGCTCGACGCCGGCGACGGTCGTGACGTCCTCGACGACGCAGTCGGGCTCGGCGAAATTCGTCAGCGGTGCCGGAATGCACGGCGGCTTCAGCTGCGACACGATGCGCTGCGCGACCGCTTGCAGCGTGCTCGTGTAGTCGGGTGCCACCGTCTGATCTTGGCCGCAGATGGAGAAGACGGCCGGCTGCGCCGGTGCCGGCGGCGGATTGACGGCGCGAATGACGCTGTTGATGCGCAACGCCGGGTCGCCGAAGAAGCGCGGATCGGCGGTGTTCTGGCACGAGTGCTTCAAGCGAATGATGCAGTCGGTCTCGTTGGCGGCGCAGCCGACGTAGGTGGCGCTGTGGCAGGGCGCGCTCGGATCCGTGGAGACGGCGCCGCAGCCGGTGTCGGGCTGGACCGAGATGGTCTCGATGTCGTTGTCGGGCGCGTCCAAGCCGACGAGGATGATGCTCGACGGATCGTCTTTGAGACCGCCTTGGGCGACCGACTTCGTGAAGAAGTCGATGTAGCGCGACACCGGGAATTCGGCGTTGGCTTCGGTCGCCGGCGAGCAGCTGAGCATGCCGTTGGACGCGCTCTCGGGCGCCATCATGAGCGGCGAGCCGCACTCGATGCCGAAGCGCGTCTGGCGATAGGTGTCGAGCGCGCCGGCGCCGCTGGCGTCGCTGTCGTAGAACGTCGAGCCGACCGGCGCCGAGCCGTCATCCTCGTTGGTGACGAAGACGACGGCCAAGAGCGCCTCGTCGCGCAAGAAGCCGCTGTTGTTGGTGGTGTCGTGCAGCGCCGCGTACACCGACTCCAGCTGATGCTCGAAGCCGCAGCCGGCGTCGCCGACCGAGGCCATGCACGTGAACGTCGAATTCAGCGTCGGCGCATCGCATTTGCCGCCGGGCAGGTTGCAGACGTCGTTGCCGTCGGCGTTGAACTGATACTGAATGAACAGGCCCGACGTCGGCCCGGCGCAGCCGGCGTTCGCCGACGACGCCGCAGCTGTCGCCTGCAGCACGCCCTTTTGCCCGCCCGGCGTCGGCTGACAGTTGCCGTAGGCTTTCGAGCCCGCGCCGTAATCGGACGTGACGACGCCGATGTGCAGGTCGGCATACTGCGGCGTCGAGCCATCGGTCGGATGCGCGAGATCGGAGAACACTTGCAGGAACTGGCCGAAACGCTGCGTCAGCGCGTCCTGCATCGCCGCCATCGACGTCGAGTTGTCGACCATGAACAGCACGTCGACCTTGTTCTGCTGGTTCAAGCTGACGTGAATGGGCGTGTCTTGCGACGTCGTGGTCGTCGGTGTTCCCAAAGGCACCGACAGACACGCGTTGGTGAAAAGCCATAGCACGCCGGCTGCGAGCAGGCGCGCACGAAGCATGCGCTGAGTCACGAGAACCCTCCATGGCGCCGTTCGCTCGGCGTCGTAGTGGGTTTGGGAACGACGCTTTTCGTCCGTCACGAAATCGACAGTTGCCGTCGCTGCCGTTTGTGTCTGTTGGACTCTATCGAACGTGCGATAGGTCGACGTGACAAAGAATGTTTACGGTCGTCACGGCGCTGCTGCGATCGACCTCACATCCGCCGCGCTGTCTCGATGGCGAGACGAAGGATCAGCGGCGCCGGCCGTGAGAATGCGGTCAGCGGACCAGGCGCGTGGCTTCGTCGAGCAGCGGACGCGTCTCACGCTCCAAGTTGGCGTTGAAGCCGAGCGCCTCGGCCAGCGCCGCCTGCGCCTGCACGGCCGCGTCGCGTCGCGCCGCGCCCGTCGTCGCCCGCGCCGTCAACAGATGCAGCGCGCCCGCTTGCAGCGACGCGGCGCCCAGCCGCGGGTTGACGGCCAGCGCGCGCGCGACGTGCTCGAGCCCGGCGCGCACGTCGGCGGCGATGGGCTCGTGCCGCGCGGCGTGCCACTCGGCCTGCCGGCGATAGAGCTCGGCCAGCTCGCGCTGCGTGTCGGGATCGCTGCCGTTGAGCTCGAGCGCGTGCTCGATGGCGGCGCGCGCGGCCAAGAAATGCGCCGCCGGCGTGCGGTTGTGATCGGCCGCCCAGCGCGCCGCCGTCATCTCGATCTCGCCCCGCGACGCGAACGCCGGCGTGTACTCGTGCTCGACGGCCAGCGCCCGCCGCATGAACCCTTCGGCGCTGGTCAGATCGGGCGTCGGATCGAGGCCTTGATCGCGCAGCCACAACGCGCGGTCGAGGTGCGCGTAGCCGAGGTTGTAGTGCGTGCCGGCGAAGTCGGGATCGACCGCCGCCGAGCGTCCGCAGGCGGCGATGGCGCGGTCGAACGACGGCAACGGATCGACGTTGCGCAGGTGCTGATATTCGCCCAGCGTCAGCCAGGCCGCGCATTCGTTGAGGTAGCCGTAGTCGACGTTGGGATTCTTCTGCGCCGCCATGCCGTAGCTCTGCACCGCCTGCTCGAGGCTCGGCTGCGGGTCGACGCCGTTGGCCAGCTCCCACATGCCCTTCGACAAGGCGGCCATGCCGACGGCGGCGAAGGTGCGCCAGCCGTCGGCCGACAGCGCGCGCGCCTGCATGCCGCTCTCGGCCGACGTCTCGTACGAGCGGCGTGGATCGAGGCCGTGGCCGCCTTCCCAATCGCCGCGCACCATGTAGACGTGCGACTGGAGGAGCCGCGCGTCGTAGCTGCGCGGGTCGCGGGCTAGGGCTTCGGCGATGGCGCCGATCGCGCGCTCGATGCGCGGCCGCGGATCGCCGCCGTGGTCGAGCTCCCAGGCGGCGCGCGCGTCTTCGATCGCCGCCAACGCCACCCGCGACGGCACGTCCTTGGCGTCGAGGCGCAGCGCTTCACCGGCCAGTTGATCGGCGCGATCCCAGTCGTGAATCGGATCGCCGTTGTGGGTCGCGTCGTAACGGGCCAGCGACAAGAGCGCTTCGACCTGATCGGTGTAGAGCGCGACGTCGTCGGGCCACGCTTGCAGCGCCTGGCCGCAGGCGGCGAGCGCGCCGTCGGTGGCGGCCTTGGGCGACTGATCGCGATGCGACGCGATTTCGGCGGCGAGCGCCCAGCGTAAGCAGCTGCCGTGCAGCGCGCTGGCGTTGGAGTGCGCCATGTCGCTGGCCGTGCGATAGGCGAGGCCGGCGCGCTCGAGCTCGGCCAAGGCCTGCGCCGGCTCGCCGCGCGACCAATCGTCCTTGGCCAGCGTCAGCCGAATGTCGCCTTCGAGCGTGTGCGCTTCGAACATCCACGGCACGCGCGCCTGCGCCGCCCGCGCCTTGTCGAGCGCCAACGTGTAGCTGTGCTCGTGCAGCGCGATGAGCCCTTCGGCATATTCCGGCGCCTCCAGCTGCAAGCCGACCGCGCTCTTGAGATAGGCCAGCGCCGGCGCGCGAAAGCGGCGCTCGAGCTCGGCGCGGCGCGCGATGAGCTCCTGCTTGTCGCTGGCGTCGGCCGCGCTCTCGGCGAGCGCGTGCAGATACTGCTGGCTCAGCGCCAGACCGAGCGCGTACGAGACTTCGGGCGCGCGGTAGCCGAGCTGCCAGGCGCGCTCGAGCTCGCGGCGCGCGTCGTCGGGCTTCTCGAGCGTCAGCCAGCCGCGACCGAGCGCGTAGCGGCCGGGACCTTCGGCCAGCGAGCCGAGCTCGGCCATGCGCTCGGTCAGCTTCGCCATGCGCGCTTCGATCATCGCCCGTTCGCGTCGCGTGTCGTGCAGCGGCAAGAGCGACGCGTAGCGCGCGATGGCGTCGTTGCGCTCGACGTCCTGACCGAACTCGTGCGCCAACGCCGCGCGCGTGTCCGCCGTGCGCCGCTCGCGCCACGCGTAGCCGCCGAGCACGACCGCTGCCACGACGACGATCGCCGCCGAGACGACGGCCGCCAAGTTCTTGCGCGCGCGCTTGGCCAGCCGATACCCGAAACCGCCGCGCCGCGCCGCGATCGGATCGCCGTCGAGCCAGGCCTGGAGATCTTGCGCCAGCGCGCGCGCCGAGTCGTAGCGGCGCACCGGATCTTTCTCCAGACACTTCATCGTGATCGTCTCGAGATCGACGGGGATCGAGGGATCGATCGTGCGCAGCGGCTGCGGATCGTCGTGCAGGACCTTCAACATGACGCCGAGCGACGTGTCGCCTTGGAACGGCGGCCGGCCCGACAAGAGGTCATACAGCGTCGCGCCCAGGCCGTAGACGTCGGTGCGGCGATCGATCTTCTGCGCCTCGCCGCGCGCCTGCTCGGGCGCCATGTATAGCGGCGTGCCTTGCGCGACGCCGGTCTTGGTCACGCCCGGCCCGTCGACCTCGCGCGCGATGCCGAAGTCGGTGACGTAGGCCTTGAAGCCGTCCTCGCCCTTCTCGACGAGCACGTTGCCGGGCTTGACGTCGCGATGGACGAGCCCCTGGCGATGCGCGGCGTGCAGCGCGTCGGCGACGTCGCGCATGATGGCGATCTTCTGCTCGCGCGTCAGCTTGGGCGCCAGCTGCCGCAGCGTCGGCCCGTCGATGAACTGCAGCGCGATGAACGGCAAGCCGCCCAATTCGCCGACGCCGTAGACTTTGCAGACGTGCTCGTGGTCGACGCGAGCCTGCGCGCGCGCTTCGTAGACCAGCCGCGCCGCCAGCTCCGGGCTCGCTTGGCGCATGACCTTGAGCGCGATGAAGCGGCCTAGGCGCGGGTCGAACGCTTTGTGCACCTCGCCCATGCCGCCGCGCCCGAGCAGCTGCACGATCTGATAGCGCTCGGTCTCGATGGTGAGCAGCGACGGCGCGCGCGGAATCGGCCGCTCGCCCGACTGCATCGTCTCGGCGACGCCGACGTCGCGGCGGTGATCGTCGCCGCCGGAACCACCATCGTCGCCGCCCGAGTCAGACGATGCCACGCCCGCATGTTACCACGGCGCGACCCGCAAAATCGGCAGAGACGAATGGTTACAGCTGGATGGCGCTTGACTCGTGCAGCTGAATCGCCGCCGACTCGATGCCGAACGCGCGCGCCGGCGGCGGCGGCGGATCGAGCGACTCGACGCGCAAGAGGCGCAGGTGGAACTCGATCGCCTTGTCGCTCAGCGGATGCAGGAAGCGGACAGTGACCGTCTCGCCTTCGACCGCTTGGATCTTGAAGCGCAGCGGCTTGCCTTCGCCCGTCGAGCGCGCCTCGTAAATGCGGCCCGGCTCGGGCGCCTCGTCGGACGAGAACTCGGCCTTGGGAATCTCGCGCAGCGGCAAGAGCGACTCGTCGCCGAACGCCTCGGTCGCGCTCAGCTCGCCGCGCTGCGTCTCGCCGACTTCCATCTTGGCGATGACCTTCTCCAGCGCCGGCAAGAGCCGACGGCGGCCGGGGACGAACACGAGAGGTCCGCGCTCGACCGACGATTCGATGACATCGCCGCCTTTGATGCGAATGGCGTACTCCAGGTGGATCACCGTGCGCGTATCGAGCTTCATGGCTGACCGTATAATCAAAAGCGGGGCCAGCTTCGCTGCTCATGATTTCAGGCGATTATTGCGCGCACGGCGGGGGTATTCGCCCCGAATGAGGGTGTCAGCCCCCGTGCGACATCGTCCCCAAAATCCGCGCGCGCGAGGTTGCACCGCCGTTGGCAGCGCCGCCTTGACGCCGATTTAGCCTCGATCGACCGAGGGCGCTGTGCGCGCTCGATCGCGCAGCGCTGGGTCATTTAGGACGCCGCAGCATGGGCAGATGCGGAATGTCGTCCTCGAGATAGTCGTCGCCGGCGCGTTCGAAGCCGAAGCTGCGGTAGAAGCGCTCGAGGTACTGCTGCGCGCCGATGCGGATGGGCGCGTCGTCCCCGCAGGCGGCGATGGCGCGCGTCATGAGCTCGCGACCGACGCCGCTTTTGCGCAGCGCCGGCGCCGAGACGACGCGCCCGATGACGGCTTCGGCGCCGCGCACGCCGGGCGCGAACAGCCGCGCGCAGGCGCCGAGCCGCAGCTCGCCGTCGCCTTGCGCCTCGCCGTCGCCTTCGCCTTCGATCGCGAACAGGTGGCGCGCCTGCGGGTCGAGCCCATCGGCGTCGAGGTAGGCGCAGCGCTGCTCGACGACGAACACCTCCTGCCGCAGCCGCATGAGCGCATAGAGCTCGCGCGTCGTCAGCTCGTCGAACGTCTTGACGCGCCAGTGTCGCGATCGCATGACGACAACCTAGCGCAACATTGACAGCGCCGTCGCCTCTCGGTAATGTCATCTTCGTATCGCGATGAGGAGATAATTATGGCGACCGATCGGCCCCGTCTCGCGCTGTGCACCAGCAGCGAATTTCCCGCGCTCTTCGACGACGAGCAGCAGCTGCCGGCGCAGCTGGCCGCCGCCGGCGTCGACGCCGAGCCGGTCATCTGGAGCGATCCGGCCGTCGACTGGGCGCGCTTCGATCGCGTCATCATCCGCTCGACCTGGGACTACTTCACGCGCATCGCCGAGTTTCGCGCCTGGCTCGACCGCTTGCAGGCCGCGCGCGTGCCCTTGTGGAATCCGGCGTCGCTGGTGCGCTGGAACCTCGACAAGCACTACTTGGCCGAGCTGGCCGCGCGCGGCGTGGCCGTCGTGCCCACGCGTTACGTCGACGCGCCGGCGTCGCTGGCCGCGCTCGTCGCCGACGCCGGCTGGTCGGACGCCATCTTGAAGCCGGCGATCTCCGGCGGGTCGTGGCGCACCCATCGCTTCGCCGCCGCCGACGCGCCGTCGCTGCAGGCCGACTTGGACGCGATCATTCCCGCCGGCGGCGCGCTCGTGCAGCCGTTCGCGCGCGAGATCGTCGACGAAGGCGAGTGGTCGTTCCTGTTCTTCGGCGGCGAATTCAGCCACGTCGTCGTCAAGACGCCGGCGGCGCGCGACTTTCGCGTGCAGCCGAAGTTCGGCGGCACCTTCCGCGCCGTGACCGCGCCGCCGCACCTGCGCGCGCAAGCCGACGCCGTCCTGGCCGCGCTGCCGGTTACGCCGCTCTACGCGCGCATCGACGGCATTCGTCGCGGCGATCAGCTGCTGCTCATGGAAGTCGAAGTGATCGAGCCCTACTTGTACTTGCCGGCCGATCCGGCGTCG
Source organism: uncultured delta proteobacterium (assembly GCA_963785725.1). Classification (GTDB taxonomy): domain Bacteria; phylum Myxococcota_A; class Polyangia; order Palsa-1104; family Palsa-1104; genus JAQBQH01. The sequence continues at coordinate 117,884 of CAWAWS010000033.1, read as the reverse complement.
CCCGCGCGCTACGTCCGCGCCCTCGTCGCCAACGCCAAATCTTAGTCGCGATAGTTTCGGTGCGCGGTCAGTCGCATCTCACGTGAAGCAGCTGCTCGAATCCGCACCATCGAGCTATTGGCGACAGTCGCGGCGACAGCAGTCGCCGCGGTGAGGTCGGCCTTTCGATTCTTAAGAGAGGGAGATTCGTCTTGGGATCGAGTAAAACAGGGGTATGCCCCAATGGGCCCGTCTTTTCGCAGTGGTTGTCTTGGCCTGCTCTTGTCGCGCGCATGGTGAGCCGCGCGCGGCGATAGCGGGTAATGGCGCGGCGTCGGCCGATGGGCTGGCCGCGCATCCCGAGCTGCCGCCGGCCGAACGCGCGCTCGTCATCGTCAACGGCGCCGAGCGCTGGGTCGCGACCAACGACGCCGTCGCCGCCGGCTACACGATCGTCGACTTCGGCGATGAATGGACGCCGTTCATCTTCCAAGAAGTGACCGACCCGAGCGGCAACGTCATGGCCAATCGTTATCGTCAGGTCTACTTGGGTTTGGCCGGCGATTTCGGCGATCGCGATGGTCAGCCGCTCGTCGAGGGCGATCACAACTATCTCGAGCTCTATGGTGTGCCGCCGACGATGTCGGTCTTGCGCGCGCGCTTCGTCGACGACCAGACGCGGCAAGCGAGCTGCGCCGGCGTCGATTTCGCGAAGCTCAAGGCGGCGCCGTCGATTCCGCCGCGCACCAGCAAGGCCGAGCAGAAGTTCGCCGCCAAGATCGCGGCCACGGCGAAGCACTTGGAAGACTTGCGCGCGCAGGCGCAGGTCGAGTCGCTCGATCAGCTCGTCGAGCGCGATCCGAAGCTGGCCAAAGACGTCGCGTTGGTGCAGCGCTATTCGGCGCAGCGCGGCTCGTTCCCGGAAGTCGAGAAGCGCTTGACCTGCGAAGGCATCCTCGGCGGGCCCAACGATAAGCACGTGGTCGGGCAGTTCGACGATCCGATGCGCGAGGCGGTCATTCGCTTTCAGCACAAGCACATGCTGTATGACGCGGCGGCGCTGCGTCCCGATACGATGGCGGCGCTCGGTCGGCCGCTGCTCGAGAATGATTATGCGGCGTTCGTGCGCGTCTTGACCGAGCGGCTGGTCGCGGCCGGCGACATCCTCGAAGACGGCAGCACCGACACCAAAGCCGGGCCGGCGACGTACACGAACGGCGCCGGCCAAAAGGTGCCGCTGCGCAACCTCGTCGCCGAAGCGCTGGAGGCGGCGCTCGATCAGCTGCAGCTCAAGACGCCCGAGCAGGCGCTGGCGTTCTTTGGTCGCCATTCGGCCGACGACTTCAAAGTCATGCGCGTCGCCGTCAAGCTGCCGCCGCCGCCCGAGTACTACACGCCCAATATGGACCTGCACGTCCTCATCGATCGAGGCGACGTCTTTTACGATCCGCTTTATGACGAGAAGGGCAAAGCGGTCCCGCAAAATCGCCACCACTTTCCGTCATTCACATTGCGCGTCAAGTACAACGGACAATGGATTCCTTTGGTCCGTTGGCGCACGACCATCGGCGGCTGGCGCAGCGATTTGGCGTCGAATGGCTACGAATATTATCGTTACAAAGGCTCCGACGTCGGCCCGCGCGTGTGGCGCAACATCGTCTCGGGACCGGTGTGGATCGCGCCCAACTCCACGCCGGTTCGTACGCTGGTGAAATACAAGCGCGTGCACGGAACGACCCAGCAAGTGGTCAATTACGACGAAGTCGGTCCCGGCTATCTGTCCGCTTATGGGCTCGTCGCCGCTTATAACGTCGTGCCGGGAAAGAACGGCCGGCCCGATTGGGACAACGGCGTGCGCGTGCACGGCTCGTCGGAGATTCTGTCGATTCGCAACCCCGACGCCTATTCGCACGGCTGCCATCGCCTCATGAATCATTTGGCGGTGCGTATGTTCTCGTTCGTGCTGCGCCATCGCCCGGTCGTCGTCGAAGGCGATAAGCCGCTCGATTTCGCGCGTCAGTTCCTGCTCAAAGACGATGTGTTCGAGCTGCGCTTGCCGTCGCGCGGCTTCTGGTATCGCTTGGATCCGCCGCTGCCGGTCATGGTCCTCGAAGGCAATATCGCGGGCAAAGTAAAGAAGCCGATCACGACCTATGTGCCGAAGCCGGGCGTGCAGTATCCGCCGGGACCGCCGCCGACACCGAAAGACACGCCCGAATCGCGCGCCGGTGGTGAATGATGAAACGCGCGTTATTCATATCGTTATTCGCGTTCGTAATCGGTTGCGGCCATTCGCGCACGCCACCCAAAGCGGAGACGGCGCCGCCGTCGCAGCCGGGCAAAGTCGAGGCCGAGCCGGCGGCGCAGAAGGCGACCGAGGCGACGCCGATCGTCGCGCCGTCGGGCGGGACGGTGGCGCCGGGGACGGCGGTCGCGCCGCCGAAGCCGCGGCCGCAGAAGATCAAGATCGTCATTCGCTCCAATCCGCCCAAAGCGAACGTCTTTTGGGGCAAGAAGCCGCTGGGGCCGACGCCGGTGACGCTGGAGCGGCCGCGCGACAGCGGGCCCGTCGATCTGATCGTGCGCGCCGACGGCTATTTCCCGCTGCACACGCGGGCCTATACGTTTCGCAACGACGGCGTCTGGGTCAAGCTGACGAAGCTCGAGGAGCGCATGAGCCTCTTCGGCGCCAAGCACGACACCAACGACGCGACGCCGGCGCCGATGCCGCCCGACGGCGAGCAGCCGACGGTTCCGCCGCCGAATCCGCCCGCGCCCTCGCCGTAGCTATTCCGTTTCTCCCGACTCAGTTGCGCGCTGCTGGTCCGAGCCATGGGCCGGATTCGGCATGGCGCGCCTTCGTTCGAGCGCGCGTTGGCTGCCGTACAAGAACGCCGCGAGCGCGATCGCGCAGGCACACGTGGCGCCCAACACGATGAGCGGGGCATGAGCGAATGCCAGCGTCTCCTTGACGGCCAGCGCGTACGTCCCGGACGCCACGAACAGCCAACCGCGCAGCTTGGCGACGAGCGCCAGCAGGATTGCGTAGTCGTCGCGCGAGATGGCCGCGACAAAGGTGCGATGCAGCTTGTGCGCCCGCAAACGCGCGAGGACGACGTGCAGCGGCGGAATGAGCCACCACCAGCGCGAAATGCGCGGCGGCGCGGCGACACCGAGGGCGATGGCCTCGAGGCGCCGCCGCGTCAGCTCGTGCTCTCGAATCTCCAAGGCCGCTTGATAGATGGCGCCGAAGAAGACGGTCCACGATCCGGCGAACGCGATGAGCGGACCCATCATCTGCTTCGCAGCCCTGCCGGCTGGCTCGCGGCGTCGCGAGCTCTGCGCCTGTCATCATTCATGGGTGGATTCTAGGCGACCTCGGCTGCCTTTTTACAGCCAGCTGCCGCGGCGCGGATCAGGCGGCTATCGTTGACAGTGCGGCTCTAAGTCACGTGCGATTGAAGGATGTCTCGATCGAGAGACATAGCGTGCCGCACATAGATCCGCCTATCGAGCGTTACTTTGGTTCGATAGTCTGGTGCGATAGCGGGCGGCGTTACTTCTGCGCGTACCAGCGGGCGAATTTGCGATCGCCGGCGACGCGCGCCTTCTTCTGCGCCCGCAGCTGCCGCAAGTGATACTTGATGGCATTGCGATCGGCGCCCACTTTGTCGATCACTTGACCGAGCGACAGCCCTTTGGGGTTCCCCTTGAGCGTCTTGACGAGCTTGTCTTGCAGCTCCTGTGTCGCTTCGCCGTTACGCGCTTTAGGGCCGCGCTTGCCTTTGGTCACTTCGCCGCCACTGCTGCGGCCGGCGCCGGCTTGTCCGACGAGGATCTCGACCGTGGCCTGCAATCGAGGCAGCAGCTCTTTGAGCTCTTGAAGCGTCAGCGGCGTGGTCTTGGCCATTGGTCACAAGTAAAGGATCTGGCGAAAATACGCAACTGACGCAGCGACGGGGGCGCCGGCCGGCAATGTCAGTCTGTCGTTATGTCGGTCGCGGCAACGCGCGAAAGGAAGTGGCGAAAGGAGAGCGACAGCGACTTAGAGCGTGTTCAGATAAGCGACGAGATCGGAGATCTGCGCGCTCGACAGCGTGGACGTCGCGCCGTGTGCGTCGCCGCCGCCGCAGACGCCGAAGCGATCGGCCAACGTCGCGGCGCAGCCGTCGTGCATGAAGGGCGAGCGCCAGGCGACCCCGATGAGCCGCGGCACCTGGAATTGGCCACCGGTGCCGACGTCGAGCGTCAGGTTGTTCGTCATCTGGCTGCCGATGTGGCAGGTGGAGCAGAGCGGGCCGTCGGGCGCGTTGAACAGCGTCTGGCCGCGGGCGGCGGCGGCGGAGTCGGCGGGCGGCGACTGCGGCAGCTCGGGAATGGTGTTGATCCAGGCGAACAGCGTCGACGACTGATCGCCGAGCAGCGTCGGGCCCGACATGCGCTTGATGTAGACCTCGCCGACGAGGGCGCTGAAGTCGTGCAAGTCGCCCGACCAGTGGAACGGCTCGGTGCCGCCGACGTGACCGCGCAGCGTCTGCGTGCGGCGCGGTCCGACGTCTGCGAAGTTCCAGGTGCGCGAGTCCTCGCCGCCTTCGGGATGGCACATGGCGCAGGCGATGTTGGCGCCCGAGTTCGAGTGGAAGACGGCCCAGCCGGTGTCGGCCATCGAGTCGGTGGCGAGCGTGATGGTGGCTTGGCCGTCGAGCCGCACGAGCCGCGCCGGCTCACGCTCTTGCACCCACAAATGCTCGGCCTGGTCGTATGCGACGGCGATGGGCTCGGCCACCGGTGCGTGGCCCGGCGTGGCATCGGTGATGCCGCAGCCGCCGGTGAATCCGCCGCCGGGGTCGGGGTTGCCGCTGCCGGCGTCGGCCATGTCGCCGACGGCCATGTCGCCGCTCGGTTGCGCGACCGGCGGGCCGACGACGACGTCGAGCGGGTAGGTCGGCACGGCGTCGAGGCCGGGCGTGTGCGCGTTGCCGGCGCTGAGCACGGCGAGCTGACGCGACTGCGGCGCGACGCTGAAGTCGGCCGCGAGCACGGCGTCCGGCAGCGGCGACGCCGCCGACATCGTCAGCGTCGCCGGGTCGAACACGGCCATCGACGTGCGCACGATGCTGCCGCAGCCTTCGCCGCCGCCGCCGTAGCCGCCTTGCGTGATCTGCACCTCACCGACGGCGCCGAGCTGATGCGTGACGAGGATGCGGCCGTCGCTCAGCTTCTGCATGCGCCAGGCGACGGCGGCGGCGAACGGCTGTCCGCTGAACGGGTCGTTGCTGGAGGGCAGGGCGAAGCGCTGCGCGACCGAGCCATCGGCGGCGAGCATCAACAGCTGCGCCGTGCGGAACGTGCTGACGATGAGCTGCCCCGCGTTGCTGACGACGACGTCGCGGATGTCGCGCTCGAGCTGCACCGTGCGCACCGCCGCGCCGCCGCCCGCCGGCAGCGAGACCAGCTCGCCGCCGGCGCAGGCGACGTGCAACAAATTCGCAGTCGCGTCATAAGCGACGCCGCGCGGCGCCGCGCACACCGCGCGCCGCGTCGTGATGGTGCCGGCGACGGGATCGATCGAGATGAGCGCGCCGCCGCGCCGGGCGGCGACGTGCACGAGGCCGGCCGCGTCTTGCACCGCGCGGCCCGGCTCGTCGCCGGCGTTGAGCGCGATGGCAAAGTGGACGGCCTGCTTGTCGAGGTCGACGATGTTGACGCGATCGCGGTCGGGGTCGGCGACGAGCGCCGTCGTGCCGCCGGCCAGCATCAGCACCGTGCCGCCGATGAGCGGCGCCGGCGCTTTGGCCGACGTCACCGCCGGCTCGTCGAACTGCGGCTGCGGCCCGATCGGCGGACCCGGGTCGACGACGTTGCCGAAGTCGACCGGCGGGTTGCTGCTGGTCTGCGCATGGCAGCCTGCCACCGCCCACAGCACCATGAATCCGAACTTCGAGACGCGCGTCATGATCTCCCCCTCCGCTCGGCGAGAACGCCCTTGCAGGCGGCGTGCTCGCTCATTTTCCAAGTGCGGCTTGGGTGTGAGCCGCTCCATCCGTCAGGAATTCGCCAAGCGTCGGACACGAATGTCGTGAATTCGCCGCTGCGACCACTGTACTCCCGCTCTTGCCACCATCGCGTGCGCGTGATCACTCGATCGCGGTTTTCACGGCGTTCGGCGTATGCTGCGCGCCATGCGAACGCCCAAAACCCTACGATGTCTTAGCTTCGTCTCGGCCGGCCTCTTTTGCGCAGGCTTTGCCGGCTGCGGCGGCTCCGCCAAGTCCACCAACACGACCAAGACGACGGCCCAATGGGTCGCGGACGGTCCCATGAGCATCGGCCTCACGACGTTCACCTTCGTCGACAACTCGCGCCCGACGCCCGCCAACGGCACCTACGCCGGCGCGCCCAACCGCACGCTGGTGACGCAGGTCTGGTACCCGACGGCGCAGGTTGGCGGCTCCGAGACCGACGCGCCGCTCGCGCCCGGCCACTATCCGCTCGTCATTCATAGTCACGGTTTCATGGACTCCAATGATGGCGAGTCCTATCTGGGTGAGCATTTGGCGAGCTATGGCTACATCGTGGCCGCGCCCGATTTCCCGCTGTCGCAGGCCAACGCGCCCGGCAACCCGACCATCGACGACACGGCCAATCAGCCGCTCGACGACAGCTTCGTCATCGATCAGCTGCTCACGGCGAGCGGACCGACGGCGGCCATCGCCGCCAGCATCGACCCCGACCGCATCGTCGCGTCCGGCTTGTCGCTGGGCGGGCTGACGACTCTATTATTGGGTTACCACCCGACGATGCGCGATCCGCGGCTGAAGGCGGTGCTGGCGATGGCGCCGCCGTCGTGCATGTTCACGGCCGAGTATTTCGCCAACGCGCCGGCGCTGCCGCTCTTGATGATGTACGGCAGCTCGGACGCGATCGTCGATCCGGCGGCCAACGAGCTGCGCATCTTCCCGTTCACGAAGTCGCCCAGCGAGCTCATGGCCTTCGCCGCCGGCTCGCACACCGGCTTCGCGACGGCGGCTGCGTTCTTGGACGCGGCGACGAACTACGACGCCTTCGGCTGTAAAGCGCTGGGCATGCTCGACGCCAGCTCGTTCTCGTCGCTGGGCACGGCCGCGCAGGGCATCGCGCAGGATCCGAGCGTGTGCCCGGCGGCGTGCACGACGATCCCGACGACGCCGTCGCTCGACGCCGGCCGTCAGCAGGATCTGACGAAAGCCGCGGCGCAGGCGTTCTTCGATAACGCGCTCGGCCGTAACACGACCGGTAAGCAGTTCGTGCAGTCGGGGATCGCGAGCGAGAATATGGAAGTGAGCGTCCAACTTCGTTAGGCCGACCCCTTAAGCGACCGTCTCGCTCGCGATACGTCAACGAAACTTGTCACGTCGCCCATCGCTGCATTTGTAGAGGGTTTGCCCTAGCCGTTCTGAAGCGTGGCCGCAGTCGATCGGACACGATAGAGTGAATCATGCGTCTTTCAGTGTCTTCGCTTCTCTTAGCCGCGACGCTGGTCGTCAGTGGCTGTGGCTCCGCCGGCTCGGGACGTTCGGGCACCAAGAGCGACGGTGGCGCGGGTGGCGGTGGCGGTGGCAGCGGCGGTGGCACCGGCGGCGGTGGCGGCGGAGATTCGTCGCCCGATATGGCGGTCGCGACGCCGGGCTCGGATTTCCCGGCCGCGCCCATCATCGACGGCACGACGCCGACGACGGCGCCCGGCCTCTTCGGCGCCGCCGGCAGCGGCTCGGCGACGGGCGGCCCGTGCTTGACGCAGCCGCCGATCGGCGCCTTGCTGCCGCAAAACTTCCTGCGGCCGCGCTTCGATATGACGCCGGTCGGGAATCAAAACATATTCGAAATCCGCATTCACACGGCGGGCGAAGTAAACGATTTGCTCGTTTATACGCAGTCGAAGAGCTGGGCCATGCCGCAGACGATGTGGCAAGGACTGAGCACGCACACCGATCAGCCGGTCACGGTCACGATCAGAGGCGCCGTGTTGACGGGCAGCGCCTTGACGGCCGGTCCGTCGCTGGGCTCGACGGGCGACCTGACGATCGCGCCGGCGAGCGCGCCGGGCGCGATTGTCTATTGGGCGGAGCAGACGGGCACGCTCAACACGTCGATGAAGGGCTTCAACTTCGGTGACGACTCGACGCCGAAAGTGGTCATGACTCAGTCGCAGTCGCCGGGCGGTCAGACCGGCTGCATCGCCTGCCACGCGTCGACGCCCGATGGTTTGTATATCGGCCTGGCGTGGACCTCGACGAATCAGGACGGCCGGCCGGCGCAGATCGGGCTCTTCTCGACGGACGGCAACGCGACGGTGCCGAGCTTCATCACGGCGTCGGCGGCGGTGCAGGCCGATCTCGCGTTCAATGGCTCGACGATGCCGGTGTTCTCGAAGGCGCATTGGACGACGGGCGATCGCTTGATGGTGTCGCTCAAGCCGACGGGGCCGATGGTCAACTCCGACTTCCCCGGCTATTCGATGATCTCGACGAACTTGGAGACGGGCGCGCAGACGAACATCGCGACCGGCGAAGCGACCGGCAAATTTCCGGGCGCGCCGGCGTTCAGTCACGACGGCATGACGATTGTCTATGCCAGTGGCTCGTCGTCGGGATCCGGATATCAAATGACGGACGGCGATCTGCGCAAAGTGGCATTCACCAATGGCGCCGGCGGAACGTCAGTGGCATTGGGCGGCGCGGCCAATTCCGGGCGCAACGAGTATTTCCCGTCATTCTCGCCGGACGACAAGTACATCGCGTTCACGGCGATGCCGGTGGGCAACAACAATTACACGCCGGCCAACGCGCCGGCCGAGATCTCGATCGTCAACGCCGACGGCTCGTCGACGATACCGACGCGGCTCGCGGCCAATGATCCGGCGGCGTGCACCGGCGTCGCCAGTCCTGGGCTCACCAATAGCTGGCCGAAATGGGCGCCCGATACGACGACGGTGGGAACGCGCACGTTCTATTGGTTGACGTTCTCGTCCAAGCGCAATGACCTCTCGACGCCGCAGCTATTCGTGACGCCGGTCGTCATCGATAGCGGTGTCATGAAGACCTATCCGGCCCTGTATTTGTGGAACCAGCTGACGACGGAAGGCAATCACACGCCGGCGTGGGACAACTTCCAGATCCCGATCTCGTAATTCCTATCGCGCCCGCAGCGCCGGGCAGCTGCTCTCGAAGTGCGACAATTTGCCGCATCTTTTTACGCTACTTGGCCGTCGCCGCGCGCGCGCCCAAATCCGCTGCCGTCGCCGGGATCGCGGCCGTAAGCCGGGACGCGGGTGTGCTGATATTGCCTCCCTCGGTGAACTCCTGATACTGTGGCACTCCCGAGGAGGCTAGAGCCGCACCGCATGGAAGGGTTCACGGGCCAGGAGCGATTCGAGGTCCGCGAGCGACTAGGCGAGGGCGGCTTCGGCACCGTCTATGCCGCGTTCGATCGCGAGCTCGGCATCCCCGTCGCGCTCAAGCAGCTGCGCCAGCAGAGCCCCGAGTCGATCTATCGATTCAAGAAGGAGTTTCGGCTCCTCGCGGAAATGGCGCACCCGAACTTGGTGTCGCTGTACGAGCTGTTCCAGTCGCACGACGCCTGGTATTTCACGATGGAGCTGGTGCCCGGGCGTACGATGCTGGAGCACTTGCGGCCCGAGCTGGTGCCGGTCGAGCAGGCGGTCACCGTCGAGGCGATGTCGGCGCGGGGCGGGGCGCCGCGGCGCGAGCGCGTGCCGATGCCGGCGCTCGATCTGGCGCACGTGCGCGCCGTCTTCGGTCAGCTGGCCGAGGCGCTGTGCGCGCTGCACGAGGCCGGCCTCTTGCATCGCGACGTCAAGCCGTCGAACATTTTGGTGACCCCCGACTCGCGCGTCGTCGTGCTCGACTTCGGGCTGGCGACGGAGACGCGACCGCTGGCGGCGAACGTCGAGGGCGAGATCGTGGGCACGCCGCTCTACATGTCGCCCGAGCAGTGGACGGCGGGCCCGGTGACCGAAGCCAGCGACTGGTACTCGTTCGGCGTCGTGCTCTACGAAGCGCTCGTCGGCGTGCCGCCGTTCGACGGCTCGCCGAGCCAGATCGGCACCGCCATCTTCACGCGCCGGCCGATTCGCCCGCAGCTCATCGACCCGGCGATCCCCGAGCATCTGAGCCAGCTGTGCCAGGACTTGCTGCAAGTGACGGCCGAGCAGCGGCCGACGGGGCCCGAAGTCCTGCGCCGCTTGCAAGGTCGCGACATCGCCGAGGTGCACAGCGATCAGGGGCCGCGCCACGTCTTCATCAGCCGCACGGCCGAGCTTCAGCAGCTGAGTGCGGCGTTCAAGGCGGTGCAGCCGGGTCGGCCGGTCGTCGTCGAGCTGTCGGGCGAGTCGGGCCTGGGCAAGACGGCGCTGTGCGAGCATTTTCTCGGCAACCTCGTCGACAGCCCGGACGCGCTCGTGCTGGTCGGCCGATTCTACGAGCAAGAGACGCTGCCGTATCGCGCGTTCGACGGCGTCATCGACGAGCTGAGCCGTGTGCTCTTGCGCCGCTGGCAGACGAGCGCCAACGCCTGGCCGCGCGCCGTCGCCGACTTGGCGCGGCTGTTTCCCGTGCTCGGCCGCGTGCCCGGCTTCGTGACCGCCAACGCCGGCGACGCGCCCGACGACGGCCGCAGCGCCCTCGAAGTGCGCCGCAGCGCCGTCGAAGCCTTGCGCGAGCTCCTGCGCGACCTCGGCAAGGAGCAGCACGTGGTCATGCTGCTCGACGACGTGCACTGGGGCGACGTCGACTCGGCGGTGCTGCTGCATCAGCTGCTCGAGCCGCCCAACGCGCCGCCGCTGCTGCTCTTACTGACCTATCGCAACGAAGACGGCGAATCGAGCCCGTTCTTGCGCGAGCTGCGCGCGTTGGCGGCGACGGCGGCGGACACGACCGATCGCCGCCGCCTGGCGCTCGAGCGCATCCCGGCCAGCGACTGCGAAGCGCTGGCGACGGCGCTGTTGCAGCGGCGCCGCACGCGTCCCGGTGTCGTCGCCGAGCTGGTGCGCGAGGCCGCCGGCAACCCGCTCCTGCTCGAGGAGCTGGTGCGCTTCACGCACGCCGACACCCGCGCGGCGCAGCCGCATACGCCCGACTTGGAGCAGCGTCAGGCGCTGCTCGAGCACATGGTCGCGCAGCGCATCGACGAGCTGCCCGAGCCGTGGCAGCGCTTCTTGGCGGTCGTCGGCTTGGCCGGTCGTCCCGTCGACGTCGAGATCGCGCGCCACGCGGCCGGCCTCGACTCCATCGACCGCACGCTGCTCAACCGCCTGCGCGCCGGCCATCTGTTGCGCACCCGGCACACCGACGGGCGCGAGCAAGTGGCGCCTTATCACGACCGCATCCGCGAGATTGTCGCCCGCGCGCTCGAGCCGGAGAAGCGGCGTGGGCTGCATCTGGCGTTGGCCTCGGCCTATGCCGCCAATCGCACGGTGCTGCCGGGCCTCGTCGCCAAGCATTTGCACGAAGCGGGCGAGCTCGATCGGGCCGCCGATTACGCGCTGCGCGCCGCCGCCGAGGCCGAAGCCGCGCTCGCCTTCGACGAAGCCGCCGAGCTGTATGGCAAGGCGCTCGATTGGCGGCCGCACGATTGTTCGCCGCTGGCCAAGCATGCCGCCGCGCTCGCCAACGCCGGTCGCTGCGCCGAAGCCGCGCCGCGCTACCTCGAAGCGGCCGCGCAAGCGTCGGGCTTGGACGCGCTCTTGCTGCGTCGCTCGGCCTGCGAGCAGTACCTCATGGGCGGCCACAGCGACGAAGGCTTGGCCCTCCTCGACGAGCTGTGCGCGCAAGTGGGCCTGTCGCGCCCAAAGACGTCGGCGCGCGCCATGGTCGGCTTCGGCGCCGACTTGTTGCGGCTGCGCTGGCGTGGCCTCGACTTCGTGGAGCGCGCCGAGAGCGAGATCGACGCCATGACGCGCTTTCGCATCGATCTCTGCTACTCGGCCAGTCGTAGCTTGACTATGCGTGATCCGATCGCGTCGACGCGCTTCTCGGCCCGCGCGCTCGTCTTGGCGTTGACCGCGGGCGAGCCGTCGCGCGTCGTCGAAGGCATGGCCGCCGTCGGCAGCGGCCTCTCGGTCGTCGGCTCGCCGATGGGCAAGAAGATGATCGAGCGCGCGCGCATCATCGCCGACGGCCTCGGCACGCCTTACGTGCTCGGCCTGTTGCGCTTTTGGACGGCGTTCGTCGAGCACACGCGCGGCCGCTGGGTCGAGGCGCTGGCGGCGTTCGAGGAGGCGCAGACGCTGCTCCGGCAGTGCCGCGGTGTGCAGAGCGAGATCCAGAAGGCCGAGCTCAACGCCATCCTCGACTTGCAGCTGCTCGGCCGCTTCGACGAGCTGGCCCGCCGTACCGAGCGCGCCGCCGCCGACGCGCGCGCGTCGGGCAATCGCTACAGCGAGGTGTGCGCGCGCCTCTACTCGGCGATCCCGCCGCTGGCCGCCGATCAGCCGGCCGTCGCCAAAGAGCGCATCGACGAGGCGCTCGCGCGCGCGCCCATCGGCGACCACTACATCAAGACCACGGCGCTCAAGTTCGAGTGCTACAGCGATCTCTACGCCGGTCGCCCGGCCGACGGCTTGCGCCGACTCGAAGCCGCGTGGCCGATGTTGAAGGCGACCGGCCTCATGCGCTCGGCCAACTTCCGGCTCGTCTTTCACGGCCTGCGCGCCGGCTGCCTCTTGGCGGCGCGCGGTCACGAGCCGTCGGCGTTGAGCGCCGCCGAGTCCGACGTCGACGTCTGCGGCGACTCCGGCTATCCCTACGCCAGCGGGCAGACGGCCATGTGGCGCGCGGCCATCGCCATCCGCCGCGGCCGGCGCGACGCCGCGCTCGCCGCCGTCGACGTCGCGCTGGCCGCCTTCGCCGAAGCCGCCCTGCCGCTCGAGAGCGCCTACGCGCGCCGGCGCAAAGGGCAGCTCCTCGGCGGCAACGCCGGCCGCGCGCTCGTCGCCGAAGCGGAGGGGGCCATGCGCGCGCTCGGCGTCGTCAATCCGGCGCCGTGGGTGCGCTCGCAAGCCGCCGGATATCCCGAATGAACGCTGGATAACGCTCGTCAGGAGGACTGCGCATGCCTTTGGTCCAGACGCTGGAAGCGCTCTTGCTCAAGGTCCGCTACGAGTTGCCGGTCGGTCGTTCGGGGATGCCGGCGCCGTGTTTGCCGCAGCGCGATCCGCATCCCAACAAGCGCGCGCTGGCGCTCGACGTCATCCGCTCGCTGTACTCCTATTTGCCGCAAGATCGCCGCTACAACTCGCTCGCGCCCATCGCCATCGCCGACCGATTCCCGATTTGGGAGAACTATGGGCTGAGCTGGGCGCTGCCTTTTTTGCCGACCTATTTGCGCGCCCTGGCCGACACCGAGCTGAAGAAGGCCTGGTGGGGCTTGCGCGCGTTTTTGGGCGCGCCCGTCGACAAGATGAAGGCGTTTCGCCGCCTCTTCAGCCGCCTCTTCGATCTCCCGCCGCCGCCCGAAGTGGAGCGCTGGCGCGAGGACGGCTTCTTCGCGCGCAATCGCGTCGACGGTCCCAATCCGCTCTTGTTGGCGCGCGTGCGCTCGATCGACGAGCTGCAAGCGACGATGCCGATCACCGAAGAGCAATATCGCTCGGTGATGGGCCCGTCGCGCACGATGGCCGACGACTTGGCCGCCGGCAATCTGTTCATTGCCGACTATCGCATCCTGCAGCGCTCGCTCATTCCGCAGACGTCGAGCCGCCGCGACTCGCGCTGGCGCGGCAAATACCTGCCCTGCCCGGTCGCGCTCTTTTGCCAGCGGCCCGGCGACGACGCCTTCTGCGAGCTCGTGCCCGTCGCCATCTCCTGCGATCAGAAGGACGCGGCGGCGCCCAATCCGCTCTATCTGCGCTCGGACAAGGACGAGCGCTGGCTGCTCGCGAAGACGTTCGTGGAGGCGGCCGAGTTCAACCTGCAGGCGATGTCGGTGCACCTCTATCGTCACCACTATTCGGCGGAGCCGTTCGCGCTCACGACGCGGCGGCAGCTGTCGCCGACGCATCCGATTTACGTGCTGCTCGAGCCGCACCTCGCCTACACGCTGGCGGTCAACGGCAAGGCCTTTCAGCTCATGAACACGCCGGGCAGCGTCTTCGACGAGATCTACGCGGGCGAATTGTGCGAGACGCGCCAGATCATGATCACGTCCTATGAAACGTGGACGCTGAACGACCTGGCGCTCGAGCACGACCTCGACGCGCGCGGCGTCGGCGAGCAGCCGCGCGAGTATCCCTATCGTGACGACGCGCGCTTGTGGCTGCCGGTGATCGAGCGCTTCGTGAACGACTACTTGCAGCAGTTCTATCACGGCATCAACGACATCCCGAGCGACTGGGAGCTGCAAGCGTGGGCGCGCGAGCTGCAAGCGCCCGACGGCGGCAACTTGCGCGGCCTCTTCGCCGGCGACCGCTTGTCGAGCGTGCCCGAGCTGGCGCGCGTGCTGACGCAGTTCCTGTTCATGGCCGGCCCCGGCCACGCGGCGGTGCACTATCCGCAGACCGACTACTTCACGTATATCCCGGCGTTTCCGGGCGCGCCCATCCTGCCGCCGCCCGAGACCGAGACGGTGACGCCGCATCGAATCATCGACACGCTGCCGCCGATCGACGTCGCCGCCGATCAGTTCGAGAACAATCAGATCGCCAATTATCGCTACGATCGCTTCGGCGAGTACGACCACTACCCGCTCGGCAAAGTCGCGGTCGCCAAAGACGCCATCGCGCGGCTGCACGCGGGGCTGGCGGAGATTCAGGCGACCATCACCGAACGAAATCGCACGCGACCGCGGCCGTATCAGTATCTGTTGCCGTCGCTGGTTCCCAACTCGATCAACATCTGAGGGTGACGGATGCCAACGCCCAACTTTCAGTGGACCAACTGGAACCAGAACCTCAGCTGCACCGCCGATCTCTATCAGCCGGGCGGCCTCGACGAGCTGTGCGAGGACGTCAAGACGGCGGCCAAGAACGGTCGCGTGCGCGTCGCCGGCAACAGCTGCTCGTGGAGCCCGCTCGTGCCGACGACGGGCAGCATCATCGACCTGTCGAAGCTGACGCGCTGCCTGTCACTCGATGATTCGGGGCCGAATCCGTCGGTGACCGTCGAGTGCGGCGTGTCGATGCGCGAGCTCGTGTCGTTCACCGAGACGCACGAGCTGTCGATCATCACGCCCACGATCTTCCAAGGCGTGGCCATGGGCGGCGCCATCGGCGTCGGCGCGCACGGCACGGGCCTGCATTCGTCGACGATCTCCGACGAAGTCATCGCCATGACGATCGTCGACGCCTCGGGGACGCCGCACTACATCGAGCAGCATCACGGCGACGTCCTCGACGCCGCGCGCGTCGCCCTCGGCTCGATGGGCATCATCTACTCGGCCAAGCTGCGCATGCATCCGGCCTACAACGTCCACGTCGAAGATCGCTTCATCTCGCGCCGCGAAGTCCTGAGCGGGTTGAACGACATGCTCGCCTCTTACGATTTCGTCGAGCTCTTCTGGTTTCCCGGCGCCGACACCATGTGGTGCAAGCTCATGAACCGCACCAACGAGCCGTCGGACGCCACGACCTTGCACGGCATCGAGCAGAACGTGCTCGATTACATCGCCACGATGTTCTCGGGCCAGGTGATCTTGCCGCTGACGGCGCGCTATCTTCCGCAGCTGACGCCGCTGTTCATGAAGGTGGCGCCGTTCTTCGCCGTGCGGCCGGGCGTGCGCGTCGAGCCGAGCTCGGTCGAGTTCCACTATCAGCAGGCCTATCCGAAGAATTGGGACATGTCGTGGGGCGTGCCGCTCGAGGATTCCGCGGACGCGTGGCGCGCGGCGATGGATCTGGTCACGTCCTACGCGCGCCGCTCGCCGCCGCAATATCCGGTCAACATGGTCGTTCACTCGCGCTTCATCGGCCTGTCGCAGGCGCTGCTGTCGCCGGCTTATGGTCGGCCGATCTGCGACATCGAGGCCGTGACCTGCACCGGTACGCCCAACATCGAGCCCTTTTATCTCGACTATACGAACACGATGCTGCAGTTCGCGACGGCGCGGCCGCACTGGGGCAAATACATCCTGCGTCCCGAGCAGATCAAGGCGCGCTATCCGCAGATGGATCGCTTCCTGGAAATTCGGCAGCAGTTCGATCCCGACCGCATCTTCCTCAACGATTTCCTCGAGAGCTCGGTGTTTCAGCTCGGCCAACGCTAGACCCGACGATGGGCGTTCTCGCCGCCTGAATTCAGAGCGGGTCAATCATACATTTATGATGGGATTACAGGTCGATATGTCGGTCTTAAGCCGTATTTACATTCGCCTCCCGAGCGACTATTCCAAATGGATGTCGCGAACGAAAAGCGCGCCCATGCTGCCGGCGATTTGCAGCAGCTGCCACGCGGCTCCGGCGCTCATCGCCGTCGAGACGAACGGCTTGTCGACGCGCTGTACCTTGTGCGGCGCCTGTTTTGCCGCGCGCGTGGCCGAGCAGCGCATCCGCCGCGTGACGCCCATCGGCGGCGTGCCGCTGGCGCCGCTGCCGACGCCTCGCTGATCGGGGTCGGCTCTGCCGACTCGATGACCACCGGTCACTGACGGGCGGCGGCGCCGCCGCGGCCGTTGAATTGGCGCGCCGGCGCGGGTAGTCTGCCGACCGGGATGGACGCGGACGGGGCGTGCTTCGACGGCGATCGGGCGGCGGCCAGCCTGCGTGGCTGGCTGTCGAGCCACGAACGCGCGCAGCTCGAACGCCACGCCAGCCAGTGCCAGACCTGTCGCCCGCTGCTCGAGCAGGCGCGCTCGACGTTCGTCATGCCCGTCGCCGCCGACGGCAGCATGGCCGACGAGGAGTTCACGGGCACGGCGCGCTTCGCCGTCGTCAAGCGGCTCGGCGAAGGCGGCATGGGCGTCGTCTACGAAGCGCTCGATCGCGACAGCGGCGCGCGCGTGGCCTTGAAGACGATCGCCGCCCGCAGCAACGGCTCGCTGTTGCGCTTCAAGCACGAGTTCCGCGCCCTCCGCGGCATCGAGCACCCCAACTTGGTCGGCTTGGGCGAGCTCATGCAGGACGCCGGGCGCTGGTTCTTCACGATGGAGCTCGTCGAAGGCGTCGACTTCTTGGAGCACGTGCGCGGCGACGGGATGCGGCTCGGCGAAGCCGACACCGACGACGGCCGCCTCACCGGTTTCGTGGACGACGCGGCGCCGCCGCGCGCCGGCCGCTGCGACGAAGCCAAGCTGCGCGCCAGCCTCGAGCAGCTCGTCCATGGCCTTCTGGCGCTGCACCGCGCCGGCAAGGTCCATCGCGATATCAAGCCGTCGAACATTCTGGTCACGCCGGCCGGTCGCGTCGCCATCTTGGACTTCGGGCTCGTCGCCGACGTGACGCGCGCGCCCAGCGACGAAGGCGACCTGGCCGGCACCGTCGCCTTCATGGCGCCGGAGCAGGGCACGGTGGCGCCGATTACGCCGGCCGCCGATTGGTACTCGGTCGGCATGCTGCTCTACCTCGCGCTCACCGGTCGCGTGCCGTTCGCCGGGCCGCCGCCGGAGGTGCTGACGCTCAAGCGCTCGGTCGATCCGATCGCGCCGCGCACGCTGATTCCGTCGGTGCCGGCCGATCTCGACGAGCTGTGCCTGGCCTTGCTGCGGCGGGCGCCGGAAGCGCGGCCGAGCGGTCGCCAAGTCCTGCAGTGGCTGCGCGCCGCCGCGCCGGCGCCGGCCAGCTCCGAGACGCCGGACGCCGCGCCGCGCTTCGTCGGCCGCAAGCAGCCGCTCGAGCAGCTGCACGGCGCGCTGGCCCACGTCGCGCACGGCCACACCGTGTCGCTGCTCATCGATGGCGAATCGGGCGTCGGCAAGACGGCGCTCGTGCACGAGTTCTGTCAGCGCGTGCGCGGCGCCGGTGACGCGCTCGTCTTGCGCGGCCGCTGCTACGAGCGCGAGAGCGTGCCCTACAAGGCGTTCGACGAGATCGTGGACGCGCTCAGCCGCCACTTGTCGGCGCTGCCGCCCGCCGACGCCGCCGACTTCTTGCCGTCGGACATGGGCGCGCTGGCGCAGATCTTCCCGGTGCTGGCGCCGCTCGCCAACGGGCACGCGCCGGCGAACGTGCCGAAAGGCGAGCCGCAGCAGCTGCGTCGCGCCGTGTTCGCCACGCTGCGCGAAATCCTGCGCCGCTTGGCCGCGCAGCGCCTCACGATCGTGCACATCGACGATCTGCACTGGGCCGACGAAGAGAGCCTCTTGCTGCTGGAGGCGCTGCTCGATCCGCCGAACGCGCCGCCGGTGCTGCTGGTGGCGACGCTGCGCCGCGACGTCGGCGTGCCCGTCGACGAAGTGGCCGCCTGTCTGCCCGGCGACGTGCGCCGCCTGTCGCTCGACCTCTTGCCGCCCGACGAAGCGCGCTTGCTCGCCGCCGAGCTCCTGCGCGACTCGTCCTTGCCGCCGCTCACCGACGACGTCGCGCGCGAAGCGGCCGGCCATCCGCTGTTCATCGAGGCGCTCGTGCAACATCGCCTGGCCGTCGGCAGCGCCCGCGGTCCGGCGCGGCTCGAGGACGCCTTGGCCGCGCGCATTGCGCGCCTGCCCGACGGCGCGCGCCGGCTGCTCGAGCTCGTCGCCGTCGCCGGCGGTCCGCTCGAGCAGGACGTGGCCGCGGCCGCCGTCGATCTCGGATGGAGTGAGCTCGAGCGGCAATTGGCCTTCTTGCGCGCGTCATTCTTGGTGCGTTCGACGGGCGCGCGGCCGAGCGATCGCGTCGAGACCTATCACGATCGCGTGCGCGAGACGGTCAAGGCGAAGCTCGTCGCCGGCGCCGAGCGTCATTGGCACGAGCAGCTGGCGCGCGCCTTCGAGCGGCAAGAGCGCGGCGACGCCGAGACGCTGGCCATGCACTTTCGCGCCGCCGGTCAGCGCGCGCGCGCCGCGCACTATTTCGCGCTCGCCGCCGATCGCGCGCGGCAAGTGTTGGCCTTCGATCGCGCGGCCCGCCTGTTTCAAGAGTGCCTGGCGCTCGCCGGCGACAGTGGCGGTGCCGACGCGGGCGCGCTGCAGATCAAGCTCGGCGACGCGCTCGCCAACGGCGGTCGCGGCGAAGCGGCGGCGCGCGCCTACGAAGCGGCGGCCGCGTCCGAGCCGTCGCCCCTCGGCGCGCTCGATCTGCGTCGTCGCGCCGCCGAGCAGCTCTTGCGCGTCGGCCGTCTCGACGAGGCGATGGCGCTGTTGCGCTCGGTCATGTCCGCGGTCGGGCTGCGCATGCCGGAGACGCCGGCGGCGGCGCTGTTCGAGCTGGTGGCGCGCATGGCGCAGCTGCGGCTGCGACGCTTCCGCTTCGTCGAGCGCGACGCCGCGACCTTGTCGCCGATCGAGCGCGCCCGCATCGACACCTGCTGGTCCATCGGCGTCGGCCTGTCGACGATCGATCACATCCAAGGCGCGGTCTTCCAAGAGCGTCACCTGCTCTTGGCGTTGCGCGGCGGCGAGCCCTATCGCGTCGCCCGCGCGCTGCTCGTCGAGACGTTCCTGTTGACGTCGCGCGGCGCCATGGCGCGGCGCTTGGCGCGCCGGCTCACCGACGAGGCCGAGCCGATCGTGCGCCGCCTCGGCTCGCCCTATCTCGACGCGCTCCTCTGCATGTCGCGCGCGATTCAGACGCAGTTCAGCGGTCAATTCATCGCCGCGCGCACGCTGTGGAACGAGGCCGAGCGGCTGCTGCGCGCGCGCTGCGATCACGTGGCCTGGGAGCTGACCAACGTCGGCTTCTTCCAGCTGCAGACGCTGGGCTGGCTGGGCGAGCTGCCCGAGCTGTCGCGCCGGCTGCCGCTCATGCTCGACGCCGCCGAAGCGCGCGGTGACCGCTACTCGGCCTGCGTCCTGCGCACCGGCTGGAACGTGCTGCCTGGCCTCGCCGCCGACGAGCCGGTGGCCACGCGGCGCGCGGTCGCGGCCGCCGTCGCCGGCTGGCCCAACGCCGGCATGCACGTGCAGCATGCGCTCGGCCTGCACGCGCACGCGCAGCTGGCGCTCTACGAAGGTCGCAGCGACGCCGCCTACGCGCTGCTCGAACGGCATTGGCCGGCGCTCGGTCGCTCGCTCTTGCTCGAGGTGCATCCGCTCCGGCTCGATCTGTTGACGCTCAAGATGCGCTGCGCGCTCGCCTGCGCCGACGGTCGCGCGGGCACGACGGCGCGCCTCGCCGCCGCCGAGCGCCTCGCCAACCGCATCTTGCGCCATCGTCTGCCCTGGTCGTCGCCGCTGGCGACGCTCGGCTTGGCCGCCGTCGCCCGGCGCCGCGGTCAGCCCGATCGCGCGCTGGCGCTGCTCGACGACGCGCGCGGCCGCTTGCGAGCCGCGTCGATGGGCCACTTCGCCGTCGCCGCCGATCGCGCCCGCGCGCAGCTGGCCGGCGACTCGACCGCGCTGCACGCCGCCGATCGCAGCTGGGCCGCGCTCGGCGTCCGCGTGCCCGAGCGCATGACCGCGCTCCTCGTCCCCGGTTTCAGCGGCTGATCAAACGGCGGCGCGCTCGCGCGGCTCGGCTTCCATCGGCACCGGCACGGGCGCCGGCTTGCGATTGGGCCACAGCCGATCGCGCTTGACCAAGAACGGCGCCTCGATGAGCCGCGTCAGCACGATGCCGGCGCCGATGCAGACGACGAGATAAAACGGCAGCGTGCGCGTCAGCGGCTTCGGCAACACGTGCCAGCCGACCAGCTTGTCGACGACGAGCGTGAAGAACGGCATGTGCCAGATATAGATGCCGTAGGAGTTGCGTCCGATCGCCGCCAAGAAGCGCGAGACCGCGTCCGTCGCCGGCAGCATGAACAGCGTCGTCAGCATGATGCCGCTGTAGCCGAGATAGAGCAGCGTGTAGCCGATCGTCCGCATGAAGACGGTGCCCATGTCGAACACGAAGACGTGGCAGACCATGGCGATGCCGAGCGGCAGCATCCACAGCCAATGCCGCTGCACGAAGCTGCGCAGCGCGTTGCGATGGCGATGATGGACGTACGCCAAGATCGTACCGAACGCCAGCGAGTCGAGCCGCACGTGCGTGCCCCACGTGACCCAACGCGCGCCCGATTTCACCGTCAGCACCGTCGCCGTGCGCACCGCGAGAATCAGCAGCAAGAACGCGCCCGCGAGCAACAGGCCTTTGCGCTCGCTGAAACGCGGCTGCCGCTTGCCGTACCAGTAAAAGCCCAGCGCCAGCAGCAAATAGAAGTGCTCTTCGACGGCCAGCGACCACGTCGGCGACCACAGCGACTGCCCATAGTTCTGCAGGAACACGAGCTCGCAGACGATCGCCTGCCACGTCATGTGCTCGCGATAGCAGAGCCGCAACACGATCGTGGCCGTGATCATGATCCAGAAGGTCGGATAGATTTTGTAGCCGCGGCGAATGAGGAAGCGCTTGGGCTCGACGTCACCGAAGCGATCCATCTCGCGGAAAAGCAACCCGCTGACGAGGAAGCCGCTCAAAACGAAGAACAGGTCGACGCCGGTCCAGCCGACCTGATGAATCCACATGCCTTGCGGGCCAAAGTGCTGCAACAGCACGAGCAAAATCGCGATGGCGCGCAGAACGTCGATCTGCGGAACACGTGGCAGAGGGCGCATATTCGGGCGCGAGTATAGTCGAACGGCGGCGTGTCAGCGGTGGCGTTCGTAACCGAGACGTCGCCGAATCGTCCTTCGTTGGAGCGCGAAACTAGTCGCGATTTGGGCTGATACTGAACCGACGAGCAGGCGGCGCCGCGGCTATTGCGTGTGCAGCGCGTCCATCTGCATCTTGAGCGACTGCAGATTCCCGAGCACGCTGTCGCCGCCCCAGCTCGGCTGGCAGCTGCCGGAGACGCACATCGGACCGGTGTTGCCGAACAGGCGGCCGAGATCCCAGAACAGGATGCCGCCCATCGTCTTGGTCAGCTTGTGATCGAATTGACCGATGAGCGAGGTCATGCCGGGCAGGTCGAGATAGTCGCTGCCCGCGCAACCCTGGCAGCCGGGCTTGCCGAGCACCAAGCGATCGGCGCCGAAGCCGTCGAACTCGGCCCACGGTCCCGGATAATAGGCCCACTGGTTCCACGGATTGCTCGCCTGCGTCGTGTCGCCGGACGCGGGCCAGCCGTTGGCGAGGTTCTTGTAATTTTGGAATGCGCTCGTCGCCTGCGACGCGTCGTCGACGCCGCCGCCGCAGCAGGCCGCTTGGCCGGCGTTGTAGTATTGGATGCCCCAATAATCGAGCTTGGGCGTGCCGTCGGCCTTCTTGCAGTCTTTGTCGAGGCGCGCGAGGATCCACGAGCTGTCGTCGCCGTTGACCGGCTGCTGGCACTGGCCGCCGAGCACATCCGGCGGCGTCAGCGGATCGCCGACGACCGGCGCCGCGCACAAGCCGTTGCCGATCTGCGGCACGAAGGCGGCGAGCATGCCGTCGGGTATGGCGTTGATGAGATCGCGCGTCGAGTTGTACTTGTCGCTGCCGTAGGCGTAGACCGAGCCGAGCTCGATGTCGACGTCGAAGCCATCGACGTTGACGCCGTTCTGCTGCTGGAACGTCGTGGCGACGGCTTGCAGTTGCGCGTTCATGCCGGCGACGCCGTTCGCGCTCCACCAGCCGGAGAAGCTCGTCGAGCCGACTTCGCCGCCGAGCGAGAGCATGACCTTCTTGCCCTTGGCTTGCGCCGACTGCATCGCCGCTTTCAGGCCGGGCGCGAGCGTGAAATCGGTCGTCGAGCCGCCGCCCGAAGCCCAAATCTCGCCGGGGTCGCTCTGAATCTTGCCGCCCGAGAATGACAAGAAGGAGATGACGTAATGGGTGATCGGCGATTGTCCCGAGTCTTCCCACTGTTTGACTTGGTTGACGGTCGGGTCGGGGCTCGCCGAGCACTCGGTGCCGTTGGCGCCGATGCCGAAGCCGCACATGACGTTGACGTAGGCGACGAGCCGCGGCAGCGTGCCGCTGTTGACGACGGTCGTGCCGCCGTCGCAGTTTTCGCTGCAGCCGGCGCCGGCGTCGTTGCCGCTGCCGCCGGCGTTGCCGCTGCCGCCGGCGTTGCCGGCTCCACCGGCGCTGCCGTTGCCGCCGGCCGTGCCGCAGTTGGTCGTGCACGGCGACTTGCCTGACGATCCGTCCTTGGAACAGCCGGGCGCGATGCCGGCCGCGAGTAAGCCGATGAGCACTGATGCGGGGGCGAAACGGATGAACATGTCAGCGCATACAGCAGGCCGCGTGCCGCGCCCAATACGACGTAGATCTGCGAAATCACGCGACAACAGCGGCGACGCCAGTCCCGCGCTGTAAACCGCCGTAAGACTAGCTGATAGCGCGCGCCCGTCGACGACGGCGGCGCGTCCCGTCGGCGGGACACTACTGCGCGGCCAGACGCTGATGGCCGAGGCGCACGTCGATGCGCGGATGCTCGGCCACCAGCTGCTGCAAGCGCTGCAAGCTGTCGACGTTGGCTTGGTGATCGGCCGTGAAGCTGCCCGGCGCCACGTGATGCTGCCAGCCCCACGCCGTGTGGCAGGTATCGCCGGTCATGAGCACCGGACCGTGCGTCGTGCGCGCCAGATACGCGGTCGCGCCTTTGGTGTGCCCGGGCGTCGCGATCGCCCACAGCGAGCCGTCGCCGAAGACGTCGACGACGGCGGCGAAGCGCCCGTCGGGATCGGGCGCGAAGCCCCACTCGCTCAGCGGCGCCTGTCCGGCGAGCGCGCGGTCGAGGCTGCCTTTGACGAGGCTGTTCATCGCGTTGCGGTCTTCGGCTTCGTGCGGACCGGTGTAGATCGGCGTTCCCGGCGGCACGTCGGGCAGGCCGGCGATGTGATCGAGATGCAGATGCGTCATGAAGACGCCGTCGAGCTTGCCGCCGTGCGCCGCCAGCCAATCGCCGAGCGCCACGCGAATATGCAGCTGATCGCGCTTCATGAACCGCGTCACGAGCCCACGCAGCGCCGCCTGCTCGGGCGCGTCACGCAGCGCGCGCTCCATGCCGCTGTCGACGATGAACGTGCCGCGCGTTGGATGGTGAATGACGTGAAAGAACACCTGAATCGGCTCGTCGCCGGCTTTGAGCCCGGCGGCCTTGGCGCGCGGATCGTTCAGATCGATGAGCCCGCTGCGATCGACGACCCAATCGGCCGAATTGACGGTCTCGACCTCGAGCGGCCCCGGCGCATCGATGACGGCCAAGAGCGCGCTCGCGCGACTGGGCTGGCCGAGCGCCGATGGCTGATGCGGATGGCTCGTCGTCAAACAGCCGGCACTGACGAGAACGAACGGAAGTAGGAAGCGCATGTCGATGAAGATAGCCATGCGAAAAAGAATGAAAACTGACTAATATCGCATCAGGCCATACGAAAATGAATCGCTTGCCGTGGGAGGATTTACGCGTGTTCTTGGCCGTGGCCGAGACGCGCGGCATGAGCGCGGCGGCGCGGCAATTGCGCGTCGGGCAGCCGACCGTCAGCCGGCGACTGGCCGCGCTCGAGGCCGAGCTCGGCTACGCGCTCTTTCGCCGCAGCGTCGCCGGCGTGACGCTGACGGCCGCGGGCGAGCGGCTCGTCGCGCCGGCGCGCAAGATGGCCGAGTGGGCCGCCGAGGTCGATCGCGCGGCGCGCGCGCAAGAGCGGCGTCCGCGCGGCGTCGTGCGCGTGACCGCGCCGCCGGGCTTGGCGTGGGATTACTTGGTGCCGTTCGCGGCGTGGCTCAAGCAAAAGCAGCCTGGGCTGCAGCTCGAGCTGCTCTCGACGGTGCATTACCTCGATCTGGCGCGCGGCGAAGCCGATTTGGCGCTGCGGCTGCGCGCCGAGACGACCGCCGATCTGACGACCGTCGCGTCGCTGAGCCACGCCGTGCACGCGGTGGCGGCGCGGCCGCTCGTCGCCAAGCTGCCGCGGCGCTATGGCTTCCACGACGTGCCGTGGATCGGCTGGGCGCCGCCGTTCGATCGCCTGCCGCCCAATCCGCAGCTGCAGGAGCTGGTGCCCGATCTCGCCTTCGCGTTCACGTCGGACAATTATCTCGTGCAGCTGCGCGCCGCCGAAATGGGGCTGGGCGCGATGGTCCTCGGCGAGCTGCGCCACCGCTTTTCGCGCGCGACGACGCTGGTGCCGCTCAAGCTCGACCTCGGGCCGTATACGCGCTCGTCGCTGCACCTCGTGTGCGCCAAGAGCGCGCTCGAGATCGCGCGCGTGCGCATCGTCGCCGAGCTGCTGGCGGCCGAGCTGGCGCGCCTCGACGCCGCCTGAACATGCGTGCGGCACTAGCACGACGACGCCCTGCGAAATGGAATGAATCCAAAGCGGGGCTCGTACGTATGAAACATACAGGCCGTAGGTATTGTGGCGGTGGGCTTCTGAGCTGGGCGTCTACTTCGTTCGCTTCGCTGTTTCCGTTAGCGGCGAGCTGCGATAAAATGGGCGCCGGGATGGCCTCGATGGTCGACGATACGCGCTTTCCGCTGGTGATTGTGAGCTGGCCGATGGGGCAAGCTAAGGATGCGGACGTCGTGCAGATGCTGGCGGAGCTGGCGACGTTCTATGGTCGCTCGCATGCCGTGCTGCACGATGGCGTGCGCGTCGGCGGCCTCAACGCGGCGCAGCGACGGATCATTGCGCACAACACGCTGGCGCGCGAAGAGGAGATTCGCCGCTGGGTGACCGCGTCGGCGGCGGTCGCGCCGTCGGCGTTGACGCGCGGCATCGTCGGCATGATTCAGTGGCTGGCGCCGTCGCCGTGCCCGTTCCGCGCGTTCGCCAAGCGCCTCGACGCCGAGGAGTGGCTGCTGCAAGCGCTGCGGCGCGGCGGCTGGTGGCGGCCGCCGGCGGCGCCGATCTCGCCGCCGCCGTAAGCGTTCGCGCATCGACGCCGTCGCAATCGATGGCCCGATGCGCCGCGGCCGGCGCGATCGACCGCGCCGATCTCGCCGCGGCCGTAAGCGTTCGCGCCGCGGCGCGGACAAGGCGCGCGGACGCGAGACGGCGGCGCGAGCGGCTTTAGGTCGCCGAGGTCGCGCGCAGGGCGGCGACGCTCGAGCGCAGCGGCTCCATCGGCTTCGCCGACAAGGAGTCGCCCATCTCGTCATCCGGCTCGTGCGCGGCGGCGACGACGTTGTTGCTCGCGTGCTCGCGCTTGGGCCGCTCGATCGTCGGCGCGTAGGCGGTCATGCGCGGGTGGGCGAGCGCCCACGCGTGCTGCACCATCCACGACAGCGAACGGTCGAGCCGTTTGGCCTCGCGCTCGATCTCTTCGAGCATCTCGGCCGGAAAGTACACCGATAAGGAGCGCAGGTTGTTCATGGCTCGTCCAACCCTTCCGTGCGTTCGTCTGCGATTCGTGGCGTCTTGGTATGTGCTGGATTGTCGTCGAGGAAGCGGGGCAGCCCGCGCAAGAGGTCCTCGGCCTCGCTCTTGTTCGCCAACGCGCCTTCGCGCGCGCGCTCGGCGACTTCGGCCCAGCCGCGCACGCGCTCGTGGGTCGCGCTCGAGTAGGCGCCGGCCTTACACAGCTCCGTCGACTGCGCGGTGATGCCGCTGCCGGCGTCGGCGTCGCAGCCGTGCAGCTCGGCGAGGCGCAGGAGGTAATACTCGAGGATCTCGCCGGCGATGACGACCGCCGCGCCGTAGTAGCCGCGCGCGAACAGATTGTCGGCGCGATCGAGGAAGTCGATGAGCATCTCGGTGCGCGCCAGCTTGCGCAGATCGCTCAAGGCGCCCGAGTCGAAGTCGTCGCGCAGACCGACGAGCACACCCAACGTGCACTCGAGCAGCCGAAACGAGCCCAGCTTGCGATCGCGACCGAGCCGCTCGAACTGCTGCTGATAGGAGTGCTTCTCGGAGACGAGCTGCGAAATGACCGTGGACGCGTTCATGCGCCACGCCGTCAACGACGCATCGTCGACGACCGCCAGACCTTGGCGCATCGAGGTCTGCAGGACTTCGCCGCGGGCGATGACCTTGGCGAGACGTTCGCGCGTTTTCCAGATCGGATGCATCACGGGATTCAGCCAAGCGGACACAAAGCAACGCTTGGGCCCGCTCGCGCCCGAGCGCACACTCGTGCGCAGGATTGCGCAACCTTGCGGCCTTTGTGCGTTTTCGGGGACTGCGCTCGATTGTGCGCGTCGCCTGGGGCCAATTGCTCCATGGCAGTTGGCAACGACACAGGGGAACCTCGCCGCACCGCGCACGATCGTCTGCGCTGGAGACCGCGGTACTCGGTTGATCTGCGCGACCCGGTACAGCCGCGATCTGCCAACCAAGTTGACGTTGCGGCCAACGCGGTTGTCGATCGATCCGCCGAAGTCCTTGTCGTGCTTGGAACTTCGGCTGGTGTCAGGTTTGCTACATCGAATCGCCGGAGGTGTCGCGTGGTCAGGATGTTGCGCTTGCTCGGGTGGGTCGCCGCCGGCTCGGTGTGGATGTTGTCGACGGCCTGTCTCAACCCGCCGGTCGAGTCACCGGCCACGACCGTCGTTCAGGACACGCCGGTGCGCGTGCCGCAGAACGAGCAGAATCAGATCGACGTCTTGTTCATGGTCGATAACTCGCCGTCGATGGACGCGATGCAGACCGAGCTCAAGGCGCGCTTCTCCGACTTCTTTCAGGTCTTCCAAGATCTGGCGACTGCCGGCACCTACGCCGATCTGCACATCGGCGTCGTGACGTCGGACTACGGCGCCGGTGACACGGCGGGCGGCGGCTGCCAAGCGTCGCCCGGCGGACAGAACGGCATCCTGCAGGCCAAAGGCGCGGCGGCCGACGCCAGCTGCCAAGTGCCGACGGGCAACACTCCTTATATCCAGTACGCGTTCAACAAGAGCGGTACGCCGACGAGCAACTTGCCGGCGGGGCAGGATCTCGTGCCGACGTTCACCTGCATGGCGTCGGTCGGCGCCGGCGGTTGCGGCTTCGAGCATCAGCTCGAGTCGGTGTTGCAGGCGCTCAAGAATACGAAAGAGAACGCCGGCTTCTTGCGCCAGCAAGCGCTGCTCGCCGTCGTCTTCGTCACCAACGAGGATGACGGCTCGGCGGCGCCGCAAGTGAAGTTCTACGAGTCGACCGCCGACGTGGGCACTTACGGCGCGTACGACACCTACCGGCAGACGCAGTACGCCGTTTACTGCGGCGGCAACGCGATTCCGTACGGCATGCCGATGTCGCTGGCGAACTGCGCGGCGGCGCCCAATCTGTCGCCGGGCGCGCCGCCGACGCTGGCGTACGACATCTCGCGCTACACGAACCTGTTCTCGCAGCCGAGCGCGCTCGGCGGCATCAAGAGCACGGCCGATGACGTCATCCTCTTCGCCATCGACGGGCCGGAGTCGCCGGTCTCGACGGCGCTCGTCACCAGCGGCACCGGCCTCGGCGTCGCGCCCAATCCTTCTTATGTGCCGTGTGGCGCGCTCGGCAGCAACTGCGTGCAGCGCCTCAACCACGTCTGCCAGAACAACGTGTCGCCGGCCTTCTTCGCCGATCCGTCGGTGCGTCTGAACGCCGTCGTCAACAGCGCCAAGTTCAAGCAGACGAGCAGCATCTGCGGCGACGACTTGAACATGGCGCCCGACTTCACCTCGGCGCTGCAGGCGCTCGGCAAGCTCATCTCGTCGCAGATCAGCCCCGGCTGCATCCCGGCCAAGCTGACCGACTTGAACAACCCGCAGTGCATCGTCGAGGACGTCACCGACAACAGCGACGGCACGCAGACGATCACGTCGATTCCGGCGTGCGCGACGTCGAACGGCACCTTCCCGTGCTGGACGATCGCGCCCAACGCGTTGTGCAACAGCATCTCGCCCGAAGGTGTCGGCATCGCCATCAACCGCAACGGCATGGCGGCGCCGGCGAACACCAACGCCTCCGTCGAGTGCAGCACCATCGCCGGCTGATTCGCCGAGACCAACCTCACCTCCGCTCGTTCGACCCGCCACGCTGACCCTCGCGCGCATCTGTATAGCTATGCGTGGATGCGAAGTTTCCTCATCTTCATCGACGTGATGGGCGGTGTGTGGGGAGGCGCGAACGCAGGCCGCTGACGGAGGCCTCCGCAGCGACGGTCGCCGTCGCTGCGGGGCTTCGTGTGTGCGGGAAGTAAACGGGTGTTGACTTACGAGCGGGAGACTACGAGCCGCTGGCGAGCGCGGTGCAGATGGCGCTGGTCGAATCGGGGCAGCACACGTCACCGAAGTGGCTCGAGTGCAAGCAGACCTTGGCGCCGATGTTCGGGTAGTAGTAGGCCCAGAAGAAGCACATCTCGTCGTTGGCCGACTCGCCGAACGTGATGGGCGGCGTCGGCTGGCCGTTCGTTTCGGCCGGGTCGCTGTTGAACCAGTTACACGTGAACTGGAAGCCGCCGCCCGCCGGAATCTGGAACGGCGGCGTCTGATAGACCGTCGCCGGCTCGCTCCACAGCCAATTGGGAACGTTGTAGACCGACGTCGGGTTCGGGTCGGTGGCGCTGGTCGCGGTGCTGATGGTGACGTTGGTGCCCATCTTGTGCTCGTGGCCGGTGAGCGCGAAGAAGTTGACGCCGGCATAAGCCGCGTCGAGCTGCGAGAACACCGGGCCGAGCGTGGTCGCGACCTGCGGCGGCAGCGAAATGTCGATGTCGCCCATGAACAAGAAGCCGGCTTCGTACTGATAGTTCGTGGTCTCGGTGAACGTCGACGTCGACGTCAGCGTCACCGGCGCCGTCGTCGCGTTGATGTAGTGCATCTCGATGCGGATCATCTGGTTCGCGTCGAGGTTGAAGGCGACGCCGTCGGGCAGCGTCAGCACTTCGTCGTGCTTTTGCGTGATCATGAGCGGCTGACCCTTGGTCGGATCGAGCGTCTCGGTAAATGGCTGGCAGTCGAACGGCGTCGTCTGCTCGACCGTGTCCGACACCTTGTAGACGATCATGTGGTGCGACGACGTGCCGAGCACGTTGTGGATCGTGCCGACGTGAATGGCGTTGGCGTTGCCGAGGCGCAGGACGAGGCACTGCGTGTCTT
The DNA here is from genome assembly GCA_963785725.1 of uncultured delta proteobacterium. Lineage (GTDB taxonomy): Bacteria > Myxococcota_A > Polyangia > Palsa-1104 > Palsa-1104 > JAQBQH01. Next base: position 87,867 of record CAWAWS010000033.1, on the reverse strand, counting down.
CGTAGTTCGGCGCGACGGTGATGGGGCCGAACTGCACCGTGTACGGACCGGTCGAGCTCAAGCTGCCGCCGCCCGCGCCGCCGCCGCCGGCCGTTCCGCCGCCGCCGCCGCCGGCCGCTCCGCCGCCGCCGCCGCCCGATTTACTGCCGTTGGAGCCGCCGCAACCGACTGCGGCAAACATCGCGAATGCGAGCGTGGAGCGCAAAGCCAAACGCCAATTCATAAGCAGCCTCCTCGAGGGTTCGGACAGAGTGTGGCAGAGCGTATGTGATGCACCGCATTTTTGCGGGCCATTTCGCGCCTATCGGCTGTCGGCGCTAGCGTCTGCGGCGGCGCCGGAAGAGAAACAGGAACGCGAGTGCTTCGGCGCCGGTCAAGCCGCAGCGCGTCTTTTTCGCGGCCGCGGCGCGCACGTTCTTGGTGCCGGCGGTCTTGGCCGTACAGCTGGCCAGATCGCCGACGAGCTTGCACTTGACGTCGCCGTCGCCGTCGACGCTGACGCTGCCGCCGAAGTAGGCCGCGGGCACGAAGAGCTCGGTGACGCCGGCGGCGGGATCGTTGGTCCACGACAGCTGCAGGCCGTTTTGCTTGGGGTCCATCTCGTCGCTGACGTCGAGCGTCAGCGGCGTGCCGGCGACGCGACGCGGGAACGGCCGCGGCCGGAAGTTGGCGCGCGTGGCGCCGGTGTTGTCGACGATGCTGAAGTCTTCGGTGTCCCAGCCGTCCTTGGCCGTCGGCGTCCAGCCGGGCGTGTAGGCCCATTGCGCACCTGAAGCCAAAGCCGCGTTCAGCTGGGTGGCCATCGCGCCCATGTAGCCGTCCACCTCGTCGACGTCGGGCGGCGAGCCGTACTCGCCCAAGAAGAGCGGCACGCCCCAGGCCGTGGACGTGCCGATCATGGCGCCGAAGCCGATGCTCTCGTCGCTGCCGCCCCACGATTTCAAGAGCGAGACCGTCGGATCGTAGAAATGCGGCGAGTAACAGTAGTTGGTGAAGGTCGGCTGCGGCAGCTTCGTCGCTTCGCCGGCGCTGGTGACGCCGTTGGGCGAGACGAAGGCGATGGCGTTGGGATCGGCCGTGCGAATGGCGGCGACGGCGTCGGTGTAGAGCGGTCCGATCTGCGTCGGCTCGTCGCCGAGCGGCTCGTTGAGGAGGTCGTAGCCAATGACGGCCGGCTCGCTCGCCAGCGCCGTGGCGACGCGCGTGATCATCGCCAAATAGGCCGTGCGCACGCCGTTGGCGTCGCTGTAGAAGGCGTCCCAGCTGGCGTTGATGTCGGCGTCGCCGATCTGCCGCTGGCCCCAGTTGGCGCAGTCGGCGCCGTTGTCGGGCGTGGCCGGTGTCACCGACGGCGGCAGCGCCCATTGCGGGAAGCCTTCGCCACAGCCCTCGAGCGAATAACGCGAGAACGCGTCTTGGTGGAAGTCGACGACGACGTAGATGCCGCGCTGACCCGCGGCCTCGACGACGCTTTTATAGTAGGCGAGATAGCCGCTGTCGTCGTAGGTGCCTTTGACGCCCTCGTAGGCTTCCCACGTGAAAAGCAGGCGAATGACGTTCATTCCCCACGTCGGCAAAGGATCGAGCTGTGACACCGGATCGATCGCTTTGAAGGGCGGCACCTTCGAGTTTCCACCGACGTCGGCGCCGCGCAGGATCACGGTGCCTCCGGTCGCGTCGCGGAAGAAGCGACCGTTGACGGTGAGCGCGCCGGCGGCGAACGCGGGCGACGACAGTAACCAGGACATGACGGCGACCGAGAGGCCAAGCCAACGCATGCCGGCAGCGTACACCGAGCGCGACGCGCGTGGGACATCTTGGCGACTTCGCGGTGGTCGCTGCCCGGCCGCGCGCATCGAAATCTAGGACGACGCCGCCCGCGCAGGCGTTGCTCGCGATCGGGTGAGGGTCGCGGATTCGCGCTGTGGGGAGCTCAGCGCGCCGACATCGTCGATTTCCGTGCGGCAATTTGTCGCATTCCCGTAGTCGTCACGTCGCTGGTACGGTGGACACGGCCCGATCTCTTCAGCTCGATCGGCGCGACTAAGGGGTGCACGGAATGCTCGATCTGCGTGCGTCAGTCTTGGGGGCGGCGGCGGCGGCGTTAACGGCCATGTGCTCGATCGGCTGCTCGGCAGCGGATCGTACTGCGGCGGCAACAGGAGACGCCAGGCGCGACGACGACACGACCTTCAGCGACACGCAGGCAGCGGCGACGACGCCGATCATTCCGGGCGCGCCGCCGGGCGCGGTCGGGCTCGCCGTCGAAGTCGACACCGGCGTAGGCGTTCCGTTGACGCTGCGACAAGGGCAGACGTTCTGGCTGAACCAGATCGACGTGCGGGCGGCGATCGAGACGACGGTCGATGAAGGCGTCGACGGGCTGACGACGACGGGCGACTTCGCGGCCGTGCCTTGGGCCGGCGTGCAAAACGTCGACACCGAGCCGGAGGATCTGCCCAACGCCGACGGAACGTGGACGCGGCGCGCCTTCTATCGCGAGGCGGCGTGGATGGAAGCGCCGAGCTGGTTCACGCTGCAGCAGGTCGATGCCGCCGGCCACGCCATCGGCGCGCCCTTGCTGGTGTCGGCCGGCGACGACTACACGCGCCGCGCCAGCGACGACTTCTTCGTGCGCCGCATGCGCGCCATTCAGTGGACCAACGACTGTGTCTCGCCCACCGACTGCACCGGCGCGACCAGCTTCCAAGAGGAGGCGCTGATCGAGCTGCGCAACTCGATGGCGCCGTGTCAGACGTTCAAGCTCGATGCGCGCACGGCGGCGTTCACGCTGAGCTGGACCTTGAAGCCGGGCAGCTGGACCATCCCGGTGACGCAAGTGAAGACGCCGCAGTTCGACTACGGCTTCTCGATCGATCTGAATGCGCTGACGGCGCCGCGTAAAGACGGCACGTACGCGCCGGGCACGGCGATTCAGTTTCAGGTGACCTTGCGCGACGGCTCGGGCAATCGGCTGCATCCGGTCGGCTCGTTGCCGACGTACAACGACGTCATCGACGGCGTCGACAAGAGCGGCATCCAGTATTACCGCGCGTTCTTCGATCCGACGGTGACCTACTATCGGCGCAAGCATCGTGAGCGGCAGCTGCTCGCCGACTTCATGGGGCCGGCGCAGGACATTCAGCCGATTCGCTCGGAGGTGCAGGTGGCGACGGTGCTCGGGCCCAACGACACCGATCCGGTGGCCAGCATCGCCGTCGACGGCGTCTACGGCGAGCTGCGCGCGTTTCCGACCGGCAACGCGCTGTTCGGCGGCGCCTTCGACCCGACGCACGCGGCGTGGGCCAATCCCGTCCCCGACAATTGGTTCTTCCACGTGCCCAGCGACGCGCCGTCCGGCACTTATTACGCGACGATCAAAGGGCGGCGCACGTTCATGGGCGAGGACATTCCGTACACGCGGACGGTACCCATCCAGGTCGGCACGAAGACGGTGACGACGCCGACCTTGACGACGGGTGGTTGCCAGAATTGCCACACCGGCGACAGCTCGTTCCAGGCGATCTCTGCACGCCAACGGCGACCGCGGCACCTGCCACGCCTGTCACGCGCCGCTGGCCTTCGAGTACGAAGGGCCGATTTACGTGCGCACGCACTTCATTCACTCGCGCTCGCAGCGCTTCGATCAGCCGACGTTTCAGTGCAGCAACTGCCACTTGAACAACGCGTCGATTCTGCGGACGTCGAAGTCGGCCTGCTTGTCGTGCCACAAGTCGTATCCCGACGATCACGTGCAGAAATATGGCGCCATCACCAGCGTGTTCATCGGCGGCGGCCCGACCGATTCGTTCAACCAGTGCACCACCTCCTGCCACCGCAGCCATCCCGGCAGCGGACTTTAGAACGAGAAAGGACCGAGCCCATGGCTAGCATCCAGCTCAAGAGCGCCCGCAGCGAGGCGCAAGATCCGAAGCAGATCGCCGACGAGCTCATGAACCAGCTCGGCGGTTTCGTGCCCAAGCTGGTGACGCTGTTCGCGTCGCGCGATCGCGATCAGAGGGCGCTCAACCGGGCGCTGCGCGAACGTTTGCCGAAAGGGACGCGGCTCATCGGCTCGACCACGGCGGGCGAGATCGATCGCGATGGGTTGCACATGGGCTCGGTCGTGCTCGGCGCGCTCGGCGGCGACTTCGAGGTCGGCCTCGGCCTCGGCGGTGGGTTGTCGCGCGACGCCGTCGCCGCCGGCTCGCAGGCCATCACGCGCGCCTGCGAGGAGCTGGGCACGCGGCCGGCCGATCTGAGCGCGCGCAAGCACGTCGGCGTCGTCGTCGATGACGGCTTCCAAAGTAAGAAAGAGGAGCTGCTGCTCGGCATCCTCGATCGCAATCAAGGGCTCGTGCTCGTCGGCGGCGGCGCCAGCGACGGCGAGCGCGATCCGTCGAAGCAGTCGGCCGAGATTCACGTCGACGGCGAGGTCGTCTCCGATGCGGCGTTCGTGGCGCTGTTTCACACCGATGCGCCGTGGGCGGCGTTGCGTTCGCATTGGTACGAGCCGACGGGGCAGATGCTGACGATCACCAAAGTCGACGACTCGCATCGGCGGGCGCTCGAGATCGACGGCAAGCCGGCGGCGCTGCGCTATGCCGAGCTCATCGGCTGCACGCCCGAAGAGCTGCCGTTCGGCATGCCCAAGGGCATCTCGCATCGGCCGACGGCGATGAAGGTCGGGCGCGAATACTTCATGCGCGCCGGCGGCTGGCCGCTGCCCGACGGCTCGATCGTGTTCGCCAACTTGCTCGAGGAGCACAGCGAGTACGAGATCATGCGCGCGCTCGATCCCGTCGAGTCGACGCGCAAGTTCTTGACCGAGGAGATCGGGCGGCGCGTGCACAACCCGACGGCGGCGCTGATGTTCCACTGCGGCGGGCGCATGTGGGCGGCGAGCGCGGGCGGGTTCATTCCGCAGCTGTCGGAGGCGTTCAAGCAGGCGCCGCCCAGCGTCGGCTTCAACGTGCAGTTCGAGATTTACTGCGGCTTCCACATCAACACCACGCTCACGTCGCTCGTGTTCGGGACCACGCAGTCGTGAGCAGCGACGAGGAGCTGCAGAAGCTCGCGGCCGAGAACGAGGCGCTGCGCTTGGAGGTCGAGCGCCAGCGACGGCTGGCGGCGCGCGCGGTGGCCAGCTATCAGCAGCGCGCGCTGCAGATGGAGATCATTCGCCAGCAGAACGAGGACCTCGATCGCCTGGCCGCGGATCTGGCGCGCGCCAAGCGCATCGAAGAGGAGAAGTCGCGCGAGATCGAAGAAGGGGCGCGGCTGAAGTCGGAGTTCCTGGCCAACTTCTCGCACGAGATTCGCACGCCGCTCAACGGCATCATCGGCTACACCGACCTCTTGACGCGCGAAGAGGGCGCGCGCTTGACGCCGCACGGCCGGCGCGATCTGAACGTCATCAAGTCGAACGCCAAGACCTTGTTGTCGCTCATCAACGACATCCTCGACCTGTCGAAGATCGAGGCGGGGCGCGTCGAAGTCGTGCGTGAGCGCGTCGACATCGCGACGTTGGCCGACGAGTGCGCCATGACCGTGCGCGAGTATCTGAAGGGCAAAGACGTGCAGCTGTCGGTGCGCGTCGACGAGCGGGCGCGCTGGGCGTTCACCGACGCGCTCAAGATTCGTCAGATCCTGCTCAACTTGATGTCGAACGCGGCCAAGTTCACCGAGTCGGGCGAGATCGTCGCCGAGATCGAAGGCGACGTCGACGCGCTACGCATCACCATCGAAGACACGGGCATCGGCATTCCGGCCGATCAAGTGGCGCACATCTTCGAGAAGTTCCGCCAAGTGGACGGCTCGGCGACGCGCAAAGTCGGCGGCACCGGGCTCGGCTTGGCGATCGTGCGCGAGCTGTCGAAGGTGATGGGCGGCAGCGTCGACGTGCAGAGCGTCGTCGGGCGCGGCTCGCGGTTTACGCTGCGGCTGCCCAACGCGCTCAACGACGCGCGCCTGCCGACGCCGAAGCTGGCGGTCACGCCGCTGGCCGAGCTGCCGTCGACGCTCACGCCGGCGACGCCGGTGCTGCTCGTCGACGACGATCCGCTGATTCAGCAGCTGGTCAAGAGCGCGCTCGAGAGCGACGGCTTCCAGGTGACGATCGCCGGCGACGGCGTGGAGGCGCTGCGGCTGACGCGACAGCTGCAGCCGGCGGCGGTGCTGCTCGACATTCGCCTGCCGCGCCTCGACGGCTGGGACGTGCTGGCGCAGCTCAAGTCGGACCCGGAAGTCGCGGGCGTGCCCATCATCATTCTGTCGGTCGAAGAGGAGCGCGCGCGCGGCTTTTCGCTGGGCGCGTGCGAATACCTCATCAAGCCCATCGAGCCCGAGCGGCTCGTCGACGTCGTGCGCCGCGCCATCGCGCCCGGCGCCGGCGAGGTGCTCGTCGTCGACGATGACGACTCGACGCGCGAGCTGGTCGCGCGCTCGCTGCGCCACGTGGGCTTTACGGCCACCGAAGCGCGCGACGGCGAAGACGCCATCTTGCGCGCGCGCTTGTCGCAGCCGGCGATGATCATCCTCGACTTGGTGATGCCGGGCATGGACGGCTTCGAAGTCTTACGGCGACTGCGGCTCGAGAAGGTGATGTCGCCGATCGTCGTGTTGACGGGCAAGACGCTCGAGCGCGACGAAGAGCGACAGCTGCGTGAAGGCATGGCGCGCGTGATCCAAAAGGGCGGCATGGCGATGGACGAAGTGGTGCAGGAGGCCAAGCGCCATGTCGTCGAACGACGCACAGTCGAAGCGTCGCGCGCGCCCAAGATTCTCTACGTCGAGGACTCGGCGCAGAACCGCGACATCGTGCGGCGTTATCTCTACGGCGAGTTCGAATTGGTCGAGGCCGAAGACGGCGAGCACGGCCTCGAGTGTGCGCGTCGCCATTTGCCCGATTTGATTCTGATGGATCTTTCATTGCCGCGAATGGACGGATGGGAGACTACGAAACGCATTCGCCAAGACGAACGCTTTCGGACCACTCCCGTCATCGCGCTAACGGCGCACGCTGGGCGCGACGACGAACAAAAAGCGCGCGCCGCCGGCTGCTCCGACTATCTAACCAAGCCGGTCGAGCGTGATAAGCTGCTCGGCGTCATTCGAAAGCATTTGTCCACAAGGCGTATGCATGCTTAGTGAGCGGAAGTTGCGCATCTTGATCGTCGACGACAATCAGCAGCAGCTCGATTTGACTTCGCGGCAGCTCAAGTCGTTCGGCTTCGACGTGGCGACGAGCGCGGGCTCGTTCGGCGTCTCCAACTTGGTGCGCTCGTTCGCGCCCGACGTCGTCCTGCTCGACGTGGAAATCCCGGCGCTGTCGGGCGATCGGCTGCTGGCGATCGCGCGGCGTTATGCCGTGCCCGGCACGCGCTTCGTGCTGTTCTCGGCGTGCGACGAATCGCGGCTGCGCGCGCTCGCCATCGAGACGCAGGCCGACGGCTGGATCTCGAAGTCGGAGACCGCCGAGGAGCTCGTGACCCGTCTCCGCAAGCTCTGCAGCACCAACTAAGCAGCACCGCGCCGCGCGACGGATGACGCGCCAGGCGACGCGGTCTAGTAAACAGCTGTTTACTTAGCGGCGGCGACGGTCGCGCGTGCGCGGCTTGCACGCGGCGGTTCCGTGCCGAAATCCCCAGTATGGGCCGCTCTACCGTTCCCGAGCACTTGGCGAGCCACATTCGCGACGCGCTCGCCGATGACCCGCGCCTCAACGTGCTCGACATCGAAGTGCGCATCGTCGCCGACGTGCTGCATTTGCACGGCGAATTGGCGTCGCACGAGCTGCTGATCGTCGCCGAGCAGATTGCGCGCGAGCATGCGCCGCACTTGACGATCGTCAATCGGCTCACCGTTTATCGGCCGCTGCACCCGCCGCGGCACGAGCGCATTCGATGATTCGCATCGCCGCCATCGGCGACGTGCACGCCGGCGATCGGCCGTCGCCGGAGTGGGTGGCCGGCTGCGCGCGGCTCGCCGCCGAGTCCGACCTCTTGCTCTTCGCCGGCGATTTGACCCAGCACGGCGCGCTGCAAGAGGCGGAAGCGCTGGTGTCGCCGCTCAAAGGCGCCGGCGTTCCCGTGGTCGCGATCTTGGGGAATCACGATTACAACTTGGAGCAGCAAATCCCGATTCGGCGAATGATGGAGAGAGCCGGCATTTGCGTGCTCGAAGGCGAGTCGACGACGATTGAGGTGCGCGGCCGGCGCGTGGGAATCGCCGGCGCCAAAGGCTTCGGCGGCGGCTTCAGCGGCGCCTCGGCGAGCGCGTTCGGCGAGGACGCGATGAAGGCGTTCATCGCCGTCACCCGCAAAGCGGCCGACGCGCTCGGCGAATCCTTGGCACGGCTGCGCTGCGACATTCGCGTGGCGTTGACGCATTATTCGCCGGTGCGCGACACGCTGGTCGGCGAGAAATTGGAGCTCTATCCGTTTCTCGGCTCGTATTTGTTGAGCGACGTCATCGACGAGACCAATGTGCAGTTGGCGATTCACGGGCACGCGCACAAAGGGACGGAGCGCGGCCTTACGCCGGGCGGAATTCCGGTGCGCAACGTGGCCATGCCGGTCTTGCACGCGCCGTTCAGCGTCTATGAATTCAGCGACGATCCCGCCTCACGATGAAGTCACGCTGGTTCGGCGGCGCGATCCTCGCATGCTTGGCGGCGTTGTTCGCGATCGATATTGGGTGCGCGGTGCAGGTTTATCGCCGTTCGCAAGAGCGCGCGATCGTGAAGGCGCAATATAGCGAAGTGAACAGCATCGAATATGGCCTGTTGTCGGTCGATATCTGGACCGAGCATTTACGCAAGATAGTGGCGCACAAGATCGAGCACTTCTCGTTGACGCACAAACAGCAGCAGCTGCTGCACGCGGCGCTGGCGAAGGAAGTGGCGGCGCTGTTGGCGCAGGTCGAGCAGATGCAGCCGCCGACGGTGAAAGGCAAGATCGGCAAGGCGGCGATTGGTGTGTTGATCCCGCACGACAAGATTCCGTTGCTGGTCGACGCCGCGCTCGCGGAGGCGAATAAACCCGAGACGCGCCGCGAATTGAAGACGGTGGCGATCGGCAAGCTCAACGAATATGCGGCCGAGACGCGCGATACGACGATCGATCTGAATAACCAACGACGTTATTTCGTGAAGTTCGGTGTAAAGGATCTCGGTGAATTCAATCGACGCACGACCGCGCTCGCTCAGGAATTACAGCGCGTCGTCTATTGGTACAGCTTTGCCTTGGTCGTCAGCCTGATATTGACCGTCGGCTTATGGATCGTCGTTCATTACCGCCGCGACCTCGATTGGATCGAAAGGCCGTTCTTCGTCATGTCGGTGCTGTTGGCGTTGGTGACGCTGCTGGCGGGGTTGGCGTCGCCGATGATGGAGATCGACGCCCGCATTCAGCGCGTCGACTTCGTCTTGTTGGGCGAGCCGCTGCGCTTCGACGATCAAGTGCTGTTCTATCAGTCGAAGAGCATCATGCAGGTGGTGCATACATTGTTCGCCAATCATGCGCCCGATTCATTGTTCGTGGGCGCGCTGATCTTGCTGTTCAGCATCGTGTTGCCGATCTCGAAGCTGATTGCGACGCAGCTCGTCCTGCTCGGCAATGCGCGGGACAAACCGCGAAAGGCGCTCGAATTCATCGCGTTCAAGACGAGCAAGTGGTCGATGGCGGATGTCTTGGTCGTCGCCATCTTCATGGCCTATGTCGGCTTCAAGTCGATCCTCGATAGTCAGCTGAAGGACTTGAATATGACGACGCCGTCGATGTCGGTCATTACGACCAATCGCACGTCGTTGCAGCCGGCGTTCATGTTGTTTACGACGTTCGTCTTGTTCGGCTTGGTCTTGGCCGAGATCATCAAGCGGTCGGCGTCAGCGCGCTCGGCGCGCAATCAAGAGGTCGCGTAGGCCGCGCTCGTGATTGCGAAAGACGCGCACGTCGCCGAAGCCGCCCTGCGCGAGGATGCTCTGCCACTCGGCGCAGGTGAAGTTGTCGCCGCCCGTCGTCGCGAGCAGCATGTTGAGCGCGAGCAGCGCCGGCAGGAGCGGCGCGCGGCCGTCGTCGTCGAAGAGCGTTTCGGAGACGAGCAGTCGACCGTCGGCGTGCAAGAGCGTGTGCGCGCGCGACAGCAGGATTTGGCGCGCGGAATCGTCGAAGTCGCCGAGCACGCCGGAGAAGAGCACGGCGTCGGCGGGACGGAGCGCGGGCAGCGTGCCCATGAGGTCGCCAGGCAGCGCGCGCAGGCGATCGGCGACGCCGGCCGTACGCGCGGCGGCGAGCGCGTGGGCGCAGGCGCCCGGAAAGTCGACGAGGTCGACGCGCAGCGACGGCGCGGCCTGCAAAAGCTCGATGGCGACTTGTCCGCCGCCGCCGCCCAGATCGATGAGGCGCGACATCGTCGCCACCTCGGCTTGCGCGGCGATCGCCGTGCCGACGCCGCGGCTGGCGGCGTTCATGCCGTCGAGAAAGAGCGCCAGCTCGTGCGGTTGATTCGCTAGTGAATGATACAGATCGTCACCATTGGCGCTTTGCCAGGGCAGCGGCTGCGGCGCGCCGGTGCGCACGGCGGCGCCGAGGTGGAAAAAGAGCGGATACAGGTGACGCTGCTGATGCCGCAAGACGCGCGCGAACGGCGACGACGGCGCCAAGAGCTGCGCGGCGACGGGCGCGGCCTGCCAGCGGTCGTCGTCGAGGCGCGTGACCAGGCCGAGCGGCGCCAGCGCGTCGAGGAGGCGCTGTAAGCCGCGCGGCGCGAGCCCGAGCCGTTCGGCCAGCTCGACGGCAGCGATCGGCTCGACGCCCAGCGCAGCAAACAGCTGCACCTCGACGGCGGCGTGCAAGACGGCGGAGAAGACGAAGCCGGCGCTGAGCGTCATGAGGCCGGCTTCGTCGATGGCGCCGCCGCGGCCGCTCCAGTCGATCGGATTGCTCATGGCGCGACTTCGGCGAGCGCGGACAGGAGCTGCTTACATTCGTCTTCGCTCGTGCAGTAGTGCGGCGACATGCGGATGCCGGCGCCGGGGCGATGGTCGATGTCGATGCCGCGCTCGGCCAGCTGCTCGACGATGGCCTCGCCTTTGTCGTCGGCGACGTCGACGACGAGCATGCCGCCGCGCGCGGCGTCGGCGGGCGGCGTGCGCAACTTGAGGCCGAGCGCGGTCACGCCGTCGATGAGCTGGCGGCCGAGCTGCAAATTGCGCGCGCGAATGGTGGCGACGCCGACGTCGAGCGCGAACCGCAAGCCGGCGCGCGCCGTGTAAATCGGCTCCAGCGCCGGCGTTCCCTGCTGAAAACGGCGCGCGCCCACGTGCGGCACGAAGCGATCGGCGAACCCCAAGAGCTCGAGGTGCGCCAGCCAGCCGGGATAGACCGGCGTCAGCGTCGCGCACCACTCGGGCGCGACGTACAAAAATGCGAGGCCGGTGCCGCCGCCGCACAGCCACTTGTGCGTGCCGCCGACGAGCGCGTCGACGCCGAGCGCGGCGACGTCGATGGGCACGACGCCGACGGCTTGGTAAGCGTCGACGACGACGCGGGCACCGCACGCGCGCGCCGCCGCCAAGATCGGCGCCAGCTCGAGCAGCGCGCCCGAGCGCGGCGACACCAGCGACAGCGCGACGATGGCGACGCGATTGTCGAGCTCGCGCAGGACGCGCTCGGCCGGCAGCGTCGCATCGTCCTCCGACGTCAGCTCGCGCACGACGAAGCCACGCTCTTTTTGTGCCTGCCACAGATAGCGCGTCGAATGAAAGTCGAGCGAGCTGACGAGGATGCGGTTGCGCCGCTCGGTCGGGCGAATCGCCGCCGCCAGCGCGCCGTGCGCCGCCGTCGCGCTCGGCATGAGCGCGACCGAGCCGGCGGCGCCGCCGAGCAGCTGCTCGCACAGGCCGTGCAGCTCGTCCATGCGCTCGATCCAGGCACCCAAGCCGCGCGAACGCAGAAGGAGCGTGTCGCGGTAGTCGTCGAGGTCGCGCAAGGCCGCTTCGGGAATCGGGCCCAGGCACTGCGTGGCGAAGTAGGTGCGCGCGTTCAGCGTCGGAAAGCGCGCGCGCCACGCGGCGACCTCGGGCGGCAACGTCATCGCCAGCACGCGCGATACATGTGGTCGAAGAAGAGCCAGCCGGCGTCGAACACGGCGCGCGCGCCGCGGCTGACGGCGGCCTGCGCGTCCGGCGTCGCGGGCACCAGCCGCGCCAGATCGATCGACTCCTCGGCGTGCTCGAGCTCGAGGTTCTCGTGCAAGTGCAGCCACGTCAGCGTGTCGGGCGCGACCTCGCGCTGGCGGCGAAATTGATCGGCCACGAAGCGATCGACCTGCTTGCCGAAGACCTCGATGACCATCGCCGCGCCCACGCCGACATGACCATCGGCGTCGGCATAGGGCACTTCCAGCTGCGCTTCGAGCACGCGACCGGCCTCGAAGTCGAGCGCGTCCACGTGCGCCGGCTTGTAAGCGCTGAGGCCGGCCAGCATGTCGTCGAAGAGCACCAAATGGGCCTTGGTATAATCGCCCTCGCCCAGCTCTTCGTCCAGCTGCTTGGCCAACAGCGAGCGAATGCGCTCGTCGGTCACGCGGGCGACGACGGCCGCCAGCCGCCGCGGAAAATGCTGCGACAGCCCGGAGCGAATGTTGGTGAACAGCCGCCACATATGTCCGAGATCGACCGTCTCCCGCTGCATGCGCTGGAAGAACGGGTGGTCCGTCAACGGCTCGGCTTCGCGGCGGCGCACGATGGCTTCCGCCACCGGCAGGGGCGGCTGTTTGCGCGGCGCGATCGCCTCCGGGCGCGGCGGGTCGGTCGCGTAGCATTCGACGGCCAGATACGCGGTCAGCCGCGGCTTGGCGCCTTCGGCGCGCATGGACGCGTAGGTGACGAGGCCCGAGCCGGCGGCGAGCGGGCGGCGCGCGACGGCGTCGATCGACCGCTGCAGGTCGGCGGCGCCCACGCCGCGATGGTCGGCATACGAGATGAGCCGCTTGGTGGCGATGCGGTCGTCGGGCGCGTAGGCGCGAATCGGCACGTGCACGGTCGAGGTCATCGGCCGCGTGCGATCGGCGGCGGTGAAGGCGTAACAGGTCGCGATCGGCCGCGCGCGCCACGGGCCGGCGCCGGCCATGGCGCGGCAAAAGTCGGGCACTTCACCCGGCATGTAATTGTGCGCGCCGCGCGCCGCCTCTTCGAGCAGCTCGGCGTCGGCATCTTCGTGAAAGACGTACACTTTGACGCGCGCCTCGGTCGGCGTCAGATCGAGCGAGAAGTAGCGCAGATCGTCGAGCTCGGGGCCGCGACGCAGCGCGTGCGTCAAGATCGTGCGGAACGCGCCCGAGAAGCCCAGCCGCAGCAGCGCCTCTTCGACCACGGCGCCGGCGCGACCGGGACCGCGCGCGTGCGGGTTGAGATAGACGCGAAACTCGGGGACGCGCTGCGGCCGAAAGGCGACGGCGTGCCACATGGCCCAGCTGCCGTGCGGATTGGCCGGCAAGAACAGGTCGGCGACGGTGTCGAGGCGCGATAGATCGAGCGCGTGCCGCGTCGCCAGCCGCTGGTTCAGCTCGCGCGCCGCGGTCGCGCGCGCGGCGACGTCGGGCGTCAGGCCGCGCGCCTCGAACAGGCAGCGCGCCTCGGCGCCGCGATCGCTTAGCGCCACCGACAGCTCGAAGGGCGTGTGATCGTCGCTGATATCGGAGGGCCACGCCGGCGCCTCCTGCGTCGACAGCTCCGCCAGCGGCGAAATCAGCGAAGCGAAGAGCGCCGACGGTTCGTCGCCGAGCTCCAGCGCCGTCGCCAGCTTTGCAAACGTGGCCGTTCCCTCGTCAAAGAGCGTGAGTGAGCGTGCCGACATACCGGGCCCCCAAATGCGAACGGTTGCCCCCCAAGCACGATTTAATCACTGTTTTACAGCACCGTAATGCGACATATTGCCGCGCCTCCTCGCCAAATGTCGGATAGCGCGCCGCTTTGCCGCAATTGCCAATCGCGGTAACCGGCTATGTTTCGTTACAAACAAAAGCGGTTTGTGTAACGGATGCCAGCGGCCTGTCTCCGTGGCATGCTGAGGCATGGTCGAGACGCGCCTCCATACCTGCATGCTCTGCGAGGCCGTCTGCGGCCTGTCGGTCGAGGTCGAGAACAACCGCGTCACGTCGGTGCGTGGCGACGCCGAGGATCCCTTCAGTCGCGGCCACATCTGCCCCAAAGCCGCGGCGCTGCGCGACATGCACGACGATCCCGACCGCCTGCGCGCGCCGCAAAAGCGCGTCGGCGATCGCTGGCACGAGGTGTCGTGGGACGAGGCGCTCGACGAAGCCGGCGCGCGCTTGGCGGCCGCGCAGAAGCAGTACGGCCGCAACGCGCTGGCGCTCTATCTCGGCAACCCGACCGTGCACAGCTATACGGCGCTGATGGCGGTGCCGCTCTTCTCCAAGGCGCTCAACACGCGCACCCGCTTTTCGGCGACGTCGGTCGATCAGCTGCCGCACATGTTGGCGTCGCTGCAAATGTTCGGGCATCAGCTGGCGCTGCCGATCCCGGACATCGACCGCACCGATTTTCTGCTCGTGCTCGGCGCCAATCCGCTGGTGTCGAACGGCAGCTTGATGACGGCGCCCGGCGTCGGCAAGCGGCTGGCGGCGCTGCGCGCGCGCGGCGGCCGGCTCGTCGTCGTCGACCCGCGGCGCTCGGAGACGGCGGCCATCGCCGATCAACACCTGTTCATTCGCCCCGGCGCCGACGCGCTGCTGTTGTTGGCGCTCTTGCACGTGATCTTCGCCGAACGGCTCGATCGCTTAGAGCGACTGACGCTTGGCGTCGACGGCGTCGAGACCTTGCGGGCGTTGGCGCTGCGCTTTTCGCCCGAGCGCGTGGCGGCGTCGACCGGCGTCGCGGCCGAGACGCTGCGCACGCTGGCGCGCGAGCTCGCGGCCGCCAAGTCGGCGGTCGCCTACGGCCGCGTCGGCATCTGCACGCAGGCGTTCGGCGGCATCGCCGCGTGGCTCGTCAACGCGCTCAACATCGTCACCGGCAACGTCGATCGCGCCGGCGGCGCCATGTTTCCGACGCCGGCCGCCGACCTCGTCGACCTCGCGTCGCGCCTCGGCGAACGCGGTCACTTCGGCGCCTGGAAGAGCCGCGTGCGCGGCCTGCCCGAGTTCGGCGGCGAGCTGCCCGCCGCGACGCTGGCCGAGGAGATCGACACGCCCGGCGACGGCCAAATTCGCGCGCTCATCACGCACGCCGGCAACCCCGTCTTGTCGACGCCCAACGGCGCGCGGCTGGAGCGGGCGCTGCCCAAGCTCGACTTCATGGTGTCGATCGATCTCTATCGCAACGAGACGACGCGCCACGCGAACCTCATCTTGCCGACGAGCTTCGGCTTCGAGCGCGATCATTACGACCTGGCCTTCTACGCGCTGTCGGTGCGCAACGCGGCTCGCTATGCGCGCGCGATCTTGCAGCCGCCGCCGGGCGTGCGTCACGACTGGCAGGTGCTCGTCGATCTGGCGCTGGCGCTGCGCCGGCACGGCGGCGGGCGGCGCGAGCCGAAGCTGAGCCTCATGTTGCGCGCGCTGAAGCTGGCCGGCGGTCCGAAGCGCGCGCTCGATCTGCTGTTGCGCTTTGGTCCGCACAAGCTGTCGGTGGCCAAGCTGCTGCAAAAGCCGCACGGGCTCGATTTGGGCGCGCTCGAGCCGCGGCTCGGCCAGCTGCTGCAGACCAAGACGCGGCGGATCGCGCTGGCGCCGCCGCTGTTCGTGGCCGACGTCGAGCGGCTCGATGCCGAGCTGAACGCGCCGGCGGCGAGCGTGAGCGATCAGCTGCTGCTCATCGGTCGCCGCAACCTGCGCAGCAACAACTCGTGGATGCACAACAGCCAGCGGCTCGTCAAAGGGCCGGAGGCGTGCACGTTGTTGATGCATCCGCGGGACGCCGAGTCGCGCGGGCTCGTCGACGGGCAGCGCGTGACGGTCGAGTCGCGCGTCGGCAAGCTCGAGGTGCCGCTGGCGGTGTCGAGCGAGGTCGGGCACGGCATCGTCAGCTTGCCGCACGGCTGGGGCCACGGTCGCGACGGCGTGGCGCTGGCCGTCGCCGGCGCGCACGCGGGCGTCAGCGCCAACGATCTCACCGACGAGCACGAGCTCGACGCGCTGTCGGGCAACGCCGTCTTCAGCGGCGTGCCGGTTCGCGTGGCGCGACTTTAACGCGCTCGAGCCGACCGCAGGCGCACGCGTCACACGCTCGGAAACGCGCGCTGCGAGCGGCTTTGGCGTGCTACGCTAGATTCATGCGCTGGCTTGCGTTCGCGATGATCGTGGCGGTCTCGGCATGCGGCGGATCGTCCTCGAGCAGCGGCGGTGGCGGCGGCGGCGGCAGCGGCGTCGCCGACCTGTCGATGGCCGCGACGGACATGGCGCGGTCGACCGCCGGCATCGCCTGCGGCCCGGCGACGGCGTGCGCGACTCTGTCGCAGCTGTGCTGCAGCGCCGACGACGGCGTGAGCGGCTCGTGCGAGCAGATGAGCGACAGCTGCGCCTCGATCGCCTACCACTGCGACGGGCCCGAGGATTGCGAGCCCTTCCTGCCCGAGTGCTGTTTGCAGGGCTCGACGGCGGGCGGCGGCGCGGTCTCGCAGTGCCAATCGAACGGCTATTGCGCGACGCAGACGACCGGGCAGGTCATGTGTCACGTCGACAAGGACTGCGGCACGACGCTCAAATGCTGCCCGGTGTCCGCCTCTAGCCCCTACGCCTTCTGCAAAACCAGCTGCTGATCTGAGAAAACCAGCTGCTGATTCTAGCGCTTACGCCGCTGCGACACGAGCTAGTTCTTACGCCGCTGCAAGACGAGCTCGGCGGCGAGCGCGGCCGGCCGCTGGGCCATCGCGATCTCGATGACGCAGTCGCGATCGCGGTCGCCGCCGTCTTCGGGGCGCGCCAATTCGCCGGTCAACGCGCGCTCGCCCATCTGCAAGCCGGCGCCGGTGCACTCCGACGGATACTGCACGATGTCGTCGCCGTTGGCGTCGTCCCAGCCGTTGGCGATGAGCTTGTTGGTGCGCTTGACGCGCTCGAGCAGCTCGGCGGCGACGGCCTCGTTGCCCGGGCGATTCGCCACTAATTTCCAATACTGCCGCATCGCGCCCTGCACGGCGCCGAACGACAGCGGGTTCCACACGATGCGATCGCTCTCGCCGACGACGGTTCGGAAGGCGCGCACGTCCGACATCCACAGCCGCTTGTCCAGGTCGGCGTAGACGGCGATGGCGACCTGCCGATATTTGTCGTTGCCCGTCGCCAAGTAGCCGTCGAGGAGGCCGCGAATCGCCGCCGCTTCCGACATCAGCGTCGTCGGCGTGCCGTCGCCGGCGCCGGCCTGCACGTCGTAACGATTGGCGACGCTGCCGTCGCTGGCGATGAGCTTGTCGGCCAAGAAGTCGGACTCGGCCGTGATCAGCTCCAGCATGCGCGACGCCAGCGTCTCGCCCGCGGCCGCGCCGTTGAAGCGCGCGCCGTCGAGCGCGGTCGGCAGCCCGTGCGTGTCGGGCGTGTCGTTCGAGTACAGCGCCAGCGACGAGGAGATACCGCGCAACGCCGCGCGCAGCGTCACGATCGCGTAGGCCAGATCGAACGTCGTGACGACGCTGCCGCGCTGCACCTGGCCGCCGACGACGTTCGCCGTATCGACGAGCACGTTGTGCGCCGCGTCCCAATGCAGCCGATCGAGATCGACGACCGCGACTTTGACCATGGCCAACGCGCGATCGTGCGGCGACGATTCACCGTCGGGCAGCTGGTCGTCGGCCGCGAACGGATCGCCGTCGAACGTCGCGCGCGACGACGCCTGCCCGCCGACGTCGGCGTTGTTGAAGTCGGTGAGCGCGAAGAAGGTGCCGAAGCCGCCGATGAGCGCCGTCAGCCCGCGCACGTGGCTCGACCCATCGGCGACGGTGAAGAGATAGGGGTCGGGAAAGTAGCGCCAGCTCTGCAGGTGCGCCGGCGTCGGTCCCGTCGGAAACTCGGTGACCGCCGTGCGCGCCGGCCACCAGCGCAAGGGCGACGTATAGTCGTAATCGATGGCGTCTTTGATCGTGGCAAAGCCGCTCAGCGTCGCGCCGTCGGCCGTCGTCAGCTGACCGATGAGCAGCGCCGACTTGTTGTCGACCTCGTCGATCATCGTCTGGCCTTGGAAACCCTCGAGCGGAATGTCGCCCAAATAGGTGCCGGGCAAGCCGTCGATGAGCGTATTTCCCGTCGGATCGTTGGGATCCGGCGTCTGTCCAATCACCGTATTTCCCGGCTGTCCGACCTGCGGCATGTCGGCGTCGGCCACTTGCACGATCGCGTTGCCCTGCGCGTCATGCAGCGACTGCCAATAGTTGATCACCCACAGCGACTGCTTCCACGTGGCAAAGCCGAGCGCCTCCGGCTCGATCGTGAATTGCACCTGCTGCGCGCGATTGGGCAGGTTGAGCGAGTTGTACGAGCACTCGTAATCGCCGACGATCTGCGAGCCGGCGGCGATGGCGGCGTAGCCGGCGGAGAAGCTGCAGAACATCGTCTGCCCGCCGATGGACGGCGTGATGCTCGTGTCCCACGCGGCATATTCGGCGAACGCCGGCCAAAAGCCGGGCCAGCCGTAGACGTTGAGCGGGTTGTCGGTCGGCGCCGGCGAGACGACGAAGTTTTGCCCCGACGGTCCGCCGGAGCTCGACTCGGTGGCGAACTGCTGCACGCGATTGACGAGCAGCGCCACGGCGTCGTCGCCCACGAGGTTCGTCGGGTTGAGCAAGGGGCCGAACATGAGCGACATGCCGGCGCCCGACTCGAACGACGTATTGTTCATCGGCTGCTTGGAATATTCGTAGGACTCGACGGCCATCGAATAGCTGAGCGGATCGCGCACGGGCCGATTGGTCGCCGGATCGATATAGAGGTCGGTCGTCGTGCTGTAGCGATCGTAGCCGGCCAAGTTGCGCCCGAGCAGCTGCGCGAAGGGCTCGCCGGAAATCTGCATCTCGATCGACGTCTGAAAGTGATCGGCGGTGTAGAACGTCGTGTCGGTGCGCTCGGCCGTGAAATAGGTCGCGGGCACCGGCGGCGACAGCGGCAGCGTTTGCAGCTTCGGTTTGCCGCCGCCGCACGAGAGCGCGAGAAAGAACGCCACCAACGAGAGCCGCCGCACCTCACTGAAATAGCGCGATCGCCGGCGAAACAAAAGGCCATGACGCATGCACACTAGAAGTTGCACGGCCTGGGGGTAAAGTCTCCGGCGATTTGGGCGCGGGCTATTTTGCGCCATCGCCGGGGAGTCGCGTCACATGGGGCCGAGGTCCCATTCGGCCACGAAACCGCTGTTTCACGAGGTTATGCCGCGGTTCGCCGTTTGCAAACGCGCGCGGGCGGAGGTCTTCATGCGGCGGTCGTTGGCTTGTTTCGCGCTCTCACTTTCGGTGGTGGTCGGGTGCTCGTCGGGAAACGGCGGGAAGGGTGGCGTCGGCGGTAACGGCGGTGGCGGCGGCACGCCGGTCGTGATTCCGCCCGATATGAGCGCCGGCACGGCCGGCGGTGGCGGTGGCGGCGGTGGCGGTGGTGGCGGCAGCGTCGGCGACGACCTGTCCGTGCCGAAGAGCACCGACATGGCGACGGGCCCGCTCGATCTCGCGGGCATTCCGCTGCCCGATCATGATCCGACGCTGCATCCGCCGCTGCCGGCGTTCTCGAACGCCAAGACGACGAGCCCGTACACGGCGCCGAACGTCTGGACCGTGGTCTGGACCGATCCGGCGGCGAAATACGGCGATTACGGCACGCAGGTCAACACGTTCACGTCGTGGATGCTCGGTAGCGACTACTGGAAGACGGGCACGAGCGAATACGGCGTCGGCGCGGGCACGGCCGGCGGTGTGATCAAGATCGCGGCGGCGCCGCCGAAGACGATCACGGACGCGCAGCTGCAATCGTTGGTGACGAAGAACGTCGGCATCACGGCGGGCTGGCCGGCGAAGTCGGCCAACCTGATCATTTCGTTCGTGATCGATCCGGCGTCGACGGCGACGAACGGCGGCGCCTCGAGCTGCGTGTACTTCGATGGCTATCACTCGAAGACGGCCGCGGGCATCGCCTATCTCGTCAATGCCTACTGCTTCTTGGCCGATGGCGTGACGCCGGATTGGGACGACTTGACGGTCACCATCAGTCACGAAGCGGCCGAGGCCACGACCGACGCCGATCTGCAGTCGAACCGCGTGGCGATTCCGGGCACGAACGCGGTCTACGAAGGTGGCGGCGAGACCGGCGACATGTGCTTGGCGGTCAACGCGCGCATCGCGGCCAACGCGACGACGAGCTACTTGGTGCAGCAGCTGTATTCGAACGCGACCGTCGCGGCCGACAACGCGGCGCCGACGGGGCCGAACACGAACCCGTGCGTGCCGAGCACCGACGGGCCGTATTTCGGCGCGGCGTTCTGGAGCGGCGACACGTCGAACAACGGGCAGAATC
Source organism: uncultured delta proteobacterium (assembly GCA_963785725.1). Lineage (GTDB taxonomy): Bacteria > Myxococcota_A > Polyangia > Palsa-1104 > Palsa-1104 > JAQBQH01. Next base: position 67,356 of record CAWAWS010000033.1, on the reverse strand, counting down.
AGTCGGTGTTGGCGGTGACGCTGGCGTCGAACGGCACGGGCACGGGCACGTTCAACATCGAGCCGTTCGAGTATGACCCGAGCGTCGGGCCGATCGAATTCTTCGTCGCCGGATCGTTCTTGCCGGCCGGTGTGACGCTCGATCCCGATATCGCGATTCGCGCCGACCCGAGCAATCCGAATGGTCCGCCGCTCGGCGTGCGCTTGTGGGGCAACGCGGGCAGCACGGTTCCGATCAAGGTGAACTTCGATTCGACGTATCAGAACGATGGGCAGCCGGTGCAGGTGCTCGTCGTGGCAGAGACGCAGTCGAAGCGACTGAACATCTGGTGGGCCAGCATCCAGCCGAAGTAGGCGGCAAAACCTACTGCGCGGTCCAAGCGCGGCGTTGTCGCTGCGGTGCGCTGCTCACGGGCTCAGACCCCGCTCCGCTGCGCTCCTCGCTCCGCTTTGCGCTTGGACCGCTCGCAACGGTTTTGAAGATTCCCGCCGCCTGAGGTCGTCGCGATAGCCGGTTGGCTCGATCAGGAATAACGCACGAGTCGGCAACGGTTCGAGATTCCCCCACTCTCGCCCGATGTAGTCGCAAGGCCCCGTCAGTTGCGATCCCGAATACGCACGCGCTCGCGGCAGCTTTGAAGGTTCCTGCACGCGCGATATAGGCTCAAATCCCCGATCAACTCCTGATCACGAATGCAGACGCGCGCTCACGACAATTTTGAGGGTGCCTGCACGCGATAAAGGCGCAAATCGCGGTCAACTCGCGATCACGAATGCAGACGCGCGCTCACGACAGTTTGAAGGTGCGTGCACGCGCGATATGGGCGCAAATCCGTGGTCAACTCGCGATCACGAATACAGACGCGCGCTAACGACAGTTTGAAGGTGCGTGCACGCGCGATACGAATACGTGTGCGCTCGCGACAGTTTTAGCGGCAGCGGTCGCTCGCACGCACTCGACCAGCAGGGATTCGCGTCGAGCGCGCCAGTCGTGCTCGAGGCTGGGCACGTCGATCCACGAATCGGAATCTGTTGCGCGGGCGGTTAGCGACGATGAGGCAATTGGCGCGGCGGTCAGTTGGCCATGTCGGCGGAGGGCGTGGGCTTGATGGGCGGGCACATCGACGCGGGGATGGTGCGCGCCACCGACGGTAGGCTGTGCAAGTAGGCGAGGATCGCGTCGGCTTCGACGTCGCCCATGTCGGGGTATTGCGGCATCGCCGGGCAGAGTGGGTTGCCGTTGTTGTCGACGCCGAAGCGGATGGCGCGCACGATCTCGATGTCGGCCCACGTGCCGAGGCCGGTCGCCGGGTCGGGCGTCAAATTCGAGCCGTAGGCGAGCGTGCCGGCGACGGGCGTGAGCTGGCCGGCGAGCGTGCCCGCGTGATCGGTCGGCTCGTGGCAGCTCGGGCAGCCGCGCTGCGCGACGAAGGCGGCGCCGGTCGTCGCCAGGTGGCCGCCGTCGAGCGCGTCGGTCGTGGACGCGCTGCTGCCGCCGCAACCGAGCACGCACGCAGCGACGAGAAACCGCCAACGCATGCGCGCAACGTAGCAGGTTTTGCCGTTGACGCGAATGAGTGAATGCGGGTTACTCGCCGTCAAATGAAGCGCGGACGATGGATCGGGTTGGCCCTTTGGATCGGCGTGGCGGCGTGCGAGCACAAGGACGCGCCGGCGACGGTCGCGGCGGCGCCGGCGGCGACGGTCGCGGCGACGGCGGCGGATGCGAGCGTCGACGGTGGCGCGGCGGTCGTGAGCAAGCCGGCGACGGCGCGGGATGCGGGCGCCGCGGGCGCGACGGATGCGGCAGTGGCGACCGACGCGCGGCCGCGGCCGCGGCCGGAGGCGGAGCGGCTGCAGCGGGCGTTGCGTGGGACGCGCATGCCGGGGCTGATGCCGCATGGGTCGCTCGATCGCGGGACGCTCATTTATCGTGTGCCGGCGCAGCAGAATCCGCCGCTGACGTCGTCGCCGACGGCGCCGGCGGGGCAAAAGCAGTAACATTCGAGCCACGTGACGCTGCTCGTCTCCGTGGCTATCGCTCTGCTCGCGCTTCCGAGCGCGGTATTCGTGCTGGAGATTGCCGCGGCGTTGACGGTCGGGCAGCGGCGGGGCGGCGGCGGACAATGGCCGGCCGCCGGGTCGGCGGATGCGCGAGCGGCGGATGTCGGCGCGAGTGATGCGGAAGGCGCCAGTGATGCGCAAGCCGCGGTGAGCGCCAGTGATGCGCAAAGCGCGGCGCGCGTGAGCGATGCGAAAAGCGCGGCGGACGCGAATGACGCGCGACGCGCGGCGGGCGCGAGTGACACACGACGCGCGGCGGACGCGAATGACGCGCGACGCGCGGCGGGCGCGAATGACGCGCGACGCGCGGCGGGCGCGAGTGACACACGACGCGCGGCGGGTACGAGTGATGCGCAGAGCGCGGCGGGTACGAGTGATGCGCAACGCGCGACGGACGATGGCCAATCAGGCGACGCGCGCGATCCCGCCGGCGTGCCGCGTGATGGCGGCGGCCCAGCTCGCGTCGCCATTATCGTGCCCGCGCACGACGAAGCCGCCGGCATCGCCGCGACGCTGGCCACGCTGACGCCACAGCTGCGCCGCGGCGATCGGCTGCTCGTGGTCGCCGACAACTGCAGCGACGACACCGCCGCCATCGCGCGCGCCGCCGGCGCCGAAGTCGTCGAACGCCACGATGCGGCACGCGCCGGCAAAGGATGGGCGCTCGCCGCCGGCATCGCCGCGCTCGCCGCGCGGCCGCCCGATGTCGTCATCATCGTCGACGCCGACTGCGACGTGGCGCCCGGCTCGATCGCTCGGCTGCGCGACGCCGGCGGCGCCGCGCCTGCGCAGGCCGTCTACCTCATGCGCGCACCGGCCGACGCGCCGCCCGCGCGCCAGCTGGCCGAGCTGCTCTTCGCCGTCCGCAATTGGGCGCGACCGCTCGGCCTCATGCGACTCGGCGCGCCTTGTCTACTGACCGGCGCCGGCATGGCGCTGCCGTGGACGCTCGCTCGCGTCGCGCCGTTTGGCAACGCCAGCGTCGTCGAGGACGTGCAGCTCGCCATCGATCTCGCCGCCGCCGGCACGCCGCCGCGCTTTTGCGCCGACGCGCGCGTGACGAGCCTCTTCCCGTCGCGTGAGCGCGCCGCCGACGCGCAGCGCACGCGTTGGCTGTGGGGCCACTTGCGCACGATGCTGCAGTCGCCGCGTCTCGTCGTGGCCGCGGTTCGTCACGGCAGCTTCGGGCTCTTCATGCTGGCGCTCGAGCTCGCCGTGCCGCCGCTGTCCCTGCTGTTTCCACTCTGGCTCCTCGCGGCCACGGCGGCATTCGCGATTGGTTTGACCATTCACGACTGGCGTCCGTTTGCGTACGCCTTGGCCGGCATGACGACGTGCGCGCTGGCGATCGTCGCCGCGTGGTGGCGATTTGCGCATGACCGAGTGCCGCTGCGTGTCGTGCTGGCCGCGCCGCTGTACGCGCTACCGACGATCAAGTCGGCGCTCGTCGCGCTCGTGCGTCGTCGGCAACGCTGGAACCGCACCGCCCGCGACTGATTCCGCAACCGATCGTCGCCGGGCACTCGCCGCGAGGATTGGTTTAACCATTCGTTGAATTGGTTTAACCATTAGCGCGGCGGGATGACATCCACGCGGCTGGATGACATCCACACGGCTGGATGACATCCACGCGGCTGGTTACGACGCACGCGATTGGTTTAACCGCGCACGCGACCGGTTTGACCACGCACGCGACCGGTTTGACCACGCACGCGATTGGTTTAATCGCCCACGCGACCGGTTTGACCACGCACGCGACCGGTTTGACCACGCACGCGACCGGTTTGACCACGCACGCGACCGGTTGACCACGCACGCGACTGGTTACGACGACACGCGCTTGGTACGAGGCTGCTACTGGTTTTGCGACGCAAGCGATTGGTTTGACCACACGCGCGACTGGCTCAACGACGCCCGCGATTGGTTAGGCCGTTTCGGCTGATTACGACGCGGCGTGCAGCTGCGTGGCCGCGGTCGCGGCTCGCGCGCATTGGCGTGCACGCATTGGTTTAACCAATTGGCCCGCTACTTCGCGACCAAGAATTCGCCGACGTCGCGCCAGATGTGCTCGAAGTCGCTCATCGAGAAGCGCGTGCCGCTGTTGAGCCAGTCGAAGTGCGGCGGAACATGCGACGGCAAGTAGAAGTGGCCGATGGCATCGAGGTGATCGCCCCACGTCGCGTGGATGATTTCGCCCCAGACCTGCGACAGCGTCGGGACCATGCCGTCGTTGTCGCGCGGTGCCAGGAGTCGGCCGTAGGCGCGCGTCAACGCCGTCGACTGCGCATAGGTCAAACCAACGGGAATCGACGACATATTGGCCGTAAGACGATGAAACGCGTTGAACAATAAATGCGTCGTCTGGCGCAGCGGTGACGCGCCGACCGCCCACGCCGTCAGCGCGCCCGGCCGTCGCGCGCACGTCACGACCGAGCCATAACGCACGCCGGGACGATCGAACGTCGATTGGTTGAACGTCTCCATCCCCGTCGGTGTCAGCTGTCCGAGCAGCTCCTGATCCTCGCCGACGGTGATCATGAACTGCTCGAGCGCTTCGCGGCGATCGTGGGAGAAGTCGGACAGGAGATCGCGATAGATATTGTTGAGCAGCGTGCCGGAATCGATCATCGGCAGCCGCGGTAGCGACAACAGGCGCACGAGATGAAACACGGCGGCGATCGGCACGCGCCCGCCGCGCAGCGTGTAAATCGTGACCAGCGAGATGACGCGCAAGAGCTGCGCGCCGAGGACGCTCGACAGGAACGTCGCCAGCGGCGAGCCGCGGTGCGGCGACGAGAGCGAGACGACGGTTTTGACGCGACAGGCATATTTGTCGACGTCGAGCGTCGTGGGCAGAGAGACGTTGGGCGCGGTGAAGAGGCGCACGTCGAGGCCGCCCGACGAGTGGCCAATGAGGTGAACGTCGCCGTCGTCGTCGTCGAGCAGCTCGGCCACCGTCTCGGCGACGCGCGTCGCGCGGCGAGCCAGCGACGCGGTCGGATACGTCTGCACGACGCGCACTTCGCCCTCGAGGTCGCGTTGGCGCATGAACGTGACGAGGAAATCGCGGACGTGCGCGAAATAGGCGAAATCGCCGAGGTTGGCGAAGCCGAAGAAGCCGGGGACGAGCAAGATGTGCTGACGACGCGTTGCCATCGCAGGACATATAAGCGTAACGGAAGACGCTGCTCGTCCGGCAGGCAATCGGTAGCGGCAGCACGGTCGGCGGTGGCGCGGCCGCAGGGCCGGCCCGCTGTGACCGGCGATCGATGGGCCGTCGCAGATCGCGGCGCGCGATCGACGATTCGTCGCTGTCAGCATCTTTTTCGACCGCCCGCCGAGCAATGGTTAAACCATTCCCTCGATTGGTTTAACCATTGCTCGATGCAGCTGATCACGCGGGTTTCGTCCATCTGGCACGCGGAATCGCCGGCGCGCGACGATGCGGCGCCCGCGGTCGAGAGCGGTCGCCAATGCGCGACGATGCGGCATACGCACTCGAAGACGATCGCGGCTGCGCGGCGATGCGACAGGCGTGGTCGCGGCGCGCTACACTGCCGGCGTGCCGCGTCCCGATCCGCACTCCGTGTTCGACGACGCGCAGCCGCGCGTCCGCCACCTCGACTGGCGCGTGCGCGTCGATTTCGCCAGCCGCACCCTCGCCGCCGAAGCCTGCCTTCGCGTCGACGGCGCCGGCGACTTCGTCGACCTAGACACGCGCGAGCTCGATATCGTCAGCATCGACGACGGCGAGGGCGCGGCGCTGCCGTTCGAGCTGAGTCCGCCGCATCCGTTCCTGGGCCGCCGATTGCGCGTCGAGCGCGGGCGGGCGCATACGGTGCGCATCGTCTATCGCACCTCGCCCACTGCGACCGCGCTGCAATGGTTAAACCAATTGGTCTACAGCCAGTGCCAGCCGATTCAGGCGCGTACGCTCGTGCCGCTGCCGGACTCGCCGTCGGCCCGGCTGACGATGCGCGCCGAGGTCACGGTGCCGCGCGCGCTGACGACGCTCCTGGCCGGCGCGTTCGTCGCGCGCGTCGAGAGCGCCGACGACGCAACAACGACGTACGAAATGGTTGAACCAATCGCGCCCTATCTGTTGGCGCTGGCGGTCGGCGATTTCGTCGCGCGCGACCTGACGCCGCGCATGCGCGTCTGGGCGGCGCCGGCGCGGATCGACGAGGCGGCGCGCGTGCTCGCCGTCATCGGCCGCACGCTGCACGCGGCCGAAGCCTTGCTCGGTCCCTATCGCTGGCCGCGCTTCGACCTGTGGATCGCGCCGCCCTCGTTTCCCTACGGCGGCATGGAGAATCCACAGCTGACGTTCCTCTCGCCGTCGCTGCTGACGCGTGATGGCGCGCTGCTCGGCGTCGTTGCGCACGAGCTCTGCCACGCCTGGTTCGGCAACCTCGTCGGCGCGGCGTCGGCCGAGCATCTGTGGATCAACGAAGGTTTCGCCGTGTATGCGGAGCGTCGGTTGGCCGAGCAGCTCGCGGGCGCAGCGGCGGCACGACTGCAAGCGGCGATCGGTCGTCGCGAGCTCGATCGTGCGCTGGTCGCGTTCGGCGCGCGGCCGGAGCTGACGCGGCTGCGGACGCACCTCGAAGGTCTCGATCCCGACGATGCGCTCTCGATCGTCCCTTATGAAAAGGGTTACCTCTTTTTGTGCGCGCTCGAGGAGCACCTCGGCCGCGACCGCTTCGATCGTTGGCTACGCGCTTGGATCGTCGATCTCGCCGGTCGCGTCATCACGTCGGAGGAGCTAGCGGCCTTCGTCGCGGCGGCCGCGCCAGAATTCCGGGTCGACGAATGGTTGAACCAATCGGGACTGCCGGCCAGCGCCACGTCCGCGACGGGGTCCGGCGTGGCCGGCGCACTGATGAGCGCGGTTGCTGCGACGGCAATGGATGGAGCCGCAGCCGCGTCGAGCGACCGAATTGCGGACACGTCGAGCGACCGAAGTGCGACCGCATCGGGCGACCAAATTGACGCATCGAGCGACCGGGCTGCAGTTGCGTCGGGCGGCGGGCGCGCAACCGCGTCGACCGACGCGAGTGCGGCTGCATCGACCGAAGCGAGCGTTGGCGCGTCGTCGTCGCGAGCGGAATCGTCAGATACCGCGGCTCCGGCGGGCGATACGACGGATCTGGGCGCGTCCCGCTCGGCGTCAGCGCTCGACAGGTTGCCGGCGCGCGACGATGCGGCGACCTGGGACCCGTGGCAATGGCGCTGGTACCTCGACGGTTTGCCGCGTCCATCGTCGTTGTGCGCGACGCTCGATCAATGGTTCAACCTTACCGCGACCGACAACGCCGAGGTGCGCGCCGCGTGGTTGCCGTTGGCGATCGAGAGCGACTACGCGCCGGCACTCGACGTCGTCGAGTCTGCGCTCGACGGCGCCGGCGAGCGCGGCGGCGGTCGCGTCAAGTTCTTGCGGCCGCTGTATTTGGCCTTGGCGCGCAATCCGGCGACGCGCGCTCGTGTCGGCGGCTGGTGGCGACGCTTTCGCGACGGCTACCATCCCGTCGCGCGGCAACAGCTCGATCGTCTGCTGCGCGAGCTGGGGATCGCGACGCAAGACGTCAATCCGCTGTCGCTGCGGCGCCGATCATAGCGCGCAGCGCGGATACGCGCGGGTGCGGAGTGCGGAGGCCGCGGCTGGGCCGCTCGGTGCGGCGTGTGGAATCCACGGCTAGGCTCAGTCGGGTGCGGAGTGCGGAAGCCGCGGCTCGGCTGGTCGGCTGATCGATCCGCCGCGCGTGAAGCGACGTGTCGACTGGTTGGCGGGGAGTGCGGAAGCGACGTGTCGACTGGTCGGCGGGGAGTGTGGACGCGACGGGTCGGCTGGTCGGCCGCGGAGTGGCTCGGGCTGCTTGGCCGCGGCGCGCGGGCGGGCTGTGCCCGCGCGCGCCGCGGCTCCTTCGCGCCGGACATCGGCTGAACCGGCAAAGTTACGGAAGGTTTATCGCGAACCTTGTCTCGGAGCGCCGACGCTCGCAAACAATGGATCGGTATCGGAGCACGATGTCGCAAACAATGGCCCGGTTTCGGAGCGGCAATATGGGGGCGCTATCGCTCGGTTTCGGAGCGCCGGCGTCCGCAAACAGTGGCGTAGTCTCGCGGCGCCGACGCTCGCGACATGGCTCGGTGGGCAGCGTCCGACGTTGGCAAACGATGGCTTCGTCGCGCGAGCGCGATGTCGCAAACATGACGCGGTCGGGGACGTGGCGGCGCAAACAATGGTTAAACCAATCGTGAAAATGGTTTAACCATTGCGCCGGCGCCGTCGAGTGCGACGAACGGCGGGCGCGCTGGCTCGCCGCGACTACAGGTCGCTGCCGACGATTTGCGACAGATGCGCGCGCGTCTCGAGCCGTTGCGGCGGGCGCGCTGGCTCGCCGCGACGGCTACGGGTCGCTGCCGACGATTTGCGATAGGCCCGCAGATGCGCGCGTCTCGAGCTGTTACGGCGGGCGCGCTGGCTCGCCGCGACGGCTACGGGTCGCTGCCGACGATTTGCGACAGGGCCCGCAGATGCGCGCGCGCGTTCTCGAGCTGTTCGGTCGCCTGGCTGAGCGCCTCGGAGACGACCTGGACCGACGTCGTGGGCTCCGTCATCGCTGCCGTCTCGTCGCTGGCGGCGCGCAGGCTGGCACGCAGCTCGGCGAGCGCATCGGTGACGGCGCTGACTGTATCGATGGTGCCGGGCGGGACGCTCGGCGCACCCGCCGCGTGCGCCCCCGGCCCGCCGTGGACCGCACGGTCGCCGTTCGCGCCCGCGCCGTGCGCATGCCCGCCAGCGCCTGCTGCCGATTGGCCGCTGGCTGCCGACTGGCCGCTGGCTGCCGCTTGGCCCGCCGCCGCCGATCCGCCGATCGCCGATTGGCCGCCGGCCGCCGATGATTGCCCGCCGGCGCCGTGCGCCGCCGTCGCCGCCGCCAATTCGCGCTCCAGCCCCGCCGCGCGATCGTGCAGCAGCTCGCGCTCCTCTTCCGCCGCCCGCCGCATCGCCCGCTCGTCGTCGGCCCGCCGCGCCTCGACCTCGACGTGTGCCGTCGCGTCCTTCGCCAGCTTCTCGGCCACATCCAGCCGCGCCGAGATCTCGTGCGCACGCCCCTCGGCATCCAACGCCCGCTCGTCCGCCGCCTTTGCTTGCCGCTCGAGAATCGCTCAGCCGCTGCTCGCGCTCGACGATCCGCGCCTGCGCCGCGTGCAGCTCGGCATCCGCCGCCGCCAACCGCTCGACGAGCGCCGTCGCGTCTGCCGACTGCGCCCCGGCCGCGCGCGCCGCCGCCGTCGCCGCCGCGACCTCTCGCTCGCGCTCCGTCGCCAATGTCGCCGCCGCGCGCGTCTCTTCCTGCGCCGCGTGCAGCTGGCGCTCGAGCTCGCCCGCGCGCGCCTCGGCCGTCCGCAGCTGCGCCGTCGCCGCCTCCAGCTGCTGCTCGACGGCGCGCGCCTGCTCGCCGCTCGTCCCCGCGGCGGCCGCCAGCTTGTTCGTCCGCTCCGCCGCGTCCGCCGCCTGCGTCGTCGCGTCCGCCGCCTGCTGCTCGGCCGTCTTCAGCTGCAGCTCCAACGTCTGCACGCGCTCCTGCCCCGCGTTCGCCTGCGCCGCCAGCTCCTGCGCGCGCGCCGCCTCCGACTTCAGCCGCGCCTCCGACTCCGCCAGCTGCTCCGATACCGCCTGCAGCTTCTGCGCGACGACGCCGCCCTCTGCGACCTGCGCCGCCAGCGCGCGCTCGGCCACTTGCGCGCGCTCGTCGGCCGCATGCGCGCGCGAGACCTCCGCCTGCGCCGCCTGCCGCGCGCTCGCCAGCTCGGCGTCGATTGCCTGCAGCCGCTCGTCGCGCGCGCGCAGCTCGGCCGTCAGCCGGTGCGCCTCGTCGACGGCCGTCTGCACGCGCGCCGCCGTCTCCAGCGTCTCCTGCCGCGCCATCTTCGCCTGCTGCTCGGCCTCGGCGACACGCCCCGCCAGCAGCGCCGCGTCCTTTGCATGCTCGCCCGACTGCGTCAGCTGCGCATGCAACGTGTCACGCTCGCGCTCCAGCTGCTCACGTGCCGACTCCAGCGTCGCCGTCGCCGCTTTGGCCGCCCGCGCGTCCTCGGCCGCCGCCTCGATGCGCGCCTGCAGCTCGGCCCGCTGCGCCGCTTCCGCCGCCGCCTGCTCGCGCGCCGCCTGCAGCTCGTGCGTCAGCCGCTCACCGTCGCCGCGCAGCCGCTCGCCCTCGGTCGTCAGCGTCGTCTGCTGCGCCTGCAGCTCCGCCAGCTGATTCGCGCTCGCCTCCGCCTGCGTCCGCAGCTGCGTCAGCTCGATCGTATGGGCCTGCGCCGCCTCATCTTGCCGCGCGTGCAGCTCCGCCAGCTGCGTCGTCAGCGACGTCCGCTCCTGCTCGAGCGCAGTCACCGTCGCCCGCGCGCGCTCCAGCTCGGCCGCGACGACCGTCTCGGCCTGCGCGTTCGCCGCCTGCGCCTGCTCGTGCGCCGCGCGCAGCTCGTCCCGCTCGCCGTGCGCCTGCGCGCTCGCCGCTTGCGCCTGCTCGTGCGCCGCTTGCGCCGCCTGCAGCTCGCCGCGCAAGTGCGCCGCCGCCGCGTCCTTGGCGACGATCGCCGCCTGCAGCTCGTCGCGCTCGCCCTGCCCGTGCTCGACGAGCGTGCGCAGCTTCGTGGCCTCGTCGCGCGCCTGGGTCAGCTCGCCGCGCAAGCCCTCGGCGTCGCCCTGCGCCCGCGCGATCTCGGCGCGCAGCGTGCCTTCGTTGCCGTCGGTCTGCTCGATCGCCGCCCGCAGTCGCGCCGCATCGGCGCGCGCCTCGTCCGCCGCCGTCTGCGCCGTCGCCAGCTCCTGCCGCGCGCTCGTCAACGCCGCCTGCGCCGCCTGCAGCTCGGCGCGCAAGCCCTCGCGCTCGCTCGTCAGCTGCTCGGACGCCTGCAACCGCGCGTCGCTCTCGGCGCGCGTCGCCGCCAGCTCGGCGTGTGCCTGCTCGACCTGCTGTTTTCGCGCCGTCTCCTCGCCGTGGACGTCGCTCAGCTCGGCGCGCAGCGCGGTCAGCTCGCCCTGCAGCTCGGCCGCGTGACGCTCGCTCTCCGCCGCCACGCCCGCGCGCTTCTCGAGCTCGCCGGTGGCCTGCGCCAGCTGTTCTTGCAGCTGCGACAGCGTCGCCTGCGCGGTCGCGAGCTCCGCCTGCGCGGCCGCTTCGCTCGCGTGCACACCGGCGAGCTCCGCCCGCAACGCGCTCGCCTTCGCCTGCGCTTGCGTCAGCTCGCCGTGCGCCTGGCCGAGCTCGGCCTGCACGGCCGCCGCCGCGACGCTCGCCGTCTCCGCCGCCGCCTGCAACGCCGCCGCGTCGGCGCGCGCCGCCGCCAGCTCGTCATGCAGCGCGCGGTCGTCGCCTTGCGCCCGCGCCAGCTCGGCGCGCAGGTCGCTCTCGCTCGCGCGCGCCTCGTTCAGCCGGGTCTGCAACGCGTCGGCGTTGGCCTGCGTCCTGTCCAGCTCGGCGCGTAGCGCGTCGGCCTCGCCCTGCGACTTCTCGACCTGCGATGTGAGCGCGCCCGCATCGACCTGCGCCGCGGCCAGCTGCGTCCGCAACGCGTCGGCGTCCGTCCGCGCGTCGGCCAGCTGCGCCTGCGTGGCGCTCGCATCGCCGCGCAGCGCCTCGAGCTCGACTTTGAGCTTGCTCTCGCTCGCCCGCGCGCGCTCGACGTCGCCGCGCAGCGCGGCGGTGTCTTCGCCCGCTTTTCCAGCGTTCGCGTGCAGCGCCGCCAGCTCCGCGCGCGCCCGGTCGAGCTCGCCCTGCAGCGCATTTTCGCTGGCACGGGCCGCTGCCAGGTCGGCGGCGGCCGGGCCCGTCGGCGCCAGCTGCGACTGCCACGTCGCGCTCGCCGCCTGCGCCGCCGCCAGCTCCGCCCGCAACGTCGCGCCGTCGGCGTGCGCGCGATCGATCTCGGCGCGCAACGCCGCCAACGCCGCGCTCGTCTCGGCTGAGTCCGCCGACCCGCCGTCGGCTCGCGCGTCGCGCGCCGCCGCTCGGGCCGCGTCGACATCCGCGCGCAGCTTGTCGCTCTCGCCGCGCAGCCGCTCGATCTCCGCCGCCAGCGCCGCCGACTTCTTGGCTGCCTCGCGCTCGCCCTCGACCGCGGTCTGCCGCACTTTCCGCTCGCGCGCCGCATCGTCGCGCGCGCGCTTCAGCTCGGTGTCGAGCCCGCTCGCCGCCGTCGTGTTCGAGCGCAGCCGCTCGTTGGCCTTCTTGAGCTCGGCGATCTCCGCTTGCGCCGCCTCCAGCTGCGCCGCCATCGCCGGCGTCGCCGTCACGTCGACGCGATCGCTGCCCGGCTGCGACGAGCCGTCAGCGACGAGCCGCACGACGAGGCTGCCCATGACGATGAGCTCGCCGGGGACGACTTTGGCGCGCTTGACCTTCTCGGTGCCGATGAAGACGCCGCTCAGGCTGCCCAAATCCTCGATCCAATAGTCGTCGGCTTCACGCAGGATGCGCGCGTGGCGCCGGGAGACGACGGCGTCCTCGGTGCGGATTTGGCACTCGATCGCGCGGCCAATCAGAACCGGCTCGGCGCCGAGCTTGAGCGTCTTTTCGACCTTGTCGAAGTCGTAATACGCGATCGATGGCACGGTGCCGAAAGCTATCACGATCTGGTACCTTCTGGACTCGATGAAGCAATACCTCGACCTCGTGCGCCACGTCCTCGACAACGGCGTCAAAAAAGGGGATCGCACCGGCACCGGCACGGTCAGTGTCTTCGGTTACCAGATGCGCTTCGACCTCGCCGCCGGCTTTCCTGCCGTGACGACGAAGAAGCTGCACATGAAATCGATCGTCTACGAGCTGCTCTGGTTCTTGACCGGCAGCACCAACGTTCATTGGCTGCAGGAGCGCGGCGTCTCTATTTGGGACGAATGGGCCGACGCCAATGGCGAATTGGGTCCCGTCTACGGTCATCAATGGCGCAGCTGGCCCGCCGCCGACGGCACGACGATCGATCAAATCAGCAACGTCGTCGCGCAAATCAAGACGAACCCCGATTCGCGGCGCTTGATCGTCAGTGCCTGGAATGTCGCCGAAGTAAACAAGATGAAGCTTCCGCCTTGTCACTCGCTATTCCAGTTCTATGTCGCCAATGGAAAGCTCAGCTGCCAATTATATCAAAGGAGCGCCGACATCTTCTTGGGCGTCCCTTTCAATATCGCGTCTTATGCGTTGTTGACGATGATGATGGCGCAAGTCTGCAATCTTCAGCCCGGCGAGTTCGTGCATACGCTCGGTGACGCGCATTTGTATTTGAACCACGTCGAGCAGGCGCAGCTGCAATTGTCGCGCGCGCCGCGCGCATTGCCGACCATGCACCTCAATCCCGCAGTGCAATCGATCTTCGAATTCCAGTACGAAGACTTCCGGCTCGACGGCTACGACCCGCATCCGACGATCAAGGCGCCCATCGCCGTATAGCTCGCCGCACGAACCATCGAAGTGGCGCGCGAACAATTCCAGTGAACGCCAATCGTCGAGCGCACGAACGCTTGGCGGAAATGGCGCGCCATTCTCCGCCGACTTCCGGACGAATGCGGCGCTATTCGAGTGCCAGCCGATTTCGGTGAGCCGATTCAACTGACCAGTGGATTCAAGTGAGCGGTCGATTCGAGCAACGGTCGATTCGAGTAACGTCGATCCGAGCAATGGTCGATTCGAGCAACGGTCGATCCGAGTAAGCGGCTGTTCAATCAAGCGGCTGTTCAATCAAGCGGCCGTTCAAGCGAGCGGACTGTTCAAGTGACTGGCGACTCGACTAAGCGGCTTTTCAAGTAAGCGGCGATTCGAGCAGCGGTTGATTCAATGTGCGGTCGACTGAGAGGAGCGGCGATTCGAGTGAGCGCGCTCCTTACGAACGACCGAGTCCTGTCACGACTCGCGCGACAAGAAATGCTGTTGCGGCGCGGTCGAATCATGCGAGGTTGGCTGCGTGAATCTGTCGCTCATCGTTGCCATGTCGGAGAATCGTGTCATTGGCGTCGACAATCGATTGCCGTGGCGTCTGCCGGCCGATCTGCAGCGGTTCAAGCGCCTGACGATGGGGCATCACATCGTCATGGGCCGTCACACGTGGGATTCGATCGGTCGCGCGCTGCCCGGGCGCACCAGCGTCGTCGTCACGCGGCAGCTCGATTTTCGCGCGCCCGACGGCGTCATCGTCGCGCATTCACCCGCGGACGCGCTGGCCGCGTGCCAGACCGACGACGAGCCGTTCGTGATCGGTGGCGCTGAGCTCTATCGTCACGTGCTGCCGCTCGCGCGTCGCGTGCATTTGACCGTCATCGAGCGCCACTTCGACGGCGACACCCAGTTCCCCGCGCTCGACGACACCTGGACGCTCGCCGAAACCGAGCTCCATCGCGACGACGAGCTCCCCCATCGGTTCGAGCTCTGGCAGCGCCCGCAATTGGTTTAACCATTCGCGTTCGAGTCGTGACAGTGGCCGCGCCGGCAGTGGTTTAACCATTCCGTTCGAGTCGTGACAGTGGCCGCGGCGGCTGGTTCGAGTCGTGCCAGTGGCCGCGCCGGCAGTTGGTTCAAGCATTCCCGTTCGAGTCGTGCCAGTGGCCGCGCCGGCCATCGGTTCAGCGTTCCGTTCGAGCGGTGGCCGCGCCGGCCATCGGTTTAACCATTCCCGTTCGAGCCTTGGCACGTCTGCAATTGGTTAAACCATTTCCGCTCGAAGCTGCCGGGGACGGCGTCGGCAATTGGTTTGACCATCCCCGTTCCAGTCGTCGCATGGCCGCGCCGGCAGTTGGTTAACCCTCCTCGACCGCAATTCGGCGGAGCGGTGTAACGTTTCTCGGCTGCGCGCGTCGTGCGATTGCCGGTGTGAGCCCTGCGGTTCGCCTGCCGCGCTGCGCGTGGAATTGGTTTAACCAATGTGCGGCTCGGTGCAGCGGGTCGCGCCCGTCACGTCGTCACCGCCGCCGCTCGTCAGTCGTCTGTCTTCCCCCGTCGGCCGCCTGCCGTTGCGCGGCGCCGCGCCGCACTGTCGCCCACATCTGCCCGCGCGACCTTCAGCGACGAGCTGCGCAAATGGTTGAACCATCCGCACCATTCGGTGTTGCACCTCAGTCGTAGTCCTCAACTCCTGGAGATCGAGAATGTTCGTACGTTCATGGGTCGCCTTCATCCCGCTCGCGCTCGTCGGCGCCTCGGCCGCCGCCGCGCCCGTGGGCGCCGTCGCCGCCGCCGGCACCGCTTCACCCGCCGGCGCGCAACCGCCGGCGCTGCGCGTCGACGATCGCGCCCGCCCCGTCCGCTATCGCGCGCGCGTCAACGTGCAGCCGGATCAGCCGACGTTCAGCGGCGCCATCGACATCGACATCGACTTCAAGCGCGCGACCGACCTCTTGTGGCTCAACTCGACGGAGCTCAAGATCACGCAGGCCGTCTTTACGGTTGGCAGCGAGAAGATCCCGGCGCGCGTCGTGCCCGGCAACGAAGAGTTCGTCGGCTTCCAAGTGGTCAAACCAATCGCCGCCGGCAAGGCGACGCTGCACATCGATTACACGGGGCCCATCTCGCGCCGCGACGATCGCGGCATCTTCGCGCAGAAAGAGGGCGATCGCTGGTACGCGATCACGCAGTTCGAGTCGATCTTCGCGCGCCGCGCCTTTCCCTGCTTCGATCAGCCGGATATGAAGACGCCGTGGCAGCTGACGCTGGAAGTGCCCGAGAAGCTGGCGACGCTGTCGAATACGCGCATCACGGCCACGAAAGCCGAGCATCCGGGCATGAAGACGGTGACGTTCGCCGAGACGGCGCCGCTGCCGAGCTACCTCGTCGCGTTCGCCGTCGGCCCCTACGACATCGTCGAAGCCGGTCGCGCCGGGCAGAAGCAGACGCCGATTCGCGTCGCGGTGCCGTTCGGCCGCGGCGGCGACGCGCGCTGGGCCGTCAAAGTCTCGGGCGATCTGCTCGGTCTGCTCGAGAAATACTTCGGCATTCCGTTTCCGTTCGACAAGCTCGACAACGTCTCCATCCCGATCACGTCGACGTTCGGCGCCATGGAGAACGTCGGCATGGTCACCTACGCCAACAGCTTGCTCGTCGCCAAGCACGCCGACGAAGGGCTGCGTTTCCAGAGGCAATACGCCGAGGTCGCCGCCCACGAGTACGCGCACCAGTGGTTCGGCGATCTCGTGACGACCGCGTGGTGGGACGACATCTGGCTCAACGAATCGTTCGCGACCTGGATGGAGACGAAGATCATCGACCAATGGAAGCCGGAATGGTTGAACCATACCGGCGTCGTCGGCTATCGCGCGCAGGCGCTGCGCTCGGACGCGCTCGTCAGCGCGCGCCGCATTCGTCAGCCCGTCGCCAGCATGGACGACATCTACAACTCGTTCGACAGCGGCATCACCTACGCCAAAGGCAGCGTCGTGTTGGCGATGTTCGAGCGCTTCGTCGGCGCCGAGACCTTCCAGCGCGGCGTCCGCGCCTACTTGCAGGCGCACGCCAACGGCAACGCCACCGTCGACGACTTCGTGGGCGCCATCTCGAGCGCCGTCGGTCGCGACTTGGCGCCGGCGTTCAAGAGCTTCCTCGATCAGCCGGGCGCGCCGCTCGTCGACGTCAAGCTGCAGTGCGACGCCGGGCAGACGCCGTCGCTGGCGTTGGCGCAGCAGCGCTTCTTGCCCGTCGGCAGCAAAGGTTCAACCAATCAGCATTGGCAGATTCCGCTGTGCGCGCGCTGGGTCGCCGGCGGCAAGACCGGTCGCACCTGCGGCATCGTCAGCGACGTCAAGGCGACGCTGCCGCTCAGCGACGCCAAGAGCTGCCCGACGTGGCTGCTCGCCAACGACGGCGAGGCCGGCTACTTCCGCGCCGTCTACGGCAGCGATCTGCTGGCGAAGCTGCTGGGCGAGAACGGTCGTAAGCTGCTCGAGCTGCCGGAGATGATCGGGCTCCTCGACGACGTCAGCGCGCTGACGCAAGCGGGCCGCATGCCGCTCGCCGACGCGCTCGCGCTGACGCCGTGGATGGTGAAGGATCCGCGGCGCGAAGTGGCCGAGGAGTCGATTCATTGGGCGGGGCGGCTGCGCGAGACACCTCGTTCCGCCGTCGCTGCGGCCGCAATATGCGCGTTACATTCAGAAGGTGTTCGGCGAGCGGGCGCGCGCGCTCGGCTGGACGGCGCGCAAGAGCGACGACGAGGACACGCGGCTGTTGCGCCCGGAATTGGTCGGGCTCGTCGCCGACGAGGGCGAGGACGCGACGCTGCGCGCGCAGGCCAAGGCGTCTGGCGTTGCGCTGGCTGAGCGATCGCAAGGCCGTCGATCCCGACGTCGCCGGCGTCGGTGCTGGAAGTGGCGGCGCGGGCCGGCGATCGCGCGCTCTTCGACCGCTACGTGGCCGAGGCCAAGCACGCGACCGAACGCAGCGATCGCCGTCGCATTCTGGCGACGCTGCCGGCGTTCCCGGGCGCGGCGCTCAACCAGGCGACGCTCGATGTCATCGCCAGCGACGACTTCGACGCGCGCGAGACGTATCGGCTGCTCGGCGATCTCGATCGCGAGCCCGAGTCGCGCGAGCTGGCGTGGAAGTTCCTGCAGAGCCATTTCGACCAGCTGCTTAGGCGACTGTCGCCGGAGCTGATGGGCGGGTCGCCGAGATCACGGGCAGCTTCTGCGACGACGAGCACGCGCGCGCCGTCGAGGCCTTCTTCAACGACCAGCTGCCTAAGCTGCCGGGCGGGCCGCGCAACCTTGCGCAGGCGCTCGAGCGCATCCAGCTGTGCGGCGCGTTCGTCGGGCGCAGCAGCCCAGCGTCACGTAGTTCCTGCAGCAGTACTGAGCAAATTGGTTTAACCATTTCTCGGAATGGTTAAACCAATTTCCGACCCACCCACGACTCCGCACACGATTGCGCCTGGGCCGTCGCCGCCAATGCTGGCAGACGCGCCCAGGCGCACCCGGGTTCACCTGAGTTCCGACCGGTGACGGCTAGCGACGCGCGGCGCGGGCCGCTGCCGTCGCCAATGGTTCAACCATTGCTGCTGTCGTCGGGCTTGGCCTCGGCCGTCTCTCCGCCCTTGGCTTCCTTGCTGCCGACGACGATGAGGTTCATACCGACCTGCACCGAGAGCGGCTTGCCGTCGACGGAGATGTTGGCCTTGGAGTTGACGTACCAGCCGAAGCTGCCGGTGGAGAACTGGCGCGGCTCGGCGATGAGGACCTGACCGTTACCGAGATCGATCTTGAGCGGCTCGGCCTTCGATAAAAAGTCGGGTCGGCTGATGGGACATGTAGTCTTGGGCGGCATTTGCCTGATATAGCACGGCGGTTCTTTCGATGTAGACTAGCCCGCCCATGCCGCCCGAACACGACGAAGAAGATTTCGCAACACTACTGGCCGAATTCGAAGGTCCGGATGACGGTCGTTCGAAGAAGAAGCGCAAGGAGCCGCAGGTCGGCGACACGTGCGTGGCAAAGTGATCAGCATTGGTCGCAGCGCCGCCTTCATCGATATCGGCGCCAAGTCCGACGGCGTGATCGATCTGACCGAGCTGCGCGACGCTGACGGCAAGCTATTGGTTCAACCAATGGACGAGCTGGAGGCGCGCGTGGTCGAGGTCGGCGGCCCGTCGGGCTCGATCGTGCTCAAGCGGCTGCTCGGCCGCGGCGCCGAGGGCAAGGCCGAGCTCGAGCAGGCGTTCCAGCTCGGCGTCCCCGTCGAAGGCACCGTCAGCGGCGTCAACAAAGGCGGCGTCGAAGTCACCGTCGCCGGCGTGCGCGCGTTCTGCCCGATCTCGCAGCTCGACGTGCGCCACGTCGAGGACGCGTCGGCTACGTCGGCCAGAAGCTGCGCTTCCGCATCACGCGCTACGAGCTCAACGGCAATCGCCTCAACATGGTCGTGTCGCGCCGCGCGCTGCTCGAGCGAGGAGCAGGCGACGCTCGCCGTCGAGACGCGCAAGACGCTCGAGCCCGGCGCGGTCGTGCGCGGCAAAGTCACGACGATCAAGGACTACGGCGCGTTCGTCGACCTCGGCGGCGTCGAGGGCATGCTGCACGTGAGCGAGCTCGGCTTTCAGCCGCGTCGGCGCATCCGAAAGACGTGCTCAGCGTCGGGCAAGAGATCGAAGTTCAGATCTTGAAGATGGAGAAGGGCGACGATCCCAAGCGCGGCGAGCGTATTTCGCTGTCGCTGAAGTCGCTGGCCAGCGATCCGTGGGCCGACGCGGCGACGAAGTTCTACGAGGGCGCGCGCGCGCAGCGGCAAGGTCGTGCGCCTCGAGACCTTCGGCGCGTTCGTCGAGCTGGCGCCCGGCGTCGAGGGCCTGCTTGCACGTCAGCGAGCTGGCCAAGCGGCAAGCAGATCCGCCACGCGCGCGAAGCAACACAGGTAGGCGCGCAGCTCGAGGTCGTGGTACTCGCGGTCGACAAAGACAAGCGCCGTTTGTCGCTGGGCCTGATCGAAGCCGGCGATGACAACAATGGTTCAACCAATGATGCGCCAAAGGCGCCGTCGAGCTTGGGAACGTTCGCAGATTTGCTCAAAGGCGGGAAGAAGACGAAATGAGCGACGAGAAGCAGGTCGAAACTGAGAAGAAGGGACCGTACCGTACGGTCACGGAGTTCAGCGGTACGTCCGTGCAGAAAGCGGCGGAGACGCGCGCCAAGCTGCAAGGCGAAGGCGTGACCGATGAGCAAATGAGCGAGCGGCTGGGCGAGGCGCTGGCGGTCACCGGCGATCGCCTGGCGCGGTTGCTGGAGGCGCTGCAGGCGGTCGGCGATCGCGCGGCCAAGGTGCGCCTCGTGCGCGTCTTCGCCAACGATCACGAGCCGCGTGGCGCGACGAAGATCGGCGAGTTCAACTACGTCGTCGATTGGCAGCCGGAAGCGGGCGGCGGCGGCGCGCGTGACGCTCGCGGCGGTCGTGGCGGCGGTCGCGAAGGACGCGGCGGCGGCGGCGGTCGCGAAGGACGCGGCGGCGGCGGCGGCGGTGGTGGACGGCGGCAGCGCCGAGCCCCTTCGGCGCGCCCAAGCAGAAGGCGCCGCGCGGGCTCGGCTCGCTCGTCAAAGAGGCGGCGCGCAGCGACGGTGGCGCGCCCAAGGACGAGCGCGAAGAGCGCGGCGGACCGACGCCGTCGGCGGGCTCGGGCTGGATGTTGACGCGCGATCCGAACGCGGGGCGTGACGGGCGCGGCGGCGGCAAGTTCGGCGACAAGAAGCGCGGGCCGAAGCGGCCGGGGCGCGGCGCGCCGGGCGGCGGCGATTGGAATGATCGCGGCGGCCGCGGACGCGGGCCGGGCGGGCAGCACGCGGGCGGACCGGGCGGCGCAGGCGGGCCGGGCGGCGAGCGCGCGGGCGGACCGGGCGGCGAGCGTCGTGGACCGGGCGGACCGGGCGGCGGACGTGGACCTGGCGGCGGCGGGCCGGGCGGACGCGGACCGGGCGGCGGCGGACCGGGCGGACGCGGTCCCGGCGGCGGCGGACCGGGTGGACGTGGTCCCGGTGGCGGACCTGGCGGTGGCGGACCGGGCGGACGTGGTCCGGGCGGTGCGCCGCGTGGGCCGCGTCCCGAGGGGCAGGCGCCGGGCGGCGGCGGCGCGAGCGCGGCCGGCGGGCCGGCTGGGCCGGCGGGCGCCGATGCCGAGCGGAAGAAGCGTCGTCGCGGCGGGCGCGGGCGGCGCCGTCCGGGCGAGATGGGCGCGCCGGGCGCGGCAGGCGCGCCGGGCGCTGGCGGCCAGCATGTCGGCGGCCAGCACGCGGCCGGCCAGCAAGGCGGTCAGCACGCGGCCGGCCAGCCGGGCGGCCAGCACACGGCCGGCCAGCAAGGCGGTCAGGATGCGGGCGGCCAGCAGGGCGGTCAGCATGTCGGCGGTCAGCCCGGAAACCAGCCGAGCGGTCAGCACGGTGGCGGCGGCCAGCCGGGAAATCAGCACGCCGGGCAGCAGCACGCCGGCGGCGGCCAGCCGGGAAATCAGCACGGCGGCGGACAGCCGCAGCAGCACCGCGGCGACGACACGGTCGGTCGGCCGGTGAATGCCACGCCGAACGTCGGCAACTCGCACGCGGCTCCGGCCGCGCCCGCGCGTCCGACGTCCGATGCCGCCTCCGAGCCGGGCAACCGCAAGACCTCCGCTCCCGCTCCCGAAGTCGACGGCAACCGCTAAACCTCCGACGGTCCGGCGAAATGGTTTAACCAATTCCAGGATTGGTTAAACCATTCGCCGGCCCTCGATCTCCCGCGATTCCACGACTAAACGCATGCGTCCCGCCGCGTAGCCGCGCGAAGACGGTTTGTCCAATTCAGTATTGGCTAAACCAATTCGCGTTCCGCTATCGCACGCGATCCGAGCTCGAGCCGATGGCGCTTCTCCGGCGACGCGCTCGGGGTCCATCGGCTATGAGGCGAGGTCGTCCCTCGGTGCCACACAGCGCAGCGAGCAGTGTCCATTGGCTATGAGCCGAGGCCTCGTCCTCGGTGCCACACAGCAGCGAGGAGCGCGGGAAGCTCCGTCGACGACGCGAGATTGTCTTCTGAGTGGCCTTCAATCGTGCGCACGACGGCGGCGCGCGCGGGATTCCGCGTCGACGGGCTACATGCGAGTGGCGGGGGGAGAATTGCGCGAACGGATCGGGTGTTGCCCTAGCCACGGCAATGGTTCAACCAATCGTAAAATTGGTTAAACCATTGCCGTCATGGCCGCTAGATCGTCGCGAACGCCGCGTCCGGCACTTCCAGCGCCGTGCGATCTTCCGACTCCAGCTGGCGCGCCTTCTCCTCCACGCCGGGCAGCACGTTGCGCGCGAAGTACTGCGCCGCCGCGATCTTGCCCGCGTAGAACGCCGCGTCGGGATGACCCGCTGCCACCGACGGCGCCTTGTCGTGCGCGATGACCGCGCCCTCGAGCAGCAGCCACGCCACCGACAGCTCCGACATCATCTCGAGGAAGCGGTTGGCCACGAGCGGCACGATCTCGAGCTGCCCCGACTGGAACCACATGAGCAGCTTCATCGCCGACGCCGTCGAGCGCTTCCTGCGCCTTGCCGAGCCGCTTCACTTCCGCGCCCAGCTTCGGGATGCTCGGCGTGCGTCGCCACGAACTTGCCGACGTCGGCCGCGAACGCCTGCAGGTTCGCGCCGCCCGCCTGCGACAGCTTGCGGCCGACGAGGTCCATCGCCTGGATGTGGTTCGTGCCCTCGTAGATCGAGAAGATCTTCGCGTCGCGGCAGTACTGCTCGACGGGATAGTCGCGCGTGTAGCCGGCGCCGCCGTACGTCTGGATCGCCGTCTCGCACACGCGGAAGCCCTGATCGCGAGCCGTACGCCTTGACCAGCGGCACGAGCAGATCGACCTGACCCTTGTGGTAGGCGACGGCCTGATCGTCCTTGCCGTCGAGCAGCGTCGCCATGTCCTGGTGATGCGTCAGCTTGATGGCGAGCGCGCGGATGCCCTCGACCTTCGACTTCATGTCGAGCAGCATGCGGCGCACGTCGGCGTGCTCGATGATGGCGACGCGCGGCGCGGTGGCGTCCTTCCAGTGCTTGATCGACGAGCCCTGCTTGCGCTCGCTCGCGTACTCGAGCGCGTTCAAGAACGCCGACGACGCGACGCTCAAGCCCTGCACGCCGACGGCGATGCGCGCGCAGTTCATCATCTTGAACATCTGCGACATGCCCTGGTTCAGCTTCGCTTCGCCGCCGACGGGCATGCCGATGCACTTGCCGTTCTCGCCGAAGTTGAGCACGCACGTCGCCGACGCCGTTGATGCCCATCTTGTGCTCGATGGCGCCGACGCTGACGTCGTTGGTTCGACCAATGTTGCCGTCGTCGTCGACGCGGAACTTCGGCACGATGAACAGCGTCAGCCCCTTGGTGCCCGCCGGCGCTTCGGGCGATGCGCGCGAGGACGAGGTGCACGATGTTCTCGGTCAGATCGTGGTCGCCGCGCGCAGATGAAGATCTTGGTGCCGGTGATCGAGTAGGTGCCGTCGGCGTTGCGCGTCGCCGTGGTGCGCGCCGAGCCGACGTCGCTGCCCGCTTGCGGCTCGGTGAGGCACATCGTGCCGCCCCATTTGCCGCGAGTACATGCGCTCGCAGAAGACGTGCTTCTGCTCGGGCGTGCCGAAGGCCTCGATGACCTCGGCCGCGCCGTACGTCAAGACCGCGTACATGCTGAACGCGGTGTTCGCGCCGCGACAGCATCTCCTCGACGAGGATCTGCACCGACGTGGGCGAGCTGGCGCCGCCGTACTCGCTGTCGACGCCGATCGACTTCCAGCCGGCTTCGTACAGCTTGGTCCACGCCTCTTTGAAGCCGCGCGGCGTCTTGACCTGGCCGTCCTCGAGCTTGCAGCCCTCGGCGTCGGCGGTCGCGTTCAGTGGTCCGACCACTTCGCGCATCCATTTATAGGCTTCGGTCAGGGTCGAGCGGATCTCGTCCGCACCCCAGCCTTCGAACGCTCCCTTACCCAGCAGCTCCTCGATTTTGAACTGCTCGAACAAGAGGAACTGCATCTCACGAAGATCGGCACGGTAGCGATTGATGGCGGGAATCGGCTTGCTCACGACGGCCTCCTGGTTGCTGAATGAGCGCTCATTCAATTTACGCAACCGCGCTGCGAAATGCAACCGAGGTGTAGCGTTCGTCTGCCGGTTTCGCCGTCGCCGCGTCGATCGCGGCCAAGTCACGCAAATGACGAGGATCGCGCGCCGCGTCGGACGACGGTTGGTGACGATCGGCGCCGCCGTCGACTGCCACGGCCGCGACAGCGTCACACGTCCGCCCACCTGCATGCGCGCTCGGGCCTCGGCGTTTGCGCCGATCGCCGACGCCGCCGCAGCTATGATGCGCGCCAGCGACGCGCCCTGACGCTCGACGGTGGCCTATGCATCTGAACCCAGCTCTGATTGGTTTGACCTGTTTCGCCTGCCAGACGCCGCACACGCTGCAGAAGCTGCAGACCGTTTGTGAACGCTGCGGAATGCCACTGCGCGTCGACTACGATTGGTCCAAGGTGCGGCTGCAGCCGGCCGAGCTCCGTGGGCGCGTGTCGTCGCTGTGGCGCTATCGCGAGGTGCTGCCGCTCGTCGCCGGTGAAGTGACGCTCGGCGAAGGCTTCACGCCCCTCGTTGCCGTCGACGAGCGCACGTGGATCAAGGACGAAGCGCGCAATCCGACGGGATCGTTCAAGGCGCGCGGCATGACAGCGGCGGTGTCGATGGCGCGCGCGCTAGGCGCCAAAGCGCTCATGGCGCCGTCGGCGGGCAACGCGGCCGGCGCGCTCGCGGCCTACGGCGCGGCGGCGAAGTTGCCGGTGCTGGTGGTGATGCCGTCCGATACGCCGCGCGCGTTCGTCGACGAGTGTCGCCACTACGGCGCCGAGGTGCGGCTCGTCGACGGCACCATCGCCGACGCCGGCAAGTGGCTGCGTGAGCACGGCCCGCGCGATTGGTTTGACCTTTCGACGCTCAAGGAGCCCTATCGCGTCGAGGGCAAGAAGACGATGGCCTACGAGCTCTACGAGCAGCTCGACGGCGCGCTTCCCGACGTCATCGTCTATCCGACCGGTGGCGGCACCGGCCTCGTCGGCATGTGGAAGGCGTTCGACGAAATGCGCGCGCTCGGCTGGCCTTTGCCGACGCTGCCGCGGCTCGTCAGCGTTCAGGCGGCGGGGTGCGCGCCCGTCGTCGCCGGGCTGCGCGACAACGCCACGCGCACCGAGCCGTGGCCGAACGCGACGACGCGCGCCTGGGGCTTGCGTGTGCCGTCGCCGATCGGCGGCTTCTTGTGCTTGAGCGCCATTCGCGACACCGGCGGCACGGCGGTCGCCGTCGAGGAAGCGGCGATCGAGCCGGCGGCGGCGCAGCTCGCGGCGATGACCGGCGTCGACGTCTGCCCCGAAGGCGGCGCGGCGTGGGCCGCGGTCGGCGAGCTGCGCGCGCGCGGCGAAATCGGCAGCGAAGACCGCGTGGTCGTCTTCAACACCGGCACCGGCCTCAAATACCGCTGACAGAACCAGCATGTCAGCCCCCGAATGGTTAAACCATTGCTGCAGCATGATGAACGACGACGACCGAATGGTTAAACCATTGCTGCAGCATGATGAACGACGACGACCGAATGGTTAAACCATTGCTGCAGCATGATTAACGACGACGGCCGAATGGTTAAACCATTGCTGCAGCATAATTAACGACGACGGCGAATGGCTTAGCTGCTGCTGGCCGCAGCATGATTTAGCCACGATGGCCGGGTTTAACTGCTGCTGGCTGCTGCATGATCCAACGACGACGGCCGAATGGTTAACCATTGCTGCTGCATGATCTAACGACGACGGCCGAATGGTTAACTGCTGCCGCTGCTGCTGCACGATCTAGCCGCGAGACCGAGCGCGACGACGGCCGAATGGTTTGGCCAACTCTGCCGACGCGCGAAGGCTTACTCGTCTCCTGCGTTTGCTGCTGTTGGCGAACGTCGGCGCTTCGAGACCGAGCCCGCCATAAGCTATTCACCCCTGTGCGCGCTCCACCGATGGCCGGCGCGCAGGAGCTCCGGCACGCGCGCCCACCGGGCGCACGCGTGCCTCCGCCGCAGGTCTTGCGGCGACCTGCCTCGCGTCGGCGTACGTGGCGACTCGACATGTGCCGCCACGACGTCGCGCCCAATGGTCAAACCAATGCGCGGCGCCGATCGCCGAAGGTGCGCCTACTGAGCCGGGGCGTCTCTCGGCGCTGAGTCGGCGCGTCTCGGCGCGCGCGGGAAGCGGTTACGCTGCGGGGCGATTCGGCTGGTCCTCGGGTTGCAATCACCGCGGTCGTCGACCAATCGACGAGGAGCCTTCCCGATGCGCTACGACCTCATGCTCGGCCTGCTTTCGACGACGCTTTTGCTCGGCTGCGGCGGCGCCGCCGCCGGCGGCACCGATGTGGGTAACGCCAGCGCCGCCCTCGACTCCAGCGACGCGACCTCGACCGAGAGCGCGCTCTACATCACCACCACCGACGGCACCGAGAGCGCAGCCACGGACGCCGGCGCGGCGACGGTGGCGTCGGCCAGCGTCAAGAGCTGGTATCAGCCGGCCAGCTGCGTCGTCGCTGCCGCCGCCGGCAACGTCGTCACCTATACGCTCACCGACTGCAGCGGCCCGTGGGGCCTCGCGCATGTCAGCGGCGTCGCCACCGTGACCTACACCGTCCAGAGCGACGGCATCCACGCCGCCATCACCGCCAACGCGCTCGCCGTCAACGGCGCCAGCCTCGACTTCGACTCGCAGGCCGTCTACAGCGTCTCGGGCGGCAACAAGCAGCTCAGCGTCACCAGCGAGGGTAGCGGCACCGGCGCGCGCGGCTACGGCATCACGCGCAAGGGCGACTACACGGCCAGCTGGAACACCAGCACCGAATGCGCCACGCTCGACGGCGCCTGGTCCACGACGATTGGCACCGCCGTGTGGTCGACGACCGTCGCCGGCTACGCGCGCTGCAAGAGCGCCTGCCCGACCGCCGGCACCATCACGCACACCGGCGGCCTCTCGCACGAGACGCTGACGCTGAAGTTCGACGGCAGCGCCGACGCCAGCTGGTCGTCGACGCGCGGCGACAGCGGCTCGGTCGTCCTCTTCTGCGGCGGCTGATCCCGTCACTGCCGAGCGGCAGCAGGCGCTTCGTGGGCGACTTCGCCCCGCAATGGTTAAACCAATCGCCGCAATGGTTAAACCAATCGCCGCAATGGTTAAACCAATTCCGACGGTGGTCGAACCAATCGTTTCGGCGGCGGAGTGGGGGCGGCTCCTACTTCGGCGGCTCTTCGCAACGCCGACGCCGCGCGTTACACTGAATGCGCGTGGCGCCCTTGGCTGAGTCGGACTTCCGCAGCACCGGGCGGTTCGACGTGCGTCGGCGGCTCGGCGAAGGCGGCATGGGCGTCGTCTACGAAGCCTGGGATCGCGAGCGGCGCGCGCGCGTCGCCATCAAGACGCTGCGCACGTTGTCGGCCGAAGGAATCCTGCGCTTCAAGAACGAGTTTCGCGCGCTCCAAGATCTGTCGCACCCCAACTTGTGCACGCTCGGCGAGCTCATCTGCGACGCGGGGCAGTGGTTCTTCACGATGGAGCTCGTCGACGGCGTCGATCTGCTCGATTGGGTGCGGCCGGCGCGCGACCATTGGTCTGACCACGCCGTCTCCGAGCCGCGCCTGGACCCGACGCCGAGCGCCGACCCGCTGCGCCGCGCGGCGACTTTGCCGCCGCCGAGCGGCCGTCTCTTGCGACCGACGTTTCCGCTCGACGTCGCCCGCCTGCGCGCCTCGCTGTTGTCGCTCGCGCACGGCGTGACCGCGCTGCACGCGGCCGGCGTCGTCCACCGCGACATCAAGCCGTCCAACATTCTCGTCGAGCCGAGCGGGCGCGCCGTGCTGCTCGACTTTGGTCTGGCCACGTCGGCGGCGCGACCCGATCAGAGCGACATTCGCGTCGTCGGCACCGCCGATTACATGGCGCCCGAGCAAGCCTCGGCGCGCAAGGTCGGTCCCGAGGCCGACTGGTATTCGGTCGGCGTCATCCTCTACGAAGCGTTGACGGGCGGCGTGCCGTTTTCGGGCGCGCCGCTCGAGGTGCTGCTGCAAAAACAGGCGCACGAGCCGCCGCCGCCGCGCTCGCTGGCGCCCGAAGTGCCGGCCGATCTCGACGCGCTGTGCGCGGGCCTGTTGCGCAAGGATCCGCGGCAACGCCATGGCGCGCGCGAGCTGTACGATCGGCTGTCGCGCGGCAACGTGGGCGCCACGCCCGACCTGCGCGATCGCGCGCGCGAACGGCCGTTCGTCGGTCGCCGCGACGAGCTGGCGGCGCTGGAGGCGGCCTTCGAGCAGGTGCGCACCGGCGTGGCGACGACGCTGCACGTGTGCGGCGAATCGGGCGTCGGCAAGAGCGCGCTCGTGCGCCACTTCGTGCGCCGGCTGCGCGCCGCCGTGCCCGAAGCCGTCGTCTTGCAAGGTCGCTGCTACGAGCGCGAGAGCGTGCCGTACAAAGCGGTCGATGGCGTCGTCGACGCGTTGGCGCGCTGGCTCTCGAAGCTGCCCAAGCGCGAAGCGGCGGCGCTGTTGCCGCAGCGCGCGGGCCTGTTGGCCGAGGTCTTTCCGGTCTTGCGGCGCGTGGAGGCGATGGCGCAGGCGCCGCGTCCGTCGCACGACGTCGATCCGCAGCAGCTGCGGCAACGGCTGTTCGGCGCGCTGCGGGAGCTGTTGACGCAGCTCGGTCAGTCGCGCCCGCTGGTCCTGGTCGTCGACGATTTGCAGTGGGCGGACGCCGATTCGCTGGCGCTGCTCGAGGCCGTCACGCGCGCGCCCGACGCGCCGCCGATGCTGCTGTTGGCGACGGTGCGCGCGGCCGAGGATGCGCACGACGGTGGCGGTCGGCTGGCACGCGCGGCGCTCGGCGACGGCGCGACCGCCGAAGTCGTCGCGGCGTCGCTCGGTGGGCGCACCGACGATGCGGCGGCACGCGGCGCCAGCGCCGCTGCGGCGACCGAGGCGAAGGACGCGACCGGCGGCGGCGCCCGCGTCGACGGGCCGGTGGCGCGCGTGCAAGCCGACGGCGCGCGCCGCGACCTGACGCACTCCGATGTCGCGTACACGACGACCGCGCCCACGCCGGTGGCGTTGACGCCCGTGCCGCATGCGCCCGCGCACGTGGCCACGGTGGGGGCGGTCGGCGCGGAAGCTCCGGCGGTCGCCGGCGCTGCGACCTCCGGCGTGCCAACCGCTGACGCTGCCGCGGCGACGACGACTGCGCCGACGAGCCGCGCGCCACGTGGCCTGGGCGAGCCGACCGACGCGGCGGCGAGCGCAGTCGCGTCATCGGCGGAAGCGCGGCGCGGCGAAGCGTCGGCGCGGTTGGCTTCGCCCGCCGGACAGGCGTCGGCCGCGGCACAGCCGGCTGTCGGGCGCGATACCTCGACGGCGCTCGTGGTCGAGACGGCTTCGGAGCGCACGTCGACGGCGAGCGCCGCCAGCGTCGCGCGCACGTCATCGACGAGCGCCGCCGCAGGGGCGAGCGGAAGCCCAACGTCGACGGCTTCGCGTGTGGCGCGCGCAGCGAATGCAGCGGCAGCAGCGAATGCAGCGGCAGCATCGAATTCAGCGAGCGCCGCTAATTCGGCGGTTGCCGCGAATTCAGCAGCAGCAGCAGCGAATGCAGCGACCGCAGCGAATGCAGCGGCAGCAGCGAATTCGGCAGGCGCGACGAATTCGGCGAGCGCGACCAACGCCACCGTCGCGCAGAACGCGGTCGCCGCTTCCGAGCCGGCCGCGGCGAGCGGCGCGCCGGGCGCGCATAGCCACGCGCCGACGGCGCCGCGCGGCGTGCCCATCTTCCCCGACGCCGCGCCCGCCGACGCCGCCGCCGACGCCCGCCACGACCTGCGCACGCCGCTCGCCAGCTCGACGACGCAGACGATATTCCTCGCGCGCTTGCCGCCCGACGAGGCGCGCCAGCTGGCCGCGGCGCTGCTCGCCGAGCAGGGCGCGTCGTCGTCCACGGCGTCGACCGCCGGCGCGGCCATCGCCGACGAGGCCGGCGGCCATCCGCTGTTCATCGACGAGCTCGTTCGTCACGCCGCGGCGACGGGCGCCGAACGCGAAGGGCCGCTGCACCTCGACGAAGCCCTGCGCGAGCGCGTGCGCCGCCTGCCCGCCGATGCGCAGCACGTGCTCGAGCTCGTGTCCGTCGCCGGCGGGCCGCTCGCCCAGCACGCCGCCGCCCGCGCCGCCGACCTCGGCTTCGAGGAGTTCGCCCAGCAGGCGGCGACGCTGCGCGCGGCCAACCTGGTGCGCTCGTCGGGGCCGCGACCGTCGGACCTCATCGAGCCCTATCACGATCGGGTACGCGCCGCGGTGCAGGCCGGTCGCTCGCCGGCCGAGCTGCGCCGCGCGCACGAACGCGTGGCGCTCGGCCTCGAGTCGACCGGTCGCGCCGATCCCGAGGCGCTGGCCGCGCATTGGCAAGGCGCCGGCGACAACGACAAAGCGGCGGGTTATGCCGCGCAAGCGGCCGAGCGCGCCTCGAAGGCGCTGGCGTTCGAGCGCGCGGCGCAGCTCTATCGGCAGACGCTCCTCTTGCGACCGCCGGGCAGCCCCGACGTGCACGCGCTGCAGGTGCGGCTCGGCGACGCGCTGGCGCGCACCGGTCGCGGCTCGGAAGCGGCGCGCGCATACTTGGCCGCGGCCGGCGACGCGGCGCCCGCCGACGCGCTCGAGCTGCGCCGGCAGGCGTCCGAGCAGCTCTTGCGCTCCGGCTTCGTCGACGACGGCCTGGCGGCGCTGCAGCCGGTGTTGGCGGCGGTCAAGCTGAGCGTCCCGGCGACGTCGCGCGGCGCCTTCGCCGCGCTGGCGTGGCAACGGGCGCAGCTGGCGATGCGCGGCCTGCGCTTCACGCGACGGCGCGCGGCCGAGCTGCCGCCGGCGCAGCTGGCGCGCGTCGACACCGCGTGGTCGCTCGCCGTCGGCCTGGCGAACATCGATCCCGTGCGCGGCGCCGGCTTCGGCGCGCTGCATTTGCGGCTGGCGCTGCAGCTCGGCGAGCCTTCCCGCGTCGCGCGCGCGTTCGCGTTCGCCGCCTGCATCGACGCCATGCAAGGCGACGCGCGCGCCGCCCGCGTCGACGCGCTCGCCGGTGACGCGCGCCGTCTCGCCGAGGAGCTGGGCGATGCGCACGCCGAAGCGTTGGCGCTGGCGTCGCGCGCCATCCTCGCCAACTCGCAAGGTCGTTGGCGCGCCTGCTTGCCGCAGCTCGACGCCGTCGAACGACTCCTGCGCGAGCGCTGCAGCGGCGTCGCCTGGGAGCTGTCGACGACGAATCTCATGCGCGCCGTCAGCTTGGCGCGCATGGGCGAGCTGTCGGAGCTGGCGAAGAACGTCACCGCGTCGCTGCAAGAGGCCGAGCAGCGCGGCGATCGCTACGCGGCGACGGTCCTGCGTCTCGGCGAGCCCAACATCATCTGGCTGGTGCAAGATCTGCCCGACGAAGCGCGCGGCGAATGTGAAGACGCCATCGGCCACTGGTCGCGCTCGGGCTTTCATGCGCAGCACGTCTTCCACGCGTTCTCGATGGGCCAGATCGAGCTCTACAGCGGCGACGGCGCGGGCGCGTGGGAGCGGGCGCAGGCGTTGTGGCCGCTCGTCGAGCGCTCGTTTCTGCTCGAGCTGCCGCTCTTGCGCGCCGGGCTCCTCGAGCTGCGCGGCCGCGCGGCGCTGGCGGCGGCCGCGTCGGCGCCGGCCGAGCGCAAGAAGCCGCTGCTGGCCGAAGCGCGCGCCGCCGCCAAACGCATGGACAAAGAGACGATCAGCTACGCCGCCGCCGCCGCCGCCGCCCTGCGCGCCGCCGCCGCGCACCTCGACGGCGACGACGCGACGGCGCAGACGCTGCTCGCGCGCGCCGCGCTGGCGTTCGACGAGGCCGACATGGCGATGCACGCCGCCGTCGCCCGCGGCCGTCGCGGCCGCCTCGTCGGCGGCGACGAAGGCGCGGCGCTCGTCGCCACCATGGACGGCTGGATGCGCCGGCAGAACGTCAGCAACCCCGATCGCTTCGCCCGCATGATCCTCCCCGGCTTCTAGACTTCGCGAAGCTGTGCGCGTCGCTGGCGTTGCGTTTGGGGGCGAACGTCGGCGCTGCGAGACCGAGCCCGCGATAAACCATGCGATCGCCGTGCGCGATCCACCGCTGGCCGGCACGACGGGGCTCCGACGCGCGGCCGATTCCTCGCTGGACCGGGCCGCCGACGATAGCCGACGCGGGCCCAGCCCGTCCGCGCGTCTCCGCCAGTCGCTCAGCCGTCAACCCGCGCGCGCGAGCGGCGACGGACGTTCGGGATTCAATCGAAGATGACGGTCTTCTTGCCGTACACGAGGATGCGGTGCTCGACGTGCCAGCGGACCGCGCGCGACAACACTTCCTTCTCCAAATCGCGCCCCTTTTGCACCAGATCGTCGAGCTGATCGCGGTGCGAGATCCGCGTCGTCGACTGCTCGATGATGGGGCCGTCGTCGAGCTCCGCCGTCACGTAGTGGCTCGACGCGCCGATCAGCTTCACGCCGCGCTCGAACGCCTGATGGTACGGCTTGGCGCCGACGAACGCCGGCAAGAACGAGTGGTGCACGTTGATGATGCGCTGCGGATACTCGTTCACGAAGCGCGGCGACAAGACCTGCATGTAACGCGCGAGCACCACCAGGCTGACGCGCTCGCGCCGCAAGATGCCGAGCTCGGTCGTCTCGGCCTCGGCCTTGCCGCGCGGGCCGTCCGCTTTGTCGACGGGAATGTGGTGGAACGGCACTTGGTAGAAGCGCGCCAGCGGCTCGGCATCGGCGTGATTGCCGATGACGGCGGCGACGTCGCAGCGCAGCTCGCCCGCGTGCCAGCGATACAAGAGATCGGCCAGGCAGTGATCGTAGCGGCTCACGAACAGCGCCAAGCGCGGCCGCACCGTCGATCGCTCGAGGCGCCACTTCATCGCGAAGCGGGCGGCGATCTCGTCGAAGGCGGCGGCGAAGCCGTCGAGCGGCAGCTGAAAGCCGTCGAGCTCGAACTCGACGCGCATGAAGAACAGCCGCAATTCGCCGTCTTGATGCTGGTCGGCATGCAAGATGTTGGCGTTGTAGCGATAGAGGAACTCGCTGACGGCGGCGACGATGCCGCGCGAGTCGGGGCAGTCGATGAGCAGCACGGCGGTGTCGCGCACGCTGCCATGGTAACGCAAGCCGCCGACTTCGTGCCATGGCCCGGCGAGCGCCGCCGGCGATGCCGCGGGAAAGCCAAGCGTGACGGCGAACCGGCGCGACGCGAGCACCCGACGGCGATGCGCGAGCGACGACGCGGGAGCGCTGACGGCGACGATGCGGCGGCCGGAATGCTTACGACTTCAAGGCTTCGAGCGTTTGCCAGCGGGCGTACAGCCGATCGACCTCGAGCTTCGCGGCGTCGAGCTGCGCGACGATGGCCGGCACCTCCGCGGCGCGCGACTTGTAGATCGTCGGGTCGTTCAGCGTCGCCTGCAGCTCGTTGACGCGCGCCTCCGCCGTCGCGATCGCCGCTTCGATGCCGTCGAGCTCGTGCCGCTCTTTGAAGCTGAGCTTCTTCGCCGGCGTGGCCGCGACCGCCGGCTTGGCGACGACGACCGGCGCGGCTTTCGGCGCCGGCTTGGCTGCCGCCGCTGCCGCGTCGGCCGCGGCCTTGGCGCGCTTCGACCATGACGAATAATCGCCCTCGTAAAAGCCGATACGACCATCGCCTTCGAACGCCAGGATCGCCGTCGCCACTTTGTCGAGGAACCAGCGATCGTGCGACACGATGAGCGCGCAGCCGGGGAACTCCTGCAGCGCCTCTTCGAGCACGCCCAGCGTCATCAGGTCGAGATCGTTGGTCGGCTCGTCGAGCACCAGCAAGTTGCCGCCGCGGCGCAAGAGGCGCGCCAGCTGCACGCGGTTGCGCTCGCCGCCCGAGAGCGTCCCGATCGGCGTGTCGGCGAAGCGGTCGTCGAACAGCAGCATGCGCAAGAACGTCCGCACGTGCACCGGGCCGTCGTCGAGATAGACGTGCTCGTTGCCGTCGGAGACCTCGTCGATGACGGTCTTGTCGGCGCGCAGATCGGCGCGCGTCTGATCGAAATACGAGAAGCGCGTGTTCTGGCCGACGACGACTTTGCCTTCGTCGGGCGCGATCTGACCGAGCAGCGTGCGCACCAGCGTCGTCTTGCCGGCGCCGTTCGGTCCCACGATGCCGATGCGATCGCCGGGCTTGATGATGAGGCTGAGCTCGCGGAAGAGCCAGCGGCCGTCGACTTGGCCGGGGATGCGCTTGCCGAGATCCTGCATCTCCAGGATCGTCTTGCCCATGCGGCCGCCGGTCGGCAGTCGCAGCGCCATCGGGCCCGAGCGCTTGTCGTCGATGGTCGGCGCCGCGGCCACGACCGCGTCGAAGCGATCGATGCGCGCCTGCTGCTTCGTCGAGCGCGCCGCCGGGCCACGGCGAATCCAGTCGAGCTCGCGGCGCACGAACGACTGCCGCGCCTGCTCTTTGGCGCTCTCGCCGGCGAGCCGCTCCGACTGCTGCTCCAAGAAGCGCGTGTAGCCGCCGTCGTAGCTGTAGATCTTGCCGCGATCGATCTCGAGGATGCGGTTGACCACGCGATCCAAGAAGTAGCGATCGTGCGTCACCAAGAGGAGCGCGCCTTGCCAGTCACGCAGCCGCTCTTCGAGCCACGAGACGGTCTCGGCGTCGAGATGGTTCGTCGGCTCGTCGAGCGCGAGCAGCGACGGGCGCGCCAGGATCGCGCGCGCCAAGGCGACGCGCCGCCGCTCGCCGCCCGAGAGGTTGCCGACGATGGCTTCCAACGGCGGCAGCTCGAGCGCGGCGGCCAGCGTGCGCACCTCGTGCTCGCGCTCCCAACCGCCGGCGGCGTCGACGGCCGCGTGCAGCTTGGCCTGCAGCGCCAGCGCCGCGTCCAGCTTGTCGCCGCCGAGCTCGCCGATGGTCGCTTCCAGCGTCTCCAGCTCGGCCAACAGCCGCGCGTGCACGCGCAGCCCTTCGCGCACGACGGCGCCGACCGTGCTCTTGCCGTCGAGGATCGGCTCCTGCGAGACGTATTCGAGCGTCAGATCGCGCTGGCGCGTGACGAGGCCCGAGT
Source organism: uncultured delta proteobacterium (assembly GCA_963785725.1). Classification (GTDB taxonomy): domain Bacteria; phylum Myxococcota_A; class Polyangia; order Palsa-1104; family Palsa-1104; genus JAQBQH01. The sequence goes on along the minus strand of CAWAWS010000033.1, from coordinate 32,610 downwards.
CGGCCGTGTCGGCGGCGACGACGATCTTCAAGAGCGTCGACTTGCCGGCGCCGTTGAGCCCGACGATGCCGATGCGATCGCGATCCGACACGGCGAACGACACGCCCTCCAAGACGGAGCGCGAGCCGAACGACTTGGCGACGTTCTGGACGGTTAAGATGGCACCCACGAGCGGCGAGCCGTTCTTCGCTTCAGGCTAGATCGAGCGGACGGAGCCCCTCGACGAAGCGCACCAGCAGCGATCCACGCAGCACGTTCTCGATCTTGCCGCGCCCGTGCTCGGGATGGACGATGATTTCGCCCGATTTATAGCGCCCCTTGGGATCGAACGGCCGCGGCTCGGGCGCGTTGGCGAGCTCCAGCTGCAGCGCCTTCTTCGCCTCTTGGCGCTTGAGCAGCTCACGATCTTCGACGCGCCGGCCGCCGGCATCGTAGCCGGCGCCGTTGGTGGCGGCGGCAGCGGCGGCGGCAGCGGCGGCGGCGTTGCGCACGGCGGTGCGATGGCGCGCCGGCGGCTCGTCGCGGAAGTCGTGCCGCGAGTTGCAGACGGCGCAGATGACCTGCTTGGCCTTGTCGCCGATCATCGCCACGATGTTGTGCGTCGTCATCTCTTTGCACTTGCCGCACCACGAATCGACCTCGGCGCCGACGCTGAGCTTCGACGCCGGGGCTCCGCGCTGCGGCACGATCGACTTGGGCGGCGCGCGACGCTCGATGAACGGCACGAAGCCGGCATCGGTGGCGAGCGCCACTTCGCGACCGGAGTCACGACGGCTGAGCGCGGCGGCGGCGCGGCGCAGGTCGGTCAAACGGCGACCGACGCCACGCTCGGCCATCATTAGATCGGCCGGCGCAAGCGTGGCCGAGATCTGCCGCCAGCGTGCGGCCAAACCCTCGACCAGCTGCCCGGCGGCGATCTGGCGCGGCTCCTCCTGCGACTCCAGCGCCTGGTCCACTTCGTTGACGGCGGACGCGATGTCCTGGTTCAGTTGCTCGAGCTGTTGGTTTTGCGTGTCGTCCATGCGGCGCGGAGTGTACTCGATGTGCTAGCTTGTCGCGATGGCCGAGCAGCTTAAAGTAGGAGGCGAGCTGGACGCGTGGTGCACCAGTTGTCGCCTCATGAAGTGGCACACGATCGTCGCTCTCGTCGGGAACAAGCCCGCCAAAGTAGAGTGCCAGGGCTGCCACAAGCAGCATCAATTCCGCGCCGCGCCGCCGGGCACACCGACGGCAGACGGCACCACCAAGGCCGTCAAGAAGCCGCGCGCCACGAAGGCGTCGGCGCCGTCCGCGCCCGCGGTCAACTTCGACGAGCTGCTCGCCGGCCGTGACGCCGAGGCGCGCACGTACGCGCCGGGCGACAAATATGCCGTCGGTGACGTCGTTCGCCACCCGACGTTCGACGTCGGCGTCGTGACCGCGATCCCGGGCGTGCAAAAGGTCGAGATCTCCTTCCGCGAGAGCAAGAAGATCCTGCTGCACGACCGCGGCGGCGCGCCGCCGCTCAAGCTCGAGCGTCCGCCCCGGCCCGACGAGGCCGCGCCCGTCGTCGGCACGTCCGATTCGCCCCGCGGTCGCCGCTAGCTCGCCGGCCATAATTCGCGCGTAATCCCGGCGTCCCCGCGCCGGCAGGCCCGTGCGTTGCCTATTTCGAGCGTGCGTTGCCCATTTCAGCGTGGCTGTTGGGGGTTCCGTGGATCGTCGGCACTGATCCTAGGATATTGATTTCGCTGCACTTGCGAGGCTCGTCGCGCGATTGGCAGTGGCGGGGTGACGGGCATTCGCCTCAGTCGGCGACAGCGGGCAGCTCTGGGCGCAGCCTGTGTCAGCCCTTCCGTCGGCCGTCGTCGACGTTCGCCCGAGCTACGAAATTATTTTTCGGGGCCGTCGCCAGGACTGAAGGCGATCGGCAATCAGCGTTCGTCGTCGCCACCGTGGCTGGACGCACCCGCGACATTGGAATTTGCTTCGACCGGCGCGCCGATCAGGGACACGTGCAATAGCGCCCGCACCATGAGGGACAGCCCAACCATCGACGCGACTACACCCTCGACGACGCCATGCTCGAAGCTGACGATGACCGCGGGACCATGTACGAGCGTCAGCACGGGGCCAACCACGAATGCGATCGTGGCGGCGGCGGCGAACGCGATCGACCAGGGCGGCTCTTTCCGGCTGGCGATCCAAACGCCCACGAATCCCGAAAGCAGCACCGCGAAGAACGCCAAGACGCTCGCAAGATGTGCCCAGGTACTCGGCTCGCCGAGCTCGGGCTTCGAGCAGATCAGCCCGCAGTAATTCCAAAGCAGCGCGCTCGCGAAAGCAGGAACCGCGATGAGCCACTTCGCCACCACCCACCAAGTCTGACACAAGAGTGGGCTGATACACGCCAAATCATGCCGAGGGTGCCGGCGACGCCGGACGCATGGACGTCCGATGTAGTCAAAGAGCTCTCAACGCACATTGTCACGAGGACGAGCGGTTCGAGTGGAAGGGCCAGCTGCCCCCGGATCCCAACGGGCAGACCCGGCTCGTGGACTGCGTCGCGTTCTTGGCGCGCCGCTTGGAACGGCTGCGTCAATTCACGACCGTGAGCGCGACGTCGCTGAAGTCGACGCCGCCGCGGTCGTCGCTGAGCACGACCCACAGGTGGACTCCGCCGGCGGTCGCGGGCGCCGTCCACGTGTCGCTCGCGAAGAGCGCCGGGTCGTTCTCGGCGCGACCGCTGCGCTCGGTGGCGAAGGCGCCGGCGTTGGCGTACCAAGCGACCGTCATGGCCTCGCGATGGGTCGTGAGCGTCTGCGTGTCGGCATCGAACACCGGATACGACTCGGGCGACGCCGCGGTCCAGCCGGCGGTGAAGACGACGGCACGGCCGGCCGGCAGCGCATCGAGCGCCACTGCGGCACCATCGACGGTTGCGCTGATGGTCGTCAGCGTTGGGTTGACGTTGTTCGTGTATTGCGCGGCGAACGCGGTGGCGGCGGCCAAGGAAGCGCCGGGCAGCGCACAGCGGATGCGCACGAGGGCGATCGTCGCGCCGTCGAAGTCGGCGCGCAGCGGCTGGAAGTAGCCGCCGGTGACGTCGGGCGCGCGCGGCTGCAACAGCTCGCCCGCGGTTTCCGGCGGCAACTCCGGGCCGAACAGGCTGCAGCCGGCCGCCGGCAGAACGACGGGCAGCGGCGCCGCCGTGTCGCCCACCGGAGTCGTTCCGCCGGCCGCGAGGCAAGACGCGGCGACGGCGCCGTTCTCCGCGATCGGCTTGGGCGTCGTGCACACCGACCAGTCGATCGCCGGCGCCGGCGTGACCGCGCCGTCGGGCGAAGCGGCCAGCGCCGACATCGTCACCATCGCGCCCGGCGGAGCTTCGGCCGGTTCGGAGCGCACGGCAACCAGCCGCGGCGCGGTGATGAGCGACAGCGGCGCGCCGAAGTCGGGCTTGCAGCCGACCGCGAGCAGCAGCAGCAGCGAGAGACGCCTCAAAACTGCACCCGGGCGCCGAGCACCGCCAGCGTCGGCAAGCCCGTGATGTAGCCGCGCTGCGTGTAGCTCTCGTTGTAGACGATCTCCTCCGGGTTGCGCTGCCACGTGACGTTTTGCGCGTCGAGGTAGAGCCGCAAGGTCCAGCGCGTCCACACGAACGCGTATTCCGCGCGCAAGTCGAGCTGGATGAAATCGGGGATGCGCGTGGAGTTGATGGCGCCGAACAGCGGATCGTAGCGGTTGTTGCTCGCGTCCCAGTAGGCGCCGACCACGGGCGTGCGCGGAAAGCCGGTCGAATAGCGGAAGCGCACGCCAAAGTCCCAGCGACGAAAGCGATAGCCGCCGACGACGGTGAGGACGTGCGTCTGATCGCCGTCGAAGAGGCGCCATGCCGTCGACGGATGGTCGCGGCGTTCGCTGCGGCTGAGCGTGTAGCTGATCCAGCCGCTCAAGCCGCGCCAAGGCGCTTGGCGCACGAACAATTGGCCGCCGTAGCTGCGGCCGATGCCCTCTTGCACGAGCGACTGTCCGACGGGCGGCGCCGGCGACAGGTTGCGCGTGGCCAGGCCGTCGAGCTGACGGTAGAAGCCGTCGACCTCGGCGGACAGCCCGGCGGCGATGTGCAGCTCGCCGCCGGCGGTCACGTGCAATGCGCGCGCGGCGCCGAGGTTGGGATCGCCAAAGCGCGCGCCGAGGTCCACCGGATCGGGCGGCTGATGGTAGAGCCCAACGGCAGCCGTGAGCGCCAGCCGCGACTGCGCCCGCCAGCGCAGCGCCAGCCGCGGATCGAGCGACGCCGCAAAGTGCGTAAAGCCGAGCGGCGGCGCGGCAGCGACAGGCGGCGTCAGATGGTCGCCTTGCTGCAGCAGCGCGTCCAAGCGCAGGCCGGGCGTCACCGTCAGCGGACCGAGACGCAGCTCGCCGGCGATGTAAGGCGCGGCGTCGAGCTGATGGACGCCGAAGTGATCGCTGGCGACGTCGGTGCCGGGCGGTTGGCCGAAGACGTAGGGGTCGCCCTCGCGCGGTGGAATCGTCAGCGAGCCGAAGCGCGAGATGGTCGAGTGCGTGTCGAGGAGATCGATGCCGAAGACGAGCGTCAAGCGGCGCACGACCGGGCGGCGATAGGACGCGCGCAGGCCGATGTTCCAGCTGTCGACGCCGAGGTTGGCCGGCGTCGCGCCGAACTGCTCGGCGGTGTGGTTGCGATCGAAGCCGACAAACGGCGTGACCTCGACGTGCGCGCCATCGACGTCGGCGACGTAATGCAGCCCGACGCGCCACATCGAGCGGTCGAGCGAGTCGGAGCGCGCTTGCGACGGATCGCCCGCGAACACGCTGCGGCGCAGCCCGTCGTCGGCGCCGAGAAAGAGCAGCGACAGCGTCTCGCGCGGGCGCAGGCGCAGCGTCGCTTTGAGCTGATAGTCGTCGTAGCGTGGCAGCGGCACGAAGGCCTGCACGTCGGGCGAGATGACAGCGCCGGCGAGATGGTCGAGCCAGCCGTAGCGGCCGGCGACGGTGACGCTGATGCGGCCGGCGGCGTACGACAAGACCGCCGAGCCGTCCAGCAGATCGGCGCCGACGTCACCGTGCACGCCGGCGGGCGGCGCGGCGGCGGTCTCGACGCGCACGAGGCCGCCCAACCCGCGGCCCCAGTCGGCGCCCCAGCCGCCCGGCGCCAGCGCCACGCGGCCGACGAGGTCGCCGTTGACGATCGAGCGCCAGCCGCCGACGTGATACAGCGCCGGCACCTCGATGCCGTCGATGAGCACGCGCGTGTCGCTGGGCGCGGCGCCCCAAACGATGATCGCGCCCGTGCCGACGGTGGCGCGGGCGACGCCCGGCAGATCCTCGATCACCTTGAGGGGATCGTCGCCGGTCCCGGCAACGTGGCGCGCCTCGTCGCCGCCGACGGCGGTCTCGACGACACCGGCACGCTCGATGCGCGCCGCCCGCACGCTCGACTGGTAAGTGCGCGTCGGCGGCGTCGTTGCGGCCGGCGTTGTCGCGGCCGGCGTTGTCGCGGCCGGCGTCGTCGCGGCCGGCGTCGTCGCGGCCGGCGTTGTCGCAGCCGGCGTTGTCGCGGCTGGGGTTTCGGTCGGCGCAGCCGTCGTCGTCGCTGTTGCGTTGGGCGTCGCGGCCGCCGGCGGCGCGGCCACCGGCTCGTCGGCGCGCGCGGCGGCGGCCCACGCGAGCGCGGCCATGACGAGCGACGCGCGCACTACGGCAGCGTGAACGTGACGGCGGTGCGCCCGGCGCCGGCGGCGTGGCTGCCCTGCGTGTCGGCGTCGACCGCTTCGCCGGCGGCGCTGTAGCGCGTGGCGCCGGCGACGATGACCGCGACTTGCCAATCGGCAAACGACGCGCCGCACAGCGAGGCCGCGTCGACGCGCACGATGTATTGCCCGCTCGCCGGCGCGCTCGTGTAGATGACGTTCTCCTGATCGCGTCCGTCGAAGACGCAGCCGGCGTTGGAGTCGGCGTCGAGCTGCGGGGCGGCCGCTTGCGCCACCGGATCGGGCAGCGCCGGCGGCGGCGGCGGCTGGTAGCCGCTCGGATGGCGCGCCCAAATCTCGACGCCATCGGGGTCGACGACGTGCAGATCGAGGTCGGCGCGTCCGCTCCACGCGAGGTGGATGACCATGGCGCCCGTCGGGGTGGTCGCGCCGTTGATGGCGACAGGCTGCGTCCGCGGCGCGCCGAACTGCCCGGCGCCGTCGATGGCGCGCGCCGCGAGCGTCTGCGTGCCCGTCGGCAATGTCGGCGCAAACGCCACGAGCACGTCGAACGTCGGCAGCGTCGGCGCGTCGGCCGAAGGCGTGCCGGCTGGCACCAGCCAGTAGCCGCGATCGCCCTCCAGGTCGAGCGCGACCGCCGTCGCCGTCGGATCGAGCGCGCCGAGAAGCGGGCGATTCGAGGCGCCGGCCAGCTCCGATGCGTCGGCGAACTGCAGCGCCTGCACCGCCGGCGCGGTGGCGTTCGCGGCCGGCGGCGCGCCGGGGACGAACTGCGCGCCGGCCACTTGCAGTGCCGCGTCGAGGCCGGGATCGGGCGACGCCACCGGGCCACAGCCGACGGCGACGACGAGCACAAGCGCGCACGCGCGCATCAGAAGACCACCTGGCCGCGCACGGTGACGACGTCGGAGCCGAGCGTGGCCGGCGCGCCCGAGGCCGTGCGGCCGAGCGCGTTGGCGTTGCGATCGTACTCGAGCGACAGCCGCGCCCGCGGCCGCCACTCGACGGCGGCGACCGCGGCCAGCGTCGCGAACGTCAGATCGCGCGGCACAATCGACGCACCGACGGTGGCGCGCGCGTCGGCGTCGGGATCGTAGCGATCGTAGCGCACGCCGACGGACGCGAAGCGACCCAGCTCCTGCGTCGCCGCCACGTACCAGCCGAGCTCGCGCAGCGGCCGGCCGGCGGCGATGGGATCGGCCGGCATCAACCCGCGGTCGAGGTTGGTCGCCCATACGATCTCGCCGTAGACCTCGAGCTGACCGAGCCGCGGCAGCTCGCTCACGACGCGCAGATCGCCGCCGACGGCGTAACGCGAGAACGTGCGCGACGGCAGACCCGGCTGGCCGTCGATGCCGATCAGCTCGGTGACGTCGACTTGGCCGTCGCCGTTGATGTCGCGCCAGACGAGCTGATCCTTCGTGTCGGGCGTGCCCGAGTGGAAGCCGGTTCCCCAAAGTGCCGAGAAGCCGCTGACGATTCGTAAGCGCGGATGCGGTGTCGTGTCGGCGCCGACGCGACCGAGGAAGTCCTTGGACTGCGTCGGCGACACGAGCGCGAACTGCGTGTCGCCCGACGGATGGCCGTTCATCGCCGCCACCTGCCAGCGCAGCCAGCGCCAACCGCCTTGCAGCCGCGCGCCCAGGTCGAACTCGCCGGGAAAGAGCGCGCGCATGACGTTGCTGCGCTCGAGGAACAGGCGCACGTAATCTTTTTGCTGCACCTCGAAGCCGAAGGGAATGCGCATGAGCCCGATCGTCGCCATCACCAGCGGCTCCGTCCCGCAGCGCGGCCAACAGGCCGAGGCTTCGACGTCGATGATGCGCGCGACCGGCCCGTTGATGGTATTGCCGTCGAATTCGAGCGCGCCCGCGACCCAGCCGTAGTCGACGTCGACACGCAGCCGTGCGCGGCGAATGAGAAAGCGCGTCTGGTTGAGCGGCGCGCCGGTCGTGTTGTTCAGCTGATCGCTGCTCGCTTGGTCGTAGGCGACGGCGTCGGCTTGGATGAAACCGAAGAGCTGGGCGCGCGCGCCGCCGAGACGGAAGACGCTGCCGCTCGCGCTCGTCGCGGCGGCGGCCTCCTGACGGAGCGCGGCGACTTCGGCGCGCGTCTCGGCCAGCTCGCGCGCCAGGGCGTCGACGCGCGCCGCCAGCGCCGGATCGACGGACACCGACGGGGACGGCGCCGCCGCGACGGGCGCGACGCCCGCATCGGGCGGCTCGTCCGCGGCGGCCACGCCCGCCAGCGCCAGCACCCACGCCAACGCCGCGACTCGCAAATCAGTTGATCGGCGGCAGGTTGCCGTTCGGCGCCAGCTTCGGGAAATACGGGTAGTTCTTCGCGGGGTCGCCGGTCTGCGCCGTCGTGCACGCGTTCAAGAAGTCGTTGCCGGTCGTCGGATCCATCACGCAGGGCGGCGGCGACAGATCGGGCGGGCTCGTCGTCGTGCCGGCCATGTCGGCGCCGGGCGAGCCGCCGTCGGTGCCGCTCTTGTGGCTGCTACCGCCGCAAGCCGCGGCCGAGCACATCGCGAGCGCCATCAAGCCGGCGCGCAGCATCATCTTGGCGCTCATTTACTTGGCCTCGCAGTAGCCGTGACGGCAGGTTCCGGTGGCACAGGCCGCGGTCGCGCTGCACGCCGTGCAGGTCGTGGCGCCGGTGACCTTGAAGTCGAAGTAGCAATCGCAGGGGGCGCTCGAAGCGTAGGCCGATTCGGGGCCGCCCTCGACGGTGCGCGAGACCTTCATGGCGCACTCGGGGACGAGTCCGTTGGAGATGACGACGTCGAGCGGATCGGCCGCCGGCGCCACCGTGACGTTGTCGGTGAAGTAGTCGATCACCGTCTGCGCGTCGGGGTTGAGCGCGCCCGTCATCGGCGCTGCCGCCTGCGGCGCCAAATACTGCACGTAGGACCAGAGCGGATAGTGGCCGTCGCGCACGTTCTGCTTGTCGAACGCGGTCGGTGTCGAGTCGGGCCAGTACGAGTGATATTGGCCGAACGCGCGGAACGCCAGCGAGTGCATCTGCGAGCGGTACGTGCCCGAGTCGTAGATCTCGGCGCCGAGGATGCCCAGGCCCTGCCCGGCGTTGCTCGACGACAACAGCGCCGCCAGCGCCGTCGCCACGCCGTTCGATTGATCGATCTCATGCTGCGGGTCGGCGAGCAGCTTCCACTTGGCCGCGGCGACGCCGATGTTGGCGCCGATCGAGACCTGCGTGCCCTTGGTCGCCGTACGGCCGTAGATGTACTGCGGATCGTTCCACGGTGGCGTCTGCGAGACCATCGCGCCGAGACCCATGATCAGGTAGGCCTCCTCGGCGGTGATCGTCTGCTGCGTCGAGCCGGTCGTGGACTGTCCGACGCCGCCCGGCACCGCGAAGAGCATCGCCTGCACCGGGCCCTGCGTCGCCGTGATGTTGCTCGGCTTGACCGGCGCCGTCGGGCAGTCGGTGTTGTCGGGGAAGACGATGGAGATCGCCAGATCGGGCACGGTCCCCGCCGGCGCGGTGCAATTGGGCGTGACCGAGACGCCATCGTAGTTGTCGGGGATGTAGAACGTGCCGCCGCCGGCCGCGTTCGACACCCAGGTGTTCGTGTACAGGTCGGCGATGTTGGCGCAGGAGCCGGCCGGTGTGTAGACGAGCGTGATCGACGGCGTCTGCGCCTTCAAGATCGCGCCCAGCGTCTTCAGCGCCGGCACCTGCGTGTCGGCGGCGAGGATGAAGACGCGATGCGTGCCGATGGTGTCATCGCAGACCGTTTGCGCGCGTGCGCTGCCGGCGGCAGTCAGCACGAGCAGGAAAACCCAGCTACCGAGGGTCCTGGCGAGCGTCGAGTGTGTCATGCAGCCTCCACGTCGTAACCGTTGCGCGCGAAGCAAGAATCCAAGAAGCGAAGCGAGGAGCGATCCCGGCGCACGCGCGCACCGAGCCCGCTCCAAAAGCGCGCGCCCTAGTCGATGGGCAGGATGTGCAGCGCCGGCATGCCGGCGCCGCCGTCAGCCGAGCCGGCGTCGGGCTCGCCGATGAAGAGGCGCTTGTGGTCGGCGTCGTAAGCGACGCCGCGCAGCGGCTTGTAGCCGGAGCCGATCTCGGTCGGTGTGCCGTCGGTGGCGAGCTGCGTGACGGTGCCCTTGTTGCTGACGACGAAGATCGTGCCCGCGGGACCGGCGGCGAGCGCGTCGGCGCCGGCGACTGTCGCGAACGTCGTCGGCGTTCCGCCGGCCGGCAACGGCGCCTGCAAGACGACGTTGTTCATCTGATCGCTGACGTAGATCGTCGTGCCGATGGCCAGGACACCGATGGGCTTGCCGATGCCGGTGATGATCGCGGTCTCGGTGCCGTCGAGCGTCAGCGACGAGACGGTGCCGTTCATGGCGCCGCCGCCGCCGCCGCTACAGGCCGTGCCGGTCATCGTGTACCAGCTGTCGTAGATCGTGCCGTCGCTGGCGGCGGTCAAGCCGACGCGGCGACGGTTGGTGGCGAGACCGGGCACCGCCGCGATCGTGCCGCCGGCCGCCGACGGCACGTCGATGACCGCGCCGCCCGTGCCGCAGCCGTTGCGCGTGACCAGCCAGCTGCCGTCGCTGGTCTTGATGAGCTGGCCGAGCCCGCCCGACGTCGGCGCGATCGTCGGCAGCCGCGCGGCGACGGCGAACGCACCGCTTTGCTCCTCCCATTTTACGATCTGATCGCCGCCGTCGTTGGCGAGATAGAGCGCTTGCGTGGCCGAGTCCCAAAAGAGTCCGGCCGGCTGAAAGCCAAGCGGCACGGTGGCGGTGCGCGCGACGGCCATGTCGGGCACCGACAGATCCGCGCCTGGTGTCGTCATCGCCAGATCGAGCGACGCGGAGGTCGTATCGTCACCGCAACCGGCGGCGAGTAGAACGAGTACGGCGAGCTTGCGCATCGAGCACCCCATTCGAGCGACGCACGGGTCGCGGTCGCTGCACAGTAAGGACCTCCTGGACCCCGGCGCAATCCGTAGGCATACGGATCGAGCCATTTAGCCCGAGGTCAGCGGCCCGAGTGCGCCAGTAGAACCAGCGACAGCGCGAGCGTCGGAACGAGCACGATCGTGCCCAAGCGGATGAAGCGCCAGACAGAGATACGGACGTCGGCGCGACGCAACAGATCCATCCACAACAGGCCGGCCAGCGAGCCGACGGGCAACAGACGCGGGCCGATGTCGCCGCCGACGAGCGCGGCCAGCAGCTGGCGGCTGTCGCCGTGCGCCCCGAGCGCCAGCATGTTCAAGATCGACATCGGGTGGTTGTCGACGATGGCCGAGCCGAGCGCGGAGCCGACGCCGATGACGCCGATCTGCAGGCCGCTGCCGTCGGGCACCGCGCGATACAGGGTCGCCAACCGATCGATGACGCCGACGTGGCGCAAGCCGACGACGACCAAGAACACGCCCCATAGGAACACGAGGATGTCGGGCGAGACGTGGCCGAGCAGCTTCGGCAGCGACGCCACGCGATAGCGGCTCGCCAACGCCAGCGACAAGACGGCGCCGGCGAGCGTGACCATCCAGATCTGTCCGCCGAACGCCGCCGTGATCGGATAGGCGGCGAAGACGATGATGAGGAGCGCCAGCGTCGCCTTCTCGGCCGGATGCGCCGGCGGCACGACGACCTCGAGCGGCGTCGCCGACGTCGTCGCCAGCGCGCGGCGGAACGAGAGCCGCAGGATGAGGAACGTGACCATGGCGCCGCCGATCGAGATCGGCAACATCACGGCGGCGTAGGAGTTGAAACCGATGCCGGCGTACTCGGCCACGATCATGTTCATCGGGTTGGAGACGACGAGCGGCGCGACGCCAGGCGCGAGGAACACGGCGAACACGAACGCTTCGGTCACGCCCGGTCGGCCCGGATAGAGGCGCCGCGTCAGCGCGACCACGAGCGGCGTCAGCAAGAGAATCGCCGAGTCGTTGTTGAGCAGCGACGGCGTGATGAGGCTGACGAAGAAGACGAGCGTGAACGCCCGCGTCGTCGAGGTCGCCCGCGCGTACGATTCGACCCGCATCGCCAGCCGATCGAACGCGCCGACCTCTTGCACGACGCCGGTCATGACCATGATGCAGGTCAGCGACAGGAGTGGCCGCCATTGAATGCGCGCCGCCGTCAGCAGGTCGCTCAGCGTCAAGAGGTGCGTCAGGAAGAGCACGAGCACGCCGAGCAGCGCCGCCGAGCCCGGCGAAAAGCGCAGCCTGAGCCCGAGCCGAGGCCGCGAAACGGCCAGCGTGACCGTCAGCGCGAGCGTCGAATATGCGACGGCTTGGATCACCGGAGCAGCCTAGTTTGCAGATCATACGCCAATCTGAACCGCCCGGAACCCGCGGATATCCGTCGGCCTACTGAAGACTGGAGGCGCCGATCGGGGCGCGCACACCTCGGTCGTCGGCGGTCAGTCGATGATGAGGCCGCGCTTGATGGCGAGCCGTACGAGCTCGCCGTGCGTCTTGATGCCGAGCTTGCGCAGGATGTTCGCGCGATGCGTCTCCACCGTCCGCCGGCCGATGTCGAGGCGCGCCCCGATGACGGCCGACGTCAGCCCTTCGGCCGCCAGCTGGAAGACCTCGCGCTCACGCGACGACAGCGTGTCGAACAGATCGAGCGTATTGGTGCGCGTCTCGACCTCCCAACGCTCGACCTTCTCCATCGACAGCGGCGGCGAGAGATAGCGAACACCGGTTCTGACGGCGCGCACGGCGTCGAGCAGCGTGCGCGCGTCGGCCTGCTTGAGCACGTAGCCGGCGACGCCGTTGCGCAGCGCCTCGAGGACGTAGGCGTCGTTCGAGTGCATCGACAGGATGATCACCTTCGTGTCCGGCGCCTTCTCGCGCATCTGTCGCGACACTTCGAGGCCGTTCATGCCCGGCATCATGAGGTCGAGCACGAGCACGTCGGGATGGAGCGCCAAGACCGTCGGAAGAACCTGCATGCCGTCGCTCGCCTGACCGATGACGCTCATGTCCTGCTCATTGGCGAGCAGCGACCTCAATCCATCGATGACGACCTGATGATCGTCGGCGAGCAAGATGCTGGTCTGAATCATGGTCATGCTTCCCTCGGATGTCTGACTGCGTCTACTGCCAGCGGCAGCTCGGCCTGCAAATGGGTGCCCGCCGCCGACGACTCGACGGTGAGCGCGCCGCCCAGCGCTCCGGCGCGCTCGCGCATGCCGGAGAGGCCCGTCGATTTACCGCTGCCGACGGCGCGCTTGAAGTCGAAGCCGTGGCCGCTGTCGACCACCTGCACGGAGAGCGACTGACCGTCGCGCCAGGCCCGTACCTTTACGGTGTCGACGGCGGCGTGGCGCGCGACGTTGGTCAGCGCCTCTTGAATGATGCGGAAGGCCGCCGTCTCGACCGCGGGCGAAACGCGCACCTCGATGCCGTTATGCGCGAAGTCGACGCGGACGCCGGTCTGCGCCGAGTAGCGCTCGAAGAGCCACACCAGCGCCGGCAAGAGCCCGAGATCGTCGAGCATCGCCGGTCGCAGATCGAGCGACAGGCTGGAGACGCGCTCCGTCAGCTCGTCGACGAGCGTGCGCGCCTGCATCACCGGCTCGCTCGACAGCGCGACCGACAGCCGCAGCTTGAGCGCCGTCAGCGACTGGCCGATCTCGTCGTGCAGCTCCTTGGCGAGATGGCGCCGCTCCGCCTCTTCCAGCAGCACGGTCGCGAGGCGCATGCGCTGCGCGTCGGTGCGATCGAGCGCGCGATAGGTCAGCGACACGAGCAGCAAGAAGACGACGATGCTCATCAGTAGGAATAGGGAGAGGCCGAACTTGCCGTTGTAGAGGCGCATGCCTTCGCCGAAGAGCGTCAGCCAGCCGAGCGTGATGGGGATGGAGATCGCGGCCGGATAGAGTCGGCGCGCCATCACGCCGCCGGCCGAGTCGGAGACGATGGTCAGCATGACGCCGCGCTCGGGCTCCGCGAACAGCGCGCCCAGACCGAGCGCGACGAAGGCGAGCGCCGTGCCCAGCGTCATGCGTGAGTATTGGCTCACGCCGAAGAAGAATTTGACGCTGTAGGTGAAGCCGAAGAGGCCGACCATGGCGATGAGCAGACAGCCGATGATCATCCAATCGGCCAAGCGTGTCGTCGTCGGCCGGCCCAGTCGGCGCAAGAGCAGCGCCGCGCCGATGAGGATGAAGCCGGCGGCCGTGTCGGGCTCCATGCGGCCGGCGACGATGCTACCGGCTATGAAATGCTCGACGAGGATGAAGAGGCCGCTGCCGAGAACGACCGCGGCGAAGATGTTGGCGACGGTGCGCGAGCGAATCCACAGCGTCGCGCCGGCGAGCACGAAGGCGACGCCGGTGTTGAGCTGCATGATGAAGCGGCCGGCGAGGATGCGATTGAGCGTCGCGTTGTTGATGGCCCCGGCCACGAGAACCAGCGCGCCGACGAGGCTGACCACGATGCCGCACACGCGTGCGGCAGAACGGAACTGCGCGGTCAGTCGTGGCAGTGACGCCATGTTGTTACTTTACGCCTTCCTAGCCTCGTCGCTAAAGCCCGTCGTGATGACCAGGCCGCGCGAGCTTCAGTTGGCGAACTTGCAGTGACCGGACTGGCCGTTGGTGGCGGTGCAGCCGACCGCAGGTGCAGGGCATTCGGCGGCCGTCGTGCAAGCGATCGTGCAGCGCTTGACTGCGCCCTGCTCGAACGGGTCGCACATGCCGCTCTGGCAATCGCTGCCGTTGACGGTGTCCGTGCAGAGCGCTCCGTACGCACCTTTGGTGCCGCCGTCTTCGCCCTTTTCCGTGCCGCCGTCCTTTTCGCTGCCGCCACCGCCGGCCGAGCCGCCGCCGCCAGCGATGCCGCCGCCACCTGCAGTGCCGCCGCCGCCCGCGGTGCCGCCACCACCCGCAGAACCGCCACCGCCGCCCGACGCCGTCATGTCCGGCTCGTTGTTCGACGACGAAGACCCACCACAGCCCACACCAGCGACGGCGAATGCGAACGCCAACAGATAAATTTTCATGCGACCGCGCTGTGCAACGCATATGCCGGCTCCGTAGCGGCCGCTAAACATCGAAAACTCGGGTATCGCCGCGAGTCAACCGACCTTGTCTGGGTGGGGGAAAACTGCGGAATCTACGTAGATCGGGGAGACGACTCCCCAGGCTCGGCGTCGCCGCACGCAACCGCCGCGCGGCTTTGCTCGTGGATCGACTATTGCTGACTGCGTTGTGCGTGCGCGTCATACGGAGCCTGGGAGTCGTCGTCCTTTCGTTGCTGTCGACACCGGCGTTCGCGGCGCCGCTGCGCGTAGCGGCCGCAGCCGATTTGGCGGTCGCGTTCAAGGAGCTCGGCGCCGCCTTCGAGCGTGACCACGGCGACAAGGTGGTCTTCACGTTCGGCTCGACCGGTCTATTGGAGAAGCAGCTGGCCGAGGGCGCGCCGTTCGACGTCTTCGCGGCGGCCAACGTGTCGTTCGTCGATGACGCGGTTCATGCCGGCGTCTGTCTCGCCGACTCGAAGACATCTTATGCACGCGGTCGCATCGTGCTTTGGTGGCCGAAGAGCTCGACCGTGAAGCCGCCGAAGACGCTGGCGGAGCTGGCCGACGCGCGCTTCGTCAAGGTCGCGATCGCGAATCCGGCCCACGCGCCGTACGGCAAAGCCGCCGCCGAGGCGCTGACGAAAGCGGGCATCTGGAATCAGCTGAAGTCGCGCGTCGTCTTCGGTGAGAACGTGCAGCAGACGCTGCAGTTCGCGCAGTCGGGAAACGCCGAAGTCGCGGTGGTCGCGATGTCGCTGGCGACGACGGCGACCGACGGCGATTGGCTGCCAATCTCCGAGCTCGATCATGCGCCGATCGATCAAGCGCTGGTCGTGTGCGGCGAAGATCGCGAGCGAATAGCCCGAGCGCGCGCGTTCACGGCTTACGTCAGCTCGCCGGCGGGCCGCGCCATCATGCGTCACTATGGCTTTCTTTTGCCGGGCGAGACGCGGACCGCCTCGGCGAAGTAACATCGAGGCGTGACCGACTGGGAACCGCTCGCGCTCTCGTTCCGCGTGGCGCTCATCGCGACGGTGCTGGCGACGATCATCGGCGTCGCGATCGGTCTCTTGCTCAGCCAGAAGCGCATGTTCGGGCGCGACTTCATCGACGCGGTGACGTCGGCGCCGTTGGTCATGCCGCCGACGGTGCTCGGCTACTACGTCTTGGTCTCGCTCGGGCGGCACAGCTTGGTCGGGCGCGCCTGGCAATCGCTGACCGGCGGCACCATCGTCTTTTCGCGCACGGGCGCGGTCATCGCGGCGACGTTGGGCGCGCTGCCGCTCGTCATCAAAGCGGCGCGCGCCGCGCTCGAGGGCGTCGACGACAAGCTGCTCGAGGCCGCGCATACGCTGGGCGCCGGTCGACTGCGCGTGTTCTTGACGGTGCATCTCCCGCTGGCGTCGCGCGGGCTCATCGCCGGCGTCATGCTGGCGTTCGCGCGCTCGCTCGGCGACTTCGGCGTCACATTGATGGTCGCCGGCGATATCCCGGGACAGACGCAGACGGCGTCGCTGGCGATATACGATCTCATTCAGTCGCACGAAGAGCACGCCGCGGCCGGGATGGTCGCGATCCTCACGAGCACTGCCATCTTCGCGCTGTACGCGGTCAACAAGCTGACGGGAAAGCGCAAACATGGCTGAGACGACGCTCGACGTCGACTTGCGCATCGAGCGTCGCGGCGGCTTTCAGCTCGACGTGCATCTGACCGTGACGCCGGGCGTGACCATCCTGTTTGGTCCGTCGGGCGCCGGCAAATCGACGACGCTGGCGGCGATCGCGGGGCTCGTGAAGCCGACCTCGGGTCGCGTGGCGCTCGGCGGCGAAGTGTGGTTCGACGCCGCACGACATATCGATCGGCGCGTGGAGAAGCGCGGCATCTCGTTCGTGTTTCAGTCGCTGGCGCTGTTTCCGCATATGACGGCCGTCGCGAACGTCGAATATGGACTGCCGCGCGCCATGCCCAAGGCCGAGCGGCTGCAGCGAGCGACGGCGATGCTGGCGCGCATGAAGGTGGCGCATCTGGCGACACGTCGCCCGGCGACGTTTTCCGGCGGCGAGGCACAGCGGGTCGCGCTCGCTCGCGCGTTCGCGCCGGCGCCGCGCTTGGTGCTGCTCGATGAGCCCTTCTCGGCGATGGATCGGGCGCTGCGCCGCGAGTTCGTGGCCGACCTGCGCGCGTGGGTCGCCGAAGCGCGCGTGCCGGTCATCCATGTCACGCACCATCGCAACGAGGCGCGCGCGCTCGGCGACCGCGTGGCGCTGATGGAGGCGGGCCGCGTCAAAGCCGTCGGCGGCATCGACGAGCTCTTGCCCGACAGTCGCGACGTCTTCGACGACTTCGTGTAGGCCGCGAGCGTGTCGGCGCTTTCCTATCGCGCGCTGCCGGCGGTCGCGTAAGATCGATTCATGCGCGCGACACTGGTGTTGGCTTCGCTGCTACTTCTCGCGCCGGCCTGTCGTCGCATGGCGACGTCTGCAAGCGACAGCACCGCGGCACCGAGCGCCCCTGGAGCGTTCGGTGCCACTTGCGGCAAAGACAGCGAGTGTCAGAGCAAAGCCTGCTTCATCGGCGGCTCGAACGCGTACTGCTCGATGGTGTGCAAGCAGGAGACGGCGGCGACCGATTGCCCGAAGCCGCTGACGAGCGGCGTCTGCAACAAGCACGGATACTGTAAGAAGCTGTGAGGCGACGGTTGCGCAGATTGACGAGTTACTGAGCGGAGGCCGACTTGGTCGGCTTCTTCTTGCCACTCGAGCTCGTATTCGCGAGGTGACGCGTATGCGTCTCCTTCTTCAGCCACTCGAGATCGACCGGCTTGATCGGCTTGACGACGAACTTCGAGCCGCCGTCGACGTCGGTGGCGGTGACCGTGGTGTCTTTCAGGACGATCTCGCACATGCCGAGGCCGCCACCGCCGTGACCGCTGCCGTCGTGCGCGACGCTCGTTGGGTCGGCCTTCGAGGACTCGACGACATGCTGAGCACGCGTGCGAATCTCCGCGGTCTTCGCCGCGTCGCTGCCGGTGACGACGATCTCGATCGCGTCTTTGCCGTCGGTAATCTGCGTCTTGGCACCGGGCACCGCCGTCGGGCAGTGCTTCATGTGGCCGCCACCGACGGTCGGAGGCTCGACGTTGGCGAACGCGTTCGGTGCACCTAGCATGAGACCCATTGCCGCGACGCCCAACAATCTACGCATGACAGCCCTCCTCGGGACTTTCAGTTTAGGAGCGTCGTCGACGGGTGTCAATCCGTAGGCCTATCGTCGTCATTGCGCCCTGTCGTCGCGAGTGCCAGCATGAACGGATGCCGACGAATTGGACGCGCTGGATCTTGGCCGGCAGCCTCGTCGCCACCGTCGGCTGCCGTCGGTCGACTGACGCCAACGCGACGCGCGAGATGCCGAAGCTGACGCCGCCGCCGACGGTCGCCATCGCGCCGCTGCGCATCGAAGTGGAAGTCGACGGCAAGCCCGCGCCGGCGATCGACGCCGACAAGCTGCGCGCGACCAAGGCCGACTTCGAGGACGCCGAGCATCGCGCGTGGCGGCTGACGACGCTGATCGGGCCGGCGGCCGATCGTCCCGGCGCCGTCGCCGAAGTGAGCGGCGACAAGGGAGTCGGCATCGTCTTTCGCGCACCCAAGGCCGATGGCGATCCCATCCTCGTCCTGACCGAGACCCGCCGCGGCACGATCGCCGCCGCCGTGGTCGATCCGGCCAACGCGTTCCCGCCGTATCACGGCCAAGGCCGGCGTATGAGTCGTCCGGGCGACCCGCTGCCGCGCGTCAACGGAGTGACCAAGATCCGCGCGTACGTCGAGCCTAAATAGCGACCTCCACCGCATCCCGTTCGATAAAGGAACGCCGACGAGACCAGTCGGTCCTGGCTGACCAAGGAAGCACTGACGAAACAGACGCGATGGAGAGCCGATGAAGCGCTACCGAGTGCTGAAGATTGCGTTCGACTTTCGAGCCAACATGTTCAAGTTCGAGATCGGGAGCAACTGGGCCCCTGAGGTCAAGCAACTGCACGAGCAGAATCGCGCCCAAATCCGACGCGGTCTCATCGCAGAATTTGGGGAGATCGACGCAGAACGAAAGTTTCAGGACTTCTTGGCCATCGGCGCTGAACCATGCTCTGTCATCGCCTTTCATAAACGTTTTCTTGCCCAGGCTCGCAACGCATTTGTTCTTGGAAGCTACTATCCCGCGCTCACAGGCGCGTGCGCACTCGGCGAGCGAATCCTCAATCATCTGATTTTGAACCTGCGTGATCGGTTTAGATCGACGCCAGATTACAAACATGTCTATCGGAAGGACTCATTCGACAACTGGACCAACGTCATCCGTATCCTCAGTGAGTGGCAGGTACTCCGCGGCGAGACATCGGATGCCTTCGTGAAACTCGAACAACTGAGAAACGAGTCATTGCACTTCAACGAGGAAACCGAGAAGGAAGTACGAGCTCAAGCGCTCAGTGCGCTGATGCTCCTGAGCTCCATCATCGATCTGCAGTTCGGAGCAATGCCTGGGCTTCCGTGGTTCATTCAGAGCGATACCGGAATTTGCTTTCCCGGCTTCAAGCGCTTCACGAGCTGAGCTCGTGCCAGAAGCGCGGGCGTTATGTGGGGAGTGTTGCCGGCGGGCCAGGCGCCATAGCCTCCGACGCTATTCCGCCAGGTTTGGCTCCAGCAAAACGCCGGTCACGCTCGCGCTGCTCTTCGAGACGACAATCACGACACGATATGAGACGCCATCACCATCGAGCGCTCCGCCGATGAGCACATTCGCCTTTGCGAGCGACGATGCCTTCTTCCTGAGGCCTCGCGGAACATCGTTGAGCTTGAGTGAATGCCAATCAGCCAATGCATCCGATTGGGCCGGGATACTCGCGACGAAAAATTTGTCGCTATGTGCCACACACCCGAGCAACAGCGTCAGGTCAGCGGCTGAGTCCGCTCGCTTCGCGTTGCAGCCGCTGAATCCCTCTTGGACGAAAGGCAGCTGACTGGCGGCCGCGAGCTTGCCCATGTCGTTACTGCGGAGCGTCTGCAGCCAGTCGAGAGCGATCCGTGTCGGCCGATCGGCTGTTTGGGTCTGCGCAATAGCGCTGGTGCTTCCCAAGAGCAGCAACGCAAACATCAGCCGCGATAGTCCCAATGCCACGCTTCTGTCCCGAGCGGCACGAAGCCAAAGCGGGATGCGTTGTTCTTCAGCCACTGACGCAACCATGTTTTTTCCCATGCCTCATTCTGATTGTGGTCACTCGTATAATGGACGCCCGATTCCGTCGTCGTCGCGTCGAAGGCGTCACCGTCGGTATGGTTGCTGAACCCGGGCGCTGCTTTGTAATGCGCTATTTGCGTCGCTAGAATATCGACGGATTCGGCGCCGTGTATATCCCCCGTCGCTGCCCGCTTCTTAGCGGTCTCCTTGTAATACTTGTCGTAGTAGCGGTCCCACAGTTGTTGATCGTATTCGGGATCGCGGTAACCGGAGGTCAGCGTGATGACACTGACCTTCGCAGCGTGCGCGTCGCCGGCGGCCTTCTGCTTCGCTAGGTCGGCGCGCATTTCGACGAACAGCTTATTACAAGCGGCGGCAGCGTCTCGCCGCATCTTATGTCCGTTCTCGACGTCCGCTAGTTCCGACGGAGGAACGCCATCGGACCGTTTGCGGCGCTTGGCGGCGTTCTCGCAGTGCTTCTTGTAGACCTTTTTCTTGAAGTCGGTTTCGTCGTCGGTCTTCTCCGGCGTCAGCTTGTCTGCCGACAGCGGCGGTGAGTCAGTGGCACCAGGTGCATCGGGGCGAGCTGTAACCGTGACTGCGGGCAGCTTCACGGGCGACGGTGGGGCCTTCGCTGTATTGGCAGGCGCGGCGCCAGCGCCGCTGCTTTTTGCGCCACTGCCTCCGCTTCCGCTGTTTGCTCCGCCACCCGCGCTTGCTCCGCCACCCCGCGCTTCCGCTTGCGCCACCATTATCTCCGCCGCCACCACCGCTGGATCCGCTCGCCGTGCCGGCCGCTCCGCCAATGATGACGTCGGGAGAGCCCTCGACCATCTTGCCCGTGCCGCCGCAGTGACGGGTCTGATCGTTATTGCGAACGGCGGGCTTGTCGTTGATGAAAACCGTCGTCGAACCCTGAGCGGCCGACCACATGTTGGGGCCACAGCAGACGGCGTGGATGCCCACGTCGTCGAGCCGCACAGCCGGTCGTCCGTTGATGATGACGTTTGTAGATCCCGCGATCGCAGGACCCACACCGGGATGAGGGCACCCCGGACAACCGTGCGCGTCTTGCTGAACCTGAGCTTTGTCTCCGAGCCTCGATGCGCCTGGCATTTGCGTTTGTTCGCCTCTCGTTGGTTATCGGCCGAGAGTGCGAGGAGGGCGAGGGGTCACGATCACACGAGCGTCCGACGAATGCGCTCCTGCGCCCGAATCTGTCGGCGGCGACGAGGACGAACACGAGGGCTGCGGCGAAGGGCGACGGCGATCCGATTCTCGTGTTGACCGAGACCGCCGCGGCACGATCGCCGCCGCGGTGGTCGATCCGGCCAGTGCGTTCCCGCCGTATCACGGCCAAGGGCGACGCATGAGCCGGCCAGGCGATCCGCTGCCGCGCGTCAACCACGTGACCAAGATCCGCGCGTACGTCGACCCGAAAGCCGGCGACGGTCCAACATGATTCGTATCTATCGTGCTTCGACCGGAACGCGCAGGTGACCAAGTACGCCTTGATCCAAGTCGATCACCCGTCGCGCCATTCATCTCCGCGGAGATTCATCCGAACGACTCGCGGCACGCTTTTACGTGCAGCGATAGCGCTGTCTGAATACCGAGCGCGGACATCACGCTGATTCTTCGTATCCGTTCGGCGAGGACGTCGTGAGCGCTGTGAATCGAGAGGATGTGCTCGTGCCAGCGTCGCGCCGGTTCGAGATCCTACGGCGCTCGGCCGATGCTGTTCGGCGAGCGCTTACCGATTGACCCTCCGGTTGTCCGGCTATCGTGCGGCTGCCCGGACGCTGCCGTCGGGCGTCACCGCGACAACGCGGCCGGAGCCGGCGATTTCAGCAGTGTAGATCACGTGGCCGTGCGAATCCCTGGCTCGGCGGATGTGTTCGAGCCCCTGGGCGCCCGCCTGCCGCTCGAATGTTGCCTCTACCTTTGGCGGAAGCTCCGCCCTGCCGAGGACTTCTCCGGTCGGCCGATCGGCGGCTGATGCGACGAGTGGGGCGACCAGCGCGACGATGGCAAGTAGATTGCGCATGTCCTTGGCTATTGCATATCGGAGGCCGAGGCCGCTGGCCGGCGAAGATTCCTCGGGGCTTGCCACACGCGTTTCGCCGCCCAAATGCGCGTTCGGGCGGGGCTTGACGCTCGTCGCCGAAAGTCCCAGGAAACAGCGTCCCTGCGCGGTCAAAGCCCCGAGCGCGTGCGGAACCTCTTTGCGCGGGCTGTGCTTGAATCTCTCAGGTCTCGAGAGTCATCGAGCTGACCGGCTAGTCCTTGTAGATGATCGTGCCGACGTCTTCGCCGGCGAGCGCGCGCGTGACCAGCCCCGGCTTCAGGCCGTTCACGATCTGCAGCTCGTGGCAGAACCGCGCGCGCGTCAAATATTCGAACACCACGCGCTCGAGGATCAGATCGTCGAGGTCCATCTTCAAGAGCTCGTGCGCGCCGATCTTGGCGATGAACTTCGCGCTCGAGTTCTTCTTCGGATCGTCGCTGTAGAGCCCGTCCTCGTCCTTGATGAACAGCGCGCGCTTGACACCCAACACTTCGGCCGACAGGAACACGCCGGCGTCGGTGCGGTTGGCCGGAATGCGACCTTCCTCGCTCGGCTTCTCCCAATATCCGAACGGCGGCATGCCGGTCATGATCGGGATGCAGCCCATCTTGAAGTAGAGCGGCAGCTTCTCGAAGTCGTCGTGCAGCATGAACACGCCGCCGTGCTTGGCGAGCAGCATCTGCAGCATGCGCGCGTTCTGCCGCGGCACGTAGCCGCCGAGCGCCGCCAAGACGCCCGTCGGCATCTCCAGCTCGCTCGCCACCGAGTAGATGTGGCGCGCGCGACTGCCGCCGCCGCAGCACAACAAGAGCTTGTACTTGTCTTTGACCGCGACGAGCTCGTCGAGCAGCGGGAAGATGGCGGCGCGACCGCGATCGATCATCGACTGCCCGCCGATCTTGATGACCTTGGTGTCGGGCATCAGCGCGACGGGGCTGTATTCGAGGTTGGCGACGCCCGAGGTCAGCGTCGCGCCGACGAGCGGCCCGGCGATGTCACGGCGCTGCGGAATCTGCGTTTCATCATGCATGGGTCTCACCTCGATCGATGACGGTTCCGACTTCTTCGCCGGCCAACGCGCGCGTCAGCTCGCCCGGAATGAGGCCGTTGACGATCTGAATGCGCTCGACGTGCCGCGCCGTCCGCCACGCGTCGAACAGCTGACGATCGATGGGCAGCTCCGCCGGCAAGTGCGGATAGAGCGCCGCCAGCGTCGTCTTCTTGATGATCTTCGCGTCCGGATGCAGCTTGGGATCGCTCTCGTAAAGGCCGTCGACGTCTTTGACGAAGATGACCTTCTTCATGCCCAACACTTCGGCGAGGATGAAGAGGCCGAAGTCCGAGCCGTGGGTCGGCAGCGGTCCGAGCTCCGACGGCGGCTCCCAAAAGTGATAGGGCGGCACCGAGATGACGATCGGCAGCATGCCGTTCTCGAGATAGAGCGGCAGCTCCCAGAAGTGCTCGCGCTGCATGACCATCGAGCGCTTCTTGGCGAGCAGCGCGTTGAGCAGCACGGCGTTCGCCTCTTCCATCGCGCCCACCAGCTGCGCGACGCCGCCCGTCGGCAAGCCGAGGTCGAGCGCGATCGAGATCGTGTGACGTACGCGCGTGCCGCCGCCGACGCCGACGATCATCTTGACCTTGCCACGCGCCGCCGCCAGCTCGTCAGCGACGGGAAGAATGGCCTCCCTGCCGCGATCGAAGATCGACTGGCCGCCGATGCTGACCAGCATGACGTCCGGCAGCACCTCGAACTCGCGCTCCGAGTGCGTCTTGGCGATCACGCGGCGATCGACGAGCGACTCGCGCATCAACGGCGAATCGATGTGCGTTCGCCCGTCCCCCTGCATCAACTTGCTCATGCGAGCTCCTCATCGCTCATTTTGTATTCCTCGCGCAGACGAGCGACTGCCTTGACGAGGTGATAGCTGACGTAGCCGGAAGCGGCGCCGAACGTCACGTGGACGACGAGGCCGGGAATCAGAATGGCGTAGGCGACGCGCGGGGCGGCGACGACGGCGGTGATGACAAGGATGGTCGCAAAGCGGCCGATCGCAATGACGGCGCCGATCAAGGACCAGCCGATGCCGCCGGGCATGCGCTCGCCGCGTGTCACGATGGGCACGATCAAGTCGGCGATGAGGCCGGGCGCGACGTGCTTGGCGATCTCGAAGACGCCGTATTTGCCGTCGCCGAGCAGGAACGCGACGGTGCCCATGGCGAAGCCGGTGATGGTCGCGCCGAAGCGCGTGCGCGTCAGCAGCGCCGCGACGATGTAGAGCGGCGTCAGTAGAACTACTTTGTAGCCGGGCGCGAACGGGATGCCGGGCAGCACCTTGAGCGCCTTGATGCCGAGCATCGTCAGCGCCACGCCGGTGATGACGGCGACGTCGCGCGCGACCTGGCGACCGCGCTCATCGGCCAAGCCGCCGCCGGCGATGTGCTCCTCGGCGCGCGAAATCTGTCGCTGCAAGCGATTGACGATGGGCTGCACGTCGCCGCGCGCGAGCTGCTTGAGCGAGGTCCAAAAGCCGGTGAACGACTTCTGCCCGCGGCCATGACCGCCGCCGCCGCCGCCACCGCCGCCACCGCCACCGCCGCCACCACCGCCACCGCCTCCTCCTCCTCCTCCTCCTCCGAGGAGTGCGAGGACCGCGTCGATCGAGACGGCGGCCATGCGCGGTAGGCCGAGCTTGCCGAGGCCGTGGGCGATGGCGCGCATATCGCCGGCGCGCGCGACCTGCGACGCGATGACGACCGACAGAACGCGCAGCACCATGAGGAGACCGATCGCCGCGCCGCCGACGTTGATGGCGAGGTCGTGCGAGCCGATCGCGATGTGCTGCCAGCGATCGACCGCCGAGTCCTCTTTGGTGAACGCGTAGGAGGCGAGGATCATGATCGTGAACGGGATCAGCTTGTAGACCTGGCGCGCGAGCCGGCGTGGCGGCAAGCCGACCGCGATCCACAGGATGCCGAGCGCCACCGTCGCGACGCCGACCATCCACATCTTGGGCAAGAGGAAGATGCCGACGGCGACGACGATCAAGAAGAGCACGCGCAAGCGCGGGTCGATCGTCTTTGGCGTTCGCCCGTTCTCGCTCATTGGCTCACCATCGGGCTGCGACCTGCCAGCGCGGACATGAATCGCACGGCGTGAGCATACGTCATCGTCGACGGGGTGACAATCCGTGACGACCGCCGTCCGCCGTCAGTCTGCGCGAGCCGACCGGCGGCGAGCTCGGGCAGCCGACGTTGGCGACGCATGACCAGCACGAGCGCGAGCTCATCGTGGGCGAGCAGCGAATTCGGGCGCTGGCGATTGCGTTGGAGTCGCATGGTTTGACGCCCGCTCGGCTGCCGCGATCCCCGTCGCGGCGGTAAAGCGGACTCGCTCAGTTGCTCGGCATCTTGCAAAAGAACTTGGGATTGCAGCCGTCGGGACAGAGCGGATTGGTGTCGGTCGTCGGATCGCACGCGTACGTGCACAGCGGCGTCGGCGAGCGATCGTAGCTCGCTTGCGAGCACAGCATGCTGGCGCACTGCGCGTTCTCGGTGCACGCGGCGAAGAGCGGCAAGAGCGACATATCGCCGCCGCTCGCGCTGCTCGACTGCGCCATGTCGTCGCTGCTGCTGTTGCTGCTGACCTTGGCCATGTCGGCGCCGATCGCCGGCTCCGGATCGAGCGTGCCGCCACAGCCGGCGACAGCTGCGAGCAACACCGACATCGCCAATCCCACCCCAAAGCTGCTGAGAAAGCCCCTCGTTTCCATGGCGGCTCGCTAGTGCAAGCGCGTCGCCACTACAAAACGCCCGGCAAACCGCAGATCTACGGAGCGAACGCGGGGTCCGTACCCACCGCTTTGGGGTGTCAGGTCGCCACGCTGGCAACGTCTGCGTAGAATGACGCAGCCGCTCGCTCCGCAGAAACACGTAGCGATTGGCGGCTGATCGTTGGGTAAGCCGGCCATTGTCGGCCTGCGTTTTCGGGCGGCGGTATATGATGCGGCGTGGGCGAATCTCGACTATCGCCGCGCTGCCACCGGGCCGCTGACCGCGCAGTCGAGAAGGCGGGCCGGATGTCGCCGATGTCGAGCGGAGTCGAGAGCGCTCGCCGGCCGTCGAGTGGCAACTTCATTGCATCTGCTCGTCGTTCAATGCGCGGCTCGGCTGCTCACTTCATCGTTCTCGGCCTCCTCAGCTGCGCCGGCGTGGCGCGCGCGCAGACGCCCGACAGCGCCAGCACGACGCCGCCACCACGCGAATATCAGAGCACCGTGCACGCGCGACCCAGGCGCGACGACGACACGCCGCAGATCGTGTTGACGGCCAAGGAGATCAAAGAGCGCGGCGCGCAGTCGTTGGCCGACGCGCTGGAGCTCATCCCCGAAGTGCAGGTGCGCCAGGGCGGCATGGGCACGCGCGTCGACGTGCGCGGCGCCAAGCAGTTCTCGATCCTCATCCTCATCGATGGCGTGCCCATCGACGAGCCCTACTACGGCATCTTCGACGTGGGCGCCATTCCCATCACCGACATCGTCGAGATCCGCGTGCAGCTGGCGCCGGCGTCGCCGCTGGAGGGGCCGGGCGGCGACGGTGGCATCATCGAAGTGACCACGGTGCGCGCCATCGGCAGCCGCATGATCGATGGTCGCGTCGTCGGCAGCTCGACACCGGGCGGCGAAGCAGCGGTCAGTGGGCGCACGCCTTTGCCGGGCAACTTCGGCATTCGCGCGTCGGCCGGCGCGCGCTTCGACGACCCGACGTATCCGGTCGTCGCGTCGAACAACACGATGCCGGGCAACTTCAATGACCGCGAGTCACAAGTGACGACGGCCTTGCGGCTCGAATACCAGAAAGGTGACAGTCGCTTCACCGCCGACGCGTGGTACGGCCACCGCTCGTTCTTCATTCCGCCGTCGGACAACACCGGCAACGCGCTGCAAGACATCACGTCCGAGGACGGGGCGCGCCTGGTCATCGGCGGCGAATTTCAGTCGCGCGGCTTTCGCATCGCGTTGGGCGCGTACGGCGAGCTCTTGTCGCGCGACACGAACTTCTACACGGACTACACGCTCAAGTCGCTGACGAGCGTGCAGCAGCTGCTCTCGTGGCGCGTGGGCGAAGCGCTGCACGTCGATCGGCCGTTCGTCTTTGCGGGCGACGTGCACGCGACGTTCTCGGCGCGCCTGTCGGTCGACAGCGAGGGCATGCAGATTCGGCAGACGGGCACGCTCGGACGCTGGGAGTTCCCCAGCTACGGCGAGCTCGCGATCGGCGGCAAGCTGCGCTGGCACTGGCTCACGGCCGAGGCCGCGGTAGGCGGGCTCGTGCCGTTCACGCACGTCGGCGGCTCGTGGCCGGAGGCGAAGGTGGTCGTCGGCGGACAGCCGAACAAAGCGATCGGCATCTACCTCATCGGCGCGCGCAAAGGGCGACTGCCGACGCTGCGCGAGCTCTACGATCCGACGTGCAACGCCATCAAGCCGGGGATGACGGCGAACGGCATCTGTACCAACACCGTCGGCAATCCGAATTTGACGCCGGAGCAGACGTGGCACGGCGAAGTGCAGGTGCAGGTGCATCCGCATCCGCTGTTCGCCGCGCGGTTCTCGGGCTACGTGCGCCGCATCGACGGCCTCATTCGCCTCGGCGGCACGGGACCGACCGCGGGGCAGAATCAGAACCTCGACACCGTCAACGTGCGCGGCTTGGAGACGGGCTTCGATATCGCGCGCGACCGCATCATCGGCGCCGGGCTTACGTATATCTACGAAGACGCCTATTCCGCCTCGCCGCAGCTGCTGTTCAACGCGATTCCCAATTTTCCCAACCATCGCATCGACGCCTATGTCGCCTCGACGTGGCGCAAACGACTGGGCGGCGTGTTGCGCTTTCGCTGGGTGTCCGAGCGCTTCGTGCAGCAGGCGATGCTGCCGCGTTACGACGTCTTCGACCTCTATGGCTGGGCGCGCATCAACAACACCATTCGCGCCGCCATCCACGTCGATAACTTGTTCGACCAAAAGTATCTGTTGCTGCCGGGATTGACGGCTTTGCCGACGACGGTGACGGCGACGATCGAAGGCGTGTGGCGCTGAGCTGCCTTTAGCGGGCGATGCCGGGCTCGGTGCCGTCGGTGGACTCGCTGTCGATGCCCGTGAACGACTTGAACTGGCGAACG
Source organism: uncultured delta proteobacterium (assembly GCA_963785725.1). GTDB lineage: Bacteria > Myxococcota_A > Polyangia > Palsa-1104 > Palsa-1104 > JAQBQH01. The sequence continues at coordinate 4,382 of CAWAWS010000033.1, read as the reverse complement.
CTGAGGTAGAGGTTGTCCTCTTCGTCGATGTCGGGCAGCTGGTCATCGCGCCAGGTCATGCTCGCCACGCGCTGACGAATGCAGTCTTCGAGCGCGCGATCGCCGAGCGTGCTCTCGCCGATGCGAACGTCGTGCACCATCACGCGGCTGTCCTCGACGTGCAGGCGATAGGTGAGATCGATGCGCTTATTGCGGTCGAGGCCGCCTTTGTAGCAGCGCGCCGCTTCGCCCGAGAGCCGGATGGGAATGACCTCATCGAGCCGCTTGCGCAGCGCCTCGTCGCCGAGCGCGAGCTTCTCCGGCGCGGCGCTTGGAGCGGCGGCAGCGACCGTTGGCTGCGCCGTCATTCGTGGTATCGCGAGCTGCTGCGTAGGTCGCTCGAGTGGCGCCGTGCGTCCCGGTGTCGCCGCCGGCCGTGCGAGCGCGCTCTCCTCGTGTCGCAACCACCAGCCCGCGCCGATGAGCACGAGCACGAAGAGCGGGATCGCGACCTTCATCAGTTCCGTTGATCGCTGTTGTACAAGGCCCAGTCGCCCGCACCGTTGAGGGAGTTGTCCGCCTGCAACGCCGGCCGCAGGTTGAAGATCGACTTGCCGTCGCTGCTGTAGATGATGAACTCACCGACGCAGATCGCGCCGTCGCCGCCCGAAATCGAGCTCGGCGTGAACATATTCGTCGGATCGGTCAGGTAGGTGATCGTGTCGTTGAAGTCGTCGTCTTGCACGACCTTGTACTGGAACTGCGGCGGGATCGGCGGCGCCGTCGGGCAGCCGCCGTTGTCGGTGACGGTCGCGGTGAAGGTCCACATGCCGTCGGGCCAGCAGCCGCCACCGAGATCGGACGGCGGCGGGTCTCCCTGCACGAACGTGCCGGCGATCGACAACGTCGCGTCGCACAATTGGACGCCGAGCGTGATACCGCCGTCGCCGCCGCTGGTGGTGCCACCGCCGCTGCCGCCGGCGCTGCCGCCACCGCCACCTTTGCCGCTGCCGCCGGCGCTGCCGCCGCCGCCGCCGCCACCGTCCGATTTAGCGGAGCCGAGACAGCCCGCACTGGCGACCGTCAAGCCAAGGACCAAGACCAACGGAGCCATTCTTCGGTTCATGGCGTCCGTGTAAAGCGATCATCGTGCCAGTAGTGAATTCAAAACAGTTTCAACACTTGTGGACGTCATTGCGGTCCCTACTGAGTCGTGGCTCCCCAGTTCGGAGCCTATTCCCCCAGCTTCGCGCTGCCAACGATGCTTGACATGGCCTCCACCCGCTGGAACGGCCGATGCACTGGCAGGCGCGCATGCGTGACCGGCTCCTCTACTGTATGGCGCTCGTTCCGTTCGTCGGCATTGCGGTGACTACGGGCTGCGAGCGCCGCGACCGTCAGATCATCGGTCAGGCGCAAGCGTCGACTCAATGGGGCGCCGGCCGCGCGGCCGAGGCGGCCGCCGCGCGCACGCTCACCGGCGACGACGACGACGGCAGCAACAGCAACGCGGGTGGCGGCGGCCGACATCAGAACGGCAACAACAAGTGGAAGGACACGACCGTGTACGTCGACGGCAAACCGGTCGGCGTGCTCGGCTTCGGCGAGCTGCCGGCGCGACTCGAGCCGGTGTGGGTCGAAGAGAAGCACTCGGCGGAGATCGAGCCCGGCAGTCACAGCCCCGGTTACGTCATCGTCAAATCGCGTCGCTATCGCTTCATCGATCTGCTGCGCGCTTACGGAGTCGACGTCGCGCACATCAATCAGATCCATTTGATGGGCCCGAAGCTGAGCGAGGTCATCATCGCTTCCGGCGCCGAGCTGCGCTCGAAGAACGGGCAAAACTTCATGTTCCGCTTCGGCAGCGTCATCGGCGGTAAAGCGATCCCCGTCGTCCCGCCCAACTTCGGCAACCACTACATGCCCGACAAGATCGCGGCGGTCATGGTCTACGTAGACAAGAAGCCGCCCGAGCTCGTGCCCGGCGAAGGCTTGGTGCTCGACGGCAAACCGGTGGACGGCGTCGCTTACTTCGGCGAGCCCATCCGCGGCGGCATCCGTATTTATGCTGACGACCATCTGGCCGTGCAGGTCAAACAGGTGGTGCTGCGTGCGCTGAAGCCGGTGGAGATTGGCGAGCACGGGCTCGCGCGCTACGCGCTCCTGCCGCTGCTCGAGAGCCGCGGCGTCGACACGTCGAAGCTGGTCGACGGCGTCATCATCGCCGACGAAGAGTGGAAACGCCGGCTGACGCGCGCGGAGCTCGAGCGCGCGACAGTGGCCATGGGCGATCGACACGTCAATGAAGTGGCGATCGGCGGCGAGAAGTTCAACGCGCAAGCGGTCGCCGTGCACTCGCACCATCTCACCGACGACGAAACGCCGCATATCCGGCCCGAGGAGCGCGACTAATCTCTATTAGAGCTCGCTCAATCAGCCTGCCGCCATCCGCTTCAATCGCTCGCGCACGATCGAATCAATCACAAACCAAGCTCGAATGCGGCGGACGCTCCGTAGCGTGACGGAGCGCTTTCGCGTCCAATCTCCAATCTTCAAAACTGCATTCAATTGCGGTTTCACGAAGCCAATTACAGTCATTCCGATTCGATTCTTGGAGTGTGCGCAGTCAACGGCCGTTGACAGGTTCCGTAATCACACCGTGGCTTTGCCCACTACGCAGCGCAGCTCGACTGTCTCCTCGCTGAGGATTTCCCCGGCGAGGTGGAGAGTGAAGGCCCCGGAAATCGATCCGTAGGCCTACCGATCTGCCCGAATCTACGTATGCCCACTGGTGGCATCGCGGCTGCACTAGGGCGAGACACAAGAAAAATGACGTCTCTCTTAGCGGGGGAGAGGCGAAAAGGACAAACGAGGAACCAATGAAGAAGACCACGCTAGCAATGATGATTGCCGCAAACCTCTCGCTCCTCGGAGCTGGGGTCGCGCGCGCCGAGACCGGCTGGCAGCCGCAGACGTTCAAGGTTGCCGCCTCGGATCCCAAAGACATCGCCCGCGTCCAAAACGGTCGTCTGCAAAAGACTCGCTACGAAGAGTCGAACGAGCAGGCCGTGGTCAAGCTGTTCGGTGACGGCAAGACGGGGCTCTTCGTGCAGATGCAGTCGGCGTCGCTCAACGGCACCGCGCCCAAGGATCGACAGAACGCCGCCTGCTATCCGTTCACGCTGACGCAGAACGCCGATGGCTCGGTCGGCGCGGTGTCGACCGGCGCCGGCCAGTTCGTCACCTCCAACACCGGCCAAGATTATCGCAACGCCAATAAGCCCGAGATCATCCCGGTCAACGGCGGCAAGAACATGCTCTTGATGTTCAACTACCGTCCGCAAGGCACCAACAACACCGTTCGTTGGGCCAAGGTCCTCGACGCCAGCTGCAACCAGGTGCCGGTGCAGGACTCGACGGGCAAGGTCCAGACGCAAGTCCAGATCATGGCCAAGACCAACGACGACTGCGACATGCACCAGTCGGGCGAAGGTCCGGGCGAAGTCTACGCCGACGCCAACGGTAGCACCGACGTCGTCTTGTGGGCCGGCTGCAACGGCAACGGCAAGGACGACGGCTGGGTCAACAGCGTCAACGTCAAGTCCGTCAATAACGGAGCGGCGTTCCAGATCACCAAGAACTTCGACGTCGACGTGGAGCCGAACGAGGAGCGCACGCGCGGCCGTTGCTCCGTCAGCGACGCCGATACGAACACGGCCATCTGCACCTGGACGGCCGGCAACGACCAGCCCCAGCGCGACGGCACGTGGGTGGGCGCCATCGACCTGTCGCCGACGGGCGCCAAGGGCGAAAACGCCAACACGCGCCTCTTGTGGAAGAAGATGATCGACGGCCAGAAGTCGGTGCAGGGCGTGCGTACGTACTCGGTGCGCGCCAACTCGTCGCGCATCCTCACCGAGAACGCCGACGGCAGCGTCAGCCGCAGCAACACGCTCTTCATCCAGACCTCGGACCTCCGCGGTAACAACACCAACGACCGCAAGGGCGGCCGCTATCTGCAGATGAACCTCGGCGTTGCGCAGGCGACCAAGACCGGCCTGACCTGGGTCGTTCCGATGACCGACGTGACCAACATGATGCTCGGTATCGACGCGACGCACTTGACCGAGGCGTTCACGATGGTGCAGGACGGCACCAAGACGCTGCCCGCGATGTCCTTCCTCCAGGGCTCGCAGAACGGCGGCGGCGGCGCTCCGGCCGACATCAAGGTCCTCGCCCTCGACTCGACTGCCGGGAAGTTCGTCGACTACGGCACGCATCCGGCCGGCGGCACCTACGACCGCCACCTGTACTCGAACTACCTCGGCGGCAACCCCGGTAACCAGGGTCGTAACTTTGCCGGCGCGATCACCGTGCAGAATCCCTTCGTCGGTCAGAACGGC
>CAWAWS010000032.1:0-11809 GCA_963785725.1 uncultured delta proteobacterium | reverse complement strand
CGTGCATGAAGAGGCGCGTCTCGACCACCTTGCCGTCGAACGAGAAGTTCTTGAGCATCACGGTGCCGACGGGGAAGACCCACTTGCCGGTCTCGGCGTCGCCTTGGGGCACGCCGCCCGGCGACACGCACTGCGCGAGCTGCGTCGGCGTGGCGTCGGCGCCGCAGTTCTTGACGCTGATCTTGCCGGTCGCCGGGAGCACGAAGGCGCGCGACTTGGCGGCGCCGTCGGACCACAGCGGGCTGTTGACCTCGTAATACTGCGCGTCGGCGACGAACTGCGTGGGCTGCGCCGAATCCATGCAGCCGGTGTCGGCGAGGTTGCAATAGGGCAGGTTGGTCATGACCGGCGCGGCGCAGCTGCCGGGCGTGGCCGGCGTGATGCACGCGGGCTGCGCCATGTCGCCGCCGGCATCGCCGGCGCCGAGGTCGGCGCTGCTCATGTCGACGCCGACGCCGAGATCGCGCGCCCCGCCGCTGCCGCCACCGCAGCCGACGAAGGCCACGACCAAGGCGACGAGGCCGCGGCTACTTGCCACCGGGCGACCACGAGCAGAGATGACCGAGCGCAGCCACGACGATGCGGTTCTTGACCGCGATCGGCCAGCTCAGATTGGGCACGTCGTCGCACGCGGTGCCGGTGGTGGTGAACACGTTGGCGCCGGTGTCGCCGTCGACGGCGACGAGCTGCGTGCCGTTGCTGGCGCCCATGAACCAGACCATGGAGTCGGTGCCGTTGGCGTCGCTGGCGGTGGCGATGGGCGGGTAGTTCATCTTGCCGCCGCCGGCGTCCGCCGCGCACCACGCGAGCTTGATGGCCGGCGCGGCGCCGGTGGTGACCGTGAACGACATGACCGCGGCGGCGCCGGGGTTGTTGGTGCAGCCGAACGGCGAGACGCCGACGTTGATGGCGGTGTGCAGCCCCGACGCCGAGGTGTAGACGCTGGGCGCGGTGTAGACGGACTCCGCGGTGGTGCTCGCCACCTGCAGCTTGGCCAGCTCGCCGCCTTGCACCGTCGGATAATTCACGCTGCCCGATAGGTTGGCGGCGTCGAGCAGGTAGAGCATGCCGGGCTTGGCGGGCGCGATCAGAAGCGGCGTGCCGCCCGAGACGGGCACGTAGGCGGGCGTGGACGAGCCGAAGTCGAGATCGGCGCCGTCCCAGGTGTCGTAGGCCGTCGGCACATAGATGCTGGAGCCGCCGCGGGTCAGCTGCGCCATGCCGCTCAGTCGCACGACCTCCTCGGAGTCGGACATGCTGCGATCGGTGCCGCTGCCGGTGTTGCCGGTGACGGCGTAGACGTTGGTGCCGTCGCCGATGAGGCCGCCCGCGCCCCAGATGCCCGACTGCGTCGACTGGGTGGCCCAGCCGGCGAGCTTCGTCGAGTCGGTGATGTCGACGGCCACGACCCAGCCGAGGTAGGTGCCGCCGTCGCCGAAGTGGCCGCCGAACGAGACGTACAAGATGTTGTTCATCAGCAACATGCCGCCGTGCATGTTCTGATCGGTGCTGTTGAAGCTGGCGGTGCCGCTGGTGAGCGTCGTCTTCGACAGCGCCAAGGGCCAGCCGCCGGTGGTGACCTCGGTGCCGTCGTCGACGTTGAGCGCGTGCACTTGGTGCTGGATGGGCGCGGCCGTGCTCGGACCGGTGACGACGAAGAGGCGACGCGACGTGGGATCGATGACCGGCGTGCCGCGAATGCCGTCCTTGCCGCCCGGGACGTAAGCGGTCCACACCAGCAGCCCAGTGGTCTCGTCGAAGGCGTAGATGTTGGGGTTGGCGCCGAGCGCGGCGAAGGCGAAGAAGATGCCGTCGCCGGCCGCGCGCGCCGTGGCGGTGCAGCCGGTCGCCGCGGTCGGGCAGCCGGCCGCGGTCGGCCCTTCTTGCAGGTAGAGCACCGACGCGGTGCCGTACATGGCGCCGTTGGCGGGGAAGGTGGCGTTCTTGGTGAATGTGGCATCGAGTGCCATGGTCTTCGCCGCCGCCTGGGTGAGGCCGCTCTCGATGAAGTTGCTGCTGCGGTAAAGATCCTTGCCGCGCTGGAGCACCGACTCGCTGCCGCCGGTCGCGCCGCCGCCGCCGCCGGCTGTGCCGCCGCCGTCGCCGCCAGCTGTGCCGCCGCCGCCGGAGCTACCGCCGGCCGTGCCACCGCCGTTGCCGCCACCGCCGGCGGTGCCGCCGCCGCTGTGCTTGGAGCATTGCGCCGCCGCCAGTGCCAGCGCGACGAGCGACATGGTGCCCCAACGCCATCGAGTGCTCATGGTCGTGGCCTTTCCGCCCGCGCGTGGATGCGATCGGGCTTTGGCGATGGTAGAGGGTGGATACGCGCGCGTCAAACCCGTCCTCGACGGTGGGAGACATGCGCACACGTCGTCGTGCGCGGCGCGCGCGGCCGCATCAGCGATGTCAACGGACGCTGATCGCGACGATCGACCCGCCGTTGCCGCGGCCGCCGTCCGAGCTCAGCGCGACAGCACGAGTCCCCACGGGCCGCGGCAGGCGGCGACCTTGGTGACCACTTTGCCGGCGTCGAGGTCGATGACGGAGACGTCGTTCGAGGGACCGTTGGCGCTGTACAGCGTCTTGCCGTCGGCGGAGAGCGCCAAGCCCCACGGCCGCGCGCCGACTTTGGCGATCGTGCGCGTCACCTTGTGCGTGGCCGTGTCGACGATGCTGATGGTGCCGCCGCGACCGTTGCCGACGTACAGCGTCTTGCCGTCGGCGGACAGCGCGAGGCCCATCGGGCGCGCGCCGAGCGGGCCGGTCACGCCGTCGTTGGGGATGGCGATGGTGCCGGCGACCTGCGCCGTGTGCGCGTCGACGACGGTGACCGCGGCGCCATTCTCCGACGAGACGTAGGCCAGCTTGCCGTCGGGCGTGAAGATGACGACGCGCGGCCGCGGCGGCACCGCGACCTTGGCCACGACCTTGTGCGTGCGCGTATCGACGGCGAAGACTTGGCCGTCGGCCTCGCTCGTCACCCACACCTGCTTGCCGTCGGGGCGCAGGCCGACGCCTTCGGGCTCGCCGCCGACCTCGGCGTGCGCGCGCACTTTGCCGCTGGCGACGTCGACGAACGACGCCTGCGCCGTCTCCTCGTTGGACACGATGAGCGTCTTGCCGTCGCGGCTGATGTCGAACGACTCCGGATCCTGGCCGCTCGACAGCGTGCGCAAGAGCTTGCCTAAAGCCAGGTCGACCTCGCCGATGCCGTCGAGGCTGCGGTCGGCCGGCGGCAGCTTCGACTCGTCGACGCCGGGGCCGCCTTTGGGCGAGCCCGAGAGCGCGACATAGAGCTTCGTGCCGTCGGGGGACAAGCGGATGCCGCGCGGGCGTTTGCCGGCGTTCCAGGTGGCGCGCAGCGTCGGCTGGGTGACGTCGATGACGCCGATGGCGCCCTCGTCCTCGCAGCTGACATAGAGCGTAGGTGACGCGTGAGCGGTGGCGGCGAAGAAGACGAGGCCGATGACGAGGGTGAGGCGCATCCGCGCATCATCGATGCGCCGTCGTCGCCACGCAAGCGGTGCGCGCGACATGACGGCCAGTGCCGGCTCGACCCCGTCAGCCCGATCAATTCAGCCGCCGGCCGCCGTCGCAGGCGCGGCTGTGGCACAATCACACGTCATGCCCGACGCCGCCGCGCCGACGGACGCGCAAGCCGATTGGATGCGCCTCGCCTACGGCCTGTTCATCCACTTCGGCCCCTGGACTTACTGCGGCAACGGCGACGGCCGCTTCCCCGCCGCCGACGTGCGCGCGCCCGCCCTCGACGCACGCCAATGGGCGCGCCTGGCCGCCGAGTCGGGCATGCGCTACGCCGTCCTCACCGCCAAGCACGTCGACGGCTTTTGCCTCTGGCCCAGCCGCCACACCCCCTACTCGGTCGCGGCGACGCCCGAGCGGCGCGACTGGGTGGCCGAGTTCGTCAGCGCCTTTCGCGCCGAGGGCTTGCAAGTCGGCCTCTACTACGCGCTGCTCGATCGTCATTGCCCCTTCTTCGCCGATGACGCGCGTTATGCCGCTTATGTCCGCGATCAAGTGGCCGAGCTCTTGACCGGCTATGGCGACATCGTCGAGCTGTGGTTCGACGGCGCCTGGGAAAAAGACCACCCGACGCGCGATTGGCCGCACGATCCGAGCTGGCCCAACGACGCAGGCGCGCGCTGGGAGTGGGCGCGCCTGTACGACTTCATCCACGCGCTGCAGCCGCGCTGTCTCGTCGTGCAAAACTCGAGCTCCGATCGTCCCGGCGTCCCCAATTATCTCCCCGTCGATCTGCGCACGAGCGAGCACTACGACTTCATCTGGCAGGAGGCGCTCTGTCCGCCGCGGCGCGACCCCATCTTCGGCGCACGCCAGCTGCCGCTCGAATACTGCACGACGCTGACGCCGGGTTGGTTCTGGCAGCCCAACGCCTGCTATTCGCACGCCTCGGCCGCCACCATCGCCGACTGGCGGCTGCGCGCGCAAGCGGACGGCGGCAACCTCCTCCTCAACATCGGGCCCGATACGTCGGGACGGATGCCCGACTATCACCGCCCGTTTCTCCTCGAAGCCGAGCGGCTCGTGCGCCTCCATGGCGGCTGAAATGCGTCCGGCGATCGTCGTGGTCTCGCACACGCACTGGGATCGCGAGTGGTATCAGCCGTTCGAGGTCTTTCGCCTGCGGCTGTGCGAGCTGGTGGCCACGCTGCTCGACACGCTCGATCGCGACCCGTCGTTCCGCCACTTCATGCTCGACGGCCAGACCATCTGCATCGACGACGTGCTCGAGCTGCGGCCGGAGCTGCGCGCGCGGCTGCGGGCGCACGTCGCCGCCGGCCGCATCAGCATCGGCCCGTGGTACGTGCTGCAGGACGAGTTTCTCGTCGGCGCCGAAGCGATCGTGCGCAACCTGATCGAAGGCCGCGGCAGCGCCGGCCGCTTGGGTCGCGCCATGAACATCGGCTATCTGCCCGACGCCTTCGGTCACATCGCGCAGATGCCGCGGATCTTGCGCGGCTTCGCCATCGACACCGCCGTCGTCTGGCGCGGTGTCGGCGAGGCGGCGCCCGGCAGCGAGTGGCGTTGGCGCGCGCTCGACGGCACCGAGGTGCTGTGCCTCTTCTTGCCCGGCGGCTACGGCAACGCCCATCGCCTCGGCAGCGACGTCGCGGCGGCGACGGCGCGCCTCGACGCCGACCTCGCGCGCGAGCTTGTGCGCAGCCGCGCCGCGCTGCTCCTGTGGATGAACGGCAACGACCACCAACCGGTCGAGCAGGACGTGCCGCGCCTTTTGGCGGCGTTGGCGGCGGCGCGGCCCGACGTCGACCTCGAGCACGCGTCGCTCGAGCGCGCGGCGGCGATCGTGCGCCAGCGCGTCGACGTGGCGGCGCTGCCGGTCGTGGCCGGCGAGCTGCGCGCGGCGACGCCGACGGCACCCGTGTTGTCGGGCGTGTGGTCGGCGCGCAGCTGGCAAAAGCGCGATCACGATCGCGCGCAAGCGCTGGTGGTGCGCCTGGTCGAGCCCTTCTTGGCGCTGGCGACGACCGGGCGGCACGAGGCGCTGGCGCACGTCTGGCGGCAGCTCCTGCAATGTCAGCCGCACGACTCGATCTGCGGCTGCTCCGTCGACGACGTGCACCGCGACATCGACGATCGCCTGCGCCGCGTGACGCAGCTCGGACGCGCGCTGCTCGCGCAGGCGACGGCGACGTTGGTCGGCGCGCGCACGCCCGACTTCGCACTGCACGAGGCCATCGCCATCTTGAACCCGCACCCGTTCGTCTGCAGCGCGCAGGCGGAGGTCGACGTGCAGCGGCTGGTGGCGGACGGACCTTTTGCCCTCGTCGGGCCCACCGGCGACGTGCCGTACGAGATCGTGGCGCGCACGCCCACCGACGGGCCCGGCCTGCGACCGGCGGAGTGGCTGCGGCTGCGGCTGTTCCCGCGCGACCTGCCGCCGCACGGCGTGCGGATTGCGCGGCTCGTGCCCGGCGCGCCGGCGCCGACGCCGACGCCGCCGGCGTCGCTGATCGTGCGGCCGATTCCGGGCGGCCTCGAGATTGTCGACGCCACGAGCGGCCTTGCCATCACGCACACGTTCGAGGACGAAGGCGATCGCGGCGACCTCTACGACTTCTGCCCGCTGCCGAACGGCACCGTGCGCAGCTCGCGCGACCACGATCTCGGCGTGCGGCTCTCGGCGCGCGTCGTCGATCGCCGCGTCGAGATCGCGGTCGACGTCGACCAGCGCACGCCCGACCGGCGGCTGCGCGCGCGCTTCGACCTGTCGCCGCCGCCGGCGTCGCTGTGGACGGAGACGGCGTTCGGCTGGCTCGAGCGCGGCGCCGACGCGCGCGGCACGCAGCCGACGACGGCCATCACGACGACGACGGGCGCCGCGCCGCTCGCCTTCGGCGGCCTCGGCCTGCACGAGGTCGAGCGCGGCAGCGACGGCACGATCTGGCTGACCCTGTTTCGCGCCGTCGGCTGGATGTCGCGCGGCGACCTGACGACGCGACCGGGCCACGCCGGCTACAACGTGACGACGCCGGCCGCGCAAGGCCTCGGCCAGCATCGCTTCGACTACGCCATCGCCTTCGGTGACGACGCCGTGCGCGCGCTCGAGCCGGCGCTGGTGACGGCGCACGCCGTGGCCTTGGAAGCGGCCGAGCCGAACGATCGACCGCTCCTGGCGCTCGAGCCGGCGGCGGTGCGGCTCTCGATCTGCAAGCGCGCCGAAGACGGCACGGCGCTCGTGGTGCGCCTGTGCGGCGCGCCGGCGGCGACGGTGACGGCGCGGCTGCGCTTCTTCCGGCCCGTGCGCCGCGCCTGGTGGTCCGACCTCGACGAGCGCGTCGGTCCCGAGCTGCCGCGCGCCGCCGCCGACGAGCTGGCGCTGCCCATCGCCGCCAACGAGGTCGTCACCCTACGCGTCGAGCTCGACTGACGACCCGGCCGCGCGTCATCGCTGCGCGCCGCCGGGTCGGCCGAGCGCGCGGCGCTGTCGCGACTTGGCCGCGCGGGACATGGCTGGCCGAGCTGCGTCCGCGTTCGCGCGACGACGCAAGCGGGCTCGCTCGTGCCGTCGCGCGCCGTCACTGCTTAGCTGCGTGCTGTCGTCAGCGCCGAACGAGGAGCTCGGCGAGCTGCGCCGCCAGCTCGGGCTCGTCGTGGCGTGCGTGCGCGAGCAAGCTGCGATCGGCGCGGGCCTCGCGCCGCACGATCGCGGCCAGCCGAATCGCGGCGTCACGGTCACCCGTCGCGATCGTCGTCAGGAGCGCGCGCACCTCGTCGAACACGGGCGCATCGATCGTCTTCACCGCGAGCCCCGGCGTGCAGCCGCGCATCCGACCCGACGCGATGCTGCACGCCGCGTCGCCGATGAGCGTGCAGATGGGATGGCGGCAGCTCGACGTCACGAGCGACGCCGCAGCGGATGTGGGGATGCGACGCTCACACCGCAAACCTGAACGCCGCGCCGTCGCGGACGATATGGCCGGCGGTGGGGGCGGCGAAGTGGGTGCCGATGACGAGGATCGGCTGGTCGGCCCATTCGGCGAAGAGGCGCCAGCGGGTGAGCACGGCGGCCTTCGGGTCGTTGTCGCCGAGCGACCAGTCGGGGTGCGCCAGCTGGCAGGGATGGTGGGTCATGTCGCCGGTGATCACCGCCCGCTCGCCCTCGGACTCGATCATCACGCTGACGTGGCCCGGCGTGTGGCCGATGGACGGCGTGAGCCGGATCTCCGGCGAGATCACGTGGTCCAGCTCCACCAGCTCGGCGAGGCCGGCGTCGAAGATCGGCTTGACGCTGTCGCCGAGCATCGCCTGCTGCTCCTCGTCGTCGTGGGCGCTCCAGAAGTCGTACTCGCGCCGGCCGATGAGGTAGCGCGCCTTCGGGAAGGTCGGCACCCACTGGCCGTTCTCGAGCATCGTGTTCCAGCCGACGTGGTCGACGTGCAGGTGCGTGCAGACCACGGCGTCGACGCCGTCGCGCGACCAGCCGACCTCGCCAAGATGCTGCAGGAACGGCGTCGCCAGCGGCTCGCCGCCGGTGATCTCGCGCGGCCGGTCGTTGCCGATGCAGGTGTCGACGACCAGCTTCAGCCCCGGCGCCTCGACCAGCAGCGCGTGGACGCTGAGCTTCAGGATGTCGTCGTCTTCGCTGACGAAGTGCGGATAGAGCCACGCCGACTTGCGCAGCTCCGCGGCCGTGGCCTGCGCGCATGACGGCGGCCGGCACCGGCAAATCCATCTCGACGATGCGGGTGATCTTCACCCGGCCCACTTGCCAGCTCAGCATCGCGCTCACGCCTCCTCGCTCAAGGTTCGATTCGCTGGAGGTTAGCGGCCCGCGGCTCAGGTTTCCATCCGCAAAGCGGCTGCGTCGCTGACTTGGCTGCGCGCGCCCGATCGTCAAGCTGTGTCGCGGCGACGTCGTCGTCTTCCGCGGCGATCAAAAGCATGGCTATTCGAACGCCGGCGCCAAGACGGCGGTCGGCTACTCCGTCGTCTTGTTGGCGACGGGAGCTTAGAGCTTCCTTGCGTTGGTCGATTTCTCTGCGGCATTTGTTCCGTTGGTTGTCCACCGCATCCGATTGGCGAACGCATTACTCTTGGGCCCTCGACTGAGTCGCCATGAGCTCGAGCGATCGATTGCAATGCGAGCCATTGCGCCGATATCGTGTGGTGCTGTCCACGTGCGTGGTGGGATACGGCTTATCGGCATGACTTGGAATGGGTCGTGACAGGAGGGGCTGCGTGGACGTCTTGCTGGTGACCGATCGGGCGGGCGTGCTGATGCTCGCCGATGGCAGCGCGCTCGGGGCCTTCGGCGTGCGCGCTCAGGATGTCGGCAAGTCGATCTCCGTCGCTGCCGCCGCCGTCCCCGAGGTCGTCGCCGGCTGCAATCGGTCGCTCGCGGGGCAGGCGCATACCGCCTCGGTGAAGGTCGGCGGCGCCTGCTTCGATCTCCGCTTCCAGCCGCTCCCGACGACTGGACACGCGGTCACCGGCGCGGTCGTCCTCGGGCACGAGAGGTCGGACGGCACGCTCGATCTCGCACGCACCGCAGCGCTCCTCGCCGAAGCGCAGCGCCTCGCGCATGTGGGCAGCTGGGAATGGAACGTGGCGCCCAACGTCGTGACCTGGTCTGACGAAATGCACCGCATCTACGGCATCGAGCCGGGCCAGTTCGACGGCACCTACGAAGCCTTTCTCGCGCGGGTTCATCCCGACGACCGACAACACACTCAGAACGTCGTGCTCGAGGCCTATCGCACCGCCCAGCCGTTCATTTACGACCACCGCATCGTACGCCGCGACGGCACGGTGCGCATGCTCCACACGCGCGGCGCCGTCAGCGTCGACGCGCACGGCAAGCCGCTGCGTCTCGGCGGCAGCTGCTGGGACATGACCGAGAAATGGGAGGCCGAACAGAGCCGCGAGCACTCCTATTCGCTCTTGCGCGCCGCGCTCGAGTCCACCGCCGATGGGCTCCTCGTGGTCGATAGCGACGGCACGGTCACCACCTACAATCAGCGGCTGCTCGACCTTTGGGGACTGTCGCGGACGTTCATGGAGCACGCCCTCTTCGAGGATCTGCTCTCGCTCGTGCACGAGCAGCTGGAGAACGCCGAGGCCTGCATGCGGCGCGTGGTCGAGCTGCGCGCGCAGCCGGCGGCCGAGAGCTTCGACGCCCTGCAGTTCCGCGATGGGCGCGTGTTCGAGCGCTACTCGCGGCCGCAGCACATCGACGACAAGATCGTGGGCCGCGTGTGGAGCTATCGCGACGTCACCGATCGCGAGGGGCTGTTGCGACGCGCGCTCTTCCTCTCCGAAGCCGGCCGGCTGCTCGCCTCGCTCGACGTCGAGGAGGGGCTCGAAGGCGTGGCGCGCTTGGCGCTGCCGTCCGTCGCCAGCGCCTGTGCCGTCGACCTGTTCTCCGATGGCGGTGGGCCCCGCCGCCTGCTCTCGATCTCGCTCGACCCGGCCAAGCCGCTCATGATCGAAGTGCCGAAGGAGGTGTTCGCGGGCCGGTCGCTGATGTGGAACGAGGCGTCGGGGGCCTATATCGTGGTCCCGGTCTTGGCGCGCGACGCGGTCCTCGGAGCGCTCACCTTCTCGGTCTCCGGCGAGCGCCGCTATGTCGAGGCCGACCTGGTGCTCTTCCGGACGCTCGCGTCGCGCGTCGGGCTCGCGCTCGAGAATGCGCGGCTGTACCGGCGGGCCAGCGATGCGCTGGCGGCGCGCGACGAGTTTCTCTCGATCGCAGCGCACGAGATTCGGGGCCCGGTGACCTCGCTCCATCTGGCGGCGCAAGAGCTGAAAGATTCGGGGACGGACGCGGCCGCGCGTCTCAAGCTGCTGCAGATCATCGACCGCGAGGATCGCCGGCTCGCCCGCTTCGTCGACGAGCTGCTCGACGTCGGCCGAGTCCGCGCGGGCGGGCTGCACTTCGACCTCGCGACCGTCGACCTCGGCGAGGTCGTGCGCGAGACGCTGGCGCGGCTGGCGCCGGAGATCACGCGCTCGCGCTCGTCGCTCTCGGTCACGATCGCCGCCACGGCGCGCGGCCGCTGGGACCGCCTGCGCCTCGAGCAGGTCGTCGTCAATTTGTTGAGCAACGCCATCAAGTTCGGCCTGGGACGGCCGATCGAGCTCGCCGTCACCGGATCGGGCACAGTGGCCACGCTCATGGTCCGCGATCACGGCATCGGCATCGCCGAGGACCGGCAGGAGCGGATCTTCGAGCCTTTCGAGCGCGCCGTCTCGTCGCGCCAATACGGCGGGCTCGGCTTGGGCCTCTACATCGTCCGGCGCATCGTCGAAGGGCTGGGCGGCACGGTGACCGTCCAGAGCCAGGCGGACGCCGGCGCGACGTTCATCGTCGAGCTGCGCCAGGAGCAGGCCTCATGACCAAGCCCAAGGGCTGGATCCTCATTGTCGACGACGACGAGGACATCCGCGACGTGATCGCGCTCGTCCTCGAGCGGCGAGGCTATCGGGCGGTCGGCGCCTTCGACGGGCAAGACGCGCTCGATCGACTGCACGAACGCGATGGGGCGCCCGCGTTGATCCTCCTCGACCTGATGATGCCGCGCCTCAATGGCGTCGACTTCGCCAAGCAGCTGCGGTCGTCCGCCGCGGTGTCGCAGGCGCCGATCGTCATCCTGTCGGGCGACAGTCGCGCGCGCGAAACGGCAGCGGCGGTGGGCGCGGCCGACTGTCTGACCAAGCCCATCGATCTCAAGGATCTCGTCGCCACCGTGCAGCGGTTCGTCGGCCCGTAGTAGCCAGCAACATGGCGCTGTTGCCTGCCGGACTACAAAATCGGCCGAGATTTGCCGCGTTTTCGTGATCGACCTCGCGTCCGCCGATGAGGGCTCGTGTTACCTTCCGTCGATGAGGTTCTTTGCCGTCCTCACGCTGACCGTGACTCTGAGCTCGTCCGTATTCGGCGGTCTGTCGCACGCCGCCGGCACGCCGGTCGAGCGTTCGCAGGCCCGCGACGTCTTCCGGCGCGCCCAACAGCACTACAAGCTGGCCGAATACAGCGACGCGCTCGATGCGTTCAAAGAGGCCTATCGGCTCATCGAGGATCCGTCGCTCTTGTTCAACATCGCGCAATGCTATCGGCAGCTGAACAAGAAAGAAGAGGCGTTGCGCTTCTATCGCACCTACTTGCACGACGCGGGTAAAGCCGGCAGCGACCACGGCACCGAGCAGATCATCGCCAGCCTCGAGCAGGCGATCCACGAGGAGCAGGCCGCGCGCAATGCGCAGCCGCAGGCGACGCTGGATTCGCCGCCGCCGGTCGTGCCGACGC
>CAWAWS010000031.1:0-7942 GCA_963785725.1 uncultured delta proteobacterium | reverse complement strand
TAGGGGCTGTTCCCAATTGGCGGACCGAGCCAAGCGCCGCGAGGAGCCGCGGCTGCGAGGCGCGAAGAGCGAAGCTACTGGCGGTAACTGAGCGATGAGCGACGAAGCAGACGCGGCCCGCAGCAAGCTTGGCGACGGGAGCTGATTGAGAACAGCCCCTAGCGCTGATTCGTCGACGGCGTCCGCAGCGACGTCACGAAGTACACGCACAGCAGCGTCAACATGAGCAGGCCGACGAAGTAGCCCTCGGCGAAGCCATGATTGAGGTGCTGATAGACGTAGAACCAGATCAACAGCACATGCAGACCGAGCAGCGGCGCCAGCCGGCCGCGCGTGCCGTCGCTCTCGCGCAGGCTCCAGGCGAGCGCCGGCAGCGCCAACATGTTCCAGTAGTAAGCGTTCACGACGAGCCAGACATAGACGAGCAGCGGCCCGACCGCGAGCGCCTCCAGCTCTTGGCTGCGCGCGACCGCGACCGCGACCAGCGCCGTCAGGATCAGCTGCCACAAGAAGAACGTCGCCTTGTGGTTGGCGATGTCGACGTCGCGGCGGCCCTGTTTGATCTCGCGCGGCTCCATCCAGCCTTGAGCGAGCTCGCCCGGCGTCGAATGCGCCACCTGCAGGAACGTCGTGCGGAACGAATATTGGTTCGAGTAGAACTTCTCGGTCTGCGCGGTCGAAATGCGCCGCTCGTAGCTCTTCCAGACGGCGAGCCCGCCGAACATCAGCATCGACGCGAGCACGGCGATGATGCCCGCGGCCACGACGCCGGCGGCGAAACGGACGACGCGCTGGTCGAGGACGCGCGTGCGCCACATGCGCCAGCCGGCCGAGAACGCGAAGGCGACGCCGAAGAAGAGCGGGAACAGCTTGGACGCGACGGCGTAGCCGAGAAAGGCGCCGGCGGTGAGCGGCTTGTCGCGCCGCCAAAAGACGAGGCACATCCCGAGCGCGAACAGCCAATCCCAGCGCAAGAGCGAGCCGGCGAGATAGTCGAAGCTGAAGGGCACCATCGACCAGATGATCAGCATCGTGCAGGTCGGACGCGTGCCGAACGTGTAGAAGCAGGCGATGAACAGCGCCAGCATCAAGATGGGATCGATGAGCCCCATCAGCGTTTGTCCGACGGGGCCGATGCCGACGAGCCGCGCGATCGGCGCCGCGAAGAGCGCCCATGCCGGCGAGCCCGAGTTGCCGTGGTCGTCGAGGACTTGGGCCCAGTTGGCGTTGCCGCGGCTGAGCGTCGACCAGTCGGCGACGAAGTCGTGCCAGCGCGCGTCGGAGAAGTTGGCGCGGATGCGGGCGCGCTCGGCGTCGGGCAGCGCCTGCTCGACCGACTCCTCGTCGAAGGTGGCGAGGTCGCGCGTGATGCGCAAGCTATTGGTGATGCGGCCGCCGAGCTCGCGGTCGGCGAGGATGGTCGCCTTGTAGAGATCGAAGTAGTTCACTTCGGGCAGGTATTTCGAGCCGAAGAAGAAGTGGTATTGCTCCCAGCGGTGGACGAGGTTGCCGCCGCCGCGCAAGGAGCCGTAGTTCGTCCACGAGAAGAGCGCGAGGACGGCCAGCGTGCGGAAGGCGATGTCGAGGCGGCGCTGGTTGCGGCGGTCGTTGGCGGGGACGAGGCGCGCGATGAGGAGCGAGCGCGGCGGAGGCCTCGAGCATGATGATGCGCAGAATGCCGGCGACGAAGAAGCTCATGCGCGTGCGGCGAAGCTAACATGGCGGCGCGGGGCGCGCAGCCGTTTGCGGCGGCCGCCGAGCCGGCCGGGCGGCGGCGGCGTTGGCGACCGGCCGCGGCTTGGGCGGCGGTCGGGCGTGTGCCGCGGCTGCCGGGACGTTCGTGCGCGACTGTCGTGGCGCAGGCGTGAACGGCGTGGCGGGCGGTCGCGTCGGGTTGCGGCGGGCGGCGGAGGGGCGCGGGCGGGCTGTGCCCGCGCGGCCCGGAGCTCTTACGCGCCGGCCATCGGGGGAGCGAGCACAGCGGCGGTTGGTTTATGACGGGGTCGGTCTCGAAGCGCCGACGTTCGCCGCCAAGCGCAAAGTCACGCGTTGGGCAGCTCGGCGCGCGCTCGGCAGGCGCCGTCGCTAGGCGCGGCGCGGCGGGCGCCGTCGCTAGGCGCGACGCGGCGGGCGGTTCAGCATTTGTCGCAGCTGTGGACGCATTCGATCGTTTGCGCGCCGTGGACTTCGCAGCCGTCGGTGAAGTCGGCGCCGGTGCAGACGTAGCAGACGGCGTCGTCGCCGCCGCGACAGATGGCGGTCCCGTCGACGGTGTTGAGGCACACCGGGTCGGTCTCGCTGGCGTCGGCGAACGTCGACGACGGGCAGGTGCCGGGCGCGGGGCTGCGCGCCGGCAGGCAGGCGGCGGCGCCCGATTGGCCGCAGCCGGCGAACGCCAGGCCGGCGGCGAAGGCGATGCCGAGGAGGGTCGCGCGCATCCTAGGCCATCCGATCGGCGTCGGCGTCGCGACGATCGGTCGCGCGTGCGTCGGCCAGCCGTGCGTCGGCCGGCGCCGCGTAGATCCGCGCCATCGCGCGCTCGAGTTGCAACTGCAGCTGCATGGACCCGCTCATTACTTGCCCTCTAGCCATCGTCAACACCGGCACCATCGTCAGAAGTTCCCCTTTCGACGACGAACTCTAGCCAGCGGGTTCCCGCGACGCGCGCCTTTTACACTGCCTTTACATTGCGCGATCGGCGACGCCGGCGCGTTTCCGCGTGACGGATCGCGCTCGGCCAGCATCAGACGAAGTGAGACCGGTTCCGCTCGGATTTCTCTCCCCCCGACCGCCCGAGCGGGACCGGCCGCATCTCCGCAGCGACGGCGCGCCTGCGAGCCACGACGCAGCGTGCCAGGCGCCGAGGTCCTACCGGGGCGTGGCAATATGCCGCATTCGCAGCGCTATTGGACCTCGTATAATCAGCGCTGGGAGGCGGCACCTTTCGTGGAAGTCCTGATCGTCGATGACAACGAGCTGAACACGCGCGCGCTGCAACGGATCCTGCAACGCCTCCATCGCGTGCGCATCGCGACGTCCGCCGTGGCCGCCTTCGCCGCGGTCCGCTTGCACCGCCCCGACGTCATCATTTGCGACTTCGAGCTCGGCGACGACACCTGCACCGGCTTCCTGCGCGCCGTCACCGACGAGCTGCCCGGCGTGCGCCGCGTGCTCTACTCGGCGTCGCGCCCCGAGCTATGGACCGAGCTCGTCGACGACAAGCTCATCGACGCCGCCCTGCAAAAGCCGGTCACGACGGCCACGTTGCTCGCCGCGCTCGCGCAAGACCAAGGCTGACCTCGCGGCACTTCCGTCCCTTGGGGGCGCGCGTCGGTGCCGAGCGCGCGCGCCCGCGATAAACCATGGATCGGCGTGCCTGACTAAAAGATGGCCGACTCCGACGGAGCGGCCTCGCGCGCGGGCACAGCCCGCCCGCGCGAGCCCGCCACGCCGAAAACCGCTCCGCCCGCGCCGCCCGCCCCGGCGGTCGGCGACCCACGCCCCGCCATCCGCACCGGCCCGCCTTCAGCCGCCGCAACGACCGCCGACCACTCCGCCCCGCGACCGCCCCGACAGTCACGTCGCCCGCCGCCGCGACGGCCGCCGCGCGCCACGCTGGTCACGCCGTCGCGACAACCGCCGGACGCCACGCCCGGCCCGCTCCGATCGCCACCGGCGCCACGCCGTTCACGCTCGCCCGCCGCAACCGCAAGCCCGCCGGTCACGCCCGTCGCGACGCTACGGCCGCGGCGCCCGCTGCCGAATGAGCCCCTCTTGCGCCGTCGACGCCACCAGCCGCCCATCGCGCGTGAACACCCGCCCACGCACGAGCGCACGCGCTCCATGCGCCATCGGGCTATCCATGACATGCAGCAGCCACTCGTCGACGCGAAACGGCTGATGAAACCACATGATGTGGTCGAGGCTCGCGATCTGCATTCCCGGCGTCCAGAACGTCAGGCGATGCGGCAACAGCGCGGTCCCGATGAACGCATGATCCGACGCGTACGCGAGCAGATGATGATGCAGCGGCAGATCATCCGGCAGCCGCGCCACCGTCTTGAGCCACACCTGTCGCGTCGGCGGCGCCGGCTGCGGATTGAAGACGTCCTGCACGTGCACTGGCCGCACTTCGAACGGCCGCTCGGCGACGGCGCGCTCGCGCCACATGCGCGGCAGCCGATCGACGACCTCCGCCGCCAGCTCCTGCTCCGTCTTCAGGCTCTCGGGCGGCGGCACGTCGGGCATGCCGTCCTGGTGCTCGATGCCCGGCTCGTCCTTCTGAAACGAGGCCGCCATGTTGAAGATGGCGTGCCCGCTCTGAATGGCGACGACTCGCCGCGTGGTGAACGAGCCGCCGTCGCGAATGTTGTCGACGTCGTAGACGATCGGCTTCGTCACGTCGCCCGGCCGCAAGAAATACGAATGCAGCGAATGCACGTGACGCTCGCCCGGCACCGTCTGCACGGCCGCCGACAGCGCCTGCCCGAGCACCTGCCCGCCGAACACCGTTCCCCAGCCCAAATCCTGGCTTTGACCGCGAAACAGGTGCTCTTCGATGCGTTCGAGCGCGAGCAGCTTCACCAGCTCTTGGAGCACGACGGACATCCACCGATTGTAACGCGGCGCGCAACTTTCGCCAGCGTCGATCGGTCGCGCGCCCGCACCGCTCGCGTCTGCGCTTGGCCGCGCTGACGTCGCCACGAACGCCAACGCGCGCCCGCACCCGCGCCGTGCTCGCGTTCACCCACGCCGATTCGCATACTGATGTAAAATCACACACGACGAACGATCCGGCGTGACATCGCCCACGGCATCGTCGTCGATTCGCAGCAATCTCGTCTAGATCAGCCGGACGTCTAGTGATATTAAATCTCACATGGCACATGAGAACGAACGCGCGCTCGACTGGGCTGTCGTCCCACGGCGCGCGCGCGAGGACGGCTGATGCGCCGCCAGGACGGACCGGCGCGGCAAGGCGGCGGCGCCGGCCACGAGAGCGGCGATGTCGGCCCGTCGCTGCAGTCACGCGCGCGGCAGGTGCAAGCGCTGCGCGCGCGGCGCGCCGATCAGCGCGCGAACGCCTACAACCAAGCGCATCCCGACGCCTGCCGCCAGCTCGCGACGCTGACCCACGGCCAGCTCGGGGCGCTCGAAGCGGACGGGAAAGTGGACTTGAGGACCTTACGCGCCTGGCAGCGCGCGCACGGCCTGACGCCCGATGGCTGCGTCGGCCCGAAGACGCTGGCGGCCGCGCGCGCCGAAGCCGGCCCCGACGTCGAATTCTCGGACGACGAAGCGCCGCCGATCGTGGGGCATACGCCGCCGGAAGCAGGCGGGCTGGCCGAAGCCGTCGTCGCCGAGAGCGCGATCGGCGCGATGGAAGCGCGCGAATCGGCGGACGAAGACGAAGCCCATGACGCGGCAAAAGAGCATGCCGGCGGCGTCAAAGAGGCGGTCGAGCACGGCCTCGGCGAGGCGGGCGGCGGCGCAGCCGGCTGGCTGGCCCTGGTTCCCGAGCTCGTCGAGCTGCTGCACGAGCAGCGTTACAAGGAGGCGGTGCTCTTCGTGACCAAGAACGTGGGCGCCGAAGAGAGCGTCGCGCTGTTGAAGGAGGGCGCGGCGAAGCTGGCCGAGCGCTACGGCTTCCGGCTGGCGCCGAAGCTGCTCGGCCTCTTGGAGCGGGCGCTGGTCGCCGGCGCGGTCGTCGACGTGCTGGCCGTCGGCTGGGAGTGGACGACGAAGGGGCTGCAGGCGATCGCCGACGCGCACGAGCGCGGCGAACGCGACAGCCGCATCGCCATCTACGCGTATGCTTGGTCGGACACGGTGATGGGCCATCGGCATCAAAACCCGGGCGCGGTCGGCGAGGAGCCGCGGCGCGCCATGCTGCTCGGCATCGCCGACGGTGAGGCCACGCTGGCGCTGTCGCCCGAGCTCGGCCGGCTGTTGCTCGCGGAGTACGACGACGCCGACAACGCGCGCCGTGCGCTCGAAGACGCGCTCCTCAAACGCGCCGGATTCGACGGAGTGAAGACCCATGCCGGCCGCTGATCCACGCGTGCAGTACGTCTGCATCGTCTGCTTCACGTCGGCCGCGATGACGCCGGGCACCTGCGTGCACGACGGCGCTCCGCTCGCGCCGGTCGCCAACGCCGAAGTCGTGGACGCGCTGCGGGCGCGCGTGCAGCGGCGCGCCGACCGTCGCGAGCGCGCGCGCTTCGGCCTCGCCCTCGTCGCCGGCGCCGTGTCGTCGGCGGTCGCGTGCGTCGTCTTCGGCTGGCAGATCGTGCCGCGCGCCGCCGACGGCATCCACTCGAGCACGTTTGCGTGGCTGGCGATCCTGGCCGCGATCGGGCTCGGCGCGCTGTCGTTGCCGCTCGTGCCTCCGCTGCCGACCGACGGCGACGCCGCGCAGCTCCTGGCGCAGCTCGGCCTCGATCAGCCGCGCTGACGGACCCGCCGGCGCGTCACGAAGACACGCGGCCACGACCTCGCAGCCACAGGAATGCGGATACGGAACCCTTAGTGTGCGGACTATTCGGGGATTTCGTCGGTCGCGCGCGAACGCCGGCTATTCGGCGAATTCGTCGGCGACGAGATGGTCGATAGGGCTGTCGAAGAACTGCTCTTCATCGGTCGTGAACGCCAAGACTTGCGCCGACTCGTGCGTCGTCGCCGCCGTCGGCGCCGCGGCCGCGACCTTCGCGTCTTTCGCCTTCGCCGGTGCCGTTTTCAGCGGCTGCGACGCCGGCGGCGCCTTCGCCGCGTGCGACCGCTGCGAATTCGCCGGCTGCGTCGCCTTCGCCGGCGGCGCCGCCTTACCCGCGCGCTGTCCCGGCGTGATGATGCCGAGCTGCGCCAGCCGACGCAGGACCGCCTCGGTGCGCTCGGCGTCGATCGGGCTCAACGCCACGACCTGCGTCAGCCCGCGCGTCCCGTCGCACAGCCGCAAAATCCGCCGCACCGGCTCGGGCAGCTGCCGATAACGCGGCGCCGCCCGTTCGAAATCGACCTGGAAGGCGATCTCCTCGCGCATCTCAGCCGCCGCCACCATGATGCCCGCCGCCGCCGGCCGCGCCACCACCGCCGGCCGTGCCGGTGCCGCCAGCGTTGCCGCCGGGCGGAAGGCCGGGGAAGCCCGCGTCCAGCGGGAAGCCCGGGAAGCCGGTGCCGCCGCCGCCGCCGCCGCCGTTGTCGCCGCACATCTGGACGTTGCCGTCGGTGGTCTGGCAGTAGCTGCCGTTCGGGCAGTCCTTGCCGCTGCAGCAGTAGAGTGAGAACTGCGTCGGGTTGCTGATGCAGCTGTTCATGTAGCAGACGAGGCCCGAGTCGCAGTCGCACACGCTCTGGCACGACGAGCCGACGGGGCCGGTCTGACCGCCGCCGCCGCCGTTGGACGTGCCGCCGCCGCCACCGTTGCTGATGGTGCCGCCGCCGTTCGACGCGCCGCCGCCACCGCCGTTCGACGTGCCGCCGCCGCCACCGTTGCTGATGGTGCCGCCGCCGTTCGACGCGCCGCCGCCGGCAGTGCCGCCACCGCCGCCGTTGCCGCTTCCGCCGCCGTTCACGCCGGAGCCGTCATTGGGGAGCTGCGTCGCGCCGCAACCGAAGATGACCAGAGCACACGAGAGCAAGCCAATCCGAGTCCACATTTGTACAGCCTCCAGGCGACGAAGCAGCGCGCTCTTCGACGGCAAAACGCCGGCGCCACGCCACTGCAAGATCCCAGTCCGTGCTCATCTGTGCCGCGAATCGCCCCGTCTGCTGCGCATCTTCACACTTCTTCACAATTGGTGCGAGCCCTGTTTTTCCGTCGCTGCGGGGCATCGCGCCTCGCGATCGGGGAGCGACGCGCCGGTGACCGCTTCCCCATGGGAGTGCGCACTTTGGTGTGCACTTACAATCAGCGACGGCAGCTCACTTAATTTTTGTGTTTGGG
>CAWAWS010000030.1:0-66843 GCA_963785725.1 uncultured delta proteobacterium | reverse complement strand
GCGCGTACACCGGCGCCGACGTCACGCGGCCCGGCATCTTCGAGCGCGCCGCCGGCGGCACCGTCGTGCTCGACGAGATCGCGGAGCTGCCGCTGGAATTGCAGCCCAAGCTGCTCGGCGTCATCGAGCGCGGCAGCTTGCGGCGGCTCGGCGAAGCGACGTCGCGCAAGGTGTCGGTGCGCGTCGTGGCCACGACCAATCGCGTGCTCGCGCGTGAAGTGCAAGCCGGTAGATTTCGTCAGGATCTGTTCTTCCGCTTGGGCGTCTTGCGCCTGCAAATTCCGCCGTTGCGCGAGCGTAAAGAAGATATCGCGCCGCTCGTCGAGCAGTTCTTGGAAGGCGCGACTGCGCTGCCGCCGGCGTGGCTGCGCGTGCTCGAGGAGCACGACTGGCCCGGCAACGTGCGCGAGCTGCGCAACGTCGTCGAGCGGGCGCGGGCGCAGCGCGCGGCCGACGGCACGCCGGCGCTCGACGCGGCCGAGGCGCTCGGCGGCAGCTCCAGCTTGCCGTCGCTGCAGGCGGCGCGGCAGACGTTCGAGCGCGAATATTTGCGGACGCTGCTCGCGCGCGCCGGCCACAACATTCGCAAAGCGGCCGAGCTCGCCGGCGTCACACGCCAAGGGTTATACGGCCTGCTCACCCGCAACGGCCTGCGCGACGGCGGCGGCGGCGGAGACGACACATGAGCGCGCGTCAGCGAGCGAAGGTGAGCGTCCGGCCCGTAGGGCCAGCGGAAGGACAATATGAGCCATGGCCGCTCGAGGAGCGGCCATGAGCGCGCGTCAGCGAGCCAGTGTGAGCGTTCGAGCAGATCGACGGTTTGAGCCACGGCTGCTCGCGGAGCGGCCATGAGCGCGCTCGACTCGAGCGTCATCCCGCTCCATCGCTGCCAGAAGCTGCAGCCGGGCGATCACGCGGGCCCGTTCGTGCTGCTGGAGAAGCTGGGCTCGGGCGGCATGGGCGAGGTGTTCTTGGCCGAGCATCAGCTGCTCGGCCGGCGCGTCGCGCTCAAGGTGCTGCACGCCGACCACCTGCGCAACCCGAGCATGCACGAGCGCTTCACGCGGGAAGCGCGGCTGGCCAATCGCGTGCGCCACCCGAACGTGGTCGAAATCACCGACCAGCACGCGCTGCCCGACGGTCGGCCGTATCTGACGATGGAGCTGTGCGCCGGCGTCGACATCGCCAGCCACGCGCGCGAGGGCCTGACGCTTGCGCCGCTTCGTGTCGATCCTCATCAGCATCGTCGACGCGCTCGAGGCCGCGCATCGCGCCGGCGTCGTGCATCGCGATCTGAAGCCGTCGAACATCTTGGTCGACCGCGACGATCGCGTGAAGCTGCTCGACTTCGGCGTGGCGCGCTTGGCGTCGGGCGAGGACGATCGGCTGACCATGACCGGCGAAGTCTTCGGCACGCCTTCGTACATGTCGCCCGAGCAGGCGACGGGCGAGCCGGTCGACGCGCGCTCGGATCTCGTATTCGCTCGGCATCATCGCCTGGGAGTTGCTCGTCGGGCGGCGACCGTTTTCCGGGCGTTCGTTCGGCGACTTCGTGCTCTTGCACGCGACGATGCAGCCGCAGCCGCCGTCGAAGGCGACGCCGCGGCAGCTGCCGGAGCCGATTCCGCCGGCGCTCGATGCGATCGTGCTGCGCTGCATGGCCAAGCGGCCCGAGCAGCGCTTTGCAGTCGGCGACCGAGCTGCGCGAGGCGTTGGCGCAGCTGATCGCGCCGCCGGCGCCTTCGATGCGGTCGGCGCTGTCTGATCGCGCGCCGCGCAGGGATCGTCGCGACGGCGGCGTTGGTGGTGGCTTCGCTGGTGCTGTTACTCTCCTGGCATCGTCAGCCGAGCCAAGCGCCCGCGCCGCCGTCGACGACGGTCTGGGTGTTGCCGCCCGAGCTGATCGAAGCGCCACCGCCGCCGAAGCAGCAGCAACCGACCTTCGAGCCGACGATCGTGGAGTCGTCGCCACCCACGACGACGGTGCCGGCGCAGCCGACCTTCGCGCCGACGATCGTGCAGTCGACGCGCGCCAAACGGCAAAAGCCGCGGCGCGTCCGCTCCGAAGGCGCGCTGGCGTCGGGCGAGCTCGAAAGATCCCTTTCGAGCGGGCCCCGCGCAATGACGTTGCCGTCGCTGTGGCTGCTCGTGTGGCTGCTGGCGCCGTCTGCTTCGTTGGCGCGCATCCACTTCGCGCATGGCCAGCGGCTGTTTCGTGACCACGACTATCGCCGCGCGCTCGAGGAGTTCACGACCGCCGCCGAAGCCTCGCCGACCGAAGTGCCCGACTTGTGGTTCGACATCGGGCAGTGCCATCGCAACCTCGGCCACGCGCGGCAAGCGACGCTGGCGTTCGAGCACTATCTGACGCTGGCGCCGGACGCGCCCGATCGCGGCAAGGTGCAGGCGATGATCGCGCAGCTCGGCGGTCGTCCCAGTGAGGGCGCCGGCGCCGCTGACGAAACGGCTGGTCGCGCCGCGGTGACGACGACGGCGCCCGCGCTCGCGGCGCCCGACGTCGCGCTCGTCGCCAACGCCGCGACGACGCCCGCGCCGGTCGAGCCGACGGCGCCCGCGCTCACGCCGGAGGCGACGACGTTGACCGCGAGCGCGCCGGCGCCCGCGCATTCGCATCGGCGCCGTTGGCTCGTCTGGGGCGGCATCGCCGGCGGTGTCGTCCTCGGCGGGCTCGCGGTCGGTCTCGGCGTCGGCTTGACGGAGACGCACGCGTCATCAGCCACGCCCGCGCTCGGCAGCGCCGGCACGTTCGACACGCGACACCGCTGATGCGCCGGCTCATGCTCGCGCTCGTCGTCGCGGCCGCAACCGGCTGCGGCAGCCAGTCGCCGCCCGTCACCGGGCTCGTCATCGCCATCGACTACGACGGCAACGTCAAACGCATCGAGGTCAGCGGCGCCGCCGAGACGACCGGCCGTCTCTTCGGGCCCTGGTCGCTGACGTCGGACCAGCTCGTATCGGGCGGCACCGTCGGCTTCGTCTTCGACCCGAGCGACGCCGGCGGCGCCATGATCTGCGCGCAGACGTTCGACGACGACGACAACGCCAAAGACTTCGACTGCGAGACGTTCACCGTGCTCGCCGGCCAAATCACCGGCGGCAGCATCGACTTCACCGGCAGCAGCAACAACGACTGAAGCGGCAAAAGAGAATCGGCCGCGTCGCTCTCGCGACCGGCCGATTCGAACGTGCGTGAATTGCTGGAGCGACTACGAGATGGGCGGGCAGCCGTAGACGGCGCCGACGTTGCTGACGCTGCCGTTCTGCAAGTTGGAGCAGGCCGCGCCGTAGAAGTTGATCGACAGATCGCCGGGGCCGAAGTCCCAGCCGTTGGTGTGCGTCGGATCGCGCGGGATGGTCATGCCGTCTTCCTGAATGTCGACCAGATCGGGGTTGGCCGGCGCCGTCTGCAACGCGTAGCTGCAGGACACGATCTGGCCGGTGACGTTCTTGAGCACCGTCTCCAGCGCCGCTTGGCTCGTGACCGGGTAGTAGCTCGTCGCGCCCGCCTGCGCCTGCTTGCCGGCGACGGCCATCGCGTTCAACGTCGTCTGCGCGCCGCCGGTGGTGCCGATGCCGACGACGAAGGTGCTGATGCCGGCGGTGGCCGCGGCCGTGATGGCCTTCTCGGCGCCGGCCGCGTCGTCACCGCCGCCCGAGCAGCTGTTGGGCTCGCCGTCGGTGGCGAGCACGATGTACTTGGCGTTGCCGTCGGTGACGCCCTGCAAATATTTGACGGCGGCGTCGATCGTGTCGGCGGTCGGCGTCGAGCCGTTGGGCGTCGTGGCCATGAGCTTGGCGCTGATGGCGCTGGCCGTGCTCGCGCCGACGGGAACGTCGGCCGTCGACGGCGCGCACTGGTTACCGCCGTTCGACGGGAACATCATGAGGCCCCAGTCGACGGTGCTGATCTGACCGACGACGCTCTCGATGGCGGCGCTGATCTCGGTCCACTTCGACGGCGTGCCCGCGCTCGCCGTCTGGTCGTTCTCGGTCTGCGCCATCGAGCCCGAGATGTCCTGCACGATCAATAGATCCGGCGTCCCGCCCTTCGCCAGCATGAAGTTCTGCACGCCACACTTCGACGGATCGCTGCTGTTGTTGCCACCGGTGCCGCTGCCCGAGCCGCCCCCGCTCGACGAGCCGGTGCCCGCCGCGCCGCCGCCATGCTGTTCCGCCGGCAAGCAGCCCGAAATGACGAGCGGCGCCAGCACCAGCGAATAGGTTAAAAGTCGACGCATTTCGATCCCTCCGAGCGCTTGCTAAAGCAGGGACCGTGCCGATGTGAAGGCGCGTCAATCGATGCGCAAGTGGTTGACAATGCTGCTTGTCAGTTGCTTGCGCGGCATCGATCTGGGGCTCTGGTCTCCACTCGACAGTTGTCCTTGACCAGCAACCGGATTACCAATACCGCCATGGCTGCAGCCGATCGGACGACCTCGTTCCCCAAGAACCGTATCGAAGTCCTGCTGCTCGAGAACGTCAGCCCGACGGCGCACGAGATCTTCGCCGGTGAGGGCTTCAAAGTGGAGGCGCTCAAGCATTCGCTGCCGCCGGACGAGCTCGCGCGCCGCATCGCCGACGTGCACATCCTCGGCATTCGCTCGAAGACGCAGGTGCCGGCCGCGGCGCTCGCCGGCGCGCGTCGCCTGTTGACGCTCGGCTGCTTCTGCATCGGCACGAACCAGGTCGATCTGGCGTCGGCCAATCTGCACGGCGTCCCCGTCTTCAACGCGCCGTTCTCCAACACGCGCTCGGTCGCGGAAATGATGATCGCCGAGATCATCTCCTTGTCGCGGCAGCTCGGCGATCGCTCGCGCGAGGTGCACGAAGGCAAGTGGCGCAAGGTCGCCACCAACTGCTACGAAGTGCGCGGCAAGACGCTCGGCATCGTCGGCTACGGTCACATCGGCCGGCAGCTCGGCGTCATCGCCGAGGCGCTCGGCATGCGCGTCATCTTCTTCGACCTCGCGGCCAAGCTGCCGATGGGGAACAACATCTCGATCCCGTCGATGAAGGAGCTGCTCGGGCAGGCCGACTTCGTGTCGCTGCACGTGCCGGAGACGCCGCAGACGAAGAACCTCATCGGCACCGAAGAGCTGCAGGCGATGAAGCCGGGATCGTATCTGTTGAACGCCAGCCGCGGCACGGTCGTCGTCATTCCGGCGCTGGCGGCGGCGCTGTCGTCGGGCCACTTGGCGGGCGCGGCCATCGACGTCTATCCCGAGGAGCCGGAGTCGAACATCGACGGCTTCCGCACGGCGCTGCAAGGGCTGCCCAACGTCATCCTGACGCCGCACATCGGCGGCTCGACGTCGGAGGCGCAGGCGGCCATCGGTCGCGAAGTGGCGACGGCGCTGACCAAGTTCGTCAACACCGGCGCGACGACCGGCTCGGTGAACTTCCCCATCGTCGACGTGCCCGAGATTCGCGGCAAGCACCGCATCTTGAACGTGCACCGCAACGTGCCCGGCGTCTTGCGCGACATCAACAAGATCGTCTCCGATCGCAACGCCAACATCTCGAGCCAAGTCCTCGCCACCGATCCCAACATCGGCTACTTGGTCATGGATATCGAGAAGGACGTCTCCGACGACGTTTACGGCGGTATCGCCGCGCTCGAAACCAATATCAAAACGCGAATTCTGTATTAGTTAGCGAGATATCGAATATGGCCTACGACGAGGGCTTGGCCGAGCGCGTGCGCGAGCTCCTGTCCGAGCGACGCGGCATCAGCGAAAAGCGCATGTTCGGCGGTCTGCAGTTTCTGCGCGACGGCCACCTCTTCGTCGGCGTCAGCAAAGAGGACCTGATGGTGCGCGTCGGGCTGGCGCTGTTGCCGGAGGCGCTGGCGCGTCCGCACACGCGGCGGCTGCAGTTCAAGAGCCGGGCGACCATCATCGGTTACGTCCTCGTGGCGCCCGACGGTGTCGATTACGACGACGATCTGGCGGGCTGGATCGCGCTGGCCGACAAGTGCGCGGCGATGCTGCCGCCCGACGACGGGCCCAAGACCAGGACCCAGCCGCACGCCCGAAAGAAAGCCGCGCCCGCGAAGAAAGCCGCGCCCGCGAAGAAAGCTGCGCCCGCGAAGAAAGCCGCGCCTCAAAAGACGCGCAAGCGCCCGACGAAGCGGCGCTAATCGAAGATTTTGCCGGGATTGAGGATGCCGTGCGGATCGAGCGCCTGCTTGACCGCGCGCAACACGCCGAGCTCGTCGGCGCTGCGCGAGTAGCCGAGGTACGGCTTTTTCAAGAGGCCGATGCCGTGCTCGGCGCTGATGCTGCCGCGATATTTGCGCACGAGCGTGAACATGTCTTTGTCGGCGATTTGCGTGCGCGCGCGAAAGTCGGCGACGTCGAGCGTGTCCGGCTTCATGACGTTGACGTGGATGTTGCCGTCGCCGATGTGGCCGAAGAGGCAGATCTCCCAGCCCGGATATTCGCGCGCGAACACGGCCTCGAGCTCGCCGCAGAACGCCTCCAGCTCGGCGATCGGCAGCGCGATGTCGTTCTTGTGCGGCAAGCCCGTCGCCGACAGCGACTCCGAGATGCCCTCGCGCAGCGCCCACAGCTCGGCCGCCTGCTGCGCCGATTGCGCCAGCGTGCCGTCGTTGATGAGGCCCGCTTCCGCCAATTCGCCCAGCCACGGCTCCAGATCGCCCGCGCCCTCGGCTTCGACGAGCACATAGTGCGTCGACGGCTGCGCGAACGGCAGACGCAGCTGACGATGGCGCAGCAGCCGGTTCATGCAGCGATCGGTGAAGAACTCGAACGCGGCCAGCGTGAACGGCGCCTGCTTGGCCACCCGAAACAGCGCCAGCACCGCCGCCAAATCGGCGACGGCGAAGAGCATGACGTCGGTCTTGCGCGGCAGTCGCGTCAGCTTCAGCGTGGCCTCGGTGATGACGCCGAGCGTGCCTTCACTGCCGATGAAGAGCTGGCGCAGGTCGAGACCGGTGTTGTTCTTCTCGAGCGCGCCGTTCAGCTCCAGAATTTGCCCCGACGCCAACACCACTTGCAGACCGAGCACCCACTGCCGCGTCAGGCCGTAGCGAATGACGCGCACGCCGCCGGCGTTCGTCGCGATGTTGCCGCCCACTTGCGACGAGCCTTTGGACGCGAAGTCGACCGGCCAGGTCAGCCCGAGCGTCGCGGCGTGCGCATGAACGGCGGCGGTGATCGCGCCCGCCTGCACGCGCAGCGTCGAGCCGGCTTCGTCGATGGCGTCCATGCGCCGCATCCGCGACAGCGACAGGACGAGCTCGCCTTTGGCCGCGACCGCGCCGCCGGCGAGGCCGGTGCGACCGCCCGACGGCACCACCGCCACGCGCGCGGCGTTGCATAGCGACAAGAGACGCGCCACTTCGTCGGTCGTGCGCGGCAAGGCGACAGCGGCCGGCGCCGGCGCGAAAACGCGTGTCCAATCGCGACCATATTCGGCGAGGTCGGCGGCATCTTCGGTCCAGAAGTCGGGCGCGAAGTCGCGCGCCAGGGCGGCGCGAAAGTCGGGCGGTAGCATGCCGGGAGGCTATGCCGCGGCGCGGCTGGCCGCAAGCCACGCAACTTTTTCCGCGAAATGACCGATAATAGAGTCATGGCCGGACAAGGACGCCTCGGCGACAAAGCACAAGTGCAGAGCGACGCGCACGGCTGCCCCGGCTGTCCGCATCCCGGCGTCGGCCCGGCCATCGCCGGCTCGCCGACGGTCATGGTCAACGGCCGGCCGGCGCTGCGCGTCGACGACGTCGGCATCCACGCCGTCTGCTGCGGTCCCAACATGTGGAAGGCCCAGCAGGGCTCGGGCACCGTCTTCATCAACGGTAAAGCCGCGCACCGCCAGAACGATCCGACGCAACATTGCGGCGGCAACGGCAAGCTCATCGAAGGCAGCGCCGACGTCATCGTCGGCGGCTGAGGTAACTGGATTCACGCCGTCTAGCGCACCTTTCTCCACGCCAATAATGTCTGCCAAAATACTTTTCTAACTATCCGGCCTCGACCCGAGCGCGCCAATAGTTTATCGTCGGCGAGCAATACGTTTGGGAACGTACTTCGCCCGCGCATCTTCTAACCAGTGAGCGGCTGCGGGCTTGGTGGCAGCGGAGGGGTGGAATGGACGGGGCGAAGGTGGCGTCGGTACTGATCGTCGACGATGACCTGGCGTTGGTGAACCTGTTCGCGCAGGGCTTCGAGCAGCGCGGATGGCGCGTGACGGCGGCCGAATCGTGCGCGCGGGCGCTGTACATGGCCAAGCGCGTGCGACCGCAGCTGATCGTGCTCGATCTGCTGCTGCAGGACGGCTCGTCGCTGGAGATCATCTCCAGCATGCGCGCCGAGGTGCCGGGCGCGTGCATCGTCGTCATGACGGGCCACGCGTCGCTGGACACGGCGATCGAGGCGATGCGCTCGGGCGCCTACAATTACGTCGTCAAGCCCTGCGGCGTCGACGCGCTCATCGCCGCCGCGCAGTCGAAGCCACAGGTGGTGCGCGCGGTGCCGTCCTACGCGTCGTTGGCGCAGTCGGAGCGCGTGCACATCAACCGCGTGATGGCGGCGTGCGAGGGCAATATCTCGGAAGCCGCGCGTCGCCTCGGCATGCACCGTCGTTCCCTGCAGCGGAAGCTCCGCAAGAACGTTCCCGTTCTGCCCGACCCGTAAAACCGTCGCGAATCCCTACTCGCGTAGGCGCTTTGGGACCGGGTAGGTGGCGGCGAGCATGTCGTGGTTGCGCACGCCCATCGCTTCGCGCTGAATGCACAGCTGCTCGTAGAGCCGCTCGGCCTGCGCGCGGCTGGCGTTGTAGGCGGCGACGCGCGCCGGCCGCTCCGACGCCGACGCCGCATCGGCCGCGGCGCGCAGTCGCACCAGCTCGGCCAACAGCGCCTCCAGCCGCTCCCCGCTGTGCCCGAGCGCCGAGGCGCGCTCACCGCGAATCTCCTCTTCGACCCCCGCCATCACATCGAGCTGACGACGCGCCATACACTCAATTATAGCGACGTGGAGGCGAAGCGCCCGTCAGCTGCCTGACGGTTGCGCGACCAAGTCGGCGATGCGGGCGAGCGCGCGGTCGACCGTGTCGGCCGACGGACCGAAGCTGAAGCGGACGTGGCGGCTGAAGCGCGAGCCTTGCGAGCGGCGGCGCTTGCCCGGGTTGACGTCGAAGAACTCGCCGGGAACGGTGATGACCTTACGCGCCAGCGCGGCGCGGAAGAAGCCCATGCCGTCGTCGAGCGGCGGCGGCAGCGCGCTGACGTTGCCCCACGCATAGAACGTGCCGTCGGGCACGCGATCGAAGCGCACGCCGATCCGCTCCAGCTCCGAGACGACGCGATCGCGCTTCTTGCGGAACACCGTCTGAATCGCGCGCGTCTCCTGCACGACGTAGTCGTGGGCCAACAGCGGGATCGCCGCGCGCTGCAGCGGACGCGAGCCGCCACCGTCGAGGAACGAGCCCGCCGACGCCAGCGCCTCGACGACCGGCTTCGGTCCGACGGCCCAGGAGATGCGCCAGCCGGGATAGCGCCAGTTCTTCGTCAGCCCGTCGAAGATGAGCACCGGATCTCTGTCGACGTCGTCGACGTAGCGCGCCGCCGACGCCACCGGCAAGGCGCCGTCGGGCCGGCCGCGATAGACGTAGTGCGAGTAGAACTCGTCGAGCAGGAGCGTGCAGTCGAGCTCGCGCGCCGTCGCCACCCAGCGCTGCATCTCGTCGTCGGCGACGAGCTTGCCCGTCGGATTGCACGGGTTCGACAGCAAGATCGCCGACAGGCCGCGGCCGAGAATTTCGCGCCGCAGATCGTCGGCCGAGAACGCGTAGCCGCGCTCGCCCTCGAGCAGGATCGGGATCGCCGTGAAGGCCTTGAAGATGTCGAGCAGCTCTTCGTAGGCGGTGTAGTCGGGCAGGAAGTGGCCCAGGTTGACGTGGCCGAGGCTGGCGGCGGCGCGCGTCAGCGCCGTGCGGCCGCCGCCGGAGATGCAGACGTTCTCGGCGGTGTACTGCGAGCGGACGCCGACGCGGTAGAGCTTGTTGTACATCTCGGCGACGGCGGCGCGCAGCTCCATCGTGCCGGCGACGGGCGCGTACTCCTGGTCGTCGAGCGCGATGGGGATCTCGCGAATCCGCGGCGGCGCGCCCGGCAGCTCGCCCGTCTCGGGCATGCCTTGACCGAGGTTGCACCACTCGGGGTCGGCCTGCGTGAAGCCGCGCTTGGCGGCTTCGGTGGTGACGTAAATGACGCCGGTGCGCGGGACCGAGCGGAACGCGCCGGAAGTTTGCGAGTCGTCCATCGCGCGCAAAATAACACGCGTGGACTCAGCGCGTCAGTGTCAGCGCCAGGTGGTGGCGTAAACGCAGCTGCGGGCGCCGCGGGCGCGGCATTCGTCGTGATTGACCGTCGGCGTCTGCGTGCCGGCGAGCGTCATGAGGCCGAGGATCCAGCCTTTGAGCGTGGCGCACATCGCTTCGTCGACGACGCCGAGGTCGTGCAGCGTGGCGTTGGCGCTCTGCTCGCCGGTGCGCTTGACCTCCCAGCGACCGGTCGTGTGGAAGTTGGGCCAGAGCTTGGCCGCCTTCTCGATCACCCAGCTCGGCGTCATCAGCTTGAGGAGCACGCGATGCACCGTCTTCATGTCGTGAATCGCCGTCCAGGTGCCGCGCTCGACGACGATCTTCAGATCGCCGCGACCGAGCTCCTGCTCCATCGCGCGCAACAGCCGCGGAAACGGATCGAGCGGATACCAGCGAATCGGCAGCATCACGCCGCCGTACATGGTCCGGTCTTCGGGCGTCAAACGAGCGAGCACCTTGTGCTTGGCGATGCCGCCGAAGTGCGTCTCGATGTACGCCAGCGTCGACAAGTAGGCGCTGCCCTTCAGTTGTGCTTCGGGCACGGCTCACTGTAGCGCAAAATTCTAGGCTCGAAAGAACGAAGTGACCGTGCGCGTCAGGCGGCTTACGCTTGGCTGCTCGCAAATGCGTCGTCATGTGGGCGCGGCTCGGCGGCGACCGCATGTACCCACGCCGCGAAGGCGGCCGGCGCTTCCAGCATCATGAGGTGGCCGGCTTCGGCGACGGTCGCCGTGCGCAGCTGCGGCAAGGCGCGGCCGAGCTCGCGGGCGACGCGGCGAAACATCGGCCCCGAGCGACCGCCGAGCAAGAGTGTCACTGGACACTGCACGCGCGCCAACAGCTCCGGCGTCAAAGACTCCCCCGTGCCGGCGCCGAGCTCGGCCATGACGGCGTCGGCATTGGCCAAGATGGCCTCGCGCCGCTCGTTGGTGAGCGCGTCGAAGCCGTTGCCGCCGTCGTCGTGATAGCGGCACACGGCGCGATAGAACGCCTCGGTCGCCTGCCGTGGACGCGCCTTGCGGTGCCACGAGACGCGCAACATCGCCAACATCATGCGCATGTCGCCGTGATTGCGCGCCCACAGCGGCGGCTCGACCAGCACCAGCGCCCGCACGCGCTCCGGCCGCATGACCGCCATCTGCAGCGCGATGATGCCGCCCGCCGACCAGCCGACCAGCGCCGCCGGCTCGCGCCGCGCGTGCTGATCGAGCAGCGCCAAGCCGTCCTCGGCGTGTTGCAAGTGCGCGCCCGCGCCCGACGGCGCCGGTCCCGGCGAGCGACCGTGGCCGCGACGATCGTAGCTGATGACGCGATGGCCGCGTGCCAACGTCGCTCGCGCGGCACGCCAAACGCTGCCGTCAGCGCCGGTGCCGTGGATGAGCAGCATCGGCGAGCCGCTGCCCGAGACGTCGTGGTGCAACGCTTCCATGACTTAGATTGTCGACTTTCGCCGAAAAAAGTTTCGTATGCTGCGCTCGTTGTCACTTTTGCCGTCGCAAATGTTGGATCGGCATCATGAATTATCGTCACCGCGGCGCGTGATCGAGGTCATGCCTGACGACGTCCGCGCACATCGCCGATGGTGACGCGCGCGTTATTGGACGCGTTGCCGCCGCAGCTGTCGGCGCGGCGTGAGCTGCGCGCGCTCCGATGGGCCGTTCGTCGCGACCAAGACGCCGCCGACAAGCGCGAATACCTGCGCACGCTCGGCGACAACACGGCGCGCCTCGTGGCGGCGGGCGACATCCTCGACGCGGCGGCCGCGGCCGGCGTCGCCATGCTGCCGCTCAAAGGCGCGCTCTTGGCCGACGTCGTCTACGCCGACGCCGGCGCGCGGCCGATGGTCGACCTCGACTTGGCGGTGCGCGCGCGCGACTTGCCGGCGGCGGAAGCGGCGCTGCGTCCGCTCGGCTTTCGCCGCATCTTCCCCGCCGATCGTCGCCATTCGCCGCCGTTCGCGCACGACGTGGCGCTGTTCGACGGCCGCCAAGTCTTGGAGCTGCATTTTCGCTGGCTGCACGAGCTCGGCGAAGACACCGACGTCGAGCCGCTGTTTGCGCGCGCCATCGAAGTCGAGACGCTGGGCCGGCGACGGCTGGTGCCGGCGTGGGACGATCACCTCGCCATCATCGCCGCGCACGCCGCCAGCCACTGCTTCGCGCAGCCGCTGTGGCTCGTCGACTTGGCGCTGCTGGTCGAGCGCGCGGGCGGCTTTGGCGACGCCGGGCAAAGGGCGCGGGCGTTCGGCGTCGAGCGCGCGTTCGCCACGGCGGTGACGCTGGCGCAGCTGGCGCTGCCATCGCTGCCGGCGGCCGAGCTGGCGCCGTTCGCGGCGCGACGGGCCCGCTGGCTGGCGCGCCGTCTCCTGCCGACGTTGGCGGCGCCGCCGTCGCGGCTGACGTCGCTGGCGGCGCGCGCGCTCATGACCGATCGGCTGCCGACCGTGGCGACGACGCTGGCGCACAAAGCGGTCGTGGTCGTCGACGATCAGTGGCGCGCGCTGCGTAAACGGGTGCTGCCGTAAGCGTTCAGCGCAGCGCGGGAATGCTGCTCACCGCGCCCAACGCGCGGCGTGCCCGCTCGGCGAAGCGCACGCCGCCGAACGACGCCGCGCGCTCGAGACAGCGCCGCCGCTCGCCCTCGTCGCCGCGCCGGCGCGCGATCTCGGCGCGCCACCACCACGTCTCGGACGCGTTGACGTCGGCGAGCGCCGCGTGGCCGGCCGAGCGCTGCGCGTTGGCCAGCGTCTCGGTCTCGTCGAGCAGCGGCTCGGCCTCGGTGAAGCGATCGGCATGCACGAGCGCGATGGCGCGATTGCCGAGCACGACGAGGCGCAGGCTGCCGTCGCCTTCGTCGAGCGACTCGAGCCCTTCGGCCACTTCCAGCGCCTCGTCACAGCGACCGGCGATACCCAGCGCCACGACGCGCAAGTTCAGCCACTCGATGAGCTGCTGCGGGTCGAGCTTCCTCCGGCCGAGCGCGTCGAGCTCGTCGAGCGCCTCGTTGGCGCGCTCGGCGTCGAGCAGCAAGTAGACGCGGGCCAAGTCGTACGTCGGGCGCGCGCGCGGCCATTGCCGCGACACGAACATCGCCGTACAAGCGGCCAGCAAGAGCCCGGTCAGCACGTGATCGAGTATACTCGGCCTCGCGTCGTCAGGCCGCCAAGCTCGCCGCCGTCGCTGCGACCGGGGGCCGCAAGGTGCGCGACTGTAGGAGCTTCAAGACCGCGTGCTCGTCGGACGAGAGCCCCGCTTTCGGCTTGGCGCTCGTCGTGCGCAGAAAGGCGCGCGCCAGCGAGCCGTCGAAGTAGGCGTCGATGACCGCGGGCGAGACGTAACAGCGACGGCACACGGCCTTCGTGTTGCCGAGCTGCCGGGCGACGCGCTCGATGCAGTCGTTGACCGTCCTCTTCGTCCGTCGATGCGGGCCGGCTTCGGTCATGGCCGCGCGCAATCCGGCCGCGGCCAAGACGGTGCCATTCCAAGTCCGAAAGTCTTTGGCCGAGACGTCTTCGCCGCTGATTTCCTTCAGGTAGGCGTTGACGTCCGACGAGTCGATGACGTGGCGACGGCCTTCACGATCGATGCATTGGAACAGCTCTTGGCCGGGCAGCTCTTGGCAGCGGCGCACGATCTTCGCCAGCCGCCGATCGCGCACGGCCACCGAATGCTGCACGCCGCTCTTGCCGCGAAACTCGAAGCGCACGTGCTCGCCGTCGACGTCGACGTGCCGCGCGCGCATCGTCGTCAGGCCGTAGGACGCGTTGTCGCGCGCATATTCTTCGTTGCCGACGCGAATGAGCGTCGTCTCCAAGAGGCGCACCACCGTCGCCAACACTTTTTCGCGCGGCAGACCCGACCGCGACAAATCCTGGTCGACGCGCGCGCGCAGCTTCGGCAAGAGGCCGCCGAAGACGACGAGCTTTTCGTACTTCGTCTCGTCGCGCTTTTCGCGCCATTGCGTGTGATAGCGATACTGCTTGCGGCCGCGCGCGTCGCGACCGGTCGCTTGAATGTGGCCGTCTGCGTAAGGGCAGATCCACACCGCGGTCCACGCCGGCGGGATCGCCAGCTTGCGGATGCGCGCGAGCTCGGCTTCGTCACGAATGGGTCGCGCGTTGGGATCGCGATAGCGAAAGCTTTTGCCTCGACGATGCCGCGTCAAGCCCGGACGATCGTCGCACACCCAACGCAACCCCGCCGATTCCGCAGCCTGCACCGGATCGAGCGCCAGCTTCAGACGTTTGGCCATCGATGGAAGCCACTACAACAACCGCGCCAAAAATACGGTTTATCGTGGATGCCAAAAGCGGACGGGGATGATCGTCATGCCCACGAAGGCGCTGACCAGGCGCGCGGCGCCGAGGCCGACGTCGACGCCGGCGTCGAACGTGGCGAACGAGCGCGGCGACCAGCAAGCGGCCACGAGCAGGCCGGCGTCGCGCGGCGCGATCGGCCCGGCGTCGCCGAAGACGTAGCCCTCGGCCATCACGCACGTGTGCCGCGGCAGCTCGACCGACAGCGCCAGCGCCGCCCAGATCTGAATCAGCGGCGCGTTCAGCTGCCAAATGTTGAGCCCCAAGTTCAGATCGGCGTGCAGCTTCGAGATGTCTTTGGTGACGTAGGCGATCATCTCGAGGTCGTAGGTGCGCAGCGCTTGCGGCTGCGCGGGCGTGGGAATGCTCAGCGCCGCCGAGAACGACAGCGACGGAAAGCGCTTCTCTTGGTCGATGAGGTGCAGCTTGAGGCCGACGATGATGTCGTCGAGATACTTCACCGGCGCCGGGCCCGACGCGAAGACGCCGCCGTTGCTGCCGACTTGCAGCTGCACCCACGTCGCCAGCGTCAGCTTGAGGAGCAGCGGCGTCGAATGCTGCAGCGTCGTGTCGCGAAAGCGGCGCAACAAGTAGCCGGCCTCGATCTCGAAGTCGCCCGGCGGCACGAGATCGGCGGTGCAGGCGATGGTCGGACGGCACGGCAAGGCGTGCTCGTCGCTCGGCCCTTCGACGGCGAGAGCGGTACCGAATTGGATGAGGAGGCAGAAGCTGACGGCTAGGCGAGACGCGTAGCCGACGGTCATCCCGCGGCGTTGGAGGCGTTGGGCGGTCGGCGCCCTTTGGCTTTGGCGGCCGCGCGCGCCGGCGACGGCGGCTGCCCGGCGACGAAGCGGTAATGGCGCGATTTCGGCATCAGCGACGGCAGCGCGCGCGCCAACGCCGTGTAGGCCGCGCGCGAGACATGCCGCTGTTGACGCACGAGCTGATGCCAGATGGCCAACTCGTCGCGATCGCTGGCGGCGACTTCGGCGAGATCGAACGCGGCTTCGGCGATCGCCGGCTTCGCGCCCAGCGGCGCCACGTGCGGCCGGGGCGCGCGGTCGCGAAACACGCCGGGCCCGAATTTCGCGTAGTGCAAGAGTGAATGCGCCGTCGACAAGGAGCCGGCCCACGGATAACGCCGCACGCGCCAGCCAGCGGAGAGCCGGTCGAGCGCCGTCTCCAGCTTCGCCAGATCGGAGGGACGCTTGGAGACGCGCTTCTCCTCGTAGAACAGGCCGGTGCCGAGCAGATCGCCGTCGAGCTGCCAGGTCTCGCGCAGGCCGAAGCGCTCGGGCGTCTGCGCCACCAGCGCGCCGTGCGTCAGATCGAACTCACCGACGATGTAGAGCGCCACCTGCTGCTCGAGCTCCTTCAGGAACTCCAGCGTGTCCATGGCTTCGGCGTAGGTCTCGGTCGGGAAATCGGTGAAGCACATCGCCTCCACCGCCATGCCCGCGTCGGCCAGATGCCCAATCGTCTCGCGCACCGTCGAGACCGGCGCGCCTTTGTCGATCATCTCGAGCACGCGCGGGTTGGCCGACTCGACGCCGAGCGCGCAGGCGACGCCGCCGCCGGCTTTGAGCGCGCGCGCCCGCTCGGCCGTCAGATACTTCTCGGGCTTCAAGTCCGTCGCCCACTTGATGTCGAGCCCGCGGCGCTCGATCTCTTGCGCGATCTTGAGCAGCGTCTTGGGCGCCACCGAGTCCTGCGACAGGTAGAACCAGCGCGTCCCATACTTCTCGCGCATGGCCTGCAAGTGATCGACGGCGCGCTCGTGGCCGCGCTCGCGATACGACGCCGTGCCCGTCTCGGCCAAGCCGTAGTGGCAGAAGGTGCACTTGCCCCAGTAGCAGCCGCGCGTCGGATCGTAGGGCAACGCCAACTGCGGCGCGAAGTAGAGATCGAGCGGCAGGCCGTCGAAGTCGGGCGCGGGCAGAATGCGCAGATCCTCGGCGCCTTCGCCGGAGGCGTATTTCGCGCCCAACAGCAGATCGCGGTGCACGACGTTGGGCAGGCCGCGCAGCGGGCGCTTCTCGTCGAGGGCGCGGCACAAATTCAACAGCGAGTGCTCGCCTTCGAACACGACGGCCGAGTCGAATGGGCCGAGCGCGCGCGCCAAGTCGTGACCTTTGAGCCGAATCAAGAGCTGCGTGATGCCAGGCCCGCCGCACGTCAAATGCACGTGCGGCAGTAAGCGTTTGAGCTTGAGGCCGAACGCATAGGCCGGCTGCAGCTGACCGGGGAAGCAGACGCTGATGCCGATGGCGTCGACCTTCTCCGCCTGCAAACGCGGCACGAGCACGTTGACCACGTAGTCGTCGAACGGATCGCGCTCGGCGGACGCGTCATGCGCGATCTCGTCCGGCGTCGTCAGCGCAAACGGCGTGCGATAGCCGGAGAAGGTCAGATCGAGCGGCGCGTAGGCCGCCGAAATCAGCCGCAGCGACGATTCGATGGTCTCGACGGCCGCTTCGTAAGCGTCGGCGTCGAAGAAGCGCGCTTCGTCTTTGAGGATCGCGCGCGCCTCGGCGATTCCGGCGGGCGCGGCCTCGGCGTCACCGCGGGCGCGCCACAGCTGCAAATACTCGCGCCGCGACGGATGATCGAGCGACGGACGCGCGTCGAATGCCGCCAGCTTGTCGCGCACGCGCTCGGCCAGCGTCGCCAGCGGCGCCGGCTGCAGCAGCCGATCGTAGGCTTCGACGTTGGCGTCGATGGGAACGACGGCGACGCCTTCCTGCCGCAAGAAAGCCGTGAGCATGGGAACGGCCAAATAGGGAGCGGTAGGGTCGACCGAAGGCGGGTAGACGAGCGCGATCTTCACACTTCACCTGCGAGAGAATTGCGATAGCATGCCACACAATGAAAGCGAAACACCTGATTCCGAACGCGGTGACCCTCGGGAACATCGCGCTCGGTGTGTTGGGCATGGTCGCGGCGGCGAACGGTCAGTTCGAGCGCTCGGTGGTGTTCGCGTTTTGGGCTGCGATGTGCGACTTGGCCGACGGTCGCCTCGCCCGCGCGCTGAACGCCTCGAGCCAGTTCGGCATGGAGCTCGACTCCTTGTCGGACATGGTCTCGTTCGGCGTCGCGCCGGCGCTGTTGATCTACTTGGCCGTGCTGCGCAACTTGACCCCGGCGCCGCTCGGGCTCGCCATCGCCGTCGCCTTTCCGTTGTGCGGCGCCGTTCGCCTGGCGCGCTTCAACCAAGACAAGAGCACCATCGGCAAGATCACGTTCCTCGGCTGCCCCATTCCCATCGCCGCCAGCTATTTGTGGTCGATGGTGCTCGTGCGAGACGGCTTGAGCGTGTGGGCCATCGCCGCCGGCACGCTCTTCGTCGCGATCGCCATGGTCTCGACGTTGAAGGTGCCGAAGTTCCGCAAAGACGGCCTGCCCGTGTGGCTCATGGTCGTCGGCTTGGCGCTGTTCGTCGCGTTCCTGATCCGTCCGCGCGCGCTCACCTGGCACCTGTGGAACGGCTTCAACTTGGGCCTCATCGCTGCCAACTACGCCGTGCTGGCGAAGAAGGGGCACTTGAAGGCCGACCGCGAAGAGCGCCAAAGCCGCCGCAATCAAGCGTCGGCGCCGCTGCACGCGTAGCGTTTGACGCGCGTCACGTGACAGTGGCGCAGTCGTCGTTACGTTCGCGATCGGAATATCGGGCAGTAGCGCTTACGGCGTGCCGACGGCTTCGAGCAGCTTCGCCAGCGCCTGCTCGTCGAGCAACGTCGAGCCGAGCAGCATCGTGTAGCTGCCGTTGTGGCGCTTGATGCTGATGCCGCCGTTCCACTCCGGTCGCGACACGCCGTCGGAGCGCTTGATGTCGATCATCCACGTGTCGCCGTCGACGCGCGGCATGCGCGCGGGAATGAACGACGCCGCGCGCCCTTCCGGCAGCATCACGCTCGCGCCGTAAATCATCATCAGGCGCGGCTCCATCAGCATGCCCGACAACGTGCGCGCGCCCCAGCCGCGACGGCGCGCCAAATGCTCGACGTACATGGCGAGAGTCGCGGAGTGCTTCTCAGCGGCCTCGTAGATGTCGCGCACGGCCGAGCACTATAGCGCGTCTTGCGCAGCGTGTGTGTGCGCGGTAAGACCTGCCGAATGTCGTCTCAACCGTCAAAGACCCTCGAAACCTTCCCCAACCCGAAGCCGGGGCGCGATTTCGAGATCCGTTTCGAGTGTCCCGAGTTCACCTGCGTCTGCCCGAAGACCGGCCAGCCCGACTTCGCCACCATCCGCATTTCCTACGTCCCCGACGAGAAGTGCGTGGAGCTGAAGTCGCTCAAGCTCTATTTGTGGTCTTTTCGTGACGAAGGCACCTTCCATGAAGCTGTGACCAATCGCATATTGGATGACCTGGTGGCTGCCGTGAACCCGCGACGCATGCGTGTGGAAGGCGATTTCATGGTACGCGGCGGGATCCATACTGTGGTGGTCGCCGAGCACCAGGCGCGCTAAGCTTCGACCCTCGTCACTACCGAGACAAAAAACACAAATGGCCATTGGCGGAATCATCAAGAAGGTCTTCGGTACCAGCCACGATCGCGAGATCAAGCGGCTGCGTCCGCGCGTCCAGCGCATCAACGATCTCGAGCCCAAGTTCAAGGCGTTGTCCGACGCGGAATTACGCGGCAAGACGGCCGAGTTCAAGCAGAAGCTCGAGAACGGCGCGTCGCTCGACGACATCCTCGAAGAGGCGTTCGCGACGGTGCGCGAGGCCTCGCGCCGCATCGTCAACATGCGCCACTACGACGTGCAGCTCATCGGCGGCATGGTCCTGCATCGCGGCGCCATCGCCGAAATGAAGACCGGCGAGGGCAAGACGCTCGTCGCCACCGGCGCCGCTTGTACCTGAACGCGCTCGAAGGCCGCGGCGCGCACCTCATCACCGTCAACGACTACCTGGCCACGCGCGACGCCGAGTGGATGGGCCGCATCTACAAGTTCCTCGGCCTCACCATCGGCACCATCGTCCACGGCCAGAACGATCGCGAGAAGCAGCTCGCCTATCGCAGCGACATCACCTACGGCACCAACAACGAGTTCGGCTTCGACTACCTGCGCGACAACATGAAGGACTCGATCGAGCGTTACGTGCAGCGCGAGCTGCACTACGCCATCGTCGACGAAGTCGACTCGATCCTCATCGACGAGGCGCGTACGCCGCTCATCATCAGCGGTCCGGCCGAGGATTCGGCCGATCTCTACCATCGCGTCAACACGATCATCCCGTCGCTGAAGAAGGACGTCGACTACACGCTCGACGAGAAGGCGCACTCGGCGATGCTCGACCGACGCCGGCGTCGAGCGGCTCGAGAAGAAGCTCAACCTCGTCAACCTGTACGATCCCGAGAACATCGACTTCTTGCACCACGTCAGCCAGGCGCTGCGCGCGCACACGCTCTACAAGCGCGACGTCAACTACCTGGTCGAAGACGGCAAGGTCCTCATCGTCGACGAGCACACCGGCCGCAAGATGCCGGGCCGTCGCTGGTCGGACGGCCTGCACCAGGCGATCGAAGCCAAAGAGAACGTCACCGTCGAGGAAGAGAACCAGACGCTGGCGACGGTCACCTTCCAGAACCTGTTCCGCATGTACCACAAGCTCGGCGGCATGACCGGCACCGCCGACACCGAAGCGGCCGAGTTCCACGAGATCTACAAGCTCGACGTCGTGCAGATCCCGACGAACAAGCCGATGGTGCGCGTCGACAACGCCGACCTCGTCTACAAGAACGAGCGCGGCAAGTTCCGCGCGGTCATGAACGAGATCGTCGAGCGCCACGCCAAGGGGCAGCCGGTGCTGGTCGGCACCGTCAGCGTCGAGAAGTCCGAAGTCCTGTCGCGCATGCTGACGCAGAAGGACATCAAGCACGTCGTCTTGAACGCCAAGTACCACATGCGCGA
This sequence comes from uncultured delta proteobacterium, assembly GCA_963785725.1. Taxonomy (GTDB): domain Bacteria; phylum Myxococcota_A; class Polyangia; order Palsa-1104; family Palsa-1104; genus JAQBQH01. The sequence continues at coordinate 46,241 of CAWAWS010000030.1, read as the reverse complement.
AGCCGAGATCGTCGCGCAGGCCGGCCGCAAGAGCGCCGTCACCATCTCGACCAACATGGCCGGCCGCGGCACCGACGTTCTGCTCGGCGGCAACGCGGAGTTCATGGCGCGCGCCGAAGTCGGCGGTCACGAAGCGGCGGCGATCCCCGGCGCCGTCGACGAGACGACGCCCGAATACAAAGAGGCGCTGGCCAAGTTCAAAGCGCAGTGCGACGCCGAGAAGGAAGAGGTGCGCGCCGCCGGCGGCTTGCACATCCTCGGCACCGAGCGCCACGAGTCGCGCCGCATCGACAACCAGCTGCGCGGTCGCGCCGGCCGTCAAGGCGATCCCGGCTCGTCGCGCTTCTACTTGTCGCTCGAAGACGACCTGCTGCGCATCTTCGGCGCCGAGCGCATCACCGGCCTCATGGAGCGGCTCGGCATGGAAGAGGACGTGCCGATCGAGCACGGCCTCGTCAACCGCGCCATCGAGAACGCGCAGCGCAAAGTCGAAGGCCACAACTTCGACATTCGTAAGAATCTGCTCGATTACGACGACGTCATGAACCAGCAGCGCAAGACGATCTACGCCATGCGCAAGCAGATCCTCGAAGGTCGTTACATTCCCGAGCTGAGCGCCGAGGACCAGAAGAAGGGCAAAGAGCCGCCGCCGCCGCCGCCGTCGTCGGGCGACTGGACGATCGACTCGCTGGCCGAGAGCCTGAAGCCGCGCGTGGCGCAGATCGTCGACGGCTTCTTGGCCGGCGTGCCCGAAGCCAAGGACGGCACGGTCGATCCCTATCGCACCGACGCCAACACGCCGCCCACCGACGGCAAAGTCCTCGATCCCGAGAAGCTGACGCACGAGCTTTACCGGCAGTTCGGCGCCGTCGTCGACGTGAAGAAGGACTTGAAGGATCGGACCGCGCTCGTCGACAAGGCGGCGCAAGTGGCGGCGCAGTCGCTGATTCAGCAGCGCGAGCGCGTGCTCGATCTGTCGGATCGAGCTGATCTCCGACATCGTGTGGACGCACTGCTCCGAGAAGTCGCACGTCGAGGATTGGGACTTGAAGGCGCTCGGCGACGCGGTCAAAGAGCAGTTCAACATCGCGGTCGACGTCGAGACGAACCTGGTCGAGCGCGACGCGCTGTCGGCGAAGATCTGGGAGCAGGTCGAGACCTTCACCAAGGCGCGCGAGACCGAGCTCGGGCCGCTCATCTTCTACTTCTTCGCGCGCCACTTCGCGCTCGAGGAGATCGACGCGCAGTGGATCGATCATTTGAAGTCGATGGATCAGCTGCGCGAGGGCATCGGCCTCGTCGGGTACGGTCAGAAAGACCCGAAGATCGAGTACAAAAAAGAAGGCTATACGATGTTCCAGCAGATGATGGAGCGCATCGCGGCCAACGTCGCGCACAAGCTCTATCGTCTGCGTTTGGAGAAGCAGCAGCAGCCCGCCGTCGCGACGGGACAGCAGCCGCCGCAAGAGAAGGCCGCGAACGAGAAGCTGCCCGAGTTCAAGCACAAGGAGCGGCGCATGGTGGCGCAGCACGCGTCGTCGGGCGCGGCGGCCTCGGCGACGGGATCGGCCGCGTCGGCAGCGGGCGGCGACGGGCAAGCCGCGGCGGCGCCGGAGAAGCAAAAGACGGTGCGGCGCGAGGCGCCCAAGGTCGGCCGCAACGAGCCGTGCCCGTGCGGCAGCGGCAAAAAGTACAAAAAGTGCCACGGCGCCGACGCCGTCGCCTAATTCCGCGAATACGAGTGATCTGACGCGCAGCGGCGGTGCAACCTTGCGCCGCCGCTGTCGATTGTGTCGTCAGTCGCCGCGATCTCCAAAAACGCCGTCGGTACGCTGCGTCACGATCTTGAATTCGAAATAGCTACTACGCGCGGTATGAGCTTGCCGACACGCGTTAACGCGCGAGTTGACGATGGAATTCGCCGAGCGATACTTGCTCTCAACGTGAGTCAGCCGGCGCTCCAGATTCATATTGCTCGGGTCCACACGATCCGCACGCCGGCGCCGGCGACGCGTCCGAGCGTGTCCGAGCAGCGCCGCCGCGAGCTCACCGAGACCGATGCGCGCGTCGAGCTGGGCTTCGGCCTGCTGGCGCGCGACGCCGTGAAGCTGACCGGCCGCGACGACTGCTTCGCCGCTCGTGCGCGCGCCCTGATGCTCGATCTGGACCACGCGATGGAGCTCTTGCAGTCGCTGGCGACCGCGAGCGTGGCCTATCAGGCCGAGCTGTATGCGCGTGGGCCGGCGGTGGCGGAGCGGCGGCTTGCCGTCCGCCGCTGGATGCGCATCGCCGGGTAGGGTAAAACGCCGCGGGCGGTCCGATCGCGGCGTTGTCGCTGCGCTCCGCTGCTCACGGCCCAAAGCGGCCGCTCCGCTGCGGTCCTCGCTCCGCCTTGCTGGTAAAACGCCGCGGGCGGTCCGATCGCGGCGTTGTCGCTGCGCTCCGCTGCTCACGGCCCAAAGCGGCCGCTCCGCTGCGGTGCTCGCTCCGCCTTGCGCTCGAACCGCCCGCGACGTTTTACCGACAGCCGGTGGTCATCGGGGCGGTCGTCGGAATCGCTAGTCCCGTCGAGATTAGCCGCGCTGTTGGCGAACCGACGGTGACGATTTGCCGGCGGGCGTTGCGGGCGGGGGCGGTGAATGTTATCGCTGCGGCATGTCCGATGCGCCGGGGTGTGCTGGGTTTCGCTTTGCCGGAATCGTTGCCGGCATCAAGTCCAATGGGCGGCCCGATTTGGGGCTCGTCGTCGCGGATGAGGACGTGCCGACGGCGGCGGTGTTTACGCGCAATCAAGTCCGCGCCGCGCCGGTGACGCTGTCGGAGGCGAACGTCGCGTCCGGCGTCGCGCGCGCCATCATCGTCAACAGCGGCAACGCCAACGCCGCGACCGGCGACAAGGGCGAGGCCGACGCCGCCGCGATGGTCGCGCAGTGCGCCGAGGTCGTCGGCTGCAAGCCCAAGCGCGTGCTCGTGGCGTCGACGGGGATCATCGGGCGGCCGCTGCCCATCGAGCGCGTCACGACGAACACGCCGGCGCTCTTGGCGGCCGCGCGCGCCGACGGCCTCGACGACTTCGCGCACGCCATCATGACGACCGATCGCTTCGAAAAGCGCGCGCTGCAGCAGTTTGCCGCCGGCGGCAAGACCGAGGCGCGCGTCATCGGCGTGGCCAAAGGCGCGGGCATGATCGCGCCCAACATGGCCACGACGCTGGCCTTCCTCTTCACCGACGCCGCCGTCGACAAACGCTTCTTGCGCACCGTCTTGCGCGAGGAGATCGACTCGACCTTCAACTGCATCTCCGTCGACGGCGACACGTCCACCAACGACTCGGTGTTCTTGATGGCGTCGGGCGCCGCCAAGAACAAGCCCATCGAAGGCGGCGACAAAGGCGAGCGCTTCCGCATCGCCGTGCGCACCGTGCTCGACTCGCTGTCGCGCGCCATCGTCCGCGACGGCGAGGGCGCGCAGCACGTCATCACCATCGAGGTGCAAGGCGCGCCCTCGGAGGACGACGCGCGCACCGTCGCGCGCGCCATCGCGCATTCGCCGTTGTGCAAGACGGCGTTCTTCGGCGCCGATCCGAACTGGGGCCGCATCTTGTCGACGATCGGCAACTGCGGCCTCGACATCGACCACGGCAAGATCGACATCGCGCTCGGCGAAGTCGACATCGTGCGCAGCTCGGTCGGCCTCGGCGACGACGCCGAGAGAGGCGCCCACGACGTCATGAAGCGCGAGGAATACACGATTCGCATTCACCTGCATGGTGGCCGCGGCAAGGCGCACCACGTCACCTGCGATCTCGGCCACGACTACGTCAAGCTCAACGCCGATTATCGATCGTGAAATCGCGACTCCTGCTGCTGCTGGCGATGGCCTTGCCGCTGCTGTCGTGCAAGCCGTCGCTGTCGCCGAAGATGCCGCAGAAGACGGCGAGCGGGGCGCCGTTTCGGCTCGGCTGGGTGACGTGGTCCGACGTCAACGAGCTCATCTACTGCAACCGCCGCCTCGACGACGGCGGCGAGCAGACCGGCGTGCTCGGACCGTGCTGGCAAGAGCTGGCCGGCGAGCGCCCGAAGAAGCTGTTCTCGTGGCTCAACGGCGGCCGCCCCGACGAAACGCCGCCCAACGCCGGTCCGTGGCAGCGCTGCGCCGTCGAGCTCAAAGGCGACTCCAAAGGCGCCACGGCGACGCTGTTGTCACCGACGGGCCGAGAGCCGATCGAGGTGTGGAAGCCCGATTCCACCGTCGGTGGCGACGTCTACGCGCTCGAGCTCAGCTTCTCTCCCGAAGGCAAATGGATGGCCGTCTTGCGCCTCGGCGTTCATCTCGGCGACGGTGAGCGCATCGTCGAGGTTTCGTCGGTGGATATTCGAACCGTTCCCGCCTGTCGTTAACCCAAAGGTAACGCGCCGCGTGATTGACTTTGCGGCGACTCGCATGACATTTAGCGGACCCTCAGCGACGGAGAATTGACCCATGATCGTAGGCGTTCCGACCGAAGTGAAGACCCGCGAATACCGCGTCGGCATGATTCCGGCGGGCGCGCGCATGCTCACCGCGCGTGGCCACAAAGTGATCGTGCAGCAGGGCGCCGGCCTCGGCAGCGGCATCCCCGACGACGACTATCGCGCGGCCGGCGCCGAGATCCTCGCCACCGCCGACGAAGTCTGGAAGCGCGCCGACATGATCTTCAAGGTCAAGGAGCCGCTGCCCGTCGAGTATCCGCGCATGCGCGAAGGGCAGATTCTCTACACCTATCTGCATCTTGCGGCTGCGCCCGAGCTCACCCTCGAGCTCTTGAAGCGCGGCGTCACCGGCGTCGCCTACGAGACCATCGAGCTCGACGACGGCCGCCTGCCGCTCTTGCAGCCGATGTCCGCCGTCGCCGGTCGCATGTCGATCCAGGTCGCGGCGACGTACCTCGAGAAGGAGAAGGGCGGCAAAGGCATCCTGCTCGGCGGCGTTCCCGGCGTGCGTCGCGGTCGCGTCAGCATCATCGGCGGCGGCGTCGTCGGTCAGCACGCCGCGCGCATGGCCATCGGCCTCGGCGCGCAGGTCGACATCCTCGACATCAACAACGACACGCTCGCCTACGTCGACGACATCTACCAAGGCCGCGTCAACACGCTCTTCTCGGATCCGCTGTCGATCGAAGAGTCGGTCATGCGCGCCGACGTCGTCGTCGGTGCCGTGCTCATCGCCGGCGCCAAGGCGCCGCGGCTCGTGACCGAAGCGCTCATCAAGAAGATGGAAGCGGGCTCGGTCATCGTCGACGTCGCCGTCGACCAGGGCGGCTGCATCGAGACCTGCCACCCGACGACGCACGACAACCCGACGTTCACCGTCCACGACGTCATCCACTACTGCGTCGCCAACATGCCGGGCGCCGTCGCGCGCACGTCGACGTTCGCGCTCAACAACGCGACGCTCAACTACGGTGTTCGGATCGCCGATCAGGGAATCGTAGCGGCGGCCGCCGCCGATCACGTGCTCGCCAAAGGCCTCAACACCTACAAGGGCAAGATCACGCACAAGGCAGTGGCCGCCGCCGTCAACGCCGACTTCGTCCCCTTCGCCAACCTCTAGTCTTTTACGACCGAGCGCAGCTGCCGGGTGACGAGAGTCGCCCGGTAGCTACTTCTTCGCCGGCAGCGGAACCAGCTTGGCTTCCTTGCACGTCGTCGGACCGGCTGCGGTCGGCGCCGGGCAGTAGAAGACCTTGCTGCCCCAGAACAGGCCGAAGAAGCCCGTGGCCTCGGTGTACCAAGCTTCGCCCGTCACCTGCGTCGTCGACGGCATGGACGACGTGACGTAAGCGCAACCGGACGACCCGGCGAACAGCGCGGAGGCCGCGAAGAGGCCGAACATGGCGCGTTTCATCTGGGCCCTCACTTGTTGGTCCCCGGCGGCAACACGACTTTTTGCGTCTGATAGCAAACCGGCTCGCCCGACGTTGCATCACAGTTCCAGAAGTCCGAGCCGCCCAACGAGCCGCGCACCACGTACGTGCGACCCTGGACGGCAGGCGTCACCGCCGTGTACATGCAGCCGGAGGCGGCACCGAGGCCACCCAAGGCCGCGGCCGCCAACAAGATTCTTCGCATGGATCCTCCCATTTTCGCTGTGATCACGAAAAGTCGGGCAACATCTTACTCCCAGCGTCACATTTTTCGGTGGAATAACGCTTCTCGGGAGGCTGTTGTCATCTCACATGCTGGGTAGAAGCTCACAAAGCAGCGACCGGCACGTCGGGCGGAACACGTTCGAGGCGCAGGCGATGCCGTTTACGGACAGCCTGTTCGCGACCGGGCTGCGCATGACGCGAGACCCGCGCGACGCCGAAGACTTGGTGCAGGACACCATGTTGACGGCCTATCGCTTTTTTCACCGCTTCGAGCCGGGGACGAACTGCAAGGCGTGGCTGTTCAAGATCCTGACGAACACGTTCATCAACAAGTACCGGAAGAAGGTGCGTGAGCGTGAGGTTCGGGACGTCATCGACCAGGACGAGACGCCGTCGCTGATGAGCGAAGACGTGGCCGTCGCGTCGAAAGATCCCGAAGGCATGATCATCGGCAACATCTTGTCCGACGACGTCAAGAACGCGCTGGCGGCGGTGCCGCACGACTATCGAATGGCGGTCGTCTTGTGCGATCTCGAGGACTTTTCGTACAAAGAGATCGCCGATATCATGGATTGTCCGGTGGGCACGGTGATGAGCCGACTGCACCGTGGTCGCCGGTTGCTGCAGAAGGCGCTGCGTGACTATGCCGTGCGTGAGGGCATCGTGAAGGACGCGGACGTGATCGAATTTCCGTCGGCGGGAGCGAAGAAATCATGAGCCGGGAAGCGTTGCGCTGCGCGGGGATCTCGCGCTTCGTCGACACCTATCTCGACGGCGAGTTCGGCGAAGGCGACCGCGTCGAGTTCGAGTCTCATTTGAGCGACTGCGACGGCTGCCGCAGCAAAGTGCGGCTGCAGGCCGACTGGAAGAAGGCGATCCAGGCCGCGGCGCCGCGCGAAGTGGCGCCGGCGGCCCTGCGCAACCGCATCGCGCGCTCGATCGCTCGCGAAGCCAAGCCGATGCAGACCTGGCGGCAATGGGCCGTGCGCGCGCTGCCGGCGGCGATGGCGGTCGGGCTCATCGCGACGTTCGCCGTGTCGAAGCTGCAGTGGTCGCCGGTCGCGGCCGACGTCGTGGCCAAGCACCAGCGCAACCTGCCCATCGAGATCTCGGGCGGCACCGACAAAGTGCGCAACTGGTACGCCGATAAAGTCGACTTCCCGGTGCACGTGCCGCAGTTCCGCATGGCGTCGGCGGCGTTGCGCGGCGGGCGGTTGGCGTCGATCGGCGACAAGCAGGCCGCCTACCTCGTCTACGACGTCAACGGCAACAAGGTCAGCGTCTTCGTGTTCGACCCGAGCGGGCTGCCGGTGCACGCGCAGCACAAGGCGACGATCGGCAACCGCGACGTCTTCTTCGACGAGGAGCACGGCTACAACGTCGCCATGTTCCAAGATCGCGGGGTCGGCTACGCCATCGCGTCCGACATGGACCAAGAGCAGATGACCAAGCTCGTCTCGGCCGCCATCGCGCCGTAGCCTTTCGGCTACGGCCTCATCACGCGAGGCGTGCCGCCTCGCCTCGCCCGCATGGCACAGCCTGTCGGGACCCCACTCCTGCTGCCGGCGCGACTCCGCGCCGGGCCGTCCCGTGTCCGGCCTGTACGCTCGTAAGCCTCGCTAACCTGGCTCCGCAGTGCGTGTTCGACCTACCGTCGGCTCGGCATTCATTCGCGGATGTGCTGTTGATTCCGCGGCGTTAACAACATAAAATCGGTGGGCTGTACTCGGCTCTTAGGCCGGAGTGTGCCCACAATGTCCCAGCGCTTCGTGTATCTGATCGATGCAGACGCCAACCTGACTTCGCATCTCGTCGGCGAGCTCCATCGTTACGGCTTCCGCGTCGAGGCGGCGGCCGATTCCAATGACCTCATGCTCCGCAAGGACGATCTGCCGCTGCTGGTCGTCCTGTGCATCGATCCCAAGCGTACCGGCTGGGCCGTGTGCAATCGTTTGCGGAAGTCGAACACGCTCAAGTCGACGCCGCTCATCATCACCAGCGCCGAAGCGACCGAGAAGGACTTCGACGATCACAAGAAGCTGAAGACGCGCGCCGAGGAGTATTTGCACAAGCCGTTCGGTGTCGAGGCGCTGGTCGAGAAGATCGGCGGGCTCATCGGCATGCCCGACGGAGCCGCCGACGCGCTCGAGATTCCGATGGAGTCGGACGAAGTCGCCATCGAGGACGACGGCTCGATCATCGAGGAAGAGTCGGCCGAGCCGCTGTATGGCTCGGGCGCGCCCGAGCCGCTCTACGGCAACGCGCAGGCGCCGACGCAGGCCGGCTTCTTGGCCGACGAGGAAGATCGCACGCGCATCGGCGTCATGAACATCGACGGCGAAGTGGACATGGAGACCGAGGCGGCGTTCGCGGCCATCGGCGCCGAGCAGGACGAAGGCACGGAGACGCACAATCTGCCGCCCGAGCCCGAGCTGAAAGCGGCGCCCATCGCGAAGTTGCCGTCGATGGCGTCGGCGCAGGCGAAGAAGCCGCCGGCGACGCCAGCGACCCGCGCGGCGCCGCTCGAGCTGCCGCTCGACGAAGGCTTCGGCGAGGACGACGATCCGTTCGCGCTGCCGCACGAGAATGGCGCGCTGCCGCCGGCCTTGCCGCCGACGGACGCGATGCCGCTGCAGGCGATGCGCGAGTCGCCGTCGGAGCCGCTCGATCTCGGGCTCGACGATGTCGCGCGTCAGGCCACGGCGCAGCCGACGATGCGGCCGCGCACGCAGTCGCAGCCGCGCATCATCACGTCGGCGGCGCGTAACGAGAACAGTGTCATGTCGCCGCTGTCGCCGCTCATGCCGGTGGCGGCAGCGTCATCGTCGGGCGCGGCGGCGAATCCGGCCGACACCGCGGCGCACGACACGGGCGCGGCGGCCGTCGCCGAGCTCAGGCGCGAGCGCGATCAGCTGCGCCGCGACGTCGAGGACTTGCAGAGGAAGCTGGCGGCGAAGCCGGCCGATGCGCCGGCGGCGACGAGCGGCTTCTCGCGCGAGCGCGAATTCCTCAACCTGCGCGAGATCATCAACAAGAAGGAAAAAGAGGTCCTCGATCTTCGCGACGCCAACGACGCCAAAGAGCGGCTGCTGCTCGACAACAAGGACAAGATCCGCGAGCTCGATCGCAAGGCGCGTGAGGCCGATGAGCACTCGCTGAACTTCGAGAAGGATCTGGTGGCGGCGCGCGAGAAGATCGAGGCGCTCGGCAACGACAAAGAGCGTTCGGTCGAGCGTGAGAAGCAGGTCAAGGCGCGGCTCGATGACGCGCTCAAGTCGATTCAGCGCTACGACCAAGAGCTCGAGAGCTGGAAGCAGAAGCACGCCAACGACGCGGCCGCGGCGGCGCAAGCCTACAACGACGCGATGGCGCGTCACGAAGGCGAGCTGCACTCGCTGCAGGCGCAGCATCAGGCGGCGCTCGACGCGCAGGCGGGCGAGCACGGCATGCTGCTGCAGCGCGCCGCCGACACGCACGAAGAGGACAAGGCGCTGCTCGTCGGCAAGCACGAGGAAGAGCGGGCGCGGATGGAGAGCGAGCTCGCCGATCAGCTGCAGCAGCTGCGGGATTCGTCGCAGAACGAGCGCGACGGCATCAAGCTGCGCTTCGAGCAGCAGATCGCCGATCAGGAGCAGCGGCACGAGTCGCTCGTCAGTGGGCTGAAGTCGGAGCATGCGTCGACGACGGCCAAGCTGAAGTCGGAGCAGGAGCAGGCGCTCGCCGAGAAGGAGCAGCTGCACAACGACGAGATCGCCGGGCTGCGCGCGCGGCACACGAAGGACTCCAAAGAGATCGATCGGCGCCATCAGGACGAGACGGCGCAGCTGCACGAGCGCTACAAGGGCGAGCTGCAGGCGGCCGACGAGCGCCGCCAGGCCGAGCTGAACGCCAAGGCCGACGAGCATCGCGCCGAAGTCGAGCGGGTCGCGGCCGATCACACGGCCGAGCAGCAGCGGCTGGAAGAGGATCACATCGCGGCGCTGCATGCGCTCGACGAGCGGCGGCAGTCGGAGCTGCGCGAAGCGGCGGACGCGCATGGTCAGGAGCTGGCGCGCACGCGGACGGAGCTCGAGCAGAAGCTCGCCGACGAGCTGAAAGCGGCGCGCGAGCAGCACATGCGCAAGATGCAGGCGCTCGAGGAGTCGCACGCCGATCTGAAGACGGGCATGCAGCAGCGCCATCAGCAGGCGACCGACGAGCTCAAGAGCGCGCACGCCGGCGTCGTGGCCGATTATGACGCGGCCATCGCGCAGCGCGATCAGCTCATCACCGACGGCCATTCGCGCATCGGCGAGCTCGAGCAGCAGGTCGAGACGCATCAGGGTGAAGGGCGGCAGCTGACGGCGCAGGTCGCCGATCTCGAAGGCAAGCTCAAGAGCGCGCTGTCGGACATCGATCAGCGCGAGCTCACGTTGAACGAGCGGGCGGCGCGCATCGCCGAGCTGGAAAAAGAGTCGGCCAGCTATCAAGATCAGATCTTGAAGGCGTATCAGCGCATCAAGTCGGACGAGAGCATCGTCAGCCGGGCCAAGAAGGCGCTGGCGATCGCGCTCACGCTGCTCGACGAGAGCGCGCCCGATGGAGGGGACGAAGCCTCGTCATAGTCGTGCTGGCACGTCGTAACTTCAGCCTCGTCGCCTTGTTGATGATCGCCGGCTGCCGTGCCACCGTGGCCGAGCAGCCGGCCGATCTATTGCCGCCGCCGGACATGGCGTTCGCGCCGGTGGCGGCCGCGGACTTATCGCAGGACGACGCCGGCCCCGACATGTTCGTGTGCCCCAAGGGCGCCGAGATCTGCGACGACGGCTGCGACAACGACAGCAACGGCTACACCGACAGCGACGATCCGGCGTGCACGCCGCAGCTGCTGGTGACGTATACGTCGATGGGCGCCGACGTGATGGGCACGCCGGCGCTGTGGCGGCTCGTGATCGACGACAAGCCGCACGTCGAGGTGTTCGACCCCAACCCGGTCGAGCCGTTCGCCATGGCCAACTACAATCGCGCGTTCTCGTCGATGATTTACCTCGTGCTCTACGGCGGCGGCGGCGAGCTGGATACGATCGTGCAGGGCGCGGCGCCGCTGTTGAACGTTCCCGCGTTTCGCACGCGCGACCTGTGCACCTTCAACAACGAGCTCATCGTGCTCGAGCCGCGCGCCACGCTCACGACGAGCACGCTGCATCGCCTGAAGCCGGACGGCGTGACCGAGATCTTGCCGTCGGTGTCGATGACCGGCGTGGCCTCGGCCTGCGCCTCCGACGGCGATCAGCTCTATGTCGCCTTCTATCAAATCCCGACGCCCAGCCGCATCGAAGTGTTCACCAAGAGCGACAACGGGCCCGTCGACACCGGCATCGACGCCGCCATCCCCATGCCGCCGTCGATCGTCACCAGCTGCTGCGATCGCCTGGTCGACTTCGCGTACGTCAAGAAGGGCGGCATGTTGATCGGCCTCTTCGCCAACGGTAGCGCCGGCACGGTCGGCGACCAGTTCTTGGGCGGCAGCTTGATGGCGCCCTTCGCCTTCGACGGCGGCGTCGGTCCCGCCATCGACGCCGGCGTGTGGAACGGCGTCGGCGAATTCCTGCCCTGACCATGCGTGCCATCCGCGCGCTGGCGCTGGCGGCGGCGGCGCTGGCGGTCGGCGCGCTCGTGTGGCTCATCGCGCGGCGCATCGCCTATCCGTACGATCTCGAGTGGCTGGAGGGCGCGACCTTGTGGCACGCGCAGCGGCTCCGCGACGGCCAGCCGCTCTATCCGCCGCCGTCGCTCGACTTCGTGCCGCATCCGTACACGCCGCTCTATCCGTGGCTGTTGGCGCAGCTCGGGCGCGTCTTCGGCGTGTCGTATGTCGTCGGGCGCGCGCTGTCGGTGGCGGCGTTCGCGGGCGCGCTCGTCGTCGGCTGGCGCTTTTGCCGGCGACTGCGCGCATCGCCGGCGCTGGCGACGGCGGCGCTGGCGATCCCGTGCGCGGCCTACGTGCCGACGGGCGCCTGGATCGACCTCGTGCGCGTCGACAGCTTGTGGCTGCTGCTGGCGGCCGCGGGCACGACGATCGCCTGGCCCGCGCATGACCCACCCAATGATGACAGCCGACATCATTGGCGGCCGGCCGCGGGCGCGCTGCTGCTCGTCGCCGCCTTCTTCGCCAAGCAGACGGCGGCGCCGCTGATGCTGGCGGTGGCGCTGGCGCTGGTCGTCGTCGACCGGCGCGCGGCCGCGACGTTCGTGGCGACGCTGGCGGCGATCGGTCTGCCGGCGCTGTGGCTGATGCAGCGGGCGACCGACGGCTGGTTCTGGTTCTACATCTATCGCGTCCATCATTCGCACCCGTACTCGCTGCTCGCCGCCAGCTACGTGCCGGGACGCTTGGCGCTGCTGCTCTTGCCGGCGTTGCCGCTGACCGCGTGGGCGCTCGTTCGTGCGCGCGCCGACGTCGACCTGCGCTATGCCGCGTGGCTCGCCGCCGTCGGCGTGGCCGTGTCATCGGTCGCCAAAGGCACCTGGGGCGCGTACACGAACGCGCTCTTGCCCGGCGTCTACTTCGGCGCGCTCTTCATCGCCGTCGCGGCCAGCCGGCTCGTCGACGATCGTCACCCGCGGCGAGCGGCGCTGGCGTGGGCGCTCGTGGCGGCGACGATCCTGACGGCGCCGGGGCTCGTGCCGCGGCTGATTCAGCTGGCGCATCCGTCGACCTATCACGTCCATCAGGCCAACGGCTATGAGCCGGCTACGGAGCTTCCCGCAGCGGAAGACCGCGAGGCGACCGCGCGGCTCATCGCGCGGCTGAGCGCCGTCGACGGTGACGTTTGGCTGCCCGCGCACGCGTGGTATGCGCGCTTGGCCGGCAAACGTCCGCTGGCGGGTGAAATGGGTGCCGACGATCTGGCCCTCACCGGCGTCGCCGTGCGCGGCTTCGACGACGCCGTGCGCGCGCGTCGCTTCGCCGCCGTGGTCGTCGACGAGCCGGTGAATCCGCGCCTGCAGCCGCTGTTCGGACGCGCGACGGCCACGCAGCTCTTGGGGCCACCGGGCGATGACAGCAACCGTCGTCGCCCGGTGTGGTGGCTCGTCCCGCGCTGAGCTGCCGTCGACGAGCGTGGCCGCGGCTTCGGCATGCGCGGTGCTACCAATCAGCCCGAGGAGGAGATCACATGATCCGACCGGGCATGACGGTCCGCACCAACGATGGTCGCAAAGTGGGCACCTTGGTGGCGGTGGGGCGCGACGAGTTCGAGGTCGAGAGCGGCATCATCTTCAAGGAGCGCTTCTTCGCGCCGCTGGACTGCATCGTCACGGTCACCGACAACGAGATCATCTGCAAGCCAATCGAGCTGCCCGAGCGCGATCGCGAGATCTCCGACATCCCGTTCGGCGCCGCCGAGACCGACGAAGAGCTGCAGAACAAGATCGACGACCGGCACATGATGGACTTTCTGACACAAGGCCCGGCGCATCAGCGCTGAGCCCGAGCGTTCGATGGTTCGTGCCACGAACGACAATGGTTCGTGCCGCGAACCTCACGAACGGCGCTTCGCTAGGCGAACATCTCCATGATCCCGCGCGAAATGAACAGCTCGACGAGGTCGGGATCGAACTGCGGCCCGGCTTGCCGGCGCAAGATCGCCTTACACTCGTCCATCGGGATCGCGCGTTTGTACGGGCGATCGGTGGCCATCGCGTCGTAGGCGTCGCCGAGGCAGACGACGCGCGCCAGCAGCGGAATGTCGGCGCCCTTGAGCTTGTCGGGATAGCCGGTGCCGTCCCAGCGTTCGTGGTGATTGCGAATGCAGGCGATCATCGGCTGCAACATGTCGAGCTGCACCGCGATCTGATAGCCGACGACGGGGTGAATCTTCATGTGCTTCCACTCGTCGTCGTCGAGCGCGCCCGGCTTGAGCAGCACCGCGTCCTTGACGCCGATCTTGCCGATGTCGTGCAAGAAGGCGCCGAACTCCAGCGTCTCCATGTCTTCTTCGGACAGCCGCGCCTCGCGTCCGAGCGCCGTCGCGAACACCGCCGTGCGGCCGCAGTGCCCTTTCGTGTACGGATCCTTGGCTTCGATGGCCTCGGCGAGACCGAGCAACGCCTGGCGCGACGCCGCTTTGAGCCGATCGTAAGCGACCTGCAGCTCTTTGGTGCGCTCTTTGACGACGACGTCGAGCAGCTTTTCCCGTCGCTGCAGCTTGCCGTATTCGAGCGAGAGCTTCTTGATCAGCTCCTTTTGGTCGCGCTCGAGCTTCTGCAGCCGCAGGCCTTCGGCGACGATGCCGGTCAGCTGCCAGCGCTGATCGGGGCCGGCCAGGAAGCGGAAGACCTTGCCGGCGAGCGACTGATCGAGCTCGCGGCCCGAGTCCACGTCCGGCGTCATGAGCACGATGAAGGCGTCCGGCTGCGCCGCGATCACCTCGGAGGCGATGCGCTTGGCGTCGAGCGGCGGCTTGTGGTCGATGATGACGACGGCGTAGTCGGCGTCGCCGAGCCGGCGGATGGCGTCGACCTCGGTGTGCGCGGAATCGACGCTGACGTGCTGGGAGAGGACGTCGCGGATCTCGGCCACCGCGGTCGTGCTGGGGTGTACGACGAGTGCGCGGGATGCCACGATCCAATCATACCACGTGCGGCTAAGGGCGTGATCGAGTAGGTTCTGCGACCGTGGAAACACTGTCGGGAAATGTGCAGGGACTGTCGCCAGCGCAGAAGAAGCTGCTGGACCGCGTTTTTCGTCGGCGCGTCGATCCGACGTTGATCATCTCGCCGGAGCTGGCGGCGTTCTTGTGTGAGTGCTCGCGCGAGACCGATCGGCAAGTGGGCATCTTGATCGACCGCAAAGGCACGATCGAGCACGTCATCGTCGGCGATCAGAACAAGCTGATGCTGCCGGATCTGGGGCCGCGACGCGCGGGCATCGGTCGTCTGCGCGGCGTGCGGCTCATCATGACGCATCTGCGGCAAGAGGGCCTGACGCGCGACAACTACGTCGACTTGGCGAAGCTGCGGCTCGACATGGTGGCGGCGATCGTCATGACGCCCGAAGGTCAATTGGGGCCGCTGACCTGCGCGCATTTGCTGCCGCCGAATCCCGCGAACGAGCAGTGGCGCACGCTCGATCCGATCTCGGCGCACGAGCAGCAGCGCTTCGAAGTGCCCAACTTCCTCGAGCTCATCGGCGCGCTCGAGGACGAGTTCGCCGAGTACGCGCGGACGGCGCGCATCGTCACCGACGGCGACCCGAAAGATCGCAAGGATCGCGCCGTGCTGGTGCAGGTCAACGTCGGGCGCATCTCGCAGGAGTCGGCCGACGCGCGGCTCGAGGAGCTGAAGGAGCTGTGCAAGACGGCCGGCGTGCGCGTCATCGACGTCGTGACGCAGCGGCGGCAAGCGGTCGATCCGAAGTTCCTCATCGGCAAGGGCAAGCTCGAAGACTTGGTGACGCGCGCGCTGCAGTTCGACGCGACGATGCTGATCTTCGATCACGATCTGCAGCCGGCGCAGTCGCGCACGATCAGCGACGTCGTCGAGCTCAAGGTCATCGATCGCACGATGTTGATCCTCGACATCTTCGCGCAGCACGCGCAGAGCAAGGACGGCAAGCTGCAGGTCGAGCTGGCGCAGCTCAAGTACACGCTGCCGCGCTTGCACGAGAAGAACACGATGATGTCGCGTTTGACCGGCGGCATCGGCGGTCGCGGCCCGGGCGAGACGAAGCTCGAGATCAATCGGCGACGCGCGCGCGAGAAGATCCACTTGTACGAGCAGCAGATCAAGCAGATCGGCAAGCAGCGCGGGCAGCGGCGCTCGCTGCGCACGCGCAACGAAGTGCCGATCGTCTCGATCGTCGGCTACACCAACGCGGGCAAGTCGACGCTGCTCAACACGCTCACGCACGGCGACGTGCTCGTCGAGAACAAGCTGTTCGCGACGCTCGATCCGACGTCGCGACGGCTGCGCTTTCCGTCGGAGCGCGAGATCATCATCACCGACACCGTCGGCTTCATCCGCGATCTGCCGAAGGATCTCGTGAACGCCTTTCGCGCGACGCTGGAAGAGCTGGAGGACGCCGATCTGCTCTTGCACGTCGTCGACGCGGCCGATCCGTCGCGCGACGCGCACATCGCGGCCGTCGAGCGCATCCTGACCGATCTCAAGTTGATCGATAAGCAGCGGCTCATCGTGTTCAACAAGTCGGACAAGCTGTCGGCGGAGCAGATCATCGAGCTGGCGGCCGAGCGGGGCAACTCGATCGCCATCAGCGCGCGCGACGCCTCGACGACGACGCCGCTGTTGGCCGAGATGGAGCGCGTATTGTGGCGTGAAGATCGGCTGCGCGACGAGCCGCGCTTGACGTCACGGCCGCGCGCGGCCGATTTGGAGGCGGCGTTCGCCAGCTTGCCGCCCGAGTCGAACGAAGCGGCCATCGACGAGATCTTGCGCGATCACGGGCACAAGCCGACCCGCAACTAACCGCTACTTTTGCGGGATGGCCTTCAAGATCGGCCGGCCGTCTTGCACGCTGACGTCGAAGCGCACGCCCTTGACGCCCGGTTGCTTGAGCACCGACGGCACCTGCTTCGCCAACGAATTCACCAGCGTCTCGTACTTCACGCCCGCGCCGGCGCCCGACTGCTTTTGCGCGTCGACGTAACGCTGGTGCAGCGCGCGCAGCTCGGGCTCGTTCATGCCCGGAATCTTCGGCAGCTGCGGCGGCGGCGGCGGCGGTAGACGCGGCGGCAGGGCCGCGGCGCGCGGCTGGCCCGCCGGCGGCGGCGGTGGCGGCAGCGCCGCGCGCGGAATCGGTCCCGACTTGTCCTTGTCGATGGCGATCGGCACCGAGCTCCCGGCGCGATTGGCCGCAAACGGCGGCGGCGGTGGCGGTGGCAGCGCGCTCGGCGTCGGCCCCGAGCCTTGCTTGCCGATGGGCGCCGGCACGTTGCCGCGGCGGGCGTCCAGATCGGCCTGCGCCTTGGTTTTGGCGGCGGCGAGCTCGGCCAGCATCTTGTCGCGACCGCTCAGCGCCGCCGGCAGAATCGCGGCCAGCGTGCCCGGCGGCGGCGTCGGCGGCGGTCGTCGCTTGGGATCGGCGCCGGTGATGCGATCCCACACCTGCTCGAGCTCGGCGTCGTTCGTCGAGCCCATGTACGCGCTCTGCGCGCCCGTCTCGTTGTCGAGGAAGCGCGGCGCCGACTCGCTCGTGTCCTCGATGGCGTCGAACGTGCCCGGCTGCCGCAGCAGCTTCTTCGCCGCCGCGGCCGCGATCTCTTGCGGCAGCTCGCGACCAGCCTGCTCGGCCTTGCGCCGCGCCTTGGCGAGGTGGCGCGTATACGTGCCGTTCTCGATCTCGCGCAGAATCCGGTTCCAATAAGTGATGTAGATGTTCCACTTCTGGAGCATCGTGTTGAACTTGAAGCGCAGCGCCGTATTGCGGATGTACTGCTGCTGCAGGAGGAGCATGGCGCGGGTGACCTCCTTGCGCGCCACCTGCGGCTCCATCTTCTCGATGCCCATGAAGTACTGCTCGTAGAGCGTCTTCAGTCGGTCGATCTTGATCGCGAGGTCGGCCAGCAGCTCGCCGATGTCTTGCGACTGCTGCTGCTGTTCCGTCTGCGCGCGAGAAGCCACGCTCTATCATAGCATGTTCGGGCTCGGCAAAGGGCCGTGTTTCGGCCTGATTTGCGCGACTTTTGCCGCGTTCGGCACCGGCGATGCAAAGGGACGGCGCATGAACGTGCGTGCCTTACTCCTGCCGTCGACGCTGCTGACCTTGGCTTCCTGCACGCCGCATCACGCCGTCTTGCCGACGACGCCGACGCGGCCGCAGACCTCGCTTGCGCCGTCGTCACTGCCACATTCTCCCGAGGTCTCCCAAGAGGTCATGGGTTGGCTGGTGCTGGCCGACGGGCAGAAGCTGGCGCAACAGGTGTCACCGGATCAGCCGGGTGCCGATTCGCGGCAGCTGCAGGCGGAGCTGTTGACGCAGCTGGGCCTACAGCCGGACGTCGCGGCGCTCATCGACCTCGAACGGCCGCTCGGCATCGCCATGCTCAATCCGGCGCTGTTGGCGCGCGACTCGGTGCAGCCGTTCGTGGCGATGATTCCGGTGCGTTCGCCGCAGGCGGTCGAGGAGCTCCTGCGCGCGCACGGCGCGCCCATCACGAAGACGGCGTGGGGCTTCACGGTGCCGTCGGGGCAGGCGAAGATGAGCTTCGCCTTCGCGCACGGCTACGCGATCTTGGCCTGGCGCGAGGATCTGCTGCAAGCGGCGGAGCGTATCTTGGAGCCGCGCATGCGCGCGCGGGCCGAGGCGCCGCTGACGGTGCACGTCGCGCTCGACAACGTGCACGAGGCTTACGGCGCGCAGTTCGAGGGCATGTTGGCGCAGCTCGGTCGCCTCGCCGGACAAGGCGGCGCCGCCGGCGACCCGCAGGTGGCGTTCGCGCTGCGCGGCTTTCGTCAGCTGGCCGAGCAGCTGCGCAGCGTCTCCAGCATCGACCTGCTCGGCAACATCGACTCGGGCGGCATGACGTTGACGGCGCGCGCGGTCGGTAAGCAGGGCTCGGACTTCCGCGGCTACGTGCAGCAGCAACAGCCGGGACCGGCGTGGGGGGTGCAGTTCCTGCCGCGCGACAGCGTGATGGCGTACGCGACGCATGCCAGCCCGGCGGCGCGCGCGGCGGACTTGGCGGCGTCGGTGCAGCTCATCGGCGACGTCGCGACGCGGCCGGCGACGCCGGCGAGCGACCGCGACAAAGTGCAAGAGGTGTTCGCGCGCGCCGCCGGCACGACCAACGGCGAGCTGGCCTACGCCGTGTGGCCGGGGCGCACGTTCGGCGTCGGCATCGGCGGCGCCTATCGCGTCAACAACGCGGTCGCGGCGCGCGCGGCCGTGGCCGAGGTGTACGCGACGGTGGCGCCGAAGCTGGGCGCGATGGTCATGCACGCGCTCCTGTTCGACGCCGACAAGCTGGCCAAGCATGTTCGCGTCGAGCGGCGCGTGGCGCGCTTCGGCGACGTCGAGGCCGATCTCATCGACGTCAGCGTCGCCTGGCCCAAGGGCGCGGAGAGTGAGCGCCGCCTGTTCGAGTCGCTGTTCGGCAAGAAGCTGACGCTGGCGACGGCGTTCGTCGGCGATCAGGCGCTGTTTACGATCGGCGCCGACTATCAGGAGCGGCTGGCGGCCATGATCGCGACGGCGCGCGGCGTGCCCGCGGCCTCGCTCGGCGACGAGCCCGCCTTCGCCGAAGCGCTGCAGTACAAGCAGGCGTCGCGCGTGTCGCTGTCGTACTTGGAGACGGCGCGGATGGCGCGCTTCGCGGCCGGGCTCGTCGAGCAGGCGGGCGCGCTCGACGCCGACGAGGAGCGCCAAGTGGCGCATCTGTTGTCGACGGTGGGGCAGGGCGCGATCGTGTCGACGACGAACGCGTCCGACGGGCACTTCGAGCTGACGACGCACGTGCCGCACTCGGCGATCGTGGGCGTGGCGGCGTTGAACGGCGCGCTGTGGCGGATCGCGTTGTCGCCGCTGGTGAACCCGCCGATGATGCCGCCGTTGCCGGTGCCGCCGCCGCACGTGACGCCGACGGTCGGCCACCGCCCGCCGACCGAACGCACGCTCTAGCGATCGGCCGCGAAGCCGAAGTGCTCGACGAGGCCTACGCGTTCTGGCTTCGC
The DNA here is from genome assembly GCA_963785725.1 of uncultured delta proteobacterium. Taxonomy (GTDB): domain Bacteria; phylum Myxococcota_A; class Polyangia; order Palsa-1104; family Palsa-1104; genus JAQBQH01. The sequence goes on along the minus strand of CAWAWS010000030.1, from coordinate 26,440 downwards.
GCCAAGACGTGCTAGATCTGACGCGTGACGCTGGTCTGGTTCGCGCTGCTCGTCGGGCTGCTCATCACGGTGCACGAGCTCGGGCACTTCGTGATGGCGCGGCTGCTCGGCGTGCGCGTGCTCAAGCTCGCCGTCGGCTTCGGGCGGCCGCTCCTTCGCTTCACGCGCCGCGGCACCGAGGTCGTCATCGGCATGCTGCCGCTCGGCGGCTACGTGCGGCTGCTCGGCGAGGAGGACACGGCGGTCGCGCCCGAGGACGAGCCGTTCGCCTATTTCGCGCGGCCGGCGTGGCAGCGGCTGGCCATCATCTTCGCCGGGCCGCTCGCCAACGGCTGCTTCGCGGCGTTCGTGTTCATGCAGCTGGCGACGGGCGAAGCGGGCGCGCCCACCGCCGTCATCGGCAGCGTCTTCGCCGGGCAGCCGGCCGCCGACGCCGATTTGCGGCCCGGCGATCGCGTCGTCTCCGTCGAGGGCGAAGCGGTGCGCAGCTGGGACGACTTCAACCAGCGCATCCTCAAAGCGGCGGGCAAGGAGCTGCGCGTCACCGTCGAGCGCGCGACGGCGCCGGGCGAGCCGCCGCACACGCTGACGAAGTATCTGACGCCGCGCGTGCACATGCGCACCGATTCGTTCGGCGGTCGCGAAGAGGTCGGGCTCGTCGGCGTCGCGCCCTATTTCAAGCTGCCGCAGATCGGCGTCGTCGACGTCAATGCGCCGGCTTACAAGGCGGGGCTGCGCAGCTTCGACATCATCACGGCGATTCATGGGCGGCCGGTGCAGACGGCGAGCGAGCTCGGTCCGCTTACGGCGCCGCGCGGCTCGGGCATGCTGGTGGTCACCTATTTGCGGCCCGTCGACGAGGCGTTGGGCTTTGCGCCGCTGCTCATTCTGCAGCCGCGGACGACGCAGCTCGTGCCGCTGAACGTCAATCCGCCGGGTAAGCCGCCGCATTACGACGCGGGCGTGCGGCCGGCGGACGCGTTCGTGCACGCCGTCGAGCCGGGCACGCCGGCGGCGGCGATCGGCCTCGGGCGCGGCGATCAGGTGCTGCAGCTCGACGGCGCGCCGGTGACGGCGTGGGAGGTCTTGCAGCAGGCGCTCGACGAGCATCCCACCGACGAGCACATCGTGACGTGGCGCGGCGTCGACGGCGTCGAGCAGCACGCGCGCTTTCGGCTCGACCGGCGCTCGCAGCTCGACGAATACCAGACGGAGTCGACGTTCTACCTCTTCGGCGCGGAGGCGGCGCGCGCGATCGTGCCCGTGCCGACGCTGCCGCCCGATCACAATTGGTTCGTCGCGGCCGGCGAAGGCATCGCGCGCGCGGCGACGGTGACGGGGACGCTCTTGCGCGTGCTCGGGCTGACGCTCATCGGGCGGCTGCCGGCGACGTCGATCGGCGGGCCGATCCTCGTGTACGAAGTGGCGGGCGTCGCGGCGCAGCATGGCGTGCACCATTTTCTGGCGGTGGCGGCGCTGATCTCGCTCAACCTCGGGCTCTTGAACCTCTTGCCGGTGCCGCTGCTCGACGGCGGCCAGGCGGCGCTCGTGATCTTGGAGGCGGTGCGGCGGCGGCCGGTGTCGGCGCGGGCGCGCGAGCGGGCGACGGTGATCGGCCTGGCGCTTTTGGCGGCGTTGATGCTGCTGGCGCTGCGCAACGACGTCGTGCGCCATATTTCAGGCCTGTGGAGATGACGCGAGCATGATCGTATTGGCGCTCGATACGGCGACGACGTCCTCGGCGGTGGCGCTGTGGCGTGATGGTCGCGTCGTGGCCGAGCGGCGGCGGCTGGTGACGACGCACTCGGAGTCGCTGCTGGCGATGATCGACGAGAGCTTCGCCGAGGCGGGCTTGACGCCGCGGCAGCTCGATGGCGTCGCCTGCGGCGCGGGGCCGGGCTCGTTTACCGGGCTGCGCATCGGCCTCGCGACCGCCAAGGGGCTGTGCTTCGCGCTCGACAAGCCGCTGGCGATGGTCTCGACGCTGGCGGCGATCGCGGCGCGGGCTCCCGATGGTCGCGTCCTGGCGGTCATCGACGCGCTCAAGGGCGAAGTGTATGCCGGGCTGTTCGACGTCGTCGCCGGGCAGCCCGAGCGGGCCGGCGATGAGGCGGTGATCGCGCCCGATCGGCTGCTGGCGCAGCTCGGCGCTTGGCAGCCGGCGGTCGTGGTCGGGTCGGGCGCGCTGAAGTATCCGGCGCTCGTCGTGCCCGGCGCGCGCCTGCTCGACAGCGACGCGGGGCCGCATCCGGCGGATCTGGCGCGCTTGGGCGCGGCGCGGTTCCTGGCGGGGCTCGCGGACGATTTGGCGACGGCCACGCCGGCTTATCTGCGGCCGTCGGAAGCCGAGCTGGTCAAGCAGCGCCGTCAGCCGTAGAATGTAAGACAAGCGCAACGCGAGGTGCCGATGTCGAGCCCGGAACGTTCCAACCGTCTCGCCGATCTTCGCAACGAGCATGCCCGCCTGGAGGCTCGCCTGTCCGAGCTCGATCGACATTTGTCGCTCAGCCCGGAAGAGCAGCGTGAGCGCGCCGAGATCAAGAAGGCCAAGCTGCAGCTGAAAGACTCGATCCTGCACTTGTCGCGCGTCGACGAACGGCGCTTATGATCCGTCGGTGCAGCTGACCGACGAGCAGATCGAGAAGCTGCGGCAGAGCGGAATTCGGCTCGATCGCGAAGGGCATTTTCAGCACGAAGGCGCCGAGGTCACCCATCACGGCCTGCGCGCGGCTTTTTGGCGCTGGCTGGACCGCAATCCCGATGGCCGCTACGTGCTGCGGCTCGACGACAAGCGGTTCGTGTGGCTCGACGTCGACGACGCGCCGTTCGTCGTGCGCTCGGCGCGCTGGGAGGGCGACCGCGCCATCCTGCGGCTCTCCGACGACAGCGAGGAGGAGCTCGACTACGCCTCGGTGCGGCTGCTCGCGGGCGGCGCGCCCTACTGCACGGTCAAAGGGCGCTTCGACGCGCGGCTGTCGACGGCGGCCTGGAGCGCGCTCGGCAGCCACATCGACGGCGACGCGCTCGTGGCCGCGGGCAGACGCTGGCCGCTCGCCGGCAGCAGCCTGACCGGCCGCGGCAACACGTAGCGGCCGTAGCGGTTACGCCAGGCTTGCCGCTGTTGGGGGCGCGCCTGGGTGCGGAGCGCGTACGCCCGAAATAAACCTTCCGCCGGCGTGGCCCGCTCCCACGCTGGCCGACTCCGGCGGAGCTGCGCCGCACGCATCCACCGGATGCCCGTCGCGGCGCAGCCACAAGACAACCCCTCAGCCGCCGATTCCCCGCCGCCGACGACCGCCCGGCCGCCGCGCAAACCGCGCGCCGCCCGCCGCGCCCGCCATCCGCCCGTCACGCCGTGCGCGCGCCATCCGCCGCGCCTGAAGTAAACGACCGTTTACTTCGTCATGCCCGCAGCCCGCAAGGCCGCGATCGCCTCCGCGCTCAGCCCCGCCTCGCGCAAAATGTCCGCGCTATCGCCCCCCAGCCGCGGCGGCGCCGTATGCCGCGTCGGCCGCCCCAGCGGCATCCGCGTCATCCGCATCCCGTCTACGTCGAAGAACCGCCCGCGCGCCGCATGCTGCGCGTGCGCGACCACCTCATCCGCCGCCAGCACCGGCTCGACGCACACGTCGCCGACGAGCACGGCCTCCCACTCGTCGCGCGTCCGCTGCTCCAAGATCGCCTGAATTTCCCCCGCGACGCGCGCCTGCTCGTCGGCCGGCGCGATCAGCTCCGACGGATCGCCGACGCGCCCGATGGCCGCATTGAACGCCGCCCAAAACTTCGGCTCCAGCGCGCCCACGGCCAAGAAGCGCCCGTCTTTCGTCCGATACGCGCGATAGCTGGCGGCGCCGCCGTTCAACAATTCCCCGCCGCGGCGCGGGACATTGCCGTCGGCGTCGAAGTTCCCCAGGTCGGGAATGAGGAATGCCAGCGCGCCCTCGCACATCGAGACGTCGACGGCCTGCCCGCGACCGGTGCGCTCGCGCTCGTACAGCGCCGCCAAGATGCCGACGGCGCCGAACAGCGCGCCGCCGGCGATGTCGGCGAGCTGAATCGCCGGCGTCGACGGCGCCGAATCCGCCGGTCCGGCGAGCCCGAGCACGCCGCCGATCGCCAGGTAATTCAGGTCGTGCCCCGCCTTGTCGCGCAGCGGTCCCGTCTGCCCGTAGCCGCTGATCGACAGCATGATCAAGCGCGGATTCACCGCCGACAGCTGCGCCCAGCCGACGCCGAGCCGCTCCATCACGCCCGGCCGAAAGCTCTCGACCAGCACGTCGTATTGCGCCACCACCTTCAGCAGCGCCTCGCGACCGGCCGCCTGCTTCAGGTCGAGACAGAGCGAGCGTTTGTCGCGATTGAGCGCGTTGAAGCGGCCGGCGAGACCATGCTTGTGCGGCGGAAACAGCCGCAAATAGTCGCCGACGTGCGGATCTTCCAGCTTGTCGACGGAGGCGCCGAGGTCCGACAGAATGAGCGTGCAGAACGGCCCAGGAATGAGCCGCGACAGGTCGAGCACACGAACCCCTTTGAGGGGCTCGTGCATTTATGCGCCGAGCTGGAAGAGCTTCTGCAGCTTCGTCGCCAGCATCGGATCGCCGGTGACCTTGAGCTTGCCCTGGAAGTAGAGCTGCATGCCCATCGCCGGGTTCGTCATCATCTGCATGAAGTCGGCGTGCGCGACGTCGAACGTGCACTGCGCCTTGCCCGAGTCGCCCGGCGTCACCACCGGCGGCTTCGCCTGCAGGTCGACCGTCCACGTGCCGCCGCCTTCACCGCTGATCTTGAAGACGTAGATCGCGCCGATCTCGTTGGCCTTGTCGGGGAACTTCGTCAGCGCATCGGGCACGTCGACGTTGAACAGCTGCTGCGCGTTCTCGGGAACCTTCGCCATGTGCCGTCTCCTAGAGTTGAATGACCGTTCAGTCGTTTTTTATTACGTAACGCAAACTATTGTCAACCGCGCTTCCGCGCCGGCTTTCCCCGTCCCGCCGGTGTCGTTTTACGCTTGGTCGCCGGCTTTTTCTTCTTCACCACCGCTTTCGCTTTCGGCGGCAAGAAGTTCGGCTTCGGCATGGCGCCGTGCGGCACGCCGTTCGTCCCTTTGGCGCCCGTCATGCGCTGCCGCTTGCGGTCGGCCCAGCCTTCGACGATCACCATCTCCGGCCGCGTCACCGCCAGCGCGCCCGCGGGAATATCGCGATAGACCGTCGTGCCCGCGCCCGTGACCGCGCCCGCGCCGACGGTGACCGGCGCGACGAGCTGCGTGTCCGAGCCGATGAACGCGCCCGCTTCGATGATCGTCTGCGACTTGACGTAGCCGTCGTAGTTGCACGTGATGGTGCCGCAGCCGACGTTGACCTTCTCGCCGACGTCCGCGTCGCCGAGGTAGGTCAGGTGGTTGGCCTTGGCGCCTTTGCCGCATGCGCGTCTTCTTGATCTCGACGAAGTTGCCGAGATGAACGTCATCCTCGACGACGCTGGCCGGGCCGAACGTGCGCCCACGGCCCGATCTGCGCGCCGTTGGCGACCGTCGACTCCGTCAGCACGCAGAACGGCTTCACGTGCACGCGGTCGCCGATGGTGCAGTCGCTGATGACGACGCCCTGCTCGATGTTGCAGCCCGCGCCGATGACGACGTTGCCGCGCAATTGTACGTTGGGGCCGAGCAGCGTGTCGCGGCCGACCTGCACGCCCGGCTCGACGAACAGCTGCTCCGGATCGCGCACGCCGACGCCGGCCTTCATCAGCTGCGTCGCCAGCCGCAGACGCACGACGCGATCGGCCTTGGCGACGTCGACGCGATCGTTACAGCCCATGACCTCGTCGGCGGCGGCTTCGACGATGACGACGTTCAGCTCGCGCGCCGCCCGCTCCATGACGTCGGTCAAGTAGATCTCGCCCTGCGCATTGCGGGCGTCGACCGACTTCAGCGTCTCGAAGAAGAACTGGGCCGGGCCGCAGTAAATGCCGGCGTTGATCTCGTCGATGCGCTTCTCGTCGGCGCTGGCGTCCTTGTCCTCGACGATGCGGATGAACTTGCCGTTCGCGTCGCGCACGACCCGGCCGTAGCCGCTCGGATCGGCGAAGCGCGCCGTCATCAGCGTCACCGTCTGCGAATTCGCCTCGCGCACCAGCCGCTCGAGCACCGGCTGCGTCAACAAAGGCGTGTCGCCGTAGAGGATGAGCACGAGCCCGTCGTGGCTGCCGAGCTGCGGCTCGACCTGCAAGACCGCGTGGCCGGTGCCGCGCTGCTCGGCCTGAATCGCGACCTCGACGCTGCCGGCGCCGAACTTGGCCTCGATCGCCGCGCGCACGGCGTCGGCTTGATGGCCGAGCACGCACACGACGCGGCCCGAGCCGAGCGCGCGCGCCATCGCCACCGGATACTCGATCATCGGCCGACCGGCGACGGCGTGCAGGACCTTGGCCTTGTCCGATTTCATGCGCGTGCCCAGGCCGGCGGCGAGGATGACGGTCGCGAGACTCACGGCCGCTCCAGCTGCGGCCACGAGCAAATCGGACGATCCGCTGGCTCTACCGGCCGGACGCTCACCTTCACTCGCTGACACTCGTTCATATCGCCGAAGTATCGGTTCGCCGCGACGGCGGATCAAGTGGTGGCGGTATATTCTGATCGCTCGCCGTGCCGGATCCTGTCGCCATGCGCACGCACCTGCAAGCTCTGGCCGCGGCCGGGCCCGATCCGGCCGGCGCGCCGACGCGCCTCGCGCGCTTCTGCGATGCCGCCGGCGACACGCTGCCGACGCTGCTGGCCGACGAGAACGCCGTGGCCTTGTTGACGGCGATCGCCGCGCAGTCGCCCTACCTGATGGCGCCGCTCATTCGCGAACCCGCACGGCTGCAAACGTTGGCGAGCGATCGCTTCCTCGGCCGCGAAAAGGACGCGGCCACGATGCGCGACGAGCTGGCCGCCACGCTCGCCGACGCCGAGCTGTTCGCCGGCCTGCGCGCCTATCGCAACCGCGAATACTTGCGCCTCGGCGCGCGCGAGCTCGGCTGGGGCCACGCCGACGAAGTGGCGCGCGAGCTGGCCCACCTCGCCGACGTCACGCTCGATGCGGCCTTGACGCGCGTCTACGCCGAGCTCGCCGCGCGCCACGGCGAGCCGCGTATCGCGAGCGGCGAGGGCGCCGGCCGCCGCTGCCGCTTCGTCGTCTTCGGCATGGGCAAGCAGGGCGGCGAAGAGCTCAACTTCTCGTCCGACATCGATCTCATCTACTTGTACGAGACCGACCACGGCAGCGCCGGCAACCTCACGCTGCACGAGTTCTTCACCAAGCTGTGCGAGCGCCTGACCCGCGCCATCGCCGACGTCACCGACGACGGCTACGTCTTTCGCGTCGACCTGCGGCTGCGGCCCGAAGGCACGCGCGGCCCCTTGTGCAACGCGCTCGGCGCCGCCGAACGCTACTACGAGACCTTCGGCCGACCGTGGGAGCGACAGGCGTGGATCAAAGCGCGCCCCGTCGCCGGTGACCTCGAGCTCGGCAGCGAATGGGAGGCGATGCTGGCGCCGTTCGTGTGGCCGCGCGCGATGGGCCGCTCGGTCATCGACGCCGTCTATTCGCTCGTCGCGCGCATGCGTGGCGAGCGGCCGACCGAGAGCGACGTCAAGCTCGGCCGCGGCGGCATCCGCGAGGTCGAATTCTTCGCGCAGGCGCTGCAGCTGGTCCACGGCGGGCGCAATCCGGCGCTGCGCGTGCGCGGCACGCTGGCGGCGCTCGAGCGGCTGCGTTCGGCGGGCGTCGTCTCGGAGCGCGAGCGCCGGACGCTGGCCGATGCCTACGTCTTCCTGCGCCGCGTCGAGCATCGGCTGCAGCTCGCCGAAGGCCGGCAGACGCACGCGCTGCCGAGCGATCCGGTCGCGCAGGCGCTGCTCGCGCGCCGGCTCGGCTTCTCGGACGCGCAGGCCTTCGCCACGACGCTCGAAGGCGTGCGCGCGCGCGTCGCCAAGCTGTTCGCGACGCTGGGCGCGCCCGAGACGACGCCGGCGCCGGCCGTCTTGCAGCTCGTCGACCCGGCGTTGACGCGCGCCGATGCCCCGGCGGCGCTGCGCGAGCTCGGCTTTGCCGACGTCGAGGCCTCGGCCGACGAGCTCATGCTGCTGCGCGCCAAGCCGCAGTCGCCGTTTTCACCGGCGGCCGTCGGCGACCTGGCGGCGCAGCTGCTCGGCGAGGTCGCGGCCTCGCCCGATCCCGACTTGGCGCTGCGTCGCTTGGTCGATCTCGTCGGTCGTCGCGGCGGCGGCGCGGGAATTTGGCGGCTCGTCGCCGCAGCATCCGCCGCTCGCCCGGCTGGTGATGACGCTCTTCGGCACCAGCGAATTCTTGGGCAAGACGTTCGTCGAGCATCCCGAGCTGATGGAGCCGCTGTTGTCGGCGGCGACGAGCTCGCGCCTGCGCACGCGCGACGAGATCGCCGCGCTCGTCGCGCGCGCCCAAGATCGCTGCGCCGCCGACGACGAAGAGGGCCGCTTGAACGCGCTGCGCCGCCTCAAGAACGAGGAGCTCTTGCGCATCGGCCTGCACGACGTCGGCGGCGAGCTGACGGCGGCAGAGGTCTCGGCGCAGCTGACGGATCTGGCGGACGCGCTGCTGGAAGCGGTGCTGGCCGTCGTCGCCCTGCCGACGTTCGCCAAGTGGGGCACGCCGTCGGCGACGCTGACGGTGATGGGCCTCGGCAAGCTGGGCGGCCGCGAGCTGACCTACTCGTCCGATCTCGACGTCGTCTTCATCTACAGCGACGAGGGGCAAGCGTCGGGCGGGCGCGCGGTCACCAACTTCGAGGTCATGTCGCGGCTGGCGCAGCGGCTCATTCACGCGCTGTCGTCCTACCTCGAGGAAGGCCGGCTCTACGAGATCGACACGCGCCTGCGCCCGTCGGGACAAAAAGGCGCGCTGGTGTCGTCGCTGGCGGGGTTTCGCGCCTATCACGCCAAAGAGGCGGCGCTGTGGGAGCGGCAAGCGCTCATCAAGGCGCGCACGGTGGCCGGCGACCGCGCGCTCGGCGCCGAGATCGAGCGGCTGGCCGAGGCCCACGTCTACAGCGCCGGCGACGTCGACCGCGACCACATCGGCGACCGAGATCGGCCGCTTGCGCGCGCGCATGGAGCGCGAGCTGGCGCAGGAGACGGCGCACCTGTTCAACATCAAGACCGGCCGCGGCGGCCTCGTCGACGTCGAGTTCCTGACGCAGTATCTGCAGCTCATCGCCGGGCCGTCGACGCCGTCGGTGCGACTGCGCGCCACCGCCGACGCGCTGGCCGCGCTCGCCGTCGCCGGCTTCATCGACGCCGCCGACGCGCGCCAGCTGGCCGAGTCCTACGCGTTTCTGCGGCGGCTCGAGAATCGCCTGCGCATCGTCAGCGATCGATCGATCCAGCAGATCAGCGATCGCCCGCGCGAGCTGGCCAAGCTGGCGCGCCGGCTCGGCTACCACGGCGACGACGGCGGCGCGCGGCTCTTCGCCGACTATCGGCAACACACCGAACGCGTGCGTGCACTCTATGCGCGTCACCTGAACCCCTTAGAAACGGAACGCCCGTTGCAGTAGCAACAGCTCGTTCGTTCACTCAGGAGGACGGTCATGATGCGACGGTTGTTGCTGGTCGGTGCGCTGTGCGTCGGTGGCTGTGCCGGATCCGCAGTTTCGGATAAAGAAGTCGCGCGCTTGCCGATGCCGGATCGCGCGCAGCTGGTGACGGCGCAGCGCTCGGTCGACGTCGCGCAGTCGAACTTGGAGGCGGCGCGCGCTTCCCGCGACGATGCCCGTCAGTTCCGTCGGATTTCCACTTCCGAGCTATCGGCGGCCCGTTCGCGGCTGGACGCGGCGCGCGCCTCGTTGGAGCTCGGCCGCCGCACGCGTGACGATCGCGCCGTGCGCCTCGCCATGCGCGACGAGGACGATGCGCGCGCCCAGGTCGTCGCCGCGCGCGCCAAAGTCGACTACGCCGACCGCGTGATCGAGCTGCGCGAGGCCAAGATCGACGAAGCCGACGCGCAGTTGTCGGCCGCGCGCGCCGACATCGACAGCGACAAGCTGCATCTGCTCGTGCGCGACGGCGTGGCGACCACGGCCGATCCGCGGCGCATCGACGCCAATCGCCAGGAGGCGCAAGATCGCCTGGCCGAGCAGCGGGCGCGCGTGGCGCAGATCGCCGGCGAAGCGGCGCAGCTCAAGACCAATTGGGACGATCGCCGCGGCGAGCTGCGCACCGCGTCGCGCGGCGACTACGGCGTCAACGAGCCGGCGCCCGAGCGCGCCGTGCCGCCGCCGGTGACGGACGTGCGCGGCGACGTCAACGACACGCCGGAAGCGACCGAGGTGAAGGACTCGCAGCAGCCGCGCAACAACATCGCGCCCGCTCCGTAATGACACGGAATTAGCGTCACCAACGGCCTTGATCCTGGCCGCACGGTTTGTGCTAACACTCTAGATATGTCCGCTGGAACCAAGCTCAAACCTGTCGATAAAATTTGGTTGGACGGAAGCCTCGTGCCGTTTGCGCAGGCCAACGTCCACGTCCTCACGCACACGCTGCACTACGGCGTCGGCGCTTTCGAAGGCATCCGCGCCTACAAGCGCGCCGACGGCAAAGGCGCCATCTTCCGCCTCACCGAGCACATCGATCGCCTGTTCGAGAGCGCGCAGATCTGCAGCATCGAAGTGCCGTACACGCGCGAGCAGATCATCGCCGCCTGCGTCGACACCATGCGCGCCAACAAGATGAACGAGGCCTATCTGCGCCCGCTGGTCTTCCTCGGCGACGGCGAGCTCGGCCTCGGCTCGTTGGGCAATCCGGTGCGCGTCGCCGTCGCCGTCTACGAGTGGGGCGCCTATCTCGGCGAAGAGGGCTTGCGTCGCGGCATCCGCGCCAAGGTCTCGTCGTTCACGCGCGGCGGCCTCAACTCGATCATGTCCAAGGGCAAGATCTGCGGCCAGTACGTCAACTCGGTGTTGGCCAAGCGCGAAGCGATCAAGGCCGGCTACTCCGAGGCCATCCTGCTCGACGCGAAGGGCCACGTCGCCGAAGCCTCGGGCGAGAACATCTTCATGGTCAAGCAAGGGCAAGATTCGCACGCCGCCGTTGTCGTCGGCGATCTTGGCCGGCATCACGCGCGACACCGTCATTCAGCTGGCGCGCGAGCATGGGCTTGACCGTCGAGGAGAGCACCTTCGCGCGCGACGAGCTGTACATCGCCGACGAGGTCTTCTTCACCGGCACCGCCGCCGAGCTGACGCCGGTGCGCGAGATCGACGACCGCCAGATCGGCAAGGGCGAGTGCGGGCCGATCACGCGCAAGCTGCAGGACGCCTACTTCGAGAGCGTCAAAGGTCGCGCCGGCCAGGAAAAGCCGCTCCATCCCGAGTGGCTCACCTTCGTCTGATCTCCGTTCGTAACTTCTACTCCCGCTATGGATTCAAGAAGGCGTCGCGCCGTCGCTGGGCGGCTGCGGTCGCGTCCGGCAAGGGCGCGATCGTCGCCGCCACTTCGCTGCGCTCGAGCAAGGTCACGCGCAGGAGCAGCTTCTGCTCGCCGCGCATGACGGCCAGCGTGATCATCGTGCCCGGCGCGCGCGTCCACAGCTGCTCTTGCCAGTGCGTCGTCGGCGCGGCGCCGTCGATGGCGACGATGCGATCGCCGATGCGCAGACCGCCGAGCGCGGCGGCGCCTTCGGGCGGCAGCTGCTCGACGACCAGCACCGGGCCATCGCGCAGCGCGCCGAAGCCGGCCGACGCGTGCACCGGCGCCGTGGTGACGACGAGCTGCAGCCCGAGCCCCGCCAACGCCTCCGCGAGCTGCGTGGTCTCGTCGCCCTTGCGCGCCCACGCCGTCACGCGCGCGCCGACGCCGGGCGCGACGCGATCGACCGCCGCCGCCAGGACATCGGTGTCGACGGGCAGCGTGCCGCCGGCCTTGGCGGCGTCGGCGAGGAGCGCGCGCAGGACGTCGTCGAGCGAGTGTTTGCCGTCGCTGGCCGTGCGAATGGCGGCGTCGATCGCCAGCGCGACCAAGTGGCCGCGCGCGTAGTAGCCGTCGAGATCGGCGCCGGCGTCGTCGGACGGCTGCCACGTCGCCTGCGCGGCGCTTTCGAGCGACAGCCCGCCGCGCGCCGACTCGATGGCGTGACCGGCCTCTTCCGACACGCGCGCCAGATACTCGTTGCGCGACCAGCGATGCAAGCGACGCATGGCGCGATGCGCGTAATATTCGCTCAGCCCTTCGGTGATCCACAGCGCGCGCGAAGGCTGCGGCTTCGTCAGATCGTACGGCGTCAGGTCGGCGGGCAGGAGCACGCGCGCGTTCCAGGCGTGAAACAGCTCGTGCGCGATGACGTAGACGACCTCGTCGTAGCCCGCGCGATCGTCGAACGCCGAGCGCGGCACCAAGATCGACGTCGACGCCGCGTGCTCGAGCGCCGCCACGTGGCCCGGCTCGTCGGCCAAATGCAAGAGCACGAGGTAGCGGCGAAACGGTGGCGGGCCCACGAACGCGCTCTCGGTCGCCGTCAGCTTGGCCAGGTCGCCGGCCAGCCGCTCGACCGTCGCGCGGTCATGGCTGCCGTCGACGACGACGCGGAAGACGCGCTCGCCGGCGCGCACGCTGGCGTCGAGGAAGCGGCCACATTCGATGGGCGCGTCGATGAGCGCTTGGTAATTGGCGGCGCGCCAATCGGTCGCGCCGGCGCTGGACGTCGTCGGCGTCAGCGCCGTCGCCGCGCGCCAGCCGTCGGGCAAATGCACGTGCACATCCTGCGCGCCCGCTTCCTGACCGGCGACGGCGAGAAAGATGGAGCTGCCGTTCAACAGCGCGTGCCCGCCGTCGACGTGCGAGCCGTCGTCGCTGAGCTTGGCCGCGTAGACGCGATAGCGCACGTGCACGGTCGTCGCCGCGCCCGAGTCGACAACGAAGCGCGACGGGCTCGTGCGCGCCAGCGGCAGCGCGTGGCCGGCGTCGTCGCTGGCGGCGAGCGGCGTGACGTTGCGGCCCCAGGTGCGCAGCTCGTACGCGCCCGGCGTCCACACCGGCATCCACAGCTCGACGTGCCCGTGCGCGTCCGTCACCGTCAGCTCGACGTCGACGCGATGCTGCGCCCGCTCGCCCAGCGTCACGCGATAGTCGACCGCCGCCTGCGCCAGCGACGGCAACAGGAGCAGCGTCAGCGCAAGAAATCGGGCACGAAGCAGAGGACGCCGCCGACCAACATGCAAATGACGAAGACCGGCGCCAACAGCGCGCCCAACAGATCGACGGGCCGCTGCCGCGACGTCGCCGTCTTCAGCGCCCAGCCCGCGCCGGCGCCGCCGCTCAACACCAGCAGCGCGCCGAGCAGCGTCACTTCTTGACCTTGATGCGCCGCTTCTCGCCACGCTTGAGCGTGACCTCTTCTTCGCCGTCGCCGGCGTCGACGCTGTGCGGGCCGGCCATGACCTTGATCTTGCGCGGCGACGGGAACTTGTAGCCGTCGACGGTGATCGTGCCTTTGCCCTCGAGCACGAGCTCGGCCTTGCCCAGCTTGCCCGCGGCCTGCTGCTCGTAGACCTTGAGCGACGCGTCTTTCGGCGCCAGCTTCACCGCGTGATGGAACTGCTCCATCGCCGTCCGCCCGTGCCCTTCGATCAACAAGAGCCGCCCTTTGGCGATGAATTTGTCCGTCGGTTTCTCTTTCGGCGGCTCCTTCTTCGGCGGCTCGACTTTGGTGACTTCGGGCTTCGTCGGCTTCGTCGACTCGCCCGACGGCTTGACGGCGACGCCCGTCGCCGGCGCGACCGGCTCGCCCGACGGCTTGACCGCCACACCCGACGGCGCCACGTTCGCGCCCGACGGCGTCGCCGCTTCGCCCGACGGCGCCACGTTCGCGCCCGACGGCGCGACCGTCTCGCCCGACGCCGCCGGCTCGACGATCGGCTTCGGCGGCGGCGAAAACGGCGGCAGATGATTGTAGTAGAGCGCGCCCAAGCCGCCGGCGACGACAATCGCGCCCAGCGACGCCAGCCAGGGCAGCTTCGAGCGCTTCGCCGGCCCCGGCGACAACACGTCGGGCTCGAGGCGCGGCATGCCCTGCGACGCTTCGATCGGATCGAACGGGCTGCGCTTCTTGTCGTCGCCCGCCGGCAGCTGCGACAACGAGCGCTGCGCCGCCGTCGGCTCGTCGCGGCCGTGCGGCTGGTTGGTGCCGATCGCCAACTCCCCGAGCGGCGGCGTCGGCAGCGCCGGCTTGGGCGGCCCGAACGTCGCCTGCGGCGACAGCTTGGCCTGCTCGCGCAGCTTGATGTCCATCGGGATCGAGCGCGAAACGTCGAACTGTCGTCCCGCCGGCGGCGCGCCCTCGTGAATCATCGGCGCCGCGGCCAAAGCCCCGTCGACGAACAGCGGCTTCAGCTTCACGCGGAAGCTGCCGTCGGTCCACGACGACACGCGCGCCAACGCCGCCAATTCCGGCATGCCGTTCACCTGCGCGCTCTCGGCGTGGCCGTTCGAGAACGAGACGACCGCCTTCGAGCCCGGCCGCTCCAAGTCGATGTCACACGTCAATCTGTATTCACTGATCCAGGCCCATAATGCCGAGGCTTTGGTGATCGCCAGCGATCCCTCCATCTCGCGCTGGCCCGTCAATTCGCCGGCGAGATTGGGGATGCTCTGCACCGCGCGGAACGTTCCTTTGTTCCATAACGCAATGCGCTGTGTGTCGCCGCCATCGATTTCGATAGGCTCGCCACCGACGAACGTGACCTCGGCGCGGATTGCGTTGTCACGCAGCTCCAGCTTTCCCGAGAAGCGAAGAGACTGACAAGCCGCATAGAGGGATTGAATATCGGTTTCCTCTAGCGTCCCCGTCCAGGTGTACCCGTCGGCAGCCATCGGCAGTCGAAGTCTAAGCTGGGAATGCTCGACTCTCAATACTGAAACAGGTTATAAGGCCGACACAACCGTTCGAGGGGTATTACACATGAAGCGCACCATGATTAGCCTGCTCTCGATTCTTCCGCTTACGTTTGCAGCTTGCGGCGGCAGCAGCGCCAAGGGCGACGGCGGCACGAACACCGACACGGACTGCACCTCGTCGGGCGGTTCCAACAAGGCGCTCTACGTCGCCAACACCGTAACGGTTCCGCAGTCGAAGACGGATCTGGCGATCGACCTCAACGGCGATGGCCGCGTCGACAACCAGCTCGGCTCGATCGTCAACATCTTGAAGACCGAGAACCTCGACGTGCAGATGGGTGTGACGATGGCCGTCACGGCCGGCTCGCTCATCGTGCTCGGCACGGAGACGTCGTCGGACGCCACGTTCCAGACCGACACCTGTGCCTCGACGATCGTCGAGCGCGGCATGACGACGGCCACGCCGCCGAAGTATGACGGCACCGACACGTTCACCGCGGTCACCGACGGCTCGGGCACGTTCAGCGGCCCGATCACCGGCGGCAAGTTCAACTCGTCCTCGCCGGTCACGACGAAGAACCCGGTCAGCCTGACCATCCTCCTGCCGCTCATCGCCGGCGCCGACCCGGTCGAGCTCGACGTCGAAGGCGGCCAGCTCGAGTACAAGCGCGACACGACGGGCGTCGTCACGGGCGGCGAGCTCCACGGCTTCCTGCGCTCGACGAACGTGCAGTCGAAGGTCATCCCGAACGTCGCCATGCTGCTCAGCTCGAAGGTTGCCGAAGTCCCGCAGACGGCGACCGACATGCAGATCGCCCAGATCTTCGACACGGGCGGCGCGCCCAGCACCGCTTGCGGCGCGACCTGCACGAACCCGGACGGCACCTGCGCCAAGGCGGGCGACATGAAGATCGACATCTGTGAGGTCTCGACGAACAACCTGATCCAGCAGGTGCTCGCGCCGGACATCCAGATGTTCCAGAACGGCGTCTACGACCCGAATCCGGCCAACACGACCAAGGATTCGCTGTCGCTCGGCCTCGGCTTCACGTTCGTCAAGGCCTCGTTCTAAGCTCTCCTTTGCGAGCGCGGCGCGTCTAAAAGCCGCCGCGCTCGTTTCTCTTCTCGCCCAGCTCTGACGATTCACTCCGCTTCGCGGCGGCATCGCCTTGCGCTATTGTCCGCGCATGCGTCGCCTCCTCGTGCTCCTGGTCGCGCTCGTCGTTACGCCGCTCTTGACGACGCCTGCCGTCGCTGCCGAGCCCTTCGCCAAGCTCGCCGATCGCTATTGGGACGAAGCGCTGGCTCGCGATCCCGCGTTCGCCACCGGTGCCGGCATCCACGACTTCGACGACAAGCTGCCGGATTATTCGCCGGCGGCGTTCGCGAAGCTGATCGCGCGCCTGCACGAGTGGCAGACGATCTTCGACGGCGTCGACGGCAAAGCGCTGAGCCGCGATGAGGCGATCGATCTACAGGTCCTCAAGCTGGCGGTCCGCGAGCAGCTGGCGCAGACCGAGCTGCGCCGCGGCTGGCAGCGCCTGCCGCGCATCTATTCGGGCGCGGCGCTCAACGCCATCTATCTCGTCGTCAAGCGCGACTTCGCGCCGCTGCCGAAGCGGCTGGCGTCGGTGATCGCGCGCGAAGAGCAGATCCCGAAGCTCTTGGCCGATGCGCGGTTGGACCTGAAAGACCCGGCGAAGATCAGCGTCGAGCTGACCTTGGAGGAGCTGCCGTCGAGCATCGACTTCCTGAAGAACGACACGGTGCAGGCGTTTGCGTCGGTGACCGACCCGGCGCTGCGCAAGCGGTTCACCGCGTCGACGGCGAAGGCGACGCGGGCGCTGGCCGATTACGGCGAATGGCTGAAGAAGACGTGGCTGCCGAAGGCGAAGCCGAGCTTCGCCATCGGCAAGGACGCGTTCGTCGCGCTGCTCGCCGGCGCCGAGGGCATCGACACGCCGCTCGACCAAGTGCTGGCGCAAGGCGAGGCCGAGCTGACGCGGCTGCACGACCTCTACGTGGCGACGGCGAAGCAGATCGATCCGACGAAGCCGGCCACCGACGTGCAAGCCGCGCTCGCCGCCGATCACGGCACGCCGGCGACGCTGCTCGCCGACGTCAACGCGCGCTTGGCCGGGCTGCGCCAGTTCCTCGTCGACAAAGGCATCGTGACCGTGCCGTCGCCGGTGATGCCGATCGTGCAGGAGTCGCCGCCGTTCATGCGCGCGTTCACGCTGGCGTCGATGGACACGCCCGGCCCGTTCGAGGCGCACGCCAACGAGGCCTACTACAACGTGACGCTGCCCGACCCGAGCTGGCCGGCGGATCAGGTGGAGAGCTACATGCGCGGCGGCTTTTCGCGCGGGATCATTCAGCTGGTGTCGATCCACGAGGCGTTTCCCGGCCACTACGTGCAGTTCTTGTGGATGCCGAAGATGCCGACGCGCACGCGCAAGCTCTACGCCTGCTCGTCGAACGCCGAAGGCTGGGCGCACTACTCGGAGCAGATGATGCTCGACGAAGGCTGGGGCTCGGGCGACCCGAAGCTGCGGCTGGCGCAGGTGCAAGAGGCGCTGTTGCGCGCGGCGCGCTACGTCGTCGGCATTCGCATGCATACCCAAGGCATGTCGATGGCGGACGCGCAGCAGCTGTTCATGACGCGCGGCCTGCAGTCGAAGAAGGTGGCCGAAATGGAGACGAAGCGCGGCACCGAAGATCCGACCTACCTCTATTACACCTGGGGAAAGCTGCAGATCTTGCAGCTGCGGGCGGACTACAAGAAGAAGCTGGGCGCGCAATATTCGCTGCGCAAGTTCCACGACGCGTTCTTGGCGTTGGGCGCGATCCCGCTGCCGATCTTGCGTAAGGCGCTACTGGAATAGCGAGGAATCGAGCTTCGGATTGACCGCGATCTTGTCGTAGATCAGCTCCAGCTTCTCCGTCCCCGTGTCGTGCCGCAGCTTGAACGGCAGGCTCACACCCTCCTGAATCCGATAGTCGCCGAGATCGTCGTGCACCTCTTTGCCGTCGGAGGCGTAGATGAGCCGCGCGATCTGATGCGTCTTCGGATCGAGCAGCACGCGCGTGATGTCGTTGTCGGGCGAGATGACGTCGAACGCCTGAAAGCTGCTGTCACCGACGAACACCGCCGGCGAGCCGCGCAGCTTGACGTTCGGCAGCAGCGCGTTGGCCAAGATGTAGTTGGGATCGCGGAAGAACGCCTTCTGCATCTCCGCTTTCATGTCGGGCGGCATGTCCATGTCCTTGTCGCCTTGCCGCACGAAGCTGCGCTGCGGCGAGAACACCTGCGTCACGCGCATCGGCCCCATCTCCATGTCCTCACGCACCGACGTCGTGCTCTCGCGAATGTCGAGCGTCAGCGGCACCGACTGCCCTTGCGCCGTCAGCGTGCCTTTGCCGACGAGCTCGAGCGTCTTCACCTTCGCCATCGCCGGTAGGCCGCCTTTGGCCTTGATCGCCAGGTCGAGCAGGCGCCGCCCTTCGAGCGCGTCCGACGGCAGCACCGTGGCGCCCTGCGAGCGCGTCGACCGATCCTCCTTGCGCTCGGCGCCCGACACCGGCTCCAGATAGCTGACGACTTCGATCTTGTTGTAGCCGGCCTGCTTCAGCATCGGCCCCACTTCGCTCGCTTTGCCGACGATGACGAGGGCGCGCGGATCCAAGTGCGCGGCCGCCGCCTTCTGCGCCTCGGCCAAGGTCACGGCATCGAGGCGCGCCGGATATTGGGCGACGAAGTCGTGATCGAGCCCGTCGATCTCGGTGCCCAAGAGCGACTGCGCCAAGTCCGCGCCCGTCTCCAGCTTCAGCCCGTAGCCGCCGATGAGGTTGTTCTTGGCCGCCTTGAGCTCGTCGGCGGTCGGCCCTTTGTCGCGCATCTTCGCGATCTGCTCGCGAATCAGCGCCAAGGTCGAGATCGTCTCCTTATTGCGCGTGAACGTCGAGGCCACGAACGGCCCGGCCTCGCGCCCGGCCTCGAACGCGCTCGACACGTCGTAGGTCTTGCCGCCTTCGGAGCGCACGATCTTGGTCAGCCGCGACGAGAACCCGCCGCCGCCGAGCGTGTAGTTCATGAGCTTGACCGCGTACAGCGACGGATCCGACTCCTTGATCCCCGGCCCGAGCAGCACGATCACCGACTGCGTGGCGTCCGGCTTGTCGACGAGCCGCACCGCCGGCGACTTGCCGACGGGCAGCGGCCGCGGCGGCGGCTCGATGATCGGCGGCGTCGTGTGCTTGGCCCAGCCGCCGAACGTCTTCTGCGCCAGCGCGCGCACCGTCTTGTCGTCGATGTCGCCGGAGACGGCCAAGATGGCGTTGTTGGGCGCGAACCACTTGCTGTGGAACTCGACGATGGACTTGCGATCGATGGCCGCGAGCGAGCGGCGCGACATCGGCCGGCCGCGCGGATCTTCGTCGCCGTAGAAGACGTTGGCGCCGTGCCAGCGCGACAGCGACTCGGGATCGTCCTTCACTTGGTTGATCTGCGACAGCAAGCGATCGCGGATCTCGCCCATCTCCGTCTCGGGAAACGTCGGATGCATGGCCAGATCGCCGACCAGCTCGAAGCACAGCCCGACGTCGCGAGCGCGCACGTGGCAGGCGATGTAGATGGCGCCGTGGGCATCGGCCGCGCCGATGTCGCCGCCGACGAAGTCGATGGCCTCCGACAGCTGATCGGCCGAACGCTTGCCCGCGCCTTTGCGCAGCATTTGCGCCATGAAATCGGCCACGCCCGTGCGATCGAGCGGCTCGGCCGTCTCCGGCACGCGCACCGCCAGCGTCACTTCCACCGCCGGCAGCTGCTTGCGCGGCACGACCACGAGCTGCATGCCATTGGCCGTCGTCGAGCGCGACACCGGGCCCAGCGTCACCTTCGTCGTCGGCTGCAGCGTCGGCGGCACGAACAGGTCGCTGCGTCCGGCCCACGGATCGGGCGCAGCCGGCGCGGTGCTGACCGGCGTGCGACGGCTGTCGACGTCCGCTTTGGCCGGCGGCGGCGTCTGCGGCGCGACCGTTTTGACGCCGGTGACCGGCGCCTTCGTGCCGCCGACCGGCAGCGGCGTGGCCGGCGCTTGCGCGAAGGCCGGCGCCGCCAACAGCAAAGCCCCGAAGCACACATGAGAGGCGCGCATCACTTCTGACCTTTCTCGTTCGCGGGCGCCGGCTTGGGCGCCGGCGGCTTGGGCGCCGTCAGCGTCATCGGCTTCGGCGGCGCCAGCGTGATGAGGCTGAGGTTGCTGGGCACGAGATACTTCTTGGCCACGCGCACGATGTCGTCGGCGGTGACCGCGTCATACTTCGTCGGCGCCGTGAACGCGCGCAGCGGATCGTGCGAGACGATCCAGTTGACGCCGATGGCGCTGGCGATCTCGGTGACGCGCTCGCGCTCGTAGATCGCGCGCGCCGCCAGCTGATTGCGCGCCTTTTGCAGCTCGCGCGGCTCGACCGCCTTGGCGCCGACGCGCGCGATCTCGTCCTCCAGCGACGCGCGAATCTTGGCCGGGTCGGAGGTCGGCAGGAAGGCGGCGAACGTCAAGAACAGGCCCGGATCTTCGTGCAAATAGACGAATCCGCCGGCCGCCACGGCGATCTTGTCCTTGCGAATGAGCCGCTGATTGAGCCGCGACGACTCGCCGCCCGACAAGATCTGCTGCAGCACCTCGAGCGCGAACAGATCGGCGTCGGCGCCGCCCGGAATGTGATAGGCGCCGATCATCACCGGCAGCTGCACGGGAATATTGAGCGTCTCCACGCGCGGCTGCGTCTGCGGCGGCTCCTGCGGAATGTCGCGCGTCACGTCCGGCCCGCGCTCGAGCGGCCCGAAATACTTGTCCACCAACGCCTTGACCGTCGCCTCGTCGGCATCGCCGACGACGATCAGCGCCGCGTTGTTGGGCCGATAAAAGCGATCGTAAAACGCCTGACAATCGGCCGGCGTCACCGTGTCGAGCATCTTCTTGTCACCGACGGGGCCGATGCGATAGGGATGCACCTCGTAGGCGAGCTGCAGCTCGGCCTTGATGGCCTTGGCGACCGGGCTGTTCTCCTCGCGCACGCGCAGCTCTTCCTCGACGACTTGGCGCTCGGAGTCGATCGTCTTCTGCGTCAGCTTGAGGCCACGCATGCGCTCGGCCTCGAGCTTCAGCGTGAACTCGAGCGCCGACGGCGGGATGGTGTCGTGATAGCCGGTGGCGTCGTCCTGCGTGAACGCGTTGTAGCGGCCGCCGACGAGCGAAATGAAGCGCGCGTGCTCCTCGGGCGGCACATGCGTCGAGCCCTTGAACATCATGTGCTCGAACATGTGCGCGATGCCGCGCTTGTCGGCCGGCTCGTCCTTGCCGCCCGCGTGATAGAAGACCTGCACCGTCACCACCGGCGCCTTGTGATCGGCGAGGAAGATGACCTTGAGCCCGTTGGCGAGCTGCCACTGCTTGACGTCGGGAATGTCGAGCTTCGCCTTGGCCGCCGACGCTCTCGTCGCCATCGCCATGACCGCAACCAGCGTCACGACGCGAATCACGCTTCGCATGCCGCTCCTCCGCAAATGACTACGCATAGGCAACAAACGCCGTTTTCACGGCATTCGCGCGTGGGAACTTATCGCAATTTCGAGGAAGTGAAAGAAGAAGAAGGCGAGCGAGCGAGCTAGTTCTTGGTCATGACGCCGAGCGTCTTGGCGCCCGCGCCGCGAACGACGTCCATGATGTGCATGGTGTCGCCGTAGTTCGCGTCATCGTCGATGTCGAAGAAGACCAGCTTGTCGCGGCTCGACTTCATGAGCTCGTGAATGCGCTCGGTCAACGCCGACTCGTCAATCATCTCCTTGTTGATGGAGACTTTGCCCTCTTTGCTGACGCCGACGACGACCTGATCCGTCGGCGGCGGCGTGATCTGCACGTCCTGCGCCTTGTCCGGCACCGTCAGCTCCATCTGCTTCAACAAGGTCGGCGTCATGACCATGAAGATGATGAGGAGCACGAGCACGACGTCGACGAGCGGCGTGATGTTGATGCTGGCGTTGATTCCGCCGTTTGAAGAGCCACCGAAAGCCATTACTTCGCCTCCTCGGTGCCCATGGCGACGTTCTGGGCGCCAGCTTCGTGGATCTTCTCGAGCACGACGCGAACCTTGCCGTACGTCAGCGACTTATCGGCGCGCACGTGCACGGGACGCGCGTTCTTCAGCTCTTTGCGGACGCGCTCGACGAGCTGCTCACCTCGGGGATCTTCTCCGTCTCGATGTACGTGCCCTCGTCGCGGATGCCGACGACGAGCTGCTCGCCCGTGTCCTGCTTCTTCTCGTGGTTCGCCGTCGTCGGCAGGTCGATTTTGACGCCGCGATGGAGCATCGGCGTCACGACCATGAAGATGATCAGCAACACGAGGACGACGTCGACCAACGGCGTGACGTTGATCTCGTTCTTCATCCCGCCCGGCTTGATCGCACCCTGGCGCTTCTTGTGGATCTTGGGACGCTTGCGCTTGGGCAGCGACCCAGTCCGACGTGGCCCTGCCGTGGTCATGCTAGCGCTCGCGCCCTTCGCGGAGCACGTACGAGATCAGCTCGGAGCTGACGTCGTTCATGTCGACGATGAAGGTCTCGATGGCGTTGGTGAAGTAGTTGTAGACCATGAGCGCCGGGATGGCGACGAGGAGGCCGGCGGCCGTGGTGACGAGTGCTTCCGAGATACCGGCCGAGACGGCGCCGAGACCGCCCTGACCCGACGAAGCCATCGAGCGGAAGGCGTTGATGATACCGACGACCGTGCCGAAGAGGCCGATGAACGGGCCGGCGGCCGAGATCGTGCCGAGGCCGGAGAGGCCGGTCTTCATCTTCGAGATCTCGCGCTCTTTGACGCGGTCGATGGCGCGGTTGACCGCGTCGACGACGTCGAACTCGCCGACTTCGTCGGGGCCGGTCTTGGCGATGGCGTCGAGGCCGTCACGGTACTCGCTGAGCGCCTCGTAGATGACCTTGGCGATCGGCGACTGCGGGTCGGCCTTGGAGAGGTTCAACGCGCCGTTGAGGTCGCGCTTGGTCATCTTGTCGCGGAGCGCGAGCACGAACGACAGGGACAGGCGACGCGCCTTCGTGAAGTACGCGAAGCGATCGATCATGACCCACAGCGAGTAGATCGACATGATGACAAGGATCGAGACGACGCCCTTGTCCAGCAAGCCCATGTGGTGCCACATATCGAGCGGATTGAATGACTGCATCCGTTAGCCCCTTTTCCTTGCGTGTTGAAACCTTAGTGTCGAAATTCGTAACTACTTGAGAGCTTTTTGCAGCTCCATGGCCTTTTTGAAATACTCGTTCGCTTGCAACAGATCCGGGCGCTTCTCGTCGTCGGTGAGGTCGGCTTCGGAGCGTTCGCGATAGAGCAAGTTCACGTAGGTGTACGCGTTCGGGGCTTTGGGCGCGAGGGCGATGGCGTCCTTCAGGATGCTGATGCCCTCGTCCGCTTGCTGCTTGCGCGCGTCGCCGGTGATCTCTTTGCTGTTGTGCAGGTGGTCCCAGATGAGCACGCCGAGCGCCAGCTTGGCGTCGGGATTCTTCGGATCGGCGGCGACGCGCTTAGTGTACCAATCCTTCGCCTCGTTGGTCTTGCCGGTCTTCGAGGCGATGATGCCGAGCGTGTTGAACGCCTCGGGATCGTTCTTCTGGACCTGCGGCTGGTAGTACTGCACGGCGGCGTCGTAGCGGCTGGTGTCGACGAAGGTCTGCACGAGGTACTGCGTCGCCCGCTCGTCGCCCGGCTTCAGCTTGAGGTAGTTCTCGAACGCCACGACCGAGCCGTTGGCCGCATCCTCGGCGACCTTGCCCTTCGGGTTCTGCTGGTACAGCGCCATGTTGGCGAAGCCGATGTTGATCTGAATGGTGGCGTTGTGCGGATCGACCGCCGCCGCCTCTTGATACTTGGCGATCGCTTCCTCGATCTTGCCTTCGTGCCAGAGAGCGGCGGCGTCGCCAGCGATCATGCGCGCCTTGAGCGAGTCACAGCCGCTCGTAGCCACGGCCGCGAGAAGCAAGGCGCCGGCGCATTTCACAGAGAATTTGGACATTGGACGGAAGCGGACCGTAGCGAAGGCTCGTTTGGTGGTCAAGTGGGGATCGTGTACTTTCGGGCGTGTGAAGTTTGTATTCGCGCTCGGAATCATGACGCTTTGCGGCGTCACCGCGCGCGCGCAGGAGCCCGGAGACGCAGGCGAATCGCCGGTTTCCGTCGCTGTTTCCGAGCTGCGTGGCCGCGTATTCGAACGAGGGTCCATTACACCTCTGGGCGGTGCGCACATCGTGGCCGCAACCGGCGAGTCGTGCAACAGCGACTCTGAAGGCAATTTCAGCATGCGCGTGCCGGCCGGGAAAATTCCGCTGGCGGTGACACTCGATGGATACGAGCCGCTGCACACGCTCGAAACAATGGTCGCCAACGAGGGGCTGGTCGTCGAATACCGCCTGCTGCGCGATCCCAAGCATAAGAAGCGCTACGTCTCGACGGTTCGCGGCGAAGGGCGGCACGAAGGCGAGCGCTTCACGCTGACCGACCAAGAGCTGCACACGACCGCCGGCACGCTCGGCGATCCCTTCCGCACGATCGGGCTGATGCCGGGCGTCGTGCAGCCGCTGACGCTCCTGCCGGTCTACGTCATTCGCGGCGCCAGCCCCGGCACCAACGGCTTCTTCCTCGACGGCATGCGCGTGCCGCAGCTGTTCCATTTCCTCGTCGGCGGCGGCGTCGTCCACTCCGATCTCGTCGATCGCCTCGACTTCTATCCCGGCGTCTACGACGTCAGCTTCGGCCACTACGCAGGCGGCATCATCGACTCCGAGACGCGCGCCGCCCGCACCGACGCGCCGGCGCACGGCGAGGTCGAGCTGCGACTGTACGACGTCTCGGCGCTGCTCGAGGCCAAGCTGCCCGACGGCGCGCGCGTCGAAGTGGCCGGCCACTACGGCTATCCGGCGTTCCTGGTGCACGCCTTCGACAAGCAGGTGAACGTCAACTATTGGGACTTTCAGCTGCGCGTCGACTGGAAGACGCTGACGCTGGAGGTGCTCGGCTCCTACGACTTCTTGTCGATCGTGACCCAAAACGGCATGCCGGCGACGGCGATGATGGCCGCGGTCCCGCCCGTCATCAGCAATGAGCAGCTGCAGTTTTATCGCATTCAGCTGCGCGATCGCCGCCGCTTCGGCCGCGTCGAGACCGAAGAGGCGATCGTGCTCGGCTACGACGAGTTCGAGGCGTTCGGCCCGTCCGTGGTCAAGCTCTCGCTCGACTGGCGCGCCAACGTGCGCGCGCGCTGGAACCGCTTCCGCCTCGCGCTCGGCCTCGACGGCGAGATCTCGCGCTTCAAGGCCAGCAACTTCGACACCGCCGACAACCAGCAGAACGCGCCCGACACGCTCGGCGACCTGGCCGGCACGCGCGACGGCGTCGAGTCCGGCGCCTACGTCGAAGGCACGATCGAGATCTTCCCGCGCCGCTTGTGGGCCACGGTCGGCGTGCGCGCCGACGTCTACCACGCGAGCGGCGTCACCTTGCTCGGCGTCGACCCGCGCTTCAGCTTTCGCGCCCAGCTCTTGCCGCAGCTGAGCATCAAAGGCGGCATCGGGCTCTATCAGCAGCCGCCGAGCTTTCCCATCGCGCTGCCGGGCGTCGACACGTTCGCGCTGCAGCTCGGGCTACAGCGCGCGATCCAGGCCGATTACGGCGTCGAGGCCAAGCTGCCGTGGAACCTGACGTTCAGCATCACGGCGTTCTGGGAGCAGTTCTACAACGTCAACGACGCGGTGCTCGATCTCTCGGCGGTCGTCGTCTGTACCTCGCCGCCGCCGGAGTCGCTGACCGGCTACGTCGCGGCCATCACGCGGCAGATCAACGGGGAGTCGTTCGGCATGGAGATCTTGGCGCGCAAGACGGCCGGTCGCTTCACGGGCTGGCTGTCGTACACGCTGTCGCGCTCCGAGCGTGAATATTCCTGCGGTTTGCGGCCGAGCGACTTCGATCAGACCCACGTCTTGAACGCCGTCGGTCAGGTGCGTTTGCCGTGGAATCTCATGGTCGGCGCGCGCATCCTCGTGCAGACGGGAAGGCCGGTGACCCTCTTGCAAGCGCCCGATTATTTGGCGACGCCGCGCAACAACGTCCGCCTGCCGACGTTCTTCCAGCTCGACCTGCGCATCGATCGCGAGTGGCTTTTCAAGAAGTGGGCGCTCAGTATTTTCCTCGAGGTGGTGAACCTGACCTACTCCGAGAGCATCATCAGCCTGACCTACCCGACGAACCCGACGACGGGCGCGACGCTCTACACCATGCCAAAGTTGAACGGCTTCAACTGGGTGTTGCCCTCTATCGGCTTGCGCGGACGGTTCTAGATGCGTCTTGCCCTGTTTTGCGTGCTCTTTTTCGCGGCGTCGGGCTGTAGCTATACGTTCGACTCGAAGGAGCCGGAGCTGCCGCTCATCGGCGAGGAGCCGAACACGCCGGCGCAGCCGCAC
>CAWAWS010000029.1:0-149137 GCA_963785725.1 uncultured delta proteobacterium | reverse complement strand
CAGCCAGGCGTCGACGACTGCCGCCGGCGCGGTCGTGCTCACCCGGCCGCCCGCGTGAACTGCTCGACCCACTCGAGCGCCTTCTTGTAGTCGACGCTCAGGTCGCGCTCGGCGATCCCGGCGGCCTTGGCGTTCAGCTGCACTTCGGCCCAATCGCCGCGCTCCCAGGCCAGCGCCAGCCGGAAGATCGTGCCGCGCGGGGTCGGCTCGCCGAGCAGGACGTCGCGCAGCTCGGGCGCCAACGGCAGCTCGCCGACGATGTCCGGCATCGGCCGATCGAGCAGCGCGTCCACCGTCGACAAGAGGCCGACCAAGAACAGCTCGACCTCGCGACCGCCGGCCGGCAGCTCCGACGTCAACAGCTCGCAGAAGCGCGCCCGCAACAGCGCCTGCGTGATCAGCTCCGGCGACTTGTCGCTGCCGAGCATGCGCAGCGCCATGACCGTCGCCCAGCGCTTGAACGGCCGCTCGCCGAGCAGGCTCAACGCATGCCGAATCGACGTCACCTTGGCGCGCAATGCGAAACCGGACGAATTCAAGTAGCGCAGGAGCTTCAACGACAGCGCCACGTCGTGCTTGATGATCTGCTCGAGGCGCTCGAGGTCGATGTCGGGCTGATTGACCTCGCTCGTCAGGCGCAGGTAATTCAGCTTCGAGACCGACGCCTCTTGCCGCGACAGCATCTCCGGCTTGCAGAAAAAATAGCCCTGAAACAGCGTGAAACCGAGGGCGCGCGCGGCGGCATGCTCCTCTTGCGTCTCGATCTTTTCCGCCAGCATGCGCACGGCGCGCGAGCGCAACAGCTCGGCCAGCTGCGCGCGATCGGCGCCGGTCATCGCCAGGAAGTCCACTTTGACGATGTCGGCCAGCTCGAGCAGCGGCGCTTTGTCGGGCGTGTACACGAAGTCGTCGAGCGCCAAGGTGTAACCGTCGTCGCGCAGCTGGCGGCAGGCGGCGAGGACCTCGGCGTCGATCTCGACGCTCTCCAAGATCTCGATGACGACGCGCTCGCGCGGCAGGACGCGGTGGCCTTCGCGCAGGAGCGCCTGGCGGCCGAAGTTTACGAACGCGCGCCCCGTCGGCACCAGCTGCCCGAGCCCCCACACCGACACGCAGTCGTCGATGACCGACGCCGTGGCGTGCTCGAAGTCGTCGGTGCCGAAGATGTTGGCAGCGCCGGCGCGGAAGAGCAGCTCGTAGCCAAAGATGTTTTTTTCGCTATCGAGAATGGGTTGCCGGGCGACGTACGTGTTCATCGAGAGTCTCATCGGCAGTAATGCGGAAGACTAAAGCCACAGCGGAAATTACGGGCGGACACGCAAGTGTAAGCGGGACATGTAAGTAAACCCGGCGCTTGCTCAAGTGCTGCGCCGCGGGGCCGATGTGCCTAGTCGGATGGCTACCAGCGACGACGTGCTCCATGAGTTTCTCGTGGAGAGCCACGAGAACCTCGATCGTCTCGATCGGGAGCTCGTGGAATTGGAGCGCGATCCCGACGCACAGGACACGCTGGCGAGCATCTTTCGCACCATTCACACCATTAAGGGGACGTGCGGCTTCTTCGGCTTCGAGAAGCTGGGCGAGCTGACGCACGCGGGCGAGAGCCTCTTGTCGAAGATGCGCGACGGCGAGCTGCGCATCGACGATCAGATCGCGAGCGCGCTGTTGCAGCTGGTCGATGCCGTGCGCGAGATGCTGGCGTCGATCGAGTCGAGCCACGACGAAGGTGAAGGCGATTATTCGGCGCTGACGGCGCGCTTGTCGCAGCTCATCCTACAGCAGCCGCCGCGCAAGCTCGGCGAAGTGCTGGTCGGGCGCGAAGAGGCGCAGCCGAGCGACGTCGCCGCCGCGCTCGACGCGCAAGAGCACGGCGATCGGCGCAAGCTGGGGCAAATTCTCGTCGAGGACAAGGGCGTATCGCCGGCCGCGGTCGGCTCGGCGCTGGCCGCGCAAAAGCGCGCCGCCGTCGTCGCCGCGACGGCGCCGGAGCCGCTGCCGCACGCCGAAGCCTCGGTGCGCGTCGACACCGCGGTGCTCGACAAGCTGATGAACCTGGCAGGCGAGCTGGTGCTGGCGCGCAATCAGATGATGCAGCTGGCGGGACGGCTGAACGACGCCGCCTTCACGAGCACGTGTCAGCAGCTGAACCTGATTACGTCGGAGCTGCGCGAAGGCGTGATGCGCACGCGCATGCAGCCGATCGGCCATCTGTTCGCCAAGCTGCCGCGCGTCGTGCGCGACTTGGCGGTGGCCTGCGGCAAGCAGGTGCAGGTCGAGCTCGAAGGGCAGGACACCGACCTCGATCGCGCCGTGCTCGAAGGCATCAAAGATCCGCTGACGCACCTCATCCGCAACGCGGTCGATCACGGCATCGAGACGCCGGAGACGCGCGTCGCCGCCGGCAAAGCGGCGCAGGGAACCTTACGCGTGCGCGCGTTTCACGAGAGCGGACAGGTCAACATCGAGATCGTCGACGACGGCGCCGGCATCGATCCCGAGCGCGTCGCCGAAAAAGCGGTCGAGCGCGGCCTTACGACGTTCGCCGACGCGCAGCGCATGAGCGATCGCGAGCGCGTCGACCTCATCTTCCTGCCCGGCTTCTCGACGGCGGCCAAGCTGAGCAGCATCTCCGGTCGCGGCGTCGGCATGGACGTCGTCAAGACCAACGTGCAAAAGCTCGGCGGCACCGTCGAAGTGCAATCGACGACCGGCCAGGGCACGTCGCTGCGCGTGAAGATTCCGCTGACGCTGGCGATCATCCCCGCGCTCATCATCAAGTCGGGCGGCGACCGCTATGCCATTCCACAGACGTGCGTGCAGGAGCTGGTGCGCGTCGATCAAACGAGCACGCGCGGCATCGAGCACATTCACGGCGCCCCGGTCTATCGGCTGCGCGGACATTTATTGCCGCTCATTTATCTGCATCAGACGCTGACGCACACGCGCTGCGTCGGTGACGCGGTGAACATCGTCGTGGTGCAGACGGAGCAGCGCAACTTCGGGCTCGTCGTCGATGACATCGTCGACACCGAGGAGATCGTCGTCAAGCCGCTGGAGCGCCAGATGATGAGCGTCGGGCCGTTCGCCGGCGCCACCATCCTCGGAGACGGGCGCGTCGTCATCATCCTCGACGTGCGCGCCATCGCGCGCCAGTCGCAGCTGGCGGTCGAGACGGCCAAGCCGGCGCCGGCGCCGGCCGAGACGGCGGCGCTGCAGACGCTGCTGGTGCTGCGCGTCGGCGATCGCCGCGCGGCGATGCCGCTCGATCAAGTGGCGCGCTTGGAGGAGCTCGATCCGGCGACGCTGGAGCTGTCGGGCGCGCGCGAGACGGTGCAATATCGCGGGCGGATTCTGCCGCTGGTGCGGCTCGGCGACGGCGTCATCGGCAAAGGCGAGCGCTTGCAAGTGGTCGTGCACACCGACGACAGCGGCCGCAGCGTCGGGCTCGTCGTCGATCGCGTGCTCGACATCGTGCAGGGGCCGCTGACGAGCGACCACGCGGGTGCGGCCATCATTCAGCAGCGCGTCACCGAGCTGCTCGATCTGCGCGGCATCATGCGCGCCGCCGGGCTCGGCCAATGACGCGGCAATTCACCACGTTTTTCTTGCGCGGCCTCTACTTCGGCATCGACGTCGCCCACGTGCGCGAGGTCATCCGCTGTCTGCCGCTGACGCGCGTGCCGACGGCGCCGCCGGTCGTGCTCGGCCTCGTCAACTTGCGCGGCCAGATCGTCACGACGCTCGATCTACGCCGGCGCTTGGCGCTCGACCACGACGGCGAAGCGGCCAGCCCCATCCACGTTATCGTCGCCGCGCCCGACTCCGGTGGCGGCGTCGTCAGCCTGCGCGTCGACGAGATCGGCGACGTCATCGAGGTCGACGACGCGCTCTTCGAGCTGCCGCCGGCGACGCTGCAAGGCGTCGGCCGCGAGCTCATCGCCGGCACCTACAAGCTCGCCGATCGCCTGCTGCTCATCCTCGATATCGAACGCACCGTCGGCGATTGGGCCGAAGACGCCACCCGCGCCGCCGCGCTGACACTTGGACCCACACAAGGATCCTCCCGATGAAATGGTTCACTGACCGCTCCATATTTACGAAGATCATCACCGGCTATGCCTTCACGGCGCTCGTGCTCGTGGTCGGCGGCGCGCTGGCGGTCAATCGACAGTCGGCGATGAACGCGACCGTGCACGAGCTCGGCTTCGACGACTTGCCAGGCATGCAGCACGTCGGCGCGGCGCGGCTGGCGATGACGCAGCTGCGCTTGGAGGAGCTGCGCCGCCTGGCCACGCCGGCGGCCGACGACAAAGCGAAAGCCGCGCTGCTCGTGCAGATCGACAGCGAGCTCGAGCGCTACTTACCGACGGCGACGAGCGAAGGCGAGCGCCGCGCCTACAGCGAATTCAAGGCCGCGTGGGCCGGCTATTTGGCGGCCGACGAGGCGATGACGGCGCTGGCGCGCGCGGGCAAGCGCGCCGAAGCGGTGGCGCTCTTCGACGGTGACGCGGCCGACAAGTTCGCGCGCGCGGTCGGCCACCTCGACGGCATCATCGCCAAGAAGTCGACGCGCGGCGAAAAGGCCTCGCTGGAAGCGGACGCGATGGCCTCGGCCATGAGCGGCTTCAGCTACGAAGTGATGGCGCTGCTGGTGCTGCTCCTGTTCGTGCTGGCGGTGAGCATGTCGCGCGGTATCTCGTCGCCCGTTCGCGAGCTGACGGCGGTGGCCAAGAAGCTGGCGGTGGGCGATCTGCAGCAGACCATTCACTACCGCAGCAAAGACGAGTTGGGGGTGCTCGCCGATTCCTTTCGCGAGACGCTCGGGTACATCCACGGCGTCGCCGAAGGCTGTAAGCAGCTCGGAGCCGGCGATCTCATGGTCGAGATCGCGCCGAAGTCGGACGCCGATGAGCTGTCGAAGAGCTTCCAGGATGCCGTGCAGTCTTTGCGGGCAACGATGTTGCGCATGGCCGAGACGAGCGTGTCGCTCTCCAGCGCCGCGGAAGAGCTAGGCGCCGTCAGCCGTCAGATGGGCGGCAACGCCGAGGAGACGTCGAGCCAAGCCAGCGTCGTCGCGGCCGCGGCCGAGCAAGTGTCGATGAACGTGCAGACGGTGGCGTCGAGCACCGAGCAGATGAGCGCGTCGATCAAGGAGGTGGCGAAGAACGCCGCCGAAGCGGCGCGCGTGGCGTCGACGGCCGTCAAGGTCGCCAGCCGCACCAACGTCATCGTCACCAAGCTCGGCGACTCGTCGGGCGAGATCGGCAAGGTCATCAAGGTCATCACGTCCATCGCCGAGCAGACCAACTTATTGGCACTGAATGCCACGATCGAAGCGGCGCGCGCCGGTGAGGCCGGCCGCGGCTTCGCCGTCGTCGCCAACGAGGTCAAAGAGCTGGCTAAAGAGACGGCGCGAGCGACCGAAGACATCGGGCGCAAGATCGCCGCCATTCAAGGCGACGCGCAAGAGGCCGTAGAAGCGATCGCGCAGATCAGCCGGACCATCGATCAAGTGAACGACATTCAGAGCACGATCGCGGGCGCGGTCGAAGAGCAGGCGGCGACGACGAACGAGATCGGCCGCAACGTCTCGGAGGCGGCGCAGGCGTCGAGCGACATCGCGCAGAACATCGCCGGCGTGGCCGAAGCGGCGCAGTCGACGTCGTCGGGCGCCGGGCAATGCCAAGGCGCGGCCGCGGAGCTGGCGCTGATGTCGACGGAGATGCAGTCGCTGGTGGCGCAGTTCAGCACGTTCGAGGCGCTCGGCGTCGTCAAGATGAACGCGCCGGCGCTGGCGGCCGGCGGCGCGGCGGCCAACGAGAACGCGCGCGTCAAGCGGGCCAAGCTGGCGGCGGTTTAAGGAAAACTAAAATGAAACGAGCGATCGTAATCGATGATTCGCGGGCCATGCGCTCGATCTTGTCGCGCAGCTTGGAGCAGCTCGGCTTCAGCGTGGCGCAGGCGGGCAACGGCAAAGAGGCGCTGGCGACGCTGACCGGCCCGACGTCGGATTCGCCGGCGCTGGCGCTCGTCGACTGGAACATGCCGGAGATGTCGGGCATCGACTTCGTGACCGCGATTCGCCAGCTGCACGACTTCGATCGCATGCGCATCGTCATGGTGACGACCGAGTCGGAGACGGCCAACGTCGACCGCGCGCTGCAGGCCGGCGCCGACGAGTACGTCATGAAGCCGTTCACCCCCGAAGTCTTGCGCGGCAAGCTGGCGGCGCTCGGATTCGCCGACCTCGAAGCGTAAAAGGCAGCCGCTCAAACACATGCGCAAGATTCGCGTGCTGGTGGTCGACGATGCCGTCGTCGTGCGCCGTCTGGTGAGCGAGGTGCTCGACGCCGATCCCGAGCTCGAGGTCGTCGGCGTGGCCGCCAACGGCATGGTGGCGCTGGCGAAGGTCGCGCAGCTGTCGCCCGACATCGTGACGCTCGACGTGGAAATGCCGGAGATGGACGGGCTGACGGCGCTCAGGCACCTGCGACGGCTCAAGCCGAAGCTGCCCGTCGTCATGTTCTCGACGATGACCCGGCGCGGCGCCGCGGCGACGGTGGAGGCGCTGACGCTCGGCGCCAACGACTACGTCACCAAGCCCGATCACGCCGGCAACTTCACGGCGGCGATGGATCATATTCGCGCCGAGCTCGTGCCGCGCATCAAGGCCTTGTGCGCGCGGCCGGACACGGCGACGCTGCGCACCCTCTCGCCGGCGCCGCCGCGCTCGACGGTGCCGCGGCTGCAGCCGCCGGTGCGCGTCGTGGCCATCGGCTGCTCGACCGGCGGGCCCAACGTGCTGTCGACGCTGTTGCCGCGGCTGCCGGCGGATCTGTCGGTGCCGATCGTCATCGTGCAGCACATGCCGAAGCTGTTCACGCGCCTCTTGGCCGAGCGGCTCGACTCCTTGTGCACCCTCGACGTGGCCGAAGGCACGCTGGGCATGGAATTGCGGGCCGGCGCGGCGATCCTCGCGCCCGGCGACTTCCACATGCGCGTCCAGCGCGGCCCGCGACCGCGGCTGTCGCTCGATCAGACCGAGCCGCGCAACTCGTGCCGCCCCGCCGTCGACGTGCTCTTCGAGTCGGTCGTCGACGCTTACGGCGACGGCGTCCTCGGCGTCATCTTGACCGGCATGGGGCAAGACGGCCTGCGCGGCGCCGAGCTCATCCGCGAAGCCGGCGGCGACGTGCTCGCGCAAGATCAGGCGACCTCGGTCGTGTGGGGCATGCCCGGCTTCGTCGTGCGCCGCGGCCTGGCGTCGGAGGTGCTGCCGCCCGAGGCGCTCGCCGACGCCATCGTGCGCCGCGTGCGCATGAGCGCCGCCAGCGAGCGGTTCACGCGCGGGTCGGCGCGATGAGCACGCCGTTGACTCGTCAAGACTTCGGCTTCATCCGCGACCTGTTGCGCCGGCGCTCGGCCATCGTCCTCGAGTCTGGCAAGGAATACTTGGCCGAGTTCCGCCTGGGCGCCGTCGCCAAGCGCGAGGGTTTTCCGTCGCTGGCCGCGCTCGTCGCGCAGCTGCGCGCCAACCCGCACGATCGACTGAGCCAGACCGTCATCGAAGCGATGACGACCAACGAGACCAGCTTCTTTCGCGATCAACATCCGTTCGAAGCGCTGCGCCAACACATCTTGCCGCGCTTGATGGCGCACAAAGGCCATGATCACCGGCTGAGCATTTGGTGCGCGGCCAGCTCGAGCGGACAAGAGCCGTACAGCATCGCCATGATCTTGCGCGAGCTCGGCCTGTGCGCGCCGCGCTGGGACATTCGCTTCTTGGCGACCGACCTATCGCGCGAGATGGTGACGCGCGCCCGCGAAGGCCGCTATTCGGCCATGGAAGTGAACCGCGGCATGCCGGCGCCGATGCTCGCCAAATACTTCCGCGCGAGCCAAGGCCGCTACGAAGTCGTCGACGAGCTGCGCGACATGATCGAGTTCAGCGAGCTCAATCTGTCGGAGGCGTGGCCGCCCTTTGCCGCGATCGACCTGGTGTTCGTGCGCAACGTGCTCATCTACTTCGACACCGACAGCAAGAAGCAGATCTTGGCGCGCATTCGCCGGCGCATGAGCCCGCTCGGCTGTCTCTTTCTCGGCAGCGCCGAGACGACGGTGACGCTCGACGGCGAATTCCACAAGCATCAACACGGCAAGGCCAACTGGTATCAAACCTCGGCCACGCCGCTTTAGGGCATCGGCACGTCGAAGGTGCCGGAGGCGGTGAGCGTCTGCGTGGAGGTGACGAGGAGCTGCGTCATCGTCGCGCTGAAGGAGCCGACCAGGCGCGAGCCCTGCTGCTGCCACTCACCCGAGCAGGACGAGCCCGGCGTCACGTTGGTCGCGGCCCAGGTCGGCGCGACGAAAGGCGGCGCGCCCGGCGTGCTACCGGAGGGCTCGTAGTACGTCACGGCCGGGATCGCGGCCGTGCAGTCGAAAGCGCCGGGCGTCGTCGGCAGGTCCACGAAGAAGACCACCGTATGTTCGGGATCGTCGTTGGCGCGATCGCCCTCGATCTGAATGTCCAAGGTCTGACTGCCCTGCTTCTGATTGCTGGCTTTGGGATTGACGATCGTTTCCGCCTTGCCAGCGGCCTCGAACGTCGCGGTGCCCGGGTCACTACCGCCGCAGGCGACGATCGCGAGGGCGATGCAAGGCAATAGTCGAGTGGCTTTCACGTCGGGCTCCTTCGGCTAGGGTCGCAGCTGCACCATACAAGCGGCGTGCCGCGCCGAACGCGAGCGAATCGCGCGCCAGACGCGACCATTTGTGGACGAGCGCGCTACGCGGCGCGACAGCGCTGTCGCTCGCGCCTCGCGGCGGGTGTGCGCGCGATCGCAGCGCGCGGCGGGCGGCGGTGCTAGCGTGGTCGACATGGCGATCGTGCGGGCCTTGCTCGTGGCGGCGTTGCTGGTGTTGCTGGCCGGTCCGGCGGTGGCGTCGCCGAATACCGACGGTCGGCTGATCGATCAGCAGCTGACGTCGGGCCGACAGCTGCGCCGCGCAGGGCAGGTGCTGGTCGGCCTCGGCTGCGTGGCCGCGCTGCTGGCGACGGTGATCGGGCCGATGGCGCTGGAGATCGGACACCCCACTCAAGCCGTCGGTCGCTACGAGCCGCCACTCGGCGCGCCGATGGGCGTGGCGGCGCTGACCGCCGGCGCCTTCGCCGCGGCCGCGATCGGCACCGGCATCCCGCTCTTCGCCGAGGGCGACGCACGCCGCGCGCGCGCCCGCCTGCTCATCGACGCCACGCGCCTGCGCATCACCTGGTAATCGAAACCAGCAAGCGGAACGAGGTGGGCGCGCTCGCGGGCTTTTACGGCTGCAGGAACGCCTGGTAGTACCAGTTGGGCGACGTGGGCAGCTCGTTCTTGCAGGTGCCCTCGTGCGTCATGCGCTGGAAGGCGGGAAAGCCGGCGCGGTTGTCCATGGCGTCGCCGCCGCTCAAGAACGCGATCGAGCCGTCGGCGTTCTTGGAGAAGGTGCGCACGCTGGCGTTGTAGTCGGGACCGCCTTTGGCCGCGTCGTACTCCGATGGCGACGTGATCGAGTACCAAGGCTGCACGATGACGTAGAAGACCTCGTCGTTCTC
Source organism: uncultured delta proteobacterium (assembly GCA_963785725.1). Classification (GTDB taxonomy): domain Bacteria; phylum Myxococcota_A; class Polyangia; order Palsa-1104; family Palsa-1104; genus JAQBQH01. Next base: position 139,542 of record CAWAWS010000029.1, on the reverse strand, counting down.
GTCGACGGCCAGGCTGACGGCGGCGTTGGCGTCGGCCAGCGCCGCCGTGCCGGTCGCCTCGGCCAAGTGCGAAATGAGATAGCGCTCGAAGGTGGGCATGCCGTCGCCGACATACGGCACGACCTTCGGCACCGTCGTGCACAAGTCCTGGCCGTTCGGATCGCCGTCGGAGCGGCAGCCGCCTTGGCCGGGGTTGGGCACGTTGGCGTCGGTCCACACGATGTCGGTCAGGTCGACGAGCAAGGTCAGCGTCTGCGTCGAGCCGGCGGTGACCTCGAGCGGCTGCAGCAGCTGCACGACGGCGCCGCCGCAGCCGAGCGCGACGGCGGCGAAGCCGGGCGTGCCCGACGCCGACATGCCGCCGAGCGCGCCGTCGTCGGTGTTGAAGCTGTCGCTGCCGACGGTGACCGCGCCCTCGATCTGCACCGTCATGGTGTCGCTGCCGCTCGTGCCCGCAGGGCAGGTCGACAGGCGCAGCTGCGTGTACTCGCCCTCGTCGATGTCGACGTCGGTGGCGGCGGCCGTAATCGTCGCCAGCGCAGCCGGATCGGCGAGATCGATCAAGCAGTCGGCGGCGGTCGCGCCCGTGCACGTGTACAGCTGCTGCGCGCCGCTGCCGTCGGCCTTCGACAGCTGGATGCTCATGATCGGATACTGATAGCCCGTGGGCGTGAAGCTCGACTGCGTCGCGCCGGCATGCGCCGACTGCGCGCTCACGAGCAGCCCCAAGCTCGCCGCCAGCCCGGCAATGTGGCGGCGCATTAGTGGGCCTTCTTGAGCGCGAGCGTGAGCTTGCCGGTGTGGCCGGTCGTCGCGCCGCTGCCGCCGCCTTGGCTGCCGCTGCCGCCGCCTTGGCTGCCGCTACCGCCGCCTTGGCTGCCGCTGCCGCCGCCTTGGCTGCCGCTGCCGCCACCACCGCCTCCCGATTGCCCCTGCGACGAGCCGCCGCAGCCTCCCAACAACAGCGTCGATAGCGCGACCAGCAACAGCGATCGTCTCACCAGGCCCCCTTTGGCGGACGAAGATGTCCGACCGTAGGAGGTCCATCGGTCGATCGTGCGGAACCTTGAACCGGCCGAGACCGTCGCCCATCCGCTCGTCGCAGCTGGGCTTTCGCGCGCAAGTCGCGGCGCGCGCCCGGCGGTCGCACGTTGCGAGCCGCGCCTTCCTCGTTTAACGTCGTCGGCGCGTGCTCGCTTTGTACCAGCGACCCGGCTTCTCCTGACGCGGCTCATCGAGTCGCGTGTCGATCTCTTCGCCACTTCCCATTTCCTCGTAACAACGCTCCGCGCCCCGCGGGGCGAAGGAGCGTCATGATGCGTCACCCCTACGGTCTCGACTCGTCGTCGTCCGATCTCGTCGCGCAAGCGATCGCGCTGTCCGACGGCCCGCTCACGCGCAACGCCGCCGTCACCGATCAGCAGGCGAAATTTCCCGAGGAGAACCTGGGCGCCATCGCCGCCGCCGGCTTTTACGGCCTGTGCATCGGGCGCGACCTGGGCGGCTTGGGCGGCGGCCCGCGCGCGTTCTGTGCCGTCGCCGAGGAATTCGCGCGCAGCTGCGCGTCGACGGCGATGATCTTCGTCATGCACACGAGCGGCGCGCAGGCGATCGGAGCGTCGCAGATCCTCGGCGATCGCGAGCCGCTGTTGCGCCAAATCGCCGCCGGCAAGCACTTGACGACGCTGGCGCTGTCGGAAAAAGGCTCGCGCTCGCAATTCTGGGCGCCGGTCTCACAGCTGACGGCGACGCCTGACGGCTTCGTCACCAGCGCCGCGAAATCGTGGGTCACGTCGGCCAACTTCGCCGATTCGTATGTCGCCAGCGCGCAGAAGCCGAACGCGCAATCGCCGCTCGAGTCGACGTTGTATGTCGCGCGCACCGACGCCGCCGCGATTCGCCCGCAGCCCGGCTTCGACGGCCTCGGCCTGCGCGGCAACGACTCCGCGCCGGTCACCATCGAGCATTTGGCGCTGACGCGACGCGATCTCGTGACCGAGCCCGGCGCCGGCGCCGACACCATGCTGCAGGTGATCTTGCCGTGGTTCGCCATCGGCACGGCGGCGATGGCGCACGGCTTGTGTCGCGCGGCCGTGAGCGCGACCGCCGCGCACCTGTCGTCGACGACGTTCGAGCACACCGGCACGGCGCTGCGCGATCTACCGGTCTTGCGCGCGCGGCTGGCGCAGATGAGCGTGCGCACCGAAGCCTCGCGCGCGCTGCTCGAACGCGCCTTGGGCGAGATCGAAGCGGCGTCGGCCGAGGCGCCGCTGTTCGTGCTCTCGGCGCGCAAGGCGGCGCTGGAAGCGGCCGTCGACGTCACCGACTTGGCCTTGAAAGCGTGCGGCGGCGCGGCCTTCTCGCGGCAGACGCGCGGCATTTCCGTCGAGCGGCTGTTCCGCGACGCGCGCGCCGGCTGGGTCATGGCGCCGACGGTCGATCACCTCGACGACTTCATCGGCAAGGCGCTCACCGGTCTGCCGCTGTTTTAAGGAGATCTAAACATGTCAGACAATATTCTATTGGGCGCGGTCGCCTACGATCCGAAAGTCGTCACGATCTGGGAGGGTATTCGCGACTATTTCCGCGGCGCCGGCGTCGATCTCGACTTCGCGCTGTTCTCGAATTACGAGCGGCAAGTGGCGATGCTGCTCGAAGGCAAGATCGATATCGCCTGGAATACGCCGCTCGGCCACGTGCGCGTGCAGAAGCAGACCGGCGGCAAGTCGCGCTCGCTCGGCATGCGCGACAGCGATCGCGACTTTCACGCCAAGATCGTCGTGCGCCGCGACGCCGGCATTCGCGCGATCGGCGAGCTGCCGGGCAAGACGCTGGCCGTCGGCAGCCGCGACTCGACGCAGGCGCGCATCCTGCCGCTGCATTTCTTGCGCGCCGAAGGCGTGGCCATCGAGCGCATTCGGCTGTTGCCGTTCGACACCGATCTCGGCAAGCACGGCGACACCGGCACGAGCGAGCTCGACGTCCTGCGCGCGCTCGCCGACGGTCGCGCGCAAGCGGGCGCGCTCGGCGATCTGGTGTGGATCAACGAGCAAGCGGCGGGCCGTGTCGACGCGCAACAGCTCGAGGTCTTGTGGACGACGCCGGGCTTCGACCACTGCATGTTCGACGCGCTGCCGACGCTGTCCGAGGTCAAAGTGAAGGCGTTTCAGACGGCGCTGTTCGCGATGAGCTGGGAGAATCCGACGCATCGCCGGCTGCTCGAGCTCGAAGGCTTGCGCGTCTGGATGCCGCCGCGCGAGGAGGGTTATCAAAGCCTGCGTCGCGCGCTCGACGAGCCCAACAATGGTGCCGGCTGGTGACGGCGTGAGCGAGTCGGCCGCCGCCGCAATCGCGCTCGACGGCGGCGCGCTGCCGCTCGGCGGCGGCCTGCTCGCGCTGTTGCGTCCGGCGCTGCTGGCGGCGGCGCCGGGCGGCGTCATCGCGCTGGCGTCGTCGAACCGCGGCTTGCGTCAGGATTTGCCGGCCTGGTGCCGCATCGAGCGGCACGACTATCTCGGCTGCGACGCCGGGCCCGATACCACTGATGCGCGCGATCATCACCTCATTCGCCGCGGTCCGCACGACGTTCCGCACCCGACCGACGCCGAGCAGCCGGCGCTCGCCGACGCGGACACGGGCTTCGCGCCGCGCGGCGCTCACGTCGAGCCGGGCGGGCCGCGCTATCCGTTCGTCCTCATCGAGCGCGATCGCGTGGCCGCGCCCGAGACGCGCCAGCTCTACGCGCAAGCGACGGCCGCGCAGTGGGACGCGACGCGCGACATTCCGTGGTCGCTCGTGCGCCCGCTGCCGCCGCCGCTCGAGCGCGCCGTCGGGCAGATCATGACGTTCTTGGCCGAGAACGAGCTGTCGGCGCTCTATGTTCCGGCGCGCTTCGTGGCCAAGCTGCATCCAGCCTACGTCGAAGTGGCGCAGTTCCTGGCGACGCAAATGACCGACGAAGCGCGCCACATCGACGTCTTCTTGCGACGGGCGCGTGCCGGCGGTGGCGCGCTCGGCGTCTCCAGCGTCACGACGTCGCGCTCGCTCCTGTCGCTGCTCGCGCTCGACGACTTCACCGAAGCCGCCTTTCTCTTGTCGGTCTTGGGCGAAGGGACTTTTCTCGATCTGTTGCGCTATGTCGAGCGCTTTGCGCCCGACGAAGCCACGGCCGAGCTGGCGCGGCGCACGCGCAGCGACGAGGCGCGCCATGTGCACTTCGGCGTCGTGCACGTGCGCCACGCGCTCGCGCACGACGCGACGTTGGCGCGGCGGCTCGAAGACGCGGTGCGCCGGCGCAGCGCGACGTTGCATGGCGTGGGCGGCGTGCCGGCGCCGATTCAGGACGCGCTCGTCGTGCTCGCCGCCGGCAGCGACGAGCCGCGCGCGCTCGCCCGCGGTCACGAGGCGTTCCAAGCGCTGCTGGCCGAGATGCACGACGGACGCGCCAAGCGTCTCATGCACGCCGGCTTCAACAGCGACGAGGCCGAGCGCATCTCGATGCTGCACACGCCGAACTTCATGTAACGGCGCTCGCGAACGCGCCACGCGAACATACAGGTGGCGCACTTACAGTTGGGCCGATCGCGGCGCAGTTTACGCGGTCGCTGCATCGGCATCGGAGTACGCTCGCGCTGTTGTCGATGAGACGACCAGTGCGGAGGCGACCCATGCGATCGAGTGGAATCTGCGCGGCATTGTTGTTCGTCGCGGCGGGCTGCGGCAGCGCGGGAAGCAGCGGCGGCGGCGCAGCCGGCGGCCAGGCCGGTGGATCGACCGCGGGCGGCGGCGGCTCAACCGCAGGCGGCGGCGGCGCAGCCGGCGGCTCGACCGCGGGCGGTGGCGGCTCCGCCGGCGGCAGCGCGAGCGGCGACATGGCCGGCAACGCCGGTGGCGGCGGCGCGAGCAGCGCCGACATGGCCGCGCCCAACGGCAGCGGACCTTACGACTGGCTGCAGTTCGGCGGCTCGCCGCAGCACACGAGCGCCAACACGCTGGAGACGAAGCTGACGGCGACCACCGTCGCGACGCTGAAGCAGCTCTTCGTCGCGACGGTGCCGAGCTACGTCGACGGCGCGCCGGTGGTCTTGCAAGGCGTGACCGTCATGGGCGCCGTGCACGACGCCGTGTTCGTCACCACGCGTCCCGGCGACATCGTCGCGCTCGACGGCCACACCGGCACCATCTTGTGGCAAAAGGCGCACGGTAACAGCGGCTGCAAGATCAACAACGGCGCCAGCGTCTGCTACACGACGTCGTCGCCGGCGCTCGATCCCGGCCGCCAGTTCGTCTACAGCTACGGCCTCGACGGCTACGTCCACAAGCACGCCATCGCCGACGGCACCGAGGTCACGACCGGCGGCTGGCCCGAGCTCGTGTCGACCAAGACGTTCGACGAAAAGAGCGCGTCGCCGCTCGCCTTCGCCACCGCGAAGAACGGCAACACGTATTTGTATGTCGCGGCCGGCGGCTATCCCGGCGATCACGGTGATTACCAAGGTCACTTGACGACGATCGATCTCGGCTCGGGCGCGCAGAACGTCTTCAACACGCTGTGCTCGGATCAGACGGTGCACTTCGTGACGACGCCGGGCACGCCCGATTGCTCCAACGTGCAGTCGGCGATTTGGGCGCGCGCCGGCGCCGGCATGTACGAGCCGACGCTCGACCGCCTGTTCATCGCCACCGGCAACGGCAACTTCGCGCCGACGATGGGCGCCTGGGCCGACTCGCTCATGAGCATCAACGCCGACGGCACCGGCAATGGCGGACCGCTCGACAGCTACACGCCGGCGAGCTACGCGTCGCTGCAGACGAACGATCTCGACTTGGGCAGCACGGCGCCGCTCATGTTGCCGGCGATCGCCAACAGCACCGTCGCGCATATCGGGCTGCAAGGCGGCAAGGACGCGCTCTTGCGCCTCGTCGACCTGTCCAACCTGAGCGGGCAAGCCAAGACCGGGCAGACCGGCGGCGAATTGGCGCAGATCTCGATCCCGCAAGGCGGGCAGATGCTGACGGCGCCGGCGCTGTGGATCGACGGCAGCGGCACGCCGTGGATCTTCGTGGCGACGAAGTCGGGCACGTCGGCCGTCACCGTCACCGCCGACGCGACCGGCAAGCTCAGCATCAACCTGAAGTGGAAGAACACCAACGCGCGCAACTCGCCGCTCGTCGCCAACGGCGTCGTCTATCTCGCGGGCAGCAACATCGTCGAAGCGCTCGATCCGACGACCGGCACGTCGTTGTTCAGCGACAAGACCATCGGCGCGCTGCATTGGCAGAGCCCGGTCGTCGTCAACGGCATTCTCTACGTCGCCGACTCGAGCGCGCACGTCACGGCCTGGTCGATCCCCTAAGCGCGCCGCCGCGAAAATCCGTCGCCGGCCGCGGAATTCCAAGGCTCGCGTGTTTGCGCCTTCGTTGAATTTCGTACGCTTCTTGGCCGCGCGCGGGCGACCGCAGCCGGCGCGGCGGTTGCAATCTGCCGCCCGCATGACGAACAGCGCTGGCCGCATTTCCCTGCTCGTTTGCGCGCTCGCCTTACCCGCTTGTCGCAGCAGCCCGCTTCTGAACGGCACGCAGCCGATCACCTGCCAGAGCGCGCACGGCGCCACGCTCTTGGCCAGCTGGAAAGGCAACGTCGACGCCATGCTCAGCGACGACGACAACCTCTACTGGCTCGACAAATTCTGGGGCACCGTCAGCTTCGTCCCGGTCGCCGGCGGCAGTGTGACGACGCTGGCGACGTTCCCGACGTTATGGAGCGGCCCGTGCGGCCAGCCCGGCTTCTCCGTCGACTGCTTGCAGGCGTCGATCGCCGCCGACGACGCCAACATCTACGCGGCCGGGCCGCTCGGCATCTACACCGTGCCCAAAGCCGGCGGCACACCGCGCGCGATCATGACTTACGACGGCAAGAGCGCGTACATGTTCGGGCCGATCGTGATCGCCGGCGGCGCGCTCTATTGGCAGGAGGCGGACATCGTCACCGAAGACGGCGAGCTGACCGAGAACGTGCGCATCCTGCAGCTGCCGGCGCCGGCGAGCACGAGCGCGGCGCCGCTGCCGTTTCCCAGCGACGGCGAGGCGGTGTCTTCGTCGGCCATCCTCGCCAGCGACGGCAGCAACTTGTACTGGATGGGCAGCGGCGACGGCAACGGCGACGCCGGCATTCGCACGGCGCCGCTGGCCGGCGGCGCGGCGACGACGTTCTACGCGTCGGACACGCTGGCCGTCGAAAACATGACGTTCGCCGGCGGCAAGCTCGTGTGGGCGAACCAGCAAATCGAGGGCGGGCCGGCCGGCGGGCCGTTTCCAACGCAGTCGCCGAACGAGCTGGTGCAGGCGCTGGCCGTGAGCGGCGGCACGCCCGCGTCGCTGATGACGTTTCCGCAGAACACCGATCCGGGCGTGACGGTGCTCGGCGACGCGCACTTCGCGTACGCGGCCGTGTTCGACTTCGATGCGGGCACGTCGGCGATCATGGCGGCGAAGCTGACCGGCGGCGCGGCGAAGACGGTGATCAACGTGCCCGACCTGGCCATGGCGACGCTCGATTCGTGCAACCTCTACTACTTCACGTCCGATCAGACGATCGAGAAGATCGGCAAGCCTTCGCCCTGACCAACCCGCTCAAGCGTCGTTGATGTCGACGACGATCTTGCCGACTGCGCCGGCCGCCAGCTGCGCGTGCGCGGCGTCGATGTCGGCCGTCGTAAAGCGGCGCTGGTGCATGAACGGACGCAGCTTGCCCGCCTCGGCGAGCGCCGCGACCGCGGCCAAGATCTCGCCGTGATGCGCGCGCCCGCGATTCGAGATCAGCGGCATCAATGTAAAGACGCCGGAATAAGTGGCGCCGCGAAACGATAATGGCGCTAAGGAATGCGAGCCCCAACCGAGGCAGCTGACGACGTGTCCGGTATAGCGTTTGACGGCATTGAATGACGCGTCCAGGGTCGCGCCGCCGACGGTGTCGTAGACGACGTCGAAGCCTTCGCCGGCCGTATGCGCCGCGACATAATCGTTGACCGACGTCGCTTTGTAGTCGATAGGCGTGGCGCCCAGCTGCTCGACGTAATGACGCTTATCGGGCGAGACGGTGGCGAATACCTGCGCGCCCAACGCGCGCGCGATCTGCACGGCGATATGCCCGACGCCGCCCGCGCCCGCGTGCACGAGCACCCGCTGATTCGGCCGGGCTTGCGCGCGATCGACCAGCCCCTCCCACGCGGTAATGGCGATCAACGGCAGCGCCGCCGCCTCGCGCATCGACAGGTTCTTCGGCTTGTGCGCGAGCAGCTCGGCGTCGACGGCGATCCACTCGGCGAGCGTGCCTTGGAGACCGCCGACGCCGCCGACCATGCCGTAGACTTCGTCGCCGACGGCGAAGGTTTGGACGCGCGCGCCGACCTCGGCGACGGTGCCGGCCATGTCGAGACCGAGCACGGCCGGCAGCGGCTGTCGCGCGTGCGCCGCTTGGCCTTGACGGATCTTGGCGTCGAGCGGGTTGACGCCGCTGGCCGCGATCCGCACCAAGACTTCATGCTCGCGCACCGTCGGTCGCGGCCGCGATTCCGCGCCAAACGCACCGCCCGCCGTCGCCACGCTCCAGACTCGCGCTTGCATGTTTCCTCCTCGACCGATGGTTGGACCGCTAACAGTGTTTGCGAGCGGCGCCTTGCGGCTGACGAAGACGTCGATGAATTGACCGATGATGCCGAGCGTCCGCTGCTCCGCGCTATGCACCGAAGTCGGCAAGCCCGACCATTGCGCGACGAGCGCGGGAAAGTCGCTGCCCCAGTCGTGCACGACGAGGCTGCCGTCGCCCTCCACCGGATCGGCGTGATATTCGGCCGGCAAATCGTGGACGATCGGCCCCGCGCCGACGCGGTGCGCCCGCCGCCGCGTCACTTGCTCGTGATACCAAGGCACCGTGAAAACATGTGCGCCGCCGGGACGCAGCACGCGCGCGATCTCGGCAAAGGCGCGCGCCGGATTCATGACGTGCTCGAAGACGTCCTGCGTAATGACGAGGTCGAACGACTGATCGGCAAACGTCAGCGCCTCCAAGTCTTCACTGCGCGATCCGCGATGAATCGTGCCGCGCGGGACCTTCGAATAATAACTCGCGGCCACATAGCCGGCGCATTCGCGCTGCAGCTTCTCCGACAGCGCGCCCGCCGGCGACGCTTCCAGGATCGCGCAGCGACGCCAATCGGGACGCGCCTGCGCGAGCACGGTGGCGAGCGCGCGAAAGCGCGGAATGCTCAAGCAGCGCGCGCACAAATAACCATCGCGCGCATAGTCGTGAAGGGGCATGAAGACGGTCGCGTGCTCGCAAATAGGGCAGTCGCCGACGGTCGCGCGCAGGCTGAGCCGCCGGCGGCGCATGCTCCACAACGTCACCAGCTGCGCACGCCGATAAGCGCGATAACCCAACGTCCGCAACGCGCCCATCATTGGTTCAGGCAGCCTATGCCAAGGATTCGGGCATTACCAGCCGTCAATGTCCGCGCCGGTCAAGAGCCGCGAGCGGCGAATCGCAGCGCCATCACGGCTGAATTGAGCGCTGTTTGGCCAAGAACAGGCGCATCAGCGCGGCGATGTCGTCGACTTCTTCGTCGAGCGCGAAGTGGCCGGCGTCGAGGATGTGCACTTTGCGCCTGGCACGTCGCGCTGGTAGGCGGACGCGCCGGCGTCGGCAAACGACGGATCGTATTTCCCCCACACGACGAGGATGGGCGGCTGACGTTGGCGCAGCCACGCCTGCCACTTCGGATAAGCGGCGAGCCAAACAAACCCAATTGGACCGCCATAGTCTTGCATGTAGAGGACATAATGCCGCAGTGGTCGAACGTATAAGCGAATTTGTCGGCCGGCGGCGCCGCGCTTTGACCGAAGCCGACATAGTCGGGCGCGACCAAATGATAACGATCGGCCAATACGCGAAGGCAGCGGTCGCGATGGCGACCGAGCGAGTGGACATTGGCTGCGCTCCTCTCACGATCTGACGCTGCGGCGCGCTTTTCCGTGCCAATGGCCATAGGCAGGCCGGCGGGCGGATCAAGCCAAGGACTGGGCGAATTCGCCCACCCGTACGACAATGGGCCGATGACGCGGCCGCATGATCGAGCTCCGCGCGCGGCGGCGTCGCGAGGCGCCTGGTTGGCGCCGCGCCGAGCGGCCGCGGCGCCGGACCGCCGCGTCGTGAGCCGCTACGCGTGGGTGGCGCTCGTCGTCGGCGTGGCTTGCGTGACGCGTGCGGCGGCCGCGCAATCGCCGCCGATGGGCGAGCTCGCCGGCCACTTCTCGTCGCCGATCGCCAACGCGCCGCTGACGGTGACCATCCGCGCGCTCGACGGCAGCACGCGCGCGGCGGCGACGGTGCCGTCGGGACGCGTGCACTTTACGCTGCCGCCCGGGACTTATCGCGTCGCGCTCGGGCCGGCGAGCGGCGCGCCGTGGCCCGGCTGCAGCGTGCAGCTCGCCGTCAAAGCGGGCGCGCTCGCCTTCGTCAACGACGCGCCGCTGCCGCGCGGCTGTCCGCCGCGACTGTGGCGCAAGCCGAGCGGCGACCCGACGTGGATCGTCGAGCCATCGCGGCGGCCGCGGCGACGTCACGACGAAGCCCGGCGCCTACGACGGCTACCGCGTTCAGCCTTGCGCCAAATACGAGGTCGAATCGGTCTTCGCGGTCGACGGCCTGGGAAAACAGCCGCTGCCGAGCGATCCGCCCGCGCAAGCGCGCTGGATCGACCGCTTTCGCGCCCGCCTCGCCGCCGCCTGCGCGCCGATGGACGTCAACGTCGGCCTCGGCAACTCCTGTCGCGGCGACGGCCAGCGCGTGGTCGACGTCTACATCTCCGACTGGCGCCAAGCGGACGAGGTCATCCGCCGCCTCGGCGACGTCATCCGCGCCGACGATCTCGGCATCGGCTTCTCCGTCGGCTTGATGGCGATCGACATTCCCGAATAGCGCGCCGTCAGCCGGCTACATCAAGGCGCCGAACGTGCACACCGGCGTCGTCTGATTCGGCGACAGGATGGCGCCGGTGGTGATCGACGGCGTGGCGCCCGTGCAGTTGATGCGGATGATGCCGGCCGCGCCGCCGCCGCCGTATTGGCCGGCGCTGCCGCTGTTGTTCGTGCCGCCGATGATCGTGGCGCCGGCGCCGCCGTTGCCGCCGAATTGCAGCGTCGGCTCGGCGATCGGGTTGCCGCCGCCGAGCGCCGCCTGGCCGTCGAAGCTGGCGTTGGCGCCGTTGAACGTGCCGCTGCTCGGGATGCCCGCGCCGCCGCCGCCGTTGGCCGCGAGCACCGCTTCGGCGCCCAGCTGCACCGTCGGCGATTCGATCAGAATCGCGCCGCCCGAGCCGCCGCCGCCCGCGGTACTGCCGGTCGATTGACCGCCGCAGCCGCCGGCGTTGACGCCGCCCGCGCTCGCGGCCGAGCCGATGGTGACGTATTGCGCCGCGACCAAGTGCACCGCGCCGCCCGCCGCGCCGCCGTTCGCGCCCGCGCCGCCGCCGCCGCCACCGCCCGAGCCGCCGTGATAGGGCGACAGCGTCGGCGTGTCGTAGGCTTTGCCGCCGGCGGCGCCGTTCTCGCCGGTCTGCGGCTGACCGGCCACGCCACCCGCCGCGGCATGTCCACCGCCGCCGCCCGACACGCTCGGTCCACCCTGCGCCGACCGCGGTGCCACCGGCGCCGCCGCCGAGCCCGCCGCCGGCTTTGCCGTTCTTCGTGTTCGGCTCGGGCGTGATGCCGGCCGCGCCGCCCGCACCCGCGCCCGCGCTATCGGCCGTGAAGATGCAGACGTTGCCGTTGATGTCCATGGCCTGCGCGAGGATGATGCCGTCGACGTTCAAGTGCGTCGTGCTCACGAGCGCGATCGGCAGCGTGCCCACGATTTTGAGCGTCGCGCCCGCGGGAACCGACAGCGTGGCGAAGCTGAAGATGCCGACGCCGCCCGCCGTGTGGAAGGCGATGCCGCTGCTGACCTCGCGGTTCGATGAAGACGCCGTTGGCGGCGCGCAGCGCGGTCGCGCCGTTGCTGATGGCGCCGGTGTCGCTGTTGAAGAGCGTGCTGCCGGCCGGGAGCGTGAAGTCGCCGAGCAGCGGATTGCTGGCGACGTCGCCCTGCGTGACCGGCGCGGTCGGCGTGAACGTCACCGGCGGCGGCGCACCGTCGCCGGTCACCGACAGATCGGCGCCCGCCGGCGGCAGCGACAGATCGGCGGCGACGCCGTTCGACAGGTCGGCGCCGACCGCCGGCTGGCCCGGCTCGAGGTCGATCGGAAGCGCCACGTGCGCGCCCGGCGTGACCCCGACGCTGCCGTGCCCGCTGCCGGCGACGGTGCCGGCGAGCTCGCCGACGACGCTCAGGCTCAGCGTGCCGCTCGCCGTCGCCGGTAGATGCAGCGCCAGCTTGATCGGCAGCCGCTCGCTGCCCGTCTTCGACGAGCGCGGGCCGGTGACGACGCCCGACGCCGTCAGCTCGAGATCATCGAGCCGCGAGATGTGCGTCGAGCTCACGGTCACCGTCACGCAGGTGCCGCTCTGACCGCTGCAGGGATCGACGCCGCCGCAGCCGGCCAGCGCCAAGAGCGCAATCGCCGACGCGCGCATCAGTAGCTCACCGCCGGAAACACGCTGTCTTTGTGCTGCGTGAGGCCGACGCCGAGCCCGACACCGAGCCCGACGACGACCACGCCACCGACGGCCGTCCACAGCCACCAGCGTTTATAGATCGGCCGGCGCTCCGGCTCGGCGACCGGCGCCGCGACCACGACGACGGGCGCCGGCGGCGGCGCGACCGCGGGCGGCGGCGCCTGATCGTGCTGCATGACATCGTGCGACGGCATCTCGGCGGCGCGATTCTGCTTGTCGATGGCCTCTTGCAGCGCCGCGATCTTGCGCTCCACGTCGGCGCGATTGACCGCGTCGCTCGCCCGCGACAAATAGGACTTGTAGGCGTGCACCGCGTCTTCGTTGTGCTTCAGCATGCGATGGCACTGCCCGATGTTGAAGAGCAGCACCGGATCGTCCTTGATTCGATAGGCTTCCTTGAAGTCGCTCAGCGCCTGCTCGTATTCGCCGAGATCGAAGTGCTTGGTGCCCGACATGAACAGCTTGCGCGCCATGTTCGGGTCATCGGCGGCATAGACGACGCGCGTCGCGATCACGAGGATCACGAGGACGTGGATGAGTCGCGACATCCCACGATCATATCAAAGGCGTGAAAACACGCGCGCAAAACGTCGCCACCGACGAAGCGCAGGTCTGCTGCGCGCGCCGATCCGCGCCGCCGCGCGCGACCGCGGCGACCGCCGAGCGGCTCAGTCGCCGACGGGGAAGCTCTTGCGCTTGGGGCCGGGACCGACCAACGCCGGACCGGGATTGGCGTCGCTGCTGTAGAACGGCGTGATGAGCTCGTAGTTGCCCTGATCGTCGAGCCAGCGGCAGGTGACGACGTCGAGCCGCGAGTCGGTGATGCGCACGACCGCGAAGGAGCCGTTGCCGTCGTTGTTGCCGGTGTTGATCTCGGCCTTGGCGTTGTTGACCTGGAAGACGCGAATGCCCTGCCACACGTACATGTCCTCGGCGAAGTGCGTGTGGCCGGTGAAGATGCCGGCGATGTTGTAGCCGCTCAGCGCCGCCCGATAAGCCGTGCGATCGGCGTCCGTCCACCATTGGCCGTTGGTGCCGAACGCGTCCATGCCGTAGTGGTGGAAGATGAAGACGGGCCGGCCGTCGGCGGCGTGGGCCGCCAGATCGGAGGCCAAGAACGGCAACGCCGAGGTCAAGCCATACTCGGCGTCGCCGGCGAAGCGGTGCACCTGGATGAAGTGCACGCCGCCGACGTCCCACGAATAGGCGTGGCTGGCGGCGTCGAAGTTGCCCGCCGGCACGGGCGCGTTGGCGCCGTTATGCCGCGAGTCGATCCACGCCCAATAGGTCGCGCGATAAGCGGTGGCGACGGCGTCGGTGCGATCGGCGGTGTCGATGTCGTGGTTGCCGAGCCCGAGATAGGCCGGATAATGGATGCTGTCGCTGCTGTTGCCCATCTCGTAGTAGTGGCGAAACTCGGGGATCTCGGTGGGCGCGGTGCCCCAGCCGGTCAAGTCGCCGGCGAAGACGACGCCGAACGGCGGCGCGATCTTGCCGCCGACGAAGCCGGTCGCCGTGCCGCCGATCGTCGCCGGCCACTGCCCGCTGGCGGCCACGGCGTCGACGGCGCGCGCCGTGGCCCGCTCGTCGAACGCTTGCGGCTCGGGCGCCGGATCGTTGTGCGTGTCGGCGACGACGTAGAACGTCACGTCGCGCGGCGCCGGCGGCTGCGTCATGTCGAGCGTCGTCACGGGCGGCTTCGTCATGTCGAACGACGTCATGTCGAACGACAGCGCCGCGGGCATGTCGAACGGCGCGGCCGCGTCGGTCGGCAGCGTGACCGACAGATCGCGCGACGGCTGCGCGTGACCGGCGTCGGGCGCGCCGTGCTCGGGCGCGTGACAAGAGGCGCCCAGCAGCAGCCCCAGCGTTGCGACTCCGGACCCGATCGATAGACGACGCGCGTTCATGCGAGCTCCACCAGCCATTGTCAGCCGATCTACCAAGCGCAGTCCAAGCGCAAACGAAACCTTCTGCAACGAATACGCAATTAAAACAGTAGGTTGTCTCGCATTGGAGACGATCTCGGCGATAACTGCGGGCGCGCGGAATGGCCGGACGGCAGACGGCGCGATCGCCGGCGTCGGCGCCGCTGCGACGGCGACCCACAAGCGACGACACGCACGCGACATCTGCATGACGGATTCGCGACAATTTCCCCGAAGGCTCAGCGATCGGCGAAGGCTGACGAATACTGCGGGTGATGCTCGGCGCCACGATCTTGCTCGTCGACGACAACGAAGTGCTCATCGGTCAAGCGGCGGCCTATCTCACGCAGCGCGGCCTCAAAGTGATCAGCCACCATTCGCCGTTCGGTGTCGGCGTGCTGCTGCTGCGCCATCGCCCCGATCTGGTCGTGCTCGACGTGCCTCACCGCCCGTCGCCATCTTCCGCGCGCGATGGGGATGACGTCGTTGCTCAAGGCGCGATCGACTCGCCTGCCACGGCGGATAGCAACGATGGCGCGCAGCGAGGAGCAACCCAATGGAGGCGCACTCCGACTCGGGCGGCGTTGGAGCGCAGGGCGCGTTGGCTGGCGCGGCCGGCGGCGCGAAGGCGTGCCGACGATGCGATCATCTGCCGGACATCGAGGGCGTGGCGGAGCGGCGAGCTGGCGCGCACGCGCGTCGACGGGCGATCGCGCTGTTGGCTGTCGGCGGCGTGGGATCCACGCGCCCGAGCCCGTGATGCGGCGCTTCATGGACGAGTTTCGCGTCGCCGCCAAGCTGACGCCGGACGAGCGCGCGTTCGATCGCGGAGCCGACCGACCGCGCGCGCGTGCAGCTTTCGTGGCGCTACGAGGGGCTGCACGTTCTGTT
This sequence comes from uncultured delta proteobacterium, assembly GCA_963785725.1. GTDB lineage: Bacteria > Myxococcota_A > Polyangia > Palsa-1104 > Palsa-1104 > JAQBQH01. The sequence continues at coordinate 124,054 of CAWAWS010000029.1, read as the reverse complement.
GTGGGCGCTCGGCTTCGTGCCGGCGCTGGCGCGGCCCGAACGCCAGGTCGATCCGGCGCTGGTGGGCCGCGAGCTGCTCGATCGCGGCGAAGCGAAGCTGCGCGCGCAGTCGCGGCTGCGATCGGCGACGGAAATCCTCGACGAGACCGACCTCGTCTACCGCTATCACTGGGCCGTGCGCGAGGCCAGGTTGAACGGCGAGTCGGGCTGCGCCGGCCTCGATCGAGCGTGGTCAGAGAGCGTCACTACGCGCTCAACTGGCTCGTCGGCTACTTCGACCGCGACTGGGACGACGTCTCGACCGACACCTGACGCCAGCCAAGTAAACACGCGTTTACTTAGCGGTGAGACTTAACCTGCGTCAGTGAATGGCGATGGCGTCGACGAGCGTGAAGGTCGCGTCGGGGAAGCTGGTGTTGGAGTCGGTGCGCGAGGCCAAGGCGTGATACGTCCCGGCGGCGAGGCGCAGCGCGAACGCGCCCGTCGCGTCGGTGCACGGGATGGAGTAGTCGTACGAGCCGCCGATCGCATCGAAGAAGGTGACGCGCACTTGATCGCCGGAGCAGGCGCTGCCGGCGATGGGCGGCTGGCCATCGACGAGCACGTGACCGCTGACGGGAACGGTGACGACGTTCCATTGCTGCGGCGTGCTCGTCGCCGAGAAGGCGCCAGCGAGCGCCAGCGTGGCCTCGGGGAAGCTGGTGTTGCTGTCGGCGCGGCTGGCGAGCACGCGGTAGGTGCCGGCGGCGACGCGCGTGGCGAAGGCGCCGGTGGCGACCTCGCAGGCGATGCTGGCCGAGTACGACGCGCCCGCATCGTCGACGAAGGCGACCGTGACGTGGTCGCCGGAGCAGCCGCTGCCGGCCACCGGCGGCTGACCGTCGATGGTGACGACGCCGCTGACGGGAATCGTGTCGACGTTCCAGTGGAGGCCGCTGACGGCGCCGGCGGCGGTGAAGCTGCTCTGCAAGACGACGGTGGCGGCGGGAAAGCTGGTGTTGCTGTCGGCGCGGCTGGCGAGCACGCGATAGGTGCCGGCGGCGACGCGCGTGGCGAAGGCGCCGGTGGCGACGTCGCAGGCGATGCTGGCCGAGTAGGACGCGCCCGCGTCGTCGACGAAGGCGACCGTGACGTGGTCGCCGGAGCAGCCGCTGCCGGCCACCGGCGGCTGACCGTCGATGGTGACGACGCCGCTGACCGGCACCGTCGCCACGTTCCACGCCAACCCGGCGCTGGCGCCCGACAGCTGGAAGCTCGACTTGACGACGACGCTGGCCGCGGGAAACGTCGTGTTGCTGTCGGCGCGCGTGGCGATGACGCGATAGCTGCCGGGAGCGACGCGCGTGCCGAAGGTGCCGCTCGCGTCGCTGCACGGGATGCTGGTCGTGAACGATCCGCCGCTGTCGTCGATGAAGCTGATATCGACGTGGTTGCCCGAGCAGCCGCTGCCGGCCACCGGCGGCTGGCCGTCGATGGTGAGCACGCCGCTGACCGGCACCGTCGTCACGTCCCACGTCTGCGTGACCGCGGCTTTGACGGCGAGCGTGCTCTGCAGCGTGACGGTGGCCTCGGGGAACGACGTGTTGCTGTCGGCGCGCGACGCCAGCACGCGATACTGCCCGGCCGGCAAGCGCGTGGCGACCGCGCCGTCGCTGTCGTCGCAGGCCATGGGCGCGTCGACGAGCGAGCCGACGATCGGATCGAAGAAGCTCTTGGGCGGCGCGCCTTCGGAGAAGTCGACGTCCACCTGGTTGCCGGAGCAGCCGCTGCCGGCGAGCGGCGCCTGGCCGTCGATGGTCAGCGTCGCCGTGACGGGAAAGGTGGAGAGGTCGAAGTCGAGCGACTGCGCGTTGCCGCCGACGCAGGTCCCGTTGTCGCAGCTGTAGCCGGAGGGGCAGCTCGAATTGCAGTCGGCGGGCAGCGTCATGTCGCCGAATCGGCCGCGCGCCACGTCGCAGCCGGCGAGAGCGACCGTCACGAGGCAGAGCGAACGGAGCGCGACTGAGGCACGCCGGTCGAGCCGCTGCCGGCGCGGGCCGAGCAGCCAATCGAGCCGCCGCGCGCGCCGATGCGCCGTCGCGTACGGCATGGAAAAAGCCAAGTTACGGTCGTTCATGAGCCCTCGGTGACTATTGGTTCGATGGCAAGAGCCAGGCAGAGGGGGAATGTCGCAACAATTCGGCAGGCGTCATGGGTGCCGGACCGACCGTTGCCGCCGGGACGCGAAAGCGGCGCCTACTCGTTCTCGGTGCCGAGGACGACGTCGAAGGCGAGCGGCTGACCGCCGCGCATGACGCCGACGCTGACGTGCGTGCCGGGCGCGTGGTCGCGGATGGCGAGCTCGTTGCCGAGCGGCGTCAGCTTGCTGACAGAGTTTCCGTCGACGCTGGCGAGCACGTCGCCTTTGCGTAGGCCGGCGCGATCGGCGGGGCTCTTGGGCTTGACGCCGATGAGGCTGACCACGAGCGCGGTGTCCATCCCGATCTCGGCGCCGAGCCAAGCGACCGCGCCCAGGCCGCCGAGCTCGCTGTGGACGACCGGGACTTCGCAGCTCGCGCTGCCGCCGCCGGCGAGCGTGACCTTGGCGTCGCCGTCGGACCACGTCGGCGAGCCGTAGCAGAGGACGATGAGCTCGCCGGCGGTGACGCCTTCGATCGTGAAGTTGCCGTCGGCGTCGCTGTAGCCGGGCTGACCGTTGGGGAAGGCGAAGGTCTGTTGGCCGATGAGCGACGGCGTGCAGCGCAGGCCTTCGACGGGCGCGCCCGAGCGCCAATCGACGACGCGGCCGCGGATCGTGCCGCCGCCGCGATTGGTCAGTGTCACGTTGGCGATCTGGCCGCTGTCGACCTGCACCGTCGCCGCGTCACCGCCGGCGTCGACGAGATAGGGCCCGGGCGGCAGGCCGCGCACATGGAAGCCGGTGTCGTCGACGGTGGCGAAGTTTCGCGGCGCCGGGATGTAGGAGACGTCGAGGCGCGCGTAGACCTGCGGCGGCGTGGCGAAGCCGATGAGCGTGCCGTCGATGCCGCCCGACGCCGACAAGGGCACGACGACGCCCTTCTGCCCGGCGCTGGCGTTGACGCTGCCTTCGCTGCCGTCGCCGGCGCGGGCGCGCAGGACGAAGCGGCCCGAGTCGACGTCGCCGATGCTGAAGGTTCCGTCGACCGCGGACATGGCGCTGGGACGCTCGACGACGCTCATGTTGAAGCGCTCGCTGTCGTCGGCGGCGCGGAAGGCGACGACGTGCACGTCGCTCACCGGCTGCCCATTGCCGTCGACGGTCGTGCCCTCGATCGAGAGGTGCTGGCGCTTGATGACGATAGTGACGCCGCTGACTTCGCTGTCGTTGTCGGGCACGAAGACGGTCGGATAGGCGCCGTCGGCCGGCGCGAAGTGGTGCCGCTCGTCGAGCACCGAGCGCACGTCGCCACGGTAGTCGTCGTTGCCGCCGAGCGTGCCCAAGCGGAAGGTGCCGTCGGCGCCGGTGAGCGCCTCGCCCATGTCGGGCTTATGCAGCGCCGTGAAGTTGACGCGGACACCGCTCGCCGGCGTGCCGTCTTGCTCGACGACGGTGCCGGAGATGGCGCCGGCATAGCTCAGCTCGAGGTCGACGCCCGTCCGCTGCTCACCGGCGGCGAGCATGACCGGCGACGACAGGCCGCCGATGCCCGCGGCGTGCTGCTCGGCGTTGACGATGTATTTGCCGGCGCGCAGGCCGCGCACGACGTAGGCGCCGTCATCGTCGCTGACGACCGGCGTGCCGTCGCCCACGAAGAGGCCGACGTCGACGTTGACGTCCGGGACCGGACGGTTCTTGCGCGTGACGTGGCCCGCGATCGAGCCGAGCGCCCGCACGACGACGCGCACGCCCTCCAGCTGCGGGCGATCGAGGACGAGCGTCGTCGGCGAAGCCACCTCGTAGCCGTCGACCAAGAAGCGCACGCTGCCACGCGGGGCGGCTTCGAGCGTGAAGGTCCCGTCGGGCTGCGTGACGGCGTCGACGCGGGCGACGGCCACCGCGCCGCCCATGATGGGCGTGCCGCCGTCGACGGAGATGCGCGCGCCGGCGACCGGCTGCCGGCCATCGGTGACGACGCCGCTGATGCGCGCCGCGGCGCCGAGGCGAAGGACGATCTCGGCCGAGGTCCTGCCCGCCTCGACCGTGACCTCGGTCGGATCGACGGCGGCCAGCCCATTGGCAAAGGCGAACAGCCGATGTCTTCCCGGCGCCAGCCCGCTGAGCGTGAAGCGGCCGCGCTCGTCGGTGACGGCGGCGTTGGGTGCGGCCACGCGCCGGCCGAGCTCACCCGAGGCGCTGCGCACGCTCGCCCGCGCGATGGGGCTGCCGTCGTCGGCGCGCACGACGCGGCCGACGACGATCGACTCGGGCGTGAGCGAGAAGTCGCGCCGCGCCGGACGATTCATCGGGTAGACGCTGGCGTCGACGGCGCCGTAGCCTTTGGCCGTCACCTCGACCCACTGCTGCGCCGGAGTCAGGCACATGCGATAGGCGCCGCTGCCGTCGCTGAGGACGCACGCGGCCGCCCGCGGCGGCGCGTAGCACAGGCGCGCGCCGACGATCGGTCCGCCCGAGGTGTCGCTCACCTGGCCGAACAGGCGCGCCGCGCAGCCGCCGAGACGCAGCTCGACGCGATCGGCGGCGATCGTCGGATCGCGCGTGTCGAGCTCGCGCACCGCCGGGCTGTGGTCGGCTTTGCTCGCGGCCAGCGTATAGCGCGCCGGTGGCAGGACGCCGAAATCGAAGCGGCCATCGGCTGCGGTTCGCCGCGTGGCCGTCGGCAAGACACCGGCGTCGGAGAGCCCGCTGCCGAGCTCGACCAGCGCGTCGGCGACGGGCGCGCCGTCGACGGTGATGCGGCCGGCGATGCGGCGAATCGGCGCGCCGCGCTGGCCGAACCAGTCGGGGATGGCGACGCCGCCGAGCGTCGCCGGCGCCCGCAGGCTGGTGCCGATACCGCGCGCGGTGTGCCAGGCGACGCCGGCGTGCGCCCGACTCAGCTCCGCCGCCGACAGCGACTGCCGGCGCTGCAGCGCGACGACGCCGAGCGCGAACGCCACGAGAAGCGCCACCGCAGCCACGAGATTCGCCGACGTCTTCATGATCAAGAGCCCTCCGATTCCAATGGCCATGGCGTGGCTGCTGCGCGCCAACAGCGCGGTCGGCACCAGCGCCAGGCTCCAGCTGCGGCGATCGCCGCCCGCGCGCGTGTCGAGCCGGCCGCGCAGCTCGTCGAGCCCGCGCTTGAGCCGCGAGCGCACCGTCGCCGCGGGCACGCCGAGGCGCCGCGCGATGTCCGCCGCCGACAGATCCTCGTAATAGCGGAGGAGCAGCGTCGTTCGATAGGGCTCGCTCACCGCCAACAGCTCGCCGGCGACCGCGCGCTCGGTCTCGACGCGATCGACGAGCTCCTCCGGCGTCACGACGCGCGCGGGCTCGGTGGCCGCCTCTTCGCGCGAGCGCCGGCGCGCGTCCGAGCGAAACCGCATGCGCGCGACGTTACGCGCGACGGTCGTCAGCCATGGGCGCAGGTTCGCCGTCGGCGGCGCGTGCGCGAGCGCCTCCAGCCACACGCGCTGCACGACCTCGTCCCGCTCGGCGGCGTCGCTGACGAGCCGCGCGGCCAGCCGCCGCAGCCACGCGCTGTCGGACAAGATCTGCTCGGCGGAGAGGTCGTCGCGCGGCTGCATCGCCCGTTATTGTTGCCGCCGCGCGCGCGAGTGTTGCCGGAAAAGTGCGCGACGGGGCGCGGCGACCGCGACCGCCCAAGAGTAGGAGACGACTTCCGCCTACCTGTTGGCGCTCATCCGGCGCTGGCGGCGCCGCCATTCGACGATCGGCGCGACCGGAGCATTACCGACGAGCGGCTAATCGCCTGGTCAGTGGCTCAATTGATTATTTGGCCGCGGCTTTGGTCGGATCGTCGGCCGGATTGATATAGGTCATCTGAAAGGGACCGATCGCCGTGAGCTCGATGATCGTGTCCTTCTTGGCCATCGCGAAGTGGTGCATCTTGGCCGGCATCGTCGCAAAGCCGCCGGGCGGCAGCGCCGTCAGCTTCGCCGTGTCGAGCTTGTCGCCCATCCCGGCCGCGAACGACCCCGACACCACCGTGATGTGCTCGTCGGTCGGATGCCAATGCGCGGGGATCTTGTATCCGGCCGGCAGCTTGAGGCGCATGATGAACAGTCCCGGCTTACTCGGATCGCCGGCCAGCACCGCCAGCTTGGCGCCGGGCGGCAGCACCGGCGGCGCGTCACCCCACTTGAGCTCGGCCGGAGTCACCATCGTGTGGGCCGCCGGCTCGTCGGCGCGCACCAGACCGACCGATCCGTACAGCAAAACCCCGAGGAGCAGAACCGTCTGTGGCCGCATGGGCTCTCCTTTCGCATCGTCTCGTGCTGCCAGCCGACGAACGCGCACAGCGCTCGCAGCGGCCACGCCAACCTAGACACGCGACGTCGTCTGACAACGTGTCGCCTTTACCAAACGAACGCCGCCGCCGGTCTTGGTCTCGAGGAGGCCGAACAGTGCAGACGTTCGTCTATGGGAATAAGCGGATCGATATCGTCAATCACAAGGTGACGAACATTCGGACGGTGGAGTTGGTGCACGGCCGTACGGAGGTCGAGACCACTCGAACGGTGACCCAGACCGGCAGCGTCGACGAGTTCAGCCGACTCAACCAACGCGATCATTACCTGCTGCCGCCGCCGGCTTGGTTTCCCGGATATGTCTCGCTGCCGGCGGCCGTGCAGAAGACGGGCGTCGTCGCGTGGCGCGCCGATACGCGCGAGCCCGGCACCATCATGAAAGAGGGCTTCGAGCCGCGTATCCGCGATCTGGCGGCGCCGGTGTGGCGCTGCGCGGAGAGCGACGTCTATCCGTTGACGACCGTCTGTCTCAGCCCCGCCATCGAATCCGCGATCCTGTTTCCGCTGATCAACGCCGGCGAGAACGGACGACTGAACGACGATCCCACGTGGATCTATGCCGTGTGGCTGCGGCACGGCGATCCCTTCTTCAATACCCAGTTCGTGCAGCAGCAAATCGCCTATCAGGGGATCGGTGCTGCCGGCGGCGCGCGCGCGCTGGCCAAGGCCAACGCCGAGGCGGCCGAAGTCTGCGTCCAGCGCGTGGGCCCCGAGAGAATCTTGCTCGCGATCCGCTGCCTTCGCTATTGGCGCAGCGACGACTGGACGGCGCTCGGGAAGTTCGCCGTCGACCACTCCAGCCTGACCGTGGGCGCGCGCGCCAGCATCGGCCAGGGAGCGCAGGACGCGTGCGAGGCCGCGCGGAAGCCGATCAGGGCACTGCCGGCGCTGGCGCGCAAGAAGATGGTGCGCAACGGCGGCGCGGGCATAGCCTTGTTCGAGTGACCGTCACGCTGCCGGCGCCGTCGCAGCGGCCGTGAGTCCTCGAAGCTGTCCCACGAGCCGCGGCCGGCGGCGCGGCGTCTTCGGCGAGATCGGCGGCGGGCGCCGGCGCGAGGTCTTGCACGCCGTCGCGGCCGGCGTCGGGATCGGTCGCCCGTCCGTCGGAGCCGTCGCCGCCGCAGCCGACGAAACCGACGAAACCGAGCAGCCGGAACGTACGCGACATGAGCCAATCCTCTCGATCGAGCGGAGGGAATCTAGCTGCCGCGGCCGCGCCGACGCGGTGACCGCGCACACAAGCGCTCATGCGACCGCGTCCGGCCACACCTGCTAGTATGCGCGGCCATGTTCTCGAACGCACAATGGCAATCGGACCGCCTGACGCTCGACGGCTTCCTCTTCAGGCTCGAACCGGGGCAAAGAGATGCGCAAGGCGAGTCCGACCATTTTCGCTTCTTCAAGACCAAAGAGCTGGTCGACGCCTATGCGAAGTTCTTTCGCCGAACCGCGCCGCCTTCGGACAATGTCTTGGAGCTGGGACTGTGGGACTGCGGAAGTCTCGCGTTCTGGTGCGAAGTGCTGAAGCCCAAGAAGATCGTCGGGCTCGACATCGAAGAGCGCGTCGATAGCCAGTATTTCAGACGTTATGTCGCCGCGCGAAACCTCGGCAAGCGCATCAGCACCTATTGGGGCACGAACCAGGCGGACGTGGCGCGACTGCAGCAAATCTGCGTGCAGGAGTTCGACGGACCGATCGACCTCGTCTTCGATGACGCCTCTCATCTCTATACACAGACGAGAGCGTCATTCGAGACGCTGTTCCCGCGGTTACGCGCCGGCGGCTTCTACATCATCGAAGATTGGGCCTGGGCACATTGGCGCGATTTCGTGCGGCCCGGCGAGTGGTCCACCTCGTTTCCGCCGACCAAGCTCGTCATGGAGCTGATCGCAGCCACGGGCACGGGGCGCGGTGCCGTCGCCAATGTCGAGGTTTTCCCGGGCTTCGTCGCGATCGAGCGCGGCACGCTCGCGCTCGGCAGTGACTTCCGATTGGAGGACATCCTCTATACGCGACCGAGCGACGGTCCCGTGCAGAGGGTCGTAAACCGCGTGTTGTGGGGACCGGAGCGCGAGGCGATGGCGAAGCTCAAGCGCAAGCTGCTCGACCGATCGTAGCCATCGACAAGCATCCGCGAGCAGCGTCCGCTGCGGACGATTCGTAGCCGGATCTATTTCACGCCCGCGAATTGCCAGTGCCCCGCCGACGCTCAGCGCGCCAGCGAATGCAGCGCGCGCAGCCCGAACGGCCACACGAGCACGAGGCCGAGCCCGAACGAGAGCGAGCCCGTCAAGAGCGAGATGGCGATGGCTGCGACGCGCTGGCGACCGAGCCGCGCGATCGGCCAGCCCGCCAATCCCGACAGCGACGCCATGCCGACGATCGAGCCGAGCCCGAAGAGCACGATGTAAGTGACGCGCGCGGCAGTCGACGGCAACTCCGCGACGACGAGCGCCGTCAACGCGCCGCTGCCGGCGAGGCCATGGATGATGCCGAACAGCAGCGGCCGCGACGCCATCGAGCGCCGGCGGCGCAGCGGCTGAAGCGCGCCGTGATGATGCGAATGGCCGTCCGCGTGATGATGCGAATGGCCGTGCCTGTGCGTATGCACCCGAACGAGCTGCGGTCGCGCGGCCTGCCGAAACGCGCGCAGCCCGAGCGTCACCAGCATGACAGCCACGGCGAGCTCGAAGACTTCGCCCAGCCACGACGGCAACTCCGCGTGCAACACCGCCAACAAGCAGCCGACGATGAGCAGCGACAGCGAATGGCCGATGCCCCAAAATGCGCCCAGCCAAATGCCGCGACGACTGCTGCCGCTCTCCAACACCAGCGTCGAGACGGCGGCGATATGATCGGGTTCGAGCGCGTGCCGCATGCCGAGCAGCACACCGAGACACAGGCCGGTGATGGTGACGGTGCTCATCGTTCCCTCCGCGGAGAACTGAGGCGTTGTGCGCTCGGGGAGGTTTCCTGGCTCGCGACGTGAGGCGGCTCGGCCTCGGCATCTCCTCCTTCCCCGCGATTGCGAGTGGAACAACGGAGACGCGCGTCGCTTACAGTGGCGGGACCGCGCCGGCTTTGCACCGGCTTCCCTTTACCCGAGCGCTATGTGGTGTTCGCTGTCTTTACTCCCAAACGTGCGAGCAGAGCCAGCGCAATCGGGTTCGCCTTTGACAGGCCGCCTCTCGCACGATCTAGTCGGCTCTGCGTCTGTGCTCGGCAACGTCGCGCGCGACTTCTCGGGATATGACTCTCGACGAAAGACTTCCTTAGGATCCAGTTCCACAGCGACGGAACGCGCGGTGAGAAGACGGTTCGTATACCGGACAAGATCCGGCAGCCGGACACGGCTTCGCTCCAATTCGCGTATTGCTTCTCATAACTATCGATAACGACTGCTGCCGATTTCGGCACGCGGACTGCTAAGCGGCCCTCCATCGCATCGCGAACGCGAAGGAGACGCTCATGTTCCGTAGCCACTCGATCGTTACGATGACGCTCACGCTCACGGCCGCGCTCGCCGTCGCCGGCTGCGGCCGACCGTCGCTGTTCTCGACGACCCACGGCGACCAAGGCGCGCTCGACGCGCTCGCCCAGCTCGACGCCGAGACCGGCGTGACGTGGACCGCGCGCTGGTATTCCGACATTCACACGCCGGCGTTCCTCGAAGGGCGAACGGCGCCGCTCGCCAACACCGCCGTCGACGCCGCGCGCGCCGGCCGCGTCTTCATTCGCGCGCACGCCGCGCTGTTCTCGCTCGCCGATGCCGACGACGTCGCATCGACCGACGGCGGCACCGACGAGCTCGGCATGACGCACGCGCGCTTCGCCGAGAAGGCGCAAGACTACGACGTGTGGGGCGGCCAGCTCGTCCTGCACTTCGCCAGCGACGGCGCGCTCGTGCGCATCAACGGCCGCTACATCCCGGTCACGAACGAGCTGGGCACGCCCGCGCTGACGTCGCAGCAGGCGCTCGTCGCCGCCGTCGCCGCCGCGCGCAGCGCCGGCCCGTGGTCACCCGACGCGTTCACGACTTATGTGCCGAAGCTGTACGCCTATCCCGTCGACGCGCAGACCGTGAAGCTGGCCTGGCGCGTCCAAATCGCCGCCAATGACGTCTCGGGCACGGCGCTGCTCGAATCCTTCGTCGACGCCGCCGACGGCACCATCTTGCATGCCGCCGACATCACCGACTATCTCGACGGCAGCGGCGTCGGCGTGTTCGGCGATCGCCAGCCGCTCGCGGTCGCCGCCGACGGCGCCAGCTATATCCTCGAAGACGACACCCGCGGCTCGCCGCCGACGCGCACCTACGGCAACGGCAACACGACGAAGCTGCCCGGCACCGCCGTGCGCAGCAAAGATCCGCAGGCGTGGGACACGACCGGCGACGGCAGAGGCGCCGCCGTCGACGCGCACGCCTTCGTCGCCGCCAGCTGGGACTACTTCGCCATCGTCCACGATCGCGTCGGCTGGGACGGCAGCGGCAAAGGCGTGCACACGACCGTCCACTACGGCAACGGCTACGACAACGCCTTCTTCGACGGCACACAGCTCGTCTTCGGCGACGGCGACGGCGCGCTGTTCTCGCCGCTGGCCGGCGCGCTCGATCTCGTCGCGCACGAGTTCACCCACGGCGTCACCGCACACTCGGCCGCGCTCGGCGCCGAAGGCGAGACCGGCGCGCTCAACGAGGCCATCGCCGACATCTTCGCCTGCTTCATCGAGGGCAATTGGCAGATCGGCGAGACCGTCTTTCACCCGAGCGGCAGCAACGTCGCCATCCGCGATATCGCCGATCCGCACGCGTCGGGAAACCCGGCCGCGCTCGCCGAATGGGTGACGCAAGCGGAGGACAACGGCGGCGTGCACGTCAACAGCACGATCGCGTCGCACGCCGCTTACCTCATGACCGTCGGTGACGCCGCGCTGCCACTCGCCACCGTCGAGAAGATTTGGTATCGCGCGCTCGCTTGGTACCTCTACAGCGACGCGGATTTCGCGGCCGCCGCCGACGCCACGATCGCCGCCGCCAAAGATCTCGGAAACGGCGCGGAAACGACCGTGCACGACGCTTGGGTCGCGGCCGGCGTCGTGCCATAAGATGATCGTGCTCGACGACGAGGCGGAGCTCCGCCGATTCGGCTACGCGCAGCAGCTCCGACGCGGCATGAGCGCGTTCGGCAACTTCGCGCTGTCGTTCTCGGTCATTTCGATTCTGACCGGCGGCGTGTCTTTGTACGGCTGGGGTCTGACGCAAGGCGGCCCGATCGAAATGACCATCGGCTGGCCGCTCGTCAGCCTCATGACGCTCTTCGTCGCCATCAGCCTCGCGGAGTTGGCGTCCGCGTATCCGACAGCGGGCGCGCTCTATCACTGGGCGACGATCTTGGGCGGCGTGCGCGTCGGCTGGTGGACGGCGTGGCTCAACGTCATCGGCCAAGTGGCCGTGCTCGCGGGCGTCGATTACGCGCTCGCCGATTTCATGCGCGAGGCGTTCGGCCTGCCGAATACGAAGCTGAACGTGCTGGCGATCTATGTCGCGGTGCTCGTCAGTCACGGCGTGCTCAATCATGTCGGCATTCGCGTCGTCACGGCGCTCAACGAGCTGTCGGCCTGGTATCACCTCGCGGGCACGGCGCTGCTCGTGGGCGCGCTGATCTGGCTGGCGCCGCTGCAGCCGCTGACGTTCCTGACGACGCGCTTCGTCGCCAAAGCCAGCGACGGCGTGCTCTATCCGTTCGCTTACGCCTGCCTCATCGGGCTCTTGCAGGCGCAATGGACGTTCACCGGCTACGACGCGTCGGCCCACGTCGCCGAGGAGACCAAAGGCGCGCAAGAGGCCGCGCCGCGCGGCATCGTCAACGCCGTCTGGGTCTCGGGCGTCGTCGGCTTCGTCATGCTCGTCGCCATCACGCTCGCCATCCGCGATTTGCCGGCCGCCGCCGCCGCCGACAACCCGTTCGTCTACGTCTTGCGCACCGCGCTCGGCAGTCGCCTCGGCGGCGCGCTCGTCTGGATGGTCATCGGCGCCATGTGGTTCTGCGGCCTCGGCTCGGTGACGTCGAGCTCGCGCATGCTCTTCGCCTTCGCCCGCGACGGCGGCACGCCCGGCTCCGCGTGGCTCAAGCGCGTCAGCGAGCGCCATCGCACGCCCGCCGTCGCCGTCTGGACCTGCGTCGCCACCGCGTTCTTGCTCGCGCTCTGGAGCGGCGCCTACAACGTCATCGTCTCCGTCAGCACCATCGGCTTCTACGTTTCCTACGGCATTCCCATCGTCGCGGCGTTGCGCGCCCGCCGCCAAGGCCGCCTCGAACGCGGCCCGTGGCACGTCGGCCGCTGGTCGACGATCGTCAACACGCTCGCCGTCGGCTGGATCCTCTTCATCAGCGCGCTCTTCGTCCTGCCGCCCAATTTGAAGACGGGTTACACGTTCTTGGGCGCGCTCATCCTGCTCGCGATCTACGACCGCGCCTGGGCACGGCGCCACTTCGACGGTCCGCCGGCGTTGAAAAGCTGGCCGCGGACTGGTACTCCTGCACGACCAAGCGCGGAGAGCCTCACGTGATTGCAAATCTTTTAGAGCACTTAGGACTTTGGATTCAGAGTGTCATCCTCGCGCTCGGCTACTTGGGCGTCGTCCTCTTGATGGCGATCGAGTCGGCGTGCATCCCGCTGCCTTCCGAAATCATCATGCCGTTTGCCGGCTCGGTGACGCTGCCGGCGATCGCGCTGGCCGTCGGCAAGCAGCCGCTCAACCTGTGGCTGGTCGCGCTGTGCGGCGCCATCGGCTGCAACTTGGGCTCGATTCCCGCTTATTGGGTGGGCGCGAAGCTGGGCCGGCCGTTCCTCGAGAGGACGAGCTGGGTGCGCTTCTTCGTGACGCCGCACGAGCTCAACCGCGTCGACGGCTGGTTCGAGCGTCGCGGCGCGATCATGGTGTTCGCCGCGCGCTTGCTGCCGGCGGTGCGTACGTTCATCGCGCTGCCGGCCGGCATCGCGCGCATGAATCAGGTGCGCTTTCACGTCTATACGTTCCTCGGATCGCTGCCGTGGTGCTTTGTGCTGGCGCTCGCCGGCGCCAAGGCGGGGTCGAATTGGGAGTATTTGCGCCCGTGGTTCCACAAGTTCGACGCCGTGCTGGCCGCCGTCATCCTCATCGCGGCCATTTGGTTCTTGCGTTCGCGGATTCGCGCCTACAAAGCGCATCCTCACGTCTAAAAATTTGACCCGCGGCATCGGCGACTCGATGATCGCCGAATGGCACGGCCGCAACGGGCGCCGCTACAGGCCCAGACGCAAGACGAAGATCTCTTTCGCTTCGTCGACGCGCGTATGCGCTCGTCCACGCAGCATGCGGTGGGCGAAAGTCGGCTCCTGCACGGCGATTGCTTGGCGCTGCTCGATCAGCTTCCCGCCAAATCGGTCGATCTCGTGTTCGCCGATCCGCCGTACAACTTGTCCAACGGCGGCACCACGTGCTCGTCGGGCAAGCGCGTCTCCGTCGACAAGGGCAAATGGGACGCCTCGGCCGGGCTCGCCGCCGATCACGACTTCAACTTGGCCTGGCTGCGGGCGTGTCAGCGCGTCCTCAAGCCTTCGGGCACGATTTGGGTGTCGGGCACGCATCACGTCATCTTCTCGATCGGCTTCGCCATGCAGTCGCTCGGCTATCACCTGCTGAACACGATCACGTGGTTCAAGCCGAACGCCAGCCCCAACCTGGCCTGCCGCTTCTTCACGCACTCGACGGAAATTCTCTTGTGGGCCGCGCCGCAGAAGCGCGCGCCGCTGCCGCACACGTTTCACTATCGCGATATGAAGGCCGCGAACGGCGGCAAGCAGATGCGCGATTTGTGGCAGTTTCCGGAGCCCGCGGGCGAGCAGGTCGTGTGGTCGCTGCCGACGCCGGCGAAGCGCGAGAAGCAGTCGGGGCGCCATCCGACGCAAAAGCCGCTGGCGCTGCTCGATCGCATCGTGCGCGCGGGCTCGAGCGCGGGCGAGATCGTGCTCGACCCGTTCAACGGCTCGGGTACGACGGGCGTGGCGGCGGTCGCGAGCGGCCGGCGCTATGTCGGCATCGACGTCGACACGGGCTATCTCGACCTCACGCAGCGGCGCATCGCGGCGCTGTAAGTCCTAGCGCGCGCGGAAATTGGCGGCGCGCGTGGGTGCGGAGCGCGTGCGCCCGCGATAAGCCATCGATCGGTTTGCCCGACTACACGATGGCCGGCTCCGACGGAGCGAGCCCGCGCGGCCGATCGCTCGCTGGACCGGGCCGTCGGCGACAGCCGACGTGGGCACAGCCGCCCGCGCGAGCCCGCCAAGCCGTCCACCGACCGCACACCCAACCCGACCGCCGCCGCGCCGCAATCCGCGCCGCTCGCGCGCATTCCGCGTCCGCCGCTCGCACAAACCCAGGCTCACCGCCGCTTCAAGCTGTGCTCGCGCAGCAGCCGCTCGAGCGACTTGCGGTGAACTTCGGCGATCTCGGCCGCCTGATCCAAGTCCCAATCGGTGGCGCGCACCAGATCCTCGAGATATTCACGCTCGGTGGCGTCGCGCGCGGCGCGCAACGACACGCGCCGGTGCATCGCCGGCTCGGCCCGCTTGCGCAGCTCGGCGACGGCATCCAACAAATCGCCGGCGAGCAGCTTCGGGTCCGACATGATGACCGCGCGCTCGACGACATTGCGCAGCTCGCGAACGTTACCCGGCCAATCGTAGCCTTTCATGAACTCGAAGATGGCTTCCCAGCCGGGCGCGGCCGGGCCGAGACCGCCGCCGCCGCCGCGCTGGTCGGCGATGTGATCGCGCGCGAAGTGCGACGCCAACAGCGGAATGTCCTCGCGCCGTTCGCGCAGCGGCGGCACGCGCACCGTCACGACGGCCAGCCGATAATACAGATCCTCGCGAAATTGCCCTTCGCTCAAGCGCGCCAAGAGATCGCGATGGGTGGCGGCGACGATGCGGACGTCGATCGGCGTTGGCTTGTTGGCGCCGACACGGAACACCTCGCCCGACTCGAGCACGCGCAACAGCTTCGGCTGCAGCTCCAGCGCCAGCTCGCCCAGCTCGTCCAAGAACACCGTGCCGCCGTCGGCGCGCTCGAACACGCCGGCGCGCCGCTCGCTGGCGCCCGTGAAGGCGCCGCGCTCGTGGCCGAACAGCTCCGCTTCGATGAGCGTCGGTGGCACGGCGGCGCAGTCGAACACGGCGAACGGCCGCGTCGCCCGCCGCGAGCAGGCGTGCACGGCGCGGGCGACCCGCTCTTTGCCGGTGCCGGTCTCGCCTTGGATGAGCACCGCCGCGTCGGTCGCCGCCACGCGCTCCAACATCGCGAACAGCTCGCGCATGACCAGCGAGCGACCGAGCAGGCCCTGAAAGTCGTCGCGCTCGGCCAGCGGCACGCGAAACGGCTGCGCCGTGTGCACGAAGCGCAGCCGCGTCGCGCCGCACTCGAGCACGGCGCCGTCGTCGAGCGCCGCCGCGCGCACGCGCACGCCGCCGACGCGCGTGCCGTTCGTCGAGCCCAAGTCGGTGACGACGCAATCGCGCGCCTCGATGTCGATGCGCAGGTGCCGCCGCGAGACATGCGCGTCCGTCAGCACCAGGTCGCTGGCCGGGTGGGTGCCGATCTCGAAGGTCCGCCGCGTCGCCGTCGCCGTCCGCCCGACGTCGGGGCCGGCCACCACTTCCACGCGGAAGCCACGAAGCTCCACCGCCACCGGCCGATCGCCGACGGAGAGGACGGTCGTCGCCGTTTTCTCCATATCGTGCGCGAGTGTAGCCGAAAGTTGCTCGCGCGCGTCGCGGGTGCCTAGAATCCGCCCCATGTCCCGGTTACTGCTTCCTCTGTTGATCCTCGGCGCCCTCGCCGGCGTCGCGCGCGCCGACGTGCAAGCGGGCGTCCCCGAAGTCTTCCCTTCGCGCAACGAGATCTCGGTCCACACCGGCTTTCAAGCGGGCTTCGGCGGCCACTACGACACCGGCACCTCCGGCTACAAGCTCGAGGCCGACTACGCCTATCGCTTCCACCCGTTCATCTGGTTCGACGTCAGCATCGGCAACAACTTCGGCTTCGGCAACGGCGACGGCCTGTGCGCCAACGGCGTCGTCGGCTCGACCTGTTATCGCGGTGGCTGGGCGCTCGAGCTCTTGGCGGGCATCAAGCTGAAATGGGCGTTGCAGCGCATTCCGCTCGTCATCGAAGCGCCGGTGCAAGCGGGCGTCGAGGTGCTCTACAACCGCGACTGCGGCGACAACGGCGCCGGCGTGCCCGTCATCCGCACCGGCGGCGGCGCCATGTACTTCTTGACCAAGAAGATCGGCGTCGGCCTCAAGATCGACTTCGCCGGCGGCCCATCGTTCCATGGCGCCGGCGCCGCTTGCGGAATTCAGCATTCGTATACCGACTTCTTCGGCTACGTCGACTTCATGCTCGGCGCCGAATTCTTCCTGTGACGACGAGGAGACGTTGATGCGTACACTGACGCTCGTATTGGCCGCCGCGGTAATCCTTGCCTCGAGCGCGCCGGCCAGCGCGCAGGTCCAAAGCCACGGTCCCGAGCTCTTTCCCGGCAAGCTGCAGGTCGGCGTCAGCGTCGTCGGCGTGCAGGCCGGCTTCGAGACCCTGAGCCCGTCCGGCTACAAGCTCACCACCGACATCGCGGGCCTCATCGCGCCCTTGTCGATCGGCGGCATCTGGCTCGGCGGCGGCATCAACTACACGGCCGGCGTCTTCAGCTGCGACGTCCACAACTGCGGCGGCGACTTGCAGCTGTGGGCCTTCGCGATGTTGACGTTCGAGAAGCTCATCCCGATCCCGCTCGTCCCGTTCGTGCGCGCCGGCTTCGGCGGTGACGCGCTCTTCTACGATCCGACGTTCGGCGCCTTCATCTTCCGCTTCGGCGGCGGCGTGCACTATTACCTCCTGAAATGGCTCGGCGTCGGCCTCGAGACCAACTTCACGCTCGGCGCCGGCTTCTACAACAACGCCAACGGCGGCACCGCCTTCTACGGCACGTGGGACTTCGGCATCGGCGCCCGCTTCGCGTTCTAACCGCTCATTCGCGCCCGTCTGTCCGGATCTGGTGGCGTGACGTCGGCGCTGCGATACGGCGCCCTTCATAAACCAATCACGTGTCGGCTCGATCCCCGGTGGCCGGCCCGACGGCGCTCCAGCGAGCGGCCTCGGTGCCATCGCGCATCGCCGCATCCGCCGCCGAATTTGGCGCGATTCGCGCGACCATTGTCCGTAATGCCGCTCGTTCGCGCCCGCCGGCCCGCGTACACGTGAGACGTCGCGCACGTCGCGCACGAGGAGACTTCGATGACGACACCGCTCGCCGCCAATCCGCCCCCGCTGCAGCTCGGCATGCTCATCTATCCCGGCATGACGCTGCTCGACTTCGCCGGCCCGCAAGCCGCGCTCGGCCAGCACGGCGTCACCCATCTCGCCTGGAAGACGCGCGATCCCGTCCTCACCGACGGCGGCATCGCGCTGTTGCCGACGACGACGTTCGCCGACTGCCCGCGCGACCTCGACGTGCTCTTCGTGCCCGGCGGCCTCGGCTCGAACGAGATCATGGAGGACGCCGAGGTCCTCGGCTTTCTCGCCGATCGCGGGGCGCGCGCGCGCTACGTGACGTCGGTCTGCTCGGGCGCGCTCGTGCTCGGCGCCGCCGGCCTGCTCGACGGCTACAAAGCGGCGACGCACTGGGCGGCCTACGAAGCGCTGGCGGCGCTCGGCGTCGAAGGCGTCCACGCGCGCGTCGTCGTCGATCGCAATCGCGTGACCGGCGGCGGCGTCACGGCCGGCATCGACTTCGGCCTGACGTTGCTCGCCGAGCTGCGCGGTGAAATCGCCGCCAAAGTGACGCAGCTGGCGATGGAATACGCCCCGGCGCCGCCGTTCGACGCCGGCTCGCCCGCCAGCGCCGGCCCGGCCTTGACCGCGATCGCGAGCGGCCCGATGCAGCCGATGCTGGCGCGCGGCCTCGCCATCGCCCACGCGTCACGCCGCGCGCGCACGCCCGCCTGACGGCGCGCTCGGCTCACGCCGCGCCAGCGCGTTCGCGCCGCGTGGCTCAGCCCTTGGTGCGCAGCGCCGTGTCGACGAGGAAGAAGATCGTGAACAGCGCGTCCGCCGACGACGCGCCGCCCGACGCCGCCCGCGCCACCGTGTCGCGAAAGCGCAAATAACGCTCGCCCGGCAGGCCCAACATGAGCGCGTGCAACGCCGGGCCTTCGCCGCTCGACGCGCCCGCCACCGTCGCGCCCGCGCGCGCCGCCTCGTTGAACGTGCGCGCCGCCGCCGCCACCGCGCCCGCGTAATCCCCGCGATGCACGAGGTACTCGACGCTGACGATGGCGTCGCGCAGCGCGCCCGGCGGCAGCATCTCCGACAAGCCGGCCCCGCGCGCCAGCTTCCCGCCGTCGACGACCGGCTCCTCCGGCTTGAGCGGCGACAGCGACGGCGGCGGCGGCTCCTCGCGCTCGGCCAACAGCTGCAGCGACTGCGCGATCGAGCTCGACGGATTCGGTCCCCGGCTCCTTCGGCATCGACGCGGTCGACGGCTCGTCGCGCAGCTCCGACGGCGGCACGACCTCGCCCAAGAGCGGCGTCGTCGTCGGGTCGACCGAAGACGGCGGCGCCGCCGGCATGCCCGGATTCGTCGTCGGCCCATCGGCGCGCCACACGCCGCGCCGCCGCAGATCCGACAGCACGAGCGTCGTGATCGACTTGAGCGCCTCGAAGACGCCGAGCCCCGTCGCCGCCGACGTCTCGAGCGCGAGCACGCGGTAAGGATTGAGCGCCGCGTCCAGCTCCGACGTCGACATCAGCTCCGGCATGTCGCGCTTGTTGTACTGCAGGAGATGCGGCAGGCGATCGAGCGCCAACCCCTGCTCGCGCAAGTTCTCCTGCAGGTTCTGGAAGCTCTCTACGTTCGCCTCGCGCCGCGCCTTCTGCGAATCAGCGACGAAGACGATGCCGTCGGCGCCGGTCAAGACCAGCTTGCGCGTCGAGTTGTAATGCACCTGCCCCGGCACCGTGTAGAGCTGCACGCGCACCGTGTAGCCGCGCAGCTTGGGCAGCTTCACCGGCAGGAAATCGAAGTAGAGCGTGCGATCGACGCCCGTCGACAGCGACACCAGCTGGCCGCGCGCGTCGGGCTTGATGGCGCGATGAATATATTGCAGCGAGCTCGTCTTACCGCCGAGTCCGGGACCGTAATAAACGATCTTGAGCGAGATCTCCTTCGCGTACAGATTGACCGACGACACGGGCCGGCATCCTAACACGCCGAATCGCGCCGGCGTCGACGTGGGTCACTCTGCGCGCCGCCGCCGGCGCATTTTTGCGCCGCGGAGCAAAACGGCGCCGGCATGACGCGTCCGCACCTGATAAAATCATGGCCTTGGCGGTGGCACGGCCGCTGCTCACGGGAGTCGCATGCGAGTACGTACGCTCATGTTCGTTTTCACGCTGTTGGCGCTGTTGGCCGCCCGCGCCGACGCCGCGCAGGTCCGTTATTTGGGCCCGCATCCCATCGCCGCCAAGCATGGTGGTGGTTACTGCTACATCGAGGCGCCGCACCTTCATCTGTACGGGCCCGATCATCCGAACCTGTATCAGCAAGTCGATGGCGAGTACGTCTTCGCGGCCGATCCGACGCCCTTCGGTTACGACGGCGAGAAGCATCCGTTTTACGGCCATCATCCGATCGTCGTCGAAGGCGCGACCGAGCCGGTCTACTGCTTGATCGAAGGGCCGCACTTTCATCCCTATCCCGCGCCGTCGACGCCCGAGTACACGCAGAAGAACGGCGTCGCCTTTTATGTCGCGCCGATTCCCGAGGTCTACGTCAAGCCGCATCGCGTGAAGCTGGTCAACGCCGAATATCGGCCCTATGTCTCGTTCCGCCCGACGATTGAAGTGGCGCCGCCGCCGGAGTGGCATGGCGAAGTCTACGTCGCCGGTCCGGCGCTCGAAGTGCGCGGGCCGGGCGTGTTCATGCCGCCGGGACCGCCCGGCGTGTCCGTCGAAGTGCACGGCCCGGGCGTGTTCGTGCCGCCGGCGCCGCATGTCGTCGTCGGTGTCGGCGTTCCCGGTCCGCCCGGCGTCGTCGTCGGCGCGCCCGGCCCGGTGCTCGTCGGCGGCGGCAACGGCCACTGGGAACATCGCGAGCGCGGCGGCCGCTGGGGACACGAAGAGCGCGTCGTCCGCCACGAAGAGCGCGTCGTCCATCACGAAGAGCGCGTCGAGCACCACGAAGGCAAGCACGGCGGGTGGCACCGATGAAGCGCGCGCTCACGCTGTTGACGCTGATGCTGCTCGGCGGCGGTTGTCATAAGGCCAAGACCGACGGCGACGGGCAGCTGCAAAAAGTGTCGGACGCCTTCGCCAAGGCCGATCTCAAGACCGAGAACTTCGCGGCCGGTGACGCGACGGCGTTTCACGCCGAGAAGTGCATGACCGGCAAGATCGAGGGCGTCGACTCGGTCGTGTGCGAATACGGCTCGCTCGACGCGCTGGCGCTCGGCAAGAAAGCGGGCGAGGCCTGGGCGGCCAGCGCCGCGACGGCCGCCGTGCTCGGTAACGGTCGCGTCCTGCTCGCCGTCGCCGATCGCGCGCACGTCGATCCGAACGGCAAGGCGATCCACAAGATCACGCACGCCTTCACGCACTTGCAGTAGCGCTCGACACCGCGCAATTCGGCTTCATCCTTGCTTCTACATCCGTCGAAGACTTCGGGTCGGCGCCGCCGGGCGCCGGCGACGCGGGTCGCACGCCGCGACCTCGAGCGAGGACAACGACATGAAGAAGATCTTGGTCCCGGTTTATCCGAGCGAACGGTTCTACGACTCGGTCGTGCGCGCCGGTGACATCGTCGGCTCCGAAGGCGGGCTGATCACGTTCGTCTTTTGCCGCGTACGCCCGCCCGAGCAGGTCTACGACGACGACGCCGACGGCTCGCCCGACGAGCTCGACGTCAGCCCCAACGCCGGCGACTTCGACGGCAAAGACCTCGAGGCGTGGCGCGACGGCCAGATCGCCGGCCTCGAAGAGGCGCGCTCGCTGCTCTACGCGCGCAACGTCGTCGACGGGCAGATCGACTACCTGTTCGCCGACGAGGCCGACTCCGAAGGCGGCGCGCAGGCCATCGCCGACGAAGCCGCCGCCGGCGCCTACGACATGGTCATTCTGTCGAAGGGCTATTTCGCGGACCAAGTGAACGAAGAGGATTCGACGCCCGAAGAGGTCGCCGAAGCGATCCAGGCCGTCGAGGGCATCGCGCTCGTCGTCTGTTGATCGTCGTGACTAGGCGGTCGTCAGCGCTTCGACGTCGGCGACTTCTTTGGGCACGGCGATCGTCAGGTTCTCGTAGCCGTTCGCAGTGACGAGGATGTCGTCTTCGATGCGAATGCCGATGCCGCGATATTCCTCGGCCACATCCTGCGCGTCGGCGGCGATGTAGAGCCCAGGCTCGACGGTGAGCACCATGCCGGCCGCGAACGGCCGCGACTTGCCGTCGGGCGCGTAGATGCCGACGTCGTGCACGTCCATGCCCAGCCAATGCGACGTGCGATGCATGTAAAACCGCTTGTACGAGCCGTCGGCGATGAGCTGCGCCTTGTCGCCCTTGAGCAGGCCCAACTCGATCATGCCGCGCGTCAACAAATCGACCGCTTGCTCGTGAATGGCGTCGATGTCGTGGCCCGGCGCGACGCTGGCGATGCACGCCTTTTCGACGGCGAGCACGAGCTCGTAACAGCGGCGCTGCGCCGGCGTGAAGCGCGCGCCGATGGGGAACGTGCGCGTGACGTCGGCCGTGAAGCCGTCGATCTCGCAGCCGGCGTCGATGAGCAAGAGCTCGCCCTGCTTGAGCGGCCGGTCGTTGTCGACGTAATGCAGGATGGTCGCGTTCTCGCCGCCGCCGACGATGGTGCCGTAACCGGGATGACCGCCCGCTTTGCGGAAGGTGTAATCGACGAGCGCCTCGATCTCGTATTCGTGCACGCCGTCGCGCGCCGCGCGCATGGCCGCCGTGTGCGCTTCGCGCGTCACCGCCGCCGCGCGCCGCATCTTGCCGAGCGCGTCGTCGTCTTTGATGAGCCGCAATTCGTGCAACGTCCAGCGCAGATCGCCGAGCCGCCGCGGCGCGCGCAAGCCCCGCCGCTCGGCCTGACGCGCCGACGCCACGGCCGCGAGAATGGCCCGATCGAGCTCCGGGTCGTCACCGGGAATGAAAAGCACTTCCTCGGCGCCGTCGAGCAGCTTGGGCAATTCGGCGGTGAGCGCGTCGATCGAGAACGCGGCGTCGGCGCCGAAGCGGCTGCGCGCGCCTTCGAGGCCGGCGCGCCGTCCGGTCCACGTCTCGCGCTCGGGATCGCGCGGGCGGACGAACATCGTCAGCTTCTCGGCGCGGCCGGGCGCGATGACCGCCAGCGACTCGGGCTCGGTGAAGCCGGTCAAATACCACAGGTCGGACGTCTGCCGAAAACGATGCTCCACGTCGCTGTTGCGCACGGTGAGGCGCTTGCCGCCGATGACGGCGACCGCCTTCGGCCCGATGCGCTCCATGAAGCTCTGCCGTCGCTGCGCGTACACGCTCATGAAGCGATCGTAGCACGCGCAGCCGCTCGGCCAATGGGGCGGCCGACGTGCGCCCGGCCGCCGCGGCAAGATTTGCGCAGCCATGGAAAATTATTGCTCAATGTGCCGCACCTACGCCGAAACGCGCATGCGCACGAAGAGCACATTCGGTGGGCAGGCGTGCGCCAGGCGGTGACAGCCGCGGCGCGTCGCGCGCAATTACGCGGCGGCGTTCGACTTCGGCGGCGCCATCAGCTTGCGCAAGATCGACGCGAGCTTCTTGGGATGGAACGGCTTGGGCAAGAAGGCGTCAAAGCGCTTCCCTACTTCACTCTCGTAGCTCGACATGCCGACGAATTTGGCGTTCTCCAGTGACGGAATAGAGCGCATGCGCATCGCCAGATCGGGACCGGAGCCATCGGGCAATTCGAAATCGAGCACCACGGCATCGAACGGCTGCGTCGCCGCCAGCGTCATCGCCTCGCCGGCCGTCGCCGCGCCGACCACCTCGAAGCCACGGGCACGCAGCGCCAAGTCGTACAGCTCGATCAGCCCCGGATAATCGTCCACGATCAGCACACGCATGATTTCGATGGTCGATGCAATCAGGAGGCCACGGTAACGCGATCGAGCGGCACGCCGCTTGTAAGGCACGTAGGCATGCTCTATCTGATGTGGATGACGGCCGGCGTGCTTCTCTTCTTGTGGATGATCGGCGTCGCGGGCGTCATCCCGATCGGCAACGGCGTTCACTTCTTGCTGATCGCCGCCATCGTCGCCGTCATGGCCACGCTGTTTACGCGACCGCGCACCGTCTAGCCTCTCGCCGACGCCGCGTCGCGGCTA
Organism: uncultured delta proteobacterium; assembly: GCA_963785725.1. Taxonomy (GTDB): domain Bacteria; phylum Myxococcota_A; class Polyangia; order Palsa-1104; family Palsa-1104; genus JAQBQH01. The sequence continues at coordinate 100,151 of CAWAWS010000029.1, read as the reverse complement.
GGCTGCCGACTCCAGCCACATCCGCTGCATCAAAGAACGCCCCGCCGGCCTCGCCAGCGGGCGTCGTCGTTTCGGCCGGCGCGATTACGAGCCTTCGGCGACGAGCTCGGCGGGCGGCGGCTCTTCCTGCTGCTCGCACTCGTCGTCGAAGCCATCGGCGAACGGCTGGTCGAGCGGCACCAAGTTGCGCCGCGGTCGCGGATCGGCGGCGCCGCGCACGACGATCTCCGCCTGATACAGCCGCGGATCGAGCATGGGCCCGCGACAGATGAGCGGCTCGTAGTCGTCCGAGTGCACCTCGGCCGTCAGCTTGTGCGTCAGGCGATCGATCATCGCCGCCGGCAACAGATGTCGCTCCGACGGGAAAACATACAAAAAATGCAGCATTTGCCAGAGCAGGATCTCCCAATGCTCGCGCATCAGATGCTCGATGCGATCCCAGTCGAGCTTGTGCGCCGTGGCGCGGATGAGCCACGAGATGTCGGCGCCGTCGAAGCGATCGCGCGCGGCCACGAACGACTTGGAGGCGATGATCTCTTCGGGGCCGACGACCTTGCACTGCATGCCGAGGACGAGCGCGCGGCGGGCGTTGTCGAACCAGCCTTTGTCGACGGGAAACAGGCCGTTGTAGCTGCAAAAGATGATGTCGATGCAGGCGTCGCCTTGACGCGCTTTGGCGAGCCAGGCCACGTCGGTGATCTCGCACTGGAAGCCGGCGCGCATCATGATGTGCAGGACCGAGTGCAAGTCGTCGGCTTGGATGAAGATGTCGACGTCTTTCGTCGTTCGCCAGCGGCCGAGATAGCTGTAGAGCGCGAAGCCGCCACCGACGAGGAACGGCGCCCGCTCGTCGACCAGGGCTTTGAGCCCGGCGGCATAAATCAGCCGCTTTTCTTGGTCTTCGTGCTCGCGTGCCCGCTGTTTTTCCGCGAGCTCTCTCTGCGTCAGGCTCATGAGGATGAGTCCAGATGCACTGCTCGTGCCCGCGTGTTAAGCAAGCGGGATGTCCGCTTCGGAGTCGGTGGTCACGGTCTCGGCCAAAGGCGCGGCCCGCCTGCGCGCCGGCCATCCGTGGGTGTATGCCGACGACGTCAGCCGCGACGCGTCGGGCGGCGCCGACGTCGTCCGCGTGCACGACGCGCGCGGTCAGCTGCTCGGCACGGCGTTGTGGGCGCCGGGCGCGCAGTTGCCGCTGCGCCTGGTCGCGCGCGCGGCCGTGACGGTCGACGCGGCGCTGCTGGAGACGCGGCTGCGCGCGGCCGACGAGCTGCGCCGCCGGCTCATGCCGCACGCCGACGCCTACCGCATGGTGCACGCCGAGGCCGATGGGCTGCCCGGCCTCGTCGTCGATCGCTACGGCGACGTGTGCGTGCTGCAGACCGGCGCGCGCGCGATGGACGCGCGCGAGGACGAGCTGGCGCGCCTCATTCAAGCGGTCACGGGCGCGCGGCTCGTGGTCGCGCGCGATGACTCGTCGGCGCGCGACTTCGAGGGCCTGCCGCGCCGGCGCGCCATCTTGCGCGGCGACGGGCCGACGCTGGTGCGCTATCACGACGCCGGCAACGCCTACGAAGTCGACGTCATGGCCGACGGCAAGACCGGCGGATTCCTCGATCAAGCGGAGAATCACGCGCGGGCCGGCGAGTATGCGCGCGGCGAATGCTTGGACGCGTTCACGTATCACGGCGGCTTCGCGTTGGCGCTGGCGCGCGGCGGCGCGACGTCGGTGCTGGCGATCGACGAAGCGGCGCCGGCGGTCGCGCGCGCCAAAGAGAACGCCAAGCGCAATCAGCTGGCGCAGGTGACGGTCGAGCAAGGCAACGCCTTCGATCGGCTGCGGCAGCTCGAAGGCGACGGGCGCAGCTTCGACGTCGTCGTCATCGATCCGCCGGCGCTGGCCAAGCGCAAGAGCGCCTACGGTGCGGCCGAGCGCGCCTACAAAGAGCTCAATTTACGCGGCCTTCGCTTGTGCAAGGAGGGCGGCATCCTCGTGACCTGCAGCTGCTCGGGCAAGATGACGCCCGAACGCTTCGGCGCCGTCGTCGAGGACGCCGCGCGCGACGCCGGCCGGCGCGTGCAGCTCATCGAGCGTCGCGGCGCCGGTCGCGATCATCCGCCGCTTCTCGGCGTGCCCGAAACCGAGTATCTGAAGTGCTGGATCTTGAGGGTGACATGACGACGACCGCGCGCGCTCGCTTCGACGCATTCTGGCAAGCGCTCTCCGCCGACGAGCAGGCCAAGCTGGCGCGTGATTACGCGACGCGGGCGCGGGCCGACGGCGCGTATGTCGTGCTCGCCGACGGCGGCGAGACGCCGATTCCGCCCATCATCACGCCCGCGTCGATCGATCGCGCCAAGATGGCGGCGGTCTCCACCGACGCGCACGCCATCACGCGCGGGCTGCAGAAGCTGACCGCGGATCTGATGGACGATCACACGCGCGCGCCCTTGAAGCAGCGGCTGTTCGGCGCGTTCGGCGCGCTCGAGCAGGAGGCGCTGGGCGCGACCTGGCGCAAGTCGGAGCAGCTGGCGACGGTGCGCGTCGACTTTCTCCTCGACGCCGACGGCCACGCGCGCGCGCTCGAGGTCAACTCGACCATCCCGGCGATGCAGGGCTACTCCGACGCCATCGCCGCGGCGTTCTTCGCCGCCGTCGGACGCGCGCGCGGCTTGTCCGACGGCGCCATCGCCGCGCTCAGCGACTCCAACGGCCGCAACAGCGACGACCTCCTGCAGTCGCTGCTCGCGCATCACGCGCGGCTCGGCGGCCGCGACGGCGCCCAGTCGATCGCCATCGTCGCCCGCGCCGGCGACGCGCAGTACGGCGAGCTCATGCACTACGTGCGGCGTTGGAGCGCGCGCGGACATCGCGTCTTCATCGCCACGCCCGAGACCGTGCGCATCCTCGACGGCCGCGCGGTCGTCGACGGCGTCATCCCCGATCTCATCTATCGCCACATCTTCGCCCGCCGCCTCGATCCGGCCGGCGACTTCGCGCGCGTCTGCCTCGATCCCGACCGCTTTCACGTGTTCAACCCGATCTCGAGCCACCTCGAGGTCAAGGCCATGCTCGGCTTGCTGTCGGCCGCCGCCATCGACGACGCCGAGTCCGCGCGCATCGGCCTCGACGACGACGAGCGCCACGCCGTCGCCGCCTCGGTGCCGTGGACGCGCCTCTATGCGCACGGCCCGACGCGCGGCCCCGACGGCGCGCCCATCCCCGACTTGGCTGCCTGGACGCGCGACAACGGCGCGCAGCTGGTCTTGAAGCGCAGCTGGGATTACGGCGGCAAAGGCGTCTTCTTGGGCGCCGAGCTGGCCGCCGCCGAGTCGGCGCAGGCGCGCTTGGCGCCGCTGCTCGGTCGTCCGGCCGGCCACGTCGTCGGCTGGCACGAGCTGTGCGACTTCGCGCTGGCCGATCGCGACGCCTGGGTCGTGCAGGAGTTCGTCGCCGCGCCCACCGAGCGCCACCTGCGCGTCGACGGCAACGAGCTGCACGCGCGCGACCTGTACGTCGATCTCTCGGCGTTCACCAACAGCGGCGACGCGCCGCGCCCGTCGGGCGGCGCCGTGCGCGCGTCCGAGAGCCGCATCGTCAACATCTTGGGCGGCGGCGGCTTGGCGCCGCTGGTGCGCGACGACGTGCTCGCCAAGCTGCTCGGCTGACCGGTCGAGCGACGATTTATTGCGACATCGCGCCGAATCGCGGCTCTCGCTAAGCGGAGGATGAAGTTGACTCGATTTGTCATCAGCCTCGCCCTACTCGCGGGAGTCAGCGGCTGCGCGCACGCCGCGCCGCTTCCGCCGCCGTCACCCGCCGCGGCGCCACCCGCGCCGGCGGCGGCCAAGCCGACGAGCGCTGACGCCCCGCTGGCCAACGGCAGCGACTGCGCCCAAGCGGTCATGCCCGATTGGACCTACGACCGCGCCCACAATCGCGTTCACCTCACGGGCTTCGCGCAGCTTCAGGCGAAGCTGCCGCCGGGCTGGACGGTGCGCCGCGAGCGACCGGATCAACTGCAGCTGACGGCGAAAGCGAGCGTTCAGGGCATGTGGCCGGTCTTCGAGATCTTCGTCAGCCCGCGCTGCAAGCAGCCGGCGGGCGGCAAGCCGATGCCACTCGTCGCCGAGCGGCTGGCCGCGCGCGCGCTCGCCGATCTCTTGCCGCCGGCGACGGCGACGGCGCAGCTGAACGCGACGTTCAAGCAGATCGGGCTCGAGTCGGCGCAGGGCCTCGTGTTCCTGGGCGCGCACTTCCAGACATCGCGCGGCGACCTGCCCGCGACCGTCTACGCGACGACGCTGGCGCAGACCAAGGAGTGGACGCTGTCGGCCGGCGCGCTCTGTCCCGTGCCTATCGAGAAGGCCTGCGCGGCGACCTATCACGACTTCGCGGACGCGCTCGTGGGCGGCGGCAAGAAGTAGTTACCTGCCGGGCTCGTCGAGAAACTGCAGCAATTCGCGGTTGAAGGCGGGCGCGTTCTCGACGTTCATGGCGTGGCCGGTGCGCGGAATGAGCACGCGGCGCACGTCGCGCAAGGCCCGCTCGAGCGTCGCCAGCGTCTGCGGATACGGCGCCGGCGTCCGCTCGCCGCCGACGAGCAGCACCGGCACCGCGATCGACTGCACGTCGGCGTAAGCGATGGGCGCGCGCACCGGCTCGTACTTCGCCTGCGCCAACAGCGTCATCGCGTTGTCGCGCGCCATGCGCTTGAACGCCGGCGCGCTGCGCGACCACGCGCCGGCACCGGCGACGACATCGACGAACAGCGTCAGCCCAGCGTCGATGTCACCGGCGCGCAAGCGATCGAGCACCTGCGGCAACGCGCGTTCGAGCGCCAGCGACGCCGGCGGCTCCGCGCGCGCCGGATCGGCGACGGGGCCGGCCGGCTCGGCCAGCGTCAACGTGCGCAACAGCCGCGGGAACCGCCGGGCCACGCGCAGCGCGACGTAACCGCCGCGCGAGTGGCCGCACAGATGCACCGGCCCGATGTCGAGCGCGGCGATGAACGCGCCCACGTCGCCCGCGTGCACGTCGGTCGTGAACGTGCGCGACGACTCGTCGCAGTGGCCGGGCCAAAAGTGGCGCAAGCTGACGGCGACGACGCGATACGACTTCGCCAGCGCCGCGCGCTGCGGCTCCCAATAGCGATAATCGCAGAGCTGGCCGTGCACGAAGACGAGCGTCGGACCGACGCCCGATTCGCTGTAGCCGACTTCATTGCCGTCGACGACGAGGCTGGCCATGACGACGGCCTAGCTGTGTCAGCGCGACGAAGCGGACGTGGACGACGCTTTTTTGGGCTTCTTCGGCCCGGCCAAGACGCGCCCGATGCCGCCCAAGAGCCAGCCGCCAAGCCCGCCGACGACGAGCGCGAGAATGAACGACGACACCGCCGGGCGCACCAGCGCATGCGGCGTCGCCTCGTCGGGATAGCTGACGGCGAACGCGAAGGCGATGGCGACGCAGGCCGTCACGTGGCTCTTCTTGTTGGTCTTCCAGTCGATGAGCCGCGTGTCGAGCACCAGCGCCATCAACAGCGCCAAGATGCCGAGCACGAGGAACACGATCGGGTTGAGGCTGCCGCGGCGCAGCTCCAGCTTGAGCCCGCCTTCGAGCTGCTCGTCGACGTCCGTCGCCAGCGTCACCTGCGGCCCGCGCACGTGCGGCAAGCGCAGCGTCTGCTCGTTGCGCTCCATGGTCGACGTCGACGAGCCGCGCCGCGTGCGATACGACAGCTGCTTGCGGCGAACGGCGCCTTCGACCTCGTCGCTGCCGCCCGAGTTGTCGCTGACTTTGAGCGTGTAGCTGGCCTCGGCTTCGGCGCGGCTCGAGTCCTTGAAGTGGCCCGACGCGGTGACGTCGTAGGGCCCGATCGCCGACGGCGTGACCGTCACCGACGGCGCCGCCGTCGTCAGCGTGGCTTCGGCCAGCGGCGCGCCCGGGAGCACCAAGCGCAGTGTCGGATAGCCCGTCGCCACCAGCGCCGCCAGCGCCATCGTCACGAGCAGCGCCCGCTGCCAGGGCGCGCGCGTCAGCGGAAGCGCCGGCAAAACGCCGGCGCCGATCGCGCCCAAGATCACGCCCAGCACCAACAGGGCGCCCATGACCGTCTCGCTCAACAGGTCGTACTTGTAGAGCAGGTAGCCGATCGCGAGGACGACGATGAGCCCGAGCGGACGAATCCAGCCCTCCCACGCGTCTTCGAACCAGAGCTGAAATGCGCTGCCGTTTTTCTTGTCGCTGGCCATCGGGCGCGGAGCCTAGCACGCCCGCAACAGCGCCGTAACTACTGGGCGGCGGCCAACTGCAGCCGCAACAGATCCGACAATTCCAGGAGTCGTTTGCGCGTCGACGACTGGATCGCCAGCGGCTGCGTCGGCAGCTTCGGCACCGTCGTCTTCAGCTCCTCTTGCTCGGCGACGAGGTCGGGATAAGGCACCAACAGCGGCTCCAGCTCGACGATCGACAGCTGCAGCGCCTGCATCTCCACCTCTTGCGGCGGCGTCGACAGCGCCAGCAGCTGACCGTCGAGCGCCGCCAGCGTCGCCCGCAAGCGCTCGTCGCAAGCCCGCGAACGCTGTGGACAATCGTTGCGCGGCGCGGTCGTCGCGTTGACGGCCACGAGCGGGTGCGCCTCCGCCAGATACGCGGGTTTTCCGTAGTAGGGCTGGTGGGAACGGCCGATGGGCCAAACCGCCCGCGACACATGCACCGGCTTGGGCGCGCAGCCGAACGACGCGAAAACCAGCGCGCAGCGCAACGCAATCTTCATCTTTCCGAGGTTAGGCCGCGATCGGCGCTGGACAAGCGTTGACTCGGGCCCGACAAAGCATGAACATTCGCGCACCGACGGAGGTGACTCTTGTTCCCAAAGGCTGCCGCAGCGCCTGCCGACCTCACACTCTTGGCCGTAAATACGATCAAGTTCCTGTCCATTGACGCCATCGAGAAAGCGAACAGCGGCCATCCCGGCCTGCCGATGGGCGCTGCCGACTACGCCTTCATCTTGTGGTCGCGTTATCTGAAGCACGACGCCAAGGATCCGCATTGGCCCGATCGCGACCGCTTCGTCTTGTCGGCCGGTCACGGCTCGATGCTGCTCTACTCGCTGATGCATCTGTCCGGCTACGAGGATCTGCCGCTCGAGCAGCTCAAGCAGTTCCGTCAGTGGGGATCGAAGACGCCCGGCCATCCCGAGAGCCACATCACCAAAGGCGTCGAGGTCACGACCGGCCCGCTCGGCCAAGGCTTCGCCAACGGCGTCGGCATGGCGCTCGCCGCGAAGATGGCCAACGAGCGCTTCCCCGGCCTCTTCGATCATCGCATCTGGGGCATCGTCTCCGACGGCGACATGATGGAGGGCATCTCGCACGAAGCGGCGTCGATCGCCGGCCACTTGAAGCTCGGCAACCTCACCTACCTCTACGACGACAACAAGATCACGCTCGACGGCAAGCTCGACGAGAGCATGGACGAGGACGTCGGCAAGCGCTTCGAAGCGTACGGCTGGCGCATCCTGCACATCGACGGGCACGACCACGCGCAGATCGAGTCGGCGCTGGACGCCGCCGTGGCCGAGACCGAGCGGCCGTTCTTGATCTTGTGTCGCACGCACATCGGCAACGGCTCGCCCAACAAGCACGACAGCAACAAGGCGCACGGCGAGCCGCTCGGTGAAAAAGAGACGAAGCTGACCAAAGAGGCCGCCGGCTGGCCGCTCGACAAGCCGTTCTGGGTGCCCGACGAAGTGCACGCGCTGTGGAAGAGGCGCGGCGAAGAGTTGAGTGCCGAGCACGAGCGCTGGAACGCGCACAGAGAGACGTGGCTGAACACGCATCCCGAGCTCGCGAAGACCTACGCGGCGATGTCCGACAAGCGCGTGCCCGCCGACCTGCTGCAGCAGCTCGACGCGGCGGCGCCCAAGCAGACCGACGCGACGCGCAGCTTGGCGGGCGCGGTCTTGCAAACGGCGGCGAAGCTGATCCCGTCGCTCATCGGCGGCGACGCCGACTTGGGCGGCTCGACCAAGACGCCGCTCAAGGACTCGGCGAAGGTCGAAGGCGGCACCTACGGCGGCCGCAACCTGCGCTTCGGCATCCGCGAGCACGCGATGGGCGCCATGGCCAACGGCATCACCGCCTACGGCCTCTTCATCCCGTTCACGGCCACGTTCTTGACGTTCAGCGACTACATGCGCCCGGCGATTCGCCTGGCGGCGTTGTCGCGCTTCCAGGCGATCCACGTCTTCACGCACGACTCGGTGTTCCTCGGCGAAGACGGGCCGACGCACCAGTCGATCGAGCACGTCTCGGCGCTCAGGCTCATTCCGCACGTGCACGTGTGGCGTCCGGCCGATGCCATCGAGTGCGCGGCGGCGTGGGCGCACGCGCTCGAGCGCAAGGATGGTCCGTCGGAGATCATCTTGTCGCGCCAGAAAGTGGCCGAGCCGCCGGCGGGCACGCGCGTCGTCGACGCGGTCAAGGGCGGCTACGTCATGCTCAAAGAAGAGGGCGGCGCGCCCGACGTCACGTTCTTGGCGACGGGCTCGGAGGCCGGCGTCGCCGTCGAGGCGGCGCGCGAGCTCGGCAAAGGCGGCCTCAAGTGCCGCGTCGTCTCGTTGCCGTGCCTGGAGGTCTTCGCGGCGCAGGATGAGGCGTGGCAGCAGTCGGTGCTCGGCGACGGCGGCACGCGCGTCTCGATCGAAGCCGGCCGCACGAACCTGTGGAAGTCGTGGGTCGGCGCCGGCGGTCTCACCATCGGCATCGACGACTTCGGCTACTCGGCGCCCGCCAACATCATCGCCGAGAAGCTCGGCTTGACCGGCCCGCAGGTCGCGGCGCGCGTCAAGAAGCACCTCGAGCACAAGAAGTAGCCGCTCGGCGCGGCAAACGCGCCGCCGCGTAATCGATCCCCATCTCTTCAGCGCGTTTGCAACGACCGCGCTCACTTCCAACTCCTCTTACTTCGGGCGCTCCGGCGTGTCGCAGCGGCGCGTCGGCTTCGTTATCGTCGGCGTGTTGGTCCTCATGGTGGTGCTCATGCTCGTTCGCGCCAGCGGGCTCTAGCTCAGGCTCGCGGAAGTCGCGGCGCAAAAACGAAGGGCCGGCGGACAATTCCCGCCGGCCCTTCTCATTTCCGACAACTTCCGAAGACTTACGACTGAACCGCGACCTTGATCTGGCGCGGCTTCTCTTCCGGCCGCTTCGGCAAGGTCAACGTCAACACGCCGTCCTTGAGCGCGGCGCCGATCTTCTCCAGGTCGACCGTATCGGGCAACGTGAACGCGCGCGAGAAGGCGCCGGTGTTGCGCTCGCCACGACCGGCCGCGACCTTGCGCTCGCCCTTGATCGTGAGCACCCCTTTATCGATCTGAATGTCGATGTCTTCCTGCTTTACGCCCGGCAGATCGGCTTGTAGCTCGATCTTGTCGGCATCCTCTTGGACGTCGACGGCGGGAGCGAAGCCGCGCACGACCTTGTCGTGACCGGCGGCACCAAAGAGCGAGTCGAGATTTTGCTGCAGGCGAGCCACGTCGCCAAACGGAGTCCAACGCACGAGCATGTTCAATCCTCCTCGGGAAAGCCCGGTTATGAAACTGTTTCAGTTACGCAAAGCAAGATGGCCATTGTCGCGAATGTGTCAAGCCCGCGACTCTGCTTTGGGTCGCGCTATTGACCGACGGGCGAAGCGTGATTAACGTCGAGGCCCCCGCTCGCCAAAGGAGCCTTTGCCATGTCCGAGATCGTCGCCCTGCACGCTCGTGAAATCCTCGATTCGCGCGGCAACCCCACCGTCGAAGTCGAAGCGCACCTGGCCTCGGGCGCGCGCGGCACGGCCGCGGTTCCGTCGGGCGCGTCGACGGGCGAGCACGAAGCGCTCGAGCTGCGCGACGGCGACAAGTCGCGCTACGGCGGCAAGGGCGTCAAGCTCGCCTGTGACGCCGTCGAGACGCAGATCTCGGAGATCCTGCTCGGCCAAGAGGCGCTCGACCAAGCCGGCATCGACGAGGCCATGATCGAGCTCGACGGCACCGAGAACAAGTCGAAGCTGGGCGCCAACGCCATGCTCGGCGTGTCGCTCGCCGTCGCCCGCGCCGCCGCCGACGAGTGTGGCCTGCCGCTCTACCGCTACATCGGCGGCGTCGGCGCCACGCGCCTGCCGGTGCCGATGATGAACGTCATCAACGGCGGTCGCCACGCCGACAACAACGTCGACATTCAGGAGTTCATGATCATGCCGGTGGGCGCGCCGACGTTCAAAAAGGCGCTGCGCTGGGGCGCCGAGGTCTATCAGACGCTCAAGAGCATCCTCGCGCAAGAAGAGCCTGTCGACCGCGGTCGGCGACGAAGGCGGCTTCGCGCCCATGCTGAAGTCGAACGAGGAGGCGGTCGAGCTCCTGCTCGAAGCGATCGAGGCCGCCGGGTTCAAGGCGGGCAAGGAGATCGCCATCGCCATCGACGCCGCCGCGTCCGAGATGTGGCAGAAGGACAAGGGCGGCTACGTCTTCTGGAAGTCGGACAAAGGCCGCACGCGCACGCCGGCCGAGATGGTCGAGTTCTGGCAAGGCTGGGTCGAGAAGTACCCGATCGTCTCGCTCGAAGACGGCTTGGGCGAGAGCGATTGGGACGGCTGGAAGTCGCTGACCAAGGCTGTTGGCGAGCGCGTCCAGATCGTCGGCGACGACCTCTTCGTCACCAACACGAAGTTCCTCGAGCGCGGGCTGAACGAGAAATCCGCCAACGCCATTCTCATCAAGCTCAACCAGATCGGCACGCTGACGGAGACGCTGGCGGCGATTCAGCTGGCGTCGTCGGCCGGCTGGCGCTCGGTCGTGTCGCATCGCTCGGGCGAGACCGAGGACACGTTCATCGCCGATTTGGCGGTGGCGTCGGGCTGCGGGCAGATCAAGACCGGCGCGCCGGCGCGGTCGGAGCGCGTGGCCAAGTACAATCGCCTCCTGCGCATCGAGGAAGAGATCGGCGGCGCGGCGCGCTTCGGCCTGTAGCTCCGGCGTTCGGTCGCAGCCGCGCCGGTCGACGTCGATCGGCGGCGAACGTGACGAGCTCCACAGCGGACGCGTCCTTCCGCAGTGCACAATCCGTCCATGAGCACCTCGCTTGCCGTCGCTTCACGATGGGCCGTGATCTCGTTGACGCTCGCCGTCGCCGGCTGCCAGGGGCCGTGCGACGGCGGCAAGGCGACGCTCCATTTGACGTTCGACGCGACGACGGTGATGGCGACGCAGCTCACGATCAGCCTGGCGGAGACCAGCGACGGCGAGCGGTCGAAAACGGTCGCGCACACGCCGGGTCAAACGACGCAAACGGTGGAGGCCGCCGTGCCCAAGTTCGGCGCGGTCGAGTCGCTCGGCATCGAGGTCTTGGCCGTGCTCGACGGGACCGTGATTGGCGAGGCGAACACCGTCATCACGGCGTCGCCGATGTGCGCCACGGTGTCGATGACGGTCACCGCGCAGCAGCCGATCGACATGGCGCCGCAGCCGCTCGACATGGGCGGCTATGGTCCGGCGGTGCCGCTGTCGACGACGCAGACGAACAAGGTCGACATCCTCTTCATGGTCGACAACTCACCCTCGATGACGGCGATGCAGACGCAGCTGCAGACGCAGTTCGCGCAGTTCCTGCAGCCGTTCGTCGACTTGGCCGGGCTCGGCATCTACCCCGACCTGCACATCGGCGTCGTCACGTCCGACTACGGCGCGGGCGACACGGCCGGCGGCGGCTGCCAAGCCTCGCCCGGCGGGCAAAACGGCCTCTTGCAGGCGACCGCCGCCGCCGGCACGCCCAACTTCGGCTGCGAGTCGCCCGTCGGCAGCCCGTACATCAGCTACCAATTCGGCGTCGGCGGCGACACCAGCAACTTGCCGGTCGCGACCACCCCGGCGCAGCTGGCGACGACATTCGGCTGCATGGCGTCGGTCGGCGCGTCGGGCTGCGGCTTCGAGCATCAGCTGGAGTCGGTGTTCCAGGCGCTGCACAACACGAACGAGAACGCCGGCTTCTTGCGCGACGACGCGCTCTTGGCCGTCGTCTTCTTCACCAACGAGGACGACGGCTCGGCGCCGCCGACGGCGAAGTTCTACGAGCCCGCGGCCGACGTCAGCGTGGTCGGCGCCTACGACACCTATCGGCAGACGCGCTTCGGCGTCGCCTGCGTGCAAGGCGGGATGCTGGCGCTGTCGCCGGAGGCGGCGTCGACGGCGCCGCTCATGGGCTGCCAAGCGGCGCCGGACACGCTCGGCGGCGAATACGATCTGCAGCGTTACATCGCCACCTTCGCGAACCCGCCGGCGCAAGGCGGCATCAAGAGCGATCCGGCCAACGTCGCGCTCGTGGCCATCGACGCGCCGGAGACGCCGTTTCAGACGGTGACCATCGAAGCCGGCACCGGCCTCGGCGTGGCGCCCAATCCCGCGTATGTCCCGTGCTCGCCCATCGGCACCGGATGCCTCGTGCGTGTCGATCACTCGTGCCAGAACAACGTCGCGCCGGCGTTCTTCGGCGATCCGGCGGTGCGCCTCAACACCGTCGTCCGCACTGCCCAATACAACGCCGTCTCGTCTATCTGCGGCACCGACGTCAACCAAACACCCGACTACTCGCAGGCGCTGTCGATGGCAGGCGCCCTCTTGCGCTCGCGCCTGAGCGGCAACTGCATACCGACCAAGCTCGCCAACCCAATGGAGCCCGACTGCGAAGTCATCGCGTACGTGCCCGCACCCGGGGGCGGCGGCCCGATAGAGACGACGTTGCCTCGCTGCGACCAGTCCGCCGGCGACCCGTGCTGGAGCCCCGTCGCCGCGCCCTACTGCGCCGGCGTTTCGCCCGATGACGTCGCCATCGAGCTCGCCCTCGGCGCCGGCTTCGCCCTCGGCACGACGTTCACCGCCAGCTGCCGGTAACCGCCCCGCCGTACGCCGCGCCAACCGTTGGTCGAAGTAGGCGGCGCCACCCTTGCTTGCCGTAGCGTTTCGCGCGAAGTGGCGGCGCCGCGCGAACGCGTTATACGTGAGGCATGGACGCGATCGGCTGGAGTCGCTTCCAGTTCGCCTTCACGATTACGTATCACTACCTGTTCCCGCAGCTCTCGATGGGGCTGGCGCTGCTCATCGTCGTCTTCAAAGTGCTGGCGCTGCGGCGACCCGGCAGCGTCGCCAAAGGCGACGCCGGCAATGACGACCGGTGGAATCGTGCGGCGCGCTTTTGGGCGCGCATCTTCGGTATCAACTTCGCCGTCGGCGTCGTCACCGGCGTGCCGATGGAGTTCCAGTTCGGCACCAACTGGTCGCGCTTCTCCAGCTACGCCGGCGGCGTCATCGGCCTGACGCTGGCGCTCGAAGGCATGTTCGCCTTCTTCGCCGAGTCGGCCTTTCTCGGCCTCTTCCTGTTCGGCGAGAAAAAGCTGGGCCCGCGCGGCCACCTCTTCGCCGCCGTCATGTTGCTCATCGGCTCCTGGCTCTCCGGCTACTTCATCGTCGTCACCAACGCCTTCATGCAACACCCGGTCGGCCACGCCATCGGCAACCACGGCGGCCCGGCGTTGGAGCTGGCCAACGCCTGGACCTACCTCTTCAACCCGTGGGCGATTCTGGGAATTCCCGCACGTCATGTGCGCCGCCGTGATGACCGGCGCCTTCGCCGTCGCCGCCGTCGGCGCCGGCTGGCTGCTGCTCGACCGCCATCGCGACGTCGCCGGCGCCTGCTTGTCGGTCGGCGTCATCGCCGCCGTCGTCGCCTGCTGCCTGCAGCTGTTCCCGACCGGCGATCGCCAAGGCAAGCTGATGGCGCAGTATCAACAGCCGGCGCTGGCGGCGATGGAGGGCAAGTTCGCGTCGAGCGACCACGCCGAGCTCGCGCTCATCGGCCAGCCCGACGTCGCCAAGCGGCAGCTCGACAATCCCATCCTCGTGCCCGGCGTGCTCAGCTTGCTGTCCTACGGCAGCTTCGGCGCGACCGTCTACGGGCTCGAGGATTTCCCGCGCGACCAGTGGCCCGACAACATCGAGCTCTTGTATTACGCTACCATGTGATGGTCGGCCTCGGGACGCTGCTCTTCGCCGTCGCTGGTCTGTCGGCGCTCCTGTTGTGGCGACGCAAGCTCGCACAGACGCGCTGGCTCCTGTGGATCCTGATGCTCGCCTTGCCGTTCCCGTACATCGCCACTACCGCCGGCTGGATGACCGCCGAGCTCGGCCGCCAGCCGTGGCTCGTCTAGGGCCTCATGCGCACGTCCGCCGGCACGTCGCCGCACGTCTCGGCCGGCAGCGTCGCGTTCACGACGATCGGCTGGCTCGGCCTCTACTTGGTCGTCGGCCTGGCGTTCCTCGGCCTCGTCGCGCGGCAGCTCGTGCGCGGCCCCGACGTCGAGGGTCATTAGATGGAAGCCGTTTGGTACGCGCTGCTGGCGCTGATGCTGACGGTCTACGTCGTCCTCGACGGCTTCGACTTCGGCGCCGGCATCGCCCACTTGCTCATCGCCAAGAACGACGGCGAGCGCCGCACGATTCTCGCCGCCATCGGCCCGATTTGGGACGGCAACGAGGTCTGGCTCATCGGCTCGGGCGGCGTGCTCGTCTTCGCCTTCCCGCACGCCTACGCCGCCGCCTTCAGCGGGTTCTACTTGCCGCTCATGATCGTGCTCTGGCTCCTCATCGTGCGCGGTCTGTCGATTGAGTTCCGCGGTCAGTGGCCGAACCCGCTGTGGCACGCCTTCTTCGACGTCAGCTTCGCCGGCGCCTCGACGCTGCTCGCCTTCGTGCTCGGCGTCTCGTTCGCCAACGTCATCCGCGGCGTTCCCGTCGGCAGCGACGGCAGCTTCGCGGCGCCGCTATTCGGCGGCCGCGACGGCGCGCTCGACGGCTACACGATGACCGTCGGCCTCTTCACGGTCGTCGTCTTGGGCGCGCACGGCGCCCATTGGATCGCGCACAAGACCGAAGGCGAGCTGCAGCTGCGCGCCCGCACGCTGGCCCTGCGCTTGTGGCGAGCGACGGGAATCCTCGGCGTCGCCGTCACCATCTGGACCACGCGCATCAACGGCGCGCTCTTTGGCCAGCTCGTCGCGCGGCCGTGGGCGTGGCCGTTTCCGCTCGTCGCCGCGGCCGGCTTCATCGTCGCCTTCGTCGCGCACCGTCGCGGCCGCGACGCCGCCGCCTTCTTCGGCTCGACCGCGTTCTTGGCCGGCCTGCTCGTCGCCACGGCCGCCGCGCTCTTCCCGACGATCTTGCGCTCCACCGTCGCCGGCGCCTACGACGTCACCGCCTACAACGGCGCCACCGGGCACCACGGGCTCGCCGTCGGCCTCATGTGGTGGATCCCCGCGCTGCTGCTGGCGATCGGCTACTTCACGTACCTCTTCCGCGCCTTCGCCGGCAAAGTCCGCCACGACGACATCCACTACTGATTCCGCCGCTCGCCGAAGAGGAGTACGATGAAGGCGATGTCCTCCAATCGTTGGGTCGCGGGCAAGTACGAGCTCATCGAACCGGTCGGCGAAGGCGGCATGGCCAAGGTCTGGCGCGGCGTCACCCACGGCGCCGCCGGCTTCACCTGCCCGGTCGCCATCAAGCGCGTCTTGCCCAACCTCGCCAGCGACGCCAGCTTCGTCGCCATGTTCGTCGAGGAGGCGCGCGTCGTCTCCGAGCTGCAGCATCCCAACATCGTGCAGATTCACGACTTCGATCAAGATGACGAAGGCCGCTATTTCATCGTCATGGAGTGGATCGACGGCATCGATCTCGAGACCTGGATGCGCGCCTTTCCCGAGCGGCAGACGCCGTGGCACCTCGTGACCGCCATCGGCATCGAGATCTTGCGCGCCCTGTCGTGTGCGCACGAGCGCGTCGACGGCGCGGGCCGGCCGGCGCCGATCGTCCATCGCGACGTGACGCCGGCCAACGTGCTCATGAGCGTCATGGGCATCGTCAAGCTGGCCGATTTCGGCTTGGCGCGCGCCGCCGATCGCGCGGCGATGACGGCGCCCGGCATCGTCAAAGGCAAGCTGTCTTATCTAGCGCCCGAGCTGGTCAAGCGGCAGCAGGCGACGCCGCGCAGCGACATCTTCGGCGTCGGCATCGTCTTGTGGGAGGCGCTGGCCGGTCGTCCGCTCTTCGGCGGCGGCGACGCGATCGAGGTCCTAAAGCGCATCGCTGCCCATCAAGTGCCGTCGATCCGCGACTTTCGTCCCGACATTCCGGCGGCGCTGGCCGAAGTCGTGCACACGGCGCTGGCGCAAGCGCCGAACGACCGCTTCGAGAGCGCGGAAGAGATGTCGCGCGCGATGGCGTCGATCCTGCGCGGGCAGCACGAGCCCATCGACGAAAAGGCGCTCGCCCGCGCCGTCCGCGACGTTTACGCCAAGAAGCACGCCAGCCGCGACTGACGTATTTCCAATTCGCGCTCATTGGCGACTGCTATATATTCGCGCGTGTATCGGGTGAGCTCACATTCGGCGTCGCCGGCGAATGCTCTTCAATAGCTGGGCTTTCGTACTCCTCGTCATTTGTGTATTCCCGCTTTATTACTGGCGGCCATTACAGCGCGCGCAAATTCACCTTTTGCTGGCGGCCAGCCTCGTCTTTTACGGCTATCACCAGCCAAAGCTGCTTTTACTGCTCGTCTATTCGATTTCGGTCAATGCGCTGGCCAGCTATTTCGTCACCTTCGGTCGCGCCAATCGCCGCTTTGCCTGGGCCTTGCTCGGCGTCGGCACGAACCTCGGCGTGCTCTTGTTCTTCAAGTACAGCGGCCTCTTTTACCGAACGTTGTTTGCGCCCACCGCCGGCGATCGCGTCGGCGAATTCCTACTCGCGCTACCACTTCCGGTCGGCATCTCGTTCTTCACGTTTCAAGGCATCAGCCTCGTCGTCGACGCTTATCGCAGCGCGCGCTCCCCGTCGCCTTCGATCACGCTCGACCGCCGCTTCTCCGTCCACTTCGTGCGCATCTCGTTCTTCAAAGCGTTCTTCCCGCAGCTCGTGGCCGGACCGATCGTCAAAGCGCACGAGTTCCTGCCGCAAATCGCGCCAAAAACGTTAGGCGACGTCGATTGGTCGCGCGTCACGCACGACTTGATCCTCGGCTATTTCCTGAAAATGGTCGTCGCCGATCATTTGAAGGAATTCACCTATTGGATCGCCTATCCCTATTTCCTCAACTGGTCGAGCGTCACACTATTGGCGCTCTTATTCGGCTATTCGATGCAAATATTCGCCGATTTCGCCGGTTATTCACTGATCGCGCTCGGCCTCGGCGGCTTGTTCGGCTATCGCTTACCGATCAACTTCGACTTCCCTTATATCGCCGAATCATTCTCCGAATTCTGGCAGCGCTGGCATATCTCGCTCTCCAGCTTCTTACGCCAATATCTCTATATTCCATTGGGTGGTAATCGTAACGGTCCATTACGCACCTATTTCAATCTATTCATCGTCATGTTCTTGGGCGGCTTATGGCACGGCGCCGCCTGGAGCTACGCCGTTTGGGGCAGCGTGCACGGCCTCTTGCTCGCCGTCGAGCGGCTGGTGCAAGGCAGCCGTCCGCGTCGCGCCGTCGGCTTCGTCGCGCGCGCGCTCAAAGTCGCGCTCGTCTTTTCGCTCGTCACGGCCGCGTGGCTGCTCTTCAAATTACCCGACTTCCATCAAGTGCTGCTCTTCGTGCATTCATTGGCGACTCAACGCGCATTACCAATGAATTATTATTTATTATTCAATATCGGTATCTACAGTGTCCCCGTCATCGTTTATCACGCGCATCACGCCTGGCGCCGCGCCCATGCCGGCCATTCGACGACCGGCGAATTGAGCGCGCGCCGGTGTGGCGCATCTTCGTCGTCGCGGCGTTCATCGTCGCGGCTTACGAAGTCGTGGTGCCGCGCCTGTTTCCCGACGGCGGCTCGGGCGACGGCGCCGAGCAAGAGAACCTCATCCGGGCCGAGCGCGTCATCTACGACGCGGCGCCGCCGACCATCGCTTGTGGCTCGTCGAAGCTGTCGCGCCTCGTCTTCAGCCCGGCCTCGGGCGTGTTCAGCTTTGCGCTCTCCGGCGACGGCGCCTTGACCGGGCTCGACGTCATCCGTCGCGCGAACACCAAGCCGCGGTGCGTGCTCATCGAAGTCGGCGAGACGCTGCTGCGCGATCCGAGCGAAGATCTGCTCGGCCAGCTGTTCAATCCCATCACCTTTCACTTGCGCCGCTGGCTGCCGGTCTTGCGCGACGCCTATCAGCCGGGCGTCATCCTCAACAAGCTGGCCAAGCACCTGGCTGGGCAAGATCGCGGTCCGGTCAGCGAGCCGACGACGCGGCCGGAGCTGTTCGCGCAGCTCGTGCAAACGGCGGCCGCCAAAGAGGCGGTCGCGCCGACGCCGCAGTCGCTGCGCGCGAGCCTCGCCGCGCTGCGGTCGCAAATCGACGCCGTGCGCGCGCGCAGAGTGGCCGTCTACTTCTTCGAGCCGCCCAAGCATCCGGCGCTGTTCGGCTCGCCTTATTCGACGGCCATTCGCGCGGCGGTGCACGCGGCGTTTCCCGAGGTGCCGTGGCTGCCGGCCGCCGACCTCACGGCCTATCGGACCCAGGACGGCATTCACCTCGACATCCCGAGCGCGGCCCGCTACAGCGCGACCATCGAAGCCTGGCTGGCGACGCAGCCGTAACGACTACAATTCGGGCGGCAGCAGCTTCAGATTCAGATCGTCGCCGGGCTTGTCGGTCTTGTCGCCGGCCGCCTTCTTCTTGCGCGCCACCGGCTTGTCGGCGACGACCGGGGCCTCTTTGACGAGCGCGAACGACAGCTCGCGGTTGACGTCGGTGGCGATGGTGCGCTTCTCGGCGCGGTAGCCGGCCAGCTCGACCTGCACGTCGAAACCGGGCGAGCCCTTGGGCGCCTGAATCGTCAGCGGCGTCACACCCGCGACTTTGCCGTCGTCGCCGCGCTTGACCGCCGCGCCCGGCGGCTCGCTCGTGAACGTGATCGAGATCTGCTCGGGCGGCTTCGGCTTCTCGACGACCGCCGCCGCCGGCGCCACGACCGCGGCCGGCGGCGCCACGTGCGACGACGCGCCCGCGCCGCGCAAGACGACGACGCCCACGACGGCGGCCACCGCGGCGACGGCCGCCGACGAGCCGATGACCGCGATGCGCTTGCGCGTCCCGGCTTGCGCGCCCACTTCGCCGGTCGCGCCCGACAGCGTCGTGTTGCCCGGCTTACGCGCTTGCACCGTCGGCGCCTGGCTTTGCGGCGCCGGCTGCGCCGCCGGCGGCTTCGGCAGCGGCCGCGCGCCCGAGGCGCTGCCCGGATCGACCGTCACCACCGGCACCGACGTCGTGTGCGCCGACGCGACCGCGCCCGCCACCGCGACCGCATGCGGGCTCGCCAGATAGGCCTCGGGATCGGCCAGCGCCACGCCGAACTCTTCCATCGACTGGAAACGGTGATCGGGATCTTTTTCGATCGCGCGCATCACGATCGCTTCCAGCCCCGGCGGAATGCCCGGATAGACCTGCGACGGCGGCTTCGGCGCCTCGGTAATGTGCGCCACGACGATGTCGCCGAAGCCCTCGCCGATGAACGGCAGTCGCTGCGTCAACATCTCGTAGGCGACGATGCCGAGCGAGTAAATGTCGGAGCGCGCGTCGATCTTGCCGCGGCCGGCGCACTGCTCGGGGCTCATGTACGACGGCGTGCCGATGAGCGTGCCGGTGCGCGTCTTGGCGCCGCTGTTCGCCGTCGCCGTCAGCTTGGCGATGCCGAAGTCGAGGATCTTGAGAAAGTTGTCGTCGCTGCCGCGGCGAATGAGGAACAAATTGTCGGGCTTCAAGTCGCGATGAATGATGCCCTTGGCGTGGCTGGCCGCGAGCCCCGAGCAGCACTGCGTCAGGATGTACTGCGTCTCCTTGACGCTCAGCGGATCGCGGTGCAGGCGCCCGGCGAGGCTCTCGCCTTCGAGCAGCTCCATCATGATGTAGACGATGTGGCCGCCGTCGGGCTTGGGCGTGCGCCCGAAGTCGACGATCTCGACGATGTTCTGATGACGAATGTCGTTCGCCGCTTTGGCCTCGTTGAAGAAGCGCGTGGCGATGCTCTCGTTGGCGACGAGCTCGTCGAGCAGCACTTTGACCGCGACCTTGCGGCCGATCAGCGGATGCTCGCCCAAATAGACGGCGCCCATGCCGCCTTCACCGAGCTTGGCCTTGATCTCGTAATTCCCGACGAGCGTCCCGATCATGCTTACTTTTGCCCCTCGATGGCCGAGCCAGCGTCGCGAAGATCGTCCAAGGCCTTGGCAAGATTACACCTAACGGATAGCGAAAGCACGCAAGGTTGCAACCGAGGGCGAGATCAGCTCACAATGCCCGACCATGAGCACTTTGGCGGGTCTTGTGAGCCTGAATTCGCAGATTGTGGCGGACTTGCAGACGATGGCGACGTCGTGGGAATCGGTCGCGGCCGAGGCTGCGCCGGCCCAGACGAGCGGAGCCAAGCCGAAGGCGCCGCGCAAGAAGCGCGCGACCAAGCCGAAGTCGTAATTCGTCCGCCGCTCGTCACCCGCCGCAGTGCTCGCATTTTCGGGTGGCGACCGTGCGACGACGTCAGGCGTTCGACTGAGCGCTCGTTCCCTTTGTGCGGGGACGGTAACGAAACGTAAAGAAGCGGTAAAGCCCGTCACGTTCAGGGAACCGCGCCGTCGCCTGGCGCGTCGCATCTATGGTGATCCGGACGCGATCTCATTCGGTTCGCCCGACCCGCTCGGCGCCTTGGCCGTGGCTGTTCGGGGCGACGGCGGTCGCCGTGGCCTGCTTCTTGGCCGCGAACCTCTACTCGCTCGGCTCGCTGCGCGCGATCGACCGCGAGAGTGACGCCATCGCCGGCAACGCGGCGCCGTCGATTCAACACCTGGACGAAGCCCGTTCGGCGCTGCGGCAGATGGAGACGTCGGCGTCGCTGGCGTTCTCGGCGGCGGCGGACGGCCTGCCCATCGATCGCAGCTTCTTCCTCACCGACGACGCCAAGCTGCGCATGGCCTTGGCGCGCTATCTGGCGCTGCCGACCGACCCGGGCGAGCGCGCGCTCTATCGCGATCTCGGCGAGAACGTCGACGACTTCGAGCGTTCGGTGGAGAAGCTCCTGCGCATGCTCGAGCGCGGCGAGATGCGCGACGCGCGGCAGCTGTCACGCATCGAAGTGCACGTGCGAGCGGCGCGCGCCGCCGAAGGCATCGAGCAGCTCATCGAGCGCAACGCCGCCGAGCTGAGCCAGTCGACGCGGCGAATCTCCCGGCTGCGCGGTCGCATCGCGGCCATCTCCTACGCGCTGCAGCTGTTGGCGACGGCGGTGGCCGCGGGACTGCTCATCTCGAGCGCGCGGGCGATGCACGATTGGGCCGGCGTGGCCGACGCGCGGCGCCGGCTGGCCGAAGAGCGCGCACAGGAGCTCGAGCAGTTCGCCGGCCGCATCGCGCACGACCTGAAGAATCCGCTGACGGCGATGGGGCTGCGCGTGATGCTGGCGGAGCAGCGCGGCGAGGACAAGGCGTCGTTCGCCAAGCTGGCGCAGCAGCTGCGCTCGATGACCCAGCTCATCGACGGCCTGCTCGAGTTCGCGGTGTCGGGTGCGCGGCCGCAGCCGGGCGAGCACACCGACGTCAGCGGCGTCGTCGACGAGGTGGTCGGCGCCATCCGCGACGAGGCGCGCACCAGCGGCACCGAGATCGACGTCGACATCGAGGTCGGCGTCAGCGTCGCCTGCTCGCGCGCGGCGCTGCTCTCGATCGTCGGCAACTTGGTGCGCAACGCCGTCAAATACGTCGCCGGGCAGCCGCGCCGTCACGTCGACGTGCGCGTGCACGGCGGCGGCGACGGACGCGTGCGGCTCGAGGTCGAGGACAGCGGGCCGGGCATTCCCGCCGAGAAGCGCGGCAAGATCTTCGAGCCCTTCGTGCGGCTCGACGGCGCGCGCAAGCAGCCCGGCTTCGGCCTCGGCTTGGCGACCGTCAAGAAGCTGGTCGGCGCTTACGGCGGCGACATCGGCGTCGACGGTGGCGCCGGTGACGGCGGCGCCTGCTTCTGGCTCAGCCTACCGCGCGCCGTCAGCGCGGCTCAGCCGGCCGCGCGCCTGAACGGTGCCGCCGGGCCGTCGTGATCGCCGTGGCCGGGCGGGCGGGCCGGCGCCAGCGAGTCCTGCAAGCCGAGCGCGCGCCGCAGCTGCACGCGTAGGCCGATGAGGCCGGCGATGGCGTCCCGCGGCACGTCGTCGGCGCAGCGGGACTCGGCCAGCTTCTCTTCGACGACGTCGAGCAGGATCTGCTGCTGCGCCTGCAGCGCCGCGCCACGCTGGCCGATCTCTTCGATCTGGTCGGCCAAGTAGGAAACCAGCACCGCGATGTCGTCGCTCCGCTTGCCCATGGTCACCCTCACCCGCCACCCGGCGACGTAAGGTATCGTACGTCCGTGGATGTGCGAGATCAACTGGGAACATCGCGTAGTCGCGCTGGCGCAACTACATCCCCAAGCGTTGTCGCCACATAGCCAGCGACGTCGGCGGCCGCGACGGCTGGGCGACGGCAGCTACACGAGCGGGCCCAGCAAGCGGCAGACATCTTCGCCGAAGGCGCGCACGCGACCGGCCGGCGCCAGCGGCCCGCAGCTCGGCAAGAGCGACTCGTACCAGGCGGCGAGCGCGCGCACGTCCGCGGCCGTCGACGTGAAGAGCGCGATCTCGTAATCGAGGAAGAGGCTGCGCATGTCGAGATTGGCGCTGCCCATGATGCCGAGCGCGTCGTCGACGATGATGACCTTGGCGTGCATCATGCCCGGGCCGAACGCGTCGATGCGGGCGCCGACGGCGGCGATGTCGCGCAGCGTGCTGAAGCCGGCCAAGTCGGCGATGAAGTGGTCGGACTTGGCGGGCACGAGGATGCGCACGTCGACGCCGCGGCGAACGGCGAGGATGATGGCGTGCGTGAGCGCTTCGTCGGGCACGAAGTACGGCGTCGCGAACCACAGGCGCTGGCGGGCGTCGAAAATCGCCGACAAGAAGGCGTCGTAGAGCAGAATCGCTCTGCACGTCGGGGCCGCTGCCGACGACTTGCAGGCGCGTGGACGCGCCGTCGGTCGCCGTGGTGCCGTCGGCGAGCGCGGCGTCGCCCGCGGTCGACGACGGCGCGGCCAGCGTCTCGCCGGCGGCGAAGGCCCAGTCGGCGCGGAAGATGGCCGCGATGTCGCGCACGGCCGGCCCGACGACGCGCGCCGACAGATCGTGCCAGCGCGTCTGCAGCGGCGTCGGTCCCATGTACTCGAGCGCCAAGTTCATGCCGCCGACGATGGCCACGCGATCATCGGCGACGACGATCTTGCGGTGCAGCCGCAGATTCGCGTGGCCCGAGAACGAGAGGTGCACGACCGGCATGAACGCGGCCGTGCGACCGCCCGCCCGCAGGAGCGGCTTCAGTCGCCGACCCGCCGAATAGGGCATGAACAGCGCGTCCATGAGCAGCCGCACCTCGACGCCGGCCTGCGCGCGCTTGGTCAGCCGCGCGATCACCTCGTCGCCGATCTCGTCGTCGCCGAGGATCAGCGTCGAGATGTGCAGCCGATGTTGCGCGTTGTCGATCGTCTCGAGGAGCGTCGCCCACGCCTGCTCGCCCGTCGTCAGGAGCCGACAGTGGTTGCCGGCGCAGGGCGGCGGCACGCCGAACGCGCACAGCATGCGCGCCACCGGCTCGTCGCCGAGCGCGTCCACGGCCGCGGTCTCGCCGGCGCCGTAGAGCTCGTCCTTGGACGCCGCCTTACGCTTGAGCTTGCGGCCGCCGAAGACGAGATAGAACGGCACGCCGACATAGGGAACGAGGAGCACCGCGAAGATCCAGGCCATCGTCGAGCCGGTGGGACGGCGCTCGCCGAGCAGTCGCAACACGAGATAGGCGCCCATGATGACGCCGACGAGGCTCGTCACGTGAGGCAGCAGGAAGTGCCAGGCCGCGAGCATGCGGCATCCTACCGCGTCGAGCCGCTGGTCGCGCGGCGTGTAAAGGCGAGCGGCTAACCGGTGGCGCGCAGGTTCGGCGCCGGCGTCGCGTCGAGCAGCGCGCGCACTTTGGACGTCAGCCCGTCGGGCGTGAACGGCTTCTGCAGGAACAGCGAATCGGCCGCCAAGTGCGGACCCATGACGATCTCGGTATAGCCCGACATGTAGAGCACTTTGAGGCCGGGACGCAGCGAGCGCAGCCGCGACGCCAGCTCGTTGCCGTTCATCTGCGGCATCACCAGATCGGTCACCAGCAGATCGATGGCGCCTGGATGTTCCTGACACAAGACCAGCGCTTCCGTCGGCGACGCCGCCTCGACGACGCGATAGCCGCCGCGCCGCAAGATGCCGGCGGCGACGGCGCGCACTTGCGCCTCGTCCTCGGCGAGCAGGATGGTCTCGGTGCCGCGCGTCAGGTGCGCGTCCTTCTTTTCACCGGCGGCGATGGCGGCGGACGCGGCGCGCGGGATGAAGATCTTGAACGTCGTGCCGCGGCCGAGCTCGCTGTAGACCCAAATGACGCCGCCGTACTGCTGGACGATGCCGAAGACCGTCGACAAGCCGAGCCCGGTGCCCTTGCCTTGCGCCTTGGTCGTGAAGAACGGCTCGAAGATGCGGGCGCGCGTCTGCTTGTCCATGCCGATGCCGGTGTCGCTGACGGCGACCATGACGTGCGGGCCCGGCTTGGCGCCGAAGTGGCTGCGCGTGAACTCCTCGTCGAGCTCGACGTTGCTGGTCTCGATCGTGAGGCGGCCGCCGGTGGGCATGGCGTCGCGCGCGTTCACGGCCAGGTTCATGAGGATGTTCTCGATCTGGCCGGCGTCACCGTCGATGGCGGCGCCGGGCGCGGCCGCCGACATCTGCAGATCGATGTCCTCGGGCAGAATCCGGCGCAGCATCTTGCTCATGCCGCCGACGACGGTGTTGACGTCGAGCGTGCGCCGCTCGGTGACGTTGTGGCGCGAAAAAGCCAACAGCTGCCGCGTCAGCTCGGCGGCGCGCTCGGCGGCGCGCACGACCTCTTGCAAGTCGGCGTGCATCGGCTGCTCGACGGGCACGTCCTCCAGCATCAGCGCCGTATAGCCGAGCACGACGCTGAGCAGGTTGTTGAAGTCGTGGGCGACGCCGCCGGCGAGGCGACCGAGCGCGTCCATCTTCACCGACTGCTGCAGCTGCTCTTGCAGGCGCAGCTGCTCGGTCACGTCGCGGACGACCAGCATGCGCGCCGGACGGCCGGCGAAGCTGACGGCGCGGGCGGCCAGCTCGACGTTGATGATACAGCCGCTCTTTTGCCGGTGACGCGCCGAGCCCGTCCATTCGGTGGCGTCGGTGCGCAGCTGCGGCGGAATCTCACGGGTCTCGGACAGATCGGCGATCTTGAGCTTCAAGAGCTCGTGGCGGGAGTAGCCATAGTGGCGCAGCGCGGTCTCGTTGACGGCGAGAAACTCGAGCGTCCGCGCGTCGATCACGAGGATCGGAGTGGGGCTGTTGTCGAACAGCTCACGATGCCACTCGGGCGGATGTAAGGCTTCAGACATGTTTTCTCCCGTCTAAACGAATCGACCAGGAAACTTGGCGCTTGAGGGGGGCTGCGACGAATTGCCGCGGCTAAGGGCTGCACAACTCCGGCATTCCATAAAAAGATGCGACGGTCGGTGGGCTCGTGTCCTCCACCGACCATGAGGCTCGCAGCGGTCGTGGCTGGGCTCGGCCTGTTGACGATGGTGAGCGGATGCAGCGCGTCCGTCGTCGTCGTCGGCGCGCCGTCGGCGCCGGTCGCGTGCGACCACCGACGAACGATTGAATGCCCAGCGAGACTAGGATTACGCCGCGCGGACGAGCAGCGGCTCGCGGACGCCGATGCGATCGAAGTTGCGCAGCCGCTCGACGAGGCTGACCGTCACCTCGTGGCCGTGCGTCACCAGCAGCATGCCGTTGGACGCGAACACGTCGCTCGCCAAGATCATGCCGACGCGCAGCTCGTTGACCTTCAGCTCGCGCACCCGCACCGCCGCGACATGCGTCGAGACCCACATATCCTCGACGAGCTGCAGCAGCTTGGGATCGTAGATGCCTTCGCGCGAGCGCAGCACCTGCAGGCTCACCGCCGGGTTGTGGCCGCGCGCTTCGAGCACGTCGTAGTCGTCGATGATCCGCATCAGGCGCGCGCCGAGCGGAATGGCCTCGCCCGCCAGCGAATCATACGGCTGCCCGCTGCCGTCGTAGCCTTTGCGCTGGTTCTTGAGGATCTCGCGCACCTTCTCGAGGCGCGGCAGGTGGCCGACGAGCGTGTCGCCGATCTGCGCCGCGCGATCGACCATCTCGCGCTCGTCGGCGCGCAGCGGCTCGCCGCGGTGCAGCCGCTCGAGCACCGACACCGGCAGCGACGCCGAGCCGAGCTGCGACAGCATGGCCGCGACTTCGATGGGCCAGGCCGCCACCTGCGGCAGCGCCGCGGCCAATTCGGCCGCGCGCTTCTTGAGCCGCAGCGCGCGCCCGAACGCCAGCGGATGCGTCAGCGCCAAGGTCTCGACGAGCGCCGTCACCGCGCCGCGCAGCGTCTGCTCGAGCAGATCTTTCTCGGCCGTGATCAGCCGATGCTGCTCGACCGCCGCCGCCAGCGCCGCCGTCAACGTCGCCGCCGGGCAGGGCTTGGCCAAGAAGCGGAAGATGCGCCCGTCGTTGATGGCCGAGATCGCCGCGTCCATGTCGGCTTGGCCCGTCAACAAGAGGCGTACGGTGTCGGGCGCTTGCGCGAAGGCCCGCTGCAGAAAGGCGGCGCCGTCCATGCCCGGCATGCGCATGTCGGAGACGACGGCGGCGAACGGGCCGTCGGCGGCGAGCTTGGCCAGCGCCTCCTCGCCGCCGCCGGCGGTGTGCACTTCGTAGCCGGCGTGCAGCGTGCGCGCGATGCCGCGCAAGACGTTGACCTCGTCGTCGACGAAGAGGACGCGCGGTCGGGTCGCGGTAGTCATGAGGCCACTCGCGCGTCGCGTGACGGCGTCGGTTCGATGGCGTGCGCCGCGGCGGCGGCAGCAGCGACGACGGCGGCGCGCACGGCCACGTCGCTCGCGGACGCGCCCGGCACCTCGGCGTCGACGATGAGCTCGGGCAGGCCCCACAGCGACAACAGCTCGCGACCGGCGTCGGCGTCGTCGCCGACCCACGGTCCGATGTCGTGCAAGAGGCCGGCGGCGTAGGCGTCGGCGCGGCGTTCGGGCACGCGCTCGGCGGCGGCCGCGCCCAGGCTGACGGCGCGGGCGTTGGCGCGTTCCAGCCGCGCGGCTTCGCTGCCGTCGACGCGGCGACAGAGCGCGCCGACGCGGGCGAGCTCGCGCAGCAAGGTCGTGCCCAATTTGATGACGGCGTCGCCGATGCTCGGATGGCGACCGGAGTGACCGAAGAACGGCGACGACACCGCGTGCAAGAGGCGCGCGGACAGCGCCACGTCGCGCTCGACGACGCGCGCGATCGGCTCGGCGCTCGCCGCCGCGTGCAGCAGCGACATGAGCTCGTCGTGGCTCGCCGCCGGCGTCGGCAAGACGCGCACGCCGGCGACGCGCTCACGCCGCGCGCGATCGGTCGTCGTCACGGCCGTCATGCGCTCGAGCGTCGCCGTCAACATCATCGTGTCACACGGCTTCGCCAGAAATTGATGCGCCACCGTCAACGAGCGAATGGCCGCGTCGTCTTCGGTGTGGCCCGACAAGACCACGCGCGCCACATGCGGATGCAGGCGCTGGACCTCGCTCAACAGCTCGGCGCCGTCCATGCCCGGCATGCGCATGTCGGTCACGACGACGTCGATCGGCTGCCCGGCCAAGACCTGCAGCGCCGCCTCGCCGCTCGCGGCGAACGCCAATTTCCAGCCACGACGACGGCGCAAGAGGCGCATCAGCCCGTCGAGCACATGCCGATCGTCGTCGACGAACAAGAGATGGCTCATTCGCTCGCTCGATGCTCGCTCATGCCGACACGCTCCGCTCGTCGCTCAAGCCGTGAATGGGCAGCTCGATCGTGAAGGTGGTGCCACGTCCCAATTCGCTGTCGAGACGGACGGCGCCGCCGTGCTTGTCGACGACCGAGCGCACGATGGCCAAGCCGTGACCGGTGCCTTTGCCGACCGGCTTCGTCGTGAAGAACGGATCGAAGATCTTGGTGCGAATCTCGGGCTTGATGCCGGAGCCGTCGTCGGAGATGGCGATGGCGACGCGATCGCCCATGACGCTCGTGCGCAGCCGAATGACGCCGCGCTTGCCCGTCTTTTTGTGCACGTCGCCGATGGCATGCGCGGCGTTGATGATGAGATTGAGGAACACTTGGTTGACGTTGCCGGGGTGGCAGCGCACGAGCGGCAGCTCGCCGAACTCGGTCTCGATGTCGGCCACGTATTTGAACTCGTTGCGCGCCACCGTCAGCGTGTTCGCCAGCGCCTGATTCAGATCGGTCGACACCTGCTCTTGGCTGCCCATCGGCAGCGCGAAGCTCTTGAGCGCGCGCACGATGCTGCCGACGCGCTGCACGCCTTCGAGGGTCTCGGTGATCGCGCGCGGCACCTCTTGGATCAGGAAGTCGAGGTTCTCGTCCGTCGGCAGCTTGGCCGCCTGCACCGCCGTCAAGAGATCGCCGAACGCGCCCTCCAAGAACTGCACGTTGTCGCCGACGAACTGCACCGGCGTGTTGATCTCGTGCGCGATGCCGCTCGCCAGAAGCCCTACCGCCTCCAGCTTCTGCGCTTGCCGCAGCTCCACTTCCAGCGACTTCAGCTCCGTCAGATCTTCGAGCGTGCCGATGGCGACGACGCGCTTGCCGTCGGGCGACACCACCGGCGCCATCGACAAGCTGCACCACACGGTCGTGCCGTCTTCGCGCACGAGGCGCTGCTCCGAGCGCGAATGATCGCGCGCGCCCGAGAACAGCTCGCCGAGCACGGTGCGCACGCGCTCGCGATCGTCGGGATGCACGATGTCGGGCAGCCGCTGAATCCGCTCGGCCGGGTTGAAGCCCAAGATGCGCTGCAGCGCGCGGTTGCACTCGACGATGTGGCCGACGGCGCCGAGGCGCAGCATGCCGATGGCCGTCGACTCGAACGCCGTGCGAAAGCGCGCCTCGGAGTGCTGCAGCTCGGTGACCGTCGAGCGATAGGCGCCGATGTCGCGAAAGACCAAGACCGAGCCCGAATGTTCGCCGTTTTCGACCATCGGCGTCAGCATCCACGCGACGTGCACCGAGCTGCCGTCGCGCGCGAGCCAGCGACCGTCGTCGTCGCGGGCGCGGATGCCCTCCGAGAGCGACTGGCGCAGCCGCACGACGTCGGGCGTCTCGTCGATGCCGTGCGCGCGATAGCCGGTGGCGACGTCGGCGACGTGATCGCCGAACACTTGCTCTTGCGTCCAGCCGAGGATCTCTTCGGCGGCGTGGTTCAAGCTCTCGAGCCGTCCGTCCTTGTCGACGACGCACAAGCCGTCACCCATCGAATCGAGCACGGCCTTCAATTGATCGCGATGCGCGGCCAGCTCTTCGTACGACTCGGCGACGGCGCGGTCGAGCGTGAAGCGCTCCTGATCGGCGTCGCGATAGGTGAAGTCGACGAGGCCGAGAAACGCGGCCCACTCGGCTTTGCTGGGCGCGCGTTCGACGCTCAGGCCGGCTTCGAGCAGCTGCCGCTCTAGGCGAGTTCGGTTCATCGTTGGGATCATCGACCGCATCGCCGACGAGTTGAGCGCGCGCCAATTCTGACGACGTCGCGGCTGACGCGTTCGTCGCCAACGCTCGCAAATCGCCGCGCCGCGCGGGTTTCAGCGCTGGAACGGCGCTTGCTCTAGGGCTCGCCATGAAGTTTCGTTGGGCCATACCGGCGCTGCTTTTGACGGCGCTGCCCGCGGCGCCCGCCTCCGCCGAGACGGCGTCGTCGTCGGGTCCGATCGCGCCCGATCGCGGCATCAACTCCGGGTCGGCGCCGTCGTCAGGTCCGATCGCGCCCGATCTCGGCATCAACACCGAAGCGCCGAAGCTGCGTCCGCCCCTGTTGCTCGTCGAAGGCCAAGCGGGCGTGGGCATCACGATCGGCGGCGGCTCGCACGGTCCGTCGGTCGTGCGCGCGGCGCCGGTGACGATGACGCTCACGCTCGACTACGCCATTCGCTACAAGCCCTGGCTCAGCGTCTACGGCGGCATTCGCGGCGAAGCCTGGAATCGCGCCGGCGTCGGCGGGCTCGTCGGTCTGCGCTTGCGGCCGACGCGCGGCGCCTTTCGCGTCGGCACCGCCTTCGTCGCCATGTTGTGGCCGTACAACATCTACGGCATCGCCGGTCACGCCGGCTTCTGCCCCAAAGTCGCGGGCAACTTTCATCTCTGCGCCGACGGTGAAGTGACCGCCTATTTCGCGGGCGGCGACTTGCCGCAGAGTCGAGTCGCGGCGCAGCTCTCGTTCATGCTCGGAGGCGCGTTCGATGCGTTGTAAGTGGATCCTCTCCTTGGTCGTGCTGTTCGGCTTGGCCGTCGTCGGCTGCAACGAATCGATGTGCACGCGCAGCACCGACTGCCAGGGCACGCTCATCTGCAGCAACCTCGGCACCTGCGTCGTCCCGCCCGACTTGGCCGGCACCAAGACCGACGTCGGCGACGGCGGAAGCGATGGCGGTGTAGACCTGAGTACGACCTCCGACCTCAGCACCACCGGCGACGACGCGGCGACGACCGATTGACGATCGTCAACCGCTTGACGGCGCCAGCGCCATTGCCGTGACGGCCGCCTCGCGCGCGGCCCCCGTAAGTCCGCGTCGCGCGCGACGCTCATCGACGTCCCCAAGCAAACGGTGTGTGGATCGTCGCTTGCTAATCGGTATCCACGATGAGCGAGCCGCGTTGCACTGCATTGATCGTGGACGACGACTTCGAGATGGCCGCCGCGCTGTCACGCCTGCTCCAGCGTCACAATTGTGATGCCGTCACCGCGACCTCGATCGCCGACGGCCGCGCCGCCATCGCCCGCCGCACGTTCGACGTCGCCTTCGTCGACTTCAACCTGCCCGACGGCGACGGCTCCGAGCTCATTCATCTGATCGTGGCCGAGCGCCGCGCCCGCGCCGCGTTCTGCGTGACCGCCGAAGCGCGCGTCAAGTCGATCAGCGCCGCCGTGCGCGCCGGCGCCACCGAGGTCATCGAGAAGCCGTTCGACTCGGTGCGTCTCGGCGACATCATCCGCGCTTATCGTCCCATCGGCGACGCCACCGACGAATGGCGCCGCCGCGCCGACATCGACATGGTCGGCGACGACGCGCACACGATGGAAGTCCTGCGCTTCATCCGCAAGGTCGCCAATTCTCCCGCCACCGTCCTCATCACCGGCGAGAGCGGCACCGGCAAAGAAGTCGTCGCCCGCGCGCTGCACCAGGCGTCATCGCGCCGCGATCGCCCGATGATCGCCGTCAACTGCGCCGCCATCCCCGAGACGCTCATCGAGTCCGAGCTGTTCGGCTTCGCCCGCGGCGCGTTCACCGGCGCCGACAAGGCGCGCGACGGCAAGCTCGTCGCCGCCGATGGCGGCACGCTCTTCCTCGACGAAATCGGCGACATGCCGCTGATGGCGCAGGCCAAGCTGTTGCGCGTGCTGCAAGAGCGCGCCGTGACGCCGGTCGGCTCCAACACGTCGACGCCGATCGACATCCGCGTCGTGGCCGCGACCAACCAGGACCTCGAGAGGCTCGTCGACGAAGGGAAGTTCCGCGCCGACCTGTACTTCCGCTTGAGCGTGCTGCCGGTCGAGCTCTTGCCTCTGCGTGAGCGTCCGGGCGACATCTTGCCGCTGGCGCGCACGTTCTTCGAGCGCGCCGGTCGTGCGCACGGCGGCGCGACGCCGGTCGTGCACCCGAGCGCCGAGCAGGCGCTGTTGTCGTACAGCTGGCCCGGCAACGTGCGCGAGCTGGCGAACGCGATCGAGCGCGCGCTGGCGCTGGCCGACGGCCCGATCACCGCGGCCTGTCTGCGCCTCGGCTCGACGCGCAAGCGCTCGGCGCCGGCCAAGCTCTTGCTCGTCTCGGCGTCCAACGATTCGCCGTCGCGCCCGATGGCGACGCCGCTGACGTCGGTCGCGCCGGCGCAGTCGGAGTCGGCGGCGCTGTTGTCGGCGGTCGCGTCGACGAGCAACGACTCGCTCAATCTGCGCGCGCGCCTCGACGAGGTCGAGCGTCAGGTCATCGAGCAGGCCATCTCGCGCGCCGAAGGCAATCGTACGGAAGCCGCGGCGCTGCTCGGCCTCAACCGCACGACGCTCGTCGAGAAGCTGCGCAAGCTGGGGACGTAAACACAGCGCGCACGCCGCTCCGCCTCGCTCGGCAGTCTCGTTCGCGACCGCGCTGCGGTCCGCTTCCTGCTTAACGCTCACCCGACAAACCGACCTCGACTTCGCAGCGCGCCAACGGGCGCGGCCTTTCGCGGACCTCGCGATTGCGCATTCGATTCTGACGGGCTCGCCTTGACGTTTGGCGCCGTCAATCTCGCCGACAGCGACGGTGTCAGCGACGCGAAACCCGCAAACGACGCGGACTTCGCGCTGGCTCGTTAGTTGCTCTAGCCACTTTCCGATGAAGACCATGTTCGATTCGCTGACGCACATGGAAGCCGCTCTCGACTTCCATCGTGATCGCCACGCGGTGTTGGCCGGCAACCTCGCCAACCTCGACACGCCGGGCTACAAGCCGGCCGATCTCGAGCGGCGCGCGCAGCCGATGTCGTTCGCCGAGACGCTGGCGAAGACGAACGCGGCCCACATCGATCCGGCGACGGACGGCGGCCTGGCCGGCGAGCTGAAGTTCTCGGACGGCGACACCGCCAACCCGAGCGCCGACGGCAACCAAGTCAACCTCGAGCGCGAAATGGCCAAGGTCGCGGCCAACCGCGTCCGCTACTCGGCCAACTCCGAGCTCGTGTCGCGCACGTTGTCCGACCTCAAATACGCCGCCGGCGACGGCACGTAAGGAGACGACTCATGGATTTCTTTACCGCCATGGAAGTCAGCGCGACCGGCTTGAACGCCGAGCGGACGCGTCTGAACGTCGCTTCGTCGAACCTCGCCAACGCGCAGACCACCAAAGGGCCGGACGGCAAGCCCTACGCGCGCCAAGACGTCGTGCTGCGCGCGCAGGCCGCGTCGCAGAACATCTCGGGCGCGCAAGCGGGCGACGCCGCGGGCGCCGTGACCGGCGTGCAAGTGGCCGGCATCAAAGCCGACGCCTCGCCGCCGCGCATGGAGTACGACCCCGGCCATCCCGACGCGAATGCCGATGGTTACGTCGCCTATCCGAACGTCAATCCCGTCGAGGAGATGGTCGACATGATCACGGCGTCGCGCGCCTATCAAGCGGGCGTCACGGCGCTCGACTCGGCGACGCAGCTGGCCGAAAAAGCCATCGGGATCGGGAAATAACCATGTCGTTGCCCATCCAGCTCCGCGACACACCGATCGATACGTCCGGCATCGAGCGGATGACGCCGGCCGCCGATCACGACGACAAGTCGTCGAACGGCGTCAGCTTCTCGGACGCGCTCGGCGACGCCTTCAAGAGCGCCAACACGCTCGACAAGCAGTCGGACGAGATGGCCACCAAGTTCGCCGACGGCGACCCCAGCGTCGGCATCCACGAAGTCATGATCGCGAGCGAGAAGTCGACGATCGCGCTGCGTTACGCCGTGACGTTGAAGAACAAAGCGCTCGAGGCCTACAAAGACCTCATGAACACGCCGCTCTAAAGGACGACATACATCATGAACGGCGAGCTGAAGAAGATCATCGACCAGGCCAAGGCCGTGTGGGCCAAAATGCCGACGACGAGCCGGATGCTCGTCATCCTCGTCGTCCTCGGCAGCGTCGTGGGCACGGCGTTTTTGGGGCTCAAAGGCCCGACCGAGAATTGGGCCGTGCTCTTCAGCGGCTTGCAGACCGAGGACGCGGCCAAAGTCGTCGAGCAGCTCAAGGCCGACAACACCCCTTATCGCATCACCGGCGCCGACACGATTGAAGTGCCGGCTGCGCGCGTTCACGAGCTGCGCTTGAGCATGGCGGGCGCCGGCTTGCCGCGCGGCGGCGGCGTCGGCTTCGAGCTCTTCGACAAGCAGTCGTTCGGCACCACCAGCTTCGTCGAGCAGATGAACTATCGGCGCGCGCTGCAGGGTGAATTGGCGCGCACGATCATGTCGTTGGATGCGGTCGAGCGGGCGCGCGTGCACATCGCGGCGCCCGAGCGCTCGCTGTACAAAGAGGACGACGACGCGCCCACGGCGTCGGTGGTGTTGACGCTCAAGCCGGGCCACAAGCTGTCGTCGCCGCAGGTGCGCGGCGTCGTGCACTTGGTGGCGGCGAGCATTCCCGGGTTGAAGCCGGAGCGCGTCACGGTCGTCGACGAGCAAGGTACGCCTTTGTGGTCGGGCGACGACTCGGGCACGGGCATCGAAGCCTCGGCCGATTTGGAGCGCACGCTGTCGAAGCGGGTGCGCGAGATCGTCGAGCGCGTCGTCGGCGTCGGTCACGCGCAGGTGGAAGTGACGGCCGAGATTGACGAGTCGCGCGCCGAGCGCACCGAAGACACCTACGACAAAGACAAGATCGCGCTGCGCTCGGAGTCGAAGACCGAAGAGCGCACGGGCGCGGCCGATGGCAACGCCGGCGGCGTGTCGGGCGCGCACGGCAACCTGCCGGGCTCGCCCGCGGGCACGACGACGCCGTCGAGCGACGCCGGCCGTCTGCGTCTGCAGGAGACACGCAACTACGAAGTCAACCATGTGGTCAGCCGCGTCGTGCAGCCGAAGTCGCGGGTCAAGCGCATCCACGTGGCCGTGCTCGTCGATGAAGCGAGCGACGCCAAAGGCGGACACAAACCGCGCACCACCGAAGAATTGACGCGTATCGGGACGTTGGCGCGCACGGCGGCCGGCCTCGACGACGAGCGCGGGGACAAGATTGAAGTGGCGCAGGCGCCGTTCGCGCCCATCGTCGTCGACACGGGCGCGGACGAGAAGCCGGCCTTGAAGCTGCCGAAGTGGGCGCCGTACGCGGCGGCGGGCGCGGGCGTGTTCGTCATTTTAGTGGCGTTCATGTTGGCGCGGCGCAAGCGGCCCATCGCGCCCGAGATCGTTCGCGCCTTGCCGGCGCCGGTCGAGCGGCTGGAAGCGACGTTGGCCCGCGCGCCCTCGCCGGCCGCGGAATTACCGGCCTCTGCGTCGTCGCGCGACCGCGCGCTGCAGGCCGCTCGCGGCGACACGACGCGGGCCGCGCGCGTCCTCTCTTCGTGGATGAATGAGGGTCAGCCGGCTGGCAAGGATTCTGCATCGTGAACGCGTCGATGACCCTCGACGCTCGTCAACGCGCTGCGCTGGTGCTGCTCGGACTCGATGAAGACGTGGCCCGCGCGATCCTGTCCAAGCTGGAAGAGAAGGATGTTCGGCTGCTTGCCGAGGCCGCCGATTCGCTGCGCGGCATCAAGGCCGAAGCGCTGGAGCCGGTGTTCGAGGACTTCGAGCGCGCGATGTCAGCGCCAATGTTGCCGGCGGCGGCGGGCGATTACGTGCGCCAATTGACGGCGATGAGCATCGGCACCGATCGCGCGCAGGAGCTGTTCTCGCCCACGCAGCCGCCGTCGGCGCCGCTCGAGCTCATCAAGAACGCGCGCACCGCGACCGTCGCCGAGCTGCTCGGTGAAGAGCATCCGCAGGTCGCGGCCGTGATCTTGTCGCAGCTGCCGCGCGCGCAGGCGGCCGAGATTCTGCTCGTCATGACCAAAGAGCAGCAGGCCGATCTGTTGGGTCGTATCGCGTCGTTGGAGACGGTGCCGCCGCACATGGTCGAGCTGGCGTCGGAAGCGCTGGCCAAGGCGCTGTCCGCGGCCGGCGCGCTGTCGGAAGAGAGCGACAGCCGCGACTTCGACGGCATCGCCTTCGCCGCCGAGCTGCTCAACGAGCTCGGCCCGACCGACTCCGAACGTCTGCTCGGCGCGCTCGGCGAGGCCAACGCCAAGCTGGCGCCGCGGATTCGCGAGGCCATGTTCACCTTCGAGGATTTGGGCCGCATCGAAGCGCGCCAGCTGCAGCCGCTCATGCGCGAAGTGCCGTCGGAGACGATGCTGCTCGCGCTCAAGACGGCGTCGGAGGAGCTGCGCAACAAGTTCCTCTCGGCGGTGTCGGCGCGCGCGGCCGAGTCGATGCGCGAGGACCTGTCGATGATGCCGCCGACCAAGCTCTCGGACGTCGAGAAGGCGCAGCGCGACGTGGTCGATACGGCGATGAAGATGTCGCAGCAGGGCAAGCTCGCGCTGCCGTCGTCGGGCGGCGGGGAGAAGTTGGTCTAAATGATCCGCAAAGGCCGCATCGTCACCGATCGTCAGGCGACCGCGCTGATTCCGCGCTTGGCTGTAGCCGAACGCGCGCAGGCGCCGGCGTGGCTGGAAGCGAGCGCGACACCGGCCGTGCGCGACCCGTTCGCGCCCACGCACATGCCGCATGGCCACGCGGCCAACGACAACGCGCAGCAGCAGCAGATCGATCCGCAGGCGCAGCACGACGCCATGATGCGGCAGCTGGAAGCGGAGGCCGCGAAGCTCAAGTCGATGCAGACGCGGTACGCCGAGGGCATCGCCAAGCTGGCGGCGCAGTCGGTGGCGCGGCCGGCGTCGCCCGAGCGCGTGCTCGACTTGGTGCTGTTGATCGCGCGCGAGGTGATCGGCCGTGAAGCGCAGACCGATCCGTCGCTGATTTTGGAGCATGTGGAAGCCGGCATCGCGGCGCTCGGTGGCGAAGAGCTGCCGCAAGTGCGCATGACGGCGGCCGAGATTGACGTCGTCGTCGAGCTCAAGCCGGAATTGGCCGACGCCGTGCGCTTCGTGCCCGACGAGTCGGTCGGCCCGGCCGGCTGCGTCGTCGAGAATTCGCGCCGCGTCGTCGACAGCTCGCTCGACGAGCGGCTGGAGGCGGTGCGCGGCGCGCTCGCCGACGCGCTCGGCACGTCGGGCGCCGGCGCCGGTCAGCGGAAGGTCGCATGAACGACGCCGACTCGCGCGTGCTCACGCCGCTGTTGCGCGACGCCGTCAAGCCGGTCGCCTACGGACGCATCGCCGAAGCCTCGGCCACGCAGATCGAAGCCTTTCTCGACGGCGCGCGCGTCGGCGATCTCGTCGAGATCAACTGCAACCGCAGCAAAGTCGCGGGCGCCGTCACCGGCTTTCGCGGCGATCGCGCGCTGGTGCAGCCGTTCTCCGACTTGCGCGGCTTGGAAGTGGGCGCGCGCGTGCGCCGCAAAGGCACGCTGGCCGAGACGGTCGCCGGCGAGGCGCTGCTCGGCCGCATCATCGATCCCTTCGGCCGGCCGCTCGACGGCAAGCCGGCGCCGAACGTCAAAGATCGCGTGCCCGTCGACGCCGAAGGCCCGCCGCTGGGCGCGCGCCGCAGCGTCGACCAGCGCCTGGACACGGGCGTGCGCGCCATCGACGCCCTGTTGACGCTCGGTCGCGGCCAGCGCGTCGGCATCTTCGCCGGCGCCGGCGTCGGCAAGACCGTGCTCATGCGGCAGATCTTGGATCAGTCGAACGCCGACATCACCGTGGTCGGCTTGATCGGCGAGCGCGGCTGCGAAGTCCACGACCTCTTGGTCTCGAACGGCATGTCGAAGAGCATCGTCGTCGCGGCGACGTCGGATCGCTCGCCGCTCGAGCGCGCGCGCGGCGCCCAAGTCGCCACCGCCATCGCCGAATACTTTCGCGACCGCGGCAAGCACGTGCTGTTGGTGATCGACTCGCTGACGCGTTACTGCATGGCGCTGCGTGAGATCGGCCTGGCCGCGGGCGAGCTGCCGGCGACGAAGGGCTATCCGCCGAGCGTGTTCGCGATCATGCCCAAGCTGCTCGAGCGCGTGGCGCCGCTCAACGGCGGCGGCTCGATCACCGGCATCTACACCGTGCTCGTCGAAGGTGACGAGCTGTCCGATCCGGTCGCCGACTCGGCGCGCTCGCTGCTCGACGGCCACATCGTGCTCTCGCGTTCGCTGGCCGAGCGCGGGCACTTTCCGGCGGTCGATCTCTTGTCGTCGACGTCGCGCGTGCTGCAGAAGGTGACGACGCCCGATGCGCAGCAGGTCATCGGCAAAGCGCGGCGGTTGATCGCCACGCGTCGGGAAGTGGAGGAGCTGCGCAGCCTCGGCGCCTACACGCCGGGCACGCACGCGCCCTACGACGAGGCGTTGGCGTTCGGTGACAGATTTGACGGCTGGGCGCGCCAACCCAGCCACGAACGCAGCGACTACAGCTCGACGATGCAGGCGCTCGGCAAGGCCATCGGAAATGCCGCGTGAGTAAGCTGCAGACGTTGAAGCGGCTGAAGGCGGCGCGCACGCGTATTCGCGATGTGGCCGCCGCGCAAGCGGGTGAAGCCGGCCGCGCGCTGCACGACGCGCAGCAGAAGACGCAGCAGATCGTCCGCGAAATTGACGCTCGGCTCGACCATCCGCCCATTCAGGCGAAGCGCGCCGCGGATTGGCTGGGGTTTGTCGAGGAGATCGAGCGGGCACGGGTTCTGCAGTTAGACGCCATCAAGATGCAAGCGGCCGCACAAGATCGCACGCGCAAAGCGCAGAAGGTGCTGCAGGAGCGCGAACGCGCCGTGCGCAGCTGCGACGAGCAGATCGATCAGACGCGCGCCGAGATCGCCGCCAAGCGGCACGCGGCCGAGCAGTCGCTGGCGGACGATCTTTCGTCGACGAGGTCGCGATGAAGATCGGTCGATTCAATAATACGACGCATGCGCGCGCCGAGCGCGAGACGACGCAGACGCCGCTCGAGAGCGGCCAGTTCGCGGCGGCATTGAGCGCGCTGCGGACGCAGCCGGCGCCGCCGCCGCAGCCGGCCGCCGCGACCGATTCCAAGGTGGGCGGAGAGGATGACAAAGTTGACGACATCGCGGCCACACGGGCGGCGCAGGCGCTTCGTGCTGCCGATGGCGGCGGCGATCATGGGGTGGTTGACGCGGGCGTCGATGTTGACGGCACGGCGACCGCCGACGGAGCTGGCGCGCCGGCGACGGCTGACGGCGCTCAAGCTGCGCCGGCGGCGGACGACGCGGCGACGCTCGGCCTGACGAACACGCCCTCGACGACGACCGCGACGACGACGACCGCGACGACGACGACCGCAGCCACGAGCGCGCTCGCTGCCAACGCTACGGCGACTGGCACGCCGACGGCGAACGCGGCTGCCACGAACGCAACCACGACGACGACAGGCGCCACCACGGCCCTATTGAATGTGGCGGCGAGCGTGACGACGAGCGCGACCACGGCCGCGGCCGCGAGCGCGCTGACCGCCGAGAGCACGACGGCCATCGGCGTCGCGCGCGTCGCCGGCAAACCGGTCGCGACGGCCAGCAAACCGAGCGCGACGGCCAGCAAGCCGAGCGTGAACGCGACGGCGACGAGTGGCAAAGCCGCGCATGCGACCCACACGCACGCCGCGGCTACCCAGATCGACGACGCGAGCGCGAAAGACGACGGCGACGCCGAGTCGGCGACGAGCGGTGAGCGTCAAGCGCCGCCGGCCAACGTCGCGACGACGGCGGCCGACGCCAACGCCACGGTGACGACGACTGCAGCGGCCGCCTTGCCGGCGAACGCGCCGGCGCCGGCGGCGAGCGCCGATCCGCGCGCGGTCGCGGCGACGACGACGACGGCGACGTCGGCGGCCGTCGCCAGCACGGCCGCGCGCGAAACGGCGCGGGTCGCGAGCGAGCCGAAAGCGGGCGAATCCGCCGGCAAAACGACGGCGAGCGAAAACTTCGCGACCTTTACCGGCGCGCCGACCTACGCGCGTCCTTTCGCGACGACGAAAGCCGATTCGGTGCGCGCCGCCGCGCCGGTCGAGCCGCCCGTGTTGCCGCAGTCGACCAGCGCGCGCGCGTCCATTACCGTCGGTGAAGGCGCCGATCGCATCGCGCTCACCATCGCCGCCAGCGCGCACCACGTCCGCGTGCAAGCGGCGGCGGCGTCCGATGCGATGGCGACGTCACTCGCCGACAACGCCGGCAGCTTGCGCGACGCGCTCGCCGGTCACGGCTTGACGTTGGCCGAGCTGAACACGGGCTCGTCCGGCGATTCCGCCGCGCGCGAGCAGCCGACCCCGCTGCCGAACGATCAGGCGACGACGACGCGACGCGACAGCAGCGACGCCGAATCCGCAACGACGACGACGACGACCGCGCCCACCGCGCGGCGAGTCATGGCGTAACGAGGAGACCATGAGCACGACTTCAACCATTTCATCGAGCACGCTCGCCAGCATCAACGGCACGCCGTCGACGAGCACATCGTCGTCGAGCTCGTCGTCGGGTGCGCCGTCGGCGTCGGATCTGCAGTCGGAGTTCATGCAGCTCCTCGTGGCGCAGCTGAAGAACCAAGATCCGTCGGCGCCCACCGATTCGACGCAGTTCGTGACGCAGCTCGCGCAGATCTCGCAGCTGCAAGCGGCCACGACGACGAACACCGAGCTCACCAGCTTGACGGCGGCGCAGTCGGCGAGCACCAACGCCAGCATGGCCTCGCTGGTCGGCAAGACGGTCACGGCCAAGGCGACGACGCTGACCAGCGACGGCATCACGGCGCCGTCGCTGCAGCTGAACCTCTCCGGCGCGGCCAGCAAGGTCGAGGTCGACGTGCTCGATTCGTCGGGCAACAAGGTCAAGACGCTGCAAGTCGGACCGATGGCCGCGGGTGACAACGCCGTCAACTGGGTGGCAGCGGGCGGCGGCAACTTGCCGGCCGGCAGCTACACCGTCCAAGTCACGGCCAGCCAAGGTTCGAGCACCATCAATGCCACGCCCGAAATCAAGGGCGTCATCAGCTCGCTGACCTTCAACGCGGGCAATGCCAGCTTCAACGTCGGTGGGTCGAGCGTGTCGCCGGCCGACATCTTGTCCATCGGAAACTAGAAAGGAAACGACCATGTCGATCTTCACTTCGCTCTACACCGGCGCCAGCGGCCTCGAAGCACACGGTGACGCCATCAGCGTCGTCGGCGATGACATCTCCAACGCGTCCACCGTCGGCTACAAAGACGAGGAGGCACAGTTCTCCAACGTCATCGGCGGCGCCACGCTCGCCGGCCAGAACGTCGGCGACGGCGTGCGCATGTCGGGCACGCAGACGCAGTTCGGCCAGGGCTCGCTCGAGACGACCGGTCGTAACCTCGACGTCGCCATCAGCGGCAACGGCTTCTTCGTCGTCAACGGCAGCTACGACGGCCAACAGGGCAGCTACTACACGCGCGACGGCCAGTTCTCGCTCAACGACGCCGGCACGCTCGTCAACGAAGAGGGCATGAACGTTCAGGGCTACACGATCGACCCGACCGGCAAGATGTCGACGACGCCGGGCGATCTCGACGATCGGCGGCGCCAGCCCGCCCAACGCCACGACCGAAGTGACGATGGGCGTCAACCTCGACTCGACCTCGACGACGCCGACGGCGCCGTTCGATCCGCTGAACCCCGCGGCGACGTCGAACTACTCGACCTCGACCGAGGTCTACGACTCGCTCGGCGACGCGCACCGCGTCGACGTCTACTACGTCGACAACGGCAACGGGCAGTGGGATTACCACGCGCTCGTCGACGGCGGCGACTTGACCGGCGGCACGCCGGGAACGCCGACGCAGATCGCGTCCGGCAACATGACGTTCAATACCGACGGCTCGTTACAGAGCGTCAATGCATTGACGTCGAGCGCCAATTTTTTGAACGCGACGCCCAACCAAGCGATTACGTTCAACATGGGTGATCCGATCGCCGCCGGCGGCACGGGCTTGGCGGGCACGACGCAGTACGCCAGCGCCTCGACCGTCAACGCCGTCAACCAAGACGGCTACTCCGCCGGCAGCTTGTCCAACGTGACCATCGGCAGCGACGGCACGGTCACCGGCACGTTCTCCAACGGCGAGTCGCGCTCGATCGCGCGCTTGGCCTTGGCGACCTTCGCGTCGCAGGACAACTTACAGCGCCAAGGCGACCAGCTGTTCTCGCAGTCGCAGACGTCGGGACAGGCGCTCGTCGACGCCGCCGGTGTCGGTGGCCGCGGCTCGACGACGTCGGGCGCGCTCGAGCAGTCGAACGTCGATCTCTCGTCGGAGCTGGTGACCTTGATCGCGTATCAGCGCGCCTTCTCGGCCAACTCGAAGACGGTGCAGACGGCCGATCAGATGCTGCAGGAAGTGGACAACCTGAAGCAGACGTAGCCCGCCTCGCCTTCGCTGATTTCGTAGCTCCTCGCACGCGCCTCGCTGCGCGAACGCCACCACCTCGTCTCACCTTTCCCCCGTCGGCGATTTTGACGGTCGCCAATTTCACGGGCGCTGCCAACTCCGCTGAATTCGCGGCTGTGACGTCGGCCTCGGCTTTGCACAAGCGTCCGGCACCGTCATGGATCTCGCAGTTCTCGACCCGGCAGAAGTGGCAGCGATTCGCAGCGCGATTGGCGGCGACAAAGCCGGCAGCGCGCAGACGTCGGGCCCGCCCGGCGAAGCGACGCCGATCGCGCTCATCGCCGACGATCGCTCGGCCGACCGCGCGCGCCCCGACGCGCTGAAGCTCGGGCAGCGCTGGGCGCAGCTCATGAAG
Organism: uncultured delta proteobacterium; assembly: GCA_963785725.1. Lineage (GTDB taxonomy): Bacteria > Myxococcota_A > Polyangia > Palsa-1104 > Palsa-1104 > JAQBQH01. The sequence goes on along the minus strand of CAWAWS010000029.1, from coordinate 57,467 downwards.
ACGCGCCTCGGCCGCAAGTGCAACGTCAAGCTCGAGATCGAAGCCAAGGCGGCCGACTTGGCCGATTCGTCGCTGTTCAAAGAGCAGCTCGCCATCGCCTGGGCCAACGCCATCGAGATCGGCGGCCGCGCCGGCCAAGCGCTGGTGTCGGTGTCGGGCGCGATGGTCGAAGGCTTGGGCGCCAAGATGTTGGGCTCGAACGATCCGGGCACCGATCGCGCGCCGTCCAAGGCCTCCTTGCGCATCTTCGCGCCCGTCGGTGAGTCGATCTTGCTGGCGCTGACCGAGGCGTGGCGCGACGAGCAGGCCTGCGACGTGCGCACCGTCTCCGCCGACGGCGAGGCCTGGCGCCGCGCGCTCGGCGAGACCGATTCCATCGTCGAGCTGACGCTCGACATCTCCGGCTGGACGACGGGCCGCGTGCGCTTGTGGGCGCGGCCGGAGACGCTGGTCATGCCGCCGCCGGCGCTCAAGGTCGTGCCGGCGAGCCCGGCGACCATCCGCGCCGTGCTCGGCGAAGTGCCGATCGAGCTGCGCGCCGACCTCGGCTCGGCGACGCTGTCGATGTCGGAGGTGGCGTCGCTGCAGCCGGGCGCGCTGGTGATGCTCGATCGCGCCGTCGACGAGCCGCTCCCGATTTATGTCGCCGGACGCCTGGTCGGTCACGCCACCGTGATCGTGAGCCGCGGCGTCTTGGCCGTGAAAATTGTCGATGTGGAGGACGAGTAAATGAGTGACCCGGTGAACAAGGCCGCTGCCGATCCGTCGTTCGAAGCCATGCTCGGTGACGTGCCGCTCGAGCTCTCCGTCGAGCTCGGTCGCGTCATGCTGACGCTGCGCGAGATCGCGGGACGGCTCGGGCCGGGCTCGATCATTCCGCTGACGACGCTCACCGGCGACAAGCTGGACGTGCGCATCAACGATCGGCTGGTGGCGCGCGGTGAAGCGGTGGCCGTCGGCGATCGTTACGGCGTCCGCATCGTCGAGATCGTCGAGCCGTCGGGGCGCAACTCGTGATTCGCGCGTTCTTGGTCGCGACGGTGCTGTTGACGGCGACGGTCGCGCTGTCGGCGCCGGTCGACTTCGACGGCTCGGGCGACCACCGCGTCGTCATCAGCGCCGCGGGCGTCAAGGCCGCCGGCGCCGTCGTCGCGCACGGCGACATGCTGGAGATTCCGCTGGCGGCGACGGACGCGAGCGCGCACGTCGACGCCGACGACGCCACGGTCAAGCACATCGACCTCATCGGCGGCGCCCACGCGCGGTTGATCGTCCGGCTGCATCACTCGAAGCACACGACCGAGCGCATCGCGGCGGCGACCATCGCGCAGGATGCCAACGGCAGCTTGAAGCTGATCATTCCGCGCCAGCCGAGCGGCTCGGCGCCGGTCGCGACCGCGGCTGCCGTCGCTGCGGCGCCGGTCGCGACGACGCCGGTCGCGCCGGCGGCGGAGGCGGCGGCGATTGCCGCGCCCGTCGCCAAGACGCCGAGCGCGAAGAGCGAAGCCAAACCGGAAGCGAAGCTCGAAGCCAAGCCGGACGCGAAGATCGACGCGAAGAGCGAAGCCAAGACGCCGGCGATCGCGATCGTGCCGGCCGAGCAGCTGGGCATTCCCGTCGCCAAGGAGCAGGTGTCGACCGATTCGCTGCTCGACGACCACAAGGCCAACCCGCGTACGGCGTGGTGGGTGCTATTGACGCTGATCATCGGCGTGCCGGCGCTCCTGTTCGCGCAGAAGCGTCGCGGCGGCGGCAAGGTTCAGGAGCCGCTGTTGAAGGTGCTGGCGTCGCAGTCGCTGGGCGGCAAGGCCAAGCTCATGATCGTCGAGGCCGACGGCAAGCGCATCTTGCTCGCGGTGAACGACCAGACGACGCGCGTCGTCGCCAACTTGGAAGCGGCCGTGGCCGCGGTCGGCGCCGACAACGGCCGCGACCACGAAGCCGACGGCAACGACGAAGACCTCGATTTCCCCATCGACGAAGCGCCGGCGCGGGCCGAAGCGTCGTTCCGCGAGCCGACCTCGCAGCACCCGATACACCATGTGGAGACGTCGCGTAGCGACTCGGCCGTCGTGCATTTGACGTCGACGGCGACCTCGATTCCGACGGTGTCGACGGTCTCGACGTCGTCGAACTCGGCGATCGCGGGCCTCTTGAAGCTGCGCGCCGATGCCAACGCCAGCCACGCCAACAACGACGGCAGCAACGGCCCGACCGAATGGGGCGATGCGCTGCGCCGCGCCGTGGGGCGCGTGAAGTCGTGAACACGGCTGCTGCACATGCCGCGCTGACGCCGACGAGCGGCGTGCAGATGGCGATCGTCCTGTCGCTGGTGACGATGCTGCCCGGCATCGTCCTGACCTGCACCTGCTTCGCGCGCTTCATCATCGTCTTCTCGATGCTCAAGACCGGCCTCGGCACGCAGGGCGCGCCGCCGAGCCAAGTGCTCGTCGGGCTGGCGCTGTTCATGACGGCGTTCGTCATGGCGCCCGTCGCCAGCAAGGTCTACGCGGACGGCCTGCAGCCCTACTTGGCCGGCAAGCTCGACGAAGAGCAGGCGCTCGACGCGGCCACGCCGCCGGTGCGCACGTTCCTCCTGCGCCACACGCGGCAGCAGGATCTCGGCCTGTTTTACGAGGTCTCCAAGCTGCCGCGGCCGCGCAACGCCGCCGACGTGCCGCTGCGCATCTGCGTGCCGGCGTTCGCGCTGTCGGAGCTGCGCACGGCGTTCCAGATGGGGCTGATGGTGCTGTTGCCCTTCCTCGTCATCGACTTGGTGGTGGCGACGATCTTGTCGGCGATGGGCCTCATGATGATGCCGCCCGCCGTCATCTCCATGCCGATCAAGCTGCTCGTCTTCGTCGCTGCCGACGGCTGGCACCTCATCGTTCGTTCTCTTTTGCGCGGGATGATGTCGTGAGCGAACAGGTAATCTATGACCTTTGGCGTAACGCGCTGGTGACGACGATCATGGTCGCGGCGCCGTTCATCGTGCTGGCGCTCTGCGTCGGCCTGGTGATGGCGGTCGTGCAAGCGGCGACGCAGCTGCAGGAGAACGTGCTGACGTTCGTGCCCAAGCTGGCGGCGCTGGCGCTGGTGTTGACGCTGGCCGGCCCGTGGGCGCTGGCGCAGCTGACGCGCTACACCGAGCGCACGGCCGAGGCCATCGCGCACGTGGGTGCCGAGCAGCCCTGATGCACTTCGGCCAGGCCGAGCTGGCGGCGTACGTGGCGGCCTTCGCTCGCGTCGCCGCCTGGCTGCAGACCGCCCCGCTCGTCAGCGACACCGCGCTCAACCGTCGCGTCCGCGTCGCCGTCGCCGCGCTCGTCGCCATCGTCATCGCGCCGCTGCATCCGCTGCGTGACTTGGGCGCGCTCTTCGACGTGTTGCCGCAAGAGCTGCTGCTCGGGCTCGTCGCCGGCTTCACGTCGCGCCTGTGCATTTACGGCGCGGAGACGGCCGGCCAGCTCATCGGCATTCACCTCGACCTGAACTTCGCCAACACGCTCGACCCGAGCACGCACGAGCAGGAGCTGCCGACGCGGCGCATCGCCTACGTGTTGGCCTGCTTGGCGTTTCTGGCGACGGGCGGCTTGGAGCTGTCGATTCGCGCCCTGGCGGTGTCGACCGACGCGACGCAGTCGCTGCCGGCCATCGTCGACCGCACCGGCCAAGTGCTCGTGCTCGGCCTGCGCGGCGCGGCGCCGATGTTGGTGGCGGCGCTGGTCGCCAACTTGGGCGTGGCGTTGGCGTCGCGCGCGGCACCGCAGATGAACATCTTCGCCGTCATGCTGTCGGCCATCCTCGTCGTCGGCGCGCTGGTCATGACGGCGTCGGCGCCGTCGCTCATTCGTGAATTCAGCGGCGACGCGCGCATGGCGGCGGAAGCGCCGGCGCAGGTCCTCGGACGCTAAATGGCCGCTCCCGAGGACAAAGACAGCCGGACACACGCACCGACACAGAAGCGGATCAACGAGTTCCGCAAGCGCGGCGAAGTCGCCCTGTCGCGCGATCTGGTCTCGGCCACGACGTTCATCGGCGCCGTCATCGGTCTGCTCGTGAGCGCGGGCGGCGCCGCCGACAAGCTCGTGCGCATCATGCAGCGGCCGCTCGAGCAGCTCGACACGGCGTCGCCGATGCTGGTGACCAAGGACGCGCTGTCGCTGTTCTTCGGGCTCGTGTCGCCGGTGATGATCTGCGCCTGCTTGGCGGCGATCATCGCCATCGGCCTTCAGCTCGGCTGGCCGCCGGCGCTGCGCGCGCCGACGCCCGATTTCACCAAGCCCTTCAAGCTCGGCGGATTGGGTGGGCTGCTCTCGCCCAAAGCCGGCATCGGACGCACCTTGAAGTCGCTGGCGAAGCTCTTGTTCGTCGGCGCCGCGGCAAGTTTGGCGCTGGCCGGCGGCTGGCAGCGCGTCGCACATGGTGCGCCGCCGTCGTCGTCGGAGCTCGGGCATCTGTTGGCGAGCCTGTGCCGCGCGCTCATGTTGACGGCGGGCTCGGCCCTGTTGCTGCTGTCGGCGGTCGATTTCATCCAGCAAAAACGCGACCTCATGTCGCGCATGCGCATGACGCGCGAGGAGATGAAGCGCGAGCACCGGGAGTCGGAGGGCGACCCACAGATCAAAGGCAAACGGCGCCGGCGCATGCGTGAATTGGCGCGTCGGCGACTGGCACAGGCCGTGCCTACTGCAGACGTCGTGCTCGTCAACCCGACCGAATACGCCGTCGCGATTCGCTACGACTCGACCGAGGATCGCGCGCCGCGCGTGGTGGCCAAAGGCCGCGGCGCGGTGGCCGAGCGCATCCGCGAGATCGCGCGCAAAGCGGGCATCCCCATCATCGCCGAGCCGCCGTTGACGCGACTCATTCACAAGCTGGTCCCCGAGGGCAAAGAGATCCCCGGGCAGCTCTTCCAGGCCGTCGCTGAAGTGTTGGCGTACGTCTATCGCCTGCGCGGGAGAAACTCATGAGTGAGCGTCAGCGAGCGAATGTGAGCGTCCGGCACGCAGGGCCAGCGGATCGATCGGCCTGCTCACGGGGCACCGAGAAGGTGCCCCAGTGAGCACGCCTTCCGCTCCGTCGACGCCGCCGGCTGCTTGGCGCAGCGTCGCCACCGTCTTCGCGATGATCGGCGTGCTCGGCTTGGCGGTCGTGCCGCTGCCGGCGTTCGTGCTCGATTTGCTGCTCGGCGCGAGCTTGTGCTTGTCGCTGCTCATCTTCCTCGTCGCCTTGCACGTCGAGAAGCCGCTCGATTTCTCGTCGTTCCCGTCGACGCTGCTGATGGTGACGCTGCTCCGCTTGGCGCTGAACATCGCGTCCACGCGCCGCATCTTGTTGCATGGCGGCGAAGGCCTCGACGCCGCCGGCGGCGTCATTCACGCGTTCGGCGAGTTCGCCGTCGGCGGCAACTTCGTCGTCGGTGCCGTCGTCTTCTTGATCCTCGTCATCATCAACTTCATCGTCATCACCAAAGGCGCCGAGCGCATCAGCGAAGTCGCCGCCCGCTTCACGCTCGACTCGATGCCCGGCAAGCAGATGGCCATCGACGCCGACTTGGGCGCCGGCCTCATCAACGACAAAGAGGCGCGCGCGCGTCGCGCCAACATCGAGCACGAAGCCGACTTTCACGGCGCCATGGACGGCGCGTCGAAGTTCGTGCGCGGCGACGCCGTCGCCGGCCTCCTCATCGTCGGCATCAACATTCTCGGCGGCATGATCATCGGCGTCGCGCAGCAAGGCATGTCCTTCGGCGACGCGGCCAAGACGTTCACGACGCTCTCGATCGGCGACGGTCTCGTCTCGCAGTTGCCGGCGCTGCTCATCTCGACGGGCGCGGCCTTGTTGACGACGCGCGGCGCGGCGACGGGCGTGTCGGCGGGCGCCCAGCTGTTCTCGCGCTCGCAGGCGACGCAGGCGGCGGGCGCGATCTTGGGCGCGCTCGGCCTCGTTCCCGGCATGCCGCACATCTCGTTCTTGGCGCTGGCCGGCGGCGCGTTTTGGCTCGCGAAGAAGACCTCGGACGACCAGAAAGCGGCGCTGAAGCCGGTCAAAGCGGGCGGCACGGCGGCGCCGAAGGCGAACGATCCGGCGGCGCAGAAGCACGAGATCGAGACCATCCTGCCGCTCGAGCTGCTCTCGCTCGAAGTCGGCTTGGACCTCTTGCCGCTCGTCGACGCGGCGCGCTCGGGTGAGCTGCTCGGCCGCATCGCCGGCCTGCGCAAGCAGATGGCCGTGGAATTGGGCCTGATGGTGCCGCTCGTCCACGTCAAAGACGATTTACGGCTGAAGCCGGGCGGCTATCGCCTGCTCATCAGCGGCGTCAAAGTTGGCGAAGGCGAAGTGCGCGCGTCGCGACTTTTGGCGATCTCGCCCGGCGGCAACGCGCTCAACGGACTGCAGGGCGAGCAGGTCCGTGAGCCTACATTCGGCCTGCCGGCGCGCTGGATCGCGTCGACCGATCGCAACAAAGCGGAAGCGGTCGGCTGCACGGTCGTCGATCCGAGCGCGGTCATCGCGACGCATTTGACCGAGGTCGTGCGCCGCCACGCGCATGAGCTGATGGGCCGCAAAGAGGCGCAGGAGCTGCTCGAGCTCGCCGGCAAGACGAACGGCAAGGTCGTCGAAGAGCTGGTGCCGCACCTGTTGCCGCTCGGCGAAGTCATCAAAGTCTTGAAGCTGCTCCTGCAAGAGGGCATTTCGATCCGCGATCTGCGCTCGATCTTGGAGACGCTGGCGGATCACGCGGCCAAGGTCAAAGAGCCGGAACAGCTGGTGGAGCTCGTGCGCCAGCGGCTGGCGCGTCAAATTACTGGCGCGCAGTTGACCGCGGCCGGCGAGCTGCGCGCGCTCGTGCTCGACCCGCGCGCCGAGGAGCTCTTCCGCGGCGGTCGCGGCGCCGACGCCAACGCGCTGTCGCGCCTCGCCACCGCCATCGAGACGGCGGCGCGCCAGTCGAGCGAGCGCGACGAGCCGCCCCTGTTGGTCGTGGCCCCCGATGTTCGCCGTCAGGTCTCCGCGGTCGTTCAGCGCTACGCGCCGGGCATGTCGGTCATGTCCTACCGCGAGCTCGATCCTTCGGTTCCCTTCGTGACGCGCGGTGTGGTCGGCGCCGGTGATGCTGGCAAGCCGGTTGCAAAGCTAGGCGACGGATTGTTAGCCGCGCCACGCTAAGGAGACCCGGATGCGCATTCGTAAGTTCGTCGCCGCCGATATGAAGGACGCCCTCGCCCAGATCAAGCGTGATCTCGGCGCCGACGCGCTGATCGTGGCCGCTCGGCCCATCAAGCGCGGCCTCGTGGGCAACGGCGTCGAGGTGACTGCCGCCGTCGATATTGACGATGGCGCGCCAACCGCGGCGACGCCGCCGCTCGTGAGCCACTCGGCGGCGATGTCGGCGTTCGCGGCGGCGATGGGCACGAACACGTCGCAGGCGACGCGCGAGCTGCCCGCGCATCCGCATCATCCGGCGCCGTCGCGCTCGCTGACGGACAGCGACCTCGAGCGCATCATGGCGCCCTTGCGCTCCGAGCTGCGCAGCCTGCGCAGCCAGCTGCGCGCCATCGAGCCGCGCAACGACAACGACGAGATCAAGCAGCAGCTGCGCGAGCTGCGCAACGGCCTGGCGCTGTTGCGCTCGGCGCCGCACGCGGCCAACGACCACGTGGCGCACGAAGAGTCGCTCGAGTCGATCGTGCACAACCACAAGATCACGGCGCCGTCGAACGCGCGCGTCATCGCGCTCGTCGGTCCGACGGGCGTCGGCAAGACGACGACCATCGCCAAGCTGGCGGCGCGCGCCGCGCTCGTCGAGAAGCGCTCGGTCGCCATCATCACGCTCGACGACTACCGCATCGGCGGCGAAGACCAGATGCGCGCCTTCGCCGACTTGATCGGCGTGCCGTTGACGGTGTGCGCGGTCGAGCGCCTCGGCCAGACGCTGGCGCAAATGAACGGCGCCTACGACAAGATCTTCATCGACACGGCCGGCCGCAGCCCGCGCGACACCGACGCCATCGCCGCCTTGACGCACGCCTTCGCCGGCCTCGACATCGAGATCCACCTGACCTTGCCGGCGGGCTCGTCGCGCGCGGCCATCGACGGCGCGGCCACGCGGCTGGCCGGCTTGGGCGTCAAGCGCGTGCTGTTCACCAAGGTCGACGAAGCGGAGCAGCTCGAAGAGCTGGTGCGCGCGCCGGCGCGGCTCGGCTTGCCGCTGTCGTTCGTGACCACCGGCCAGCGCGTGCCCGAAGACTTGGAAGACGCCACGCCGCTGCGCCTGCTCGAGCTCGCCACCCACGGTCTGATCATCAATGCGGAGGCCGCCTAGTGACTACGCCCATCGACCAGGCGCGCACGCTGCGTCAGCTGTCCGATAAGGACGGCATCATCGCGCTCGACAAGCCGCGCGCGCGCGCCCTCGCCGTCACCGGCGGCAAAGGCGGCGTCGGCAAGAGCACGATCGCGCTCAACCTCGCCGTCAGCTACGCGCGCCGCGGCGCCAAGACGCTGGCCGTCGACGGCGACTTGGGCATGGCCGACCTCAACCTGCTGCTCGGCCTCGCGCCCGAGAAGAGCCTGCTCGACGTGCTCAACGGCTCGCCCGTCGCCGAGTCGGTGATTTCGGCGCACGGCCTCGATCTCTTGCCCGCGCTCAACGGCAGCCATCGCCTGGCCAACCTCGACGCCAACGATCGCGCCAAGCTGTTCGACGCCATCGGCGGCCTTTTGCCGAGCTACGACACGCTCGTCATCGATACCCCGGCGGGTATCGGCGAGACGGCCATGGCGCTGGCCGGCGCCGCCGTCGACGTCGTCGTCGTGACCACGCCCGAGCCGCTGTCGCTCGCCGACGCTTACGCCTGTATGAAGATCCTGGCGACGCGGCACAACCTGCAGCGCGCCTTCATCCTGCCCAACTCGGTGCGCTCGCCATCGCAGGCGGAGGAGGTCGTGTCGCGGCTGCGCGCGCTCGTCGACCGCTTCTTGGGCATCGAGATCGTGGCCTTGGCGGCGGTGCCGTGGGACGCGAACATCGCGCAAGCCGCCGCCGCCGGCGTGCCGCTCGTCTTGCACGCGCCCGAGTCGCCGGCGAGCCGCGCCATTCGTCGCGCCGCGCGCCAGCTCGACGCGCTCGCCGGGAACATGCCGGCGATGACGAACACGCTGCAGCTGCGTCAAGTCGGAGTCGCCAAGTGATGAAGGGCTACGCCAACGCGAACGTCGCGCTGCGCAATCCCGAGCGGGATCAGCTCATCGCCGACCACATCGACATGGCGCGCCGTATCGCCGGTCGTGTCGGTCGACGTGTGCCCGACTGGATTCGTGAAGACGACCTCGTTGGCGCGGCGATGATTGGATTGACGGAGGCCGCCGACAGATTTGACGCTTCCCAGGGCTTGCCGTTCGTCGCGTTCGCCGAACGGCGCATCCGCGGCGCCGTGCTCGACGAGTTGCGCCGCGGCGATCCGATGCCGCGCCGCAAGCGCGCCGACGCCCGCAAGCTCGGCAAAACCATTGCGCAATTGGAGCAGAAGCTCGGTCGTCCGCCGGAAGACGCCGAGATCGCCGACGCGATGGGTGTCGGCGTCGAGCAATATCGCGAGGAGCTCGAAGGACTTACGCAGGTCAGCTTCGTCGACTTCGATCAGCTCGGCGACGGCAAGCTCGAGCCCGCCAACGACAACGCCTGGCCCTCGGCTGCGACCGAGAAGAAGCAGCTGGCCCAGCGCCTGCAGAGTGCGATGGAGACTCTGCCGGAACGAGACGCGCTGGTGCTCTCGCTCTACTACGTCGAGGAGCTGAGCTACCTCGAAATCGCCGAGGTGCTCTCGGTGTCGGAGTCGCGGGTGTGTCAGCTGCACGCACGTGCGCTGGCGCGACTCAAGGTGGAGCTCGAGGAGAAGGACGATGAGTAACGGCATCTACGTGGCTTTGTCGGGAGCGGTGGCCCAATCGACCGCGCTCGACGTCGCCGCCAACAACATCGCCAACGCCAACACCACCGGCTATCACGCCGAGCGCATGCGCTTTACGCAGGCGCTCGCCCAAGCGAAAGATTCGAAGTTCGTCACGGCCTCTTCGGGCATCACCGACAACACGCCGGGCACGTCGACGCCGACCGGCAATCCGCTCGACGCGGCGATTCAGGGCGACGGCTACTTCACCGTCGCCGGCCCCGGCGGGCAGCAGCGCTACACGCGTGACGGCTCCTTTCGCCTCGACGGCAAAGGGCAGCTGGCGACGAGCGACGGCCACGTCGTGCTCGGCACGAACGGCAAGCCGCTGGTCGTGCCGCCCGACTCGGCCAACGTCGCGCTCGCGCCCGACGGCACGGTCTCGGCCGGCGATCAGACGATCGGCAAGATCGCCATGGTCAAATTCGATCCCAAGAACATGACGCGACAGGGCGCGTCGCTGTTCGCGGCCACCGGCAAGCCGGTGACGACGGGCGAGGCGCCGACCATCGCGCCCGGCGCCGTCGAGAGCGCGAACTTCAACGTCGTCCACGGCGTCGTCGACTTGGTGCGCATCTCGCGCAACTACGAGGCGCTGCACAAGATGATCGAGAGCTACAAGGACATGGACAGCGCCGCCGCCAAAATCTCGAGCGAAGGCTAAGGGGACAACATGCTTAGATCACTCTCGACCGCGGCTACGGGCATGGACGCGCAGCAGACCAAGCTCGACGTCACCGCCAACAACATCGCCAACGTCTCGACGCCGGGCTTCAAGAAGTCGCGCGCCGAGTTCGAAGACTTGATGTACCAGACGGTCATGCAGCCGGGCACGTCGACGGGCGCGAACACGCAGACGCCGACCGGCTTGCAGATCGGCATGGGTGTGCGCGTCGTCGATACGCAGCGCGAGCACTCCGAAGGCGACTTGCAGCAGACGGGCAATCAGCTCGACGTCGCCATTCAGGGCAACGGCTTCTTCGGCGTGACCTTGCCGTCGGGACAGCTGGCCTACACGCGCAACGGCTCGCTCAAGATGGATCAGACGGGCAAGCTGGTGACCTCCGACGGCTACGCGCTGGCGAGCTCGATCACGATTCCGCCCGATGCCACCAGCGTCACCATCGGCGTCGACGGCACCGTGACGGCGGCGGTGGCGACCTCGGCGCAGCCGGTGCAGGTCGGGCAGCTGCAGCTCGTCAACTTCCCGAACCCGTCGGGCTTGGCGTCGCTCGGCGCCAACATGTACTCCGAGACCGGCTCGTCGGGCACGGCGACGACGGGAACGCCGGGTCAGAACGGCATCGGCACCTTGCAGCAGGGCTCGCTCGAAGGCTCGAACGTCTCGGTCGTGACCGAGATGGTCGATCTCATCGCCGGCCAGCGCGCCTACGACGTCAACTCGCGCGTCATCAAGGCGGCCGACGAAATGATGCAGGAAACGGCGCAGCTGCGATGAAAACGGTCGTCGCCATGCTCGTCTTGTTCGTCGCGGCCGGCGCGCAAGCGCAGTCGACGCCGAGCACGACGCCGTTCGGACCGGCGCCGGCCGTCGTCGACCCGACGGCCGCGACGCCGCTCGATGCGGCCGTGGCGACCCGCGTGCGCGGCGCCTTGCCGGCCGAGCTGGTGCTGGTGGCGCTGCATGCGCCGATGAGCTGGAAATTCTCCGACAGCGACGCGCTGGCCGTCGATTGGCGTACGCCGCCGCATCCCGGCAGCTTGACGGTGCAGCTCAAGCTCGACAGCGCCGACGGCAGCCATCGCATCGGCTGGGCGACCGTGCAATTGCGCGGCTTGCGCGCGGTGCTGGTGACCAAGCGGCCGCTCACGAAGGGCGAGTCGCTGCAAGCCGAAGACTTGGGCCTCGAGCCGCGTCCCGTCGCCGACGGCGAAGGCGTGGCCGTCGAGCCGACGGTGTTGGCGGGCGCGCCGCTTCTGCGCGACGTGCCGGCGGGCGCCGTCATCGGCTCGGCCGACATCGTCATGCCGGCACCGGTGGCGCGCGGCGCCGAGCTCACGGTGCTCGTCAAACACGGCCCGCTCACGATTTCGACGCGCGGCACCGTCGAGCGCTCGGCGCGGCCGGGCGAGAAGTCGGCGGCGCGCGTCGACGACGGCCATCGCATCGTCTACGGCCGCTTGCTCGACGCCGACACGCTCTTGGTGGAAGACAAATGATGATGAAGCCACGCGACTTCTTGATGTTCGGCATGCTGGCGTTCACGGGCGGCTGCGTCTCCCATATCGCGCCGTACGAGAGCAAGAAGCGCGAGTTCGATCGCGGGGATTACGCCAACTCGGCGCCGCAAGGGGCCAACAGCTTGTACGCGCAAGGCGCGCGCGGCCTGTACGAAGACGATCGCGCCCGCGCCGTCGGCGACGTCGTGTTCATTCAGCTCGACGAGAACAGCTCGGCCGAGCAAGACGGCTCGTCGAAGCTGAGCAAAGCGGGCTCGATGAGCCTCGGCTTGACCGGCGGCCTCATCACGGCGCTGCAGAAGGCGATCCCGGCGGTGCAGCTGGCGCAGCTGCTCGGCACGTCGAGCGCCTCGGCCCTCGACGGCTCGGGCACGATTCAAAAGAAGGGCACGTTGAGCGGCATGTTGCCGGTGCGCGTGCGCAAAGTGCTGCCCAACACCGATCTCTACGTCGAAGGCACCAAGGTCGTCATGGTCGGCGCCGAGGAGCATCACCTCTACATCAGCGGCATCTTGCGCATGATCGACATTCACAACGACGGCACCATCAGCTCGTCGCGCGTCGCCGATGCCGAGATCGAGTACACGGGCCGCGGTGACATTACGGACCACACGTCGCCGGGCTGGCTGCATCGCATCATCAACAAAGTGAATCCGCTCTAAAGGATGAATATGCGTCGCTCTCGAGCTATCGCTTCGCTGCTGTCGATTCTCGTGTCGCTCTTGGCGTCGTCGTCGCCGGCGAACGCGGCGCGCTTGAAGGAGCTCGTCGAGGTCGACGGGTTTCGCGGCAATCACCTGGTCGGGCTCGGCCTCGTGGTCGGCTTGGCCGGCACCGGCGACGACACCAGCATGACGGCGACCAAGCATCCCTTGCAGTCGCTCATGCGCCACTTGGGCACGACCGTCGACTTGACCGACCTCATGCAGAAGAACGTGGCGATGGTGATGGTCACGGCCGAGCTGCCGCCGTTTGCGCGCGCCGGCACGACGCTCGACGTCACCGTCTCGTCGATGGGCAACGCCAAGAGCCTCGTCGGCGGCACGCTCATCGTCACGCCGCTCAAAGGACCCGACAACAACGTGTGGGCGCTGGCGCAAGGCTCGTTGACGCTCGGCGCTTGGTCGGCGGGCGGCGCGTCCGGCTCGTCGACGCGCAAGAATCACGTCACCGCCGGCCACGTCCCCAACGGCGCCACGCTCGAGCACGACGCGCCCAACGGCTTGCCCGACGGGCAGATCGCGCTGCTCTTGCGCGAGCCCGACTTTACGACGGCGTGGCGCATCGCCAGCGCCATCAACGGCACGCTCGGCGAGCCTTTGGCGCGCGTGCGCGACCCGGGCGCCGTCATCGTCACCGGCGGGCCGCGCTGGAAAGGCCGCGCCGTCGAGCTCATCGCGCTCTTGGAATCGATCGAAGCGACGCCGGATTCGCCCGGCCGCGTCATCATCGACGAGCGCACCGGCACCATCGCGGTCGGCGCCAACGTCACGCTCTCGGCGTCGGCCGTCGCCTGCGGCGGCATCACCGTCAAGATCGAGGAGCAGCCCGTGGTATCGCAGCCGGGCGCGTTCTCGAAGGGTGGCAAGACCGAGGTCGTGGCGCAGTCGGACGTGAAGGTCGATGAAGGCGAAGGTCGCTTGGCGCCGCTGCGAGCGGCCACGACCGTCGGTGATGTTGCCGCCGCTTTGAACTCTTTGGGGGTAAAGCCGCGCGACTTGGTGTCGATATTCCAAGCATTGAAGGCCGCGGGTGCACTGCGGGCGGAGATTCAGGTTCTGTAAAATATGACGAAAGTGCCTTCCCATACGACGCCGTACGCCCGTCCCGATGATGACGAGACGACGACGGCGGCGCGTGGCCTGGAGTCGCACTTTTTGAAGCAGCTCATGTCCGAGGTCCAGAATTCGACGGACGGCGGCATGCTCGACGGCGGCTTCGCCGGCTCCACCTTTCACGAAATGCTCAACGGCGCGCTCGCCGACAACATGGCCAAAGCCGGCGGCATCGGCTTGACGGCGATGCTGACCAAAGAGATGGCGCGCGCCAATCGCAGTGACAGTAAGTCTTCGGCGCCGACGGCGAGCGCGACGACGACCGACGCGGCGCACGCGATCCAGCAGCTGCGCGCGTGGCCGGGCGCGCAAGCTTCCACTTCCATAGATGGTGCTGACGTGGCGGCTTCGCCGACGTCGGCGCCGACGCTCGCGTCACCGCTGAGCCAGGCCACGGTCGTGACGTCGAAGTTCGGCGGGCGCGTCGATCCGCTCGAGGGCGACAAGCGCGTCCACGCCGGTGTCGACTTGCGCGCCGCCACCGGCACGCCGGCGCTGGCGGCCAAAGGCGGCGTCGTGACGCGCGCCGGCACGGCCGGAAATTACGGCAACCTCGTCGTCGTCGACCACGGCAACGGCTTGCAGACGCGCTATGGCCACTTGTCGCGCATCGACGTCAAGCCGGGCGACAAAGTCGACGCCGGCCAAGAGGTCGGCGAGGTCGGCGCCACCGGTCGTACGACAGGACCGCACTTGCACTTCGAAGTGCGCCAAGACGGACACGCCATCGATCCCGCCTCCATTCTCGAGAAATAGATTCAGCTGCCCCTCAAGATTCATAAAACCCGGTCGAACTAACCCTACGGAGGGTCAGAATCATGCGCATTCAAGGACCGAGCGCGGTCACCGCGGTCGAATCCACGGTGCCGACGACACGCGCAGCGGCGGTCGACAGCAGCAACGCCGAGACGGTCAGCGTGTCATTGCGCGCGCAGCAGCTCTCGAGCACGCAGGCGTCGAGCCAGACGGCGCGCGCGGCCAAGCTCGCGTCGCTGAAGCAGTCGGTCGGCAACGGCAGCTACAAAGTCGACACCAAGCAGCTCTCCAGTCGCATGGCTGACGAAGAGCTCGATCGCGCGGGTATGTCGTGAATCAGCTGACGCGCGCTGAAAACATCTTGAACGCGATGCTGGCGGCGCTCGACGCCGAACGGCAAGCGGTCGCCAAGCTCGATTCGGTGGCGATGGGTCAGGCGCGCGTCGATAAGGAAAGATACGCGAGCGAGCTGGCGCAATTGGGTCAGCTCGACTCGGGCGGCGACAAGAAGCGGGCGGCGACGGTGAAGGCGCTCATGACGAAGGTGCTGCATCAGTCGCGCGCCAACGCGGCGCTCTTGGCGGATGCGACGCGGATCTTGTCGGCGCGCCTCGGTTATCAGCGCCCGAGCCCGGGCACCTACGATCGGCGCGCGCGCATGTATTCGCCGCAGTCGTCGCTCATGGGCGGGAGGCTGTAAACGATGGGCGGTCTGCTCTCGAGCCTGAACCTCGGCGCGTCGGCGCTCTTGGCGCAGCAGGCCGGTGTCGCGGTCAGCGGCAACAACACGGCCAACGTCAACACCGTCGGCTATCAGAAGGAGAGCGTGCTGCTCTCGTCGGAGCCGGCGGCGCCGCTGGTCGGCGGCGTCATCGCCGGCGCGGCCACGCGCGCGTCCGACGACCTCTTGTCGACGCGCGAGCGCGCGCAGTCGGGCGCGAGCGGGCAGGCCTCGTCGCTGTCGGCGTCGCTCGACAGCTTGCAGACCAGCCTCACCAACGACGACGTGGCCGGCTCGATGGGCACGTTCTTCGGCGACGTCAACGCGCTGCAGGCGGCGCCGGGCGATACGGCCATGCGCGCGCAGGTCATCAGCGACGCGCAGTCGGTGGCGACGCAGTTCAACTCGGCGGCGACGGCGATCTCGCAGTCGCAGACCGACGCCGACACGCAGATTGGCACGATGTCGACGCAGGCGACGCAGCTGGCGGCGCAGATCGCGTCGCTCAATCAGTCGATCGCCACCAGTAATGATCCGACGCTCGCCGATCAGCGCGATCTGGCCGCGAAGCAGCTGGCCGGCATCATCGGCGGTCAGGGCATCATCGGCACCAACGGGCAGATGAACTTCGTGCTCGGCAACGGCACCGTCGTCGTCGACGGCACCCACGCCTCGTCGGTGCAGGCGGTGCCCGATCCGACGAACGGCAACCACGTGGCCGTGCAGATCGTCGACGGGCCGCACAAAGCCGACGTCACCAACAGCTTGGACGGCGGCTCGATCGCCGGCCTCGTGCAGTTTCGCGACGGCACGGCGGCGACGGCGGCGACGCAGCTCGATCAGCTGGCCAACGACTTCGCGACGCAGCTCAACGCCGTGCACTCGGCCAATGTCGGCCTCGACGGCTCGACGGGCAACAACCTGTTCAACATTCCGACGACGGTCGCCGGCAGCGCGGCCGCGATCACGGTCAACCCGACCATCGTCGCCAATCCCGACAAGCTGGCGACGCGCACGGTCGGCGCCGGCGCCAATGACTCGGGCGGCGCCAGCGCGCTCTTGGCCTTGCGCGATCAGCCGCTCGCCAACGGCGGCACGGCGACGTTCACCGACCAGGCGCTCAACGTCACGGCCACCGTCGGCGCGGCGGCGGCGAGCGCGTCCAACGACGTGACGCTGGAGTCGACGCGTACGCAGGTGTTGGCCTCGGCGCGCGACTCCGAGTCGGGCGTCGACATCAACGAAGAGACGGCGACCTTGGCGCAATTTCAGCACGCCGCCGAAGCCGCCAGCCAATACGTCTCGACGGTCAATGACCTGCTCGAGACGCTGATGACCAACTTGTGAGGCTCTGATGCGCGTCACGCAGACCTATATGATGCAGCAGGCCGAGACCGCGACGAGCAATGCGCAGTCGAAGGTCGCGACCGCGTCCGCCGAAGTGACGAGCGGCCTGCGCGTGACGCAGCCGTCGGACGATCTCGTCGCCTGGGAAGAGGCGCAGCGCGCCGGCATTCGCCAAGAAGAGAGCACGCAGCGCGGCACGGCGATCACGCTCGGGCTCGACAAGCTGCAAACGGCCGACTCGGCGCTCAACGACATCAACACGACGCTGACGACGGCGCTGTCGCTGGCGAACCAGATGGCCAACGGCACGCTCAACGCCACGCAGCGCGCGGCCGCGGCGCAGCAGGTGCAGACGCTGCACGACGCGGTGTTGGCGTCGGCGAACACGCTCGGCTCCGACGGCAAACCGATCTTCGGCGGCAGCCAGACGGGGACGCCGTTCTCGTCGAGCGACGTCTACTCGGGCGACAGCGTGCAGCAGACGATCGAGGTCTCCGAAGGCCATTCGCAGGCGATCGGCGTCTCGGGCGCGGTGTTGACGGCGTCGAACGGCGTCAACGTGCTCGGGACGTTGACGAGCCTGTCGGCGGCGCTGGCGAGCAACAACTTGGCCGGCATCAGCCAGTCGATCACCGATTTGACGACGGCGCAGCAGCAAGTGTCGTCGGCGCAGTCGGATGTCGGCGCGCAGGAGTCGGCGCTGAACGCGGCCAACGACGCGCGCTCCGCCTTCGAGACGCAGCTGACGACGATGCAGACCAACGCCGTCGGCGCCGACACCGTGACCGCGGCCTCGGCGTTGGCGCAGGCGCAGACCGGTTACACCGCGGCCACCGACGTGGCGCAGCTGATCTCGCAGATGGCCGACAAAAATATTTCGTAATGCCCCTTCAGTAATTTTTAAGACGGTCGAACCAAATCATTGAAGACGGCGACGAAGCCAAAAACAAACAAGACCAAAGCAACAGGAGAACATCACAATGTCTATCGACATCTCTAACAACATCTCGTCTCTCGATGCGCAGCGCAGCCTCGGTATCAACCAGCGTTCGTTGGCCGACAACATGTCGCACCTCTCGTCCGGTATGCGCATCAACAGCGCCGCCGACGACGCCGCCGGCGAAGCCATCTCGGAGCAGATGGAGTCGAACATCGCCTCGTACAACCAGGCGAACCGCAACGCGACGGACGGCGTCTCGATGATGCAGGTCGCCTCGGGCGCGATGAACCAGCAGGCGCAGCTCCTGACGCGTATGAAGGAGCTGGCGACGGAAGCCTCGAACGGTACCTTGGGCACCGCGCAGCTCTCGGACACGGACACGGAGTTCCAGCAGGACATCTCGGAAATCCAGCGTATCGCGTCGTCGACGAGCTACAACGGCATCTCGATGCTGTCGGCGGCGAGCTCGGTGACCTTCCAGGTCGGCACGACGGCGGCGACGACCGACCAGATCTCGACCACCATCGCGGCGACGGACACGACGACCTTGGGCGTCGCGTCGCTGAGCCTGACCACGCAGTCGGGCGCGCAGTCGGCCTTGACCGCGATCGACACGGCGATTCAGACGCTCTCGACCGCGCAGGCGACGGTCGGCGCCGGCCAGAACCGCTTGACGGCTGCCGCGGACAACGCGTCGGACTTCGCGGAGAACCTGCAGTCCGCCGAGTCGAACATCAAGGACGTCGACGTCGCGTCGGAGTCGGCCGACATGTCGCGTAACAGCATCCTGGTGCAGGCCGGTACGGCCGTGCTCGCGCAAGCGAACCAGCTGCCCTCGGCCGCGCTCAAGCTTCTCCAGGGCTAATCGATAGCCTGACAAAACCGACGGCGCTGTCACTCGGCGCCGTCGGTTTTGTCGTGAGGTTACGGGTTTCGGGACACCAATCGAAAGTAGCGAGCCGGGCTTGGACGCGAGACCGGAAGCGAAATCGGAGACGAAAGAAGACGCGCCGTGAGCACGACTCCCATCGCCACCTTCGCCGGTATCGGCGCGAACTTCGACGCCGAGACGTTGATCACGAACATGGTCACCGCCGAGAAGGCGCCGGAAGCGGCGATGCAGACGCACCAGACCGATCTGAAGAGCCAGATTTCGACGCTGGCCTCGATCGCGTCCGGGTTGCAGTCGCTGGGCACGGCGGCGACGGCGCTCTCGACCACCGATGACGTGCAGTCGATCTCGGCCACGAGCGGCAACAACGCGATCTTCACGGCCAGCGCGGCGGCGACGGCGACGGCGGGCAGCTACAACATCAGCGTCAACTCGCTGGCGTCGGTGCAGAACAGCGTGTCGACCGGCTTCGCCAACGACAATCCCGGCGTCGCCGGCTCGGGCACGCTGACGCTGTCGGTGGGCGGCAAGACGCCGCCTTACAGCGTCGATTACGGCACGAACGACACGTTGGCGAGCATCGCGGCGTCGATCAATCAGCAGGCCAACGGCGAGATCAACGCGTCGGTCATCTACGACGGGTCGAGCTATCGCCTGCTCGTCACCGGCGCCGCCAGCGGCACCGCCAACGCCATCACGTTCGGCGACTCCAGCAACACGTTCGGCATGACGACGCCGCAGCCGGCCACCGACGCCAGCTTCACCGTCAACGGCGTCACCATGACGCGCTCGAGCAACACGATCAGCGACGCCATTCCCGGCGTCACCTTCAACTTGCAAGCGACGACGCCGACCGGCGGCGCGGCGACCAGCCTCAGCGTCGGCACCGACTCGACGGCGCTGACGAGCAAGCTGCAAGCGCTGGTGAGCGCCTACAACTCGGTGGCCAGCCAGGTCACGAGCCAGCTCAGCTACAACGGCACGACGATGGGCGAGGATACGCTCTTCGGCGACTCGACGATTCAAGGGCTCGAGCAGCAGATGGGCGGGCTGTTCTCGACCTCGATCACGACGGCGACGGGCGGCAGCCTCTCGGCCGGCGACCTCGGCTTGTCGCTCAACACCGACGGCACGATCACGCTCGATACGACCAAGCTGTCGCAGACGCTGACCAGCAATCCGGCGGCGGCGCAGCAGCTGCTCGTCGGCACCAACAACAACGGGTTGGCCAGCCAGATCAACTCGATGGTCTCGCAGTACACGCAGTACGGCACGGGCGCGCTCATCACCGAGCAGGCGTCGAAGCAGTCGCAATACGACAGCTACACGACGCAGATCGCGGCGGTCGACGCCAAAGCCGACACCGTCGAGACGCAGCTGCGCGCGGAGTTTACGCAGCTCGACCAGGTGATGAGCGAGCTCACGTCGCAGCAGCAGTATCTCAACATGATGTTCAACACGGCCAGCTCGAGCTCCTCCAGCAGCTCGAGTAGCTCAAGCTCCAGCTAAGAGGCTAAGAGGAAACCATGTACGCCAGGGCCGCTCGCTCTTATCAGAAGACGTACCTCCAGTCGGCGTCGCCGGCGCGGTTGATCGACGAGATGTATCGCCGGCTCCTGCTCGACATCGAGACGGCGCGCGAAGGCATCGCCGAGAAGGACGCGCGCAAGCGCGGCGAGGCCATCAGCCACGGGATGGAGATCGTGGGCGCCATGCATCTGGCGCTCGACCGCAAGCTGGCGCCCAAGCTGTGCGCCGAGCTCGGGTCGCTCTACATCTTCATCAACAAGCGGCTCTCGCACGCCAACATTTACAACAACGCCAAAGGGTTGGACGAGGCCGTGAAAATTATCGTGAAATTGCGCGATAGCTTTCAAGAAGCAGCGTTGAAGGCCGAATAAGAAGCATCATGACCGAGATTCTGACCTGGATCGATCGGGCGCAGCGGCGCCTGGCGGAAGGCGATGGTGCCGAGGCCGGCATCGATCGCGCTCGCCGGCTGCTCGACGCGCGCGCGGCGATGTTGGCGCTGGTGGCGTCGCCACAGAGCTGCGCGTCGCTGCGCGACTTGATGGCGCTGGCGTCGACGCGGCTGCAGCAGGCGGCGGTCGGACGCTCGCACGCGAAGCTGCAAGAGGCGCGCGTCATCGTCGATTCCTTGGCCGCGGCCTATCAGGGTGCGTTTTGAGCACGGTCGTCGAGCTGCTGCGCGAGATCGTGAGCGCGACGCCGCCGCCGACGAGCGGGCGCGATCCGTCGGAAGTGGTCACCGAGGCGGAGTCGATCACGCGCGGCCGGGTGTCGCTGCTGCAGCAGCTGGCGGGGGCGCTGGCCATCGAAGGCGTGGGCGACGAGGCGCTGGCGCTGCGGGCGACGCTGGATGATCGGGACGCGCGCTGGCAGGCGGCGTTGACGGTGGCGCGGCGGGAGATGACGCAGCGGATGACGGCGATGCGGCGGTATCGGCGGTAAGTGTAGGCGAGACTAGGGATACGAGGCGCGTCTGCGAATGCGGCGCGCCTTTTTCATTTCCGGACAATCAGTTATCGGTCAGTTATCGATCAATTATCGATCGCGCCCTGCGCAATCCACCGCCGCAGCGTATCCCGCGTCGCCACCGGCAGCGGCATGTCATCGCCCGACGGCATCAAATCGCCGCAGCTTCCGCCGACGCATTTACTATTGAACTGACACTGATCGCCATCGAGCTTATGCATCAAGAAGCTCATGCTCGGATCCGACGCCGTAATGAACGGCATCGACGTCAGCTCCATCGAGTTGTGCCCAACAATCCCCGCGTAGACCTGCGCCGCATCGCCCCGCATGGCGCTCTCGAGCCCGAGAAACAGCCCGCCTTGCGGGTTCGTCGTCTTGCCGTGACATGACGACAAATCGCAGCTGTCATTGAACAGCTTCATGATGTCATTGGAGAACGAGATCGTCGGCGTCGTCAGATCGGTCCCCGCCGGCACGACATACGGCGCGCAGTTACCATTCGCCCCGCCATCGTCATTCGTCATCGATGATCCGCCACCGCCGCCGCAACCCATCAAGCCGACCAAACACAGGGAGACACACAGACGATTGTTCATTGGTTAGTTGACCATCTCCAATTAAGCGAGCGCCGGATTGATGACTTGACCCGACGTAATCGTCGACCCAATCGTCGCGGCGTCTACGCCGACGGCCGCCATGACCGTCTTACCGAACGACGCCAAGCTATCGACGGCCTGAATATCGCCGCTGGCGCTACCCAAACCGCTCTTCGAATCGATCGGCAACGCGCCGTAGTCGCCGGCGAGCGGCGCCAACCCGCCGATGACACCGCCACGAAACGGCTTACCAATCGCGATCGAGACCTGATGATTCGGATTATGCTGCCGTCCATCCGTATTCGCCGGCCCGAGCGTGCGACCGAACACGTTGAGCGACACGAACGTCACTTGATCCTGCAGTCCCGCGCTCGCCAACGCCGTCATCAGCGCGCCAATATAGCCGACGCCGCTCACCGTTTGCGTCGCTTCCGTCTGCAGCGCCGTGTCGTGATGATTATCGCCGCCGAACGGAATATGAATGGCGACGACCGGCGTCACGTTCATTTGAATCAGCGTCACCGCCGCGGTAATCTGCGACGTGACGCTATTGTCCTTGATCGAGGACAACGCGCTCAACAGATCCTGACGAATGTTTCGCACTTGCGTCTGCGACGTGATCAGCGCATCGAGATAGGCCTTTTGCGCCGCGCTGGCGCCATTCTTATATAGATCGCTCAATTGACTGAGCGTTTGATCGCGTAAGGGCTGCAACTGCGTCAATGGCCCGGTCGGATTCGTCAGCGTCGCCTTCAACGACAGCGGCGGAATGATCGGCAGCGCTTGCCCGTCGTAAACCAAGCCTTCGCTCGGCGTCGTCGCGCCGACGGTGATGGGCTGCGATTGCACCGTCGAGAAGCAGGGCGCGAGCTGCTTCGCCAGCGCCGACGGCAGCATCTCCGAATTACTAATCGTCCCCATGAGCTTCAATACGTCGGGCTCTTTCGGATGCACCGGCGTATCGGTCATCAAATGAAAGAACGTCGTTCGATCGAGCACGGTCTGCGGCAACATCGACCACGGCTGCGCCGCCGTATACGACTGACCACTGAGCGACAGCGGCGTCGCCGCCATCGCCGGATCCGCGCTGTGGGTAATCATCGGATCGAGATAGCAGCCGGGCACATTGGCGTTGATGGGATCGCCCTGTCCCGAAGTCGCCATGATGATGTACTGCGCCTTGGTCTTATCGGCACACAGCGGCGCCGGCATGGCGGCCAATGCGCGGCGCGGATTCATCAGAAACGAAATGGGCAGACCGGTCGCCAGCGCGCGTAGACCGAGGTATCCGCCGCCAAACAACGCAGACATCAGCGCCTGCCGGCGAGTCATGTTCATCGGCATTCTCCTCACATTCCAATCCCGATCGACGTCGGCGCCAAGCACGCCGTCACGAACGTCGACTCGAGCGCGCTCGTGGCCGAGACGCCGGTCTTCAATGCGGCCGCATAATGCGCCTGCAAGAGCGAGGTCGCGCCGGCCGAGCGCGCGTCCGACGGCTCGAGCGCCATCACGGTCGCCACGAAGTCGGCGATGGCGGCGTCGGGCTGCGCGCTCGAATATTGTTTGCCGGCGCCGCTCGCCGGCGCGTCGATGACCATCGCCGCCACCGCCTCGCAGATATTCTCCAGTCCCGCGCGATAAAACAGCGTCGGCTGATTGGGCAATACCGGAATCGGCGAGCCGCGACCATATCCATCCGACGGCAAACCACTGACGATCTGCGAGACGACCGTCGTCTTCGTGCCTTTGCCGCTGACCGCGTCGAGGCCGCACACGTCGACCAATCCCAAACGATTATTGAGCGCCGCGCACAAATGATCGCGCCGCGAAACCGCGATTATTTCGCCATTCGTCGCCGTCGTCTTCGTTTGCGCGGTATTCGTCGTAATCGGCGACGACAGCAATTGATGCACGAGCACGTTCCACGACAGATTCGACTGCTGAAACGCCGTGACGATGCGCAAGAACTCCGGGTCGTCGACGGCGCACGGCGCCGAGTTCACCCAATAACAAAGCTTCTGCGCCCACGCCGCGGGAACGAGCGGGTGCATGACGAGGATATTGGCGAAGTCATCGATCGTCGTGACCGGCTGAATGACGCCTTGAAACGCGAATAGCCCCGGCTGTTGAATATAAGACGTCTCGGTTTGCGGATAATAATACCAAGACCAGGTGCTCGCCAGGATCGAGCGCGTCGGATCGAGCAGCTGATGGCAGCCGAAACAGGCCGTTCCCGGCGCCGCGTGCGCCGCGTCCAAGCCCGGCGTCGTCGCCGGGCTCGTCGGATCGGTGCCATCGATGGCTGCGCCCGTGCTGACGATGAGCGTCTGATTCAACGTGACGCGCATTTGATTGCTGGTGTTCGTCGGCCAATTGGCGGCGAACGCCGGCGTCGCGAAGAAGCCGAGCCGCGGCGTCTTCAGCACGAGCTCGGTCGCCGCGCGCAGCGCCGGCATATCGTAGAATACGGTCGTCGCCTCGCCCGCGCTCGGCGCCCGCATCGTCACCATCGTCCACGTCGTAAAGTCGCTCGCCGCCAACTGCCCATTGGCCGTGTATTGCGTCGGACACGACGTCTTGGCCGGCCCTTTATGCGTGAACACCCCGCCATAAAGCAGGTTATGCACGAAATACGAGTCTACTTTGGCGACGATCGGATCGACGTTGCAGGTTTGATCGGCATATCCCGTCAACGTACCGACGGCGGGATTATACCAATGCATATAATTGGGGCTCTGCGGATTGACCGAATCGGCCATCGCGATCGGCCCAGCCGACGCTTCGAGCGTGATATTCAGCGTTGGATTCGCCGTCACGAAATCATCGGTGACGACAGCGTTGTCGTCGACATGACGCGTATCGAGGAACGCATAGAGCTCCATCAACGCCGGCGTCATCATCAACTGCCGCGTCGAGAAGGCGTCGGTGATCGGACGACCATCGGCGACGAACGCCAACACCGTACGCGCAAAGCTTTCGCGCAGGTTCTGCAGCAACAACGGAATCTGCGGACCGACGCCGAGCCCGAGCGGCGGAATCATATCGGTGAAATCGGCCGTCGTAATTTGCGTCTGTTGAAACGCGAGCTGGAAGAACACCAGCATCTTTTGCTGATATTGCGGCAGCGTCATCCATTGATCGACGAGCCCGCCGAGCGCCGCGGGGTCGGCCGTCACCTGCTTGATTTCGTCATCCGTCGGCGGCAATCCGACCAATATGTTTTTTACTTTGGCGACGTAAACGGCGGGCGCATCGATCTGAAATGGCGGAATCCCCGAGTCGGGCGCGCCGCCGTCGACCGCCACAATCGCCGACTTGTTTTTACTCGTACAGCCGGTGATTGCACTGCACATGAAGATACCGATTGATAATGAAAGAGCGATTCGCTGCATCAAAATCCCCCGCGCCCGTGCCTGTGCACTAGCGAGACGAGGCGAGCGTCAACCGAGTTCCGCCCGCGTTCGTCGACGAGGCGCGGTACGCGCAACACTTGTCGCATGCATACTCAGACACCGCTCGCGGACGATTGTTAAGCCCGCGTAAAGCGATCAGGGCGCGACGAGATACGTAGGTATTTCGAGCACTCGCAACGACACTGACGATTTATGATCAATCACCGGCCGCGAGGAGCGCGACCTGGCTGAATTCGACGCGCCATGCGCAGTCCGAGCGGAGCATCTGGCCGGAGCGTCACGCTCGACGGCGGCGAATCGTCAACCAAGTTGACCATTCGCCGCCGAATCGTACGCTACTGAACCATGAAGTCGTTGAAGAACAGGCGGTGCACTTTCTTTTCGCCCTCTTTGCCGCCGAGCTGCTTGTCGATGCGCGCCATCATCGCCGTCTCCATCTTCGTCTTCGCGTCCTCGCCTTGCGTGTCGGCGACGGCGAGGCTCGACAGATAGCGCAACAGATCGTCGCGCACGGCGCGCTTGCAGCGCTTCAGATCCTCGGCCGCGGCCACGTCGGCGACTTCCACTTCCAAGCTCGCCTTCAAATAACGATTCGAGCCCGGCTCGTTCAAGTTGACGACGAACGGATCGAACGCCACCGACGGCAACTCGACCGCCGCTTCCTTCTTTTCGTCTTTGCCGCCGTCTTTCTTGTCGACGCCTTCGGCCAGCGCCGCCGCCTGCTTGGCCACTTTCATCGTCGTCATGGCCACGAAGCCGAGGCCACCCAGGTTCAACAGGCCCAACACCACCGCCACCAACGGCAACGGACCACCGCCGCCGCCGGCCGGCTTCTCCGCCGCTTCTTCTTTCGGAGCGCTACTCATCGCCAATCCCCTTTTTCTTTCATGGCTCGCTTCCATCCGCGAGCCGCACGAGCACGTCTACGCGTCGATTTTTCGCCCGTCCCTCGACGGTGTCGTTGGGTGCCATCGGTCGCCACTCGCCATAACCCGACGCTGCCAAACGATCGGGCGCGTAGTGATGACGCTCGACGAGCCGCGCCACGACCGCCGTCGCCCGCGCCGTCGACAGCTCCCAGTTCGAACGATAACGACCATGGATCGGCCGATCGTCAGTATGGCCTTCGACCGTCAGCTGCAGATTCTGAGCGTCATCGTGATGCCGCAACGAGCCGGCCAGCTCGTCGAGCGCCGGCAGCGCGTCGGTGCGCACCTCGGCGCGGCCGACCTCGAAGAAGCCGGCCTCGGCCAAGCTGACGACGACGCCGCGCCGCGTGAGCGAGACCTGCACGCGACCGTTGAGCGCCGGCGACTTCGCCAGCTCGGCGAGCTCGTTGGCGAGCGGAATCAGCGGATTGACGACGGCGACCGGCGGCGGCGCCTCGGCCGCGAGCACCGCCGGCGGCGCGACGATCGGCGCTTGCGGCGGCGACGGCGTCGGCGCCGTGCGCAAGGCGGCAGCCATCGACTCGGCCGCATGCTGCGCCTTCGTCTTATCGACGGTCGAGATCGCGTACAGCACCGTAAAGAAGGCGAAGAGCAGCGTAATCAGATCGGCGTAAGAGACGAGCCAGCGGTCATGATGGGCCGGCTCCGGCTCGCGACGCCGCCGGCTCACGCCGCGCTCCGCAGTCGCTCGACGGCCTGTTTGGCGTGCGCGCGATCGGCGCCGTTGCGGCGTTCGTCGACGTAAACGGCGAGGCGGCGCTCGAGCGCGCGCGGGCTCTCTTTTTCGGCGATGGCGATGACGCCTTCGAGCGCCAATTCGAGCCGCAGCGACTCTTGGCGCGCGCGCGCCTTCAAACGACCGGCGAGCGGTAAGAGCACGAGGTTGGCGAAGCCGACGCCGTACACGGTCGAGACGAACGCGACGGCGATGCCGGCGCCGAGGTGCGACGGCTCGGACAGCCGCTCCATGACGTGAATGAGGCCGAGCACGGCGCCGAGAATGCCGACCGTCGGCGCATAACCGCCCGCCGACTCCAGCACCTTGGCCGACTGCTCGTTGAGCTCGTCGACGCGATCGAGCTCGCGCTCCAGCGTCTCGCGAATGACGCGAATATCGACGCCGTCGACGGCCAGCTCGAGCCCGCGGCGCAGAAAAGCGTCGTCGAGCAGCTGCAGATCGCGGTCGAGCGCGATGATGCTGTCGCGGCGCGCCTTGTTGGCGAGCTTCATCATGATGCCGAGCAGCGTCTCGTTCGACGGCGCCGGCCGAAAGATGCGGCGCAGGTCGACGAGCAGCCGCTGCAGCTGCATCACCGGAAACTGCGTGACGATGGCGCCGAGCGTCCCGCCGAGCACGACGAGCGCCGCTGTCGGCTGCGCGATCGACGACAGGTGCCCGCCCTCGAGCTTCAGCCCGAGCACGATGGCGCAGCCGGCAACCAGCAGCCCAATCAGCGATGAAAGATCGAAGCGCACCGTAAGTTGTATCGACGGCGTTCCACCGAACTTGAGGGCATTCCGCCGCGTTTGCTGGGGAATCGCGGGCGCGGCGAGGTCAGCCGCCGACCGCGATGACGCGCGCCGACAAACCCGGCGGCGCCCGGCGACGGAAGGCCGCGTCCGCCGAATACGTCACGCCGCCCGCGATGTTACGCGCGCCGATCGCCGTGCACGAAAGGCGTAGGCCACGCGCGCCGAAGGCTCGGCTTGGCGCGCACTGCTGCGCCGAACACGCACACCAGGCTCGATGTTGGAACACCGAGCGTGCTTGATCGCGCGGAGTTGCTTTTGCGTGCTCTTGGCGGCGCGCGTGGGTGCCGAGCGCATGCGCCCGCGATAAACCGCGAATCGGCCTGCCCGACTCCACGATGGCCGACTCCGACGGAGCGAGCCGGCACGCGCCCACCGGGCGCCCGTGCCGCCTCGCCATGCAGGCAACCGCTAAGTCGCAGCCGCCAACAGCTAAGCCTCGCCTATCTCTCGGCAGTCTTGGCGGTCACGACTTTATCGGCAGCCCTGGCGGTCACGACTTTATCGGCAGCCGCCCGCGCCGCCGCGACTTTCTCGGCCGTAATCTGCAGCGGCGGCTTCTCCGCCGTCGCCTTCGCGCCTTTGTCAGCCGCGCCCTTCTCAGCCGCGCCTTTGTCGACCGCAGCTTTGTCGACCGCGCCTTTGTCGGCCGCGCCTTTCTCGATCGCGCCTTTGTCGGCCGCGCCTTTGTCGACCGCGCCTTTGTCGACCGCGCCTTTGTCGGCCGCGCCCTTCTCAGCCGCACCTTTGTCGACCGCAGCTTTGTCGACCGCGCCTTTGTCGGCCGCGCCTTTCTCGATCGCGCCTTTGTCGGCCGCGCCTTTGTCGACCGCGCCTTTGTCGGCCGCGCCTTTCTCGATCGCACCTTTGTCGGCCGCGCCTTTGTCGGCCGCGCCCTTGTCGTTCGCGCCCTTGTCGTTCGCGCCTTTGTCGGCCGCGCCTTTGTCAGCCGCGCCCTTCTCGCCCTGCGCCTTCTCAGGCACTGCCGGCGCTGCCGTCGCTGCCATCCCCACCTTGCCCGCCGCCCCCAGCCGGTCGTCGGCGCTCGCCTTGTCCGCCGTCGCCTGCTCCGACGGCGCCACGACCTTGAACTTCCGCAGCGCCACCAGCGTCAACCGCCGATTCTCCGCCGCGTTCGGATTCTCCATATTGAACGGCTCGGAGCTGCCATACGCCGTCACCCGATGCACGCGCCCCACGAGCGGCCCGACCTCGAGGATCTTCCGCGCCGCGCTCGCCCGCTCGTACGACAGATCCCAGTTCGTCTTGCCCGCGCCATGCACGAACGCCCGCGCATCCGTATGCCCGCCGATGACCAGCGGATTATCGATCTTCGCCAGCGTCCCCGCGATGTGCTTGAGCAGCGCCACCAACGCCGGCTTCAGCTCCGCCGACGCCAAATTGAACAGCAAATCGTGATCGCCGTCTTTATCGACCAGCTGAATCTGCAACCCTTCGGGCGCCACCGTCACGATGACCTGCTTGCGCAAGTCGGCCATCTCCGTCGACTCCGACGCCGCGCGATCGAGCTCCGCCTTGAGCGCCTTCGCCTCTTTTTGCAGCGTCGCCTCTTCCGCTTCCGCCGCCCGCTTGGCCTGCGCTTCCGGCGACGGCGCCGACTGCATGACCGCGGGCTTGCCGCTCTGCCCGCCGTCGTCGCCGGGCACGATCATGGCCGAGCCGCCCTGCAAGAAGCCGGGATCGCGGAAATAGCGCGCGATGTCTTTCTTGGTCTTGGGATCGGCGACCGAGAGCAGCCAAAGCACCATGAACAGCGCCATCATCGCCGTGACGAAGTCAGCGTACGCGACCTTCCACGCGCCGCCGTGATGGCCGTGACCACCCTTCTTCTTGACGATGATGCGGAGCTTCGGCTTTTCCTCGGCCGCGGCCATTAGCCACCCTTGAGTGACTTGCACGCCGCTTCGGTCTCGTCCGAAGTCGGCCGCTCATCCGAGAAGAGCGCTTTGCGCGCGAACTCGACGGCGAACATCGGCGACGAGCCGCGCATCGACGCGAGCAAGCCCTCTTTCAAGCACACGAGATACTTCGTCTCGCCCGTGCCCTGCATTTCCAAGTTGGTCGCCAGCGGCTGCAAGAGCCCGTAGCACATGAGGATGCCGAGGAACGTGCCGACGAGCGCCGCCGCCACGTGGTGACCGATCTCCTCGGCGCCGCCGTCGAGGTGACCCATCGTGATGACGATGCCGAGCACGGCCGCGACGATGCCGAGGCCCGGCAGCGCGTCGCCCGTCGTCTTGATGAGGCCGATCGGCAAGTGCGCTTCTTCGTGGTGCACGTCCATTTCCGCGTCGAGCAGCTGCGAGAGATCGTCGACCGACACGCCGTTGACGACTTGGCGCAGCGCATCGCGATAGAAATCGAGCGCGTGATGGTTCTTGAGGAACGTCGGATACTTCTTGAAGATGTCGCTCTTCTCGATCTCGGCCAAGTGACTCTCGAGCGCGATGGCGCCGTTCTTACGAATGAAGGCCATGACCTCGAACTGCATCTTCAAGAGCTCGAGGTAATCGGCTTTCGTCGGCAGCGAGCCCGAGAACGACTTCTTGAGCGCGACGAGCAGCCGGCTGCGCATCTTTCCAGGCGCGCCGATGATCAGCGTGCCGAGCGCGGCGCCGCCGATGACGATGAGCTCGTTCGGTTGAATGAGAACGGGCAGCGGGCCGCCGGACAGCATGAAGCCGCCGATGACTGCGCCGAAAACGACGACGATTCCGATGACGGAGAACATGCCAACAATGCATCGGCCCGATGCCCGTGAAGTTGAGCGCCGGCGGCGACTTTTGGTTCGACGCGCGCACGATGTGGGCGCGACGGCGCGGAACTGCGGCCGATTTCGCGACGACCGGCGACGCGCGAACGTGGCGTGCCGAGCTGGCGGCGGCCGCCGGCGAGCCGCGCGATGTGACCGACCGGCGGCCATGTCGGGCGCTGCAGGCGACGCGCGAACGCGACCGGCGGCGTGAGGTGGCCAACCGATGTCGAGAAGCGCGAGCGACCAGCGAACGCGACCGGATTCCGTCGATGGCGAACCTCTTTTCCGCACCTTGGCAGCGCTCGGATGCAGCGCGACTGCTCATTGCGGCACCCGACATGCAGCTACATCGATCGGAGGTGCTCGATGCTGCAATGGCTTGTCCTCGTGCCACTGCTCGTGGCTAGCGGCACACCGGGCTACAAGCACGTCGGCGGCAAGCATGGCGTCGAGGTCTTCCGCCAGGAGAAGTCGCCGACGATCGACCTGCTGGCCGAAGGCGACATCGAGGCGCCGCCGGCGCGGGTTCGCTCGGTGCTGCTCGACTATGCCCACGCCCAAGCGCTCACCGACCACCTGGCCGAGAGCAAGGTCCTGCAGACGAAGCCGCGCGAGCTCGTCGTCTATCAGCGGCTCAAGCTGCCGATCGTCTCCGACCGCGACTACACCATGCGCGCCGACTGGGGCCAGCACGGCGGCACGCTCTGGACCCACTTCGTCGTCGACAACTCGCGCGGCCCCGGCCCGCGTCCCGGCGCCGTCCGCGTCTCGACGCTGACGGGCGGCTGGGAATTGACGCCCATTCGCGACGGCCAGGCCACGCACGCGGTCTATCGCGTACGCATCGACATGGCCGGCTCGATCCCGCAATGGATGGTCTCGGGCGGCGCCGCCAAGGATCTGCCCAAGCTGTTCGAGGGCGTCCGCAAACAGGTCCGTCAGCAGACGAACGTCGCCAGCGTCCCCGAATGCGGCGGCCACTGCTGACCGTCACCCACTTCGTCAAGCCACCTGACCACTTCGTCAAGTCGATTGACCACTTCGTCAAGCGACCTGACTACTTCGTCAAGTCGATTGACCACTTCGTCAAGCGACCTGACTACTCCAGGACGAACGGCGCGACGCCCGAACGGATCGTCAACCGTCTTGACTAAATGGTCAACTGGGTTGACCGAATGATCAAGCTGGTTGACCAATCGCGTTCCGATGGTCAGGCGTATTGGATGATGAGCGCGGCGAGCAGCGCGGCGAGGACGATGCTGGCGGCGATGAGCCAGTTCTCGGCGGTTCCGGCGGCGACGATTCCGCCGACGCCGCCGACGAGCAGGATGGCGTCGCGGATGAGCGGGCGACGGTCGCGACGCGGCAGCTTCTTGGGCACGCGCGCCGTCATGTCGAGCGTCACGGGTCGAGCGCAATCGACGCAGCTCGTGGCCTTGTCGGCGAGCGCGCCACCGCAGCGAGGGCAGCGGGTCATGGCCGTCCAGCGAAAGAGTGAGCCTGAGACATCGCCTTTATCCTGACACGTTCGGACCACGAGATCACTGCGACGCAATGCCGCACCTGCGCGACTGTGGTCACCCGGCGCGCCTGAAGGCGTGCGCCGGGAAGCGTAACCACGGCCTGAGCGACCGCGCGTCCGTCTCGACCGCCGAAAATCCGAACGCGTTCGTCAGACCATGATCGGTGACGCGCGTGAGGCGAACGCGCGGTCGATTGCCTGACAGCAAACGCGCGATGGCTGACGGCGAACGCGCGGTCGCGGTCGACTGCCCGATAGCGACCGCGCGGTGGCTGCCGGCGAGCGCGCGCAGATTGAGACGAACGCGAATCATGTGCGCAGGACACGAGCGGAGGAGTCGAACGAGCCGCCGACGCGGACCGCCGTCGCGACCTACGCCACGCGGCGTCCGGCCGCGAGCGGCTCGTGGCCGCCCGCCGTCGCCAGCGCCGCCTTCGTGTCGACCGTGTACACCCGGCCGCGCCAAGCCACGTCGCGCCGAATCCACGTCGACACCATGATCGCCGGCGCCAGCAGGAACACGCCCCACGCCGTCCACGCCATCCGCCACGGGATCGCCGCGCCACCGTAGCGCCGCTGCAACACGAGCTGGCTCGCGCCGACGAACCCGACCGCCGCCAGCGCCGGCAGCGCCGCCGCCCAGCCGCCGGTCGCGAACGCCGCCATCGCCATCACGAGCGCGCCGTAAAACGCCACGCCCGTCATCCACTGCCGCCACGTGAACGACAGCGGCAGCCCATTCTTCGAGAACAGCATCCAGCGACGATAAACCGGGATGAACTCGGCCAACGACATGCCACCCGTCGCGATGTGCAGCGGCGCGCGGCTCATGACATTCAAATAGCCCGCCTCGTGCAGCGCGCGCCCGATCGCCATGTCGTCGACCAGCTGCCCTTGCGCCGCGCGCACGCCGCCGATCGCGTCCAGCGCCGAGCGCTCGAACACCATGAGCTGCCCCATGATGAACGGCAGCGTCCGCTTCGGTCCCGCCGCCTGCGCCGCCAACGGCGAATACATCGCATTCTGCATGATCGCGTACAGCGCGTCGCCCGCCGCCGTCGGCGCCTGATTCACCAGTACCGGCGCGAAGGCCGCGCCCGCGCCCGGCGTCGTCTTCAGCGCCTCGACCACGCCGCGCAACACATCGTGATCCGGCCGCGTGTCGGAGTCCCCGAATCCGATGAGCGAGCCGGTGGCGCGCTCGGCGCCGACGATCATCGCGTTCAACTTGCCCGTCCGCCCCGGCGGCGGCGCGCCGGCGACGACGACCTCGGCGCGCCCGGGACGGCGTGCCGCGCGATGCTCGGCCACGACCGCGCGCGCGACCGGCAATCCCGGGTCGTTATGGTCGTCGAACACGAACAGCGTCTCGACGTCGCCGGGATAACCGGTGTCGAGCGCCGCGCGAAAATTGTCTTCCGCGCCGACATCGCGACCGCGCACCGGACGAACGATCGTCACCGATGGATAACGAACCAAATGCACGGCGTCGTCATGATCGAGCGGCGCCACCGCCAACGCCAGCTGCTGATGCCAACGCCAGCTCGCCATCAGCACCGCGATGCCCGCGAGCGCCAGCAAGCCCGGCAGCGCCGTCAGCTTCGCCAGCCCGCCGAGAATCGCCAGGTCGGTCGCCGTCGAGCCCAGCCAGATGAACCGCGGATCGACGAAATAGGCGTAACCGAGCGCCAACACGGCGACGGCAGCGGTGATTCCAAAAACCTTGCGCATCACGAACCTCCTCGAAAACCTCGCGCGCGATTTGCCGCACGCTGTGCGCGCCTGTTCGGCAGCGCATCGCTTCCTCGCTCGCCCCTTCGCAAGCGTCGTGCCCATGCGTGAAACCCGCGTGAAATGCGGCATTCAGGCGTGTCGATAGGTCGGTGTCGTGTCAGTGGCTGGTGAAAACTTCGACAGGTCGTTCAAAACCGCGACGGCGAAACCAATTCGAATTCGCGTGCATCGAATCACCATTCGCAGCGCCGTTTCCTCGACGCCCACGGATATTCGAATAATGAGGAACGCAGGCCCTACGCGCGCGATTCGTACGCGTTATCGCGACCGTAATCGCGGCTCGATTGCGCCGAGTGTCGCACGGCACGAATTAATCATTGCGGCGCGTCCGCTCCGGCCTCACATTGCCCGCGGTTTCATGCGCACCCGCCCGCTCGACGCAAGCCACTCCGACCTTCGTTCGGGCCACCACGCAGGAGATTCGCAGCGCGTGCGCTGGATCGATCGCGCCACTCTCGGCCACGCGAGCAACGTGTGTCGCACATGAAGACTGCGCTCGTGGTTCCGCAGCCGAGCCTGCCGGTGCCGCCGCTGCGCGCGGTTCGTGGCGCGCCGCCGGAAGACTTCGAGCAGATCCGCGGCGACGCGCTGCGCGTCAGCTACGCCACCGCGCGCTGGGCCAAGCTGCTGCTGCTCGAGCCGGCGTTCGTCGGGGTCGCGGCCTACGTCGCGCTCACGGCCAACGATCCGATGCGTCGGATGTGCGCGGCCATCGATCTGACGATGCTGCTGCTCATTCACTTGGCGCGCCCGATCTTGCGGCCGAGCATCGCGACCTGCGCGCGCTGGCTCGTCGGCGCCCACCTGGTCGCGCTGTCGGGCGGCCTCGAGAGCCCGCTGTTTCCGTTCGTGCTCGTCGTGGTCGTGTCGGCGCCGCTGTGGTTCGAGCGGCCCATCGCGCTGTGCACGACGGCCGCGTTCATCGGCTACACCTGGCTCCTGACGCTGCTCGAAGTGACCGCCAGCGCGCACGCGCCCAGCGCGCTCGACGGTGTCGCGCACGGCGCGCGCCACGCGCTCGTCTACGCCGCGATCATGACGTCACTCATCGTCGCCGCCTACACGATCGGCCGCGCGCTGCGCGCCGCCAGCGACGAAATGCTGCGCCGCTCGTTGGCCGCGCGCGACGAGACGCTGCGCACGCACGACGAGCGGCTGCGCGAGCTGACCATCTTCTCGGCCGAGATCGCGCACGAGCTGAAGAACCCGCTGGCGAGCATCAAGGGCTTGGCGGCGCTGATGAAGCTCGATCCCGCGCGCGCGCCCGAGCGGCTCGAGGTGCTGTCGACCGAAGTCGATCGCATGCAAGGCAAGCTGGAAGCGTTCTTGAACTTCTCGCGCCCGCTGACGCCGTTGTCGCTGGCCGAGATCGATCTGCGCACCGTCATCCTCGACGTCGTCGATCTGCACGCGGGGCTGGCGAACGACAAACGCATCAGCTTCGACACGCGCAATCTGCGGTCGGTCGAGCTGCGCGGCGATCCACGCAAGCTGCACCAGATCTTGATGAACCTCATTCAGAACGCGATCGACGCCAGCTCCGTCGGCGGAACGATCGAGCTGCGCCTGGTCCCGGTCGGCGATCGGGTGCGGCTGAGCGTGCTCGATCGCGGACCGGGCGTGCCCGAAGCGCAGCTGCAGCAGCTGTTCGAGCCCGGCGTCACGACGAAGGCCAAAGGCTCGGGCCTCGGGCTCACGATCGTGCGCGCGCTCGTCGAGCAGCACGCGGGACACATCGCGCTGCGCAATCGCGCGAGCGGCGGCCTCGCCGTCGAGATCGATCTCTGCGTGTCCTGCCCGCCGCCGGGCGCGCCGCTGACGTAAGCGCTACGGCGCCGGCGTTTTGGACGGCTTCGACAGCCACCACGCCCAGGCGATGAACAGCAGCTGAAACGGCAGCCGTCCCCACAAAAACGCGCTCGACACGTGCATGCCGCGCGGCGAAATGTGGTGCACCGCCATGTTGAGGTTCGCCGGGAACACCGCGATGTAGAGCACGATGAGCCCGAGCGCCGCCGCCCGCTGCACCGGTGGCAGCAAGAGCCCCACGCCGCCCGCGACCTCGGCCAGGCCGCTGATGTAAACGAGCGCGTACGGCGCCGGCAGCCACGCCGGCACCATCATCGCGAACGCCTCCGTGTCGAGGAAGTGACCGACGCCGGCGAGCGTCATCGCGATGGCCAGCAGCAGTCGGGCGGCCATCTTGACCGCCGGCTCGCGCTTCATGGCGCCGCCGAGCGCTGACGGCCGAGGAGGCTCACGCATGGCCGGCAGCATGCGCAGCCGCCGCCTCGCCGTCAATCGCGCTCGCCGCCGCGACGGTAACGGCTGACACGCGCGGCGATGTGCGTCCCGCCGTCACTCGGCCGCCGATCGTCGCACCGAGCATTCCCGCAGCTTGTTTCCCGTCGAGAACGCTGCGAAAATCGCAGTTGGAGGTGTCCGATGTCCAAGAACGAGCTGGTCCTGGCGGGCGTCTACGTACTCGGCGTGGCGGTCGTCGGCGTGGCCTACAAGCTCTACCTCTTGCACCTCAGCTAGGCGCACCTCCGCCGGCCGGGCGGGCCGCGACCGTAAAAATTTCCGCCAATTTGTAAAGTTCTGCCGCAACCAGCCATCCGGTACTTGCCTGACGAGCGCTAACCAGGCATCGTTTTCGCTGCCATGTCCAACGACGCCAAGCTAGTCCTCGACGGCAAGGAAGCGATCTCGCTGCCCATCATCACCGGCAGTGAAAACGAGCACGGCATCGACATCAACGCGCTGCGTGCTCAAACCGGCTACGTGACCCTCGACCCGGCGTTCGTCAACACCGCGTCGACCACGAGCGCCATCACCTATCTCGACGGCGAGCAGGGAATCCTGCGCTATCGCGGCATCCCCATCGAGGAGCTCGCGGAGCAGTCGACGTTCGTCGAGACTTCGTACCTGCTGATCTACGGCCACTTGCCGCAGCAGGCGGAGCTGACGCGCTTCTCGACGCTGTTGACGCGCCACTCGATGCTGCACGAAGACATGCGCCGCTTCTTCGACGGCTACCCGGGCACGGCGCACCCGATGGCGATCTTGTCGGCGATGGTCTGCTCGCTGTCGAGCTTCTATCCCGAAGCCATCGACGCCATGAACGTCGGCGAGCGCGAGATCACGATCGCGCGCCTGCTCGCCAAAGTGCGGACGATCGCCGCCTTCGCGCACAAAAAAGCGCACGGCCAGCCGATGGTCTACCCGCAGAACCATCTGTCCTACTGCGCGAACTTGCTCAACATGATGTTCTCGGTGCCGGCGGAGCCCTATCCCGTCGACGAAGAGCTCGTCAAAGTCATGAACCTCTTGCTGATCCTGCACGCCGATCACGAGCAGAACTGTTCGACGTCGACGGTGCGGCTCGTCGGCAGCGCGCAGACCAACCTGTTCGCGTCGATCTCGGCCGGCATCTGCGCCTTGTGGGGTCCGCTGCACGGCGGCGCCAACCAAGAAGTCGTCGAGATGCTCGAGCAGATCCACAAGGACGGCGGCGGTGTCGACAAGTACATCGCGATGGCCAAGGACAAGAAGTCGGGCTTCAAGCTCATGGGCTTCGGCCACCGCGTCTACAAGAACTTCGATCCGCGCGCCAAGATCATCAAGAAGGCCGCCGATCGGGTCCTCAACAAGCTCGGCATTCACGATCCGCTGCTCGACATCGCCAAGCGGCTGGAAGAGGTCGCGCTGGCCGATTCCTACTTCATCGAACGCAAGCTCTACCCGAACGTCGACTTCTATTCGGGCCTCATCTACCGCGCCATGGGCTTCCCGACGAACATGTTCACCGTGCTGTTCGCGCTCGGTCGCCTGCCCGGCTGGATCGCCCATTGGAAGGAGATGATCGAGTCGCCGGCCACCAAGATCGGCCGCCCGCGTCAGATCTACACCGGCCCGACCGTCAATCATTACGTGCCGATGGAGCAGCGGAAGTAGCTCGCGCGCGTTCGTCAGAGCCGGCAACGCCGGCGCCTTCGCTGCGTCGCGCTCCATCCCGCTAATTGTTCGCCGGCTTTCGAATCCAGACCCCAGCAAACCTCCGGGAATCGGAGACTGTGTCCGTCGGATCTCAGCGGATCGCGCGAGTGAACGCTTGGCGCGTCACTTGCTCTACCCACCTACAATGTTGGAGATCGGCGCAGCTTTCGGAATCGTCGTGGTCGGTGCCACCGCTCGTTACTGCTTGGGCGCGCTCGAGCGTCTGCCGAAGAAGTGGAGCTCGGCCGGCGGCGTCGTCATCAACTTGCGCGGCGAAGTGGCCATCGTGCTGCAGCGCGACCGCAAGAATCGGCTGCACTGGACGCTGCCGAAGGGGCGCATCGATCGCGGCGAGAACGCCGCCGACGCGGCGCTGCGCGAGGTCTACGAAGAGACGGGCCTGCGCGCGCGCCTCCTGCGTCCGCTGTTGACGCACGAAGGGCCGCGCCATTACACGCACTACTTCGAGATGGCGCTCGAGCGCGACGACGGCAAGCACGACGACGAGACCAAGCAGGTGAGCTTCGTGCCGCTGTTCGAGGCCGCGCGGCAGCTCGACTCGGCGCGCGACCTGGCCGTCTTGCGCCGCGTGATCGAGCTGCGCACCGGCATCTTGGCCGCGACGGCGGTGCAGTGGCAGCGCGAGTCGTCCCGACCGTCGCTTGTCGGCGCAAGGAAGGGCGAACGCCGCTGAATCACGCGCAGTAACGACGCCACGTCTACTCGCATCCTACCTCGGCGGCGCCTTTCCGATTACGTCATCTCCCACTATGCTCGCGCCCGGAGGTCCACTCATGAAGCCTATGCAGTCCATTCTTGCGGCGTTCGCGCTGCTCTCCGTTTGCGCCACGGCGAATGCCGCCGACAAAGCGCCGCTCGCCGTCGGCTCGCCCGCGCCCGACTTCACGCTCAGCGCGCAAGACGGCAAGCCCGTCAACCTGCACGACTACAAGGGCAAGTGGGTCGTCCTCTACTTCTACCCGAAGGACTTCACCAGCGGCTGCTCGCTCGAGGCGCACAACTTCCAGCGCGATCAGGAGCAGTACGACAAGCACAACGCGGTCATCCTCGGCGTCAGCGTGCAGGACGAGAAGTCGCACCAGGAGTTCTGCGTCAAAGAGGGCCTGCACTTCAAGCTGCTCGCCGACACGAAGCACGAAGTCTCGGAGAAGTACGACTCGGTCATGAACGTCGTGGTCGCCAAGATCTCGAAGCGCCACACGTTCCTCATCGATCCCAACGGCGTCCTGCGCAAGATCTACAACGACGTCAGCCCGGCCAAGCACAGCGACGAGGTCCTCGCCGAATTGACGACCCTGCAGGCCAACAAGTAGCTACGCAGCGTTCGCGCCATCCTTCCGCGTTATTTTCCTCACATTTTTCCAGATCGTTTGTCGCGCCGGCGCGTATGACCGGCATGACCACGACGCGCCTTCCGGTTCGCCTCGAAAGCCTCCGCATCGCCACGCCCTGCGCGGCCGATTGGAACGACATGAAGGGCGACGAGTTCGTCCGCTTTTGCGGCCGCTGCGAGAAGAACGTCTACGACTTGTCGGCCTTGTCGCGCCTCGAGGCCGAGCAGCTCGTCGCCGAAAAAGAGGGGCGGATGTGCGTGCGCTTCTACCAGCGCGCCGACGGCACGGTCCTGACGAACGACTGTCCGGTGGGCGTGCGCCGCGAGCGTCTGCGCCAGCGCATCTGGAATCGCATCGCCGGCGCGGCGACGTCGGCGACGCTGCTCGTCGGGCTGTGGTCGGGCCGCGCGCGCGCCGACTTGGCCGTCGGTGACGGCAAGACGACCACGGCGACGAAGGCCAAGCCGCGCGTGCCGGTGGCGGGCGGTCTGGCGCCGCCGACCGAGGAGCCGCACCTCATGGGCAAGATCGCGGCGCCGAAGACGCCGGAGCCGCCGCGGCCGCTCATGGGCGCGCCGGTGGCGCAGCCCAAAGACAAGCCGGCGACGCCGCCGACCGCCGGCGTGTTGGTGCCGGTGCCGGCGGAGGTGAAGCCGCCGGTCATGGGCGAGCCGTCGATGGTGCAAGGCGACATCTCGCCCGCGCCCGCCAAGCCGGCGACGCCGACGACGAAGAAGTAAGCGTCCGGCGCGCGCCGTGCCGTGTGCACGGCCTTGCCGCTTCATCGCATCTTCCGCAGATCGTTTGCCCCGCCGGCGCGTATGACCGGTCATGACCGCGACGACTCGCCTTCCCATTCGTCTCGAGAGCCTGCGCATCGCCGCGCCCTGCGCCGCCGATTGGGACGACATGAAGGGCGACGACTTCGTCCGCTTTTGCGGCCGCTGCGAGCAGAACGTCTACGACCTGTCGGCGCTGTCGCGCGTCGCGGCCGAGCGGCTCGTCGCCGACAAAGAGGGCCAGATGTGCGCCCGCTTCTATCAGCGCGCCGACGGCACCGTGCTGACGAACGACTGCTCCGTCGGCGTGCGCCGCGAGCGTCTACGCCGGCGCATCTGGAATCGCATCGCCGGCGCGGCGACATCGGCGGCGCTGCTCGTCGGGCTGTGGTCGGGCCGCGCGCGCGCCGACTTGGCCGTCGGTGACGGCAAGGCGACCGCGGCGACGAAGCCGATGCCGAAAGGCCGCCTGGTGGTCGTCAAGACGCCGCCCGTCGCGAAGGATCCGCAGGTCGACGGCGATGACATCGCCATGGGATTGATCGGGATGTCCGATCCAACGAGGGACAAGCCGAAGGCCAAGCCGCCGAAGAAGAAGTAACGGCTACTGCGGCAGGAGGTTCAGGTTCGTGAAGCCGACGTGGCCCGGCGCCGTCGCCGCCTGGTCGTAGACGCTGACGCCGAGGTGCGTGCGCACCGCCGTCACCGCAAACGCCGGCACCTCGCTCACCTGCGTCGTCCACGTCTTGCCATCGGGCGACGTCTCGCCGTACATCATGCCGCCCTGCTCGCGCAGGCGCCACCAGGCGTGCATCTGCGGATCGAAGGGCATCGTCGCGCCGGTGTTGGAGCTGCCGTCGGCGTTCTTGCGCAGGAACTGCAGCGTGCCCTCGTCGACGCTGATCTCGTAGCCGCTGCTGTCGAGCTCGTTGGCGACGAGGCGCAGCCAGCTGACGGCGCCGTCGGCCTTCGTCGGCGCGCGCACCACCTGCACGGCGACGGAGCTGCCGGTCAAGTCGTAGCCGTAGGACGAGATGTACTCGCACTGCGACGGCGACGGCTGCAGCGCGAAGTCGAGCCCGGTGGCGATCTCGGCCATCGTGCAGTGGCTCGACTGCGACGGCAGCCAGGCATCGCTGCGCGAGCCGTCGGTGAAGTCGTCGGTGAGCGAGCTGGCCGGGCAGCGCACGCTCGAGGCGACGCCGTTGTTGAGCTTCTGCCACTGCGCCGTGCCGCCGTTCATGACCGTGCCGTCGGCGCCGGCGAAGATGTTGACGCTGGCGTAATCGGCCCAATGTGGCGTCCCGACCATGGCTTGCGCCGTCCACGCCGTTCCGTCGGGCGCGGTCTCGAGGTAGACCGTGCCGCCGCTCTCACGAATGCGCAGCCAGCGATGCTGGACCGGATCGTAAGGCACCGACGCCAGCCGCGAGCGCGTCTTGTTCTCGACGTTGTCGGCGTTGAGCGAGCCCGACTCCTGCGACAGCTCGAGGAAGTTGTTGTCGTCGCGGTTGACGCTGAAGCCGGCGTACGCGGTCGTCGACGTGTCGACCATCTGCGACAGCTCGATGCTGAGGCTGGAGTCGGTGATGTCGTAGAACGCCTGCGACGGGAAGCCGGCTTCGCTCGCGTTCTGCGCGGTGGCCGGCATCGTGACGGTCAAGATGCCGCCGCCTTCGCTGCCCGTCTCGCCGCCGGTGGCGTAAGGCTGGAGCAGCGGATCGTCCGTGGCCGTCGTGAACGGATCGACGAAGGCGCCGACTTTGCCGCACGAGAGGCCGCCGTCGCTCGGAATCGTGCTCGGGTTGAGATCGATCGCCGCGCTCGCGATTTTGTGCGCGCTCACGTCGATGGCCGGCGTGACGCCGCCGGCGACCGCCGCGCCGCCCGACATCGCGGTCACGGTGATGGTCACACTCGTCGACTGATCGGGCAGCGCCAGCACGACGGTCGTCGGAAACGTCAGCGCGCGCGCCGTCCCCGGCACCGCATGCGTGATGTTGTTGCCGTCATAATGCGCGGTAATCATTAACTGATCGGCGGTGATACCGCTGCCGCTGACGGTCAAGAGCACGCCGGTGCCGTTGCTCGAGCAGCCACCGAGCCCAAGCCCGAAGACGCACGCGAACGCGAGGCCGATGGCGAAGCGGGCTGTGAATCGGTTGCGCATCAGTGGCCGAACCGGACGGTGCCCAGGCCCGACGACGGGAAGTGGTCGGAGTGGCTCAGGCCG
Organism: uncultured delta proteobacterium; assembly: GCA_963785725.1. Taxonomy (GTDB): domain Bacteria; phylum Myxococcota_A; class Polyangia; order Palsa-1104; family Palsa-1104; genus JAQBQH01. Next base: position 15,372 of record CAWAWS010000029.1, on the reverse strand, counting down.
ACGCCGAGGCCGACGCCCAACCCGACCGCGAGCACGACGACGCCGGCGGCCACGGCGATGATGACGACGCGCTGGCGATGGCGGGCGGCGTCGGCCGCGCTCGGCGGCGGCGCGCTCACGAGCGGGTTCGTCGCCGGCGCCGCTGGAGCTGCCGCCGCCGTCGCTGGCGCGGTCGCCGCGGCGTTCACGACGCTCTCCACGCGCGTCTTCTCGGCGTGCAGCTGACCCATGAACTCGTAGGTCGAACGCTGCTGCGGCTGCGCCGGATTGGTCGTCAAATAGCGATCGCAGGCGGCCAGCGCGTCGTCGTAGCGCCCGAGCTTGCGATAGGTCTTGGCCAGCGTCAGCAAGAGCTCCGGCCGCTTCGACAGGTCGTACGCCGCCTGAAACTGCGTCAGCGCGTCGTCGTAGCGAGCCTCGTTGAACGCCGCCTGGCCGAGCACGAAGGCGTCGTGCGCCTTGGTCTCGCTCGCCGTCTGCGCGCGCGCCGGCGCCGCCACCGCCAAGAGCCCGATCGCACAGACGATCGCAATCACTCTACGCGTCATCATGCTAGGCCACATTGCAGTTTATTCACGGGAGTTTGCGAATCTTTGCACCGCCGAGCGAAACGAGTCAAGTGTATGCCTTGACACATAACCGAGGACGTAGAAAACTCGCCTCTGGCCCATGGCTGGTGGAAATGTACAGTCTGCCGCGATTGGGCTGCCTTTCGGGCGCTATCGCCTGATCGGGCAGCTCGGCGCGGGCGGAATGGCGGTCGTCTACCGCGCCGTGGTGGATGGTCCGCGCGGCTTTCGCCGCGACGTCGTCATCAAGCGCATGCTGTCCGAGTACGCCGAGGATCCGCAGTTCATCAACATGATGGCGTCGGAAGCGCGGCTCTGTGCGCTGCTGCGCCATCCGAACATCGTCCAGGTCTCGGAGTTCGGCGAGGTCGAGGGCGAGTATTACATCGCCATGGAGCTCGTCGACGGCTCCGACTTGAACGGCGTCATGAAGCGCTGCCGGCAGGCGCAGCGCGTCCCGCCCGTCGACGCCGTCGCCTTCATCGTCAGCGAAGTGGCCGGCGCGCTCGGCTATGCGCACGCGCTGTGCGACGAGGCCGGGCAGCCGCTCTCGATCGTGCACCGCGACATCAGCCCGTCGAACGTGATGGTCACGCCGGCCGGCATCGTCAAGCTGCTCGACTTCGGCATCGCCAAGGCAGCGACGCATCTGCACGCCGAACGCACGCGCACGGGCACGATCAAAGGCAAGCTGAGCTATATGTCGCCGGAGCAGGCGCTGGGCGAGCCGCTCGACGGCCGCAGCGATCTGTTCGCGCTGGGCACGGTGTTTTACGAGTGTCTGACGTCGTCGCGGCTATTCAAGGGCGAGAACGACGCCGAGACGTTGACGCGCATTTGCGAGCAGCAGATCGCGCCGCCGTCGTCGTATGCGCCGGGCATTCCGGCCGATCTCGACGCGGTGGTCCTGAAGATGCTGGCGCGGCCGCGCGACGAGCGCTTTCAGACCGGCGACGAAGTGGTCGCGGCGCTGCAGCCGATTCTGGCGCGCATCGGCTCCGACAGCCGCGCGCTGGCGCGCTTCTTGGCCACGGTGGCGACGCCGGCGCGCGCGACCGGGCCGTCGACGGTGATCGACCTGTCGCCGCAAGAGACGCGGTCGCATCAGTCGGCGGACGAGACGCCTTCGTCGCAGCTGATGGCGGGCTCGATCGAGCGGTCGCTGTCGGCGCTGCTCTTGCGCAAGCGGCCGCCGGTGGCGCTGATGGCGGCGGGAATCGGCGCGCTCGCGCTCATCGCCGGCTGGCTCATGTTGCGCGGGCCGCGGCATGCGGCGCCGGTCGCGGCCGCGGCGCCGGTGACGACGGCCGCGGCGCCGGCGCCGACACCGCCGCCCGTCGCGACGACGCCGGCGAAACCCGCGCCGCCGACGGCGCCGGCGAGCGTCGAGCTCAGCGTCTTCGGCAGCCTCGGCGCCGAGGTGCTCATCGACGGACGACTGTTGGGCACGATCCCGCTGGCGGAAGCGCTGCCGCGACACAGCGGGCCGCATGAGCTGACCGTGCGCAAAGCGGGCTATACGACGCTGACGCGCAGCATCGACAGCGACGAGGATGCGACGGTGCGCATCACGCTGACCCCGAAGGCGCACAAGCCGGCGACGCCGAGCGCGACCAAGGCGACGGGCGGCAAGCACAAGCAGTTCGATCCCGAAGTCATCGACGATCCCTTCCGCCACTGACGTCCAGCCAAGCGGCTGGGATTAGGGCGGCGTCGGCGCGCGGCGCTCGACCTGCAGCGTCAGCGCGTAGGCCGCCTCGATCTGCGCCGCCGACGGACTGGCCGCGAGCACGTGCCCGAGCCAGGCCGCGCCTTCGGCCAAGGACGAGTGAATCGTCGTCGGCGTGGCGGCGCGCGACAACAAGGTCAGCGTCGACAAGAACATGCGCACGGCCACGCCCGCCAAGCCGTCGACGAGGATGACGTGCGCGGCGCCGGCGCTGTCGGGCGTGACGGCGCGGGTCATGTCGCCGGCGGCGCGGCGGATCTCGTCGTTGAAGCGCGGCAATTTCCCGCGCGCGTCGACGACGTTGAAGAGGCCGACGCCGCCTTTGCCGCTCTTGTCGACGGCGTAGGCGAACGCGCGCGTGACCTCGGCGAAGTGGCGCGCCTCGGGCGAATCGAGCCAGCGAATGACGCACAGCCGGCGATCGGTCACCACTCGCAGCGTCTCGTCCGCGTAGCGAAGCGTGGCTGCCATCCGTCGATTGTACGCCAACTCGATCGCCGGCTTATATTGCGAGACATGAGCGACGCGCAGACGCGGTTGATGACGCTCTTGGGCGCTCGGCTGCCGATCGTGCAAGCGCCGATGGCCGGCGGCCCTGATACGCCGGCGTTGGCAGCGGCGGTCACGAACGCCGGCGGCGTGGGCTCGCTCGGCTGCGCCTATCTGACGGCCGCGCAGATCGAAGCGCTGGCGGCGGCGACGCGCGAACGGACGAGCGGGCCGTTCGCGCTCAACCTGTTCATTCGCGACGAGGCGCGCGACGACGCGACGGCCGAGGCGCGCGTGCTGCCGGTGCTGCAGCCCTTTCGCCGCGAGCTCGGCCTGCCCGAGACGCTGGCGCCGGCACCGGCGAGCGACTCGGTCGACGCGCAGCTGGCGGCGGTCTTGCGCGTGCGGCCGCGCGCGTTCAGCTTCACGTTCGGCGTGCCGACGGCGGCGCAGCTGGCGGCGTTTCGCGAGCGCGGCATCGTCACCGTCGGCACCGCGACGACCGTCGCCGAAGCGGACGCGCTCGACGCGCTCGGCGTCGACGTCATCTGCGCGCAAGGCGCCGAGGCGGGCGGCCATCGCGGCACCTTCTTGGGCGCGTTCGCCGACGCGCTCGTGGGCACGATGGCGCTCGTGCCGCAGCTTGTCCGCCGCGTGCGCGCGCCGGTGTTGGCGGCGGGCGGCATCATGGACGGCGCCGGCATCCGCGCGGCGCTCGCGCTCGGCGCCGCCGGCGTGCAGCTGGGCACGGCGTTCCTCGACTGCCCGGAAGCCGGCACGCCCGCGGCGCATCGGCAGGCGCTGCGTTCGCCGGCGAGCCTGCGCACCGTCGTCACCACGGCGTTCAGCGGGCGGCCGGCGCGCGCCATCGCCAACCGCATGACCGACGCCTTCGCGACGCTGCCGCCGGCGCCGTTTCCGCAGCAGCAGCAGCTGACGCGCGAGCTGCGCGCGGCCGCGGCCAAGCAAGGCCGCGTCGATCTCATGCAGCTGTGGTCGGGACAAGCGGCGCCGCTCATGCGCAACCTGCCCGCCGCCGAGCTCGTGGCGACGTTGGCGCGCGAAGCGAATCTGCAGCCGATTGACTCGTAGCCGCGCGAACACCCAGTCGCGCTGAGGGTTCCCTGACCGCGATCCGACTCGAGCGCGCAAAGCGCGCGTCGGCCGTGGGAAGGCTCGGCGAGCGGTGCTCGACGAGCGGTGCTTGCACTTGATCGATACTAAATCAGCTTGGCTGATTAGTTGCCGAGCTTCTTGGCGACCGCGCGCGTGGCGTCGGTGTTCTGCAGATGAACCAAGTGGCCCAAGAGGAAGTCCTTCACCGACGCGTCCAGCTGCTCCAGCGCCGCGTCATCGACGCCCAGCGCGCCCGCGAACGCGCGCAGCGACTTGCGCTCGGCGTCCGACACTTCGCCGTCGGCCCAGGTCAACAAGATCGCCGTCTTCACGAACAGCCTGCGCTCTTCGGCCGAATGCAGCGCCGTCGCCAGCTCGGCCGGCTCGATGGCGGCTCCGCGCTCCAAATCCGACAGCGCGCCCGCGCCGCCGCCGGCCTCGATCCAGAACGACGCGATCAAACCCGCTTCGCGATCGTGCAGACCGTCGACGCGCGCGATCGCATACAAGCCGCGCGCGATCGCTTCGGCCGCGCCGCGCTCCAAGTGCATCTCGGGAAAAAAGTCGGCCATATCGTCTCCTTTTCCTGTTAACGGCGCGAGCCGACCTGCAGCTTGAGCGCTTGTAGACGCTGCTGCAGCTCCTCGACCGGCACATCGGCGTACTTCTTGGGCAGCATGCGCCGGTTCGAAGCTTCGAACACGGCGAGCAATTCCATATATTCCAACATCTGCAGATCGCGCGACGGCAAATAATCCTTAACGGCGCGTGCCAAATCATCTTCGCGCACGGGATTGTCGCCGGAATAGTCATTGGCCAGCATGACGATGGCCTCGATATCGGCGTTGGAATAACCGACGATATTCTGCGCCAACGATAACGAAACCGTCGGCTCGAGCTCGGCCTTCACTTTGTTCTTCTTGAACTGCGCGTTCAGAATACCGACCACTTCTTCGGCCGTTTGCGGATACAAGAATGGGATTTTACGATCGAGGCGACCCGCGCGTTTGATATCGATATCGAGCTTATCCGGTCGATTCGTCATCAATAGGAACAAGACGCGGCCGCGATTCTCGGTGTCGCTCATGAACTCTTTGATACGGCCGATGACGCGCGAGCTGGTGCCGCCGTCGCCATCGCCGTCGCCGCCGCCGAACGCGCGATCGCCCTCGTCGATGATGACGATGATCTGGCCGATGGCTTGAATCACCGACAAGATGCGCTCGAGGTTGCCTTCGGTGGCGCCGACCCACTTGCTGCGAAAGTTCTTGAGCTTGATGGTCGTCAATCCGCATTCGCGCGCGAACGCCTCGGCGACGAAGGTCTTTCCCGTTCCCATCGGGCCGGTAAAGAGGATGCCCATTGGAACGCGATTACGCTTTCCTTCGCGGATATTCTTGGCGACGATCAATAAGTCCTTTTTGACCTCTTCCATTCCGCCGACGACATCGAATCCATGTTGCGGCTGTACGAATTCGATGAGGCCGAAACATTCGCGCTCGATGATCTCGCGTTTGCGCGCCGCCACCAGCTTGTCGATTTCGGCGCGCGCGTCGGCCGACGGGGGCGGCGCTTTGCCGTCGGGCGCGATGAGCTTGCGGATCGCCTCGCGCGTCATGCCTTGCGTCATCTGCGCCAGCTTGTCGGCGCGATCGTTCACTTCTTTCGTCGCTTCTTTTCCGCCCGATAACAGCTCGATCAAATAACGTTTACGCTCGTCGATATCATCGGCCCCGTTATCGGGCGGCGCCAATATCGCTTTAATCTGTATCGATTTCAGGCCCGCCGTCACCTCCGACAAGCGCTCGATGTCTTCATCGGCCAACGACGAATCCAAGAAGCGCAAGAGCGCGGCGCGCTCGGCTTTCGACGGCATCGGCACGCGCACCGTCGCCACGCGCGGATTGGAGACGATCTTCGGATGCAGCTCCGACAGATTCTCCAGCGTCAATAAGACGACGGAGTCCGCATGCTCGAGCGCGCGCAAGAGCGACCAACGATGCAAGGTGACGCCGGCGGCGCGATCATCGGTCGTCGAGAACGCGGTATCGCCGGCGGGCGCGATGGTATCGGCATACTCGAGAATGACGGCCAGGCGATCTTCGGTCGTCAACGCGCGCTCGAGGAGCGGCAACACTTTGGCCGGCTCCTTTTGCAGCAGCAGATCTTCCATTCCGTCGAGCTTCAGCTTGCGTTTGACGAAGCGAACGCCCGTCGAAACGTTATAGAGCGCGATGGTGTCTTTATTCTTATCGAGCAGGACCTGCGCGAGAAACTCCGACAAGGTGTAGAGCTTTCCCGCATGTAAAAACAGGTCGTGAACATTGCCGTGCAGGACGAACTGCGATGATTCGCCGCGCAGATAACGGTGCCGCAGCTCGTCGGCCCACGCGGGCAGCGCCGCATCCGCAGCGACGATCGTTGAAGCGACAGTGGCCATGCGGCGAGCTTAGCATCGACGCGCGCGCGAAACTGCTTTCACTTGCCGCTGAATTCATTCCCGAAATCCTTTAAGGTGCCGCGCATGAGCTACGACGTGGTGCTGCTGTTGGCCGAGGCGAGCGACGACGAAGGCGTGAAGCCGGCGCCGCCGCGCACGGCGCTGGCCGAGGCGATCGAGCACGCGCGCGACTGGCCCGACGCCGCCAAAGCGGTGAAGGCGGCGAAGGCGGCCTGGACGATCGTCGACGAGCTGCCGTCGCCGGAGCGGCTGGCGCCGTTCGTGGCCAACGTGGCGGCGGCGGCGAAGAAGCGGAAATGTGTCGCGATCTGGTGGAAGCCCGCGGCGCGCCTGGTGTCGCCGGAGGTGCTGGCGGCGGCGGCGAAAGAGGCGGATCCGCTGCGCGTCGCGCTGCAGGTGCGGCTGTTTCACGTCGAGACCGGCGTCGAAGACGAGCACGTCGTGGATACGGTGGGGCTGGATGCGCTGGGGCTGCCGGACGTGCAGTGTCACTTCGTCGGCTTGGATCCGCAGCTGGCGGGCACGGTCGTGGCGACGGCGGCGCGCTATCTGTTCGACGAGGGCGATGTCGTCAGCGATGGGGATACGATCGACGCGCCGGAGGGTGAGCCGTGGAGCTGCCGGCGCGAGGAGTCGCTGCTGGAGCCGGCGCGGGAGGTGATCGATCTGTCGCCGCCGAAGCCGCACGCGGCGCGGTAGCGCGCGGCGGCGGCTGTCGCGATCCAGCAAAGAATCGGCGCGCGCTGGCGCCCAGACGGGCCGGCCATCGGCGGATCGTAAAACAGTATTAAATGTTTATCGCGGGCTAGATCTCGCAGCGCCGACGTTCGCCCGCAACGACAGCGGAAGCGGCGAGCACAGCGTCGGCGTCGCGCGGAAGTTACTTGCAGGCGTTCTGCGACAGCGGATGGTCGCCGCAGGCCGGGACGGCGGCGTCGTCGAACTTGAGCGGCACCGACTGGCAGTAGCCGTCGTCGCAGCCGCGCATGATCTGGAAGTGCAAGTGCGGCCCGGTCGAGCAGCCGCTCGTGCCCGAGTAGCCGATGAGGTCGCCCGCCTCGACGTGCTGCCCCTCCTCGACGAGCACCTCCGACAGGTGCGAATACGACGAGATATCGCCGCCGGTATGCGCGATGTTGATGCGATTGGCGACGTAGAGGCAGACGGTGCAGCAGGCTTCCTGCTCCAGGTCGCTGCCGCCTTTGTCGTTGGGGCAGCCGTCGAAACAGCCGCTGCCGGGCGGCGAATAGGTCGCGGCCAGCGTCACGGTGCCGGCGCGCGACGCCAACACGCGCGTATGCAGCGGCAACCCGAAGTCCCAGGCGTACTGCTCGATGCCCTGGTGATTGCCCAGCGTGCCGCATTCGTCGCCGTTGTTACCCTGTGTAACTACATAGGAAACGCCGCATTCCCAGGGCAGCCGATAGGCGTCGGGCGCGGCCGGCGGCACCAGCGTCGGCGCGGCCGCCGGGTCGGACGCGGCGCTCGTGGCCAGCGCGCCCGAGCGCCCATCCGCGCCCTCCGCGCCGATGCAGCCGAGCATGAAGAAGCAGACGGTAGCAGAGAGGTGAATATGGCGTTTGGTCATGGTCACGGCCTCTCGACAATATCACGGGCAATACCAAAAAATAAATAAAGCAAACGCGCTACCACATCGACGTCCACCGTCGGTGAGGCGGAGATATTTGCTTTCACTTCCACTGGTATCGGACCCAAAATGAATATCGGAGAGACAAGTTTTGGCATTAGCCGCAAATGTCGATTGAACCGAGTTTCCTTATTCGAACGTCGCGGTTTCGCTGATTTGGAGAATGAAGGTCTGCGGCCGACGACGGCGCGCATATGGCGCACTGTCAGCGGCGCACGGTAGCGGCCGAGTGCGCGCGCAGCGGTGCGCGCCTACATCGAGGCTGGCTTGCTTGCGCTAGCCGAGTCGCGCCGCCGATGGTGTCGGCGCTTACGCGATTTCAACTACGGGTAATCATTGCCAGCGTCGCGGCCGCCGTTTTCAGGCGCAAAAGGCTGGCATTCCTGACGAAAATGGGTATATTCCGCGCTCCAAAAGCAAGAGGAATCGCAATGGCGGACACGAAGATCGATCTGGTTCGGAACATCGGCATCTCGGCGCACATCGACTCCGGCAAGACGACGCTCACCGAGCGCATTCTGTTCTACACCGGCCGCATCCACGCGATCCACGAGGTGAAGGGCAAGGACGGCGTCGGCGCCACGATGGACTCGATGGATCTCGAGCGCGAGAAGGGCATCACGATCCAGTCCGCCGCGACCTACTGCGAGTGGGACGACAACAACATCAACATCATCGACACTCCCGGACACGTCGACTTCACGATCGAAGTCGAGCGCTCGCTGCGCGTTCTCGACGGCGCCATCCTCGTTCTCTGCTCGGTCGCCGGCGTGCAGTCGCAGTCGATCACCGTCGACCGCCAGATGAAGCGCTACAAAGTTCCGCGCATCTGCTTCATCAACAAGATGGACCGCGCCGGCGCGCAACCCGTTCCGCGTCGTCGCAGATGCTGCGGAAAAGCTCGCGCACAACGCCGCTCATCATGCAGATGCCGATCGGCGCCGAAGACAAGTTCGAAGGCATCGTCGATCTCGTCAACGATGCAGGCCTTCTACTTCGACGGCGACAACGGCGAGAACATCCGCGAAGAAGAGATCCCGGCCGACATCCTCGACGAGGCCAAGAAGCATCGCGACGAGCTCGTCGGCAGCCGTCGGCGACTTCGACGACACCGTCGCCGAGAAGTTCCTCGACGGCCAGGAAGTCACGGCCGACGAGCTCCGAAGCCGGTCATCCGCAAGGCGACGCATCGACGCTCAAGTTCACGCCGGTGTTCATGCGGCTCGGCGCTACAAGAACAAGGGCGTGCAGCTGCTGCTCGACGGCGTCGCCGACTACCTGCCGAACCCGACGCGAAGTCGACGAACGATGGCGCTCGACCAGGACAACAACGAAGCGAAGGTCGTGCTCGAGATCCGATCCGAACAAGCCGTTCGTCGGCCTCGCGTTCAAGCTCGAAGACGGTCGCTACGGTCAGCTGACCTACATGCGCATCTACCAGGGCACGGTCAAGAAGGGCGACTTCATCGTCAACTGCCGTCGAACGAGCAAGAAGGTCAAAGTCCCGCGCCTCGTGCGCATGCACTCCGACGAGATGAACGACATCGACGAGGCGCAGGCGGGCGACATCGTCGCGCTCTTCGGCGTCGACTGCGCGTCGGGCGACACGTTCACCGACGGCAACGTCAACGTACACGATGACGTCGATGCTCGTCCCGGACGCCGTGATCTCGCTGGCGATCGCGCCGAAGGACAAGGACGGCGCAGGTCAACTTCTCGAAGGCGCTCAACCGCTTCACGAAGGAAGACCCGACCTTCCGCGTGCATCGCGACGAAGAGTCGGCGCAGACCATCATCTCGGGCATGGGCGAGCTTCACCTCGAGATCTACTCGAGCGCATGAAGCGCGAGTACAACTGCGAAGTCATCGTCGGTAAGCCGCAGGTCGCGTTCCGCGAGACGATCACGCAAGCAAGGCCGAGTTCAACTACACGCACAAGAAGCAGACCGGTGGCTCGGGTCAGTTCGCGCAAGGTCGTCGGCTACATCGAGCCGCTTCCGGCCGACGCCGTCGAGCACGTACGAGTTCGTCGACGACATCACCGGCGGCATCGATTCCGCGCGAGTTCATTCCCGGCGTGCGACAAGGGCTTCAAGGAAGCGGTCAAGCAAGGGCTCGCTCATCGGCTTCCCGATCGTCGGCGTCCGCGTCGTCATCAACGACGGCGCAGTTCCACGACGTCGACTCGTCCGAGCAGGCGTTCAAGACGGCCGCGATCATGGCGCTTCCGCGAAGCTTACGCCGAAGCCGAAGCCGATGGTCCTCGAGCCGATCATGAAGCTCGAAGTCCAGGCGCCCGAAGAGTTCCAGGGCGCCGTCATGGGTCAGATCAACCAGCGCCGCGGCATGATCATCAGCAGCGGAGAACGCCGAAGGCTACGTCATCGCCACCGCCGAAGTGCCGCTGAACGAAATGTTCGGCTACTCGACGGACCTTCGCTCGGCGACGCAGGGCAAGGGCGAGTTCACGATGGAGTTCCTGAAGTACGCGCCGGTTCCGAAGACGGAGCAGGAAGTGCTGATGAAGGAATACCGCGAGAAGCAGGCGGCCGAGCGCCGTTAGTCGTAGTCGCACTAGCGTTTTGCCAGCGGCCCGCGGAGCGATTCGCGGGCCGCTTTTTTTTGCGCGACGGGCGCCGCTGCCGTGCACGTGGCCGCGCGCTGATTTAGACTCGCGCCGTGGCCATCACCGGTGTCGTGCAGATCTTCGGGACCAAGAAATGCGCCGAATCGCGCAAGGCCGAGCGCTGGTTCAAAGAGCGTTCGATCAAGGTCCAGTTCATCGATCTAAAGGAAAAAGGGATGTCGCCGGGCGAGCTCAAGTCGGCGGCGGCGCGCGTCGGCGGCGTGACCAACCTGGTCGATCGCGAAGGGCAGCGCTTTCGCGACAAAGGGCTGCGCGTGGCCTCGTTCTCGGGTCCGCTCTTGGAGAAGGCGCTGCTCGAGGATCCGCTGCTCTTGAAGACGCCGATCGTGCGCTGGGGCAAAGAGGCGACCGTCGGCTTCGCCGCCGACACGTGGACCGGCTGGATCGCGACCGGCAGCTGAGCGGCGACTAAAGCGTCGGCTGGCGATCGCGCGTATAATGAGCGGCCGGCATCATGTGGATCGCTCTCGCGCTCATCACCTCGCTCGCGATCGATCCCGGCGTCACCTGTCCGCGCGTCGACGATTTGCAGGCGGCCGTCGCGCGTCTCGCGCCCGCCGCCGCGTCGCCGGCCGAGCGCGTCGTGCATGTCGGCGGCGACGACGCGACGCTCGTGCTCACGCTGCGCGATGGCGTCGGCGCGCTCGTCGCGCGCAAGGAGCTGCCGCGCGCGGGCGCGTCGTGCGCCGAGCTGACCGACGCGGCGGCGGTCGTCATTGCCACTTGGCAGCGGCCGGCGGACGAATGGCTGCCGGAGATCCCGCGGCTGACCACGCCGACGCCGCTCGGCACCTTGCAGCGAGAGCGCGCGCCACGAACGCGCTTGCGTTACGAGGTCGCAGCCGCCGCGCTGCTCTCGGTCGCCAATGACGGCGCGCTCGCGGCCGGCGCTGAAGCGTCGCTGGCGATCGGCCCGGCGCGTTCACGTTGGGCGGGACGACTGTCGCTCATCGGCGACGACTTCCGCTCGGTCGCGCTCGGCTTCGGCCGCGCCAGCTGGACCCGCGCCGCCCTCGCGCTCGGCCCGACTTTGCGTTTCGGCAGCGTGTGGCGCATCGACCTACAGGCCGACGCCGTCCTGGCGCTGCTCGTCCTGCGCGGCGATCGCGCGTCGGGCGCGACCGCCTTCAACGCCGATCCGGGATTACGCGGAGGCGTACGACTTTCGCGGGCTTGGGGTGCCTTCGCGCCCTTCGTGAACGCCAGCGCGCTCGGCTGGCTGCGCGTCGAGACCGTCCAAACGGCGGCGGCGGAAGGTCGCGTCGTGCTTCCGCATTTCGAGGTGCTCCTGGCCGCGGGCGCGGACTTCGCAAAATGACTGTCAGGATTTTTCGCCGGCCGACACGAACACAACAGGAGATGCGTGCGCCCTTCGTGCTGGAGTCGACCGCAGACGAGCGTGGCTTGTCGAGCGAGGAGATCTATCGCCGTCACGCGCAGCGCGTCGCCCGTTGGATCGGGCGGCTCGGCGGTCCCGGCGTCGACATCGAAGATCTGACGCAAGAGGTGTTCTTGCAGGTCCATCGCGGGCGCGCGTCGTTTCGCGGCGACTGCAAGCTGACGACGTGGCTCTACGGCATCACCGAGCACGTCGTCTACGCGCGCCGGCGCAAGGAGCGCATCTTGCGGCTCTTGCGCTGGACGTCGCCGGCGCCGCTCGAAGTGGAGACGAACGAGCCGACGCCGCTCGAGGCGCTGGAGCAGCGACAGTCGCGCGATCTGCTCTATCGCGCACTCGATCGTCTGCGCGAACGTTATCGTAGCGTGCTCATCCTGTTCGAGCTCGAAGGGCTGTCGTGCGAAGACATCGCCGACCTAAAGGGGCTGACGTTGACGACGGTGTGGACGACGTTGAGCCGCGGTCGCCTGCAGCTCGCGCGTGAAGTCGAGCGGCAAGAGCGTCGCACGCGAGGTGAGCGATGAGCGCGCGCGAGCAACGTGACGCGTCGTGGGCCGACGTCGCGGCGCGCCTTGGGCGAATCGACGCGCCCGGGCCGTTGTCGGAGCTGCAGCTGGCGCGCATCGCGCGGCGCGTGTTCGCGGCGACGCCGAGGACGCGGCGGCGCTGGCTCGTGCCGCTCGCGGTCACGCTGCTGCTCGCGTTCGCGGCGACCTCGTGGCGGCTGCGCGTGCCGCATGCACGGCGGCCGATCGTCGTCGCGAGCGTGCCGCAGCCGTCGCCAGCGCAGCCGTCGCCAGCGCAGCCGCCTGTGGCGAGCGTGCCGGCGCCGGCGCGCATGGCGCTCGTCGGCAGCGGCGTGTCGCTGCCGATCGCGGGCGGTCGCAGCGTCGTGTCCGCGGGCGACGTCGCGCTGCGAACGACGGCGACTTCGGTGGAGCTCGAGGTTCCCGATGGGCGAGTCGTCGTCGCCGCGGGCTCGCTGGTGGAGGTTCGCGTGCACCGTTATCACACGCGCGTCGCCGTCTATCGCGGACAGGCGACGCTGCGGACGGCCGGGTTCAGCCTGAGCGTCGACGCCGGACACGAAGGCGGCGCGCACGGCGTGGTCGCGGCGTCGCCGGCGCGCGCACACGCGCTCGACGCGGCGCTCGATGGAGACGCGACGCCGCCGGCCGAGCACACGGCCGCGCGCGCGCAGCCGACGGCGGAAAACGGCAATGAACACGAGCGCGAAGACACGACGCCTGCGCCGGAAGCAGCGCCGGTCGCGAAGGGCTCGCCGGCGCCGGCCACGACCGTGGTCGCGGCGCCGACGCTGGGCATCGAGACCGCGCTGTTGACGTTGGCGCTCGATCGCTTGCGCCGTCACGATGCCGCGGCCGTGTTGACGCTGACCGATGCCCACGCGCTGCGCTTTCCGTCGGGCGCGCTGGCGAGCGAGGTGGCGCTCGTTCGCGCCGAGGCGCTGGCGCAGCTGCATCGCAGCGACGAGGCGTTGGCGACGCTCGCCATCGCCGTCGCGCACGGCGCCGGGCCCGCCGATCGCGTCGCGCTCTTGCAAGGCGAGATCAGCGCCGCCGCCGGCCGTTGCCCCGAGGCGCTGACCGCGTTCACGACGGCGGCGCGCAGCAGCGACGGCGACACGCAAGCGCGCGCGCTGCTCGGTCGCGGCGGCTGCGCGGCGCGGGTCGGCGATCGCGCCGGCGCGCGCGCCGACCTCGAGCACTATTTGCGCCTGCGTCCACAAGGCGCCGGCGCCGACGTCGCGCGACGCGCGCTCGGCGAATAGCTGTCAGGACTTTCGACAGCGCGACACCAAGAAGCTGGAGGTCGCGGATGAAGAGCGCGTTTTTCGGTGGATTCCTCGTACTGGCGTCGTCGTGCGCCGGGAACAACACGGTCGAGGCCGGCTTCTCGTTGTCGAACGGCATCAACCTCATGGAAGGCGTCGATCGCACGAGGACGACGACGCTCGCCGGCAAGTGCACCATCGCCGGCGACACGGGACACATCGAATGCGATGGGCTCGTCATTCGCGTGGCGACGCCCGTCGTCTTCGACAACATCGGCTACGTCGTGAGCGCGCCGACGGCCGCGACCTGCACCGGCTCGACGGTGACGGCGCCGTCGGTGGCGGTGTTCTCGTTCGGCAACTTGGAGGTGGCGCCGCAAGCGGTCGTGAAGCTGCAAGGGCCGAACGCGATCGCGCTCGTGGCCGCCGATCAGGATCGATGTGCAAGGCGAGATCATCGCCAGCCAGACGATCGCCGCTGATCCGGATGAGCCGCCGGTTCCGACGAACACGCTGTCGCCGGGAACGGACTCGATGGTCGGCGCAATCGGCGCCGGCGGCGCCGGCGGCGCGACGATGGGCGGCGGCGGCGCGAGCGGCGCGGGCAACGGCGGCGCGGCCGTGGCGCCGCAGCTCGACCCGATGTGCTTCGGCAGCCCGGGCGGAACCGTTTATTCTCCCGCCCGGAATATCGTCGGCGGCCATCGGTGGTGTCGCGGGAGGCGCGCTGTTGTTGGGCGCGACTGAGATTTCGATCGGTGCGTCGGGCATCGTGTCGACGGCGGGCTTCCCTGGCTTCTCGCCCAACGCGAATTCGGCCAGCGGCGGCGGATCGGGTGGAACGTTGTTGCTCGAAGCCAGCCAGGTCGACGTTGCCGCGGGTGGATTCGTGACGGCGTCGGGCGGCCAAGGCGGGACGGGGGATCCGTTCCGTCTCAAGGTTCCCGGCGGCGCGGGCGGCGGTGTGAATCCGCCCGGCGATGGCGCGACGATGTCGGGCTCGTTCTATACCGGCGGATCGGGGACGATCGATGGCGGCGGCGGCGGCGCGGCCGGGTTCATTCGCGTGCGAGCGTTGGCGTGCGCGACAGCGTGGCCGGGGTACGCGCCGGTGCCGACGTGTGAAGCGCTGTAGCCGGGTGGCGCGGTGCTAGCGGTCGCAGTCGCGCGGGGCCGACGGGCGGCGTGAGCGCGCGAGGCTGACTGACGGCGTGGGTGCGCGAGGCTGACTGACGGCGTGGGTGCGCGAAGCTGACTGACGGCGTGAGCGCGCGAGGCTGACTGACGGCGTGAGCGCGCGAGGCTGACTGACGGCGCGAGTGTGCGAGGCTGACTGACGGCGCGAGTGCGCGCGATCGACGATAATGAAGGCGCGCCGGTCGACGCTTGCGACGCCGGTGGTCGACTTGCGAGGCGGTCGTCGGCTTGGGGCGCGGGGGGTCCGCTTGCGCGGCTGTGGCGGCACGCTTGCGGCGCCGGCGCCTGGGCGGGCTGTGCCCGCAGGCGCCGGAGCTCCTGT
>CAWAWS010000028.1:0-18851 GCA_963785725.1 uncultured delta proteobacterium | reverse complement strand
GCCGTTAGCGGCACGGCCGCTTCGCGTGCTCTTCGATGTTTCCGCACGTCACGCGGCTCACTCGTCTAACGGCAGGTGTGCGACCGCGGCGGCGCGCGTCATGTCGCGCCTCGTCGCTGAATGTTGACGGCGCCCTCGTCACGGGCGGATAGTTTCATAGCAGTGGAATGCGATTCTGCACTGCAGAACTAACGATTCGGAGGAGATGCCCATGACGAATGAGCCTGGCGCCGAGGGTCCTCGCAGCGCGCACGCCCCGGCCGCGATCGCCGACTGTCGCGGCCGACCGTCGCGGCGCGCCGCGCCTGTCGGGCGCGCCCTGCGGCAAGTTGTCGCGTCGCTCTTAGCGCTGTCGCTCACCGGCGCGCTCGGCCCTCGCGCTCACGCCGAGGCCGACGCGCGCGACTACGAAGCCGAGACCGGGCTGCCCGATTGCACGCTCGTCGCCGTCATTTACTATCGCCACGTGTCGGCGTCGGGCTCGCAGGACTACTCGCAGGACTTGGGCGTCCTACGCGCCGCTTACATCATGCACTTCGGCCATTGGTCGCTCGTGCCCTTCGACGCCCTCTTGCCCGTCGCCGACGTCACCGCGTACACGCCGGCCATGCCCGGTTCGCCGGCCGACGTCGCGCTGCACGCGTCGGGCATCGGCGACTTCGAGCTCCTACCGACGCTCGGCTATCTGCGGCCCGAAGGACAATTCAATCATACGTATATTGGCTTAACGCCCTATTTCTCGTTTCCGACTGGGCAGTACGACGTCAATCATCCCGTCAATGTCGGGACGCATCGCTATTGGTTCGAGCAGGAGATCGGCCTCGGCCAGCGCTTCTACAAAGTGTTCGATGTCGAGCTCGTGGGAAACGTCACCGAATACACGGACAACGACAAGTTCGCCATTACCTCGCCGCTCGGCCAGCTCCAGGGCAGCTTGACGCACAAAGTGAGCGGCGCGTTCGCGGCGCATCTGACGATGGACGTGGCCGAGCACGTCTATGTCGGCGTGTCCTATTACCTGACGGTGAATGGGCAGCAGAACTTCACCGAGGTGCCGCTGCACATCGACGAGCAGGCGATCGCCCAGCAGACGGTGCAGACGCTGCGCTTCGGCATCGGCATTCGCGTCGATCCGCAGACGCTGTTGTTACCGCAGTACAACCAAGACATCCACGCGACGGGGAGCGCGGGCATCAGCCGCTTCATCGGCCTGCGCGTCTCGCATTTTTGGTAGGCGCTACGACTCGGTCGACGTCTCGACGATGCGCGGCGCCAGCGAGAAGTCGCGCTCGTAGATGCGCAGCATCGCCAAGAGGAACGCGAAGACGAGCGGACCGACGACGAGGCCGATGAGGCCGAACATCTCGAGGCCGCCGAGCAGCGCCAAGAAGACGAGGCCGGTGTGCATCTCGTCCTTGCCGCCGAGCACGAAGCGCATCGCGAACGGCTTGCCGATGTGCTCGGCGCCGACGACGAACACGACGCACCAGATGCCGAGCAGGATGCTGCTCGCGTGATGGCCGAGCAGCCACAAAAAGCCGCACGCCGGCACCCACACGAGCAGCGTGCCCACGACGGGGATGAACGACGCGATCAGCGTCACCAGGCCGAAGAAGACGGCGTTGGGCACGCCGAAGATGAAGAAGCCGACGGTGGCGATGACCGCTTGAAAGCCGGACGCGATGGCGGTGCCGAGGATCGACGCGCGCGAGACGGCGCGGAACTCCTCGAGCAGATCGCTCGTCTGCCGCGCCTGCAGCGGCGACACGCGGCGCAGCCACGCCGCCAGCTTCTCGCCGTCGTGCAGGAAGAAGTAGAAGGCGATGAGCATGATCGCCGTGTGAAAGCCGGCGCGCGACGACGACTCGAGCACGCTCTGCAGCCCGTGCTCGGCCACCGTCGCCGCCTGCTTGAGGTAGCCTTCGACTTGCGTCAGCGACAAGTGCAGCGTCGCCAGCGTGTGCTCGATGAGCTGCTGCGCGCGCGGCGGCAGCGACTCCTCCTCGCGCAGCTGGTGCACGCTGGCGATGCCGAGCTCGTCGCGCACGAAGCCGAGGCCCTTCAAGACTTGCGTCGCCGTCATCGCCAACACCGCCGCCAACGGGCCGATGAGCAGGACGAGCAGCAAGAGCGTCGTCGTCGCCGCGGCCAAGAGCTTGTGCCCGCGCATCAGCCGAGTCAGCGCGCGATAGGGCCCTTGCAGCACGCTGGCCAGCACCATCGCCAAGAAGAGCGGCCCGCGAAACGGCCACATGACATAGGCCGACAGCCCGAGCGCGAGCGCGAACAGGAGGGTGAACGCGATGCGTGTGCGCAGATTGGGGTCCATCATCCGCCGTAGACGATCCACGAGACGAGGGCGAGCGCGGCGGGCGTGCCTTGCACGAAGAGCACGCTGCGCTTGACGGTGAGGCCGCCGACGCAGGCGGCGATGAGCACGCAGCCGAGGAAGAAGAAGGCGAGCTGATGGCTCGGCGCGACGACCGCCCACACGAGGCCGGCGGCGAGGAAGCCGTTGTACGTGCCTTGGTTCTTCATCATCGGCGCCGTCGTCGCGGCGAACTCGGCCGTCGTGCCGAAGGTGCGGCGACCGGTCGGCTTGGTCCACAAGAAGACCTCGAGCACCAGGAACCAGAAATGTTCCAAGGCGACGATTGCGGTTAAAACGCGCGCCGTCATCAACATTGGGGCATCATACTTGTGCTTAGGACAAAAGGGTGCCCGCCAAGCCAGTTCTCGTCGTCGATGACGATCCCGATATTCGCGAGTCGTTGTGCGCGCTCCTGGAAGGCGAGGGCTACGCGACGATCACCGCCGAGAACGGCGCGGAGGCGGTGGCGCAGATGCAGGCGCATCAGCCGTGCTTCGTCATCCTCGACTTGATGATGCCGGTGATGGACGGCTGGGAAGTGCGCAGCAAGATGCAAGAGCAGCACGAGCTGTCGGCGATTCCCGTGTGCGTCGTGACGGCGACGCCGGAGTGGGCGCCGCTCGACAGCGTCTGCGTGCTGACGAAGCCGGTCGACCTCTCGGAGCTGTTGCGCGTCATCGCGAAGGCGACGCATCCTTGAGTGCGCGTCGTCTTCGCTTCGACTTAACGGGATGGTTCGCCCGGCTTACGCCGGCGCGGTGACTTCGATGCCGAGGAGCGTTGCAGCCACGCGCTCGAGCGCGGCGATGAGCTCGCCGATTTCGCCGCCGCACAGCGTGCGGTCGACGGCCGCCAACAGCCCGACGACGCGCTTGCGCGCATCCTGAACCCGCTTGCGCGATGGCCGATCGATGGCTGCGTACGCGAACGCCAGCGCCCGCCTGGCCGCCAGCAGCAGCTCGTCACTGCTCACCTTCCGCTTCATATGACCTCCATGGTCGACGCCTGCGGAGTTAGCTGACGGGCTCGGAAGGGGAGGTCTCCCGGCGCAGGTTTGCGCTTCGCCCCAGTAACTTGGTTCCCCCGCTCCGCGCTGCGCGGATTCGGCGTGCGGACGATCTTTAGCCGGCATCGGCGCGCTGTCAATGCGACGCCGCCCTATTTTACGTTCCGTTTACGTTTGTGCTGCCGACGGTGACTGAGACGCGGTGCGGCGAACTCGGTTCGCCGACGTCGCTGTCGCGGCTAATTTCCGGGCGCGCGCCGCTCGGCGCGGTAATCGGCCAATAAGCCGAGCACGCGCTGCAGCAGCGGCGCCGGCACCAGTCGCTCGCCGAGCTGCTCGCGCATCGCCCGCGCCGCCGCGTAAAACTCCGAGCGAAAGCTCTCCGACACCGGCACGGGCTTCAGCCCCTGCTTGGCGAAGAGGCCGCCCAAGAGCGCGTCGTCCTCTTCGCGACCGACCTCTTCCAGCCGCACGATGACGCGCGCGGTCGCCTGCTTGACGGCGTGCTGACCTTCGATCGGCAGCTGATCGAACGCGCGGCTGGTGACGATGAGGCAGCCGCGCAAGAAGCTGACCCGCAGATCGCTGTAAAAGCGCGTCTCGGCCGACCACTGATAGGCCAACGCCGCCGTCGGAACCGCGAGAAACGCGTCGATCTTGCCGTCCTCGAACGTGCGATAGGCGCCTTGCAGCGAGCTCGGCACCACGTTGAAGCCCATCGTCACCAACGCCGACTTGTAGACGTCATCGAGATCCCAGATCCAGGTGTTGGTGGCGCGCAGCTGCGCGTAGTCGCTGATGGGCTTGCGCGAGAAGAGGACGTCGGGACCGATGCCGAGCTCGCCCAAGTTGACGAAGCCGTTGTGCAGCATCTCGTGATCGAATTGGTCTTTGAGCCGTCCCGAGACGTACTGCGATTCGTCGCGATTTTGGAACAGGCCGGGAATGCGCATCACGCGCATCGAGGGCGCCAGCTTTTGGCACATCATGCCGCCCGATGCGACGCCGTCGAGCTGGTCGCGGCGCATGCGATCGAGCATCTGCGCCTCGTCGCCGGCGATGCCGCCCAAGTACCACTTGATGCGCACTTGACCGTGGGTCAGATCGGCGATGTCCCGCTCGAGCGCCTGACCTTCGCGCGCCCACGCCGTGCCTTGCGGCGCCTCGGACGCGAAGCGCAAGAGCACGCTCGGATCGGCGTGGGCCGCGCCGGCGGCGCCGAGCAGCACAGAGAGCGAACCCCAGGTGGCAAAGCGCGCGTGGCTCATGGGTCCTTGCCTCAACCTTCCCTCGACCTGCGTTCATCTGCCTTCGGCGTTGCGATGCTCGGCGCGAAAGTCGGCCAACAGCGAGAGTACACGCTGCAGGAGCTTGGGATCGACGAGCGCGTGCGGCAGCTGATCGCGCGCCGCCAGCGCCGTCGCGAAGAACTCGGAGCGGAACGACTCCGACACCGGCACCGGCTTGATGCCCTGCTTGGCGAAGAGGCCGCCGAGCAGCGCGTCGTCTTGGCTGCGGCCGAGCTCCTCGAGCTGCATCATGCCTTTGGCCGACGACGCCAAGAGCGCCTGTTGCGCCTCGAGCGGCAGCGCGTCGAACGAGCGCGTCGCGATGAGGATGCAGCTGCGCAGGAACGAGACGCGCAGGTCGGTCATGTAGCGCGCTTCGGTCGACCACTGAAACGCCAGCGCCGCCGAGGGAACCGCGAGAAAACCGTCGACGAGGTGATGATCGTAGGCGCGCCACGCTTCGTCGAGCCGCGTGGCGACGACGGGCGCGCCGATGAGCGGCCACTCGGCGCCGAACATCTCGTCCAGATCCCAGATCCAAAAGCGCGTCTTCTTCAGATCCTGCATCGATCGAATCGGCTCGCGCGAGAAGATGAGGTCGGGACCGATGCCGACCTCGCCCAGGTTGACGAAGCCGGCCTTGCGGAACTCCTCGTCGAACACCGGCTTCAAGCGGCCGGCGACGTAGCCCGACTCGTCGCGCGTCTGAAACAGGCCGACGACGCGCAGGACGCGCATCGACGGCGCCAGCCGCTGGCACAACATGCCGCCCGAGACGATGCCGTCGAGCTGATCTTTGCGCACGCGCGCCGCCATCTCCAGCTCGTTGCCGGCGATGCCGTTGAAGTACCACTTGCCGGTCACTTGGCCGCCGGTGGCTTCGGCGACCGCGCGGCTCGTGCTCTTGGCCAAGCGCGCCCACGCCGTGCCTTCGGGCGCGACGGTGCCGAAGCGCAGCACGATGGGATCGGCGTGCGCCACGCGCGCCAACAGCGCGGCCACGATCAGCGCCGCTGCGCAATTACTGACGCTGCGCACGATGTTGTCGATAGTCGGCGAGCCAGCCGGCCATGCGCTCGAGGACGCCCGGCGGCACCATTTGTTGCACGACTTTTTGCGACGTCCGCGCCAGCTGCACGAACTCGGTCTGCAGATCGCGCGACAACGGCACCGTCGTCATGCCCTGTTTCGCGAACAGCCCGTTGACGAGGTTCGTGTCCATCTGCCGGATCGAATCCTCCATGCGCATGCGCATCTTCGCCGCCGCCGTGCGCATGATCTCGCGATCGTCGTGGCCGATCGGATCCCAGGCGCGCCGCGAGATCAGCATGCAGCCGACGAGATAGCCGATGCGCAGCTCGGTCACGTAGCGCGCCTGCGTCGACCATTGAAACGCCAGCGCCGCCGACGGAATGGCGATGAAGCCGTCGACCTTGCCCGCGTCGTAGGCCGGACCGGCCGACTCGATGGGCAGCGGCACCGGGTGCATGCCGAGGAACTCGAGCTGCCGCGCCAGCGATTCGTCGTGCGCCCACAGCCACGGATGCAGCCGCTGCAGATCGGCAAGCGTGCGCACGGGCGTCTTCGAGAACACGAGGCTGAAGCCCATCCCCGATTCCGACAGGTTGATGTAGCCCGCTTGCAAGAGCTCGTCGTCGAGCGTCGAGCGCAGCCGATTGACCACGAAGTCGGCCTCGTCGCGATCGCGCAGCTGCCCGGCCATGGCCACGGCGCGCAAGGAGGGCGCCAGCTTCTCGCACAGCATGCCGCCCGAGACGATGCCGTCGAGCTGATCGCGCTGCACGCGCTCATGCTGCGCGAACTCGTCGCCGGCGATGCCGCCCAAGTACCACTTGATGCGCACGTTGTCGCGCGTCTCCGACTGCACTTCGCGGGCGAACGCCTTGAGCTCGCGCGCCCAGGCCGTGCCTTCGGGCGTGATCGACGACATCCGCAGCGTCACCGGCTCGGCGCGCGCGCCGCCGCCGCACAACATGAGCACGACGCCGACGGCGCAGGCCGCGCGCGTCATCGCCCTCGCTCGTGATGGCGGTAGTCGGCCAGCATCTTTTCCACTTCGTTCAAGAGCGCGTGCGGCACGTCCTTCTCGCTCAGCTGCTCGCGCGCCGTCTTCGTCGCCGCCATGAACGCCGCGCGGAACTCGGGGGTCAGCGGCGTCTTCAGCAGCCCTTGCTTCTCGAACAGCCCGTCGGCCAGCTGCTCGTCGAGCTGCGCGTTGATGGCGTTGAAGTGGTTCATGAACTTGGCCGCCGCCGCCGCGATCTTCTGCCGCGCGTCGACAGGCAGCGGATCGAACGCGCTGTTGGAGATGACCGCGCACGCCGGCAGGACCGCGGCGTTCAAGTCGACGAAGTGCGTCGCCTGCGTCGACCACTGATAGGCCAGCGCCGCCGACGGCACGGCGAAGAAGCCGTCGAAGACGCCGGCGCGATATTGCCCGCTCAGCTCGTCGAGCGAGCTCGTGGCCATCTTGGCGCCCAGCATGGGCAGGATGGCCTGCCAGATCGGATCGAGGTTCCAGACCCACCACTTTCCGGCGCGCAAGTCGGCCATCGAGCGCACCGGCTTACGCGAGAACAGCATGTCGATGCCGAAGATGCCTTCGCCCAAGTTGGCGAAGCCGGCCTTGCGGAACTCGTCGTCGAGCTGCGGCTTCAGGCGCCCGAGCACGTAGGCCACTTCATCGCGCGACTGAAAGAGCCCGACCAGACGCACGACGCGCAAGGAGGGCGCCAGCCGCTGACAGAAGATCGCGCCCGCCGCGCCGTCGAGCTGGCCGTGCTGCATGCGCGTCAGCTCGGTGACCTCGTCCCCGGCGATGCCGCCCAGGTACCACTTGACCTTCACTTCGCCGTTGGTGCTGCTCTCGACTTCGCGCGCGAAGCCTTTGATCTCGCGCGCCCAAGCGGTGCCTTCGGGCGCGATGGCCGCCATGCGCAGCGTGACCGGCTCGGCTCCTGCGTTCGCTGCTGACAGAAGGCCGACGAGACAGAGCGCCGCAGACTTCATCGCGCGCTGTTCATTTCGCGCCCGGGCTCAACAGCAGC
Source organism: uncultured delta proteobacterium (assembly GCA_963785725.1). Classification (GTDB taxonomy): domain Bacteria; phylum Myxococcota_A; class Polyangia; order Palsa-1104; family Palsa-1104; genus JAQBQH01. The sequence continues at coordinate 11,117 of CAWAWS010000028.1, read as the reverse complement.
CGTATCGTCTGACCTTGCTGCACCTGCACTTTCGCGGTCGCTTTATGGCCGGCGCCGTCGCGCACCTCGACCATGTGCTCGCCGAGCGGCACGTGAATGCCCAAGGTCGGCGTCGTGTAACCGGTATCGACGCCGTCCATCCACACTTCGGCGGCGGTGTTGGCGTCGACGAGCAGCGTGCCGCGCGGCTGGCGCTCGGCCGGCAGCGCCATCGTCAACACCGGATCGTGATCGTCCGGCGTCAGCGCGCGCGTCCCCGTCTCGTAGCCGACCTTGACCACCTTGAGCTCGTGGAACTCGTCGTCGGTCACTTCGATCGTCGTCGGCGTCTCGCCCACGGCCACGCGATCGTCGAGATAGACCGTCGCGCCTTCGGGCACCGAGCGCACCTCGACCTTGTGGCTCGCCGGCGGCAACACGACGTTGACGACCGCGTGCTCGCCCGCCGCCAACGTCACCTGCCGCTCGACGACGCCGAGCTTGCCCTTGCGCAGCTTGATCGTGTGCGCGCCCGGCCCCAAATTCGGCACCATCGTCGGTGACGCTTCGCCGAACGGCGTGCCGTCGATGTCGATGCTGGCGCCCGCCGGCCGCGTGACGACGAGGATGCCGCCACCGACGGGCGCGGCCACCGGCGCCGGCTTCGTCAGGCGCGAAAACAAAAAGCCGGCGCCGCCGCCGACGATGGCGACGAGCAGCGCCACGAGCGGCCAGCTGATGCGCGCCGTCCACCGACTGGCGAGCGCCGCCGGCACCCGCTGCGTCGAGCGCGGAATGTCGGCCGTCATCTCGCCCGTGATGCTGCGATAGACCCGTCGCCGCGCCCGCGACAGCGCCTCGGCCATCTCGCGCATCGACTGAAAGCGCGCGCTCGGCTCCTTCGCCAGCGCCTTGGCCAGCACCTTGTCGACTTCCGGCGGCGCGTCGGGGACGTGATCTTCGACTTTGTCCGGCTTGACCTGCAGCTGCTGATAAAGGACCTGCACGTCGTCGCCGCCGGTGAACGGCGGATGGCCGACGCACATCTCGAACATCAGGCAGCCGAGCGAGTAGACGTCCGAGCGCGCGTCGACTTCTTTGTTCGCGATCTGCTCGGGCGACATGTAATCGGGCGTGCCGACGATCTGCCCGGTTCGCGTCAGCCCCTTCTCGTTCGTCGCCGCCGCCACCTTCGCCAGCCCGAAGTCGATGAGCTTTGGCTCGATCTCGTTCTCGGAGTCCGGGCACAAGATGACGTTCGACGGCTTGATGTCGCGATGCACGACGCCGCGCTGGTGCGCCGCATCGAGCGCCCAACACAGCCGCTCGGCGATGTACATCGCGTCCAGCGCCGGGATGCGCTTCTTCTCGCGGATGACCTGCGCCAGCGTCTGCCCGCGCACGTACTCCATGACGATGAACGTCGGATCGCCGACCACGAGATCGAGGAAGCGGGCCACGTTGCGATGCTCGACGGCTGCGATCGCCTCGGCCTCCTGCTGAAAGCGCATGCGGAACGTCGCGTCGGCGAGCAGCTCGGTCTTGAGCAGCTTGAGCGCGACTTTCTGACCGATGGCGAGGTTCTCGGCGACGAAGACTTGCCCCATCGCGCCGTCGCCCAGCGTCTGCATGAGCTTGTAGCGTCCGGCGATCACGTCGCCGACGAACAGCGGCCGCGACGTGATCAGCTTGACCAACGCCTCGGGCAGCGTGTCGACACGAGAGACCTGCGCGCGCGGCGGTTCCGGCAACGGGGGGCCCCCTTTGTCGCGCACCTCCTCATGCGGAGGCGTGCGGTCGAGATCGGAACGCTTCTTGGGCAGGCGCCAACTCCTCCACACAGAATGGGGGACGCCTTACTGTACCAGATGGGGAGGAAAAAACGGAAGGGTAGAGCGCGAAGGATGGTAACGAAAAAACGCTAAAACATTGGCTTCATGGCGCAGGGTTCGTACTTCGACACCCCTTTGCCTACGCCCTCGTACTCCAGCGCTTCGGCGTTGACCTTGATGCGTCCGTCGTCACGCACTTCGATGCAGCGCTGCTTCGACCAGGTGTCGACGAGCTCGGCCCACTTCGACCGCTCGGCGTCGCGCACGATGTCCGACTTGCGCTTCTCGAAGTCCGCCAGATCCGGATCCTTGTGCTCTTTGACGCGCACGACGACGTAGCCGGTGCCGACATCGAACGGACCCGCGACTTCGCCGGTCTTCAAGTCGAACGCCTGCTTCGCCAGATCCTTCGAGATACCGATGTCTTGGATGATGTCTCCGCGACGCGAGAAGAGCCCGGTCTCCTGCAGCTTGACCGGCTCCGACGGCTTCTGCAGCAGCGCCTTGAGCTGCTTCTCCTGCGCCGACGTGCCCGGCGCGTCCGGCGTCTCCTTCGGCACGATGGTGTCGAGCTTCTCACCTTTGTGCACGCGGTCCATCAGCGCCTGCGCGTCGGCCTTGGCCTTCTCTTTGGCCTTCTCCTTGCGCACTTCGTCGACGGCGATCTCCTTCTCGGCCTCGGCCAGCGGCACGTCACCTTCGCGGAAGCCCTCGACTTTGACCAGCTCGAAGCCGCGATCGGTGCGCTCCGGTCCGATGACGTCGCCGGCCTTGGCCGCGAACACCTTGGCGTCGACGGCCTCGCCGAAGCCGGTGAACGTCTTCTTGCGCCAGCCGATTTCGCCGCCGCGCTTCTTGGTGCGCTCGTCGCTGGAGACGTCCTTGGCGACCGCCGCGAAGTCGGCGCCGCCCTTGATCTTGGCCGCCGCCGCGTCGATCTGCTTCTTGGCCGCGTCCGCTTCCGCCGCCGGCGCGTCCTTCTTGACGTCGACCACGATGTGACGCAGCTGCGCCTGCTTCTCCAGGTTCTTGTAGAGGAAGGCGCGATCGTCGTAGCTCTTCTTCAGCTCGTCGCCGTGCGCCTTGACGTAGGCGTCGATCTCGGCCGGCGTCGGGTCGCCGATCTCCTCTTCGTATTTACGCTCGGGAAAGCGCGCATACTCGAGGTTGACCTGCAGCCCGCGGTCGGCGAACTGCTTCTTGACGTCGTCGGGCGAGACCTTGGCGCCGACGCGAATCAGCTCGCGCACCTTGTCCGCCATCAGCTCGCGCTGCTCGATCTCGATGAAGTGGCGCACCGTGACGCCGAGCTGGTTCTGCGCCACCATCTTGAAGCGGTCGTAGTCGAACTTGCCGTCTTTGTAGACGTAGCTGTCGATGCGCTCGGGGATGCCGACGACGAGCATGCGCCCGTCGGCGATCATGTCCTCGACCTCCTTCATCGACACGTTGTAACCGAGCCGCTCCGCCTCCTCGGCGAACAGCTCGCGCTCGATGATGCGGTCCATCAGCTGCTCTTTGAGCCGCTGCTCGCGCGCCATTTGCGGGGGATATCGCGTGCGCCCGAGGGCCACGTACGCGAAGTGAAAATCCTGCTCGCTCACCGTCGAGCCTGCGACCTTCGCCGCATAGGCTGACGACACTCCTTGATAGCCGAACCCGCGCGAGCCGGGGCCGAAGCTGATCACGAAAGCTGCGATCAAGATACCGAAGAGCACATAGATGATTGCGTGGCGCGAGTTGCGCCGCATCGCCGACAACATGCGGCGGAGACTAGCTTAGTGAATTTATTCGGGCAAGGGGATGCGGAGGTGAATTCCGGTCACCTCTTCCGAGGCTTCGATCTGGTCGTCGGTGACCTCTTCGAACTCGGCCTCGATTTCCAGCACCATCTCGTCCAAGTATTTCATGCCCCGCAGGCTCTGACGACGGTCGTTGTCGCGCCGTTCGTGGCCGGCGCCGCGCGGGCTGGGCCGGCCGCCGACGGCCTCGGCGCGCCGATCGCCCCAGCGCCGGTCGCGCGCCAGGCGCATTTTGAGCCCGTCGATGCTGCGCGGCTGCGGATCCATCTTCTCCGCTTGGGCGACGCAGTTGTGACACAAGACGACCCAGCGACCGCCGGGCGCGTTGCCGCGACCGCCGATCTCCCAGTAGCGCAAGTGCGTCAGACGGCGATCTTCGCAGGCCGCGCAATTGGCGCCGGCGCCGACGACGCGCGCCTTGACCCACGCGTCGTAGCAGCGGTAGCAGCGGCCGCGGCGCAGGACACCGTCGCTGGGCGGCTTACTGCAGCCGCCGCAGCGGACCAGAGGTGTTTCCATCATCCACCACCGGTAACTCGCATTCGCGCGGGCCGCAAAAATTTGCCCGCCGGCTGGCGCCGCGATCGGGGCCGCCTACCTTCGGGCGATTCGTGTATTACGCCCTGCGGCAAAATGAGCACCGGCGATTAGTGACAATCGCGCGTAAGCTGTCTTGCGAACGACGAATTCCTTGAACCTCTCGGATCTGCGTGGTAACTCAAGATCCATAGATCGAATGGGGAGCATTTATGTTGTTTGACTGGGTCTACGGCCTGTTCTCCAACGACCTCGCCATCGATCTCGGCACCGCGACGACGCTCACGTTCGTCAAGGGCAAGGGCATCGTCTCCAACGAGCCGTCGGTGGTCGCGGTGCAGCGCGACGGCAACGGCGGCAAGAAGGTGCTCGCCGTCGGCAAAGAGGCGAAGGAGATGCTCGGCCGCACGCCGGGCAACATCGTCGCCATCCGCCCGATGAAGGACGGCGTCATCGCCGACTTCGAGGTCACCGAGGCGATGCTGCGCTACTTCATCACGCGCGCGCACAACCGCCGCACGCTCGTGCGTCCGCGCATCATCATCTGCGTTCCGTCGGGCATCACCGAGGTCGAGAAGCGCGCGGTGCGCGACTCGGCGCAGGCCGCCGGCGCGCGCGAGGTCTACCTCATCGAGGAGCCGATGGCGGCGGCGATCGGCGCCGGCCTGCCGATCACCGAGCCGTCGGGCAACATGATCGTCGACATCGGCGGCGGCACGACCGAAGTCGCGGTCATCTCGCTCGCCGGCATCGTCATGTCGAAGTCGATCCGCGTCGGCGGCGACAAGATGGACGAGGCGATCGTCCAGCACATCAAGCGCAAGTACAACCTGCTCATCGGCGAGCGCACGGCCGAGCACATCAAGATGTCGATCGGCACCGCCTATCCGATCGAAGAGGTGCTCACCGTCGAGGTCAAGGGCCGCGATCTCGTCGCCGGCGTGCCCAAGACGCTGACCATCAACTCCGACGAAATCCGCGACGCGCTGGCCGAGCCGGTCAACGCCATCGTCGAAGCGGTGCGCGTCGTGCTCGAGCGCACGCCGCCCGAGCTCTCGGCCGATATCGTCGACCGCGGCATCGTGCTCGCCGGGCGGCGGCGCGCTGCTGAAGAACCTCGACGTGCTGCTTGCGCGAAGAGACGGGCTTGCCGGTGATGGTGTCGGAGAATCCGCAGCTCGCCGTCGTGCTCGGCACCGGCAAGGCGCTCGACGAGCTCAAGCTGCTCAAGGAAGTGACGATCCACTGAGTTGGTCTGCGTCTCGACGCACCACACTCGAGTGTCGTCTAGCCTGAGGGAGTGGCGTACGTGACGCTGACGCGTAGGGCCCGCGAGCTCGTGATTGTCGCGACGCTGCTCGCGCTTCCGGTGCTGTTCTTGCGGGCGAATTTGGCCGATCGCGAGCATCTGAACGCGCTCGATCGGGCCATCTTGCGCATCTCGGCGCCGCTGCAGGCGGCGTTGACGGCGATCGCCGGCGGCGTGGGCGCGCTCTGGCATCGCTACATCGCGCTCGTGCACGTCAAAGCCGACAACGAGCGGCTCGCCGACGAGAACGCGCGGCTGCAGGTCGAGCTCACCGCGGCCAAGGTGAGCGCGGCGCGCGCCGGCGATCTCGAGAAGCTGCTCGGCCTGCGCGGCGCGCTGCAGTTCGACGCGCTGGCGGCGCACGTCATCTCCGTCGAGACGTCGAGCTTCTTCCGCGTCGTGCGCATCAAGCTCGACCGCGGCGGCGACGACGTCAAGCCGGGCATGGCGGTGTTGGCGGCGGCCGGCGTCGTCGGGCGCGTGCAGCGCGTCTTCGGCAGCTACTGCGACGTGCTGCTCGCCACCGATCCCAAGTCGTCGATCGACGTCGTCGTCGCGCGCACCGGCGGTCGCGGCGTGTTGAAGGGCATCGCCGGCAGCGATCGTTACCGCACGCGCATCGAATATTTGGAGCGCCGCGACGAAGCCGCCGAGGGCGATCTCGTCGTCACCAGCGGCTTGAGCGCCACTTTCCCGCGCGACTTGGCCATCGGCAAGATCACGCACGTCGACAAGCGCGGCTTCGGCCTGTACCAAGAGGCGGAGGTGCAGCCGGCGGTCGATTTCGGCAAGCTGCACGACGTGCTCGTCGTCGTGCCGCGCGAGGCGCAGCCGTTCGGCCCGTCGCCGCAGTCGATCGCGCCCGCCATTTCCAACGGCCCCGAAGCCAAGCCGGCGACGGAGAATCCGTGAGCTTCCCAAGAGCCGTCGTCATGGTGCTCGCGGCCTACGTCGGGCTGCTCGTGACGTCGTCGCTGCTGGCGCTGTCGCCGTGGCGCTTGCCGACGCCGGAGATCGCGCTCTGCGTCGTGCTCTACCTCGGCCTCGGCGGCCGCGGCACGGCGCCGACGCACGTCGGCGTCGCGCTCGTCATCGGCTACTTGGCGGATCTGGCGGCGGGCGCGCCCAAAGGCCTGCACGCGCTGACGCTGGCGGTGGCGATGGTGGTGGCGCGCGCGGCGTCGTCGCGGCTCGATGTCGCGACCTCGTGGCACACGGTGGTCATCGCCGGCGTGGCCGCGGTCGCGCACGCGCTCGTGCTGCTCGCCTTGTCGTCGACGCTCTATGACGGCGACACGCTGGCTTCCTTGCGGCTGATTCCGCCGATGGCCGTGGCGACGGCGTTGGTGGCGCCGTTCGTGTTCTCGATCTTGCGCAAGCTCGATCGTCGCTTGCAGCCCGATCCGCGGGCGCTCAGGATGTCGTGACCGGCCGCACCCGCATCACGCCGCGCGCCAAAGGCACGCAAGCGCCGGCCAGCCGCTTCGCCTGGGCGCAGATCGTCGTCGGCTGCGCGCTCGTCTTGCTCATCGGTCGGCTCTATCAGCTGCAGGTGATGTCGGGCGAATACTACATGCGCAAGAGCGCCGACAACTTCGTCAAGGAGCTGGAGCTGCCGGCGACGCGCGGGCAAATTCGCGATCGCAAAGGGCGCGTGCTCGTCGACAATCGGCCGGCCTACAACGTCTACATCACGCCGCGCTTCTTCAACACCGACGCCTTTACGCGGCTCAAGAAGTATCTCGCGCTCAACGACGACGCGGCGACGGCGCTCGAAGTTCGCGTCGCGCAAAAGCATGGGCTCGATCGTTTCCGGCAGCTGTTGGCGTTCGAAGACATCACGCGCGATCAGCTGGCGACGCTCGAGTCGGAGAAGAACGACCTGCCCGGCGTCGCGGTGCAGGCGGTGGCGCATCGCAACTATCCGCACGGCACGCTGGCGGCGCACGCGCTCGGCTACATGAACCAAATCACGCCCGAGGAGTTGGCCGACAAGCGGCAGCGCGCCGATACGCTGAATTATCACCTCGGCGACTACGTCGGGCGCGCCGGGCTGGAGCGGCAGTGGGAGTCGTTCCTGCGCGGCAAAGACGGCGTCGAGCGCATCGTCGTCGACGCCAAAGGGCAGCGTAAAGAGGCCGGCGACTTGGAGGCGCTGCTCGGCGGTCCGCAGCGCACCGAGCCGCAGCCGGGCGACGACCTCGTCACGTCGATCGATCTCGACCTGCAAAAGACGGTGGAAGCGGCGCTGCAGAAGCATAAATCGGGCGCGGCGGCGGTGGTGGACGTCGAGACCGGGCGCGTGCTGGCGTTGGCGTCGTGGCCGGAGCCGGATCCGAACGTGCTGACGGGACGGCTGACGCGCGCCGAGTCGACGCTGCTGAACGAAGATCCGCTGCGGCCGATGATGGACAAGACGCTGCGCGAAAACTACTTCCCGGGCTCGACGTTCAAGATCGTGCCCACGATCGCCGCGCTCGAAGATCATCTCGTCAATCCCGAGGCGACGATCACCTGTCACGGCGGGCTGCGCTTCGGCAAGCGCATGTTCCATTGCGCCGAGACGCACGGGAAGCTCAACCTGCACTTCGCGCTCGCCGAGTCGTGCGACGTCTATTATTACGAGCTCGGGCAGACGTTGGGGCTCGATCGCATGGCGCACGTGGCGCACGACCTCGGGCTCGGCGAGCCGACCGGTCTCGGCCTGAACGCCGAGTCGCCCGGGTTGGTGCCGTCGATGGACTACTACAAGCGCGTGCCCGGCGGCTTTCAGAAGGGCTTCCTCTTGAATACGGCCATCGGTCAAGGCGACACCAAAGCGACGGTGTTGCAGATGGCGATGGCGTACGCGGCGCTGGCCAACGGCGGCAAGCTGTTCGTGCCGCAAATCGTCGAGCGCGTGCAGTCGGCCGATGGCACGACGGTGCAGTCGTTCGAGCCGCGCCTGCGCCGGCAGATCGAAGCCTCGCCCGAGACGCTGCAGAAGGTGCGCGCGGCCTTGTACGACGCCGTCAACCATCCGAAGGGCACGAGCTGGGCGGCGCACGTGCCCGGCCTCGACGTCGCCGGCAAGACCGGCACGGCGCAGACGGGCAAGAACCACAAAGAGGGCGCCGAGGGCGACGAAGCCAACAGCCACTCGTGGTTCGCCAGCTTCGCGCCCTACAAGAATCCGAAGATCGCGGTCGTCGTGCTCATCGAGCATGGCGGGTTCGGCGGCAAAGCGGCGACGCCGACGGCGATGGAGATTTACGAAGGCTACTTCCACAAGCCGCACTACGTTCCGCCGAAGGCGACGGCCGCCGACAAGGCGCAAGAGCTGGCCGCTCGCCGCGCCAGCGAAGCCGCGACCACGCCGGCCGCGAACGACGTCAGCAGCGACGGTGACGAGCCGTAACGATGGCGATCACCGCGTTCTCCAAGCTGCGCCGCAAGTTCGACTGGCCGCTCTTCGGCGCCATCATCGCCATCATCGCCATCGGGCTCGTGAACCTCTACTCGGCCACGCGCGTGGCGCCGAAGGGGCTGTTTCAGACGCAGCTCATGTGGTTCGCCGTCGGCGGCGTCATCTTCGTCGCCACCGCGGCCAGCGACTATCGCCTGTTCGAGCGGCTCGCCTACGCCATCTACGGCGTCGGCATCGTGCTGCTCGTGGCCGTGCTCGTCGGCGGCAAGACGGTCAAAGGCAGCTCGCGCTGGCTCGGCTTCGGCCCCTTCGGCATTCAACCGTCGGAGCTGGCGAAGATAGCGGTCATCATCGCGCTGGCCAAGCTGTTCTCGGGCGATCCCTTCGATCAGGCGCTGCGGCCGTGGCGTTACGTGGCGTCGGCGCTGGCGCTGATGGGCATTCCGATGCTGCTCATCATGAAGCAGCCCGACTTGGGCACGGCGCTCATCCTCTATCTCATCGCGACGACGATCATGATGGTCGTGACGCTGCAGCTGCACGTCAAGCTGCTCACGCTCGGCTCGGAGTTTCTGGTCGGGTCGATATTCTTCTTATTCAAGCTGCACGGATATCAAAAGAAACGATTATTGACGTTCATCGATCCGTCGCTCGATCCGTCGGGCGCCGGCTGGCACGCGCGGCAGGCCATCTTCGCCGTCGGCAGCGGCCGCTGGACCGGCAAAGGCTGGCTGCACGGCACGCAAAATCAGCTGCAGTTCTTGCCCGAGCACTGGACCGATTTCCCATTCGCCGTGTTCGCCGAAGAATGGGGTTTTCTCGGTTGCGCCTTGTTGATCGGCTGCTACTTGTTCCTGATCTTGTGGGCGCTGAATCTGGCCGCCGAGGCGCGCGATCGCTTCGCCGAGACGTTGTGCGTCGGCTGCGCGGCGCTCCTGTTCTGGCACGTGTTCTTCAACATCGGCATGGTCGCCGGCCTCTTGCCGGTCGTCGGCGTGACGCTGCCGCTCATCAGCTACGGCGGGTCGTCGCTGCTCACGGTCATGGTGACGCTCGGCCTCATCATGAACGTCAGCGTCCGCCGCTATTCCTACTGAGACGATGCGTTGCGCGCGAGATGCGCCGCCAGCGCCGGCAAGCGGCTCATCGCGGCCGCGATGTCGCCGGCGATCGCCTGCGGCGCGCGCGTGCCGTCGAGCTTGAGCAGATAAGGCGCGGCCAGCGCGTCGAAGATGCGCGCCGACTTCTTCAGATCTTCCTCACGCTCGAACGCGTTGTCGAGCTCGCCGCGCTGGCGAATCCGCTGCATCGCCACCGGCGTGTCGATCGCCAGCAGCACCAGCAGATCGGGCTTGGGCGCGAACGCTTCGTTGATGCGCAGGAGCTCGACCGGATCCTGTCCGCGCGCGCCTTGATAAGCCGCCGTCGAGAAATAGTAGCGATCCACGATGACGATCTGCCCCTTGTGCAGCGCCGGATTGATCAGCGTCGCCACGTGCTCGCGCCGATCCTCCAGGAACGCGTGCAGCTCTTCGTCGGGCGACAAGCGGCCCGTCGACGCCGACTGCCGCACCAGCTGGCCCCACTTGCCGTTGGTCGGCTCTTTCGTGCGCACGACCTCGATCGCCGTCGGTTCACCAGCGCCGGAATGTCATGGGCCAGCGTTCCACCGTCGGGTTGGCGATGATCATGTGAAAGGCATAATCGATCACCGCGCCCTTTTGGGCGAGCGCATGATAGTCGCTCACGACCTGCGGCAGATGCATGCCGACATGCTGGGCCGCAAAGGAGATGACCGTGGTGGTGCCGCCGAAAGCCGCCGAGGTCGTCGTGCTTTCGAAAGTGTCGGCGTTCATGATACCCGCGGCCGAAAGCTGCTCGATATGGGCGTGGCTGTCGACGCCGCCGGGCAACACCAGTTTGCCGCGCGCATCGATCTCGCTCCGGCCGGCAGGCAGGTCACGGCCGATGGCTGCAATGGTTTCACCTGATATGCCGACATCAGCCTCGAACACGTCGGACACGGTCGCTACGCGCCCGCCGCGGATTACGAGGTCATAGGCCGGTTCGGTCATGCAATTCTCCGAGATAACAAGGGCCATCGAGACAAAGCCGCGTTTCGAAACTTTTGCAAACTATGCTAATAGCTGCAAGGCATAGCTAAGTTGCAAGGAAAAGCATTATCCTGCTCCCGCATCCTCGTGATCAACCCCAATTCCAACGTGACCGTGACTAAGGGCCTGGAAGAAGCG
>CAWAWS010000027.1:0-108878 GCA_963785725.1 uncultured delta proteobacterium | reverse complement strand
GCCTGAAGGCGACGCTGGCCGGCGAGCGGCGGCGGCTCGGCGAATTGCGCGTGCTCGTGGCCGACGTCGAGTCACGGCTGCACGCGCTCGAGTCGATCGAGAGCGAGAAGCTGCGCCGTTTTCGTGAGGCGACGTGGTTCGATTTCGTGCGTCTGCGCGCCGAGTCCGAGTTCCTGCGCGTTCACGTCGTCGAGCTAGCGGCGACGCTGGGCGAGGACGCCGGTTGACCGCGCGTGCTGCTGTCGCGCTCTTCGTCGCCAGCGTGGTCGGCATGACCGCGGCCGCCAACGAGCCGGCGCTGACGCATTTCGCGGCTGCCAAGTGGCGGGTCACGCGCGGCCACGTGGCAGCGCTGGCCAACGGCGCGGCGCACGTGACCGAGCCGACGGTGCGCGCCGTCGCACCCGGCAGCGACGGCAGCGCCGCGCGCCTGCGCTTCGTCTATCGCGGGCCGAGCGCGACCGAAGCCAAGCTGGCGTCGGGCGAGACGCGCCGCCAAATCGGCCTCAAGCTGCGCGCGCAGGACGGCTGCAACCTCGTCTACGTCATGTGGCGCATCGCGCCGGTCGCCAAGATCGTCGTCTCCATCAAGCGCAACCCGGGCGCGCGCACCCATCGCGAGTGCGGCGCGCGCGGCTATCGCAACTTGGTCGCGACGGCCGGCGCGCAGCCGCCGCCGCTGCAAGCCGGCGGCGCGCACGTGCTGACGGCGACGTTGGCCGGTCGCGCGCTCACCGTCCTCGCCGATAGCGCGCTCGCGTGGTCGGGCGACATCGGTGACGACGCGGCCGCGCTGCGCGGACCGGCCGGCTGGCGCAGCGACAACGGTGAATTCGACGTTGAATTGGAGGCCGTGGCCGGCGCCGAACAAGGCGGTGATGAAGGCGAAGACTAACGACGTGTTACGGGCACTGATCGGCGGGATCGCAGTCGGCAGTTTCCATCACGCACTGCGAATCCCACTTGCTGCTGCAGCAGAAGCTGTCCTCGGTGCAGACGATGTTGGCGCAGGCCGAGCAGCTCGGGTCCAACTTCGCGCCCGTGGTGCACAGGTCGTGCGCGCAGGTGTTCGGCTGCGAGAGATCGGGCGGCACGACCGGCTGCGCGAGATCGGGCGGCACGATCGGCTTCGCCAGATCGGGCGGCGACAGCGGCGGCATGGCCAGGTCCTCCGGTCCGTTCGGCGTCGACATCGTCATGTCGTCGCCGACGCTCATGTCGTCGCCGCCATTGCCGCCGGTGCTCGACGTCCCCGGATGATTGACGCAGAGCTGGTTGACGCAATAGAACCCGGTCGGGCACGCGTCTGGCACGGTCGGATCACACTTAAACCCGCCGGTTTTGACGTCAGGATTGAAGCAGCCGGCCGCGAGAAGCGCGATCCCCACCACTGAAATAAGAGCTCGCACAGAGGCCTCATACGACGATCGCTCGACGCCGGTCAAAGAGAAAACGACACCCACATTCGGTGACGAATGCGTTCAAACGACCGTTTGCACCGCGATGGACTCAGGATTGTCGAATGGATCTCGAAGTGAAGAGATCATATCGATATTTCAATCAGCGCCGAAAGAATCGCTACTGCAGACGAACGTTTGCGCCGAAATCGGCGACCGCGAAATCGCGCGCGCCGTTTCGGCGTGGTTTCGGTCCCGCTTCCTCGTCACGCGCGCGCGCGGTCGCGCATCGGATGTTCGGTTGCGGCTCGCGTGCGCGAAGCGGCGAACGTCGCGACGAGGTCGCGCGTCATCGTTAGCGCACGACGCGACAAGCGCGCTGCACAGCGCGTTCGCGCGAGCCCAACACGCGACGCGGATCGCGCCGATCGCGGCTGCGCACGGCGGTACCCGTGGCGTTTCTCCTCGGCGAGTGCGGAGTCGTGCCATGGGTTGGCGGTCCCCACTGCATGCTCCCATTCGTGTGCAAGCGCGATATTCCCTTATGGAATCGAGAGTTCGTGGCGTATGCGCTTTAGCGCGTGTGCAGCGGGCGACGGCGTGGCGCTTGCTTAGCGGAGGCGCGCGGAGGTCTCAGATGCGGCGCACTCTCGTCGGCGGACTCACTTTAGGAACCGCCCTTTTCTTGGCTTGCAACTCGGTGGCGCCCAATCACGGGCCGACCGGTGGCGGCGGTGGCACGGCTGGTGGTGGCGGTGGCGGAGTAGGTGGCGGCGGTGGTGGCGGCGGCGGCGGTGGCGGTGGCGGTGGTGGCGGCGGTCAAGTGAGCACCGACATGGCCGACAACTGCGGCGTGCAGACCTTCCAGCTCAACAAGAAGGACACGCCTGACCTCATCATCATTCAGGATCGCTCGGGCTCGATGGCGATGACCGCCGACGGCAATCCGGTCAGCACGACCGACCCGTCGAAGTGGAACGCCATCGTTCCGGCGATCGAGAGCGTCGTCTCCACCGTCACCAACGTCAACTGGGGCCTGTGGATGTTCGCCAGCAACAGCTCCTGCAGCGTGAGCGCGACGCCCGACGTCGCGCCGGCGACGGGCACGGCGGCCGCCATCATGAGCAAGCTCAGCGGCACGACGCCGTCGTCGTCGACGCCGACGACGGCCGCCATCAACGCCGCGGTCGCCTACTACAAGAACCTCGCCGACAACCATGGTCACTACTTGTTGCTCGCCACCGACGGCGAGCCGAACTGCGGCACCGGTACGGGCGCGATCGACGACTCGGCCGCGGCCGAAGCGGCGGTCACGGCGGCGGCCGCGGCCGGCATCAAGACGTTCATCGTCGGCATCGGCTCCGACGACGCGTCCGCCGTCACGACGCTGAATCAGATGGCGGTCAACGGCGGCGAGCCGGATACGTCGGGCTCGACGTCGTACTACCAGGTCAACTCGACGGCGGATTTGACGACCGTGCTGCAGAACGCCGCCGGCTCGATCGTCTCCTGCACGTACGAGCTGTCGATGGCGCCGGCCTTCCCGGACCTCGTGGAGATCGACGACAACACCGGCGCCAAGATCCCGCGCGATCCGACGCACACGGACGGCTGGGACTTCGGGCCCAACGACCTGTCGATCATCTTCTACGGCACGGCCTGCACCGACCTGCAGTCGGGCGTCACGACCGGCATCAGCGCCGTCTTCGGCTGCAGCATCTCGTAATTCCGCGCTCACGCTGACAGCGGGCGGCGGCTCGTCTCCGCAAACGCCGCCCGCTTCGTCCTTCACTCCCGATCCGTTAATAGGCGCTGACTCGGGGTCGCCTGTCGCGGCCGGCGGTGCGTCACTCGCCGGCGACGTCGGCGTCGTCGTGCCCGATGCGCATGAGCAGGCCGTACAGCAGCTTGCGCTCGCGCTCGCCCAGATCGCGGAACGACCGCTCGAGCACCGCCAGCGCCACCTTTTGTCCGGCCGCCAGCTTGGCCTTGCCCAGCGCCGTCAGGTGATGCTCGACGCGGCGACCGGCGCCGGGCGCGCGCGAAATCAGCTTCTGCGCCAAGAGACGATTGGCCAACGTCCCGAACGCCTGGTCGCTCTGGAACGTCGCCTCCGCCAGCGCGTGCGCCGATTCGCCCGGCGTGCGATCGATGGCGCGGAGCGCGTCCCATTGCGCCAGCGTCGTCCCTACCGTCGCCAAATGCTTCTCGAGCGCGCGCTGATGACGATATTGCGCCTGCTTCACCGCGCGACCCAACGTCTGTAAGTCGATCGACATGCGCCGCAGCGTAACCCATGAATCAACTTGCGTATATCAACATGTTGTAAATATCTCGACGAATCAACTTGCGTATATCAACATGTTGATATAGATTTGGGGACATGGAAAACGACAAGCAGAACACCTCGCCGAAGACGCACACCATCGAGCTTGCGCCCGGGCTGCCGTTGACGCTGACGGAGGCGGGCAGCGGACGCGCCGTCCTCGTCTTGCACGGCGGCGGCGGGCCGTTCACGGTCGCGGGCCTGGTCGGGCAGCTGGCGGGCAAGGCGCACGTGCTGGCGCCGACGCATCCCGGCTTCAACGGCACCGAGCGGCCGGCCTGGTTCAGCGGCGTCGACGACTTGGCGCTGGCCTACTTGAACCTGCTCGAGGACCGCGAGCTGCGTGACGTGCTCGTCATCGGCTCGTCGATCGGCGGCTGGATCGCGGCCGAGATGGCGCTGCGCGATCGCGGTCAGCGCATCGGCGGCGTCGTGCTCGTCAATGCGGCGGGCGTGCAGGTCGAAGGCGAGCCGATTCGCGACGTCTTCACGCTGACGCCGCGCGAGCTGGCCGACTACGCCAACCATGACGGCGCGAAGTTCTACCAAGATCCGGCGACGATCCCGCCCGAGCAGCTGGCGATTCGGCGCGCCAACGGCATGACCATGAAGGTCTACGCCGGCGAGACCATGTACGACGGCAAGCTGCTGCGGCGGCTCGCGCGCGTCAAGACGCCGGCGCTGGTCGTGTGGGGCGAGAGCGATCGCATCGTGACGCCGGCGTATGGCCGGGCGTTCGCGGCCGCCTTCGGCAACGCGCGCTTCGAATTGATCGAGAAGGCGGGCCACTTGCCGCACCTCGAGCAGCCGGAGAAGACGCTGGCGGCGATCGCGCCGATGCTCAGTGCCAGCAAGCGCTGAGCGGAATGGCCGTCGCGCTATGCGTGTCGATTAGCGCGACTGCTGCTGCGCGCTATGCGTGTCCAATAACGCGCGCACCGTGCTCGTCAGCTGCTCGGACGAGAACGGCTTTTGCAGGAAGGCGACGCCGTCCGGCAGATCGCCTTGGCGCGCGATGCTGTCGCCGGGATAGCCGGACATGTGCAGCACCTTCATGTGCGGACGCAGCGGCTGCAGCTGACCGACCAAGTGCAGCCCGTTCATGTGCGGCATGATGACGTCGCTCAAGACGAGATGGATCTCGCCGTCGTAGGACTTGGCCAGCTCGAGCGCGCGCGGACCGTCGGGCGCGGTGATGACGTGATAGCCGGCCTGGCGCAGCACGTATTGCACGAAGTCGCGCACGTCCTCGTCGTCCTCGACGAGCAGGATGGTCTCGCGGCCGCGCGCTGACTGCGGCGTCGACGGCGCCGGCTCGCTGACGTCGGGCGGCGCGTCGACTTTGGGCAGGAAGATGTCGAAGGTCGTGCCGCGGCCGGGCGCGCTGTCGACGTCGATGGTGCCGCCGTTCTGCGTGACGACGCCGTAGACGATGGAGAGGCCGAGGCCGCTGCCTTTGCCGACCTCTTTGGTGGTGAAGAAGGGCTCGAACACGCGCAGTCGCGTCTGCTCGCTCATGCCGCAGCCGAAGTCGCGCACGCGCAGCCGCACGCCGGCGCCGACGTTCGCGGTCTCGATGAGGAGACGGCCGCCGTTCTCCATCGCGTCGCGCGCGTTGACCGCCAAGTTCAACAGCACCTGCTCCATTTGCCCGGGATCGACGCGCACGCGCTCCAGGTCGGGATCGCAGCGCAGCTCGAGCGACAGATCTTCGCCGATGATGCGCTCTAGGAGCTCGGTCATCGCCCGCACCACGACGTTCAAGTCGACGACGCGCGGCTGCTGCGGCTGCCGGCGCGTCGCGGCCAAGAGCTGCTCGGTCAGGCCGGCGGCGCGCCCGGCCGAGCGCGCGATGTGCGCCGCCGCGTTGTGCGCGCTCTCGCCTTTTGGTAGCTGCTCGAGCAACAGCTGCGCATAGCCGCGAATGGCCGTCAGCAGGTTGTTGAAGTCGTGCGCCACGCCGCCGGCGAGACGGCCGATCGCCTCCATCTTCTGCGCGTGACGCAGCTGCGCCTCGAGCTGGCGGCGCTCGGTGACGTCGTGGGCGATGCAGAAGACGCAATCCTCATCACCGACGGAAAATGCTTCCAGCGACAGCTGCAGCTCGAGCGGCTGGCCCGATTTCGTGCGCAGGCTGACCTCGACGTCGCGCAGGCCGCGGCCGCTGCGAATGACGTCGTCGATCTTCTGGCGCGCTTCGGGCTGCGGCCACATGCCGAGTGCGATGCCGGTGTGGCCGATGAGCTCCTCGCGCGTAAAGCCGGTCAGCTGCAGGAAGCGTTCATTGACGTCGACGAAGGTGTCGTCGGCCAGGCGCGTGATGGTGATGCCCGCCGGGTTGGCGTGAAAGATCTTGGAGAAGCGCTCTTCGGACAGGCGCAGCGCCTCTTCGGCGTGGCGGCGCTCGGTCAGGTCGCGCACCAGCACCGTCACGCCCGGCGCGCCGTCGTACAGGACGTGGATGCCGCGCGTCTCGCCCCAGCGGAGCTGGCCGTCGCGCGTGAGGAAGCGAACGGCGGCGGGCGGCGTCGCCACCTGCGCGCCGGTCAGCTGACGCATGCGCGCGGCGACGATGGCGTGATCGGCGGGATGGATCATGTGCAAGCAGTGGTGGCCGATGATCTCGTCGGCCGAGCGATAGCCCAAGAACTCGACGAGCGCCTGGTTGACGTAGATCATGATGCCGTCGGGACGATAGGTGACGCAGCCGTCGGGCATGCGCTCGACCAGCGTGCGGTAGTCGGCCAGCGACTGGCGGCTGGTGGCGACCTCGCGCACGTGCTCGGAGACGTCGCGGGCGACGGCGATGCGGGCGCGCCGGCCGCCGAAGCTGAGCGGCGCCGAGCGCACTTCGACGTCGATGCGCGAGCCGTCCTTGCGCCAATGCACCCAGGAGCTCTGCTTGCGCGCCACGCCCGAGCTCACCGTCGCGCGCAGCTTTTGCTCCTCTTCGGGCGGGCGCAGGTCGTAGATCGTCTTCGTCACCAGCTCTTCGCGCGTCCAGCCGTAGGCGTGCACCATGGCGTCGTTGACGGCCAAGAGCGCGAGCGTCTGCTCGTCGAAGATCCAGCTCGGCAGCGGCAAGCGCACGAAGGCGTCGGCGGCGCGTCCTTTGACCATCCGCGCCGCCGCCATCGCGCGGGCGACGAGCCGCGGCGCGTCTGCCGGCAGCTGCAAGGTGTCGTCGGCGCCGGCGGCGATGGCGGCCGGCAGCGCGCGGGCGGCGTCGCGCGCCAGCGTCAGCAGCGTCGCGCCCGAGGTGTCGACGAGCGCGCGGCAGAGGTCGGCGGCGTCGGCGCCGAGCGCGTCCCAGTCGAGGATGATGAGCGCCCAGCCGCGCCGCGCCTGCGCCTCCACCTGCGCGGCCTCTTCGGCGTGCTCGACGAGATAACCGAGCGGCGCGAGCGCGGTGTCGATCGCGGCGCGGGCGCGCGCGTCGACGGTGAGCACCAAGGCACGCATCGTCTTTAAACCGTGTCTCCTTGCCGGTGATCGAGCGCGCGACCGCGCGTGCGGCGCGGCGGTGCGGGCTCACCTACCCAAGCGTAGGCGACGCCGGCTGCGCGCGCACTCTTCGACTCCTGCTCGTGTTCCCGCTCACGTGACACGGACTAGCCGCCGGCGGCGAGCGCCGCGGCGACGGCGGGCCAGGCGATGTCGCCGAGCTCGACGCGGTCGTGCACGCGACCGCAGCCGCTGCAGGTCCGGCGCGTGGCGTCGCCGTTGAAGTCGGCGACGGCCTGCCACCAGGCGCGCTGCACGATGGCGTCGTCGAGCTCGCGGCCGTGGACGAGCGCGCCGCAGCCGGCGCAGAACCACGCGACCGCCTCTTGCGCCGGCGGCTCGGCCTTCAGGCGCACCTGCAAGACCTCGCCGGCGGGTACGACGCGGCTCGGCACGCCGGCGGGAATGTAGACGCTGTCGCCGGGGCCAAGGTCCATGCGCACGAGCTCGCCGTCGTGAAATTCGATCTCGCCCCGACCGGCCATGTGAATGAGCACCTGATCGGCGGCGCAGACGCTGAAGAACGGCTGCGCTACCCGATTACGGCTCAGGTGCGGCATCGGATCGGTGCCTTTGGGACCTACCGGAAATTCATCGTGGGAGCCCCACGCGTTCGCCGCTTCCTTGAACACGTTGAGCGTCTTTTTGCGCTCCATGGCCATCGTCTCCCCCTTTGCCCGCCGCTTCCAGGTTCGTGCGCGCGCGATTGGCCAGCTCGACATACTGCACGTAGCGACGCCAGCCCATCAGCTCCGTCGGAAAGCGCGGCTGCGTCGTGTGGCACTTGTCGCAGGCGCGCGGCTCGGCGTTGAACGCGTCGGCGGCGTCGGCGTAGAAGCGCACGTTGACGAGCTCGGGATAGTGCGGATGCGGCGGCGCCGCCCAGACGTCGCGGTCCATGCGAAACACGACGTCGTTACACTGCACGCAGCGCAAGAGGAAGCCTTCGTTCTGCGGACCTTGCGCCTTCATGCGAAAGACGATGAGCGAGATCTGATAGCTCTGCGCTTCGGCGGCGGCGGGCTGGCGCAGGAACGTCGTGACGCCGTGCGTGCCCTGTTGGAGATAGAGCTGGCCCGTCGCCAAGAGCGCGCCGTCGCCGGCCAAGGTCAAGATGACTTCGGGGATGTCGTTGTAATGGTAGAAGTGCGCGCGCGGCATGTCGGGCAGCGACAGCGACAAGGCCGCCGTCGGCACGATGTCGCCGGGCCCGAAGTAGGGGAACAGCGGCTGCTGCTCGAGCATGCCTTGATGGCCGAGCATGTTGGCGAAGACGTTGACCTTGAGCGGCCGCTTTCCCGCCGCCACGTCGCGTCCGAACCAGCGCGGCTTCGCTGTCGCGGTCGTCGTCATCGGGTGCCCGCGCGGCGCACGACTCAGCCGCCGGTCAGCTTGCGCAGGTCGTCGGCCGAGGCGCCGAACTGCACCTCTTGGATCTCGTCGAAGGGGAAGCCGATGCGCTCGAACTCGCGCGCCACCGACGCTGCGTTGTCGGCGTCGTAGATGTTGACGATGGTGCCGTGCGCGAGGTTGACGTAGGTATGCACGAAGGTCGCGTGCTTCCCGGCGAGGACATCGGGGATGTTGCGCTGGAAGTCTTCCTGGCTGACACCCGGGGCGTGGTGGATCGCGAAGAAGCGCGGCATGAGAGCCTCCCAGCGACATCTTAGCGCGCGGAAGTCGCTCTTGTCACCGACTGCGAAAGCCGGCGCCGCCCGCCTTTTTTACGTCAGCGGCGTCAGCGGCACATGAGGTCGGCGAGCAGGCGTCCGAGCGCCAAGCGCGCGTCGCCTTCGAGCGTGTCGAAGGCGATACCGGTGCGATAGCCGCCGTCGGGCTCGTGCTTCTGCTCGACGACGCGCGCGCTCAAGCGCAAGGCCGAGCCGCCGCTCAAGGGCGGCACGTGCACGACGATGGGCGCGCGCGGGCCGAGCTGCAGCTTGGTGACGATGCAGCCGCCGGACAGCGAGATCTCCTCGAGGCGCGCCCGATCGCTGGCGGTGTCGCTGTCGACGCGGACGCGCACGTCGTAGATGACGCGCGGGTGCTTGCGCGAGCCGCCGCCGGTGCCGGCGAGCAGCAGCGCCAACAGCTCGTTGAGCGCGCGCCGCAGCTCTTGATCGGCGACGATGAAGTGCACGGTGACGGCGGCGCCCTCTTTGATGCGCTCGCTCTTCTCGATGCCGGCCGTGACGCGCAGCTCGCGCCCAGCCAGCGACGGCAGGATGAGGTCGATGACGCCGCCGGCCACGCCCAGCTCGCGGCCGCAAAAGAGGAGCGCGCTGCGCGCCGACAGCGCCACGACGGTGACCTCGTGCTTGCCCTCGTCGGTCTGGACGTGGGTTCGCGTGGAGACGCGGATGCGATGGTCAGCGGTCAGGGACAAGGTTTAGCGCTCGACCATAACTTTTATGTCGTCCGCGCGCCGTCGGCAAGCTTGCGTCAGCCGCAGACGTTGCGCGTGCCGCCGCCGCCGCAGATCTGCCCGTTGGCGCAGCTGCCGCAGCTGAGGACGTTCGAGCAGCCGTCGGGGATGTCGCCGCAGGCGCCGGTCGGGCAGGTCTTGAGCGGATGGCAGACCTCGGTCTTGCCGCAGGTGTACGGTCCGCCGCCGCCGCACAGGCCGTTCTTCTGCATGAGGCAGCTGCCGGCGGCGGGGAAGCAGTCGAGCGTCTTGCCGCAGCCGTCGGGATAGGCGCCGCAGGTGGCTTTGACCGACGCGCAGGTCTTCGGCGTGCAGCTGCAGCTGTTGGCGCTCGTCGCCGAGCAGGTGTCGGCGACGGTGCAGTCGCCGCACGCGAGCTGTTTGCCGCAGCCGTCGTCGATGGTGCCGCAGATGTTGCTGGCGCAGGCGCGCGTGGGCGTGCAGCCGGCCATGTCCATGCTCGGCGGCGCGCCCGAATCGGGCGCGATCGAGCACGAGCCGCAGTCGATCGTCTTGCCGCAGCCGTCGTCGATGGGACCGCACCAGCCGACGAAGCAGTGCAGCGGCGAGCAGGTGCCGCCGGCGTCGGTCGTCGTCGAGGTCGTGCCCGTGTAGCATAGGCTGTCGGTGCCGCATTGGAAGCCGGGCGGGCACGAGTTGTCGCTGCCGCAGTGGACCTGCCCGTCGCCGATGAGCGGACGGAACACGCAGCCGGCCGCGCCAAAACCGACGACCAGCGACATAGCCAGGGCGCACGAGGCGACAACGACGGAGACGCGCCAATGGTTCATGCAGCCACGAGGATAGCGCACTCGCAGGCCGCCGGCGGGCGCTTTTCACGATCTCTTCATGCCGACACGCGACGGAACGATGCACGATATTGGCGTTGCGTATCTTGGTCATCGAAGACGATCGCGAGCTGCAGCGCATGCTCGCCCGCGGCCTCGGCGAAGAGGGGCACGCCGTGGCGCTCGCCGAAGACGGCGTCAACGGCCTGGCGCAGCTGTGCACCGGCGGTTACGACCTGTGCGTGCTCGACGTGCTCCTGCCCTTGCGCGACGGCTTCGCCGTGCTCGCCGACGCGCGCGCCGTCGGCGTCACCACGCCGGTGCTCATGTTGACGGCGCGCGACGCCGTCGAAGATCGCGTGCGCGGCCTCGGCCTCGGCGCCGACGACTACCTGGTCAAGCCCTTCGCCTTCGCCGAGCTCTTGGCGCGCATCGCCGCGCTCGGCCGCCGCGGCGCGCCCAAACGCGAGCGCGAGCGCGTCGGCCACATCGAGCTCGACGCCGCCGCCCATCGCGTCTTCGCCGACGGCCGCGAGCTCGAGCTGTCGGCCAAGCAGTACGCGCTGCTCGAGTTTCTCATTCGTCATCGCGGTGAAGTGGTGAGCCGCTCGATGATCCTGCGCCAAGTGTTCGGCTACTCGTTCGAGGCGGTGTCCAACATCGTCGACGTGCACATCTCGAGCTTGCGGCAAAAGATCGATCGGCCGGGCGAGCCGTCCCTCATCGTCACCGTGCGCGGCGTCGGCTATCGGCTAGAATCGCGCGCATGAGACGCACGCTGCGTGCGCGCCTGGCCTGGTTCTACGGCGTGACGCTGGCACTGATCCTGGCTGCGTTCAGCATCGTCGTCTACGCGGTCGTCGAAGCCGGTGACGAAGACTCGCCCGAGGTCGCCGCCGCCGAGCACACGGGAACGCACCTCTTGTACACGCTGTTGGCGGCGTTGCCGGTGGCGATCGCGGTCGGCGTCGGCGGCGCCATCGTCGTCACGCGCCGCGCGCTGGCGCCGCTCGAGGAGATGATCGGCACGACCGAGCGGCTCACCGCCGACGCGCTGTCGCTGCGCGTGCCGGCGCCGCCGGGGATGGTCGACGAGGTCGCGCGTCTCGTCGCCGCCGTCAACGGCATGCTGCAGCGGCTCGAGCACTCGGTGGAGGCCATGCGGCGCTTCACCGCCGACGCCTCGCACGAGCTGCGCACGCCGATGGCGGCGTTGATGGGCAACCTCGAGCTGACGCTGCGCCATCCGCGCTCGCCCGACGACATGCGCCAGGCGCTCGAGAGCGCGCTCGAGGACTTGGGCGAGTGGTCGCGGCTCGTCGATGCGCTGTTGACGCTGGCGCGCTCCGACTCGGGCAGCTTGAGCGTCAAGCCCGAGCCGCTCGAGCTGGGCGAGTTGGTGCGCCGCACGCTGGAGCCGTTCGAGCCGCTGTTTGCCGCGCGGCAGCTGCGCTTGAGCTGTGTCTGCCCGCAGTCGGTGACGGTGACGCTCGATCCGCTGTGGCTCGGTCGCGTCTTGGCCAACCTCGTCGACAACGCCTGCAAGTTCACGCCGGCGGGCGGTCGCGTGCAAGTGCAGGTCGCGCAAGCGGCCGGACGGGCGCGCGTCACCGTCGAGGACACGGCGCCACCGCTCGACGCGAGCGAGCGCGAGCGCGTGTTCGAGCGCTTCTATCGCGCCGACGCCGAGCGCGGCAAGAGCGACGGCTTCGGCTTGGGCTTGGCGCTGGCGCGGCAGATGGCGCGCGCGATGGGCGCCGACGTGCGCTGGGCCGCGGGCGCGCTCGGCGGCAACGCCTTCGTCGTCGACGCGTCGGCCGACCTCGCGTCGGCTGCGCCTGCGCTCGTCGCGCCGGGGTCGGCCGCGCAGCCGAAAGATGCGCCTGTGGCCGTCGCGCAGCCGAAAGATGCGCTCGCGGCCGCCGGACCTGCGAAAGTCGGGCGCGAATGATGGCGCGCCTCGTCCTGTGCACCTGGCCCGTGTTCGTCGCGCCCGCGGTCGCCGCCGCGCCGTTGACGCTCGCCGATGCCGTCGCCCGCGTGGTCGACGCCGGGCCCGATCGCGCCGTGGCCGCCGCGGCGCTGCCGATCGCCGCCGCCGACGTGCGCACGGCGCGCATGCTGCCCAATCCGGCGCTGGTGCTCGGCGCCGGCCGCTCCGAGCCCATCTTCAACGCCGGCGTGTCGTTGCGCCTGCCCATCTTCGGCCAACGCGGCAGCCACGTGCGCGCGGCCGAGCGCGGCGTCGACGAGGCCGAGGCGAGCGTGCGCGCGCAGCTGTGGCGGCTGCGCCACGACGCGCGCATCGCCTATTATACGGCCGTGCGCGCCCTGACCGAGGTCGAGATCGCGCGCCAGGTGGAGACGTTGACGGCGCGCGTGGCGGCGATGGCGGCCGAACGCTTCGACGTCGGCGCCGGTAATCGGCTGGAGAAGTCGCAGGCGGAGCTCGTGCATGCGCGCGCCCGCCAAGACGTGCTCGACCGCCAGACGACGGCGCGCGTGGCCGCGCTCGAGCTCATGCGCGTGACTGGCCTCGACGGCGGCGCGCCGCCGCTCGTCGATCCGCTGGAGCGCGTCGGCGCGACGCCGGAGCTGACCACGCTGCAAGCGGCGCTCGCCGGCCATCCCGACCTCGTCGCCATCGAGCGCGAGCGGCAGTCGGCGCTGGCGCGCGCCGCCGCCGCCCGCGCCGATCGCCGCCCGACGCCGCAGCTCGATCTCGGCGCCGAATTGCTGGACCCGTCTACTTGTAACGACGGCGGCCGTACGTGTTGGGGGCCGCGCGCCGGCCTCACGTTCGAATTGCCGGTCTTGAGCCTCAACGGCGGCCCGATCGCGCGCGCCGAGGCCGAAGCCAAGCTGGCCGACTGGAAGCGCGCCGCCGCCTATCGCCGCATCGACGCCGCGCTCAAGAGCGCGCACGATCAGCTGACGGCGGCCGTCGCCCGCGCGCGGTTTTACGACGCCGACTACCTGCCGACGGCGCGCGCGGTCGAGCAGATGGCGCGCGAAGGCTTCGCCGCCGGCAAGACGGGCCTGTTGCCGCTCATCGAAGCCGAGCGCGCGCTCCTCGACGCCGAGCTCGGCCGCGTCGACGCGCTCTTTGCCGTGCAAGCGGCGCGCGCAGATCTGGAGGAGGCCAGCGGTGTCGCGCTCTCGACTCCTTGATCTCGGTCGCGCGCTCGTGGGCGTCGGCGTGGCGGCGCTCGCGGGCTGTCAGCACAGCGAGGCCGAGCCGGAGGCGGTATTGCCGGCGGTGCAGGTGGTGGCGGTCGCGCCGCAGCCGATCGCGCCGCGCACGCTCGTCGCCGGCGTGCTCGCGCCCTTGCCCGGCCGCGACGTCAAAGTGGGCGCGCTCGTGCAAGGTCGCGTCGATCGCGTCTTCGTGGCCGAGGGTGACCGCGTGCAGGTCGGGCAGGCGCTGGCGCACGTCGAGGCCGAGCAGATGCAGCAGCACGTGTCGGAGGCGCTGGCGCAGCGCGAGCAGGCCGACGCCGCGCTCGTCAACGCGCGCACCAAGCTCGAGCGCACCGAGCGGCTCTTCCGCGACGGCATCGCCGCCAAGCAAGAGGTCGACGACGCGCGCGCGACGCTGGTGGCGGCCGAGAGCGGGCTCAAGCAGGCGCAGGCGACGGGCGGCATCGCCGGCGTCAACCTCGGCCGCGCGACGCTGAAGGCGCCCATCGCCGGCGTCGTGGCCGCGATCTTGGTGCCGGCCGGTCAGCCCGTCGACGGCAACGCGACGCCGGTCATCGAAGTCGCCGACACGCGCGTCCTCGACTTGCGCGCGCCGGTGGCGGCGGGGCAGGTGGGCGCGCTCGCCGTCGGTCAGGCGGCCGAGCTCGACGTCGACGGCATCGGCACCGTCGCCGGTCAGGTCGAGGCCATCGCGCCGCTCGTCGACAGCGCCACCAACACCGTCATCGTCCGCATCCGCGTCGCCAACAGCGACGGCCGTTTGCGCGGCGGCCTGTTCGCGCGCGGCGCCATCTTGGGCCCGTCGCATACGGCGCTGGCCGTGCCGCGCGCCGCGCTCTTGCCCGGCGAAGGCGGCAGCGCCAACAACGTCGCCGTCGTCGGCGCCGACGGCCTCGTCGCCCATCGCACGCTCACGCTCGGCCCCGACTCCGGCGGCGCCGGCGCGCTCGTCGAGGTCACGCGTGGCCTTCAGGCCGGCGAGCGCGTCATCGTCGCCGGCGGCTACTCGCTGCCCGACGGGACCAAAGTACAGGTGCAGGTCGCGCGATGAACGCGTCCGGCTGGCTCGCCCGCCACGCGGCCGGCGTGGCGCTGGCGGTCGCGCTGGGCGTGCTCGGTGGCGCCGCGGCCTATCGCGCCCTGCCGCGCGGGCTCTATCCCGAGCTGGCGTTTCCGCGCGTCATCGTCGTCGCCACGCTGCCCGACGCGACGGCGGAGCTGGTCCTGCGCAACGTGACGCGGCCGCTGGAAGAGGCGCTGGCGCCGGTGCTCGGCGTGACGCGCGTGCGCTCGCGGACGATTCGCGGGGCCGTCGAGCTGTCGCTGCAGTTTACGCCCGACACGGACATGGTGACGGCGCTGCAGCTGGTGCAGGCGCGCCTCGGCGAGACGCGCGGCGACTTGCCGCCGGCGACGACGTTGCAAGCCGAGCGCCTCACGCCCACGTCCTTCCCGGTGCTGACGGTGAGCGTCGAAGGCAACGTGCCGCCCGAGCAGCTGCGCGACGTGGCGCTCTACGAAGTGCGCCCGGCGTTGTCGCGCGTCCCCGGCGTCGGCCCCATCACCGTCACCGCCGGCGAAGTGCGCGAGATCGAGGTCCAAGTCGATCCCGGACGCGCCGAAGCGGCCGGCCTCACCATCAGCGACATCGCCGACCGCCTGAGCGCCGACAACAAGCTCGTCACCGTCGGTCGCGTCGATCATGCCTACCGTCGCTATGCCGTCGTCGTCTCCGGCCTCGCCGGCAGCTTGGCGCGCTTGGCCGACGTCGTCGTCGGTGGCAGCGAGCGCGCGCCGGTTCGTCTCGGCGACTTGGCGACGATCGCGCCCGGCTTTGCCGATCCGCGGCTGCTCGTGCGCTCGCCGCATGGCGCGTCGGCCGTCGTCAACGTCGCCCGCCGCGTCGGCGGCGACGTCGTCACGCTCGACGCCGGCCTGCGCGCCGCCTTGGCCGCGCTCGCCAGGCAAGTGCCGACCGGCGTCACGCTCACGCCCGTCTACGAGCAGGCGACGCTGGTGGCCGACGCGACCGCCGCCGTGCGCGACGCCATCCTCGTCGGCGCCGGCCTGTCGGCGCTGGTGATGCTCCTCTTTCTACGCTCGACGCGCGCCACGCTCATCGCCGCCTTGGCGATCCCCTCGTCGCTGTTGGCGGCGTGCACGCTCATCTATCTGACGCACGGCTCGCTCAACCTCATGTCGCTCGGCGGGTTGGCGATCGCCGTCGGTCTCGTCATCGATGACGCGGTCGTCGTCGTCGAGGCGATCGATCGCGAGCTCGGCGCCGGCCGCTCGCCTCGGCAGGCGGCGCAAGCGGGCACGGCGCAGCTCGCCGGCCCGGTCGTCTCGTCGACGCTGACCACGGTCGTGGTCTTCGCGCCGCTCGGCTTTCTCTCGGGCGTCGTCGGCGCCTTCTTCGCCGCGCTGGCCGTCGCGCTCGGCGCCGCGGTGCTGCTGTCGCTCGTCATCGCGCTGACGGTGATTCCGCTGCTGGCGGCCGCGCTCTTGCGCCCGGCGCCGCACGTCCCGGCCGGGCAACAGCTGGCCACGCGCTATGCAGCGGCGCTGTCACGCTCGCTGCAACGGCCGTGGCGCGCGCTCGTCGTCGCCGGCCTCGTCGTCGCCATCGGCGCCTTCGCCGCGACGCGCGTCGAGAGCGGGTTCATCCCCGAAATGGACGAAGGCGCGTTCGTGCTCGACTTCTTCACGCCCGTCGGCACGGCGCTGCCCGTCGCCGACGCGCTCGCAGGCCATATCGACGCCGTCTTGGCCGCCACGCCCGACGTCGAGAGCTTCTCGCGCCGCCTCGGCGCCGAGCTGGGCCCGCCGGCGGCGACCGACGCCAGCCGCGGCGACTACATCGTGCGCCTGAAATCGGGCGCGCGCCGGCCGATCGAAGAGGTCATGGACGACGTGCGCAGGCGCGCCGCCGCCGCCGCACCGGGCGTGCGCATCGAGCTGATTCAGGTGCTGCAGGACATGCTCGATGATCTCGAAGGCAGCCCCGAGCCCATCGAGCTGCGCATCTTCGGTGCCGACGAGGACGAGCTGCGCCGGCAAGCGCTGCGCGTGGCGACGGCGATTCGCGACGTCCCCGGCCTCGTCGACTTGTACGACGGGCAGGTCGCCTGCTCGCCCGAGCGCCGGCTGACGGTCGATCCGATCGCCGCCGGTCGTCTCGGCCTGACCACCGACGCCGTGGCGACGCAGTTGGCGGCGGCGCTGCGGGGCGCCGAGGCGTCGCCGCTGCCCGAGGCCGACCGCCTCGTGCCCGTGCGCGTGCGTTGGCCCGACTCGGCGCGCTTCGACGACGCGGCGTTGGCGCGGCTGCGGATTCGCACGCCCGCCGGCACGCTCGTCCCGCTCGTCGGCCTCGGTCGCGTCGACGATCACTGCACGTCCGCCGAGATCATGCGCGAGAACCTGCGCACGATGGTGCCGGTGACCGCGCGTCTGCAAGGCGCCGGCCTCGGCTCGGCCGTGCACGCCGTCGCCGCGCGGCTGACGGCGCTGCCCATGCCGCGCGGCTACAGCGTCGAGCTCGGCGGCCAGCGGCTGACGCAGGCGCGCGCCTTTCTGCAGCTCGGCCTGGCGCTGGCGTCGGCGGTGGCGCTGGTGCTCTTGATCCTCGTCTTCCAATTTCGCGGCCTGGCGGCGCCGATCGCGATCTTGGCGGCGACGCCGGTGGCGCTCGCCGGCGGCGTCGTCGCGCTGTGGGTGACGGGCACGGCGCTCAACGTCTCGTCGCTCCTCGGCGCCATCTTGCTCATCGGCCTCGTCGTCAAGAACGGCATTCTCCTCGTCCATCGCGCCGACGAGAGTCGGGCCGCGGGCGCGACGTTGGCCGCGGCGCTGGTCGAGGCCGGCGCCGTGCGCCTGCGGCCGATCCTGATGACGACGCTGTGCACGCTCGTCGGGCTCGTGCCGCTGGCGCTCGGCCTCGGCGCGGGCGCGGAGATGCATCGACCGCTCGCCATCGCCGTGCTCGGCGGGCTCGTCTGCTCGACGCCGGGCACGCTCTTCATCGTGCCCGCGCTCTATTTACGCCTGTCGCGCGCCGCCCAAGCCGGCGACTGAGCCGCCCCGATCGGCGGCGATGCCGGTCGCGGTCGTGCTAAGCGGCCGTCCCGATTTCCTTCCCGTCGGCGAACCTCTAGCGCGAAGAACCGATAGGAATTGCGTCTCGGGTCAATTGTTCAACTGTTTTCCGTCATTTGGTGCGCCAGCCCACTTGCGCGTCGCCTTCGGCGCAGCTATCGACGTAGCAGCGTCATGCCGTCCGCATCCGCGCATCTCGACGAAGCCGATCTGTGGGAGCACGCGCTCGACGCCATCGCGCCCGCCGAACGCGCGCGCGGCGAGGCGCATCTGGCCGGCTGCGCCGAGTGTCGCGCGCAGCTCGTCGTCGTCGCCGAGGCGGGCGCGCTCTTGGCGGACGCGCTGCCGCCGATCGCGCCGCCGCCGGCGATGCGCAAGCGCCTGACGCGCTCGTTGGAGGCGGGCCCGCTGTGGCGCCACGTCGACGCGCTGGCCGCGCTCTTCGACCTCGACGCCGACGCGAGCGCGCGCCAGCTCGGCCGCCTCGCCGCCGACGACGCCTGGAAGCCGGGCCCGATTCCCGGCCTGCGCGTCCGCTTGGCGCGCGCCGGAGCCGCCTGCGCCGGCGCCTACACCGGCTTTCTGCGGCTCGAGCCGGGCGCGCGCTTTCCCGCGCACGAGCACCTCGGCGCCGAAGCGACGCTCGTCCTCGCCGGCGGCTTGCGCCAGAACGACGGCCGCGAATTCCACGCCGGCCAGCTGATCGAGCTGGCCAGCGGCACCGCGCACGACTTCGTGGCGCTGCCGGGCGAAGACTGCCTCGCCGCCGTCATCCAACACGGCGGGCTCCGCTTCGGCGTCGCTCTACCGCAGGCTTGATCGCGCGCTACAGACCGGCGGCGCCGCCGTCGCTGTTGGCGCAGCTCTTGTTGATCGTGAAGGCGTCGATGATCTCGTCGCGCACGTTGCGGAAGCGGAAGTCGAGCTGGCCGTCGGTGACCTCGACGAGCAGCGCGCCGAAGTCGTCGTTGTAGCGCACGAGCGAGCCCGGCGCCTGATTGGGGAACATGAAGCGGCTGAGCGCGCCGCCCAATCCATCGATGACATAAGGAATGCCGTCGATCTGCAGTCGCTCGTATTGATGTTGATGGCCGCTCAACACCAAGTCGGCGCCCCACGCGTGAAAGGGCCAATTCATTTGCGGCTCGATGAACTGCGGCGGCCCCGAGCTGAACGCCGGCTGATGGAAGAAGACGACATTGAAGCAGGACGTCGACTTCGCCATCGCGTCATGCAGCCAATGCGCTTGCACGGAGCTGGCCGTGTTGCCGTCGGGCTCATGGTCGTCGGCGTCGACGGCGAAGAAGTGAATGTCGCCCTGCACGAAGTCGTAATAACGGCGATTACCCGGCAGTGAAGTGAAGTAATCGAGATAGGGCTGATTGCCGTTCATCGCATACCAGTCGTGATTGCCGAGCGAGGGCCAGAAGCGATTGATGGGGCTGCCTTTGCCGTGCGCGCCGTGATAGCCGCCGATGAAATCGGAATAATACTGTCCGATATTTTGATCGATCGTCGACGCTTCGCCGTTGGGATAATTGTTGTCGCCGACTGTAATGATGAAGTCGGGATGCTGCTGCTTGACGAGGTTGGCGACGCGGCTCTCGTCCGGCGTGTCGACGCCGAAGTCGCCGATGACGGCGAAGCGCATGCGAATCGGCGGTGGCGGCGTCACCATCGCGTCGACCTGCGACGGCGCCGACAGATCGAGCGGCGGCGGCGCCGTCAACCCGGCGCCCGTGCAGCTCGTCAGTGCCAAACCACCCACGACCATTCCAACTGCACGAATAAGCAAAGCGTTCATTCAATCTACTCGACAATCAGCGCGAAATCTTAAGTTGCGCAGGACTGAAAGATACCACGTCGTCCGCCAATGTCGTGTGGTCCTCGTCAAACGTTGCGCAACAAATCGGCGACTCGCCGAAGCGCGGTTTCTCGTCGGGAAACTCGCGGTGACAGAGCGCCCGCGCGAGGCGTGAATGCGCGATTCATTGACGCGTCGAGTCGCCGCGCGTCTGGCCCATTACAATCGTTACGCGTGAACGTGTGAGTTGGATTGACAGTCGCCGACTGCCAATGAGGCGCAGTGACTGAGCGGAATTACGTGGCGTCAGTGAGGCAGAGCGAGAAAACGACTTTGTCGGCGGTGCCACCATCGGCCGCGCCGCTCGTCGCATTGCCGCCGTCGGCGGTGATCGTCAGCGTCACTTGCCAATAGCCGGCCATGAAGAAGTAGAGCGGCTCCATCGCGTATTGGCCGGGCGTGGTCGCCGATTCGGTCACGACCGCTTTGACCGACGTGCCGTGGCCGTGATCGGGCATCCACGGCAACACCGCGACCGTCGCGCCTTGCACCGGCGCGCCCGTCGTCGCGTCGGCGATGGCGATGGTCCACGTCGTCGTCGAGTCGCCGATGACGGGAATGCCGGCGTGGCTCGACACGAGCGTCACTTTGTAGGCGCCGCCCGTCGTCGTCTTCGTCAGCGGCAGCTGCCAATCGTCGGCGCGCGCGTCGACGCAGAGCATGCCGACGAGCGGCGGCGCGCTCATGTCGGCGCCGGTCATCTGTCCCGACGTGCTCGGCTTGTCGGCGCCGCCGCAGCCGGCGACGAACGCCGAGAGCACGATTGCCAACCGCCATGGCTCGTTCATGAACCGCATTCGCCCTACCTTTACGACCAAGGCTACGCTGCGTCAGTCGTTCCAACAAGCGCAATGCCGGGGTGCGAAGATTGATCGCAGGGGGCCGCAAGCGCGGCTCGCCGCTACGAACGCGAGCTTTGTCCGTAACGAATCGTGCATTCGTTTCGCAGCTCGCCTCGTAGTTTTACTGATCCGCGCGCCGCTGCCACGTCGTCTCAATCACGGGTGCGAAGATTGATCGCATGTTCACGCGCCGCGCGTTCCCGCATTCTCGGGCCATGACCAACCTCGACCGACTACTCGCGTGTGCTTTAGTCTCCGTCGCTGTCACCGGCTGCGGCGGCAGCTCGAACAAGGGCGGCGCCGACATGTCGGCAGGCGCCGACCTGTCCGCTGCCACCTGCACGGCGGCCAACGGCGGCGGTCCCGTCACTGGCCCTGCCGATCGACACTGCTATGATGACGGCGGCGGCGAATTCTTGACCTACGACCCCACGCAGTGCGACGTCGACGCCGGCGATGACGACTCGGGTGGCGGCAGCGACTTCGGCGCCACGATGTACGGCACCAGCGGCAACGACGACGACTGCAAGTACTTCGTCAGCTACACCGTCGCGCCCGTCTGCGAAAACGAGGGCGTCAGCTTCGACGTCACCTTGAAGGACGCGACCACGCTGGCGCCCATCACGTACACGGGCACGGTGCGCATCGAGGCCTTCTTGAGCGACACGCATCCGGCCAACACCTCGGCCACGGTCTCGACGCTGACGGCGCCCGGCGTCTACACGATCGGTCCGGTCGCGTTCGACGCCGCCGGCCAATGGACCGTGCGCTTCCACTTCTTCGAGAACTGCACCGATTCGCCGACCTCGCCGCACGGCCACGCCGCCTTCTACATTCAGGTCCCGTAAAGCGTGCGCGCCGTGGCTCTCCTCGCGTTCACGTTCGGTGCCTTCGGAGTCGGCTGCGGCGGGCAGGACAAGGCCGTCGTGCTGCCCGGGCCGGACGCGAGCGCGACGGGAGACGCGGGCGTTTCCGCCTGTCCGCGCGATCTGCCGGCCGCTTGTCCGTCGCCGGAGCCGAGCTGGGACGGCGGCGTGCAAGCGATCTTCGAGGCCAAATGCGTGCCCTGTCATCAACCGGGCGGGCTGGCGTTCGATCGACCGTTTACGACTTACGCCGGCGTGCACAAGATCTTCGGCGACGTCCTGTCCCAAGTCTATTCCTGTTACATGCCGCCGCCCGATGCGGGCGCGCTCGATCCCGCGCAGCGACAGGCCATGCTCGGCTGGCTCGTCTGCGGCGCGCCGGACAATTAGAGGTGAACATGCGCGCGAACATTAGCTTCGGCTTTCTCATGCTCGTCGCTGCCGGCTGTGGCGGCGGTGCCAACGGCGCCAAGTACACCGTCGACTTCGTGCCGCTGGTCAGCGGTCAGCCCTTCAGCTGCACGCAGTCCTATCCCGGCATCGGCACGACGCAATCGACGCTGTCGCCGCAGGATTTCCGCATGTACGTCTCGGGCGTGACGCTCGTGCGCGCCGGCGGCGAGTCGGTGCCGCTCGAGCTCACCGACGACAAGATGTGGCAGGGCGACAACATCGCGCTGCTCGACTTCGAAGACGGCACCGGCGGCTGCAACACGGCCTCACCCGAGACGAACTTCACCGTCACCGGCACCGCCGCCGAGCACGACGACTACACGAAGGTGCAGTTCACCGTCGGCATCCCCAACGATCATGACCACCTCGCCGCGGCCACGGCGGCCGCGCCGCTCAACGTGCCGGCGATGTGGTGGAGCTGGCTCGGCGGCTATCGCTACCTCAAGGTCGACGTGCAGACGACGATGAATCCTTCATACTTCTTCCACTTGGGTGCGATGACCTGCTCGGGCGGAAGCATGACGACCATCGACTGCAAGTATCCCAACCTG
The DNA here is from genome assembly GCA_963785725.1 of uncultured delta proteobacterium. Lineage (GTDB taxonomy): Bacteria > Myxococcota_A > Polyangia > Palsa-1104 > Palsa-1104 > JAQBQH01. Next base: position 86,563 of record CAWAWS010000027.1, on the reverse strand, counting down.
GCCACGATCACGCTGCCGTACGCGGGGACGAGCGCCAAGGTCGCGCTCGATCTGGCGACGCTCTTCGCCGACTCCAACCTCGACCTCCAGCCCGATCAGGTGACGACCTTCACCTCCGGCTGCATGTCGCTCGACGGCGATCCGCAGTGCCCGGCGCCGTACGGCAAGCTCGGCCTCGCGTTCGAAGACATGGGCACCGCGCCGGCGCAAACCTTCTTCACGGTCCAATAATGATGACGCGCGTAATCATTGGTGTCGCGCTGCTTTCCAGTGTCATCGGCTGCTCGCAAGGGCAGCCCGACACGCAGTTCAGCTTCAAGCTGCCGGTCGGCTTCCCGGCGCCGATCGTGCCCGCCGACAACCCGATGACGAACGAGAAGGTCAAGCTCGGCCGCTACCTCTTTTACGACAACCGCCTGTCGGGCAATCAGACGTTCTCGTGCGGCACCTGCCACGTGCAGTCGCTCGCGTTCACCGACGGCAAGACGACGCCGCTCGGCTCGACCGGCGCGCAGCTGGCGCGCAACTCGATGCCGCTCGGCAACGTCGCCTACTACAACTATTTGACCTGGGGTAATCCGCTCATCACGACGATCGAGGAGCAGATGCTGGTGCCGATGTTCGGCGACGCGCCCATCGAGCTCGGTCTCGGCGACTTGGCGGACGCGGCCTTGGCCCGGCTCAAGGCCGACCCCATGTATCAACAGATGTTCGCCGAAGCGTTCCCGGCGCAGGGCGAGCTGTTCACGATCCAGAATGTCATCTACGCCATCGCCTCGTTCGAGCGCACGCTCATCGACGGCAACTCGGCCTACGACCGCTACGAAGCCGGCGACTCGACGGCGATGAGCGACTCGGCCGTGCGCGGTCGCGACGCCTTCTTCGCCGAGAAGCTCGACTGCTACCACTGCCACGCCGCGCCCACGTTCACGACCGCGTTCGTCTCGGTCAACACGCCGACGGCGCCGCGCGACTTCCGCAACGACGCCATCTACAACATCGACGGCGCCGGCGGCTTCCCGCCCAACAACACGGGGCTCTACGGCTTCACGCTGTTCAACAACGACATGGGCAAGTTCCGTGTGCCGACCTTGCGCAACATCATGCAGACGGCGCCCTATTTCCACGACGGCAGCGCGGCCACGATCGACGACGTCATCGACAGCTACGCGCACGGCGGCCGCCTCATCCCCGCCGGTCAGCCCTACGCCGGCGACGGCAGCACGAGCCCGCACCGCGATCCGCTCGTCAAAGGCTTCACGCTCTCCGACGACGAGCGCGCCGACTTGAAGGCCTTCTTGTCCGCGCTCACGGATGACGATCTGCTCACCAATCCCGACTTCTCGGATCCGTTCCAATGAAGTGGCTCGCGCTCGTCGCCTGCGTCGTGTGCGGCGGCTGCGGCGGAGCGGCGGCGCATCGCGCGGCCGATGAATACACCGGCTGCGGCGGCGACGAGCAATATCGGCTGCTCGAAGACGCCGAAGACGCCGCGCCCAACCTGCAGCCCGACCTCGTCAACGCGCCGCAGATGACGCAGCCGAGCGACGGCGCCACCATCGCCTTCGCCGACAAGGCGATCGTGCAGTGGAACCAGTCGCCGACGAGCGCCGGCGCGCCCACCGGCGACGTGCCCTACATGGACGGCACCGCCAACTGCGACGCCTGCTGCCCGCAGTTCAACGCGGGCGCGCTCACGACGCTGCATCTACCGGTGCAGACCGGCGACATCTACGACCTGCACGTCTTCGTCGACGGCGCCTACGTCTGGCGCATCATCACGACGTTGCAAGAGTGGACGCCGCCCGACGCGCAATGGGCCGCCTGGAAAGGCCACACCGTCAGCATCGACTTCTACCGCATGACGATCTCGGCCAACATCCAGCAGTTCGGGCCTTATTTGAGTCGATCGTATAGCTTCAAGATCGGCTCATGACGCGCGAAGCGATCAACTTCTCCTGGCTCATCAAGCTGCGTTGGGGCGCGATTGCCGGGCAGATCGTGACCATCCTCGGCGTCGCCCGCGTCGTCGGCGTCGAGTTGCCGTTGACCGCGCTGTTCGCCGTCATCGCCGTCGAGCTCGTCAGCAACATCGTGTGCGTCGTGGCCGCGCGCCGGCGCACGCCGCCCGAGTGGTGGTGCGGCCTCGTCATGACGCTCGACGTGCTCCTCTTGACGGCGCTGCTGCATTTGACGGGCGGCCCGTTCAACCCCTTCTCGTTCCTGTATTTGGTGGAGATCGCGCTGGCGGCGGTGATCTTGCGCGCGCGCTGGACGTGGACGCTGGTGCTGGTGTCGCTCGTCGGCTCGGGCGCGCTGTTCGTCGGGCCGCGCGAGGCGCTGACGTCGCGCGGCGATCACATGCAGCTGCACTTGCGCGGCATGTGGGTGGCGTTCGGCGTCGCCGCCACGTTCATCGTCTACTTCCTCATGCGCGTCCGCCGCGACTTGGAGGCGCGCGAGCTCGACCTCGTCGCCGCGCAGCGCCGCGGCGCGCGCCAAGAGCGGCTGGCCTCGCTGGCGACGCTGGCCGCCGGCGCCGCGCACGAATTGGCGACGCCGCTCGGCACCATCGCGCTGGCGGCCAAGGAGCTCGAACGGCGCCTCGGCTCGCTCGCCGACGCCGACGCCGTCGAGGATGTGCAGCTCATTCGCGCGCAGGTGAGCCGCTGCCGCGGCATCCTCGACAGCATGGCCGCCGAAGCGGGGCAGTCGGCCGGCGAGCCCTCGCGCGACGTGCCGGTGGCCGACCTCCTGCGCCTCGCCGTCGACGGTCTGCGCGCCGAGCCGCCGATCGAAGTCGACTTGAGCACCATCAATGGTCAGAAGCTGTGCGTGCCGCCGCGCGCCGTCGCGCAAGCGGTCAAGTCGCTGCTCAAGAACGCGCAGGACGCCTCGCAAACGCATACGCCGGTGCAGCTTTCGGCGTCATTTACGGAGGTCGAGGTCCGCATCGAGGTGCTCGATCGCGGCAGCGGCATGGCCGAAGCCATCTTGGCCCGCGCCGGCGAGCCGTTCTTCACGACGAAGGAGCCCGGTCGCGGCATGGGCCTCGGCCTGTTCCTCACGCGCACCGTGGTCGAGCAGCTCGGCGGCCAACTGGCGCTGTCGGCGCGCGAAGGCGGCGGCACGCGCGCGCTGGTGACTCTACCCGCCGGTGCGGGGACTATTTCCCCTGCGAAGAATGATCGCATCGGCGCGCCGCCCGTTGTCTGATAATTCATAGTCGTGGCTCACTTGGAGGACGTCCGCGCGTCGATTCTGCTCGTCGACGATGATGACGCCTTCCGCAAGCGCATGACGCGCGCCCTGACCGATCGCGGCTACGACGTGCGCGCCGCGCACGATTACGACGCGGCCATGGAGTCGGCGCGCGCCGATTCGCCGCAGTTCGCCGTCGTGGATTTGAAGATGCCGGGCCGCTCGGGCCTCGAGGTCGTGCGCGATCTCAAGGCCATCGACGACACCACGCGCATCGTCGTCCTCACCGGTTACGGCAGCATCGCTACCGCCGTCGAAGCCGTGAAGCTGGGCGCGACCCACTACCTGCCCAAGCCCGCCGACGTCGACGAGATCTTGGCGGCGTTGACGCGCGACGAAGGCGCGACCGAAGTGCACGCCGAGTTTCCGGCGCCGACGCTGGCGCGCGCCGAGTGGGAGCACATTCAGCGCGTCCTCGGCGATTGCGGCGGCAACATCTCGGAGGCCGCGCGCCGGCTCGGGCTGCACCGTCGCTCCTTGCAGCTCAAGCTGCGCAAATATCCGCCGGCGAAGTAGGAGCATGTCGTCTCGCAGTCGCTACGCCTCGTTGATCCTCGCCGTCGCCATGAGCTGCCTTGGCAGGCAATCGGCTCACGCCTGCGCGTCGTGCGGCTGCGGCGACAACACGTTGACCGCGACCGGCGTCGAGCGGCCTTATCGCAACCGCATCCGCGTGCTGCTCGAAGAGCGCTACGGCTCGCTCGTCCTCGGCGACGACGCCACCGGCGAGCACACCACCTTCTTGCGCCAGTCGCTCGCCGCCAGCTGGTCGCCGCAAAAGCGCGTCACCGTCGCCTTGGTCGTGCCCTGGATGACCAGCTGGATTCGTCGCGCCGGCGTGCCGCGCTCGACGGTGACCGGCCTCGGCGACGTCGAGCTGGCCGGCCGCGTCGTCTTGTACCAGGAGAAGTCGTTCGCGCCCCATCACGTGTTGTGGGCCGGCGTCGGCCTCAAGTTCCCGACCGGCCGCGAGAGCCGCGACACCAACGGCTTCCCCGTCGACAGCGACGATCGCCCCGGCTCCGGCTCGTGGGATCCCTATCTCGGCGTCACCTACGGCTGGTTCTCGGGCGAGCTGTTGTCGTTCTTTGCGTCGGCGAGCGGTCGCTTGACGACGCACGGCTTCGACAGCTACCTGCGCGGCGCCACCATCGGCGGCACGGCGGTGCTGCAGCTGCAGCCGTGGAGCTGGGGCGCGATTCAGCTTGGTGCCGACCTCTTGTGGGAGCGCGCGGACTATCTCGGCAACGGCAACCTCGTGCCCAACTCGGGCGGCACGACCGGCTTCCTCGTCGGCGCCTTCTTGACCAACCCGTGGCGCGATCTGCTGTTGCGCGTCGTCGTCGATGCGCCGGTCATCACGGTCATGCAAGGGACGCAGTCGGTCGGTCCGCAGGTCACGCTGCAAGTCGCCTACGACTTCAATTAAGCTCTGCGCATGCGGCTGCATCTGATCGACGGCACGTTCGAGATCTTTCGCGCGCACTTCTCCAAGCGTCCCGATCAGCCGCAAAAGGCCACGCGCGGTCTGGCGGCGTCGCTGCTGCAGCTGCTCACCGACAGCGACGAGGCGGTCACGCATCTGGCCGTCGCCTTCGACAACCCGATCCGCAGCTTTCGCAACGAGCTCTTCGCCGGCTACAAGACGGAGGAGGGTGTGGCGCCCGAGATTTTGGCGCAGTTCGACGCCGCCGAAGAGGCCACGCGCGCGCTCGGCATCGTCGTCTGGTCGATGCGCGAGTTCGAGGCCGACGACGCGCTGGCGACCGCCGCCGCGCGCTTCGCCGACGCCGTCGACCAGGTGCGCATCCTGACGCCGGACAAGGATCTCGGCCAATGCATCGTCGGCGACAAGGTCGTGCAGGTCGATCGCATCCGCAACAAGGTCACCGACGAAGCGGCGTTGCGCGCCCGTTGGGGCGTGGCGCCGGCCAGCATCCCCGATCTGCTCGCGCTCACCGGCGACGACGCCGACGGCGTGCCCGGCCTGACCGGCTTCGGCAACAAGAGCGCCGGCGCCGTGCTCGCGCGCTTCGGCCGGCTCGAGGACATTCCCGACGATCCGAAGAAATGGCCGGCCGGTCTACGCGGCGCCGATCGCCTGGCGCAGACGCTCGCCGCCGGCCGCGCCGACGCCATGCTCTATCGCACGCTGACGCGCCTGCGCCGCGACGTGCCGCTCGCCGAAGACCTGGACGCGCTCGCGTGGCGCGGGGTTCCCGAGGCCGAATTCGCCGCCTTCTGCGCGCGTCACGGCTTCGACGAGCTGCGCCAGCGCCCACACCGCTGGCGCGCCTGACGTTCGGCCCGCGAGCACACGCTGACCGTCCGTGACGGCGGCATGCGCCGCGCGCTGACGGAAGGCCGCGCGTCGCTTCGGCCGCTCGTCGCAGCGACGGGCGGTCTGCCGCCGAGCGCGACGCCAGCGACGAGGATTACACCAGCCGACAGCTTCGCTCGCGCCGGCCGAACGAGCGCCGTGACGACGGTCGCAGGCTCCGTAAATGCGATAAGTAACAGCTAGATAGCAGCTGCTAACGGTCGGTTGACAGGCGGCCTGGATCCGGCTACAACTGTCGTGAAGATGAAAGTCGTTTTCAATATCAACGAACCGAACATCCAACCCTCGTTGCTGGAGGCGCGCTCGTGATCGTTTGCGTGTGCCGCGCCGTCTCGGACGGCGAAGTGAAGCAGTCCATCCGCCATGGCGCCGCGTCCGTGTCGGAGATCGGCGAAGCCTGCGGCGCCGGCACCGACTGCGGCAGCTGCTGCGACATGCTGTGCACGATGTTGCAGGACGCGCGCGGCCTGGAAGCGGCGCACGATCGCAGTCAGCCGCTGCAAATCGGCCTCGGTACGCCGCGCACCTGAGCGAGGCGCCGCGCAGCCGTTACACGCCCAGCCGCCCGTCGCGGCGACCGATGCGGAGACCGCCGCGAACAGTCGATGACTGTTTCGCTGGCATCCGAGCCCTCATCCGCGTATCTGTCGTATCCACGCCGTCTGGCTAGCTACGGCGACCAGGAGGGACCATGAAGGGCAACCCACAGATCCTGACGCTGCTCAACGACGTGCTCACCGCCGAGCTGACCGCGATCAACCAATATTTCATTCACGCCCGGCTCTGCAATCACTGGGGCTACGAGCGCTTGTGGAAGAAGATTCGCGCCGAGTCGATCGACGAGATGAAGCACGCTGATTATTTGATCGCGCGCATCCTGTATCTCGACGGCATTCCCAATATGCAGAAGTACAACAAGGTGAATATTGGGCAGACCGTCAAGGAGCAGCTCACGCTCGACCTCGCCGTCGAAGTAGACTCGGTCAAGCGGCTCAACGACGGCATCAAGCTGTGCCGCGACGAAGGCGACAACGGGACGCGCGAGCTGCTCGAGCGCATCTTGGTGTCGGAAGAAGAGCACGCCGATTGGCTGGAGACGCAGCTCGAGCTCATCAGCCAGATGGGCGAGCCGCATTACTTGGCCCAGCAGGTCAAAGAAGACGAATGACGGTAGGACGGTTGCGAGACGAGCGACAGACGACGACGGCGCAGGCACGACGCCCGTCGCAGCACGGCGTCCGCGATCGCGACTCGGCCCGCCGGCTCGGTGACGCCGTTTAGGCCGCATGCGCTGCCGTTGGCTCGGCTTCGTTCTGGCCTTGTCATCCGCGTGCGGCGGCGGCGCAGCCAAGTCGAAGCCGCCGGCGCCGCCGACTCCCGTCGGTCCTGAATTCACGGCCACGCTCACCGATCGCCGCTTTTACGTCGCCGACCACTTTCGCGCGTCGATGGAGATGCAGATTTCGGGTGAGCCGTTCGCGCAGCTGCTCGGGCGCAACTTGGCCGGCTACAACCGCTACAGCACGACGCCCGACCTCTACACCGATCCCGTCACCGGCATTACGACGCTCGATCCGCTCAGCTACTCGATGGCGATCGAGTCCTACGAATATTCCAAGCAGCCGATGAACAACACGTCGTTCGAGTCGGGCGCCGGGCTGTCGCTGCAGTTCGCGCCGCTCCTGAACCCGCAAGGCGTCAGCGGCGACGCCGCGTTCGCGCTCCTGCGCGATCGGCTGCAGACGTTCGCGGTCGAGAGCAACGCCGGCGGCCCGGCCGGCACCTCGCTCGTCATCTCGCCCGCGCCCGTCGACAACCCGCTCGACGTCTACGGCTGGTCCGGCTATTGGCCGGTCTTCGTCGAGTTCCAGTCGTTCGATCCCAGCATCACGCCGGTGTCCGGCTCGGTGCGCGGCTGCGCCATCAACGCCGGCTACGCCGCGAGCAGCTTGGGCGCGCAGCTCGTCGGCGGCTACGAATGCGGTTACACCTCGCTGAATCTGCCCAACCGCGATCAGCAAGTGACGAAGGTGCTCGACCCGGCGGCGCTCGGCTTCGCGATGTGGAAGCAGGGCTTGTGGGTCATCAATTATTGGCAGTCGCTGCATGACGTCGCCGGCAACGCCATTACGGTGATCGCGCCGGCCGATCTGGCGCGCGTCGGTCAGCCGAGCAACACCGTCGTCGGGCAGTATCCCGATCCGGCCGATCCGACCGGCGTGAGCCTGTTGTACGGCGTGCCCGGCACGTACTTGGGCGACATTCCGCTCGAAGGCTGGCAAGGCCTGACCATGCTCGAGGAGATGGACAACAAGTCGGCGCTCTTGTTGACGTCGCTGCTCACGAGCGACGGCATCTTCGCGGCCGGCGCCTTCCCGTCGACGGGCGCGGCGTTGGCCTACGATTACACGTCGCCGTTGCGCTGGTGGCCGGCCGAGGTCGCCGTGACCGAGACCGCGGGCACGCCGCCGGCCGCGGGAAATGCGTGGCAATACTTCCCGCAGCCGACGTTCTTCGCGGTGCAGACGGCGACGTCGACGCTCACAGGGTTGACGGGCCTCCTCGGCGGGCTCGCGGAATTCTTCGCGCTCACCGACGCCAACAACGCGTCGGTCGGCGGGCAGGCGAGCGCGCTGGCGACGTTCGACGGCGATCCGTTTCCGGCCGACGATCAGCTGGCCGATGGGGAAGACACGGCGCACGATCGCGCGCTCGCCAACCTCAAAGTGGCGCTGGTGAACCTCGATCGGCTGCACTTCGACGCCAAGCACGCCGTGCTCGCCGACGAGGCGACGGTCGCCGCCGGCGTCGCCACGCCCGGCAGCACCGTCACGACCGTCGATGCCGCCTACGCGATCGTGGCGCTGCGCGCGGCGTTGCGCTCGATCTCGTCGACGCTCGTCCTCTACTCGAACGACACGCCCGACGTCGTCGGCGCGCCCACCGCGCTCGACGGCACGTCGCAAGCGGGGGCGCCGGCGCCGCTGCCCGCGCGCATGCTGCAGCTCATCCGCGCCCAGGCCGACTTCATCGTCGCCAAGCTCGTCGACGGCAGCGGCGCCGTCGCCAACGGTTACGACTTGGCCGCCGGCAGCGCCGATCCGTCGGCGACGAAGCTGGAATCGGAGGCGAGCGCCATTCGCGGCCTGCTCGAAGCCTACTTGGCGACGAGCGACAACAGCTATCGCCTGGCCGCCGAGCGCATCTACGCCGATCTCGACGCCCGCTTCTGGATGACCGACGTCCGCGCCTATCGCACGACCGCCGGCGTCGACGACGTCATGACCTGGACGCCGACCGCATTCGGCACGATCCAAGGCGCGCTGCGGCAGTATTGGAAGCTCGTCGCCACGCAATCGGGTGACGAGACCGTCGCCGCGGCCGTGCTCGCGCGCGTCGTGCGCACCAACAAGCTCGTCGCCAACGGCTGGGATGACTTCAACGGCGACAACAGCGTGCAGTATCCCAGCGAGTGCACCGGCGCCGGCCTGCAGCAAGGCGAGCGCGCGCTCACCGGCGAGCTGTCGCAGCCGGCCGACGGCCCCGATCGCGATCATGACTGCGTGCATGAAATCTCCACCGTCAAAGCGCCGGCCGCGCTGGCCGCGACGCTCGTGTTGAAGCGCCTGTGACGCGCGCGAACGCCTGCTGCGGCGTGCTCCTCGCGCTCTTGCCGGTCTCGGCCGTGGGCTGCAAGTCGTCGCCGGACAAGTCGACCGCGCCGCCGGACCTGAGCGTGCGGCTACAGCTGTTCGAGGCTCAGGCGACCGACTTCGCCGGCTTCAGCCATTGGCAGTCGCACAGCATCGACGGCCCGCCGCCCGACGGCAGCCCGCACACGACCGACCTGCGCACCGTCTTTCTGAACCAGGCGCCGCCGCACGGCTCGACGACGTTTCCCGTCGGCACGATCCTCGTCAAGACGATCCACGAGACGGCGACCGCCGGCGATTTGTCGCTCGATCAGACGTTCGCCATGGCCAAGCGCGGCGGCAACTACAACTCCAGCGGCGCCACCGGCTGGGAATGGTTCGAGCTCGACATCACCACCGATCCGCCGGGGATCGTGTGGCGCGGGCAGCAGCCGCCGGTGGGCATCGTCTATTCGACGGTCAGCGCCGTCGACTGCAACGGCTGCCACGCCGGCGCGCGCGCCAACGACTTCGTGCAAGACCCCGGCTTCCAGCTCAGCGACTTTTGATCTAAATAAGCTTATATCAGCTGGTTTACATGGCGGCGCCGCCGTCGACGGCGCTCATGTCGGCGGGCACGCTGACGCTGAGATCGGGCGGGCCGGCGTCGCGGTTGAGCTCGAACGGATGGTCGATGATGAAGTCGTAGGGCGCGTACTTCTTCAGGCCGTGGCAGACGTCGCAGGCGATCTGGCCGCCGGCGAAGTAGCTGCCTTCGTTGACCGCGCCCATGTCGGGGTTGCCGTCGACGGTGGGCGTGAGCCCCGACGAATAGATGTGCGGCGCCCCGTTTTCGTAGCGAATCAAGAGGAAGTCCCAGCCGATGGCGCCGGCCGCATTGTAGTCGCCGCCGCGCTTGGACATGCCGAACAGCTCCCAATGCGCCGGCACGTCGTCGTTCTCGATGGCTTTGATGATGATGGTGCCGATGGGATAGCTGGTCGTTCCCGGCGCGGCTTCGTGGTTGATGAAGCCGACGCGCGAGCCGGGCGGATAGACGATGTCGGCCAGCGGATCGGCGATGAAGGGCTGCGAATACCAGCTGGGAAAGTCGGCGACGTCGGAGTCCTGCGCTTGGAACTGGGCGACGGGCTTCGGGATCGTCGCGCCGCCGCCGCCGCAAGCGGAACAGCCGAGAGCGAAGGCCAAGGCGACCGAAAAGCGCGTCACGACCTGCAAACGCTAGCAGATCGGCCGGCGCGACGCTCGTTCGGCGCGCGTCGGTTACGACTTGTGGTGCCGGCGGCGCGGCGGCGTGGCCGAGCTGACCGTCGTCTTGACGGTGGCGCAGCCCCAGCTCTCGATCGACAGCGTCCAATCCCACGAGCACAGCAGGCCGCAGCTGCCGCTCTCGCGGACGTCCCAGGTGCGGCCGTTGGTCAGGTCGAGCAGCGTCGATTTGTCGATCGTCTGCTGCGCGTTGAAGAGATGGTCGTCACCGCTGGCCGCCGCGGCCGCCGCCGCCGCTGCCGCCGCCGCCGCCGAAGCCGCGCCGAACGCCCAGCCGTACGGACCGGCGATGCCGCCGGCCGCTTGCGACGCCGTGCCGAGCGCGCTCAACACGTTGGCCCACGCGTCGCTGCCGACCTTGTAGCAATCGTACGTGATCGTGAGGTTGTCGACGGTCTTCTCGAGGTCCTTCTGACCCCAGAAGACGCCGAACGCGGGATCGAAGAAGTTCGACTGGCCGTCGCTCAAGTCGATCGTCTTCTGCGTCAGCGCCGCTTCCGAGTTGGTGCCGTCGGAGGCGGTGACGATGCAGTAGATCTCGCCGCCGTCTTTGGCGACGGTCACTTTGGCGACGCGCATGCGCAGCTGCGCGCCGCCGCAGTCGCCCGAGTCGGTGGGCGCCGAGAAGCCGGCCATGTCGAACGACGAGCTCGGGTTGATGTCGAGGTCGTCGCGGCGCGTCGTCGACGAGGGCACCCCGACGGCGTCGCTGCACGACGGCGCCACCGTGCACGACGTGCACTGGCCGCAGTCCTCGGCGCAGGTGAGGCAGGTTTCGTCGCTGCTGCAGACTTGATCGCCGCAGCTGGTGGCGCCGGGCGCGGTGCAGGCGCAGGCGGCGTATTGACCGTTGGTGCACGACTGCGTGGCGGCCGAGCCGTCGCTGCAGGTGCAGGCGCGCGTGGCGCCGGCCGAGCAGCTGGTGCTGCGCGCCGTCGACGGCGAGTTGCAGCCGGCGAGGGCGAAACCGAGGACGAAGACGATGGCGTAGCGGTTCGACATCATGCTCATGCCTATTCGTGACACACAGCATCACGCATAGTCAACGCAATGCGTCATCGTAATAATTTGAGCGCTACACTAGATCATCATTGAAGGTGAAATGATGGCTTCGGCGATTACGAATATATCGTGAGTGGCGCGCTAAATGGCGTCTTCGCCGCGCTCGCCGGTGCGGATGCGGACCACTTCGTCGACGGTGGTGACGAAGATTTTGCCGTCGCCGATGGCGCCGGTGCGCGCGGCCGCGGCGATGGCTTCGATCAATCCGTGCACTTGCGAATCGTCGATTACGATCTCGATCTTTATCTTGGGGACGAAATCGACGACATAAGCGGAGCCGCGATAGACTTCCTGTTTACCGCCGGTGCGACCAAAGCCGCGCACTTCGATGACCGTCATTCCCAGGACGCCCAGCTCGTTGAGCGCCGCTTTGACGTCGTCGAGCTTGTGCGGCCTGATGATCGCTTCCACGCGCTTCATGAGCGACCTCCGTCTCTAACTTCAAGACGTAGCGCGGCCGGCGTTTCCCGCTGATTTCGTGGGCGTAACTTCGTGTCCGCCTGCGATCCGGCTCGGATGCGGCGTTTCGACTCCCATTGTGGCCGCCGATGCAAGGTTCCCAGCGCGTCCATCATCGATTACCAATAAGGGCATGCATTCGACTTCGCGGCGCCACTTTGGCTCGACCGAGCTGCGCCCGCGCGCAGCGCCTCACGAATGAGCGACCACGCGACTGGATCTTATCGCGCCGCGCCGCCGCCGGAGTCGCCGGCGGCCAAAGACGGCGCCGCGCAGCCCGAGGGCGACGGCGGCGGTCATCATCACTCGCCACACGCCAATTCACGCTCGGCCATGGCCGCCCTGTCGGTGGGCGCGCTCGGCATCGTCTACGGCGACATCGGCACCTCGCCGCTGTACGCGATCAAAGAGTGCTTCGCCGGCGATCACGGCCTCTTGCCGACGCCGGAGAACGTGCTCGGCATCCTCTCGCTCGTCGTCTGGGCGCTGATCCTCGTGGTCGTCGTGAAGTATCTGTCGCTGGTGATGCGCGCCGACAACCACGGCGAAGGCGGCATCCTCGCGCTGTTCGCGCTCGTGCACCCGCGCGGCGACGTCGCCAAAGGCCGCAAAGGCACGATGGCGCTGCTCATGCTCGGCCTCTTCGGCGCCGCGCTCTTGTACGGCGACGGCATGATCACGCCCGCCATCTCCGTCCTCTCGGCCGTCGAAGGCCTGGAGGTCGCCACGCACACGTTCTCGCCTTACGTCGTCCCGACGACCGTCTTCATCCTCATCGTGCTCTTCATCATGCAGAAGCGCGGCACCGGCGGCATCGCCACCGTCTTCGGCCCGATGATGCTGCTCTGGTTCTTCTCCATCGCCGCCGTCGCCATGCCGGCCATTGTCGCGCATCCGGAAGTCTTGCGCGCCGCCAACCCTTACTACGCCGTGTCGTTGCTCGTGCGCAACGGCAAGGTCGGCTTCCTCGTGCTCGGCGCCGTCGTCCTCGTCATCACCGGCGGCGAAGCGCTCTACGCCGACATGGGCCACTTCGGCAAGAAGCCGATTCGCTACGCCTGGTATTCGGTCGTCATGCCGGCCTTGCTCTGTAATTACTTCGGGCAGGGCGCGCTGCTCATCGAACGCGGCGAAGCGGTGGCGCGCAACCCCTTCTACGCGCTGGCGCACGGCTGGACGTTGTATCCGATGGTCGTCATCGCCACGTTTGCGACGGTGATCGCGTCGCAGGCGCTGATTTCGGGCGCCTTCTCGCTGACCCAGCAGGCGGTGCAGCTCGGCTATTGGCCGCGCGTGCGCATCGTCCACACGTCGGGTCGCGCGGCCGGGCAGATCTATATCCCCGAGATCAACTCGGCGCTCATGATCGCCTGCGTCGCGCTCGTCATCGGCTTTCGCAAGTCGGACAACTTGGCCGCCGCTTACGGCATCGCCGTCACGGGCACGATGAGCATCACGTCGCTCTTGTTTTACGCGGTCGCGCGCCGGCGCTGGAAGTGGTCGCGGCTGCAGGCGTCGCTGGTGACCGCGCTCTTCCTCTTCGTCGATTTGGGCTTCCTCTCCGCCAACCTCAACAAGGTCGTCTCCGGCGGCTGGTTCCCGCTCGCCATCGCCACGATCGTGTTCGCCATCATGACGACGTGGCGTCGCGGTCGCGCCGAGTTGGCGCAGCAGATGCGCGCCGCGATGATGCCCATCGACCTCTTCATGGAGGATCTGGCGCTCACGCAGCCGCATCGCGTCGCCGGCACGGCGGTCTTCATGACGTCGACGATGGGCGGCATTCCCGCCGTCCTCTTGCATCACTTCAAGCACAACAAAGTGCTGCACGAGCAGGTCGTGCTCTTGTCGGTCGTGACCGAGGACGTGCCGGTCGTCAGCGGCCGCGAGCGCGTCGAAGTCGAGGAGCTCGGCCACGGCTTTTACAAAGTGACGGCGCACTATGGGTTCATGCAGAACCCGAATGTCTTGAAGACGCTCAGGCGGGCGCAGCTGCAAGGCGTGCGCTGCGATCCCGACACGGCCAGCTTCTACCTCGGGCGCGAGACGCTGCTCGTGACCGGCAAAGGGCGCATGCCGCGCTGGCGCAAGCTCTTGTTCGCGTTCCTGGCGCGCAACTCGCGCACGGCGACCGCCTTCTTCGGCCTGCCGCCCAATCGTGTCGTCGAAATGGGCGCGCAAATCGAGCTGTAGTCGCCTCGGCTTGCCGCGTCGCGGCCGGTCGAGGCGGGAGCGCGCTCCCCAATGCTGAGGCTGGTAGCCTCTGTTTCGCGCATAAAGCCTTGTGGCGCTTGGGATTGCGCGCGGCACGTCGATTGCTTTTGTGGCCCGCATGTTCTCCGAGCACGAGCCCACGGACGCCGTGGAGCGCGCTTTCTTCGACGGGCCGCCGCATGTCGAGGAGGCCGACGACGACGAGCCGGCCGCGACGCGGACGCCGCCGGCGCCGCCGTCCGACGACTCGCGCTACGCGACCTTGCGCCGCGGCCCGGCGCTGGCCGTGCTGGCGCTGCTCGTCGTCGCCATGGGCTGGTTTTACGCGGCGACCGGAACGGGCGGGCAGCGCGTCGCCGCGCACAAGGTCACGCTCGCCGTGCAGGATCAAGACTACGACCTCTATCGCGCCATCGCGGCGCGCGTGCATGACGGCCAGAATTATTACGCGGCCGCGGGTACCGAGCTGCGCACGCGCGGCTATCCGACGCGGCCGGTGTTCAATTGGCGCCAGCCGACGCAGGCGTTCGTGCTGGCGCACCTGCCGTTTCCGGCGCTCCTCCTGACGCTGTTCGGCGTGTGCGCGCTGGTGCTGACGCTGCGCTGGCTGCGTGGCGCGTGGGGACAATGGCCGGCGCTGGCCGTCTGCGTCTTGCACATCGGCGCGCTGCCACATTCGACCGAAGCGACCTATTTCCACGAGGTGTGGGCGGGCAGCCTGCTGATCTTGTCGGCGACGCTGTACGCGACCGGGCGTTGGCGCTGGGGCATGCTGGCGCTGTTGGCGGCGCTGTCGTTCCGCGAATTCGCGCTCCTGCCTTGCGGCGTCGCGGTGCTGTTCGCGCTCTACGATCGGCGCTGGGCCGAGCTGAAGCTGTGGGCGCTGGCGCTGCCGCTCTACGGCGCGCTGTTGACGCTGCACTTCGTCGCCGTCGCGCACCAGCTCGGGCCGGCCGATCTGGTGATTCCGTCGCGCAGCTGGCTCGCGTTCGGCGGCGCGCGCTTCCTCATCGCGGCGACGCGCGCGGACATGCTTTGGTACTACTTGCCGCCGTTCGTGAACGCGCTGGCGCTGCCGCTGGCGCTCTTCGGCTACGGCGACTGGCGCAACGAAGGCGCGACCCGCATGGGCCTGACGCTCTTCGGCTTCATGCTCGCGTTCAGCATCATCGGCCTGCCCTGCAACGACTACTGGGGCTTCATATTCCTGCCGCTCATGTCGGTCGGCTTGGCGCGTTCGCCGCGCGCGCTGCGCGAGCTCTTGCGCGCCATTCGCACGCCGTCGCCGCGCCAGGACCACGATGGGGCGAACGACGCGGCCGCGCTGCAACGCGCGCGCACGACGGCGCTGATGAGCGCGCTCGCCGCCGAATAATCAGCGCGCCGGCACCGAAGCGATCGGCCGGCGGCGGTCGATCAGCCGGCGAGGCGCGCGGCGATCAGGACGGCAACGGCAGACGCGAACGCACCAGCGATGGCAACGGTGATCAGCAGCCCAACAGAGGAACGCGACATGTCGTCACAATCGCGCTCTGCGCGTTTCTTGTCGCCAAATTTCGTCTCAAACGTTTTTGACGATCGTGCGCCCGCGCATGGTGCGCGTGAAGGGTGCATTACGTCGCGCGGCGTGATGTGAGCCGCAACGCAAACAGCGAATGAAGAGATCGAAGGACGCGAGATCTGCAGCGACTACGAAGACGCGGACTTAGCGCGTAATTAGGAGCGCGCTCAAGGGCAGCCCCTAGTGTTTGCCGTACTGCAGCGCCGTGCCTTTGCGCTGCGCGATGATATAGGCCTCGAGCGCGCGCAGGCGGCGATCGTCGTCGTGCAGCGGCTTGCCTTTGACCGGATTCTCGATGCACCAGTTGATCATGTCGCGCAGGAGCGCCACGCGGCCGAGCTGCACTTGAAACTTCGGATACGTCTCGGGATGCGTGTTCGACGCGTTCGGATGGCACATGTCGCAGGAGACGGCGATGGTGCCGCCGAGCTTGCCGGCGTCGTGGAAGATGCCATTGCCTTCGTCGACGAACTTCTGCGTCTCTTGCGCCCACACCATTTCGTCGCGCGAGTCGTAGCGCGCCGTAGATGTCGTGCTGCGCGGCCGGCGTCTTGCCGGTGGGCGCGCCCGTCTGCGCTTGCGCGCCGGCGCCCGTCGGCTTCGCGGGGTTCGCTGCGCCGTTGTCGGCCACCGCCTCGTCCCAGCGCGCGTCGGGATGCTTCTTGCGCCACTCGGCCATCAGCTGATTCGACGCCGCCTGCGCCTTGTCCTTCGTCATCTTGCCGTCGACTTCGACGGTCGTCTCGCCGTCGCACAGTGCGACGACGGTGCCGCCGTGCTGCGCCGCCGGCACGTCATGCTGCTTGACCGGGTCGGCCACCGCGAACGCCGTCGCGCCGAGCACGACCGCGCCCGACGCGAGCCAAATATGTCGTTTGCTCATCTTCGGCTCCTCAGTAGCTTCCGCGCGTCGTCGCCGAGGGCTTGTCTTTGCCGCCATTCGACGCGAGGTAGCTGTGCTTGATGCTGACCGGGTTGCGATCCCACAAGTTGTAGATTTTCTCGACGAGGCCGCCGTCGCCGACGTTGACGCGCCCGTCGCCGCAGCCGTCGAACTGATCGAACGGATCGGCGCGGTTCATCTGAATCGTCAGCGGCGGTAGACCTTGCGGCGCGTACGGCCACGGCCACGCCGTCGACAAAAAGCCGTGGAAGTCGATGTTGCCGATGCGGTTCGACAGCATCTGATGCGTGTGGCCGTGCAAGACCGTCACTTGCTTGTACGGCCGCAAGATCGCCTGCACCTCGTCGGCGTCGTCGGTCCAGAAGTTCCAGTCGCGATAATATTTATAGAGCGGCGAGTGCGAGAACACGATGAGCGGCGTGTCGTGCGAAATCTTCGACAGGTCGTTCTTGAGCCAATTGCGCCCGGCCTCGCCGACCTCGAAGCGCGACTGCGTGCCGTTGTCGAGCCCGGCCACGGTGTGCATGCGCTCCTGCGGCGTCATCTTGCGCGACGTCCAGAAGTCGCGCTCCTGCACGCTCATGAGCACGACGCAGTGCACGCCTTTCCAGTCGAACGAGTAGGTCGGCGGGCCGAACAGCTCCTGCCACTTGTCGCCCATGTCGAGGAACCAGTCGTGCTCGCCGACCATCATCTTCACCGGCGCTTTGACCTCCTTCAAAATCTGCGCGCCGAGCTCGAGCTCTTTGGGCGCGCCGAGCTGCGCCAAGTCGCCGCCGAAGAAGACGAAGTCGGGCTGCGGATCGAGCGCGTTGACGTCCTCGACCGCCTTCATCGCCGAGCGCACGAAGCGTTCGTTGAGCCCCTTTTCGTATAGATGCGTGTCCGAGATGTACGCGAACGTAAAGGGCGTCTTGCCGCCCATTCCGCGCCCGCCTTGCGCCTTGTCGGGCGCGCCGTGCGCGACGTTGACGAGCTGGAACGAGTGGGGCGCGATGAGGCCGCCGGCCATGACCGCGCCCGCCGCTGCCGCCGCCGTCTTCAAGAAGGTGCGGCGATCGAGCCCTTTGAGCGCGCGCAACGCCGCTTCGCGCTCCTCCATGAACTTGGTCTCGACGCTCTTGTGGCGAATGGCCATGGCTATCTCCCTCCGATTCGTGACGGATCTTTGAGCGTCGGATTGGGCGCGATGTCGCCGAAGGGCGGCTTCAGGCTCGCCGTCTTCGCCGTCGCGGCCGCGGTGTCGCGCTGCGGCCGCGTCGTGCGCGCCAGGGCGCGCTGCCGTGCCAGCTCCTTCTTCGCCAGCGGCTCGTAACGATCGCTCGTCAGCGCGAACAGGAAGGCCACGAGATCGTCGATCTCCGGCTCGGTCATCCCGAGACGCGTGATGCCACCGTCGAGGAACGGGTTCTGAATGCCGCCTTTGTTGTAGTGATCGACGATGTCCCACAACGTCGCCTGCGAGCCGTCGTGGAAGTAGGGCTGTGTCACGAGCAGGTTGCGCAGGCCCGGCGTCTTGAACGCGCCTACGTCCTTCGGCTGCTTGGTGACGAGGAAGCGGCCGAGCTCGCTCATGTCGGTCTCGATGGCCGCGCGATCGACCGCTTCGGCGCTGGCCGAGTCGACGAGCTTCAAGCCCTTGCGCGCCAGCTCGACGAAGTTCTGCTTGTGCGCCGAGACGCCGATGTTGTGGAACTTGTTGTCGCTGAACGTCGGCTGCGTCGGGTTGAACGCGTGGCACGACATGCAGCGGCCTTTGCCGTTGAACAGCGCCCAGCCGCGCCGCTCTTGCGCCGTCAGCGCGTTCTCGTCGCCGGCGATGAAGCGATCGAAGCGCGAGCCCGTCGCCGCTTGCGAGCGCTCGTAGGCGGCGATGGCGCGCGCCAAGTCGTCGTAATTGGCCGCGCGACCGAACACCTTTTGAAACGCCGCTTGATACTCGGGCACTTTGCCGATCGCCGCCATGACGTCGTCGGGCGACTTCTGGCCCATCTCGATCGGATTCAAGATCGGCAGCTTCGCCTGATCCTCGAGCTTGGCCGCGCGACCGTCCCAAAACTGCGTGTCGTTGAACAGCGCGTTCAACACCGTCGGCGCGTTGCGCTGCCCTTTTTGCCCGCGAATGCCGATCGACGTCGGGTGCTGATCGGTGAAGCCCTTTTGCGGATCGTGACAGGTCGCGCAGGCGACGGTGCCGTCGGCCGACAGGCGCCCGTCGAAGAACAGCTTCTCGCCCAGCGCCACTTTGTCGGCCGAGTCGGGATTGTCCGCGGGCAAGGTGGCGCGATAGAGATCGTGCGGATAGCCCGGCTGCGTGTTGGGCGCCGGCTGCGCCAGCGGGCCCGGCTTGGGCAGCGGGTCGGGCTTGGGCGCGTCGGCCCGGACGACTCCCACGGCGCCCGCCGCCAACACCATGGCGACTAGCTTGCTGCTCGTTCGCATCGTGCACCTCCCCTTTGGAGGGTTCGGCCGTGGAGAATCATTCTCCGCGGCGGTCCACTAACTGCGTCTCGTCTCTTTGCTACTCTTCTTGGTCCGCGGAGGCGCCGCGCAATCGCGGCACAGCCCTTTGAGCTGCACGGTCAGCGTCTGCACGTGAAATCCGCCCAGCTTCGGCGGTGGCGCCAGCGCGTCGAAGCGCTCGTCGTAGAAGTCGGACACCTTGTGGCACTGGGTGCAGACCAAATGATGATGGCGATCATCATTGGCGTCGTAGCGTTTGTGCTCACCCAAAGGCGACACTTCCTCGACGAGGCCGAGCGCCTGCAGCGCGTCGAGCGCCTTGTAGATGGTCGCCAGCGACAACGAGGGCATGAGCGGTCGCACGCGCTGATAGAGCTGCTCGGGGCTGGGATGATCTTCGGACTCGAGGAGCGCGCGATAGACGGCCAAGCGCTGCGGCGTGACGTTCAGCCCCGCGTCACGACAGCGGCGCACGAGTTCGTCGACGCGGCGATCGAGGGTGGCGGCGCGGCGGTCCATCGCGGAGAATCATTCTCCCTCGCGAATGACTTGTCAATTGTTCTTGGCCGCCCGACGAGCGCTGCAGCGGGCGACTTAGCGCGTTTGCGTCAGCTCGCGGTCGAGCACGAGCAGCGTCGGCGAAAACGGTCGCACCTCCAGCAGCGTCGGCGAGGTCAGCATGTGCATCGCTTGCGCGACCATGTCCGGCTGCTGCAGCGCTTGGGCGAGCCGCGCGACCTCGATGTTCTCGTCGACGAGCCGGGCGGCGCGGCGGAAGACGCCGCCGGCGCCGGCGGCGACGGGCGCGCTGTCGTAGCCGGCGCTCGCGTCGCGGAAGGTGGCGTCGATGAAGCGCAACGACGCGACGGCGCGGTCGTGCCAGGGCCCGCTGGGATCGAGGGTGGCCAGGCGCCACTGCGCCCGCGCCATCGCCAGCGTGTCGCCCAAATATGGGCCGGCGCGATCGCCGTCGCCGTGCCGATAGCCGCCGCTCGGCAAGCGCCGTCGCCGCTCGATCCATTCGGCGGCGGCGAGCGCGCGATCGCGATAGCGCGCGTCGTGCGTGGCGGTGAACAAGGAGACGAGCGCGGCGATGGCCCAGCCGTTCTCGCGCGGGTAGACGTGCTTGTCGATGCGCGGCGCGGCGTGTGTCGCGCGGCCGGCGGCGTCGAGCGCGTAATAGGCTTTGCCCGGCATGGTCGGGTCCACGTCGGCGTCTTGGCTGGTGTAAAACGCGCCGCCGACGTCGTCGCCCGACAGCGTGTCCAACAGATAGCGCGCGATGTCGCGTGCCGCTTGCAGCTGCTTGGGATCGTGCCAGCGCGCATAGGCGGCGACGTACAGCTCGATCGCCTGGGCTTGCACCGACATGATCTTCTCGTAATGCGGCGAGCGCCAATCGACAGCGTCGGAGTACTGGAACATGCCGCCGGCGACGGGATCGACGAGCGCGAGCGCGGCGTCGAGCGTCTTTCGGGCCCACGGTCGATAGCGGGGCTCGGCGAGCGCGTACGCGAGCGGCTCGGCGTCAACGAATTTGTGGATGCTGCCCCAGCCGCCATAACGCTCGTCGTAGAGGTCGACGAAGTGGCGCTCGAGCGTCTGCTTCGCCGTCGCGCCGAGCCGGGTTCGCGTCGAGGGCGCCCAGTCGACTTCCGGCTGCACCGACGGCCCCGGCGATGGGTCGTCGACGATCGCTTGCAGCAGCGACGCCATCGCCGCCGGCGGAAGGTAGCCGCGGCGCTTGACGATCTCGGAGCCGTCGGGCGCAAAGACGATCGTCGCCGGCCAGCCCCAATCTTCGTAGCGCCGTGACAAGTCGGGATCGGCGTCCTGGTCGGCGCGCACCGCCACGAACCGTTGGTCGAGGAGCGCGACGACGTGCGGATCGCGATAGGTCGTCTCCTCCATGACGTGGCACCAGTGGCACCAGACGGCGGCGAGATCGAGCAGCACGAAGCGATGCTCGGCCTGCGCGCGCGCGAACAGCGCCGGCGACCACGACTGAAAGACGACGCCGCCGGCGGCGCCGCTCGGCTCGGCGGCGGGTGATTTCGTCGCGCCGGCGACGACGAGCAGCGTGAGCGCCAGCGTCATCCTCATGCTGCGATTTACGAACGGCCGCGCGGCTCGGATTGCCGGCGACAATTTGGCGCGTGCGAATTGCGTTCGATTGGCGCTAAACTAACCGCGTACCGCGGATTTGCGACGGTTCGGGAGGGTGTATGGGGCGAATCCTGCTGGCGGACGACGAACCGGAGATCCGGCGCGCGTACGAGCGTGTGCTCAAGCGGGCGCAGCTCGACGTCGTCACCGCCGCCGATGGCGCGAGCGCGCTGCAAGCGGTGCGCGAGCAGCCGTTCGACGCCATCGTCAGCGACATCTCGATGCCGGGCATGACGGGCTTGCAGCTCTTGCGCGCCGTGCGCGAGCGCGATCTCGACGTGCCGGTGATCTTGATGACCGGCGGCTCGGCGCTGCGCATCGCCACCGAGGCCGTGCAGTACGGCGCGACGCGCGTGCTCTTGAAGCCGGTCGAGTCGTCGCTGCTCATTCAGACGGTGCAGCGCGCGGTCGGGCTCTACAACTTGGCGCGCTTGAAGCGTCAGGCGCTGGAGCTGATGGGCGCCGAGGACAAGCTGCTCGGCGATTCGGCGGCGCTGACCAACTGCTTCGAGCGAGCGATGTCGACGCTGTGGATGGCGTTTCAGCCGATCGTCGATCTGAAGGCGCGGCGCGTCTATGCCTACGAAGCGCTCTTGCGCAGCGACGAGCCGGCGATGTCGAAGCCGGAGCTGATGCTGAGCGCGGCCGAGCGGCTCGGGCGCGTCACCGAGATCGGCCGCCTGATTCGCGCGGCGGTCGCGCGCGCGGCCGTGCACGCGCCGAGCGACGCCCTCATCTTCGTCAACTTGCGCGCCGAGGACCTCGAGGACGAGCAGCTGTGGTCGGCGTCGTCGCCGCTGTCGGCGCTGGCGCGGCGCGTGGTGCTGGAGATCACCGAGCGTACGAGCATCGAGCGCGTGCCGCACTTGGGCGATCGCGTGGAGATGCTGCGCCGGCTCGGCTTCCGCATCGCGGTCGACGACTTGGGCGCCGGTTACGCCGGGCTGTCGACGCTGGCGATGGTCGAGCCCGAGGTCGTCAAGCTCGACATGTCGCTCGTGCGCGACGTCGATTCCAACGCGACGAAGCGCGGGATCGTGCTGTCGATGAGCGAGCTGTGCGCGCAGCTGGGCATGCGCGTCATCGTCGAGGGCGTGGAGACGCCGAGCGAGCGCGACGTGCTGCTCGAGGCCAAGTGCGATCTGATGCAGGGCTTTTATTTCGCGCGGCCGGGACGCGGATTCGCCGACGTGCGCTTCGACTGACCGACGCGGTCGCGGCAAGCGCATGCGCTAACGATCGCGCTGCTGCCGCGCTGCGACCGCCTGCGACGGCGCGGTCTGCCAGCCGCCGCCGAGCGAACGATACAGCTGCGTATAGGCGACGAGCTGCGAGCCCATCGTCTGCGCCAGCGCCAGCTCCGCCGGAAACAGGACCTGCTCGGCGTTGACGACATCCAAGTAGCTGGCGACGCCGTTGGCGAAGCGCACCTTGGCCAGCCTCAGCCGCTCGGTCAGCGCCACGACGCCCAGCTCCTGCTGCACGCGCTGCAGGCGATAGGTCTGGATGGTGACGAGCGCGTTGGCGACGTCGACGAGCGCGTTCAGCACCGCGCGCCGATAGTCGGCCACGAGCGCGCGATAGTTGGCCTGTTGCCCGCGATATTGATGCGCATATTGCGCGCCGTTCAAGATGGGCGCCATCCAGTTGACCAAGAGGCTGAGCCCGAACGTGAAGGCGGTCGACGTGAATAGGTTCGACAGCGAGCCGCTCTCGAGCCCGGCGCTGCCGTTGAACGTGAACGACGGAAAGAGCGCGGCGAACGCGGCGCCGACCTGCGCGTTGCCCGACACCAGCTGCGACTCGGCGCGGTGCACGTCGGGCCGTCGCGTCAGGAGCGCCAGCGGCTGCCCGGTCGGCTGATCGGCGGGCACCGGCCGGTCGAGCAGCGCGATGTCGCGCGCGATCGGTCCCGGCGGCCGTCCGATGAGCAGCGCCAGCTGATTCTCGGTCTGCACGATCTGCCGCTCCACGCTCGCCTGCGTGGCGCGCGCGTCGGCCAGCTGCGCCTGCTCGGACGTCGTGTCGAGCGCGTCGCCGACGCCGCCGGTCTCGCGCTTTTGGAACAGGACCAGCGTCTCCTGTCGCGAATCGACGGTGCGCCGCGCGATCTGCAGCTGTCGATCGAGCGCCAGCAGATTGAAGTAATTCTCCGCGATGTCGCCGATCAACGAGACGACGACGGCGCGCCGATTGTCCTCGCTGGCGAAGAAGTCGGCGATCGCCGATTGCCGCAAGCGCCGCAGCCGGCCCCACACATCGACCTCCCACGAGACGGTGGCCTCGGCTTCGTAGCTGGCGTAGCGCACGTTTCCCGCTTTCAACCCGGGGAAGGTGCCGAAGTAAACTTGTTGATATCCGGGGCCGCCTTGGATGCCGATCGCCGGCAGCAGCTTGTCGGTGCCGATGTGCGCGTTCTCGCGCGCCACGTCGACGCGGGCCACGGCGTCTTGCAGGTCGAAGCTGTTGTCGAGCGCCTCGCGGATGAGCGCGCTCAACGCCGGGTCGCGCAGCACCTCCCACCACGGCAGGTCGGCGAACGACGTCGCCTCGGCCACCGCCTGGTCGCGAAAGGTGCTCGTCATCGGCGTCGACGGCCGCTTGTAGTTGGGCCCGAGCGGGCAGCCGGCGAGCCCAAGCGCCAGCACGACGACGACGAGGCGGCTCATGCCGGCTGCTCCCCGCCGCCGCCGATGTGCGTGACCGGCGGAGCGGGCGTCGCCGGTGCCGTCGGCGGCTTCTCGGGCGTCGGCGCGTGCCGCCAGCCGCGTCGCACCACCCACTCGACGAACGTGAACAGCGCCGGCACGACGAAGACGCCGAACGCGGTCGCGATCAGCATGCCGACGATGACGGCCGAGCCCAGCTCGCGGCGCGACACGGCGCCGGCGCCGGCCGCGACCCACAACGGCGTCATGCCGAAGATGAAGGCGAACGACGTCATCAAGATCGGGCGAAAGCGCAGTCGCGCCGCCGCCAGCGCCGAATCCTCGATGGTCACGTGGCCTTCGCCTTCGAGCTGGGCGCGCGCGAACTCGACGATCAAGATGGCGTTCTTCGCCGCGAGGCCAATGAGCATGATGAGGCCGATCTGCCCGTAGACGTCGAGCGACAGCTTGCGGATGAAGAGGCCGGCGAGCGCGCCGAAGAGCGCGATGGGCGTCGACAACAGCACGCTGAACGGCAGCGACCAGCTCTCGTATTGCGCCGCCAGAATGAGGAACACCAAGAGCAGCGCCAACGTCAGCACGCCGCCGACGCCGCCGGCCTTTTGCTCTTGATACGACATGCCGGACCAGTCGAACGACATCTCCTTCGGCAGCGTCTGGTGCGCGACCTCGACCAGCGCCGCCATCGCCTGTCCCGAGCTGTAGCCGGGCGCCGCCGAGCCGGTGATCTCGGCCGAGCGATACATGTTGAAGCGCGTCGTGAACAGCGGTCCGTTGACCTTCTCGATCGTCACCAGCGTCGAGAGCGGCACCATCTCGTTGTTCTTGTTGCGCACGTAGAAGCGATCGATGTTGTCGGGGCGCGTGCGGAAGTCGCCGTCGGCCTCGAGATAGACGCGCCAGACGCGGCCAAAGCGGTTGAAGTCGTTGATGTACTGGCCGCCCATGAAGCTGCCCAAGGTCGTGTAGACGTCACCCAAGTCGACGCCTTGCTTGAGCGCCAGCGCCTCGTTGACGTGCGCATAGAGCTGCGGCACGACCGGGCGGAAGCCGTCGTTGAGGCGGACGAGCTC
Source organism: uncultured delta proteobacterium (assembly GCA_963785725.1). Taxonomy (GTDB): domain Bacteria; phylum Myxococcota_A; class Polyangia; order Palsa-1104; family Palsa-1104; genus JAQBQH01. Next base: position 61,468 of record CAWAWS010000027.1, on the reverse strand, counting down.
GGGCCGCTGCTTGGCCACCGCCATGAACTTCTCGACGTTGGTCGCCAGCTCCTCGACGGAGATGCCGGCGCGATCTTCGAGCATCATGTCGAAGCCGCCCGACGTGCCGATGCCGAGGATGGCCGGCGGTGGAAACGTAAAGGCGCGCCCTTCGATGACGCCGGCGAAGCGCCGATTGAGCGCGCCGACGATGCCTTCGACCGACAGCGCCTGCGACTTGCGCACTTTCCACGGCTTGAGCTTGATGAACATGAGGCCTTGGTTGCTCGCCGCCGTCGAGGTCAGGAGGCTGAAGCCGGCGACGGTCGTGTAAGACTCGATGCCGTCGGTGTGCGCCATGATCTCTTCGAGCTTGCCCATCATCTCGTTGGTGCGCTGCAAGGAGGCGGCGTCGGGCAGCTGCAGGTTGCCGAAGATGAAGCCTTGGTCCTCGTCGGGCACGAAGCTCGACGGCAGCCGCCGGCCCACGAGCGCCGCGCCGGCGCCGAACAGCGCCAAGATCACGAAGGCGATGAAGGTCTTGCGCACGAGGATGCCGGCCAAATTGACGTAGTGGCCGGTCGTCCAGCCGAACACGCGATCGAAGCCGGCGAAGAAGCGCGCGATGAGGCCGCGACCGCGCTTTTGCGGCTTGAGCAGCATCGCGGTCAAGGCCGGGCTGAGCGTGAGCGCGGTGAACGCCGAGATGATGACCGACGCGGCGATGGTGAGCGCGAACTGCTGGAACAGCCGCCCTTTGATGCCGACGACGAAGGCGATGGGGACGAACACGGCGGCGAGCACCAGCGCGATGGCGACGACCGGACCGGAGACTTCGCGCATCGCCTGCAGCGTCGCCTCGCGCGGCGGCATGCCGTCCTCGATGTGTCGCTGCACCGCCTCGACGACGACGATGGCGTCGTCGACGACGAGGCCGATGGCGAGCAACAGGCCGAACAGCGACAGCGTGTTGACCGAGAAGCCGAAGAGCGGAAAGAGGATGAACGTGCCGAGCAGCGACACCGGCACGGTCAAGAGCGGAATCAGCGTCGCGCGCCAGCTCTGCAGGAACAAGAAGACGACGGCGATGACCAGCGCCAGCGTCTCGATCAGCGCGACGACGATCTCGCGGATGCCTTCGACCACCGGCTCGGTGCTGTCGAGCGAGACCGAGTAGGACATGTCCTTGGGAAACTTCGCCTGCGCGACCTGCATCGTCTGGCGCGCCAGCTTGGCGATGTCGAGCGCGTTCGAGCCCGGCACTTGATAGACGACCATGACCGCCGCGTTCTTGCTCATGAAGCGGCCCATCTCGGAGTAGGTCTCGGTGCCGAGGTCGATGCGCGCGACGTCTTTGAGGCGCACCACCGAGCCGTCGAGGTTCTCGCGCACGATGACGTTGGCGAACTCGTCGGCGCTGACCAGGCGTCCTTTGGCGCGGATGGTGTATGTGAACTCCTGGCCTTTGGGCACCGGCTCGGCGCCGACCTGGCCGGCGGGATTGACGGTGCTCTGCCGCTGCAGCGCGAGCACGAGGTCGGCCACGGTCAGCCCGAGGTTGGCCAGCACGTCGGGGTTGATCCAGACGCGCATCGAATAGTCGGACGAGCCGAAGACTTTGACGTCGCCGACGCCGGGCACGCGCAGCAGCTGATCGACCAAGTTGATGGTCGCGTAGTTGGCCAAGAAGCGGTTGTCGTAGCTGGCGCCCGGCGAGTAGAGCGCGAGCACCAACAGCGGCGAGGCGAACTCCTTCTTCACCGTCAGGCCGTACGCGCTCACGGCCTCGGGCAAGCGCGCCTGCGCCTGCGTGACGCGGTTCTGCGCCAGCACGTTGGCGGTGTCGGGCGACGTGCCGACCTCGAAGTTGACGTTGAGCGTGAAGGTGCCGTCGCTGCCGTTGATGGACTGCATGTAGATCATGCGCTCGACGCCGTTCATCTGCTGCTCGATCGGCGTCGCCACCGACTGCTCGACGGTCACCGCGTCGGCGCCGGTGTAGTTCGCCGTCACCTGCACTTCGGGCGGCGCGATCTCGGGAAACTGCGCGATCGGCAGCGCGCGCATCGAGGTCGCGCCGGCGATGACGATGACGAGCGAGATGACCATGGCCACGATCGGTCGGCCCACGAAAAAGGCGGACATCGGCTACGGCTCCTGTTGATGCGGCTTTTCCGCGCTCGACAGCGGCGACGACGGCGCCCGTGCCGACGCGTTGCGCACGTTCACTTTGGCGCCGGGCATGATGTTCTGCTGCCCTTCGGTGATGACGCGATCGCCGGCCATAAGGCCACTCTCGACGACGAACGAGTGCTCGAGCTGCCCGCCCAGCTTGACCTTGCGCGTCTGCACGCGCCCGTCGTTGTCGATGATCGACACCTGCGACTGCCCTTGCAGCTCGGTCACGGCGCGCTCGGGCACGACCGGCGTCGGCACGTCGGTGCCGACGTGGACGCGCACATTGCCGGTGAGCCCCGGCCGCAAGATGCGCTTCGGATTGGGGAAGAACGCCTCGACCGTCAAGGTTCCCGTGCTGACGTCGATCTGGCGATTGACGACGACCTCGCGCGCCCGCTCGGGATAGGGCTGACCGTTGCCGAGGATGAGCTCGAAGTAGCGCAGCCGCGCATACTCCGGCGCCGCCGGCCGATTGAGCACGTCGGCATATTTCAGGTACTCCTGCTGGCTGACGTGAAACGACGCGCGGATCGGATCGACCGTCGAGACCACCGTCAGCACCTGGTTCGCGGTCACCAGCGTGCCGACGCGCGTCTGCGCCAGGCCGACGAGGCCGGCGATGGGCGAGCGCACCTGCGTCCAGTCGAGGTTGAGCTTGGCCGTGTGCAGCTGACCGGCGGTCGAGACGACGTTGCCTTGCGCCTCCAGCACCGCGGCCTTGGCGTCGTCGAGCTGCTCGCGGCTGAGCGCGTGCTGCGCCACGAGCGGCGTGTAGCGCGCGACGTCGGCCTTGGACTTGTCGAGCTGGGCCAGCGCGCTCGCGTGATCGCCGCGCGCCTTCTCCAGCGCCGCCGCCAGCGGGCGCGGGTCGATGGTGAACAAGAGCTGACCCTTTTGGACGATACTGCCTTCGGTGTAGTTGACCTCGAGGATATACCCGGCGACTTGCGGCTCGATCTGCGCGGTCGTCGCGCCCTCGATCGTCGCCAGATATTCTTTGACGAGCGGCACGCTGCGCGTCGTCACCACGTCGGCCACGACGGTCGCGGCCGGCGGCGGCGGTGGCGGTGGCTTGCGGCATCCGGAGAGCAGAAGGAAACCGATCGCGCCGATCGTCCGCCTAGTCACCACCACGCCTCCAGCGAAGAGTCGCGGAACATGTAACGACTACATTCGGGCTAGCAAGTGGCGGCTCGACGAGCGCGTCGTCGACGAGCGCGCGCTACGTTGATGCACGTAGGCGGGCGGTCGTTGGCGGCGAACCGCGCGCGCCCGGTTACGAATCGGTCGCCGGCGACATCTCACGCACGGACATTCTTCGCGGTCGCCGCAGTGGCGCGGCCGACTAGCGCATCCGCTAGAACGCGTTCTTTAAGGACTAGAACAAGTTTCAATTTCGTGCAGACTAGGCGTAGGCGACTAGGGCGGTCGCCTGGAGGCCAGCCGGCATGAAAGCGTCATCCGAAGTCGCGGAAGTGGACTACATCGTCGTCGGGGCCGGGTCGGCGGGCGGCATCGTCGCCAGCCGCCTGTCGGAGGACGCCGGCACGGAAGTCCTGCTCCTCGAGGCCGGCGGCAGCGACCGCACCAAGCTGTGCACGATTCCCGGCATGGTGTCGATCATCCACACCGAGCCCAAGGTCAAGAAGCGCTTCGACTGGGGCTACTACACGGCGCCGCAGTCGAACGCCGCCGGCCGCCGCATCCCGTACGTGCGCGGCCGCGTGCTCGGCGGCTCGAGCGCCATCAACGGCATGGTCTACGTCCGCGGCAACAAGCAGAACTACGAGGATTGGGCCGCCGAAGGCTGCAGCGGCTGGGGCTGGTCCGACGCGCTGCGCTGCTTCCGCCGGCTCGAAGATTGGGAGGGCGGCGCCAACGAATTCCGCGGCGCCGGCGGTCCCATTCGCGTGTCGCCGACGAAGGATCTCGTGCCCGCGACGACGGCGTTCATGCAGGCGCTGGCGGAGCAGCAGGGCGTGCCGATCCTCGACGACTACAACGGCGCGTCGCAGGAGGGCATCGGCGTGTGCCAGATGAACGCGCGCGACGGTCGTCGCTTCAGCTCATCGGAGGCGTACGTGCATCCGGCCAAGGCGCGCGCCAACTTCCACGTGCAGACGGGCGCGACGGTGGCGCGCGTCGTCATCGAGCGCGGCCGCGCCGTCGGCGTCGAGCTCATCGCCGACGGGCAGACGCGCACGATTCGGGCGCGGCGCGAGGTCATCTTGTCGGCCGGCGTCATCGGCTCGGCGCAGCTGCTCATGCTGTCGGGCGTCGGGCCCGCCGCAGAGCTGGCGGCGCACGGCATTACGACCGTTGCCGATCTCCCCGTCGGCAAGAACCTGCACGATCACCTCTTCGTGCCCATGACCTTTTTGGCGCCGAAAGCGGTGCATCGCGGCACGGCCTGGCACTTCTTCGGCGGCATGCTGGCGCAGACGTTCAAGGGCGACAGCTGGTTCGGCCGCACGGTGTTCGACGCCATGGGCTTTCTGCGTTCGAGCCAAGCGCGCGCCGGCGTTCCCGACCTGCAGATTCACTGTCTGCCGTGGTCGTATCCGTCGCCGAATCAGGACAAGCCGGTGCGTCCGACCGTCGACAAGCGACCGGCGCTGACGGTGATGCCGACGCTGATTTACCCGAAGAGCCGCGGCGAAATGCGGCTCGTGTCGGCCGATCCGACGGCGGCGCCGCACATCGATCCGCACTTCCTCGAGCAGGGTGACGATCGCCGCCTCTTGCTCGAGGGCATTACGATGGTGCGTGACATCATGGCCGCGTCGGCGCTGTCGGGGGTGGTCACGGGCGAGCTCCATCCCGGCGCCGAGTTCGCGTCGGCGGAGGCGATGGCGGCCGAGCTGCCCAACCGCATCCACACCGTCTACCACCCGGTCGGCACGTGCCGCATGGGCACCGACGAGCGCGCCGTCGTCGACCCGCAGCTGCGGGTGCGCGGCATCGAAGGGCTGCGCGTCGCCGATGCCGCCATCATGCCGTCGATCACCGGCGGCAACACGAACGCGCCCTGCATGATGATCGGCGAACGCTGCGCCGAGCTTTTGCGCGCGAACTAACCGCTCATTGCTGCTTTAAGGATTCGTTGGGTGTGCTGCGGTCGCGCGGCCGATGGGCGCGCGTCAGGTCGTCAGGTCAGGTGAGATGCGGCGCCGTCGCCGTCGGCGCGGTCAGCCGCACGAACACGCGGTCGAGCTTGCGGAAGAAGATGGCGCGCATGCCGCCGTGCCCGAAGTCGAGCGCCTCCTTGCGCCAGGCGACATTGGGATTCCAGCCTTCGACCCAGACGCGGTAGAGCGCGACGATGAGCGACGTGCGATCGCGGCCCTGCTGGCAATGCACGTAGACCGAGCCCGACGACGCCCCCTGAATCGCCGCCACCGCGTGCTGCAGCACCGCCGGGTCCGGCTCCGATAGGCCGCTGAACGGGAAATTGAGCGCCTGGATGCCCACCTTGCGGGCGCTCGCGGCCTCGGCGGCCACGTCGAGCGGCCGATTGCGCAGGTCGATGATGGTGCGCACGCCGAGCGCGCTCAGCTGCGCCATCTGCTCCTCGTTGGGCTCGCCGCCGCGATAGATCGTCGGCGTCACCTGCGCGAAGCGGGTCGGCCCGCGCCGTGACTGCAGCGCCTGGAATGCCTGGAGCTTCGAGCCCGGCTCGACCACGCAGATTCGCCGCGGCGCCGCTGAGTAGGTCGCACAACCGGCGACGAGGACTGTAGCCAGCACGATGACCAAGAGGGGCGAAAATCGCATTCCCCTTAGTTTGACCTCGAACGGTCGCTCGGCCAGTCAGAAAATGAGCGGGCGGCGAGAGTCACGCTTAGTGCGGTCGGTCTATCGAACGTTCGATAGAAACGCGCGACGCGCCTGCCATTGCGCACGGCCAAGGGGCGACTTAGCGGCCGAGCCCACGCTCGCTCGCTCGGCGACCGCGCGGGCCGGCGAGCCTGGCCATCCCGTGACGGTCGGGAAACGGCTGCGACGCCGAGTCACGCGCGCTCGCACGAATCCGCGCAAATCGCCGCTCCGTTGCGGTTGCCGTCGACAAAAGTTGACGCTGGGCCGTCCGGCGGGAGATCGTCGCGCCCTCGTCGTGCGCAAGGAGACCGCGATGTCGCGCTGCCGTTTTGCCCTCGTGTGGGTCTTTCTGGCCGTGGCGCCCGTCGCCGCGGCGCAAGAGTCGCCGGCGGCCGCTGACGCCGCCGCCGATCACGCGCGCATCCTGCACCTCGAGGCGGAGCTGAAGGCGCTGCAGCAAAAGCTGGCCGCGCCGCCGCCGAGCGTGCCCGCGCCGTCGGCTTCGCCGCCACCGAGCGCGCCGGCCAAGCCGTTACGGCTCGACGAGCGCGAGCCGACCTTCGGTGAATTCGACTTCAGCTGGCTCAACGGCAACAACAATCAGCCGCAATCGCTGCTCGTGTCGGGGCCGCTCACGTGGTCGATCTATATCGACGCCTATTATGCCTATCAATTCCACGCGCCCATCGATCACACGATCTTCCCGACGACGGTCGCGGCGCGCCATAACGAGATCTCCTTCAACCTCGGGATTCTCGGCGTCGACGTCACCGGTTTGGACGGTCCCCTCGGCCGCATTTACATTCAATACGGCTCCAACGTCGAGACCGACGCCGGTCAAGACCCGACCGTGACGCGCGGCTATTTCTTGTCGGCCAGCGTCTTCAAATACATCGAGCAAGCGGCGGTCGGCTGGCACTTTCATCTGCTGCACGGCCTCAACATCGAGCTCGGCATCTTTCCCTCTTATGTCGGTCTCGAGAGCTATCTCCCGCAAGAGAACTGGTCTTATACGCACGCGTTCTTATCGGACTTTACGCCCTATTACTTCTTTGGCTTACGGACACAAATCTTCGCGACGCGGCGTTTGAAGGTCGAGCTCTGGCTCGTCAATGGCTGGCAAACGTTCGGTCAATGGCACGAAGGCAAGGCCGGCGGCTATCTCGTCAACTGGCGTCCGCGGCAGTGGCTCTCGCTCGTCAACTCGTTCTATATCGGCCAAGAGGTCGAGAACGACCCGCATTCGCTGCGTCCGTGGAGCGACAGCAACGTGCAGATCGAATATTACAAAGGCGGCAACCCCCATAAGATTCACAGCGCCGCCATTTCGTTTACCGGCGATATCGGCTACGAGAAGCGCGGCGCGCCGACGCCCAACGGCTGGATGGGCGGCATGAGCCTCGCGCATCGCGTCGCCTGGACCGACTGGCTGGCGACGACGGTGCGCGGCGATGTCTTTTACGACCAGCGCGGCTCAATCATCATGCGGCTGCCGCTCGGCGATCCCTATTCACTGCCGAGCAAGGGGCCTTATCTGCTCGGCGGCTTCAGCATCACCAACGACTTTCAGCCGTCGCCGTGGGTGCTCTTCCGCCTCGAATATTCGCATCGGGCCTCGAATCAGCCCTATTTCGCCGGCCACGGCGGCATCACCGGCCCCGGCGGAATTCAGGCGCCTTTGGTCCCGACGTTCACGCCCGATCTCGAAAAGAGCGACGATCGGTTGATCGTCAATGCGACCTTACGCCTATGATCGTCTTACGCACGCTGGGACTGTTCGTGGCGACGGCGCTGGCGGAGATTGTCGGCTGCTATCTGCCGTATTTATGGCTGCGCAAACAGCAATCACCGTTATTGATAGCGCCGGCCGCGCTCAGTCTGTCGCTGTTCGTCTGGCTGTTGACGCTGCATCCCACTTCCGCCGGACGCACGTATGCAGCCTACGGCGGGGTCTATGTCGCGACCGCGCTCGCTTGGCTCTGGCTCGTCGACGGACAACGGCCCGATCGTTGGGATCTGACCGGCGGCGCCGTGGCGTTGGTCGGCATGGCCATCATCGCCTTCACGCCGCGCTGACGCACCGGGATCTTGCGCGAGCTCGGCTCATTTTCGAGCGACAAGCGGCGCGTGCAGATAAGCTCGCCTCCACCTCATGAGCGCCGAGCGGAAGCGAATCGTCGGGCTGTCGGGCAGCTTGCGGGCGCAGTCGTCGAACGCGGGGCTGGTGCGGGCGGCGTTTGCGCTCGTGCCGGCTGAAATCGAGACGCTCTTGTACGAAGGCGTTGGCGGGCTGCCCAGCTTCAATCCCGATCTCGACCAGGAGGGTGACGTGCCGCCGCCGGCCGTCGCCGAGTGGCGTGCGCTGTTGCGGTCGGCCGATGGGTTCATCGTGTCGGTGCCGGAGTATGCGCACGGGCTGCCGGGCGCGTTCAAGAATGCGCTCGATTGGATCGTGTCGAGCGGCGAGCTGGCGGGCAAGCCGCTGCTGGCGTTGAATGCGTCGGCGGGCGGACAGTTTGCGCAGGCGCAGCTGGCGGAGATTTTGCGGACCCTCGAGGCGCGCGTGCTCGAGGCTTCGCTGTTCGCGCCGTTTCTGACGCAGCGGCTGACGGCGGAGGGGGCGATGGGCGGCGAGGATCGAGCGACGCTGCGGCGCAGCGTCGCGGCTTTGGTGGCGGCGGTCGGGGCGGCGGGCGGCGCGTAAGGCGCGGCGGGCGGCGCGGCGAGCGTGGAGTGCGGGCGCGGATTGCGCGGAGTGTGGGCGCGGATTGCGCGGAGTGTGGGCGCGGATTGCGCGGAGTGTGGGCGCGGATTGCGCGGAGTGGGGCGCGGCGAGCGTGGAGTGCGGGCGCGGATTGCGCGGAGTGCGGGCGCGGATTGCGCGGAGTGTGGGCGCGGATTGTGCGGCGTGGGGGCGCGGATTGCGCGGCGTGGGGGCGCGGATTGCGCGGCGTGGGGCGCGGATTGCGGCCGGCGAAGTGGGGGCGTGCGGTCGCTGGGGCTTGGGCGAGTCGGCGACGGCGCCCGGGCGCGCGGTGCGCGCGGGCGTCGTCGCTTCGTCGCGCCGGCCATCGTGTAGTCGGGCACGCCGATCAATGGTTTATCGCGGGCGCACGCGCTCGGCACCCACGCGCGCCCCCAACAGCGACGGCAAAAACAAGCACACCCGCACGCGCCGAGCTCCGCGCGTCACCGGCGGGCTACGCCGGCGTCACGTCTCTTCGAGCTTCTTCCGCTTCCGCCACAGCGTCGAGCTGTCGATCCCGAGCACGCGCGCCGCGTCTTCCAGCGTCGGCGCCCGCTCGAGCACGCGCAACAGATGGTCGCGCTCGATCGCCTCCAGCGTGAAATCGCCGCCGACATACGGCGTGTCGCGCGCCACCGCCGCGATCCGCGCCGGCAGCGCCTCGGGCCCGATGCGCGTCCCGGCGCTGACGATCGCCGCGCGCTCGATGGCATTGCGCAGCTCGCGCACGTTGCCCGGCCAGTCGTAACGCAAGAGCGCCGCCTCGGCTTCGTCCGACAGCTCCGGCACCAGCGGCGACGATCGGCTGCCGAGCCGCGCCGCCGTCGAGCGCGAGAAGAACGTCAGAAAGCGGCGCGCCATCGCCACCAAATCCTCACGCCGCTCGCGCAGCGCCGGCACCGTCAGCTCGAACGTATTGAGCCGATAGAGCAGGTCCTCGCGAAAATGGCCGGCCTTCACCTCGGCGTCGAGGTCGCGGTTGGTCGCCGCCACGATGCGCACGTCGGCGCGCCGCGTCTGATTCTCGCCGAGGCGCTCGAACTGCTTGTCCTGAACGAACCGCAAGAGCTTCGCCTGCAGCGCCGGCGGCAATTCGGCCAGCTCGTCGAGAAAGAGCGTGCCACCTTCGGCTGCCTCGACGCGTCCCGCCTGATCGCGCACCGCGCCCGTGAACGCCCCTTTGGCGTGCCCGAACAGCTCCGACGCCAGCAGCTCCTCCGACAGCGTCGGGCAGTTGACGACGACGAACGGCCGCGCGCGCCGCTCGCTCAGCTGATGAATCCGCCGCGCCAGCACGCTCTTGCCGGTGCCGTTCTCGCCGCGCAGGAGAATCGGCACATCGTGTGCCGCCGCCTTGGCCAGCGTCTCCAGCACTTGCGTCATCGCCGGCGAGCGCGTGCCCAAGTCGATCTCGGGCGCCGCTTCGTCGAGCTGCGAGCGCAGCGCCGTCAATTCGCGCTCGAGCTGCCGCCGCTCGGCCACGCGGTCGACGATGTGGCGAATCTGCGCCGGCGTAAACGGCTTCGGCAAATAATCGCGCGCCCCGCGCTGAATCGCCTCCACCGCCGTCGAGATCGTCGCGAACGCTGTGATGACGACGATCTCCGTCGCCGGGTTCTTCGTCAGCAGCACCGGCAGGAGGTCGATGCCGTTCGCTTCACCCAGCCGCAAGTCGAGGAACGCCAGCTCGAAGCTCTGCCGATCGACCGCTGCCTTTGCCGCCGCGGCCGACGGCGCCTCCACGACGTGACAGCCCGCCGACTCCAAGCACGCGACGAGCACGGCGCGAATGTTCTTCTCGTCGTCGACGACGAGCACGTTCAGCCGCGGCTCCGAGCGCGACGTCTCCGCCGTCTTCGCCATGATGTGAGAAGTAGCGCCGATCCCGGGTCGCTTCAACGAAAAGCGCGTCATGTTGCGCTTTGCAATCGCCGGTACGCTCATCCCTTTCGTTTTGCAAGCCGAGCAGCAGTCGTCGCGATCGGACAGCGACGGCGCCCTGACGTGGTCGGGCACAATCCGTGCTATTGAATTCATCCGTCGATGAGCCGCGCCGGCACACGCGCCGAGGACTTCCTGGCGCTCGTCGAGCGTTCGCAGCGCGGACGGCTCAAGCTCTATCTCGGCTTCGCCGCCGGTGTCGGCAAGACCTATCGCATGCTCGAAGAGGCACACGCGCTGCGCCAAAGAGGCGTCGATCTCGTGCTCGGCTTCATCGAGACGCACGGCCGCGCCGACACCGCCGCGCTCCTCGCCGACCTGCCGACCGTCCCGCGCCGCGCCCTCGAATATCGCGGCGTTCGCATCGAGGAGATGGACCTCGATGCCATCTTGGCGCGCAAGCCGACCATCGCCGTCGTCGACGAGCTGGCGCACACCAACGTCCCCGGCGCGCGCAACAAAAAGCGCTACCAAGACGTGCTCGAGCTGCTCGCCGCCGGCATCAACGTCATCGGCGCCTTCAACGTGCAGCACTTGGAGAGCCTCAACGACATCGTGTCGCGCAACGCCAAAGTGCAAGTGCGCGAGACCATCCCCGACGGCTTTCTGAAGCAGGCCGATCAGATCGTCAATATCGACTTGGCCGTCGAGGACCTCTTACAGCGACTGGAAGGCGGCAAGATTTATCCCGCCGACAAAGTAGCCTGGGCGCTCGAGCACTTCTTCCAAGTAGAGAACCTGTCGGCGCTGCGCGAGCTGTCGCTGCGCGAAGTGGCCGAGTCGCTCGAGCGCACGGCGCAGGCGCGCACGCCCGTCGGATCGGCGTCGCGCTGGTCGGCCGGCGGCCGCGTCATGGTGTGCATGTCGTCCTATCCGCCGCACGCCGCCACGCTGTTGCGCCGCGGCAGTCGCATGGCCGGCCGCCTGTCGACCGACTGGTTCGTCGTCTACGTCGAGACGCCGCGCGAGTCGCCCGATCGCATCGACGCCGAGGTGCAGCGCCACTTGCACGACAACATCCAGTCGGCGCGCGAGCTGGGCGCCGAAGTGGTCCGCTTGCAAGGCCGCGATCCGGTCGACTGCCTGCTCGACTTCGCGCGCTCGCACGGCGTCGGTCACATCTTGATCGGCCGCTCGCATCAGCCGTGGTGGAAGCAGCTGCTCGGCCGCTCGGTGCCGCTGCGCCTCGTCCGCGACAGCGACGGCTTCGACCTGCACATCGTCTCCTTCGACGACGAAGAGCGGGCGCCATGAGGCTGCGTTCGAAGCTGCTGCTCGCGCAAGTGCCGCTGGCGCTGGCCTTGGCGCTCGTCGGCTATGTCTCGCGCGGGACCATCACGACGCTCGATCGCTCGTCGCAGGACATCTTGAAGGACAACTACCAGAGCGTGCTCGCGGCGCAGCGAATGCGCGACTCCGCCGACGAGCTCGGTCGCCTGGCCGCGGCGCGGGCGCTGGCGCACGGCAAACCCACAGCGACGATGGACGCGACCGCCGAGGCGACGGCGAGCGCCGCATTCGCCGAGCAGCTGCAGTTTCAAGAGGGCAACGTCACCGAATTGGGCGAGCGCGAGCTGACGGCGACGCTGCGCGAGCATTGGCGCGTCTTCTTCGCCGCCCTGTCGGCGCTCGACGACACGCCGGCCGACGCCATCGGCGCCCGCTACGTCGACACGCTGCTGCCGGCGCTGGTCGCCGTCGAACGCTCCACCGACGACATCTTGAACGTCAACCAAGACGCCATGGTGCGCAAGAGCGATCGCGCCCGTCACGACGCCGAGCGCATGAACGGCGCGCTGCTGCTCCTGACGCTGGGTGCGTTCGTGCTCGGCATGGCGGCGACGACGATCTTGACGACGCGGCTCGTGCGCCCGCTGTCGGTGCTCAGCCAGGCGGCGCGACGACTCGGCGCCGGCGATCTGGTGGTGCGCGCGCGCGTCGGCGGTCACGACGAGATCGCGGAGGTGGCGCGCGACTTCAACTTGATGGCCGATCACCTGCAGCAATATCGCTCGAGCTCGCTCGGCGAGCTCTTGCAAGCACAGCACGCGGCGCAGGCGACCATCGACAGCTTGAGCGATCCGGTCATCGTCTTGAGCACCGCGGGCGAGCTCTTGAACGCCAACCGCGCCGCCGGCGAGCTGCTCGGCCTCGACGTCGAAGAGGAGGGCCGCGGTTTGGAGGTGCTGGAGCCGGCGCTGCGCGCCGAGGTCGCCGACGTCGTCGAGCACGTGCGCGCCGGCAAAGGCGCGTGGCTGCCCAAAGGCTTCGAGGACGCGCTGCCGGTGGCGGCACGCGACGGCCAGCACTTCCTGCTCATTCGCGCCCATCCCGTCGTCGCCGAGGCGGGCGACGTGGCCGCGTTGACGATCGTCTTGCAAGACGTCACGCGCCTGCGCCGCTTCGACGAGCTCAAGAACGATCTCGTGGCGACGGTGGCCCACGAATTCCGTACGCCGTTGACGTCGTTGCGCATGGCGATTCACTTGTGCGTCGAGGAAACGGTCGGTCCGCTCTTGCCCAAGCAGGCCGACCTCCTGTTCGCGGCGCGTGAAGATTGCGAGCGGCTGCAAGGCATCGTCGACGACCTGCTCGACCTGTCGCGCATTCAGTCGGGGCGCATCGAGCTGTCGTTGCGGCCGCTGCCGGCCCAGGCGCTGCTCGACGCCGCCATCGCGCAGCATTCGGCGCAGGCGCGCGAGCGTAACGTGACGCTGGAGATGGGCGCGCCGACGATCGATAGGCCGGTCATCGCCGACCCCGATCGCCTCGACCTCGTCTTCACCAACCTCGTCACCAACGGCTTGCGGCACACGCCCGCCGGCGGCTCGGTCCGGCTGCGCGCCGCGCCGCATCGCGGCGGCCAGGTCCGCTTCGAGGTCGCCGACTCCGGCAGCGGCATCGCCGCCGAGTTCATCCCGCACCTGTTCGAGCGCTTCTATCGCGTGCCCGGCGCCGAGCGCGGCGGCGCCGGCCTCGGCCTCTACATCTGCAAGGAGATCGTCGAGGCGCACGGCGGCCAGATCGGCGTCGAGAGCGAGCTCGGCCACGGCAGCATCTTCTGGTTCACGCTCCCCGCTGCTTAGCGCGGCTCTCCGTGACGATTGCTGTAGGAAACTTGCGCGTTTTGCCGGACGGCAGAACATGACGCGAGAAGCGCATCTCTCGTGAGCCGCCGTCCATCGGCAAATCCGGCGGCGACACGCGAGCGCTATCGGGGAGAACGTCCATGGCCAGGAATGTTGCGGAGGCGTTAGCGCCGTCGTCGGGAGGACCGGCGCTCGAGGTCAAAGGCACCATCACGCCGGTGACGGTGATCTGTCTGCGCTCCGTCGACGCTGCGCGCATCGAGAAGGAGCTGCGCGCGCGCGTCGATCCGGCGCCGCAGCTGTTCCTGAACGCGCCCGTCGTCATCGACGTCGCCGACATCGATCCCAACGCCGGCGTTTTGCCGCTCGCCGACATCGTGGCGCGGGTGCGGGCGTGCCGCATGGTTCCGATTGGTGTCGCGCACTTGGCGCCGGAGCAGGTGGCGTTGGCGGCCGAAGTCGGGCTCGCCATCGTGCAGCTCGGCTTCGGCAAGAGCCGCGGCGCGCGCGCCAACTCGAGCTCGCTCATGGAGCCGCCGGCGCCGCATCCGCAGGCGGTGCGCGCGGTGCAGCCGGCCGCCGCGCCCGTCGCCGCCGCGCCGAAAGCGGCCGCGACATCCGCCGAGCCGGCCGCGCAGTCGATGACGGTGAGCCAGCCCGTTCGCGGCGGCCAAGTCGTGTATTCGCACGGCGATCTCGTCGTGTGCGCGCCCGTCAACGCCGGCGCCCAGGTCATCGCCGACGGCCACATTCACATCTACGGCCGCCTGCGCGGTCGCGCGCTCGCCGGCGCCCGCGGCAACGTCGACGCCCGCGTATTCTGCCAGTGCCTCGAAGCCGAGCTCATCGCCGTCGCCGGCGAGTTCCTGACCGCCGACGACATCCCGAAGGAGCTCTTGGGACGTCCGGCACAGGTCTACTTGGAGAACGGCGCCGTCAAAGTGGGCCCGCTTTAATTCACTAACAAAAGTACGCAGAAAATTTGCGGAAGCCGCGGGCTTGCCGCTAATTGGTGAAAAGCGGTCTCACGAGAAACAACCGACCACGGCAGGAGGTCTCCAGTGTCGAAAGTCATCGTCATCACGTCTGGTAAGGGCGGTGTCGGCAAGACCACCACCAGCGCGAACATTGCCACCGGCATCGCGCTCCGCGGCCACAAGACCATCGCCATCGACTTCGACGTCGGGCTGCGCAACCTCGATCTCGTCATGGGCTGCGAGCGCCGGGTCATTTACGATCTCGTCAATGTCATCAAAGGCGAGGCGAAGATTCAGCAGGCCATGATCCGCGATAAGCGGATCGAGAACCTGTATATGCTGCCCGCTTCGCAGACGCGTGATAAGGACGCGCTCGATCCCGAAGGCGTCGGCCGCGTCATTAGCGAGCTCAAAGAGCTCGGCTTCGAATACATCATTTGCGATTCGCCGGCCGGTATCGAAAAGGGCGCGCAAATGGCCATGTATTTTGCCGATGAAGCCATCGTGGTCACGAACCCCGAAGTCTCGTCGGTGCGCGACTCCGATCGCGTGCTCGGCTTATTGAATGCGAAGACCAATCGCGCCGAGAGCGGCGGCGAGCCGATTCGCACGCATTTGCTACTGACGCGTTATTCGCCGGCGCAAGTGCAGAAGGGCGAGATGCTCTCGGTCGCCGACGTGCTCGAGATCTTGGGTATTCCCTTTTTGGGCGTCATTCCCGAGTCGCGCGCCGTACTGCAAGCGTCCAATAAGGGCACGCCCGTCATCCTCGATGAGCTGACCGAGGTGTCGCAGGCCTATACCGACGTCGTCAATCGCTTCCTCGGTGAAGAGCGGCCGCATCGCTTCATCGAAATGGAGAAGCGTGGATTGTTGAAGCGCCTGTTCGGCTGAGCCGACTCACAAGCGAGGTTGAACATGGGATTCCTCGATTACTTCAAGCGTTCGCAGCCGAAGACCGCGTCCATCGCGAAAGATCGGCTGCAGATCATCGTCGCCCGCGAGCGCTCGGTCTTGCGCGACGCGCCGGACTATTTGCCGCAGCTGCAACAAGAGCTGCTGCAAGTGATCGCCAAATACGAGCTCATCGACATCGGGCAAGTGAGCGTCAATGTCGATCGCTCGGGCGGTTGCGAAGTGTTGGAGCTGAACGTCGTATTGGCGCCGAGCAAGCCCGATGCCGACGATAAGCCGCCGCGCGACAAGAAGTCGCTCGCCGCGGCCGCCGCGACGTAACGCGGCTCGCCGCACAAATCCTCACGAAATACCGCATCGACTGAGTGACGAGCGACCGTAACCGAGCGCGTCCTTAGTGGCCGTGCTCCTTCAATATAGTCAGTGCGCTAAGCCAGCGCTCGGTCGCGCGTTTAGTCTCGGACGTTTGCCGTCCTTAGCGCGACAGTCCGACAATGACGCGATAAGGGCTGTAACAGTCGTGTGCTTCATCGACGGCGCGACTATCGCTGTTTGTGGGTGAAGTGTGCGACTGACTATGAAGGTGCGATAGACGAACGTCATTGTCGGATCGAAACTGCCGCGCTAGGATTCCCGCCCGGGTGCCGGTCGTGTTCGCAGATGTCGTGATTCGAGAGCTGACGCGATATCTCGGGCCCCACACGGCGAAGAACGCGCTGCGATTGTTCGCGCAAAAGTCGGTGCACAAAGCGCCCGACGAGCTCGGCTACCACGATCTCGAGCCGCTCTTGGCGGCGCTGCGACCGATGTTGCGCACGCTCATCGGCAGCCGCGAGACGGACGCCGTGCTCGCCGACCTGCGCCGGGAGCTCGGCTGATGAAACCGGGACGCTTTTGGCTGGTGCCGATTTTGATCGCGATCGCGTACGGCGTCGCGCTGGCGGCGGCTCCGGCGGCGTCGCGTCCGCTCGTCTATTTCGGCTTCGTCGAAGGGCTGCGCGTCTTGGCGGCGCTGGCGTGCACGGCGGCGGCGCTGCGCTATTCGGCAGGCGATCGCATGCTCGTCGCCTGGCTGCTGTTCGCGCTCAACCTCGTCCTCTTGCTGATCAAAGACGTGCTCTTCGGCGCGCAGCTGCATCTGTGGAGCGGCGCCGCCGATGCCGCCACGCTGCGCAGCGGGCTCGTCATCGCCGGCAACTTGGCGACGGTCGTCGCGATGGCGCTGTTGGCCGGCACCTGGCGTTCGGCCGGCCTCGGGCAGCTCGAGTCGCGCGGCCGCCGGATTGCGGCGACGCTGACCGCCGTCGTGCTGGCGACGCTGACCGCCGGCTTCGCGATGTCGGTCAACTTGCGCGGCCTCGAGCACGGCCACGGCGGCGCGCTCGAGCACCTGGCGTCCGACTTGGGCGACTTCGCGACGTTCTGCCTCATCGCGCCGCTGGCGCTCGTCACGTTCGCGCTGCGCGGCGGCACGCTCTTTTGGGCCTGGCTCTTCGTCGTCCTCAGCAAGCTCGGCTGGATGGCCTTCGACGTCCTCATCGGCCTCGGCGAAGCGAACCACTCGTCGGCGCGTTTGAAGCCGTGGACCGAGCTCGCGCGCTGCCTGGCGCTGGCGCTCATGGTCGTCGCCGGCCTGGCACAGCGCGCCGGCACCTCTCGCCGCCGCTCCGGTTGATTCGACCGTCAACGTTGATCAACCTGCTCCGACGATAGGCCGGGCTGCGCCTGTCTCAGGCGTTGCGGGTCGCCGGTAGCGTCACCGGGACCGGTGCTTTGACGGCGTTCGCGCGGCACAGCTCGATCCAGAAGCAGGCGCCTTCGCCGAGCCGCGAGCGCACGCCGAGCGTCCCTCCGTGCGCTTCGACGAGCCGCTTGACCGTCGCCAAGCCCAAGCCGAGGCCGGGTTTACCGATGCTCGTCGGCGCCCGCGTGTACATCTCGAAGATCTTGTCGTGCACGTCTTCGGGCAGGCCTGGGCCGCTGTCGGACACCTCGATGCGCACGGTCGTCGCGGTCGCCGTCACGCCGATCTCGACGCGGCGCTCGCTGGCGTCGCTGCCGAGGTATTTGATGGCGTTCTGCACCAAATTCGACAGCACCGACGCGAGCGCGCCGCTGCTGCAGCCGACGATGCAGCCCGGCGGCACCGGCGCCACGACGAGCTCGGCGTGCGCCTCTTCGAGCGAGGGCTGCGCCGACAAGACCACCGCGTCCAATACCGGCGCCAGCTGCGACGCGGTCCCGCGCTGCGGCGTCGAGCCGGCGCGCGCGAAGTCGAGCAGCGCGTCGATCATGTTGTTCATCGTGCCCGATGCGCGCCGCACGCGATCGAGCAGCCGCGGCGCGTCGTGCGGATACTGCTGCGCCGCCGACACGCCCATCAACACCGACGTCAGCGGCGCCTTCAGATCGTGCGCCACACGCGCCGCGAAATGGTCGAGCTCGTTGGCGCGCGCCGCCGCCGCTTTGTTCTGGGCGAGCAGGATGCGCTCGTGCAGCCGCGTGGCGCGCACCGCCAGCATCAGGATGACCGCCGCCATCAGCACCGTCGCGCCATCGAGCACGATGGCGACGAGCGACGTGCTGTGGCGAATACGATCGATGGCCCGCCCGTTCTCGTTGGCCATCCCGGCGTTGAAGGCGATGAGGCGCTGCGTCGCGCGATCGATGTCCTCGGCCGCCTCGTCGAAGTCGCCGGTCAGCTTGGCGCGCGCGGCCTTGATGTCGCCGGCGTCGACGTAGTCGAGCACGATGTCGGCGGCCGCGTAAAGCCGCTCACGCGCCGCGAGTAGCGGGCGATACACGGCGACCTCGCGGTCGAACTGCGGCAGGTGCGAGTAGGCCGCCAAGTGCTCGTCGATGGCGGTGCGCGCTGTCACGAGCCGCTCGCGCGAGAGCGGCAGGCTCTGCAACCGTGCGCCGATGTAACGGCCGACGCCGAGCTCGAAGTGGCGCATCTCGGTGCGCGCCGCGGCCAGCTCCTCGATGCTCGGCGTCGCGTTCCCGACGATGTCCATGACCTCGTCGTCGACGAGCGCAACGCGGGTTTGGATGTAAAGCGTCGAGGCCACGAAGCTCGCCACGACACCTACTGTCACCGCCACCAGCCAGCGAACTGACGACATCACCACCCCCCGCCACCAACGCCGGGGATCATAGCCCTGCCGCCGGCGCAATCAAACCGGTGTGTTCGCAGTTCGAACACCTGTCTGGATTTCTTGCAGCTACCCGTTCGTCAGTTCGAGTCTTATCGGGCCTTTGCGTTTGGCACGAAGGTAGCTTCTCGATCGATCGCAACCCGGCGGCGGCCGTCGAACGTGTCCCCCCGCGTCTGAGACGCCGTCGCCGCCGGGTAGCCCTTTTCTGCTCACTTCGCTTGACGCCGCCGCGCCGCCGAGTATCGATGACGGCTGGAGGTAAGTCGATGCAGTGGTCAGACAAGAGCGCCATCGTGACCGGCGCGTCGAGCGGGATAGGCTTGGCGGTCGCGCGCGAGCTGGTGCAGCGCGGTGTGCATGTGGCGCTCGTCGCGCGCTCGGTCGACAAGCTGGAAGCGGCGGCGCGCGAGCTCGGCACGCGGGCGGCGGCGTTCCCGCTCGACGTCACCGACCGCGCGGCGCTGTTGGCGCTGCCGGCGCAGGTCGACGCGCGCTTCGGCCGGCTCGACTTCATCGTCAACAACGCCGGCGTCAACCATCGCGGATCGGTTCGCGAGCGCACGAGCGACGAGCTGGCGACGATCCTCGAGACCAACCTGACGGCGCCGATCTTGTTGACGCAGGCGGCGCTCACGCTGCTGCGACCGGGCGGCGTCATCGTCAATCTGGCGAGCCTCGCGGGCAAGGTGCCGGTGCCGCACGAGGCGACGTACTCGGCGTCGAAGGCGGGGCTGCGCGCTTTTACGCGCGCGCTCGACGTCGAGCTCACGGCGCGCGGGCTGCGCGCCTGCACCGTCTGCCCCGGTCCCGTCGACACCGGCTTCTTCGGCGACGATCTGGCCAAGGTGCCGGACCTCGTGTTCTCGCAGCCGATGTCGACGGCCGAAGAGGTCGCGACCGCGGTCGTGCGCGCGATCGAAACGGGCGAGGCCGAGATCGACATCCCCGCGCTGTCGGGCAAGCTGGCGACGCTCGGCTACCTCTCGCCGCGCATGTTCGCATGGCTGCGGCCGATCATGGAGAAACGCGGCGCCCGCAACAAGGTGCGCTTCCTAGCCGCCAAGCGACCGGCATAGCCGCCCGCGAAGTCACGCTGAGCTGCCGCCATTGGGGGCGCGCGTGGGTGCGGAGCGCGTGCGCCCGCGATAAGCCATCGATCGGCGTGCCTGACTACACGATGGCCGACTCCGACGGAGCGACAGCGCCCGCGCGCACCGCGCGCCCGGGCGCCGTCGCCACCCCGCCCAAACCCATCCGCCCCCGAAATCCACCGCGACCACCCACAGCACGGCTACGACCGCACAGCTACGACCGCACAGCTACGACCGCCGCCGCGCCGCCCACGCGCTGCAGCCTCGCGATCACGACCGATCGCGACCACGCGCTCACTGCGACTGCGCGGCACCGTCGCTCGCTTCCGCCGCCAGCTCCGCAGCCGAAGCCGACCGACGGTTGCACCAGACAGCACGCACGCCACGCCTCGCCTCCGCATCCGCCCCTTCAGCCGAAGCCGCGCGCCATCCCGCCGTGGCTCGCCTCCGCATCCGCCCTCAATCGCAGCCGAACGACGGCTGCGCCGCAAACCGAACGCCGTCGTCTGCTTCCGCCTCCGCCTTCCACAGCCCGAGCGGAGACAAAATGGGCGCGCGCGAGTTGTCTTGCGCAGCCCGTAGGGCGAGCACTGTCCGAGCGCGCGCCCGTTTTGTCGGAGCGCCCGACTATCGCCAGCTCACCTCACGCCGCAGCCGCACCAGCGGCACGCCGTCGCGCTCGCCGTCCGGCAGCGGCGCCTGCCACGCGTGCCGCGGCTCCTTCGCGCCCGCCAGCGTCAACGCCCGACTCAAGAACGCCTCGGTCACCGTCATATAGAACGGCGCCACGAACCGCGGCACCCCGCGCACCATCGTGCGAAAGCTCTTGGGCCCGCTTTTTTCTGCCGTCACCACGACGAAGTCGAAATACTGCTTCGCCGCCGCCGGCGTCCGCTCCATGACCATCTCGGGCGACACCAACTTCAAGAGCAGCCGATAGATGCCCTTCGTGTCGCGCTCGGACGCGTACGCCGAAAACTCGCGCACCAGCTGACCGAACGGACGATTGAGCGCCTTGGCCGCCGTCTCGCACAGCGGCACCGTCGGCAGCGCGTCGTAGAAGCTGCTCGCCAAGAAGGGCTGCTGCGCGAACGTCTGCAGCTCCGGCTCGTCGAGCAGCGTCACCAGCCGGGCAATCCCGCCGTCGACCGCGCCATCGATGTACTCGACGAAGTTGCGATAAACGACGCCCTTGACGTGAAACGGGCTCCTACCAGGAGCGAACGGGTGCCGCTGCGGCGCCGGTGGAACAGCCATCAGTGTAATTGTAACATTCCACAGCCGGCATGCTCGTCACCTCGAAGTTTACATCCGTGGTCCGCAGTCTCATCGAGCGCTTATCGGTTCAGTCGTAAAATCAGCTACATGCATGCGTGTCTCCTTGGCGTGACACTTGCGAATGTGCGCCATTATGTTCGCATCCACGCGCCTCTCGGTCGGTCTGGCTTCTTCGTTCGCGCTCTGCCTCGCGCTCGTCGGTTGCGGCGGTTCGTCCGGCATCGGCGATCCGTCGGGCAACGGTGGCGGCAGCAGCGCGGGTGGCGGCAGCGGCAACGCCGGCGGCAGCACGAGCGCCGGCGGTAGCGGCAGCGCCGGCGGCGGCATCGGCGCGGCCGGCGGCGGCGGCGAGACGGCCGGTGGCGGCGGCAGCGCCGGCGGTGGCGGCGGCAGCGCCGGCGGCGGTGGCACCGCGGGCGGCGGCGGCACGACGGCGAACCCCGAAGTCACCGAGTTTGCCCCCTATTTCTACACGTGGAGCTGGGGCGGCAACGCGTACTCGTTCAACTCGCTCGTGCAGATGCAGCAGATGTCGGGGCCGAAGGAAGTGACGATCGCCTTCGTGCTCTCGGGCGGCGGCTGCACGACGTCGACGGACATTCAAGACAACCTCGCCGACGTCAAGGCCTACATCGCCGGCGGCGGCCACGTCAAAGCGAGCTTCGGCGGCGCCGACGGCACGTACTTGGAGAGCGCGTGCACGAGCGCGACGGCGCTGGCGTCGGCCATCAGCGACTTCGTCGACGCCACCGGCATCACCGACCTCGACTTCGACATCGAGCAGGGCTCGTCGACGAGCAACGCCACCATCAACGCCATGCGCGCCACCGCGTTGAAGTCGGTGCAGACGTCCAAGGGCATCAAGGTCGCGTTCACGCTGCCGGTCAATGACGACGGGCTCGACGACTTGGGCTTGGCCGTCGTCACCTCCGCGCTCAAGGCCGGCGTCACGATTCAGTACGTCAACGTCATGACGATGGACTACGGCGACGGCACCGACCTCGGCAAGACGCCCGTCGACTCGGTGGACTCGACCGCGAAGCAGCTGACGTCGGCCATCTCCGGCTTGTCGCTCGCCGACGCCTATCGCATGGTCGGCGGCACGGCCATGATCGGCAAGAACGACGACAGCTCGGTCTTCTCGCTCGCCAACGCCCAGACGTTCATCGCGCACGCCAAGGACGTCAAGCTCGGCCTCGTCTCGTTCTGGGCCATCCAGCGCGACGAAAAGTGCGGCGCGGGCGGTTACGCCGACGGCGACGCTTGCTCCAACGTCGACACGAGCACGTTCCAGTTCGCCAACATCTTCGCCGGCGTCAATAACTGACGCTCCGGCGGCGCTCCGACATGCTGGGCGCCGGCGGCGCTCCGACATGCTGGGCGCCGGCTCAGACAGTCCTCGGCTTACAGCCTGCGGGAGACAACTCGCCGGCGCCCAGCATGTCTCCGCTTGGGCTTGAAGTAGAACGATGGCGCGCTGCACGACGCGGCCGAGAGAGCGCGGACGAACGTCAGCCGGTAGCGGCGGCGGCGGGCTTGGGATGCACCGGGCCTTGGATCTCGGTCGAGACTTGGCCGCAGATCTCCGCGGTTTCGTCGACGACGCGCGTGAGCAGCTCGTGGAAGTCGGTGCCTTCGATGCCGCGCGTCTTCTGCTCGTCGAGCCAGTTGAGCAGCGCGTCGAGCCGCGCCAACGACTCGCGCGGCTGGCCGTCGGCGGGCGCGTCGGGCCAGATGTTGCCGAGCAGCGAGCGCGACGACTTCAAGCAGTAGCCGAGCGAACGCGGAAAGCTCGGCTCGAACAGCAGGAACGACGCCAGCGACTGCACCGTGACGCGCCCTTGGTGCTTCTTCATGTACGCTTCGTAGCCCGACGACGCGCGCAAGAGTGAAAGCCAGAGGGCCACTTGCACGATGTAATGCGCATGCTCGCGCGCCATCGTGTGGTGATGCATGTCGAGCATGCGCGCCACTTGTCCGGCGCGCTCGATCATCGCGCCCAGCCACAGAAAGCTCATCGGCTCGTCGTGCAGCATCGTCGAGCGCACGAGGCCGAGCACCAGCTGCGTCGAGCGCCGCACCGTGCGATAGAGCTCCTCGCGATGCTCGCGATAGAGCTGCTCCGTCGAGTCGCGGCCGAGAAACAGGTACAGCTCGTTGATCGCTTCCCACGTCTCGAGTGACAGCACGTCGCGGATGACGCGCGCGCTCTCACGCGCCGCCCGCACCGACGTCAAGAGGCTCACGCCCGAGTCGCTCCAGGTCAGGTGCTCCTGGACGCGCTCGCCGTCGCCGGCGGCCTCGGCGTCATAGCGCTCGCAGAAGTGGTCGTACTCACCGGAGACGATGACGAGCGGCGTCCAGCATTGCGTCACCGGCAGCTCGGTGTCGAACACGAGCGCGCGCGTTGCCTGCAAAAGCCGCGCGCTCGACTCGGCGCGCTCGACGTAACGGCCGAACCAGAAGCAGTGATCGGCGACCCGCGAGATCATGCGCCACCGTCGGCGCGCTGGACCCACGTGTCTTTGCTGCCGCCGCCTTGGCTCGAGTTGACGACGTACGAGCCTTCGACGAGCGCGACGCGCGTCAAGCCGCCGGGCAAGACCCACGCGCCGTCGGGACGCGTGAGCACGAACGGCCGCAAATCCACGCGCCGCGGCGCCAACGCCTGCCGCGCCGGATCCCACGTCGGACACGTCGACAGCTCGATGCGCTCCTGCGCGATGTATTTGCGCGGCTCGGCGATGATGCGCTTGCGGAAGGTCGCGATCTCGTCGGCGCTCGCTTGCGGGCCCATGAGCATGCCGTAGCCGCCCGCTTCGTCGACCGACTTGACCACGAGCCGCGACAGATGATCGACGACATACGCCAGATCGTCGGGACGCGCACAGGCGTAGGTGTCGACTTGTGCCAGCAGCGCCTCTTCGCCGAGGTAATAGCGAATCATATCGGGCACGAACGCATACACGGCCTTGTCGTCGGCGCAGCCGTTGCCGGGCGCGTTGGCGAGCGCGACGTTGCCGGCGGCGTAGGCGCGCATGAGGCCGGGCACGCCCAGCATGCTGTCGGGCCGGAAGAACTCGGGGTCGAGGTAAGCGTCGTCGATGCGGCGATAGATGACGTCGACGCGCTTCGGCCCTTGCGTCGTGCGCACGAACACCGCGTCTTTCTCGACGAACAGGTCGCTCGCCTCGACCAGCTCGATGCCCATGTGGCGCGCCAAGAACGTGTGCTCGAAGTAGGCCGAGTTGAACGATCCCGGCGTCAGCACGACCGCGCGAATGTCGTCGCTCTCGGTCGGCGCGATCGAACGCAGCGTGCGCGCGAGCTCGATCGGATATTGCTCGACCGGCCGGATGCTCGACATCTCGCCCGAGATCTCCGTCGAGTGCTGGAAGATTCGCTTCGTCACCAGCCGATTCTCGACGACATACGACACACCCGACGGCGTGCGCACGTTGTCCTCGAGCACGCGCAAGATGCCGTCGGGGCCGCGGATGAGGTCGATGCCGGCGATGGGAATGCGCACGCCGCCCGGTGGCTTCATGCCGTGCAGCTGCGGCAAGTAGAACTTCGCGCCCAGCACCAAATCGGCGGGCACGCAGCCGTCCTTGAGGATGCGCTGCTCGCCGTACAGATCGTCGAGAAAGAGGTTCAGCGCCTGAACCCGCTGCACCAACCCTTTTTCGACGGCGGCCCATTCGACGGCGTCGATGACGCGCGGAACGAGGCAAATGGGAAATATCTTCTCGGTGCCGCGCTGGTCGGAATAGACCGAGAATGTAATGCCCTGGTTATATAACGAGAGCTCGGCCAGCGATTGATAGCGTGCGAAATCGGCGGCGCCGAGCGCGCCCAGCATGTCGAAGGTCTGCTGGGCGTGCGAGCGCGGTCGGCCGTCGGGCGCGACCAGCTCGTCCCAGCTGCTCGACAGTGGGCGATAGGCCGACAGCAGCGACGACGGGCCGGGATTAGCCGACGACTGCGACTGACTCTGCGAAGGTCGCGCGACAGGCACGAATGAAGATTTAAGCGCGTTCGCGGGCTTCGCGATAGGGCGATTCCCTCCAGTTACGTCGTTTGTACGCAATGGAAACATAACGTTTACCGGACTCGACCCGCAGTCGGTGATATGGATGAACGACTATGGCGACCCGCGTCGCGCTCCATCACGTCACCCGTTACGTCTACGATCGCGAGATTCAGCTGTCGCCGCAGCTCGTGCGCTTGCGGCCGGCGCCGCATTGTCGAACGCCGATTCTCGCCTATTCGCTGAAGGTGACGCCGTCCGAGCAGTTCGTCGGCTGGCAGCAGGATCCCTTCGGCAATCACGTGGCGCGCCTCGTGTTCCCGCAGAAGTCGAAGGAGTTTACCGTCGCCGTCGACTTGATCGCCGAGCTGACGACCATCAATCCCTTCGACTTTTTCCTCGAGGAGTCGGTCGAGCATTTTCCGTTCGCTTACGACGCGACGGTGCTGCACGACCTCACGACCTATCTCGAAGTCGTCGACGCGGGGCCCGGCTTTGCGCAGCTCGTCGGCCGCGTGCGCGACGACATCGCGCGTCCCGGCCGGCGCATGGTCGACGTGCTCGTCGACATCAATCGGCTCGTGCACCGCGCGTTGCGCTACGAAATTCGCATGGAGCCGGGCGTCTTCACGCCCGAAGAGACGCTCGAGCGCGGGCACGGCTCGTGCCGCGACTTCGCCTGGCTGCTCGTCAATCTCCTGCGCAGCATCGGCTTGGCCGCGCGCTTCGTCAGCGGCTACTCGATCCAGCTGACGCCCGATCAAAAGCCGCTCGACGGTCCGGCGGGCGTCAGCGAGGACTGCTGCGACTTGCACGCCTGGGCCGAGACATATCTGCCCGGCGCCGGCTGGGTCGGCCTCGACGCGACGAGCGGCCTGTTCGCGTCCGAAGGGCACATTCCGCTGGCCTGCACCGCCGATCCGTCGGCCGCCGCGCCCATCACCGGCAGCTTCTCGTGGGACAAGCGCGAAGAGGGCGACGAGCTCGGCTGCGAATTCGACGTCGTGATGCAGGTGACGCGCGTCGAAGATCGGCCGCGGCCGACGCGCTCGTACACCGACGAGCAGTGGCAGGCGATCTTGGCCGCCGGCGACGCCGTCGAGCGCGCGCTCGTGGCCGGCGACGTGCGCTTGACGATGGGTGGCGAGCCGACCTTCGTCTCCGTCGACGACATGGAGAGCCCGGAGTGGTCGACGGCCGCCACCGGGCCCGACAAAGAGGCGCGCGCCGACGCGCTCGCCCGCCGTCTGTGGGCGCGCTTCGCCGCGGGCGGCTTCTTGCATCACGGCCTCGGCAAGTGGTACCCGGGCGAGTCTTTGCCGCGCTGGGCCTACTCGATCTATTGGCGCAAGGACGGCGAGCCGGTGTGGCGCGATCCGACGCTCATCGCCGGCAGCCAGCCGCGCAACGACGGCAGCGAGCAGGCGCGAGCGTTCGTGCGCGCGCTCGTCGCCAAGCTGGGCATCGAAGACGGCTACGTGATGCCGGCCTACGAAGACGTCTGGTATTGGCTGTGGAAAGAGCGCCGCCTGCCGGTGAACGTCGATCCGCTCGAGTCCAACCTCGACGACGAGGAGGAGCGCGCGCGGCTGCGGCGCATCTTCGGCCAAGGGCTGGGCAAGGTGGTCGGCTGGACGCTGCCGCTGCGCGCCGAGGAGGCGCCCGCGGGCACGCAATGGCAGAGCGGCGCCTGGCTCTTGCGCGACGAGCGGCTCTATCTTTTCCCCGGCGATTCGCCGATGGGCCTGCGTCTGCCGCTCGATACGCTGCCGTGGACGACGCCCGAGGAGCTGTTGGCCGACGCCGAGCGCGATCCGTTCGCGCAGCGGCCGCCCTTGCCGCCGCGGCGCGCGCTCGAGCAGTCGCGACCGGGCACGATCCGTCGCGGCGTGCCGATGCAGCGCGGCGTCGCGGCGCGGCCGATCGTGCGCACCGCCTTGTGCGTCGAGCCGCGCAACGGTCGGCTGCACGTGTTCCTGCCGCCGGTCGGTCATCTCGAGCATTACCTCGATCTCATCGCCAAAGTGGAAGCGTGCGCGGCCGAGCTGCGCCTGCCGGTGCGGCTCGAAGGCTATGCGCCGCCCGGCGATCCGCGGCTGCACAAGCTGTCGGTCACGCCCGATCCCGGCGTCATCGAGGTCAATGTGCAGCCGGCGTCGTCGTGGCGGCAGCTCGTCGACAACACGACCGCGCTGTACGACGAGGCGCGCCAAGTTCGGCTCGGCACCGACAAGTTCATGATCGACGGCCGCCACACCGGCACCGGCGGCGGCAACCACGTCGTCATCGGCGGCGATCGCGCGGCCGACAGCCCGCTCTTGCGCAAGCCCGAGCTCTTGCGCAGCCTCATCGCGTACTTCATCAATCACCCGTCGCTGTCCTATCTGTTTTCGGGGCAGTTCGTCGGTCCCACGAGCCAGGCGCCGCGGCTCGACGAAGCGCGCCAGGACAGTCTGTACGAGCTGGAAGCCGCCTTCGCCGCGCTCACCGCGAGCCACAATCCGGCGCCGCCGTGGCTCGTCGATCGGCTGTTCCGCCACCTGCTCGTCGACGTCACCGGCAACGGCCATCGCACCGAGCTCTGCCTCGACAAGCTGTTCAGCCCCGATTCGGCGACGGGACGGCTCGGCCTGTTGGAAATGCGCGGCTTCGAGATGCCGCCCGATGCGCGGATGAGCTGCGCGCAGCAGTTGCTCGTGCGCGCGTTGGTGGCGAGCTTCTGGAAGACGCCATACGAGCAGCCGCTCGTGCGCTGGGGGACGTCGCTGCACGATCGGTTCATGCTGCCGCACTTCGTCTGGCAGGACTTGGCCGACGTCACCGCCGAGCTCGGCCGCCGCGACCTCGCCGTCGACGCCGAGTGGTTCCGCCCGCACTGGGAGTTCCGCTTTCCGCGCCACGGCGCCGTCGCCATCGAAGGCGTCGACCTCGAGATTCGACAGGCGATCGAGCCTTGGCACGTGCTCGGCGAGGAGCCGGGCGGCGGCGGCACCGTGCGTTACGTCGACTCGTCCGTCGAGCGCGTGCAGGTGTTGGCGCGCGGGCTCGTTCCCGGCCGTCACGTCGTCGCCTGCAACGGCCGGCGCGTGCCGCTGCATCCGACCGGTCGCGCCGGCGAAGGTGTGGCCGGCGTGCGCTACAAAGCGTGGAAGCCGCCGTCGTCGCTGCATCCGACGCTGAACGTGGATGCGCCGCTGACCTTCGATCTCGTCGACACCTGGTCCGGTCGTGCCGTCGGTGGCTGCACGTATTACGTGTCGCATCCGGCCGGTCGTCACTACGACACCTATCCGCGCAACGGGCTCGAAGCCGAGGCGCGCCGGGCGACGCGCTTCGCGCCGTTCGGTCACACGCCGGGCAAGATGACGCCGCCGCCGGAGTCGCGCAGCCTCGAGCTGCCGTTCACGCTCGATCTGCGCCGGCCCGGCTGAACGCAACCCTGTCCACCGGCGCAACATCGACCATGACCGCTCGGGCGCGGCGACGAACGTCCGTGCGCTCGCCCAAATCGCCGTGTCGGAACGCACTCGGGCAGCGACGGCGACCGCCCCGTTCTGTATGATGTCGTTCGTATGATCGACGCACTGCACGCAGCCGCCGCGACGACGGGATTGGCGCGCGGCTACACGGCGCCCGCCGGCGGCTTCGACGAGATGGTCGACGCGCTCGGTCAGCTGCGGCCGGCTTGGCGTCCGCTCATCGAGCAGCTCGACGCGCTCGGAGAGGCCGAGCTCGCCCGTCGCTGGGACAAGGCGCGCCAGCTCATCCACGAGAACGGCGTCAGCTACAACGTTTACGACGACGCGCAAGGCATGGAGCGGCCGTGGAGCCTGTCGCCGCTGCCGGTCGTCATCCCGCCCGAGGATTGGTCGAAGCTGGAGCACGCGCTCGAGCAGCGCGGCCGCCTCTTGGCTGCGCTCTTGGCCGACCTCTACGGGCCGCAGCGATCGCTCGTCGAACGCTGGCTGCCGCCCGAGCTCGTGTTCGCCAACCCGCGCTTTTTGCGTCCGCTGCACGGCATGGCGGTGCCGCAGGACGATTGGCTGCCCATCTTCGGCGCCGATCTGGTGCGGACGCTCGACGGCAGCTTCCACGTCGTCGAAGATCGCGTGCAAGCCCCGACGGGCGCCGGCTACGCGCTCGAGAATCGCATCGTCGTGTCGAGCGCGCTGCCGGAGCTGTTTCGCGCCGGCAACGTGCAGCGGCTGGCCCCGTTCTTCCGCGTCTTGCGCGAGATGCTGCAGGCGCGCGCGGCGCACAATCGCGACAACCCGCGCATCGTGCTCCTGACGCCGGGCTCTTACGACGCCACCTATTTCGAGCAGGCCTATCTGGCGCAGTATCTCGGCTTCACGCTCGTCGACGGTGGCGACTTGACCGTGCGCGACGATCGCGTGTTCCTGAAGACGCTCGGTGGGCTGCAGCCGGTCGACGTCGTCTTTCGCCGCGTCAACGACGACTTCTGCGATCCGCTCGAGCTGCGCGAGGACTCGGCGCTCGGCGTGCCCGGCCTCGTGCAGGCGGCGCGCGCGCGCAACGTCGCCATCGTCAATCCGCTCGGCTCGGGCGTGCTGCAGACGGCGGCGATCTTGCCGTATCTGCCCGAGATCTGTCGCGGGCTCCTCAACGAGACGTTGATGATGCCGTCGGTGCGCACGCTCTGGCTCGGCGAGGCGGCGGGGCGCGACGAGGTGCTCGGCCGCTTCGACGACTGGGTCATCCGCAAGACCTTCCCCGACGGCTCGAGCTCGCCCATCTTCACGGCCGCCTTGCCGGCCGCCGAACGCGAGGCGCTGCGCGGCAAGATCGCCGCGCGTCCGAGCGCGTATGTCGCGCAAGCGTACGTGCCGCCGTCGACGACGCCGCTTCTGACCGACGGCACCATCGCGCCGCGGCCGCTCGTCTTGCGCGCCTACGCCGTCGCCAACGGCGGCCACGACTACTTGGTCATGCCGGGCGGCCTGGCGCGCGTCGCCGGTCCCGAGAGCGGCGCCGAAGTGACGATGGAGCGGGGCGCGCGCAGCAAAGACGTGTGGGTGCTGTCGCACGAGGCCGTCAGCCCGTTCTCGCTCTTGCCGCCGGCGCAGCGCGCCATCGAGCTGTCGCGCGGCGGCAGCGAGTTGCCCAGCCGCGCCGCCGACAACCTCTATTGGCTCGGTCGTTACGCCGAACGCGCCGAAGGCATCGCGCGCCTCGGTCGCGTCATCGGCGGCCGCCTCTCGGAGCTCGCCGGTCAGCCCGAGCTCGATCGGTCGAGCGAGTTCTCGGCGCTCTTGGCCGCGTTGCGCGCGCAAAACGAGTTCCTCTACAGCGTCGACATTCCCGTCGATCGCACGCCGCACCTGGCCGGCGCCGAGGCGCAGCTCATCGCCGCCATGTGCGACGCGAGCAGCGTCGGCTCGCTCGCGTCCGTCGTCAAGGCGACCTTGCGCGTCGGCCGCATGGTGCGCGACCGCATCTCCATCGACACCTGGCGCGTGCTCGCGGCGCTCGACGAGGACGTCGCGCGTCTGGCCGGCATTGCCGCCGCCGGCGCCGATCGGCTGTCGACGCTCGTCCACGGCCTCAACCGCGTCGTCATCACGCTCGCGGCCTTCAGCGGTCTGGCGATGGAGAGCATGACGCGCGGTCAGTCCTGGCGCTTCTTGGATCTCGGTCGTCGCTTGGAGCGCGCCGTGACGCTGGTGACCCTCCTGCGTGCGACGACCGTGCGCGCCACCGATCGCGAACGCCCGCTGCTCGAGGCCGTGCTCGAGATCGCCGACAGCGGCATGACCTATCGCCGTCGTTACTTGGCGACGCTGCAGCCCGCGCCCGTCGTCGACTTGCTGCTCGCCGATGACGGCAATCCGCGCAGCATCGTGTACCAAGTGCGCGCGCTCGTCGATCACGTGCGGGCGCTGCCTCTCTTGCCGGGCGCGGGCGTGCGCAGCCCGCAGCTGCGGCTGGCGCTGGCGACGCAGGGCGAGCTCGAGCTGGCCGAGATCGATCGGCTGTGCGCGCTCGACGCCGCGGGCGCCACGCGACCGGCGCTCGATGCGCTCTTGCGCCGCCTCGGCACGAGCTTGCCGCAGCTGAGCGAGTCCTTGTCCGACAGCTATCTCAATCACGCCAGCACGCCGCGCCACTTGAGCCAAGAGGACGCGTCGCCCCGGCGAGTCTCGATCTCGGGCGGAGGCGAGCCGTGAGGCTGCGCGTCATCCATCGCACGTCGTATCAATATGGCGACGCCGTGACGACGTCGCAGCACGAAGCGCGCTTGTCGCCGCGCGAGCACGAGCATCAGCACACGGTCTCGCATCAGATCGAGATCGTGCCGCGTCCGGCCTTGCGACGACGGCGCTTCGACTATTTCGGCAATCGCGCGCTGCACTTCAGCTTGAGCGAGCCCCATCGTGCCCTCGAAGTGACGGCGACGAGCGTCGTCGACGTGCGACCGCTGCCGCTGCCGGATCTGGCGCGCACGCCGTCCTGGAACGACGTGCGCGCCCGACTGCGCGACGATCGCCGCCGCGACGTCCTCGACGCTTACGAGATGACGTTCGACTCCACGCATATCCTCACCAGCGCCGAGCTCGCCGCTTACGCTGCGCCTTCGTTTCCCGACGGTCGCCCGCTCTTGCAAGCCGTGCGCGACCTGACCCATCGCATCTACCGCGACTTCGCCTACGATCCGACCGCCACCGACGTGTCGACGCCGCTGTCCGAAGTGCTGGCGGCGCGACGCGGCGTCTGCCAGGACTTCGCGCACCTCGCCATCGGCTGTCTACGCGCGCTCGGCCTCGCCGGTCGTTACGTCAGCGGCTACTTGCTGACGCATCCGCCGCCGGGCAAGCCGAAGCTCGTCGGCGCCGACGCCTCGCACGCGTGGATCGCCACGTGGGTGCCCGATCTCGGCTGGATCGACTTCGATCCGACCAACGATCTCATCCCCGCCGAAGAGCACGTCACCATCGGTCATGGACGCGACTTCGGCGACGTCACGCCCATTCGCGGCGTCATTCTCGGTGGCGGCCTGCACACGCTCGCCGTATCGGTGGACGTGTCGACCGTCGACTCGCGCGGCGCCTGAGCCGACGCGCCGCGCGACTCTTGCGGATCATTCGCAGCTGAGGCCGCATACCAGCTCCGCTTCCGAGATGCACACCGAGTCCCACGTGTTGGCGCAGCAGTAGCTGTCGAGGCTGCAGGTGGCGCTGATGCAGTCGTCGCAGGTGGCGCTGAGCTTCTTGCCGCTCGTGCATTCGGAGTGCGCGCACGTCGATTTGCCGCCGCCGGCGCTGCCGCCGCCCGATCCCTTGCCGCCGGCGCTGCCACCGCCGCCGCCGCTGCCGCTGCCGCCCGAGGTCCCGCCGCCGCCACCGCTGCCGCTGGTCTTGCCGGCCAGCACCGACGCGTTGGGCGTCCCGTTGCCGGTCGGTCCGTCGTAGCCGGCGCGCGCCGTGCACAAGTACGAGCCCGAGCAGCTGCCGTTGCTGCCGCTCGTGACGTCGAAGAACGCGCCCGCTTTGCCGTACGACAGGCCGAGCGCGTCTTTGCCGTGGCCGGTCAGCGCGTGGATGGCCGCTGCGATGGGCGACGCCGCCGACGTGCCGCCGTAGACGTTCCAGCCGCCCGATCCATATTTGTCGTAGACGGCGACGCCGGTGTCGGGGTCGGCGAGCGCCGCGATGTCGGCGACCGTCTTCTTCGCGCAGCCGCTGTCCTTTTGGTACGACGGCTTCGTCGCGTAGGCCGAGCAGCCGGAGCCGGCGCCGTCGCCACCGCTCGTCGATCCCCACACCGTCTCGACCCAGCCGCGCGCCGCCGACGAGGACTTGGTGAGCGTCGTGCCGCCGACCGCGGTCACGAACTGGCCCGACGCCGGATATTCGACGCCGTAGCCCGAATCGCCCGACGACGCGAAGACGGCGATGCCCGGATGGTCGTAATACTGCTTGTCGGTCGTCGCGAGCGAGGCGTCTTCGGGGCCGCCGTAGCTGTTGCTGATGACGGTCGCGCCCAAGCTGGCCGCCGCATTCACGGCCGCGCCCAGATCGGCCGTCGTCGCCGCCGACGCTTCGACGAGCAAGAGCTTGCAGCGCGGACACAACGCCGAGGCCATCTCGAGGTCGAGCATGATCTCGCCGGCCCAGCCTTTGTCGGCTTTCGGCAGCGGGCTGGCGGCGCCGCTTTGGTTCAGCTTGCGGAAGCAGCCGCTGGCGCTGGTGCACGCCGGCAAGCCGAACTGCTTGCGGTAGACGGCGAGGTCGGCCTCGGCGTCGGGATCGTCCTGCGCGTCGACGATGGCGATGGTGGCGTCGCTGCCGCCGCTGGCGACGAGCGCCGTCGCGCCGTAGGCGCTCTGCAAGTCGCTCGGGCCGTAGCCGCTCGGCGCGGCCAAGGGCACGATCTGTCCCGTCGCGTCGGTGCGGATGCGCGCCGCGCAGGCCAGCTGGCCCGGCTCGGTCGCCGGCGCGCACAGCCGGCGATTGGGATAGCGCGCCAACGACGCGACCTGCGCCTGCGCGCGATCGCCATCGTCAGGCGCGTCGTCGACTTGCGCGGCGACGCAGCCGCTGACGACGAGAAAACCGAGAATGCCGAGAATGAGAAAAGCGCTTTCGATCCGCTCCATGAAATCCTCCCCGCGAAGCGCGAATGCTTCACGACGAGGGAGGTGTTACGAGCGCCGCCCAAAAACCTTGCAGCGATTTATGAATTTTTATCGCGGGTCGAGTTGACGGCCGCGCCACAAGACGGCGCCGGCGACGAAGATGGCGACGACGATCGCGCCCAGCTCGGTCTCGGGCGGCGCGCTCGTGTGGCGCAAGATGGCCCAGAAGCGACCGGGCGCGGCGATGAGCGCGTAGGTGCCGAGCGACAGCGCCAGCGTGCGGCCGAGCAGGATCGCGCGATCGACCATCGTCGCCGTGTTGCGCCAGGCGCCGCGAATGAGCCGCCGCGCTTCCCACACGCCGAGCGGAATCGACAGCACCAGCGCCAACAGCACGACCAAGATGCGCTCCACCGATGACAGCGCGTGATGCGTCAGCTCCGTCAGCGAGGTGGCGATGAGCGAGCCCGACAAGACGACGGACCAGACGAGCGCGAGCACGCCGAAGACGAGCGCGCGTGGGCGAGCGAAGCGCGCGTCGGACCTGCCGGTCTTCGACGATGCCGGCGATGACGACGCCGATGACGACGATCGGCCGGTCGTGACGCCGGCCGCGGCCACGATCGTCTGCGCGCGACCGACGTCGGACCGGTGCGGCGCCGCCGCCGCCGTCTGCGTGTCGCCGTCATAAGGCGCGAGCGCGAGGTCGAGCTCGGCCATCGACTGAAAGCGCGCCGCCGGATCCTTGGCCATCGCCCGCTGAATGACGAGCTCGAGCCCGTCGGGCAGGTCGCGGCGCAGCGTCTTCGGCCGTTGCGGCTCGTCCCAGATGACGCTGGTGAGCGTGCGGCCGGCATCCTCGCCCGAGAACGCCGCGCGGCCGGTGATGGCGCGATAGATGATGGCGCCGAGCGCGTAGACGTCGCAGCGCTGATCGATGGCGCTGCCGCCGCGCGCCTGCTCGGGCGCCATATACGCGGGCGTGCCCAAGACGGCGCCGGTGCGCGTGAGCTTCTCGTCCTCGACGATCTTGGCGATGCCGAAGTCGAGCAGCTTCACCTGCTCCGAGCCGTCGGCGGCGCGCACGATCATGACGTTTTCGGGCTTGAGATCGCGGTGAATGACGCCGGCTTCGTGCGCCGTGCGTAGGCCTTGCGTCAGCTGGCGAGCGAGCCGCGCCGCGCGTCCGATGGGCAACGAGCCTTCGCGCTCGAGCAGCGTGCCCAGATCTTGGCCTTGCAAGAGCTCGTAGACGAGGTAGGGCTGACCATCGCGCGTGGCGTGGATGTCGACGACTTGGGCCACGAACGGGCTGACGATCGCCGCCGCCGCCGTCGCCTCGCGGCGAAAGCGCGCCAACGCGTCGCGATCGGACGCGAACATCTGGTGCATGAGCTTGATGGCGAAGTGGCGGCCCAAGCGAACTTGGCGCGCCTCGTAGACGCGGCCCATGCCGCCTTCACCGATGCGGCGCACGATCTCGTAGCTCTCGCCGAGGATGCTGCCGATGAGCGGATCTTCGGAGCCTTCGGCGCCGCGGCGTAAGGGCGTGGCGTCGCGCGGGCAGACGGCGTAGTCGGCGGGGTAGACCGAGCCGCAGCTCGGGCAGTGCCGCTGCGTGGTCGGAGTCTGGTCCAAGGAGGCCATGCTACTTCTGGCGCTTCACCACCGACTTGGGCTCGCCCGCGACCGCCTCCGCCTTCAGCTTGCGCATGGCGATGGCCTTCGGATCGAGCGACGGCGTCAGCAGAATCTCGATGCGGCGATTGCGCGCGCGGCCGGTGGCGCTCTTGTTGCTGGCGACGGGATGGAACTCGCCGTAGCCGCTGGCGACGAGCCGCTCGCCGGGAACGCTGCCTTTGTCCTGCAAGAAGCGCACGACGTTGGTGGCGCGCGCGACCGACAGCTCCCAATTGCTCGGGAACTGCGCCGAGCGCTTCTCGCCGATCGGCGTTTGATCGGTGTGACCCGAGACTTGGATCAGCTTGTCGGGGATGTTGGCCAAGATCGCGCCGACGCGCAGGAGCACGTTCTCGCCGCGCTTGGAGATCTGCGCTTCGCCGGACGTGAACAGGAGCTTGTCGACGAGATCGACGCGCAGCTTGCCGCCCACTTGGGTCACGCTCACGTCGCCCGACTTCAGCTCGCCCTTGAGCTTGTCCTGCAGCTCGTCGTAGGTGCCTTTGAGCTTGGCCAGCTCCTCGTCTTTGGACTGCACGTTCTTTGACAGCTCGTCGCGCGATGCCGCCAGCGCCGAGCGCTCGGTCTCGGCGGCGTCGAGCTTCGCCTGCAGGTCCTTCGTTTTCGCTTCGGCGCCGGCCAGCTTCGACGACAGCTCGGCGAGCTTCGCGGCGTCGCTGCTCGCCTTGCCGTGCTCGTCGACGGCCAGCCAGCCGCCGGCCGCACCCGCGGCCAATCCGAGGAAGCCCACGATCCAGGGCAGTTTGGAGGACTTCCCGCGCGGCGCGAGACTGTACTCCGGTATCTCACCATCGAGTGTCGACTTCATGGCGCGACCCGACTGTATCAGCTTTTGTCGTTCGCGCAGCCGCTCAAAACGGGCTCAAGGTGTGGTGATGTCGCCTGTTGCCGCCGACGCCGTATCGATCATGAGATGCACGCGCGTCGTCGCCGGCAGCGTCTTGCCGGCGAGCGGCACCGTCACCGTCGCCAACATGCCGTTGGGATCCGCCGTCGTCTTCGTCGTCAGGCCGTAGTTGAGCGAGATGGGCGCGTTCGTGGTCGCGTCGACGAGCAACAGCGACGCCACGTGATCGGCGGCCACGATCTGCGAGCCCGTCAGCGTCGCCGTCACGTTCATGCCGTCGCTGGCGAAGGTCGCGGTGGCGGTCGTCGGCGCGGGCGCGGTGAACGTCGTGAAGTTGGCGGCGCCGACGACGGTCAGTAGATCGGTGGTCGGATTGCACAGGCCGAGCTGCTGCAAGAACGAGCCGTAGGTGGCGATGTCGGCGCAGATCGTCGAGCCCGTCAGGCGCACGGGGCCGGCGCCGTTGCCGTCTGCGCCGAGCGCGACCGACAGGCGGAACGATTGAAACGGAATGACGATGTTGGTGACCTTCACGCTCACGCCCGCTTGATTGATCATCGTCATGAAGGTGCCGTCGCTCGTGACCTGCAGCGGGAAGAGCGCCTGCGTCTTCGGGTCGATGATCGTGTCGTTGTTGTCGTCGAGCGTGGCGCCGGCCATCCACGCGATCGCCTGTCCGTTCGGCAACGTCTCGACGATGCTGACGAGGTACTGCAGCGAGTCGAAGCCGATCTGATTGTAGCTCGGCAAGAGCGTCGGCAGCGGCAAGGCGATGCGCGCGATTTGCCACACCGAGCCGACGGTGAGCGGCACCGGCGTCGCCATCGGCACGTTCAAGGTCGGCTGCATCATGAAGCTGACGTTGCCGCCGGCCGTGCCGCCCGACAGCTTGAGCCCGCTGCGCATCGGCGACACGAGGAAGCCGCCGGTGACGGCGATCGTGACGGTGCCGTCGGCGGCGGCGGTCAGCGGCGCCGTCGGCGTGATGGTGACGAACTTGCCGTTGCCGGCGACGTCGGTCGTGAACTGCGCCGGCGGCGTGATCGTCACCACCACCGACGACGCGTCGAGCAGCGCCAGCTCGTCGTGACCGCCTTGGCGCGCCACCAGCGAGAGCACGATGGGCTGATTGGGATCGATCGTCGCCGGCGGCGTCGCCAGCTCCGCGCCGAACGAGGTCGTGACGAGCAGCGTGCCGCCGTCGTCGGGCAGCGTCGGCGCCGTCGCCGGCGCGCAGCGCGGATCGGTCATGCCGGGCGCGCGCAAGCAGTAGTCGTAGGGCACGCTGAACACTTCGCCGCTCTCG
Organism: uncultured delta proteobacterium; assembly: GCA_963785725.1. Taxonomy (GTDB): domain Bacteria; phylum Myxococcota_A; class Polyangia; order Palsa-1104; family Palsa-1104; genus JAQBQH01. Next base: position 23,817 of record CAWAWS010000027.1, on the reverse strand, counting down.
CCGCCGACGTAGATCGCGTCCTTGCCGAGCGCCGGCGAGCTGTTGACGTCATTGCGGTCCTCGCTGATGAGCTGCACCGACCAGCGCAAGGTTCCGTCCTTGTTGAGCACGTACAAGCGGCCGTCGCCGGAGCCGAAGTAGACGTTGTCGTCGCCGTCGACGGCGGGCGACGAGCGGATGGGATCGCGCGAGTCGAACGTCCAGCGCAGCGTGCCGTCGGTCTCGTCGAGGCCGTAGACGCTGCCGTCGGTGGCGGCCTGCACGATCGTGCCGTCGGACTGGCGCGCGGCCGAGGCGTAGATGTGATCGCGCGCGCCGAACTGCCACTTCGGCGTGCCGTCGACGGCGGAGAAGCCGCGCACGTAGCCGTCGAAGCTGCCGGCGACGATGAGGCCGCTCGGCGTCACGAGCGGGCTGGCCGCCACCGAGCCCACGCCCACGTAATCTTCCCACTTCTCGACGCTGGCCTTGTCGAACGAGAACAAGTTCGAGCCCAACGCCTGCACCAAGTTGTTGTTGCCGATGTAGAGCTGCCCGTTCTTGTCGAACGCCGGCGACGACCACGTTTGGTCGGGCAGGCGCAGCTTCTGCGTGAACATGCCGGTGTCGCGATCGAGCTGAAAGAGGAAGAAGTCGTCGTTGGGCGCGTACAGCTCGCCCGTCGGTGACAGCTGCACGTTGCCTTCGAACCAGTTGATGTACGAGCCGTTGACGGCGTTGTCGGCGGTGGCCATCCAGGCGAGCGTGCCGGTCTTGGCGTCGAGCGCGCGCAAGTTGCCGTCGCCGGAGCCGAAGTAGACGCGCCCTTTGTCGTCGAGCAGCGCCGAGGAGTCGATGATCTCGCCCGTGAGCAGCTTCCAGTCGACGGTGCCGTCGGCTTTGAGCGCGTAGAACGTGCGATCGGCCGAGCCGACGTAGATGGTGCCGTCGCCGCTGACGACCGGCGAGCTGAAGACGCCCTTGCCGGTGCGATAGCTCCAGAACGTGCCGCTCTTCGACGTCGGCTTCAGGCTCGATCTGCCGTCCTGCACGGCGTCGTGGCGGAACTTGGGCCACGGGCTGTCGGCGGCGAAGGGCGCGTCGAGCGCGGCGCCGTGGCTCGAGCAGCCGGCCGCAAAAGTCGCGAAAAACAGGGCGTGCAAGGCGTTACGAGAAAACATCGGGGCATCTTGACGATCGCCGCGGCACCTGTCCATCGCAGATCTGGTCGATTGGGTGCTCGCATTCGCGCGTTTACGAATGTTGCTGTCGTGTCATTATCGCGGGCGGGTGGACACTAAAGAGCCGCGGGTCAAAGGGGTGGCGTTCCGTTCCATCGACGCCTGCTATCTCGAGCTGCGCGGGCAGGCGGCGCATGCGCGGGCGCGTGGGCTCATGCTGCCACAGCTGAGCGAGGCCTATCGCTCGGGGCTGATCCTGTCGGCGAGCTGGTACCCGATCTCGTGGTATCGCGACGCCTTTCGCGCCTTTCGCGTCGCCAGCAGCGACGGCGCGGAGATCGCGCGGCAGATCGGCAAGCTGACCGTGCAGCACGACATGCGCAGCGTCTACAAGCAGCTGTTCCTGAAGCTGGTGTCGCCGCAACTGCTGCTCTCGTTCTCGGCGCGCCTGTTCAGCACCTATTACGACACCGGATCGCTGACGATTCTCGAGTCGCGGCGCGGCTATTCGTTGGCGCGGCTGACCGGCTGCGTCGGCTTCGACGGCAACATGTGGACCGAAATCATCGGCGCCTCGGGCGGCATGCTCGAGGTCGCCGGCGCCAAAGAGGTGCGCATGCACACGCGCGCCGGCGGCCACGACGGCGAGGAGACCATGGACATGGAAGCGCACTGGGTATGACCGGCCTTCCGTCGTCGTCCGTCGAAGGCGTCGCCGGCGCGCGCGATCCGGCGCTGCATCGTCCGCGTCGCTGGGCCGTGCTCGCAGCCTACACGCTGGTCGTCGGCGTCAGCCAGCTCTTGTGGCTCAACTTCGCGCCGCTGTTGACGATGGTGCAGTCGCGCTACGGCGTGAGCGAGCTCATGGCCAGCCTGTTGGTGCTGGTGTTTCCGCTGCTCTACGTCGTGTTCTCGCTGTCGGCGGGCGCGCTCACCGATCGGCGCGGCTATCGCTTCACCGTCGGCATCGGCGCCATCGTCATGACCGCCTTCGCCGCCTTGCGCATCTGGGACGATCGCTTCGCCGTCCTGCTCATCGGTCAAATGGGCATCGCCGTCGCGCAGCCCTACGTCGTCAACGGCATCTCCAAGCTCGTCGCCGATTGGTTCTCGGAAGGCGAGGGCGCCATCGCCACCGGCCTCGGCACGATGGGCATGTTCATCGGCATGGCCGCCGGCTTGGCCACGACGCCGCTGTCCGTCGACGCCTTCGGCTTGCGCGGCACGATGGTCGTCTTCGCCGTCGTCGCGCTGGTCACGCTCGTGCTCTTCGGCTGGCTCGTCCATCCCAACGATCAGCACGTGGCGACCGCCGCGGCGACCGAGCCGGCGCGCTTGCGTTCGCTCTTCGCCGATCGTCGTTTGCTGCTCTTGTACGTGCTCGCGTTCCTCGGTCTCGGCGTCTTCAACGGCCTGACGACCTGGCTCGAGCAGATCCTGGCGCCGCACGGCATCAACGCCGATCAAGCGGGGCTCATCGGCGGCGCGCTCATCGGCGGCGGCATCTTGGGCGCCGTCGCCATCCCGACGCTGTCCGACCTGTCGAAGCGGCGTAAACCGTTCGTCCTCGTCAGCGTGGGCATGGCGCTGGCGACGATTCATCCGCTCTGTAGCGGCGGCCATTACCACGTCCTCTTGTGGCTGGCCGGTCTGCATGGCTTCTTCTTTTTGCCGGCGTTCGCGCTCTTGCTCGAGATGTGCGCGCAGCTCGCCGGCGCGCACGCGGCCGGCAGCGCCACCAGCATCCTCATGATGGCCGGCAACTTGGGCGGCGTCGTCGTCAGCTTCGCCATGGCGCTCATCAAAGGTCCGGGCAGCGACTACGGCCCCGCCGTCTGGCTCATGGTCGCGCTCTTGTTGGCGACGACGCTGTTGACGCTGCTGGCTCCCGAGACGCACGCGCAGCGACGGGACGACGGCCCCGTTTGAACGTTCGTCCGCGGCGCGACCACCAGCCTTGGATGCGGCTTGGTTGCGCGCTGGCGCTGCTCACATGCGGTTGGGCGCACGCGAACGAGCCGGTGGGCGCGATCCTCGTCCTGACCGGCGCCGATTCGCGTCCGTCGAACGGCGGCCGCGAAGCGGTGCTCGTCGATGCCTTGCGCATTTATACGCGTGACCTCGGCCGCGCGGTCCGGCTCGGCGGCGCGGCACCGACGGAGCTGACCGCCGAGGCGCTCGATCGCGTCGCCGCCGACGCGCGGTCGGGCGGCGCCGACGTCGTCGTCTGGTTCGGCGAGCGCGCCGGCGTGCCGCTCTTGTACGCGCTCAAGGCGGCGTCGCTCGAGCTGCGCGAGACGGCGGTGGCGCGCGACGACACGCTCGGCAGCGCGCGCGTGACGGCGCTGAAGGTGCGCGCGCTTCTGGCGCCCGTCGCCGACGACACGCAGTGGGTCGTGCCGCCCGAAGCGCCGCCGCCGCGCGCCGAACCGACGACGCCGGCGCCGCCAACGGTCGTGACGCCGCCGCCGGCGATCGTGACACCGCCGCCGGCGATCGTGACGCCGCCGCCGGCGATCGTGACGCCGCCGCCGGCGATGGTGACGCCGCCACCGGCGATCGTGCCGCCGCCGCCGAGCCCGACGGCGAAAGCGGCGGCGATCGTGCCGTTACCGGCGCCGCCGCATCGGCAGACGCGGCTCGAGCTGGCGGCGGCCTACACGCTCATCGTGCCCACCAACGTCGACTGGCTGCGCCAAGGGCTCGTCGTGCGGCTGACGCTGCCGTGGGGACGCCTGCCGCTGGCCGCGTTCGTCGACGCCGCGTTCACGACGGCACCGTCGGTCGCCGTCGACGCGGCGACGATCGGCGCGCGCGTCTGGCCCGTCGGCGCCGGCCTCGTCGCGCGCCTGGTTCGGCCGCGCTGGCAGCTCGCGGCCGGCCCGCGCGCCAGCCTGCAGATCATCGACGCCGACGCCCGCGCCGGCCTGCGCAGCGGCAGCGCGCAGCGACTGTCGGCCGGCCTCGGCCTGCACATCGAAGGCGCGTGGCTCTTCTCGCGCTACGCCGGCGCTGTCGTCGCGCTCGGCGGCGAGGCGCTGCTGCCGCGTCAGCAACTTTCCGCCGGCAGCCCCCATTCGACCGATCTCGGATGGGCGCAATTTACCGTAACTGCTGGTCTATTGGTGCGGGTGCCATGACCCCTTCAACAAAAAGCGGTAACGCGGCACAACATAGGAGATGCGCCCCATGTCGTCCACCCGCCTGACCGTCGAGCCGAGCCCTACCACGCTCGACGAATGCCGCGCGGGCAACGGCGACGCCATCGAGCAGCTGTTTCGCGCGCACGTCGGGCTCGTCGAGCACGTGCTCGGCCGGCTCGTCGGTCCCGTCGCCGATCTGGAGGATCTGACGCAGACGGTGTTTCTCGAGGCGATGACGGCGCTGTCGCGTTATCGCGGCGACGCCAGCTTCAAGACGTGGCTGCTCAGCATCGCGGTGCACGTCGGTCAGCATTACCTGCGCGCCGGGAAGATTCGCCGCCACGTGCCGCTCGATGTCGTGCCCAACGAGGCGATCCTCGAGCATCCCGATCACGATCGCATGCTCGACGAGCGCAGCTTGGGCCCGGTGCTGCACGAGCTGCTCGACACGATCGCGCCCAAGAAGCGGATCGCGCTACTGCTCTACGTCATCGAAGGCTATTCGATCGAAGAAGTGGCGTCATTGATGGGCGCGACGCAGACGGCGACGCGGTCGCGCGTGTTCTTCGCTCGGCGCGAGCTGCGTAAGCGGCTGTCGAGCGACAAGCGGATGGCGGCGCACGTAGCCGCGCTCTTGGAATCGGGAGGCGAGCGATGATGTCTTGCCGGCGTGCGCGCGACATCCTCGTCGAGCACGTGCGTGGTGGCGTGGGCGAGCCGACTCTGTTGCAGCTCGATCAGCACCTGGCCGAGTGCACGGCGTGTCGCGCCGAGCGCGCGCGCTGGGGCACGGTGGGCGAGCTGCGCAGCTGGACGCCGCCGGCGTTGGGCACGGCGGCGAAGGAGCGCATCGCCGCCCAGCTGCGCAAAGCGGGGCGGCAGCCGGCGACGCGCGCGGCGGCGTCGCGGCCGCACGCGCGCGTTTGGACGTGGGCGATGGCGGGCACGCTGGCGGCGGCGACGCTGGGCGCGATCGCGACGTGGCGTCTCCAGCCGCGCGTTCGGCCTGACGTGGCCGTGTCGCAGGTGCCCGTGACGAAGATGTTGGCGACCAAGCTGACGCCGGCGGCGCGTGAGCGGGTCAGCCGCTTTGGCGGCGCCGAGCTGCGCATCGCCACGGGCAGCGACGTCGAGCTGCGGCCGGCGGCGCGCGAGATCGCCCTCGGCTCGGGCGCGCTCGAGCTGTCGGCGCCGGTGGCCGTCGCACCGTTGCACGTGCGCGGCCCGCAGTTCGAGATGGTGTTGACGCGGGCGCATGCGCGCTTTGCGTCGGACGCGGTGCGCGTGCTCGATGGCGCCGTCGAGGTCTACGCGCTCGACGGCCGCCGCTTGGCGACGGTCGGTGCCGGCGCGCAATGGCCGGCGATAGCGGCCGCGCCCGTCGCCAAGGTGCCGGCGACGGCACCGAGCGTCGCGCCGGCGCACGCGGCGACGACGACGACGGCGACGGCGGGCAGCATTCGCCTGACGCTCGATCGCGCGCGGGCGCGGCTGGCCGACGGCGACGCGGCCGGCGCGCGCGAGCTGATTCGCCATGCGTTGACCGGCCATCCGACGACGGCCGAGCGCGCGCAGGCGCAGATCTTCGTCGCCGAATCGTATCTCGTCGAGTCCGATAGCGAGCGCGCGCTGGCGGCTTATGTCGTCGTCGCCCGTGACTTCCCGCGCGCGCCCGAAGGCGAAGCGGCGGCGTTCGCGGCGGCGCAGCTGTGGAGCGAGCGCGGCCAGCACGCCGAGGCGGAGACGGCGCTGCGCGGCTATCTCGACCGCTATCCCGATGGTCAATTCGCGCGGGAAGCGCGCGATCGCCTGGCCGAGCTGCGCGCTTCGGCGCGATGACCCGAGCGGCGCTCGTCGTCGCTGTCGCCGCCGGCGCAATCCTGGCCGGCTGCACGCAGCGCACGGAGCTGTTGCGTCCGCCGGATCTGGGCGGCGGCGGCGGCTTCGACGGCGGCGCGCCGGCCTGCAGCGGCTTGGGCGCGCCGGTTCGCATCGGCGGCGGCGACGGACGCTGCGCCGCCGCGCTCGCCGCCGGCACCGTCGACCACGCGCTCTGCTCGTGCGACTCGATCGAGCTCGCCGGCGGCCTGTTCACGCAGGGCGGCAGCGGCCCGCCCGGTCCAATGGGCGGCGGTGGCGGCAGCGGCGGCGGCGGCGGCACGCTGGCGCCGAGCAGCGGCAGCGCCGGCGTCGCCAGCGACGGCAATATCGAGATCTCCGGCTCGGCCGAGGTCGGCGGCAGCTTGACGGGCGGCGGCTCGGGCGGCGTCAGCTTCGATCGGCCGGCCCAGATCTTGGGCGACCTATACACCGCCGGCAGCCTCGTGGCCTCGCAGATCGCGACCGTCAGCGGCAGCGCCTATGTCGCCGGTGACGTGCTCGGTCGCCCCGTCGTCCTCGGCACGCTCTATGTCTCGCCGTCGTCGACCGTGTCGCAGTCGGCGGCCAACAACTTCATCGTGTCGCAAGCGATCGAGGTGCCGCCGCCATGTAATTGCGCCGCCGGTCCGGTCGTCGATGTCGCGGCCGTCGTCAAGGCCGCGGCCACGCAGAACGACGATGCTGCGGCCGGCCTCGACGCGACGGCGCTGGCGACGACGCATGGCCCGACCGGCTTCGATCTGCCCTGCGGCAGCTACTATTTGCCGTCGCTGACGAGCGACGACACGCTGGAAATTCGCGTCCACGGGCGCAGCGCGCTGTCGATTGGCGGCGACGTCAGCTTGGCCGACGGTCTGCGCGTGACGCTCGATGACGGCGCCGAGCTCGACCTGTTCGTCAACGGCGACGTCATCGTGACCGCCGGCGTGGTCGGCTCGCCGACGGCGGCGGCGGTGCGGCTGTGGCTCGCGTCGACGACGGTGCAGCTGGGCGCGCAGGCGACGCTGTCGGCGATCGTCTACGCGCCCGACGCTGTCCTCCTCAGCGACGAAGGGCTGAACGCGACCGGCGCGCTCTTCGTCGGCAGCCTGGTCACCGTCGGTGACGTCAGCGTGCGCTTCGACGCCGACGTGCTCACGGCCGGCGCCGAGTGCGAGTAGTCGTGGCGATCGGCGCCGCTCTAGCCGAGCGCGATCTTGGGCGGCCGGCGACGCCAAACCAGCGCCAGCAACGCTAGGCAGGCGACGGCGCTGATGAAGAGGCCGAGCCCGAGGTGCGCCGGGCGGTAGACGAAGGCGACGTCGTGCTCGCCCGGCTGGCAGCGGCACGGCGCGCATGGCCAAGTTGGCGCGCACGATGGGCGCGGCGTGGCCGTCGACGCGCGCCGACCAACCGGGGAACCAGCTGTCGGCGAGGACGGCGAAGCTCGGGCGATCGCTCTGGCAGTGAATGACGATGCGCTCGGGCGCGTCGGTAACGATGCGGCAGTCGCCCGCGGCCTGCGCGACGGTCTGCGCGCCGTCGCCGGGCGCGAGGACGACGCTGCGGCCGGGCTGAAAGTCGCGCGCCGCCAACACCTGCGCGGCCGCCTCATCGGCGGCGACGCGGGCGTCGGCGGCGAGGTAGGCGCGCGGCGGCGGCGGCGTGACCTCGGCCAAGAGCGCCTGCAGCGCCGGCCATTGCCGCACCAACGTCAAGCTCGGCTGCGGGCGAAACAGCGACGACGGCAAGAGCGCGAACCGCGTCGCCGTCATTTGCAGCAGCTGCAGCGGTCGACCTTGGAGCGCCGTCCACAAGGCGGTCATGTGGGCGAGTGGAAAGTTGTCGTAGGCCTCGATCTGCGTGACGTCGTCTTCGAGACCGCAGTCCGGCCGCAGCGTCGCGCGCAACAGCGCCCGCGCCGGCACGCCGGGCGCGTCGAAGATCAGCTGGCTCGGCCGATAGAGCCGGAAGTTGCCGGCGCCCGCTCGTTCCCGCGCAGCGACGATGGGCGGCGGCGTCTCGACATACAGCGACGACGGCGCGAAGTCACACAGCTGCGCGCTCTCGATGCCGACGTCGGCGACGGTCACCACCGCGACGACGAGCGCCAGCGTCCGCGGCAGCGCCCGGCGCGCCCGCGCCACCAGCAGCGCCAGCGTCAGCAGCGTCGCCACGAAGATCGAGCGGTGCGCGCGCTGCGCCAGCCACACGCCGGCGTCGTGCACGCGCTCGGGCGGCAGTCGGCCGAGCCAGCGCGCGACCCATTCGCCGCCGAGGTGCACCGACGCCATCGCGGCCACGGCCAACGCCGCCCACACGACGACGGCGACGATGAGGAGGCGCCGCGGCTCAGCCGTCACGACGTCGAGCCCGCGCGCGGCCAGCGTCGTCAGGCAGAGCGTCACCGGCAGCAGGTACTTCTCGGGATAGCGAAACTGCCGGACGCCCGGCACCCAGTCGAAAAAGAGCGCGAACAAGGGCGCGTGCGCACCCATGGCGACGACGAGCAGCGTCAGCGCGGCAACGGCGAGCGCGACCTCGGCGGCGCGGGGTCGACGTCGCGCCAGCGCCGCCAAGGCCAACAGCGGCGTCGCCAAGCCGAGATAGATGCCGGCCGACCACGGCTCGTAGGCGACGCCGGTGCCTTCGTCGTACAGCGCGTGGATGGGCCAGTTTTCGGCGTAATAAGGCCCGAACGCCGCCGGCCACACGAGCTCGACCAGCCGAATCGGCGGAAACGACCAGTGCGACGCGTCGGCCAGCGGCACGCCACCGGGACGACCGACCGCCGCAACCTCCAGCGCCGGCAAGAGCTGCGCGGCGGCCAAAGCGGCGGCCAAGAGCGCGGCCGCGGCGACGACGACGAGGCCGCGACCCAGCGGACGTCGAGCGCCGGCGCCGAGCGCTTGCGTCGTCAAGAGCACGCCGGCGAACCAGGCCGCTTGCGGATCGCCGCCCAACACCATGAGCCCGAGACAGCCGGCCACGGCCGCGATGGCGCGACGCGACGAGAGCGTGCCGGCGATCGCCCGCGCGTGCGCCGCCAGCGCCCAGGGAATCCACGCCGCGCCGACGGCGAAGCTGCCGTTGCCGACCAGCTGCGACACGTAGTAGCCCGACAGCGCGAAGAGCGCGCCGCCGAACGTGGCCGCCGTTTCGCCGTCGCCGCGCGCTCTGCACCAGGCCCGCGCGCCGAACGCCGCCACGAACGCGTGCAGCGCGAAGAAGGCGTCGACGCCGCGCGGATAAGGCAAGAGCAGCACGACGTTGAGCGGATAGAGCACGCCCGGCTGCACGACGCCGAGGAACGGCCGTCCCAAGCCGAGCCGCGGATTCCACAGCGCCAACTCGCCGTGCAGGAGCCGCTGGCGCAGATAGGCCTTCAGCGGGTAGGCGAACACGAGCATGTCGCGCAGCCAGAACGACTGGCCGAGCACGAGCGGAAACAGGAGGAGCGCGACGACCAGCGCCAACAGGACCGGACCTCGCGCGCGATCCCGCAGCATCGCCGTCGAGGATAGCGGCTCGGCGGCCGCGCGTACACCGGCGATGCGCTGCCGTCGGCGGCGCGGCATCGGTGGCGACGGTGGCGCGCGGCGCGGCATCGGTGGCGACGGTGGCGCGCGGCGCGGCTTCCGCCATGGCGCCGGCGGCGCGAGCCGGCTATGCTGCCGCGCGTGCGGCTCTCCGTGTCGTCTCATTCCCTCCTGGACGTGGGCGCGTTCGTGAGCGAGCTGCCGTCGCCGCTGGCGCAGCTGCCGTCGCCCGATTGGCTGCGCGCGCTCCTGTCGCCGACGGCGGAAGCGCCGCTGGCGGCGGACGACGCTGTGCGCGCCGCCGTCCGCGACGTCCTGCGCGCCCGCGGCTACAAGCCGACCGGCCGCGGCAAGCCGGCGTCGGAGTACCTGATCCGCGCGGCCAGCGAGCGCGCGCTTATGTCGATCAACCTCGCCGTCGACGCCTGCAACGCCGTCTCCTTGCACGCCGGTCTACCGATCAGCGTCGTCGACTTGGGCCGCGTGGCCGAGCCGCTGCGCATCACCGTCGCGGGCGCCGGCGAGAAGTACATCTTCAACCCGAGCGGCCACGAGATCGAGCTCGCCGGCCTGCCTTGCCTCTGCGACATCGTCGGACCGTGCGCCAACGCCGTCAAAGACGCGCAGCGCACGAAGACGGGCCCGACCACGCGCCGCACCTTGTCGATCGTGTGGGGCGCCCGCGCGCTCGGCGATCGCACGCAACGCACCGTCGACTGGTACCGCGCGCTGCTCGTCCGCGCCGGCGCCGTCATCGAACCCGTAGAATTGCAGCAGGAGACGCCATGACCGAGAATCGGCAGTGGAAGCTCATCGCGCGGCCCGTGGGCGCGGTCACGCGCAGCGACTTCGAGCTCGCGACCACGCCCGTCGCGCAGCCCGAGCCGGGCCAGGTGCTCGTCGAAGTGCAATATCTGTCGCTCGATCCGGCGATGCGCGGCTGGATGAACGATCAGAAGTCGTACGTGGCGCCGGTGAAGCTCAACGACGTCATGCGCGCGTTCGGCGGCGGTCGCATCGCGGCGTCGAACGATCCGGCGCTCGCCGTCGGTGACTTCGTGACCGGCCTGACCGGCGTGCAGTCGTATGCGCTCATGAACGCCAAGCATGTGGCGAAAGTGGACACGAAGCTGGCGCCGCTGACGCGTTGGCTGGGCGCGCTCGGCATGACCGGCGCCACCGCCTACTTCGGCCTCCTCGACGTGGGCGAGCCGCAAGCGGGCGAGACCGTCGTCGTCTCGGGCGCCGCCGGCGCCACCGGCACGATCGTCGGGACAGATCGCCAAGATCAAAGGCTGTCACGTCGTCGGCATCGCCGGCGGGCCGCAGAAATGCCGCTATCTCGTCGACGAGCTCGGCTTCGACGCCGCCATCGACTACAAAGCCGAGAACGTCTACAAGGCGCTCAAGCAGCACTGCCCCGAAGGCATCGACATCTACTTCGACAACGTCGGCGGCGAGATCCTCGAGAGCGCGCTGGCGCAGCTCAGGCTGCACGCGCGCGTCATCATCTGCGGCGCCATCTCGCAGTACAACAACACCGACGGTCCGCCCGTCCTCAAGAATTATTTGTCGCTGCTCATCAATCGCGCGCGCATGGAAGGCTTCCTCGTCAGCGACTACATTCCGCGCATCGGCGAGTCGGTGCGCGACATCGCCGGCTGGCTCGCGAGCGGCAAGTTGAAGGCGCGCGAGGACGTCATCGACGGCTTCGGCGACTTCCCGAGCGCGCTCGGCAAGCTCTTCGCAGGCGAGAACTTCGGCAAGCTGCTCCTCAAGGTCTGAAGCCGCGTTACTGTTCGGCCCATGGGAAAGCTGGGCTGGGCCGCGCTCGTTCTGTCACTCCTGACGACCCCTTTCGCTCGCGCCGACGAAGCCGACGCCGTGCGCGCCGAGCTCGCGCGTGAGGCCGCGGCCTGGAATCGCGGCGACCTCGACGGCTACTTGTCCGGCTACGAGCGCGCCGCCACCACCGAGTTCGTCGGCGCCACACAGATCCATCACGGCTGGGACGCCATCGCCGCCATGTATCGCAAGGGCCATCCCGACGCCGCGCGCATGGGCATCGTCAAGTTCAGCGAGCTCGAGGTGCGGGTGTTGAGCAGCGACTATGCCGTCGCCATCGGCCATTGGAGCTTGGAGCGCGCCAAAGAGGCGGGTGGCAATGCCGGCGGCTACTTCACGTTGACGCTACACAAGAGCGCCGCCGGCTGGCGAATTACGGTCGACCACACTTCCTGAGCGACGTCGCGCGGCCGAAGAGCAAGGCGGCGAGCGCGAACAGGCCGAACGCCACCTCCGACGGGCCGCTGTCGCCGCTGACCGAGCAGCCGCCATGCGAGCCGCCGCTGCCGCCGGCCGAGCCGGAGCCGCCGGCCGAGCCGGAGCCGCCCGCCTCGCCTGAGCCGCCCGCCGTGCCTGTGCCGCCCGCCGAGCCAGTCCCACCGGCCGAGCCTGAACCGCCCGCCGCGCCGCTTCCACCGGCCGAGCCTGAGCCGCCGGCGCTGCCCGAGCCGCCGCCGGCGCTGCCGCCGCCGCCGGCACCGCCGTCGCTGCCGCCCGTGCCGACGGTGCCCGCGCAGGTCGAAGCCGGCTGCGCCACTTCGTCGGCGCAATTGGCGGCGCTGCCGACGTTGATGGTGAACGCCTTCGTCGTCGGATAGAGCGCCGCGACGCCGCCGCTCGTGTGCCCCGAGATGAACACGGCGTGGCAGCCGTTGGTGAGCGGCACGTCGGCATAATAGGTGGCGTTGAGCGTGTCGCTGCCGAGCTCCTTCGTCATCGCGCTGCAGTTGCCGTCGACCACCGCGCTCAGATCCTTGGGCGCGCCGCCGGCATCCTGCCACGTGGCGTAGACGCGGAACGTGCCGGCGCTGCCGACGTAGGGCTTGGCCGACGCGCTGGCGATGTTGGCGAGCGTCGGCTTGGCGCCCGAGAAGTCGCCGACGTCGAAGGTGCTCCAGCAGGCGCCTTGCGTGCCGCCGGCGTGGCCGAAGCCGGCGGTCGTGAACCCGGCGCCGTCGATGATGGCGCGATGGCCGTCGGCGCCGGCCGCTTCGTCGACCCAGCCGTCCATGACGCTCCACGGATCGCCGTAACCGGCGGCGGCGACCTCGCCGTTGCCGCCGGCCGTGTAGAACAGCTTGATGCGATCGAAGGGCTCGGTGCCGGCGGCGCAGGTGCCACAGGAATTACAGGTCATGCCCGTCGTGCAGGCGCAGCTCGGCGTGCCGTCGCAGCCCGACGTGCCGACGTTGCTGTTGAGGATGCACGGCGACTCGTGCATGAGCGGCGCCATGCCCGTCTCCAGCGTCGTCGAATGGAAGCGCGACGAGCGCTCGAGATCGTAGTTGAGCCCGAGCGGCGGCTGCGCCGGATAGATCATCGACGACGCGCCTTTCACCGTCGATGGATCGGAGCGCGCGCGGTTGGCGGCCATGAACGTCGCCCGCTCCCACGCGTTGGGAAAGCCGTTCTGTTGCTCGCCCAACGCGGCGCTGGTCGAGCCCTCGTTCTGTCCCGTGGACGAGACACCCGCTTCTCCGCAACCAGCGACGAGAAACGCGATCAGGATGGATGTGCGCACGAGCGTTGCAAGCAAGCAATGACGGGACCGCTTTCAGGGCTCGCAACTGTGTGAGATCTGTAAGCGAACGCAGATCTGCGCCGGGTGTACGCGCCTCGCTGCAAACGCTGCTGTGCACACGCGTTGTCAGACGCGAAGATGGCGTTGACTGCTCCGGGTCGTCGTGCAGTATGAGCGCCGCATGTCGTACCTGGCGTTGGATACGCTCGTCGCGCAGATTCGCACCTTGCCCGGCGAGCACCTCGAGCTCAGCTTGCCGCGCGCGGCCGTTCGTCCGGTGGTACAGCCGGCGGCGGCCTCGCCGTCGCTGCCGTTGGCGCTGCCGGTGTTGCGCGCGCGCACGGCGTCTTTGTTGGCCGCGTTGGCGCAGCGCGTCGACGAGGCCGTGCCGGCGGCGCTGCACTTGGCGCAGACGGCGTGGGATCAGGTCGACGCGTTCGCGATCCTCGATGACGAATTGCGCGGCGAGACGGCGTCGTTGGCGCTGGCGGCCGACGCGCTCGCCTCCGCCGACGATCCGAGCGAACGCGCGGCCGGCGTCGAGGCGCGCTTGGCCATCGACGCCGCCGTCGGCTTGGTGGCGCTCGTCGAGCGGCGTTTTGCGTCGCTGGTGCGCTTGCGGCTACGCTCGGTCACGCCCGATCTATTGATCGACGGACGCCCATTCCTCGACGTGGCAGCGGCCTTGGCGGAGGCAGCGCGTCGATGGCGTTGAGCCGGCTGCGTTGGGGGCTGGGCCTCGCCATCACCGTCATCGCCTTGGTCGTCGCCGTTCGCGCGCTCGGCGCGTACGGCGCGCATCGGCTGTGGCTCGGCTGTCTGTCGGTGCTGCTGCTCGGCCTCATCGCCGTCGCCGGCATGCTCAGCCTATGGCGGGCGCGGCAGCGTGTGGGCCTGGCGCTCGACGGCCTTCTGGCCACGCCGGCGCGCGGCGACTGGGTCACGCGGCGGCGCGCCCGGCTCACGGCCGTGCATGACGCGGGCGCGACCGCCGATCTGGACGCGCTCGCCAACGCCACCGCCGCCGAAGAGCGCGGTCAGGCCTATCTCGGCCGCTATTTCGTGGCCGTCACCGTGCTCGTCGGGCTCGTGGGCACGTTCGCGGGCTTGATGGATACGCTGCACGGCGTGACGCCGCTCTTGCGCGACGACGGCTTGGCGACGGTGCAGGCGCTGGCTCTGCCGCTCGCGGGCCTCGACGTCACGTTCGGCGCCAGCGTCGTCGGCATCTTGGTGACGCTGGCTCTGGCGCTCGTGCAAGGCGACTTGGTCTTGGCCGAAGAGCAGGCCTTGGCGCAGCTGGAAGAGGTGACGGCGCACGTGTTGGTGCCGTCGATTTGGCCGAAGGCCGAGCGTGCCGACGAGCGTTTGGCGCGCGACGTGGCCGAGCTGCGCCGCGACGTGCAGTCGGCGCTGGCGACGGCGGGCGAGTCGACGGCGACGCGCGTGGCGGCGGTGGCGCGCGCCGAAGTCGACCGGCTCGTCGAAGCCGCGCGCGCGGCGATGGCCGGCGCGGCGACGGCGACGGCGGACGCGGCGCGGACGATTCAGGCGGCGACGGTGGCCGAAGCCGAGCGCTCGGGCGCGGCGGTCTCGGCGGCGGCGACGGCGTTGACCGAAGTCGGCGCGCGCGCCGGCGCGGCGCTCGAGCTGGTCGGCACGCGCACGGCGGCGGCGCTGACGCAGGCGACGGGCGCGCTGGCGGAGTCGGGCGCGACGGCGGCGGCGGCGCTGGCGCAGTCGAGCGAGCGCGTCACGACGGCGCTGGCGACGGCCGGGACGCAGACGACGGCGGCGCTGGCGAAAGCGGGCGAGCAGACGACGGCGGCGCTGGCGAACGCCGGCACGCAAACGACGGCAGCGCTGACGAAAGCGGGCGAGCAGGCGACGGCGGCGCTGGCGAAAGCGGGCGAGCAGACGACGGCGGCGCTGGCGCAGTCGAGCGAGCGCGCGGCGGCGACGGTGGCGCAGGCGAGCGCGGCGGCGACGGCGAGCCTGGTCGCGTCGGGCGAGCAGCTGGCGGCGGCGGTGACGCAAGCGAGCACGCGCGCGACGACGACGCTGGCGGAGTCGAGCGCGGCGGCGACGGCGCTGTTGGCCGAGTCGACGGCGTCGGCCGCGCAGACGTCGGCGCAGGCGAGCGAGCGGGTGGCGGCGACGCTGGCGGAGTCGAGCGCGGCGGCGACGGCGGCGTTGGCGCAGCTGAGCGAGCGTGGCACCGCGACGCTGGCCGATGCCGGCGCGCTGGCCGCCGAGGCGATGGCCGCGGCCGGCGCGCGCGCGACCGAGACGTTGGCGCAAGCCGGCGCCCGCGCGACGACGGCGCTGCAAGAGGCGGTCGCCGCGGCCGCGAGCGCGACCGGCGCGTCTTCGGCGGCGGCGTTGGCCGAGCTGACGCGCGCCGTGGCCGGTGCGGCCGAAGCGTTGACGGCGGCGAATGCGGCGGCCGGCGCCGCGATCGCGCAAGCGGCGCAGGCCAGCGCGGCGACGATTGCCGCCGCGGCCGAGACGACGACGAGCAGCCTGAGCGCGACCGCCGAACGCGCGGGCGCCGCGCTCGTCGACGGCGGAGCGCGCTCGCTGGCGGCCGCCGACGCGCTCGCCGAGCGCGCGGTGGCGCTCGTCGAAGACGCGCACGCGCGCGGTCAAATCGCCGCCACCGAAGCCGCGCACGCCGCCGAGGCGCAGCTCGTCGCCGCCGGTCAAGCGCTCAGCGACGCCGCCGGCGGCCTGCGCGACGGCGCGTCGGCGTTGGCGGCGGCCGTGACGACGCTGGCGCCGGAGCTGTCCGCGCTCGGCCGCGAAGTGGCGCTCTTGGCCGCGCGCAGCGACGCCGCCGCCGAGCTCGGCCTCGGCGACGAGCTGGGCCGTCTCGGCGACGGCCTCGAGCGGCTGGAGGCGATGTTGGCGCGGCCCGAAGCCGCGACGGCCGCGGCGACGGCCTTGACCAGCGAGCCGAAGGCGCCGACGACGCCCGAGGATCGCGCGTGAGACGGGCGCGCCAGCCGCTCTTCCCGGTGAACGTCTGGCCGCCTTTCGTCGACGCGCTGGTGTTGGTGCTGGCGGCCTTCGTGCTCATCATGGTCGTGGCGACGCTGGCGCAGAGCGGCCTCATGGCTCGCCTGCGCGCCAACGATTGCGAGCTCGAGCGGGTGCGCTCGGAGAAGGCGCGCATCGAGCGCCGCCTGCGCGCGCTGGCCGCCAACGGCGCGGTCGAGGTCGACGACGGCAAGGTCATCATGCAGGGCGAGGTGCTGTTCGCCTCCGGCTCCGACGAGCTGAGCCCGGCCGGCTTGAAGACGGTCGCGGCGCTGGCGCCGCCGTTGTCGAGCCTGCTCGCCGCCGAGCCCGATCAGATGGTGCTCGTCGGCGGCCACACCGACGACGTGCCGATCGCCAACGATCGCTTCGCCAGTAATTGGGAGCTGTCGGCGGCGCGCTCGACGTCGGTGGCACGCGCGCTCGTCGCTGCCGGGCTGTCGCCGACGCGCGTCGTGGCCTCCGGGTTCGGCGCGTTTCATCCGCGGACACCGAACCGCAGCGACGCCGATCGCCGGCGCAATCGTCGCATCGAGGTGCTGCTCGTGCCGCTGCGCTCGGTGTCGAGCCGATGAGCAAGAAGCGGCGCAGCGCGGCCGCTGTCCTCGCGCCACCGCCCGAAGTCGCGCCCGCCGCCGAGCCTGCTGCAGCCGCAGCCGATCTGATCGTGACGCGCGATGAAGAAGCCGGCGCCGCTGCGCTCGATGCGGCAACGGCGCGCGCTGAAGATGACGCGGCCGATGCCGCCGGCGCCGCGGCTGCGGACGTGGCGGCCGTCCCTAAAGCCGTCGTCGACGGTCCGCGGCGGCTGGCGACGGCGCTGGCGCGTCTGGCGCGTCGCGTGTGGCCGGCGCTCGACGCCGCCGAGCGCGCCGCCGGTGCCGCCGCCGTCGACGCCTTCGTGGCTGCGCCGTCTCCGGCCAGCTTCGTCGCCGCCGCGCGAACGCTGGTGCGCGCCCGTCAGGCGCGGCAAACCGAAGCGCTGCAGGAAGTCTGGGGCGAGCGCGCCTTCGCCCGCGGCGCCGCGCGCCTCGCCGGCCTCGACTTCCTCGACGACGCGCTGGTGGCCACGCTGACGGCCCAGCCGCGCGACGCCGCCTCCGGCCGACGCCTGACGACGCTGGCGGCGCTGCTCGAGGCCCACGCCGAGCTCGCCGCGCGCCTGCGCGTCAACGACGCCAGCTTCGCCGCCATGCGCGCCGCCGACCGCCGCAGCTCCGGCTGAGAATGAAACAGCGCCACCGGCGGCAAACCGATGGCGCTGCAGGGGTTACTCCGATTGCCGAACGCTTAGAATTCGCCCTGGATGACCTTGTAGAGCGAGTGCGAATCGGTGGTGTCCTCGGACAACTCCCAGAACATGATGCCGCCGAAGCCCTTCGAGTAGTCGGCCAGCTTCTTCATCGTCGCCATGCCGGTGTAGTTGACGGTCTGGCCGCTGATCGTCGTCGAGTCCTTGCTCCACGCCGTGCTGTCGGCGGCCAAGATGTCGGAGTACGACCACTCGGTGTCGCCGCTCTCATTCGAGCCGAAGAAGCCGGCGCCGAGCGTGATCTGCGTCTTCGGCACCGACTTGGTCGACGCGTAATAGGTCATCGCCGAGACGCTGTCGTTGTAGCTCGAGTAGATCATGACGTTGATGAAGTCGAAGCTGTGCAGCGTCGCGTCGGCCATGCCGTCCTGCAGATACTGCGCGACAGCGGCGGTCACGAGCTTGCCGCTCGGACGCAGCGCGCCGACGACGGCGTTGACGAACAGCGTGTACTGCGCGCCCAAGTTGCCTTCGTCCTCGATGTCGATGTCGGCGCCGTCGAGGCCGAGGCGGTTGATGAACGACGTCAAGTTGGAGACGAGCGGGGCGATGTTGCTCGTGGTCTGGTAGCGCGCGATGACCGTCTGATCGCCGCCGCCGCCGCCGAGCGAGGCCAACACCTTGACGCCCTTGGCGTGCGCCGCGGCGACGAGCGCCTGGACGTCGGAGTCGGAGGCGCCCATGTCCCAGCCGTTGCTGCTCGTGGCCGAGGCGAAGGCGAGGTTGAGGTGCGTCATCTTCGTGAAGTCGATCGACTTGGCCCACGTCGCGTAGCTGCCGCTGTAGTTGGGCAAGTAGGCGACGACGCGCAAGCCGCTCGTCGTCCCGCCACCGCCGGCGCTGCCGCCGCCACCGGCGCTGCCGCCGCCGCCGCCGCTGGACGTGCCGCCGCCGCCCGCGGTGCCACCGCCGCCCGCGGTGCCGCCGCCGCTCAGGATCTCGAGCGCGAACGTCTCCCAGCCGCTGGCGACGGTGCGATCGGCGGTGACGCCGGCGCCGCCGCCGTTGGCCGCCGACACGTACTCGCCGAGCGTCTTCGTCTGCAGTGAAATCTGGTCGCCGTTGGCGATGGTCCCGGCGCCGGCGATGCGATGGATGGTGAACGTCTCCCAATCGAGCGCGACGGTGCGGTTGGCGTTGACCGCGCCGCCGCCGCCGTTCTCGGCGCTGACGAAGTCGCCGTTCAAGGCCGCGATCTCGATCTGGTCGCCGTCGACGAGCGCGCCGCCGTTCAAGTCGTAGAGCGTGAACGTCTCCCACGTGCTGGCGACGGTGCGGTTGGCGTTGACGGTGCCGCCGCCGCCGTTCTCGGCCGTGACGAAGTCGCCGACGACCGCGGTCTTGAAGTTCACTTTGTACGTGGAGGCCGCCGACAACGTGCCGGCGCTGCCGGGCTCATCGACGCCGACGGTGCCGGAGCAGCCGGCCAAGCCAAGGGCTCCCACGATCGCGGAGAGGGTGAAGCCTAGCGTGTAGGTGCAGCGGGACCGGGTGCTGCAGGCAGCGGCGCGCATGAGAACCTCCTGTCGCGCTGCCAATGCGAAGACTGTACCCTTTGTGAAACACTTGCGGCTCTAAGGGCTCGATTCCACATCGCCGGCGGAACTGTAAAGCTCGGTGTGACAGCGCGTCCCGTGCGCTCCCATTCGCTACATCCGCTATGCGTAAAGGTCAGCCATTCTAAGCGGATCACCTTGGCCGATGGCTCAGGGCGCGGCGAGGAGCGTCGTGAGCGCGGCTTCGATCGCCGGCGCCGTGTCATCGCCGACGAAGGTGTTGCGCACGACGCCCCGGCGATCGATGAGCACGACGGTGGGCCAGGCGGCGACGTGATAGCGCGTCCAGATCGCCTCGTCGGCATCGACGACGATCGGCCACGTCAGCTGCTGCGTCCGCGCGAACTGCCGCAGCGCCTCGGTGTCGCGCTCGAAGTCGAGCTCGGGCGTATGCACGCCGACGATCGACAGCCCGCGGCCGCGCAGCGTGCGATCCCAGGCGTTGTAAGCGGGCAGCATGTGCGCGCAGCTCGAGCAGCCGAACGTCCAGAAGTGCAAGAGCACGACGCGGCCGCGCAAGCCGTCGAGCGTGATCGGCGCGCCGTCGAGCGCGTGCGTGTCGGACGGCAACGCCGGCGCCGCGCCGCCGGCGAGCGTGCGGACGCCGTCGCTCGCGCCCGACGCCCACACTTGCAGGGCCGTGCGTCGCGACAGCGCCACGAGCGACAGCGCGAAGAGCGTCAACAAGACCCAGAGCCGCGTTCGTCTCATCATCTCGTTACGCCTCGGCCGCACCTTCGGTTGCATTTATCGCGTTGGCGCCTTGCGGTCGCTTCTGTCGCAACTATGCGGTGCCGCTCTTGCAACTCGATCTGCGCATGCGAACCACCACGACAGTCGCGTTCCTCGCCGCTCTGACGCTCGGGTCCTTCGTGTATGCCGAGCCCAACAGCCCGATCAAAATGGGCGACATCTCCGGCTCGTCCGGTAAATGGCAGGAGGCAAAATCGACCATCGACGCCCCGATCGCCGACGTTCGACAGTGGATGACCGACTTCGTGCACTGGCCCGAACGCTTCAACGACGTCACCTCGGCGCGCATTCTCAGTCGCGCCGACGGCGTGACGACGCTGCGGTTTCACTCGAAGATCATCGGGCGCGACATGACGATCAAGCTGCACGTGGCCGAGAACATGGTCACCTACGACGGCTTCGGCAAGGACGTGACGACGCAGGGCAAGATCTTCATGCGCCCGATCGACGACAATCATACGGAAGTGATCCTGCAGAGCTCGAGCGAGGTGCACGGGGCGCTCGGCACGTTCGCGTCGAAGGGCATGAAGCGCAAGCGCGCGCTGGCGAAGATGCAGTCCGACTTGCGCGCGCTGCAGGCGATGGCGAACGAACGGACGCAGATGTAACGATCGTCGAGGTCGTTCGTAACCAGTCGTCGCGAGCGGCGTATGCTACCCAAAGGGGAGGCAACGACGATGGTTGGTAAGCTGATAGCGCTCCGCAAGCGACTGCTCGACTTGGTGGACAAGATCGCGTGGCTCGGGCCGCTGCTCGTTCGCATCACGGTCGGCGTCGTGTTCATGGGCACCGGCTGGGGCAAGCTGCACAACCTCGACGGCATCACCAAATTCTTCGGCGAGCTCGGCATTCCGATGCCGCACGTCAACGCGATCGTCGCCTCGTCGACCGAGTTCTTCGGCGGCTTGGCCGTGCTCCTCGGCTTGGGCACGCGGCTGGCGGCGCTGCCGCTGGCGTTCACGATGGTCGTCGCGATCTTGACGGCCAAGCGCGGCGACATCGACGGCGTGTCGACGCTGCTCGGCTTCGAGGAGTTCTCCTACCTCGTCATGTTCCTGTGGTTGGCGCTGGCCGGCCCGGGCAAGGCTTCGCTCGATCACCTCATCGCGCGCCTGTGGATCGACGGCCGCAAAGACGCCGCGCCGGCGGCGGCGACGAAGTCTTCGGCCGCGTAATCGTCCGTTCCGCGAAACCGCCACGCCGCCGCGTTCGTATTACCTGGCGGAGGACCTCGTTGGCCAAACCACCATTCGCCGAATACGTCACACGCAACGAAGGGCGCCGCACCTTCCTCAAGCAGCTGGGCGCGGGCGCGGCGGTGGTCGCGTTCGGCGGCGCGCTCTTCCGGCTCGCCGGCCGCGACATCGAGCGGCAAGCGCGCGCGCAGAAGCGGCTCGACGGTCGCCCGCGCTTGCCGCCGGGGCAGCGCCTGTTGAGCGCGCTCAGGCCGATGGGCGGCTTCCCCGGCGATCCCGATCCGGCGGCGTTTCGGCTGCAGGTTCACGGCGAGGTCGAGCGGCCGTTGACGATCGACTTCGCCAAGCTCCTGACGCTGGCGCAGACGGAGCAGCTGAGCGACGTTCATTGCGTCACCGGCTGGTCGCTGTTCGACGCGCGCTGGAAAGGCGTGCGGCTGTCGGAGCTGGCGAAGCTGGCCGGCGTCAAGCCGTCGGCGCATCACGTCGTGCTCGAAGCAGCCGGCGGCTACACGGCCAACGTGCGGCTGGCGGAGGCGCTGGCGCCCGACGTGCTCGTCGCCCATCAGCTCGACGGCAAGCCGCTGCCGCGTCCGCACGGTCCGCCGGTGCGCGCGCTGGTGCCGTCGCTGTACTTCTGGAAGAGCGCCAAGTGGCTCACCGGCGTGAAGTTCGTCGCGCGCGACGAGCCCGGCTTCTGGGAGACGCGCGGCTATCACAACCACGCCGATCCCTGGCTCGAGGAGCGATATGGGTGAGGGAAGCACGCGCTGGCGGCCGTGGCTGCGCGCGATTCATCGGGACGTCGGCTATCTCGCCGTCGGCTTGACGCTCGTGTACGCGCTGTCGGGCTTGGCGGTGAACCACATCTCCGACTGGGATCCAAATTTCAAGAGCTACGAGCATACGCAACGGGTGCCGCTGCCGCTGCCGGCCGATGACACCGCGGCCGCGCGGCAGGTGCTGGCGGCGCTGCACATCGCCGGCGAGCCGCGCGACGTCTATCGCGCCAGCCCGTCGCAGCTCGAGATCTCGTTCGACAAGCGGACGGTGCACGTCGACACCAGCTCCGGTCGCGTCGTCGACGAAGGGCAGGAGCCGCGCTTCTTCTTGCGCACGGCCAACTGGCTGCATCTCAACCGCGGCAAGAAAGCGTGGCGCTGGTTCGCCGACAGCTACGCGGTGTTTCTGCTCTATCTGGCGCTGTCGGGCCTCTTCATGCTGCCCGGCAAGCGCGGCATTCGCGGGCGCGGCGCCGTCTTCGTCTTCATCGGCGTAGCGCTGCCGCTCTTGTATCTGGCGCTCGCCGGTCGCTTGTAAACGCTCGTTTACTTGCGCCGCGGCTAAGTAATCGAGCGTTTACTTAGCCGCGTGGCCGACGATTAGGCGGCTTCGTCTTTGATGGCGCGCTTGAGCTCGGCGACCGGCTTGGCCAGCTCGTCGCCCATGACCTGCTCGCCCAGGCCGTCGGTGGCGCGCTTGAAGCTGCGGATCGCCTTGCCGAGGCCGGTGGCCAGCTGCGGCAGCTTCGAAGGCCCGAGTACCAAGAGCGCGATGGCGAGGATGAGCACGAGCTCTCCCATTCCCAGTCCCAACATTTGTGGTCTCCTTGAATCGAATCGACGGATGCGCCTACTGCCAGTCTCGTGCCCGCCGTCGGTCGTGGCAAAGCCTTGCGCTGCAACCAATTTGTCGCGCCGGCCTGGTGAGCCGACGTCTCACTGTGGAGCCTTTAGTCTCGGCTGGGCGCGCCGATCGGCGAACGCTATCGATATAAGGGCGTAAACGGCGAATTCGCCGCACCGTATGCGTGCGGAGGTTTGCGCTCCCCGATGTGGGCGCAAACTCCCCACGTCAACCTCGAGTTTACAAATCCTAAAGTGACCTAAAGCGCCGGGAATACTCGGTCGGCAGTCTCATTTGCGAGACGGCACGGCGGTCGCAATGCGCTCCTGCCGAGATGCGCAACGTCCTCTTCGTCGCAATGGTGATGTCGCTGTCGACGGTCGGTTGTCTCGGCTCGGCGGTCAACTCTGGCAGCGGCTCGGGCGGTGGCTCGAGCTCCGGCGGCGGCAGCGGTGGCAGCGCCGGCAGCGGTGGCAGCGCCGGCAGCGGCGGCGCGAGCGGCCCCGACATGTCCGTCGACACCACGGCGCTCTTCAACGCGACGGTGGCGCCGATCCTGACGTCGTCGTGCGGGACGTGCCACGCGACGGGCTTGGCGAACGCGCCGATCTTCATGGCGCCGACGCCGGATATCTTGACCAACGTGTTGGCCTTCGCCGGCCTCATCGGCGACTCGCCGCAGGACTCGCTGCTCTACACCAAGGGCAACCACGAGGGCCCGGCCTTCACGCCCGATCAGCTGACGACGGTCGGCAACTGGATCACGGCCTACAACGCCGGCAAGACGGCGTCGTCGTCGGGCACTGACGGCGGCGCCAGTGCGGCGCCGCTGCTCAAGCCGTTCGCGCCGTCGATGACGGCGGTCAACAGCATCGACCTGTCGGTGTTCAACGCGAAGTTGGCCGGCATGACGTTGACGTTCAACGCCAAGATGATCGGCACGTCGATTCAGCTGTCGGCGTTGACGCTGAAGGCGTCGGCCACCGTCGGCATCCACGTCGCGCATCCGCTTTTCACGACCTACGACACGAGCGGCAACGGCACCGA
>CAWAWS010000026.1:0-278400 GCA_963785725.1 uncultured delta proteobacterium | reverse complement strand
AACGGGTCCACACCATTGCCTTCTCCCACATAAAGTTTCATGCCGTAATAGGAAAAGCCGTTCGTATAATGGTCCCCTTAGTGGTCCGCGTCCAATTGTGGCGGTATCGAATGGCAGTTTGCGATTGGCTCACCCAACCCGGGTAATAAAGGCTTGCGGGTACCGGTGGGTCGGAGAAGCGATGGCGAGCAGTTACACAATCATCGTCTCATTCCATCCCACCAGCGGGTGGGCGATGTGCGAGCCATAATCGGGTGACCAATGCCAGAAGAGAAAATTGCTATTGGATCTTTTCGATACCAGTCCCACTGAACCCCGCGCCAGAGAGAGGTAATTGTATCACGGATTTCCCGCTCCGCGGGATTGTCGTGATTAAAGTATTGCCGGGCTACCAATAGTCCCTGAACCAGGAAGGCGGTTTCAACGAGATCACCACCGTCATCATATTTTCCGAAATAAGAGTTTATTTTACCAGTCCGTCCGTCGAGAAAATGCGGCCAGGCTCCATGAAAACGGTCGGCTTTTTTGAGAAATCGAACAATTTTGAGCAGCCTCTTCGCACAGTCTTCGCGGGTGACAAATTGCCGTTCTGCCCCAACTACTAAGGCCATGATTCCAAAGCCGGATGCACCGACGGCGACCAGGTTTTCGTCCCCGGGACGAATTTCGATGGCCATCCCCGTGTCCGGGTGCGACGCCTCCCAATAGTATCGGAAACTGCCTTCTTGAGTCATTTCAAGTAATTCGTCGTCAGTCATGGGGTGCGTCGTCGCCGACGCAGGTTCGGAAAGAGCTGACTCGTTGCCGGAAACGACGCCGAGGACGCGCTGCAGGATACGTTCGTCGTCGCGCTCGGCGAGATCGATCAGCTGCGCGAGCCGGCGGCGGTCGGCGCCTGGCTGACGCGCATCGCCGTGCATCAGGCGCAGCGGCGCTTTCGGCGGCGGCGGCTCTTGCGGCTCGTCGGGCTCGATCGCGGCATTCGCGACGCCGGCCTCGACGAGCTGGTGGCGCCGACGACGCCGCCCGACGTGCGTGATACCTTGCGGCAGCTGAGCCAACACTTGAACGCGTTGCCCGATGCGCTGCGGCTGGCGTGGATGCTGCGCCACGTCGAAGGCGAGTCGCTGCCCGAGGTCGCCCGCGCCTGTGGCTGCTCGCTGGCGACGGCCAAGCGGCGCATCACGGCAGCCGACCACAAGCTACGCGCGAAATTGGACCTCGGTGACGAGCCATGAGCTTCCTGGAACGACCGATCAAACGCACGCTCGCGCGCAAGTTGGACGACGCCCGGCTGGCCTCCGTCTGGCGGCGCGTGCGCGACGAGCGGCTACAGGCGCGGCCGCGGCGCCGGCGGCTGGTGTTCGCGGCCGTGCCGCTGACGCTGGTCGCGGTCGCGCTGCTCGTGTGGCTGCGCGTTCCGGCGACGACGGCGCCGCTCAAGCTGGCCGACGCCTCGCCGCTGTCTGCCATCGCGACGACGCAGCAGCCGCGGACGGTCGACCTCGACGACGGCTCGCACATCACGCTGTCGCCGGGCGGGCTCTTGCAGACGGTCGCCAACCGCGATCGCGTGTTCGGCACGAAGCTGGTGCATGGTCGCGCCGAGTTCGAGGTGCGGCCGGGCGGTCCGCGGCGTTGGCTCGTGCACGCGGGCGGCGTCACCGTCGAGGTCGTCGGCACGCACTTCACCGTCGACCGCGCGGCGCATTCGGTGGCGGTGGCGGTGTCGCGCGGCGAGGTGCTCGTGCGCGGCAAAGGCGTGGTCGGCGGCGCGCAGTCGCTGCGCGTCGGCCAATCGCTGCAAGTGGCTGACGACGACGAGAGCAGCGGCGACGCGGCGACTGCGGCGACCGCGACTGCGACTGCGGCGACTGCGATCGAGACTGCGGCGACGACGGCCGATCATCCCGCCAGCGCGCCCGCCGACATCCTGCAGCCGCCGGCGCCGCCCTTGGCCTATCGGCGAAACACGGTGGAGCGCATCGCCGGCGCCGATCCGCACCTGCCCGATGCCGTCAAGCGGCGGCTGCGCGGGCAGCCGGACCACAGCTTCAGCGCGCAGATCTGCATCGGCACCGACGGCGCCGTGGCCGACGTCTCGGTCCTGCAAGGCATCGCCGGCGCCGACGAGAGCTTGCTGGCGACGCTGCGGCAATGGAAATACACGCCGCAGTCGGTCCCCGTCTGCTTCGTGACGCAGCTCGTCTTCTCCGTCGAATAGGAAGCGCGAGCGGCATCGGCCGTCCTCGCGTCACGCGGAGCCGGCGCGTATAATCGCGCGGCGCCGGCGGCCGTGAGCCGAATCGGGACGCTGGCGGCTCTTGGTAGCCAGAGGCCTCGTGAGCGACCCGCACAAGATCCTGGCGCAACTTTGTAAACTAGCCTGGCCGTTGCTGATTCTAGTGACGCCGCAGCTGGCCGAGGGGGCCGAGCCGTCGTTCGAATGGACGCTCGATGCCTGCGTCAGTCGGAAACTGAGCGCGCGGCAGCTGGAGCCGCTCATCGCGCTCGAAGGCCAGACGGTGGAGTCGTCGGTGCCGGCGGCGGGGCGGCGGCACATGCAGATTCATATCGCGTGCGCCGATGCCGACGGGCGCCGCCTCGTCGTGACGACGCAGGTGACGGCCGACGTCGCCAGCCGCACGATCGATCTCGAGGACACGGCGGACGCGCTGCGCCCGCGCGTCGTGGCGCTGGCGGCGACCGAGCTGTTGCGGCGGATTACCACCGCGCCGCGACCGCCGGCCGAGCCGGCGAAGCCGAGCGCGCCGCTGCAGCTGACGCCGCTGACGCTGACGCCGCCGCCCAATTCGCCGTCGTCGCCGGGCGCGCCGTCGCCGTCGCGGTGGCTGAGCTTGCGCACGACGCGCGACGTCGGCTACGCGCTCGTCGGCACGTCGGCGGCGCTGACGATCGTGGCCTTGACGCTGAGCATGACGCTCATCTCCGAGCGCAATCCGACCGCGCAAAACGGCCACGACGGGCTGCAAGACATGAGCGAGCTGGTCGTCGGAATCGCGGCCGTGACGACGACGGCGGGGCTGGCCACGCTCGGCTATTACGGCTACGCCGCCCGCCGCGACGCCGCGATGACGCGCTCGCTGCCGCCGACGGCGGCGCAGCGGCGCATCGGCCAGGCGGCGTTGGCGCTGACGGCGCTCGGCGTGGCGACGCTGGTGCCGGCGACGGTGACGCTGGCGCTGGCGGCGAAGGGCCCGACGCCGGAGGAGAGCCGCCACACGCAGCAGCTCTATTTTACGTCGGCGGGACTGTATGCCGCGGCGACGTTCACGCTCTTGGCGGCGGCGACGATGGGCTCGATTTGGTGGTCGCGCCATCAGCCGCCGCTGCGTCTGGCCCTGCGCCCGACCTTCTACGCCACCGGCGCCGGGCTCGGCGTGGCGGGCCGCTTCTGATGACGCCACCGACGGAGCTCGCGCGCGTGCATCGCCTCTTCGCCGCCGATTCCGCGCCCAGCGACGGCGAGCTCGTCGCGCGCGCCGTCGCCGGCAGCCGGCAGGCGCAGGCGCTCTTGTATTCGCGCCACGCGCCGCCGCTGGCCGGGCTGCTCGTGCGCCTGCTCGGCGTGCGCGCCGACGCCGAGGATGCCTTGCACGACACGTTCATCATCGCCTTCGAGAAGCTGCGGACGCTGCGCGAGCCGGCGGCGCTGCACGGGTGGCTGCAGCGCATCGCGGTGGCGCAGGCGCATCGGCGTTTTCGCCGGCTGCGGCTCTTGAAGCTGCTCGGCTTTGCGCTGCCGCCGGGCGACTCCGGCTTGGCGGCGCTGGCCACGAAAGAGGCGTCGCCCGAGGTGCGCACCGAGCTGGCGCTCGTCGACGGCGAGCTCGGGCGGCTGCCGGCGCGCGAGCGAGCGGCGTGGCTCTTGCGACACGTCGAAGGCTACGAGCTGGCCGAGGTGGCGCGGCTGTGCGACTGCTCGTTGGCGACGGCCAAGCGGCGCATCGCCGCCGCCGAGCGCGTGTTCGGCGCGCCACACGGGCTCACCGGACGCGGAGGACGGCGATGCGTAAGGTGGGACGGCCGCTGCGCCAGCACTTGCGCGACGACGACGAGATGGCGCTCGTGGCGCGGGTCTGGCGACGACTCGATGACCGCCAGCCGCGTTCGCATCGTCGCTGGCTGACGGCGAGCGCGATTATGATGACGGTCATCATCGTTGTCTTCATGGGCGTGCGCGAGCACCGCCGCGGCGAGCGCTCGCAGGCGCAGCCGCTCCCGTTGACGCTGCGCTCGGACGCGCCGCTCGGCGTGATGGAGGCCTCGGCGCGCCAAGCGGTGCGGCTGCCGCTCAGCGACGGCTCCGAGATCGTGTTGGCGCCGGGCAGTCGGCTGGCGACGCTGCAGAACGCGGGCGGCGTGGTCGAGCTGGCGCTCGAGCGTGGTCGGGCCGAGCTCGAGGTGCATCCGGGCGGCCCGCGCCGTTGGGTCGTCGATTCCGACTTGCTGACGGTCGAGGTGGTCGGCACGCACTTCGTCGTCGCGCGCGACGGCGGCGGTAACGAGGTCAGCGTCAGTCGTGGCGTCGTGCTGGTGCGCGGCGAGCGCGTGCCCGATCACGTGCAGCGGTTGACGGCTGGCCATTCGCTGCGCGTGGAAGCCGCGCCCGTCGCGACGCCGGCGACTGCGCCGATGCCGGCGAGCGCGCCAGCGGCGGCGACGCTGTCTCGCCGGCACGCCGCGGCGGCGACGAGCGCGGCGGCGACGAGCGCGCCGGCGCCAAGCGCGGCGGCGACGAGCACGCCGACGACTTCTGCGTCGGCTGCTGCGCCGGCCGTAACGTCTAGTGTCGCCGTGCCTTCAGCTGGCGCGGCGACGGCGACGGCAACGCCGACGATCGCGCCGGCCGCCGTCGCGACGCCGGCCACCACCGGCGCGCCGGCGTCGACCACACGTCAGCCGCTGGCGTCGACGGCGGTCGCGCCGCTCGGCAGCCGCGCGACGACGCCGCCCGCCTCGACGACGGAGCTGCTCGACGAAGTGGACGCGCTGCGCCGCGCCGGCCGCCGCGACCAAGCGACGGCGATGCTGCAGCGGCTCGCCTACGACGGCTCGCCGACGGCCGCCATCGCCGCCTTCACGCTCGGTCGCGTGCTGCTCGACGCGCCGGCCGATCCGGCGCGCGCCACGCGGGCCTTCGAGCGCGCCTTGCACCTCGGTCTGCCCGCCGGCCTCAGCGCCGATGCCGTCGCGCTCTGCCGCGACGCGCTCGCCCGCACCCTCCACACCGACGTTCCGCCCGATCGCTGCCGCTGAGGCGTCGCCGCTGAGCCGTTTGCCGCGGCTCGCGGCTCTTCGAGCATTGCCGTCCCGCGACGGTGGCGCGTGCTCACCATGTCCTCCTTCCGGCTCTCTGCGAACGATGAACGGCTCCCGCTACCGCATCCGCACGCGATCACGACCTGGACTCGCCAGCTGCAACGGCCGCGACGCTTGGCCATCGTCGACGGGCTGCAGCGCGCGGCGCTGGCGACGGCGCTCGTCCTCGTCGTCCGCACGCTCACGAGCCCGGCGCCGTTCGATTATGGCGAGAGCGACACGGCGACGTGGATCTGGCTCCTGCGCCATGGTCAGCCGATCTATGGCCCCTTGACGGCGCTGCCGCTGCGGCTGACGCACTATCCGCCGCTGCAGCTGTGGCTCGTCGCCAAGCTGGCGCCGTCGGACGGCGCGATCCTCACCGTGGCGCGCCTGCTGTCGCTGTGCGGGCTCGTCCTGACGGCGCTGGCGGCGCGGCTGTGCGTCGCGCGCGCCACCGGCTCGACGCGCGCCGGCTCACAGGCGGCGCTGCTGGTGGCGACGACGACGCAGCTCGTCTACTTCGGCGCCAGCGGGCGCGGCGATCTCTTCGCGCTCGGCCTGGCGGCGCTGGCGATGACGACGGTGGCGCTGCGCGTGCGCGGCTGGCCGCTGGTCGCCGCGCTGCTGTTCGCGCTGGCGCTCCTGTGCAAGCACAACCTCGTCGTCTTGCCGCTCGGGGTGCTCGGCTGGGCGCTGTGGCGGCAGCCGCGACAGGCGCTCGGCTTCGGCCTGACGCTGGTCGCGCTCGTCGGTGTCAGCGTGTGGCGGCTGCATCTGCTGGTGCCGCTCGTCGCGTGGACGCAGACCGGCTGGCGGCTGTCGGACTTGGCGGCGCTGACGCTGACCGAGGTGCTGCCGAGCGCGGCGGCGCTGGTCGTCGTCGCCGGGCTCGTGCGGCGCCGGCGTCGCGTCCCCGTGCCGGCGGCGGCCGTGCTCGAGCCTTGGCTCGTGGCCTGCGCGCTCGGCAGCGTGTGGCTGTTGGCGCTGGCGCGCGTCGGCTCGTCGGCGAATTACCTGCTCGAGTGGCTGCTGGCGCTGGTCATCGCTTCGACGATCGCGGCCGAGCTCGGGCTCGGCGCGCGCTGGCAGCGGCTGCACGTCGCGGCGGCGTCGCTGCAGACGCTGGTGAAGCTGGTGCCGCTCGTGCTCGTCGTCTTGCCGCGCGCCGAGCGCGAGCTGACCCTGGCGCGGCAGACGCTGGCGTCGACGAGCGGGCCGGTGCTGGCCGAGCGCACCTGGCTGGCGACGGCCGCCGGTCGGCCGCCCGTCATCATCCCCTTTTTCGCGCATCAGCTGGCGCAGCGACGGCTGTGGAGCGAAGCGCCGCTCATCGACCTGGCGCGGCAGCAGCAGCTGACCCGGGTTCTCCTCGATTTCTCGCTCGCCGAAGCGGCGCCGGCCCGGCGTCACGAAGACCGCTTCGCGCCCGCGCTGCTGGCGGCGTTGCGCTGCGGCTACGTGCAGGCGGCGACGGTGGGCGAGCTGCACGTCTACGTGCCGGCGCCGCGTGATTCGGCGCCGTCGTCGCCGGCCCGTGCCGTCGCGTCGGGCGCTTCGTCGTCCGCGGTCGCGCCGGGGCGACTCTAGCGCGGCGCGCCGGCACGCGGCCGCTCCTACCGCGCGGTCATCGGCGGCAAAGGCGTGCGCGGCGGCGCGGCTCGGGTATGCTGCGTTGTCGTTGGCGGCGGGCTGCCAGGGCCCTAAAACCAACGGAGCCGAATCGCGCTCGAATGGAGCCAGCCATGAAGACCATCGAAGAGACCTTCATCGTCCCCTGTAGCGTCGACACCTTCTGGAACACGTTTCTCGACGAGCAATACATGCGCAAGCTGTTCGCCGACGTGCTGGCGTTCAAGGAGTTCGACATCCTCGAGCTGACGCCGACGGGGCGCAAGGTGCGCACCGTGCCGCGCATGAACTTGCCGGCGGTGATCGAGAAGCTCGTCGGGGACACGTTCGCCTACGAGGAGCACGGCACGCTCGACCGCGCCGGCAACACCTGGCGCTGGCAGATGGCGCAGGACGGCGGCGGCAAGAAAAAGAAGGAGCTGGTCGCGACGCACGGCAGCATCCGCGTCGAGCCGCTCGCCGACGGCAAGTGCCGCCGCATCAACTCGGCCACCGTCGAGGGCAAGGTGTTCGGCTTAGGCGGCGTCATCGAATCGGCGGCCGAGAAGGAGATCCGCGCCGCCTGGGCCAAAGAGGCGGTGTTCCTCAACGAGTGGCTGCAAAAGCCGAAGCCGTAGTCACTTTATTCGCGGCGGCCGGCGCGGTAACGTTGGCGCATGCGGAGACTCTCGACCGTCGTCGTCCTCACGCTGAGCCTCTTTGTCACGGTCTTTGCGAGCGCCGACGCCCGCGCCGAGCCGACCATGACGGCGCCGGCGATCCCCGACACGCCCGCCGGACACACGCTGGGGGCGTGGCTCGACGCCTTCAATAGCGCCGATCCGGCGCGCATCGCCGCCTATCACGCGCGTTACGAGCCGAAGGGCTCGGCCGACCAGACGCTGTCGTTTCGCCGGCGCACGGGCGGCTTCAACCTCGTCGCCGTCGACAAGAGCGAGCGGCTACGCATCCGCTTCCGCGTGCAGGAGCGCTCGAGCCCGCGCGTCGGCGTCGGCAACATCGTCGTCAAAGATGCCGATCCGGCCACCGTCGTCGACTTCGGCTTGCGCGCCATTCCGCCCGGCATGACCGCCGCCGACCTCGACATTCCCGTCGACGCCGCCACGCGCACGCGGGTCCTCGACGGCGTCGCGGCCAAGCTGACCGCGTCTTACGTCTATCCGGCGGTCGCCAAGCAGATGGTCGCCGCCATGCGCGCGCATCAGAAGAAGGGCGAGTACGACGCCATCGTCGACGGCGAAGACTTGGCGATGCGCTTGACCGAGGACTTGAAGGCGGTGAGCCACGACGGACACTTGCGCGTCGTGTGCGCGCCCAAGATTCCGCCCGATCCGCCCGACGATGCCGACGACGATGGTCCGGCGCCCGATGCCGACGATCGCGCCGAGATGCAGCACGAGAACTGCGCGTTCCAAAAGGTGGAGCGGCTCGAGCACAACGTCGGCTACGTCAAGTTCGACGGCTTCTTCGACGCGCGGGTGTGCGCGGCGACGGTGACGGCGGCGATGAGCTTCTTGTCGCACGTCGACGCCATCATCTTCGACCTGCGCGACAACCACGGCGGCGATCCCAACATGGTCGCTTACATCGCATCCTATCTGTTCGATCAGCGGACGCATCTCAACGATCTCTTCCAGCAGCAATCGGGCAAACGCCGCGAGTTCTGGACGAAGCCGGAGGTCCCGGGCAGCAAGCTCGGCGGCAAGCCCGTCTACGTGTTGACGTCGGGCGAGACGTTCTCGGCCGCCGAGGAGTTCAGCTACGACCTGCAGAACCTGAAGCGCGCGACGATCGTCGGCGAGACGACGGGCGGCGGCGCGCATCCGACGACGATGCGGCGAATCGACGACCACTTCGCCATCGGCGTGCCCAACGCGCGGCCGATCAACCCGGTGACGAAGACCGACTGGGAGGGCAAAGGCGTCGTGCCCGAGGTCAAAGTGCCGGCGGCGCAGGCCTTGGAGACCGCGCAGAAGCTGGCGGCCGCGGCGCTGCAGAAGGGGAGCGCGCCCAAGCACTAGGGGCTGTTCTCAATCAGCTCCCGTCGCCAAGCTTGCTGCGGGCCGCGTCTGCTTCGTTGCTCATCGCTCAGTTACCGCCAGTAGCTTCGCTCTTCGCGCCTCGCAGCCGCGGCTCCTCGCGGCGCTTGGCTCGGTCCGCCAATTGAGAACAGCCCCTAGCGCGCGTATCGTTTGCGCATGAGCCCGATTCTCGTCGTCGCGGTCGCGCTGCCGCTGAGCGTCGCGCTCTATGTGCGGCGCGCCAAGGCCAAGGAGGAGGTCGTGCGGCTGCGGGAGAAGCTGAGGCTGCAGCGCGAGCTGGCGACGCGTTCGACCGAGCATCTGCGGCGCATGATTGAAGAGTGCGGCTACTTCGAGCTGCGCGGCGAGCGCGCCATCGCCGACACCGAAGAGGCGCAGCGCTTCTTGGCGCACGTGCGCTCCAACGACGGCGGCGCCGACTTGGCCGACCTCGTCGCGGCCGAGGCCAGCTGCGGCATGAAGACGAAGCCGGGCCAGGCGCGCGTCAAAGAGTTCGACGTGCTCTTCGACATGGTGCTCACCGAGCTGGCCGCGCGCCGGAGCGGCGCGTGAGCCTCGTCATCACCCGCGCGACGGCCGACGATCGCCCGCGCCTCATGGCGCTGTTCCAGCTCTACGGCTACGACTTCAGCGAGATCCTGGGCCTCGACGTGCGCGACGATGGCCACTTCGCGCTGCCCGACCTCGACTGCTATTGGCGCGACCCCCGCTGTCACGCGTTCTTGCTGCGCGTCGACGGGCAGCTGGCCGGGTTCGCGCTCGTGCAGCAGCGCAGCTACATCGACGGTGACGAGTCGGTGTGTGACCTGGCGGAGTTCTGCGTGCTGCGCAAATATCGCCGCCGCGGCGTCGGCGAGGAGGCCGCCCGCTGGCTGTTCGACCAATTCGCCGGGTGGTGGGAGGTGCGCCAAAAGCCGCAGAATGTCGCGGCCACGCGCTTCTGGCGCCGCGTCATCGCGCGCTACGCGCGTGGGGAGCTCGCCGACTTCGTGCGCGACGACACACGCTGGCGCGGGCCGATGCAGCGCTTCGACAGCCGCGTCGCCGCCGCCGATCGTCGCTGACGAAGCGCCGCCGATCGCTGGATTGACCGCAAGTCACCGTGGCCGCAAGGCCGGCGCCGCCGCGAGATCGGCAGCGACGACGACACCTGCTGCGACTTTTCCGCCGGCGCGCGTCAGCTGAATATGGCCCTTCGCCGTCTCCAGGCCGCGCTCGTCGTCGCCGCCGCGTGCGGCGCCGGCGCCGCCTTCGCCGTGCAGTACGCCAACGTGTGCACAGGCTGGGTCGCCGACATCGTCGTCTTCGAAGTGTATGTGGCGGCGCTGCTGCTAGTAATAATGTCACTGATCATCATTGGCTTCTGGCGCTTTCGCGTGGCCGGTCACGTCTGTCTGGCGGCCTTCGTGCTGTGCGGCGCCTTCTGGGGGTCGGCGCAGGCGCTGCGCGCGACCGGCCGCGTGCGCTGGCAGCACCCGGCGACGCGCGAGATCCCGCCGGCGCCTCGCTGAGCCGTCGCGAAGAGCGGATCGACCTCGCCACTCGCGCCGTCTCCTCGTCGAGACAGTGGCTAGTGGGGCTTTTGACCCTGGCAGATTCGGTTGCCTTTGCCGTTGTCCAGTGACGAAAGCTGCTTGATTATCGTGATCGCGCTGTCGGTCCAAGACGTGCAAAGCGCACAGTCGCTCTTATCGCGAGCGCGGCAAGAGCGTCCGACCAAATGGAGGCACGATGGGAACGCTGCTCTTCGGCACCGACGACACGATCACCTGCATTCAGCACCTCGAGATCAAAGGGCCAGACAACGAGTCGCTCTGCTTGGCCCACAAGTTCTCGAAGCTGTTCATCGGCGCCGGCGTCAAGCTCAGCGATGACGGCTATGTCCTCGCCGTCGACAGCAACAAGGGCAAGGTGACGACGTACTTCAAGCTCGACGCGGCCAAGATAAAGGAGCTGCAGTCGACGGCGGCGCTGCCCAATCCGCTGCCGAGCTACCAGATTCCGTGGTTCGAGTATGCGTTCGGCTATTCGCTGTGGATCGTGCTCGTCATCACGGCGATTTGGTACAAGGCGGCGGCGATGCTGAAGACGCGGCGACTGCAAGCGCGCGCGGCCGAAGTGGCGTCGCGGCCGATTTCGTACGGTCCGCCGCTGATCGAGACGAAGGAAGATCGGTTCATCCAGGAGCAGGTGGCGCCGCTATTGGAGGCGGGCGAGACCGTGCAGCACCAGGCGTATACGTTCGATCGCGTGCCCGAGGGCGGGGCGCTGCAGCAGGCACGGACGACGGCGCGCTTCGTGGCGTTGACCAATCGGCGGCTGTTCCTGTTCGACGCGCGCGTGGGAGCGCTCGGGATCCTGTTGGAGAACAAGAAGACGGAAGCGCTGCCACGCACGCGCATCGCGCACGTCGCCGTCGACGATCGCATCATCCATCTCGTCGTCGACGACGGCAGCGTGCGCACGCTGTGGGTGCACAAGACGAAGAAGCTGTCGAACCAGCACGCGTTCCTGCTCGACGTGCCGCGCATGCTCGCGGTCGCGCCCAGCGCCGTCGCCGTCTGACGCCGCGCACGCGCCGCGTCGCCGCGCGCTTGGACGCGGCGCCCGCGGCGCGCCCGCCGGCGCGGCCCATGCGCGGCAATTGCGGCGTCGCCCTCACCGCCACCAACGATTGGTCTGCCTGCGGTATCTCGCCCTCGCCACGCGCGCGAGCGATTTCGTGTTCCGCCGGCTTCATCGGTCGCTCGTCGTCCGCCGATTGATCGGGAAACGCGGTCGCGCTAGAACATGTTTCAGTCGTGGCGCACGCGACCGCGGCCGGAATCGGATACAACGTGACGGGCGCCTCGGCGCTGACGAGAAGCGGCAAAGGACACTCATGAGCGAACCGGATCAGGAATTCCCCGACGGCTGCGCGCTCGTGGCCGGCGGCAGCGGCGGGCTCGGACGGGCCATCTGCGCTCGGCTCGGACGCGGCGGCGCGCGCGTCGCCTTGACCTACCGCCGCAATCGCGAGGCCGCCGACGCGACCGTGCGCGCGCTGGCCGACGCCGGCGTCGTCGCGACGGCGTTCGCGCTCGACCTCGCGGACGCGGCGGCGGTCGCCGACGTCGTCGCGCGCGCGACGGCCGCGCTCGGGCCGCTGCACACCGTCGTGCACGCGGCCGGCAGCGACATCCGCATGCGCTACGTCAGCCAGGTCACGCCGCCGGAGTTCCACGCCGTCATGCGCGCCGACTGCGACGGCTTCTTCCACCTCGTCCACGCCACGCTGCCGGCGTTGCGCGCCGGCCGCGGCTCGGTCGTCGCCGTCACCAGCGCCGGCTTGGCGCGCCATCCCGTGCGCGACATCCTGTCGACGGCGCCCAAAGCCGCCATCGAAGCGCTGTTGCGCGGCATCGCCCGCGAAGAAGGGCGCTACGGCGTGCGCGCCAACAGCGTCGCCGTCGGCGTCGTCGACGCCGGCATGTTCCAGCGACTGACGGCTGCCGCCGAGATCACCCCCGAATGGCTCGACGCCACGCGCCGCAACACGCCGCTCGGCCGCTTCGGCAGCGCCGACGACATCGCCGAGGCCGTCGCCTTCTTGGCCTCGCGTCGCGCCGGCTTCGTCAGCGGCCAGCGCCTCGTCGTCGACGGCGGCTACAGCGCCTGACGCAGCGCCTGGAGCATCCATAGATGCGCTTGATGTTCCGCATGCATCCTATTCACTAGGCTTTCCATAAACCGAGTGACTATGTTGGTGCGCAAGGATGAATCAGCACGATGCATAAGGGTCTGGTGTACGCGGCGTACGGTTGGTTGACGTTCGGCGGGACGATGCACTTCGTCGTCGACGTGCTGTCGCAGTACCTGCGCGGCAAGCGCGCGCCGGGGCCGGCGACGACGCTCTTTTACGGGATGAATACCGCCTACGCGCTGGGGCAGATCGTGTTCGGCGTGATCGGGCTCATCGTGGCGCGGCAGGCGTTGCCGCTGCTCGGGCAGTGGCCGGCGATCGCGGTGACGTTGGCGGCGACGGCGGCGTGGTTGGCGTTCGGCTCCGTCTTCATCGAATATTGGGAGCCGAAGGTGGTCATTGCGCTGTTCGGCGTGCTGGCCGTCGCCGCCGCCGTCACGGCCTGACCCAGCGGACGGGTCGATGGTCGTCTTCGAGCGTCGGTAGCCGCATCGCGATAGGCTACCGGCGTCGGTGCAGCGCGACGATGATGGCGATCATCAATGGAGCGCGCGCTGCCAGACGATGGCGCCTTGGGCGGTCAGCTCGAGCACGATGATCCCGAAGTGGTAGCTCTTTTCGAGGACCGTTTGCACGGGCGTGCCAGCGACGATGCGCGCGCCGCTCGTGTCCGCGACCTGAGCCGCGATTCGTTCGATTGGCAGCGCCGTGCGCCACAGCTCGTTGCCGTGCGCGTCGAGGCCGCGCACGACCTGCGGGCCGGGCAGCTCCGACTCGGGATCGGGGACGACCGTCGGGACGACGTCGAGCGTCGTGCCGTCGGCGAAGAGCGGTGGGGCGACCGGCGTCATGAAGGAGTCGGCGGTCTGTTCGCTGATGTCGTCACGGCTCGACACTTGACCACTGTCGTCGAGGTCGATGCGCACGTAGGCGATGTTCTCGTGCTCGGCGAGGCCGTCGTAGTCGGCGTGGTCGCCGATGATGGTGACGCCGCCGCCGGCACGCGGCGTCATGTGGTCGACGCCGTCGATGGGCGTGCCGCAGCCGGCGGCGGCCACGGCCAACCACGCGGACGCCGCGACCAGGGCAAGCGATGGCGAACGGGACATGCCGCCTGCAGATGCAACGCGCGGACCGTGCCCGGCAGACGCGTAAACGCCGAGAACCTGCGCGGGGCGTGTGTCAGATCACGTCCAGATTCGAACGTCCGGCGTGGCGTCCGAGGCAATGCGGTCGAGCGTCATCATAGGCGACGCGGGTGCCGAGCCCCGCCGGCGCGCGACCGGTGTGCCGTCTGCCGTCGCCCGATCGGCGGCGATCAGCGAGAGATGCGGGTGGCGATGCCGTCGAGCACGCAGTCGAGGCCGCGGTCGAAGAAGGTGTCGAAGGGCGGATGCTTCGCGTCACGAACGACTCTGGCGATCGTCGGAAAGCGGCCGGTCGCGATCAGCCGCTCGATGTAGGGGCTCGTCGCGTGGTGCCACGCCGTCTCGTCGAGACCGCTCTCGAACGCGGCGCGCAGCTCGCTCGCCTCGCCGCGAATGGCGCCGATGACGTACGCCTGCACGGTGCCGAGCGCCTGCAGGACGTCGTCGATGTCCTCGAAGCCGGGGTTGTGGCCGAGCGCCGCCAGCGACGCCTCCATGTGCGCCATGGCGTGCGGGCCGAGGTGCGGACGGCCGCCCAATAGATCGACGAGCCAACGATGTTGCGCCGCCGCCCGACGGGTGCGCTGCGCCACCGTCTTGAGCGTCTTGCGCCAGTCGCCGCGAATCGGGCCCGCCGCCGCCATCTCGCCGTAGACGGCGTCGACCATGAGCTCGAGCAGCTCCTCCTTCGTCGACAAATAGCCGTACAGCCGCATCGGCCCGGCGTCGAGCGCGCTGCCGACCTTTCGCAGCGACACCGAGGCCAGGCCCTCCTCGTCGGCGATGGCGATGGCGGCGCGCACGATGAGGTCGCGGCTGAGCGGTCCCGGCGCCGGTCGGCTCAGCGGCTCCGGCCGCTCCCAGACGAGGCCCGCCTCCGTCGCCGGGTCGCCCGCGCCGCCGCGCGGTCGGCGTGACGTCGTCCGCATCCGCCGCGGCAGACTTCGTCGCGGCACTCGCAGACTTCGTCGCGGCAGTCGCAGATTTTCTCTTGCCCGCGGCCCGCGTCGCGGCGGTCGCGGATTTCGTCGCCGCCGCGGCCTTGGCTGCCGCGACCGCGGCCGGCGCGGCCTTGGCCGCGCGCGGCTTCTTCAATGCGCTCATGGGCTCGACTCTGTGCCGAACGGCGGCGGGTTGACAATCACCGTCTCGACCAATACAGTGTATTTCGATGATACAGCGTATCGATGACAATACAGCGTATGACACGACGGCGCCGGTGCTGGTGGTCGGCGGCGGACTGGTGGGGCTGTCGGCCGCGATGTTCTTGGCTTGGCGCGGCGTGCCGACGGTGCTGGTCGAGCGTCATGCCGGCAGCTCGCCGCATCCGCGCGCCATCGGCTACACGCCGCGCACGATGGAGCTGTTCCGCGCGGTCGGCATCGGCGCGCAGATTCCCGAGGTGCCGGCGGACTATCGGCTGCGGCGCGTGCGCGTCGTGAGCTTGGCCGGACAGTGGCACGACGAAGAGCCGTGGACGCCGGAGCATCCGTCCAAGCCGGCGGCGAGCGCCTATTCACCGTGCACCGGCGCGGCGACGGCGCAGGATCGGCTGGAGCCGATCTTGCGCGCGCGGGCCATCGCGCTCGGCGCCGACGTGCGGCTGTCGACGGAGCTGACGCGCTTCGAAGCGGACGGCGACGGCGTGACCGCCTGCTTACGCGGCCCCGACGGGCGCGAATACACGCTGCGCGCGGCCTACGTCGTCGCCGCCGACGGCCACAGAAGCCCGATTCGCGCCGCGCTCGGCATCGGACGGGCAGGGCGCGGCCACATCCGCACCGTGCGCAGCGTCATGTTCCGCGCGCCGCTCGACGAATATCTGCGCTCGGGCGTGACGCAGTTCTCGATCGAGCAGCCGGGCTTCGGCGCCTTTCTGACGACCTATCACGACGGTCGCTGGCTCCTCATCTTGCCCGACGACGACGAGCGCGACGAAGCCGCTTTGCGTACGGCCATCATCAAAGCGATCGGCCGCTCCGACCTGCCGATCGAGATCATCGTCACCGGTCGCTGGGAGATCAGCGCCTTCATCGCCGATCGGTTCCAGTCGGGACGCGTGCTGCTCGCCGGCGACGCGGCGCACACGCTGCCGCCGAGCCGCGGCGGCTACGGCGCCAACACCGGCATCGAAGACGCGCACAACCTGGCGTGGAAGCTGGCCGCCGTGCTCGCCGGCCGGTCGACGCCGCAGCTCATCGAGACGTACGACGCCGAGCGCCGGCCGATCGCGTGGCTGCGCCACGACCAAATCTTCGCGCGCCCCGACTATCGCCAGCACGCGGGCGGAGCGGCGCCGGCCGTCGCCGTGCTCGACGACGTGGCGATGGAGCTCGGGCAGCTCTATCGCTCGACGGCGGTGCTGGGTGCGGCCGCTTCGTTGCCGGCGGCGGCGCGGCCGGAAGAGTGGGCGGGTCAGCCGGGCACGCGCGCGCCGCATGTGTGGCTGTCGGCGGTCGACGACGGCGGCGCGCGGCGGTCGTCGCTCGATCTGTATCAGCGCGCGTGGGTGTTGGTGGCCGACGACGAGGCGTGGCGCGCGGCGGCGACGGCCGCAAGCGCGCAGCTCGGCGTGGCGGTGGCGTGCGTGCGCATCGGCGCCGACGTGCGGATCGACGACGAGGCGGCATTCCGCGCCGCGTTCGGGCTCGGCGCGGGCGGCGCGTCGCTCGTGCGGCCCGACGGCTACATCGCCTGGCGCGCGGTCGAGCGACCCGCGAACCCGGCACAGACGCTGGTCGACGCACTGGCGCAGGTGTCATCGGCGACGAGCACCCGCCGCGCACCGCAAACGTAGCCGACGGCGAGCCCGAACGACCGCCCGCGCACGCGCCGACCACGCGCCGAGCGCCACGAACGGGGTCACGCGCCGACACGCGCCGAGTACCGCACGCGTCGCGCCCGCGGTCGGGCCGATCGTGACGACGCTGCCGGCGGCATTTGCGTTTTCTCCTATACTGCCGCTCATGCGCCCATTCGCCCCCTTGGCCGCCGCCCTTATTCTCGGCTGTTCCACGCCCACCGCGAAGCCGACCTCCACGCCCGCCACCGTCGCCGCAGCCAGCGCCGCGGCGCCCGCGACCGCGACCGCCGCCTCCTCGAGCGCGCCTGCCGCCGCCTTCGCCTATCCGCCCGCGCGTCGCGGCGACCTCATCGAGACCCATCACGGCGCCGCGGTCGCCGACCCGTACCGCTGGCTCGAGGAGATGGACTCGCCCGAGACGCGCAGCTGGCTCACCGCCGAAAACCACCAGACCGACGCCTACCTCGCGCAAATCCCCGGGCGCGACAGCCTGCGCACGCGCATCGGCCAGGTCGTGCGCTACGAAGCCTTCGGCACGCCCATCCATCGCGGCAGCCGCTACTTCTGGAGCTACCGCGACGGCAAGCGCAACCAGCCCGTCATCTCCACCGCCAGCTCCGTCGACGGCGCCGCCACGACGCTGTTCGACCCCAACCTCATCTCCACCGACGGCAGCCTCGCCTTCGCCGGCCTCGCCATCAGCGAAGACGGCGCGCGCTTCGCCTACGGCCTGTCGATCGGCGGCGGCGACTGGCAGAAGTGGCACATCCGCGATGTCGTGAGCGGCAAGGAGCTGCCCGACGAGCTCGCCAACATCAAATATTACGCGCCCGCCTTCACCCACGACGGCAAGGGCCTCTATTACAGCCGCTTTCCCGCGCCGCCGCCGGGCAAAGAGCTGGTCGAGACCGATCACGACTGCAAGGTCTACTTTCACAAGCTCGGCACGCCCGTCGCCGACGACGTCGTGGTCTTCGCGCGCGCCGATCATCCGACCTGGCAATACGACCTCGAGGTGACGCGCGACGGCCGCTACCTCGTCATCACCATCGGCGACGGGCAAGTGGGCGATCGCGGGCAAGAGCAGATCGCCTATCTCGACCTGCAAAAGCCGGGCGCCAAGCCGGTCATGCTCATCGACGAATACCGCGCCGAATACCTCTTCGCCGGCCACGACGGACCGCTCTTCTTCTTCAAGACCACCGACGGCGCCGCCAACAAACGCATCATCGGCATCGACCTGCGCACACCGGCGCGCGAACGCTGGAAGACGATCATCCCCGAGGGCAAGAACGCCATCGATGACGCGCACGTCACCGGCAAGCAGCTCTTCGTCACGACGATGCAGGACGCGCACAGCGCCGTCACCGCCTACGACTTGCGCGGCAAGAAGCTGCGCGACGTCACGCTGCCCGGCCTCGGCAGCGCCTACGGCTTCCACGGCAGCCCCGGCGATTGCGAGGCGTTCTATTACTTCACCAGCTTCACCGTTCCCGGCAGCATCTACCGCTACGACCTCGCCGACGGCACCAGCCGGCCGTGGAAGACGCCGACCGTCGCCTTCGACGCCGGCGCCTTCGAGACCAAGCAGATCTTCTTCGCCAGCAAAGACGGCACCCAAGTCCCCATGTTCGTCACCGCCAAGAAGGGGCTCGTGCTCGACGGCAGCCATCCGACCGTCATCACCGCGTACGGCTTCGGCGGCGTGCCCAGCTTGCCGTACTTCGATTCCGACCATGATCCCGTGGCTCGAGCGCGGCGGCGTGTCGGTGCTCGTCAACATCCGCGGCGGCGGCGAATACGGCGAGGCCTGGCATCGCGCGTCCATGACCACCCACCGCCAGACCGGCTTCGACGACTTCATCGGCGCCGGCGAGTGGCTCATCGCCAACAAGTACACGTCGCCCGCGCACCTCGGCGCCGTCGGAACGTCGGGCGGCGGCATGCTCGTCGGCGCCGTCACCGTCGAGCGGCCCGACCTCTTCGGCGCCACCGTGCCCATCGCCGGCGTGCTCGACCTCTTGCGCTTCCAGCTGTTCGGCCAAGGCGCCGGCTGGCAGACCGACCTCGGCTCGCCCGACGATGCCACCGAGTTCGCCGCGCTGTTCAAGCTGTCGCCGCTGCACAATGTCCGCGCCACGCGCTATCCCGCCATCTTCGTCATCACCTCCGATCACGACGTGCGCGTGGCGCCGCTGCATTCGTACAAGTTCGCCGCGGCGCTGCAGGCGGCGCAGCGCGGGCCGGGCCGGATCCTGCTGCGCGTCGAGACAGAGTCCGGCCACGGCGGCGGCTCGACGATCGCGCAGGAGATCGAGCAGCAGACCGACGTGCTCGCCTTCTTCGCGCGTAACCTCGGGCTGCCGCTGTAATCGCCGCTGGTCGCGCAACGCACGAGCCGGCGACGGCAGCTGTGCTAGACATCGGCTGTGTCGCTGCGTGATCGTTACGAGCCGTTCATCGCCTGGCGTTATCTCTATCGTCGCCGTCACTCGACGGCCGTGCGCACGATGACCGCCTGGCTCCTGCTCGCCACGCTGATCGCGCACGCGCTGGCGCTCTTCGCGCACGCGCAATTGCAGACGCTCGGCACCGCGCTCGCCGTCCCGACGCTGCTCGGCTTCCTCTACGCGCTCTTGCTCAACTTTTTCTCGGGCTTTACGACGGTGTCGATCGTGGGCGTGACCATCGGCGTGCAGGCGCTCATGGTCGTGCTCGCGGTGACCTCGGGTTTTCAGCAGGCGTTCAAGCAAAAGGTGCTGGGTGCCAACGCGCACATCATCGTCATGCGCTACGGCATGGACTCGACCGAGTACCACCAGGTCATGCAGAAGTCGCTGCGGCAGCCGCACGTGATCGCCGCGGCGCCGTTCATCTACTTCGACGCGCTGGCCGCGACCGACAAGTCGTTCGGCGTCACCGTGCAGGGCATCGATCCGGTGCTGTCGCTCAACGTGCTCGACGTGGCCTCGACGATCACGGCCGGCCGCGTCGAGTCATTGGCGACGCGCGCGCCGGCCAACGACGGCGGCCAGCCGCTGCCGGGTCTGCTCGTCGGCAAAGAGCTGGCCAAGAAGCTGCACGTCAAGGTCGGCGATCGCCTGCGCCTCGTGTCGCCCAAGACCGACCTCGATCCGGGCGCGTCCAGCCTGGCGTCGCGCGAGTTCCGCTTGGGCGGCATCTTCTACACCGGCTTTCAAGAGTACGACTCCAAGCTCGTCTACATCAGCGTCCCCGACGCGCAGGAGTACAGCGGCAGCGGCGATCACGTCACCGGCGTGGAGCTCAAGCTCGACGACGTCGACAAAGCGGCGCCGCTGGCCAAGTCGCTCTACGA
Organism: uncultured delta proteobacterium; assembly: GCA_963785725.1. GTDB lineage: Bacteria > Myxococcota_A > Polyangia > Palsa-1104 > Palsa-1104 > JAQBQH01. The sequence continues at coordinate 258,434 of CAWAWS010000026.1, read as the reverse complement.
CCAGCTCGGCGGCCCGCCCTATCACGTCGTCGACTGGGAGACGCTCAACCACAACATGTTCACGGTGCTGAAGATGCAAAAGGTCGTCATCACCGTGATCTTGACGCTCATCGTGCTCGTCGCCGCCTTCAACATCATCGCGGCCATGACGCTGCTCGTGACCGGCAAGACCAAGGAGATCGCGATCTTGAAGTCGATGGGCATGCGCTCGGCGGGCGTGGCGCGCGTGTTTCAGGCGGCCGGCTTCGTCATGGGCGGGCTCGGCATCCTGTTCGGCCTCGCCGTCGGCGCAGCGACGGTGCTGGTGCTGCGGCGCTATCATTATCAGCTCGATCCGCACGTCTATCTGATCGACTCGCTGCCGGTGAAGGTGAACCCGGACGAAGTGGCGCTCACGGTCGCGATCACGCTCGTCATCTGCTTCTTGGCGACGCTGGTGCCGGCGCTGCAAGCGGCGCGGCTCAAGCCCGTCGACGGCCTGCGCTACGAATAGCGCAAGAGCGCGCGTAGGACGCGCGTGGGCGCACAAGAAGTAGCCGCGCGCCAAACGCCGTCGGCTATGCTGCCGCCATGAGCGAGACGCCCGCCGGCAACGACGCGCCCGGCCGCAGCTTCATCCCGTCGTCACGCGCCGCCGGGCTCGCGCTCATCGCCATCGGCTACGTCGTCGCGCTCGCCGCCGCCGCCGGCGTCCTGTGGGCGTGGCCGAACGCGCCGTCGTGGCAGCGCGCCGCCGTCGCCGATCTCGTCGCCACCGTCGTCATCTTCGGTTTCAGCGTGCTCACCAACAACTCGAGCTTCTACGACGCCTACTGGAGCGTCGCGCCCATTCCCATCGCCGCCTGGCTCGCCGGCGACGTCGCGGCCGGCGGCTGGACGCCGCGCCGCGCGCTCGTCGTCGCGCTCGTCGCCGCGTGGGGCGTGCGCTTGACGTGGAATTGGGCGCGCGGCTGGACCGGCTTCGCCCACGAAGACTGGCGCTACCTCGACTATCGCCGGAAGACCGGCCGCGCCTACTGGCTCGTCAGCTTCCTCGGCTTGCACCTCATGCCGACGGTCACCGTCTTCCTCGGCATGCTGGCGCTGTGGCCGGCGCTGCTGTCGCCGGCGCCGCTCGGCTGGCTCGACGCCGTCGCCGCGGCCGTCACCGCCGGCGCCATCGTCCTCGAAGCGACCGCCGACGCGCAGCTGCGCGCCTTCCGCCAGCGGCCAGGCCACGAGCCCGGCCAGATCATGCACGTCGGGTTGTGGGCGCGCTGTCGTCACCCCAACTATCTCGGCGAGGTCTCGTTCTGGTGGGGCCTATTCCTCTTCGGCCTCGCCGGCGACCTGCACGCCTGGTGGTGGACGCTCGTCGGCCCCGTGTGGATCACCACCATGTTCGTCACCATCAGCATTCCGCTCATCGATCGCCGCTCGCTGGCACGCCGGCCCGGCTACGCCGAGCACATCCGCCGCGTCCCGGCGCTGCTGCCGCGCCTCGGCCGACCGCCGGCCTGACGCCGGCGCGCGTCGCTGCGGCTCAGTAGCTCCACGTGCGCACGCCGATGACGCCATAATAGGCGAAGAAGATCGTCGTCGCCGTCGCCGCCAGGCCGATGAGCACACGATGCAGCTTGAGCACGATCGGCAACGGCTGGCCGAGCCCGCGCAGCGCCTGCCACAGCGTCACCAGCGACGACAGCGCGAAGCCGATCGTGCCCACGCAGACGCCGATGGTCAGCGCGTTGCGCTCGCCGAGCGCATTCTGCTGCGCGGCGGCGAGGAACAGCCACGGCGTCGCGACGAAGCTGACGAGAGTCATGAGCGGCGCGCCGGCGCCGATCGCGGCCGAGCGGCGCGCGAACAACAGCGCCGCCAGCGGCAACGCCAGCACGCTCACGAGCAGCCACAAGACCGCGCGCGACCCATACGCCAACGCCGGCCCAATCCAGCTCGGCTCGGCGACGAGATAGAACCCGCCGTCGACGAGCACCGGGCGGCCGGCCTCGTCGTGCGTGAACGCGATGTGGCTGCCCGAGAACGTCGGCATGCGGAAGCGGCCGTCGCCGAGCGGCAAGAGCTCCATCGTACGCCGTTTGCCGCCGCGCTCGACCAGCTGCAAACGACCGCCGACCAGCTGCAGCCGCACCCCCGGCAGCAGCCGCTCCAGGAACGCGAACAGCTGATGGCGCGGATTGGCCAGCCGATAGTCGCCGACCCACGGCGCCAGCGTGCGCTCGTCGACGCGCACGGCCGGCGGCGGCGGGGCCGGCGTTCGTCCCGCGAGCAGGTAGTCGATGATGAGCGCGCGCGTCTCCATCATCGCCTCGAACACGTGCCGGCCCGTCGAGTTCAGGAGCACGACGAAGCCGAAGTCCTCGGCGGGCGCGTAATACGCGCCGGAGATGAAGCCGTCGATGCCGCCCGAATGGCCGCGCAGCCGCACCTTTTGCCACGTCTCGCCGTAGTTGCCGAGGCCGTAGTCGCTGTCGAGGCCGCGGACGGCGTTGGTCTCGCTGCGCTCCATGCGCCCCATGCTCGCCGCAGTCACCAGCTGCCGACCGCCGGCGCGACCGCGCGCCAGCTCGAGCTGCACCAACGCCGCCAGCTCGCGCGGCGACGCCATCAAGTTGCCCGCCGGGAAGTGATAGATGGCGCGATAGGGCAGCGCGTCCGGGCCCTCGCCGTAGCCGCGCGCCAGGCGCGCGTCGACCTCGGGCGACCAGCGCAGCGCGGCCGAGCGCATGCCGAGCGGCAGGAGCAGCTCATCGCGCACGTAATCGGTCCACGGGCGGCCGCTGGCCTTCTCGATCAGATAGGCGGCCACGGTATAGCCCGGATTGGCGTACGAAAAGCGCGACCCCGGCCGCCAACGCGCCACCCGCGATCGCGGATTGCGCGCCAAGATCTCGGCCAGCGGCATATTCTCGACGGTCAAGGGCGCGTAGGTCTCGTTGAAGTGCATGTCGTCGAAGCCGGCCGTGTGCTCGAGCAGGTGCGCCACCGTGATCGGCGACTCGCGCTGCCAACGATTGGCGATCGCCAGCTCCGGCGCCAAATCGGCCACGCGCGCCTTCAGGTCGATGCGCCCCTGCTCGGCCAGCTTCAAGAGCGCCAGCGCCACGAAGCTCTTGGTGATCGATCCCACGCGGAACAGCGTCTCGGAAGTAACCGGCTGTTTACTTGCGCGATCGGCGAAGCCGACGCCGCCCGACCACACGAGGCGATCGTGCCTCACCAACGCCAAGCCCGCGCCGGCGACGCCGTTGCGCGCGAGCACGGTGGCGATGCGCGCGCGCAGCTCGTCGATGGTTTGCGGCGGCTTTGCCTGCGCCGCGAAAGACGGCGACGACGAAGCGGTCAGCCCGATGACGAGGCAGAGGAGGGTGACGAAGCCGCGCATCGGAGGATCTTAATCCGATGCGCGGTCGAGTGGAATCGCGCGGGAATCAGCTCTTGGTGTAGACGCGGACGTAGTCGACCTTCATCGTCTGCGGGAAGACGGTGGTGGCGTCGGGCGCGCCCGGCCAATCGCCGCCGACGGCGACGTTCAAGATGATGAAGAACGGATGGTCATAAACCCAGGTGTCGCCCGCGGGAATGTTGGCGGGCGTGATCGTCTCGTACAGGTTGCCGTCGACGAAGAACTTGACGAGGTTGGGCGACCACTCGAGCGCGTAGTTGTGGTAGCCGTCGGCGAGCGTCGTGCCGGGATAGGTCCACTCGCCGGTGATGTCTTGGCCGCCGGAATAGCCGGGGCCGTGCATGCTGCCGTGGTTGTGGTCCATGTCGGTGCCGATCGTTTCCATGATGTCGAGCTCACCGCATTGCGGCCAGCTGACCGAGCCGATGTTGTCGCCGAGCACCCAGAACGCGGGCCAGATGCCCTTGCCGGTCGGCATCCACACGCGCGCCTCGAAGCGGCCGTACGCTTGTGTAAAGTGTGCTGCCGTATTGATTCGGCCCGACGTGTAGCTGCGACCGCCGTAGGCTTCGGCGCGGGCGACGATCTCGAGCGCGCCGTTGCCGTCGACGGCGACGTTGGTCTGGCGCGACGTGTAGTATTCGAGCTCGTCGTTGGCCGGCGATCCGTCGACCTCGGCGGTCCACTTCGTGCCGTCGACGGCGCCGGCGGCGCCGTTGAACTCGTCGGACCAGCTGAGCGTCCAGCCGGCGAGCGACTCGGTCGTGGCCAGGCCGGTAGCGGGCCCGATCTGGAACGTCTCGTAGGTCGAGACCTTGGCGGCGCTGGAGACGAGCGTCGAGCCGCCGCCGTTGGTCGCCGAGATGAACGTGCCCGTCGAGTCCTGCAGCGAGAACGAATCGCCGTCGACGATCGTCTTGGCCGTCGTGCCGTCCGCCTTGGTGACGAGGCCGATCGTGAACGTCTCGGTCGCGCCCGCCGTCGTCGCCGCGGCGTTGGTGGCGCCGCCGCTGGCCGAGACATATTGCCCGCCGCTGACCTGCAAGCTGACGCTGTCGCCGTCGGTGAGCGCGCCGCCGTTGTGGTCGATGAGCTGGAACGTCTCCCAGCCTTGTGGCGCATAACGATCGGCGTACATCGTCGAGCCGCCGCCGTTGGTCGCGCCGACATACGTGTGCGCGACTAGGGTTTTGATGGTCGCGACGCGCGTCGCCGACGTGCCCGAGCCGCCGCCGCCGGCCGAGCCGCCGCCACCGGCCGAGCCGCCGCCGCCGGCCGAGCCGCCGCTGGCCGCCGCGCTCACCTTCCACTGCTGCGCCGACGTGCCGTTGCACGTATACAGCTGCACCGTCGCGCCATCCGCGCTGCTCGCCGAGGCCACGTCGAGGCACTTGTTGCTGTTGGGGTTGCGCAGCTGCGCATAGCCGTTGCCTTGATCCTCGGCCACCCAGACTTGCGCGACGGTGCCGTTGCAGTCGTAGAGCTGGATGGCAGCGCCGTTGGCGGTGCTGGCGGCGCTGATGTCGACGCAACGGCCGCTGTTGGTGTTGACGATCTTGACGCCGCCGGTCACCGCCGTGAGCAGGAAGTCCTGCGCGCCGGTGCCGTTGCAGGTGTACTGCTGAATCTTCGTGCCGTTGCCGGTGCCGGCGGCGGCCGCGTCGAGGCATTTGGCGCTGCCGTTGCGGACGATGGCGCCGCCCGACGTCACCGAGCTGGGATCGCCCGAGCCTTCGCCACCGACGGAGCCTCCGACACAACCGGCGGCGCCGAGCGCGGCCCCGAGATAAGTGACACAAAACAAAATCGAGCACGACGTGCGGGCCATTGTTGCCCCCTTGGGTGAGCGCGACGTCGCCGGTCGATTGACGATTCGCGTCAGGGCAGCTCTGCGAGAACGGATCCAGCGGACGCACCGCCTAAGTCGCCGAAATCAGAAACGCATGTCGTGTGTATCTGCGATGAGACAGCGCCTCGACTGTCCACGCCACGTTTCCGATCGGCCGGCTGTGCGAATCGTCATGCGACAAATGAAGCGACACCTCGTCAATACGTTGAACGGATCATCCCGGGCCCGCGCCCGTGGTCGCCGCTGGTTGCGTATGCGCGGAAATAGGCAGCAGCGGCGAAGGCTTCGGCACGAATGACCCGCAAGCTCTGGAGTAATGTGCGCCGTGGAATGTCCCGATCAGGAAGTGTTGGTGGCGCATCAACTGGGGCGGCTGAGCGGGTCCGAGCAGCTCGAGCTGCGCGATCACATCTCGAGCTGCTCGAGCTGCGCCGAACGCTCGCACGCCACGCAGTCGCTGGCGACGCCGCTCGGTAATTGGACGATCGCGCCCGGTCTGTCGGCGGCGGCGCCGCTGCCGATCATGGGCACGACCGCCTATCGCGTGCACGGCGAGCACGCGCGCGGTGGCATCGGGCGCATCTTGTGGGCCGAGGATCTGCGACTCGGCCGGCCGGTCGCGCTCAAGGAGCTCATCAGCGAGAGCCCGGCGGCGGCGCGGCGCTTCGCGCGCGAGGCGACGCTGACGGCGCGCTTGCAGCATCCGTCGATCGTGCCCGTGTACGAAGCGGGGACGTGGCCGAACGGACAGCCGTTCTACGCCATGAAGTTCATCTCGGGCCGGCCCTTGTCGCAGCTGATCGCGGAGGCGGGCACGCTCGAGCGGCGCATGGCGCTGTTGCCGCACGTCATCGCCGTCGCCGAAGCCATCGCCTACGCGCACTCGAAGCGGGTCATTCATCGCGATCTGAAGCCGAGCAACATCCTCGTCGGTGAGTTCGGCGAGACCATGGTCGTCGATTGGGGCCTCGGCAAGGCGCTCGCCGACGGCGCGCCCGACGAAGCCGAGGACGCGTCGCCGGGCTCCGCCGACGCGCCGAACGCCCGCTCGGATCAGACGGCGCTGGGCGCGGTGCTCGGCACGCCGTCGTTCATGGCGCCCGAGCAGGCGATGTGCGTGCCCGTCGACGAGCGCGCCGACGTCTACGCCTTGGGCGCCATGCTGTACACGCTCTTGGCCGGCCGTCTGCCGTACTCGGGCGCGCAGGTGAGCGACGTCTTGGCCGCCGTGCGCGCGGGCGCGGCGCCGCCGCTCGATCGCGTGCAGCCGGGCGTGCCGCCCGATCTTCTGGCCATCGTCGCCAAGGCGATGGCGCGCGCGCCGGCCGATCGTTACGCCGACGCCGGCGCGCTGGCGCACGATCTCAAGCGGTATCAGTCGGGTCAGCTCGTCGGCGTGCGCCACTATTCCTTCGGCGAGCTGTTCGGCCGCTGGATGGCGCGCCATCGGCTGCCGGTGACGCTGTCGGCCGCGTTCGCGCTGGCGCTGGGCGCGGTCGGCTTCCTCTCGGTGCGACGCGTCTTGCGCGAGCGCGACATCTCGCAGGCGCGCAGCAACGAAATGATCATCGCCGGCGCGCGCGCCACGCTCGATCGCGACCCGACGGCGACGCTGGCCTGGCTCAAGCAATATCCGCTCGACGGCCCGAGCTGGGAAGAGGTGCGCGACGTGGCGCTCAAAGCCACGAGCGACGGCGCGGCGCGCTATGTCTTTCAGTCGCCCGACGAAGTGCCGTTCCCGAGCTTCTCGCCCGACGGCCGCCAGCTGGCGGTGCCGCTCGAAGGCGCCGCCAACCGCGTCGAGGTCCGCGACACGGCGACGGGCAAGCTCGTGCGCAGCTTCGCGCTCGATCACGTGCACGCCTGGGGAACGCGCTGGTCACCCGACGGCAAGAAGCTGTTCGCGCTCAGCTATCTCATCGAGAAGCAGGCCGTCGAATGGTGGGATCTCGACAGCGGCACGCACCACGCCGTGCCGACGGGCGAGCTGTCGGCGCCGGTCGCGGTCGCCGCCGACGGCTCGGGCTTCGCCATCGCCGAGCGCGGCAAGGGCGTGCGCACCGTGACGTTCGACGGTCAGTCGCAGCAGCTGGTCGCGCGCGCCAACGAGACGCCGACCTTGCAGTATCTCGACGGCGGCAAGCAGCTCTTGGCGGTCGACCAAAAGGGCAATGCCGACGTCTGCAATGTCGCCGATCATCATTGCCTCTCGTGGTCGGTCGGCTGGCACGCCAACGGCGCCGCCGTCTCGCCCGACGAAGGCCACGTCGTCGTCTTCGGCGCGCACGTCGAAGTCCGCACGCGCGACGGCCAGACGATCGTGCGCCCGCCCGGCAACGTCGCCGACATCCAGGACGCGCGCTTCTTACCCGACGGCAAGCAGATCGCGCTCGGCGGCAACGATCGCACGCTGCGCATCTGGGACTGGCAGCGCGGCACCGTCCGCGAGCTGGTCGGCGACGAGCGCGGCATCGCCGCCGTCGCCGTCTCGCCCGATGGTCGCCGCGTCGCCGCCGGCACGACGGGCGGCGTCATCCGCTTGTGGGACTTGACGCTCGGCAACAGCATCCGCTTGCGCGGCCATCGCGGCGCCATGGCGACGCTCGCCTTCAGCCCCGACAGTCAGTCGCTCGTCTCCAGCGCCACCGACTGCAGCTTGCGCTTGTGGACGCTGCCGACGCCGCCCATCGGCGCCTGGTCGCCGTCGCCCGGCACGCTGAGCGGCCTGCGGGTCCTCGACGAGCACCGCGTCGTCGTCACCGATTCCACGCACGGCGCCGTCACGCTGCTCGATCCCACCGACGGCAGCGTCAAGACGCTCGCGCACCACGTCGGCGGCAGCATGATGACCGTCGTCTCGCACGATCGCAACCTCATCGCCACCAACGGGCAGGACAACATCGTCGGCCTCGTCGACTTGCGCGACGGCTCCAAACGCGACATCGCCGAGCCGGGCGTGCGCTTGTGGGCCAAGGCGTTCTCCTGCGACGATCGAGAGGTACTCATCGTCGGCGGCGATCACAAGCTGCGACTGTATGACCGCGGCGACGCCAGCCTGCGCGTCCTCGCCGAGCACACGAGCTCGATCTACGCGTTCTTTACGCCCGACTGCACGAAGATCGTCACCCAGGACGACAAGAGCTTCGCGCTGCGCCTGCTCGACTTCCAGGGTAAGCAGGTGGCGACGTGGACGGGCGCCACGGCGCTCGTGCGGCAACACGGCATCTCCGTCGACAAAAAGCGAGTCGCGACCATCGAATACGACGGCACGCTGCGCGTCTGGGATGCGGCGACGGGCGTGTCCAAAGTGGTCGGGCAGCTGGCGAAGCAGGCGATCATCGTCGCGCACGATCGTGACGGCGGGCGCTTGGCGCTGATGGATCTGACCGACGGTCTGCACTTCTTCGACTTCGAGCACGAGCGGCTGGAGCCGTTCACGACGCCGCCGACGATGATCCACGGCTTCGGCTTCTCCGACGACGGCACGCGCGTGGCCGGCGGCGGCGTCGACCGCACGCTGCGGCTGTGGGACGGCGCGACGCGCGCGCTCCTGCAGGTCGAGCCGCTCGACGGCGCGCTCGTCGCCATCCAGTTCACGCCCGACGGCCAGCGCATCATCGCCAGCGACGCCGACGGCATGGTGCGCGAGTGGCGCGTCGAGCCGGCGGCGCCGGCCTCGCACGACCCCAGGCAGCTGCGCGCCTGGCTGCAGTCGCGCACGCGCGTCGAGCTCGACGACAAGCGCGCCCTGTCATCAGCGGCCGACTGAGCGCGGCAACGCTGAAGCAGTCACTTCAGTATTGGGGGATCAGCCTTGCGTGCCGTTCGCGGGCACGGCCGGGCGCACGAGCGTGTTGGCGAGGTCCTCGTACAGGCTCTCGACAGCGGAATTCACGCAGTCCGCCTCGGCGCCGTCGTCGCTCGTCAGCGCGTGCTTGGCCGTGACCGTGTTCGCCGCCACCGCCACCGTCTTGCCATTGCGATCGATGAGCTGCGCCTTGTACGTGATCTGCACCGTCAGTCGCGAGCCGCGCGGCGTCCAGGCGACATCGGCCTTCACGATGTCGAGCGCCAGGTCGGCCGGCTGTCCCGGCTGAACCGGGCTGAAGTAGACGCCGAGGCCGTTGCGGTAGCCATTGATGAGCGTGCGCCGCCAGGCCGTCAGCGTCGTGTCGTAGGCCCGATCGCCCTGCACCGTCTGCGCGTCGAGGATGCTCGGGTCGAGGATGAGCGCGAGCGACTGTGGCGCGACCGTCGTAAACGGCGTGTTGGGCCGCGGGTCCGACTCGGCGACGTTGATCGTGGTGGCGCAACCGGAGAGCACGAAAGCGGCCAGCAACGGCATGAGGAGAGCGCGCATCGGCGGATCCTTTCGGTTCGTTTGACGCCGAGCAGTGCAGAGACGATGCCGACGTCAGCGCGCGTCACGCCGCCGACTTGGCGCTCGCGGCGGCGCGCCCGACTGTCACGAATCGGTACGCCTGTCCGGCAAAGCGACGGCCGGTGCGCCACGTCACGGCCGCCCGTCCTCGCCCGCCAAACTCCTACGCATTTCACGGCCTCACGGCGGGCTCGCGGCCTTCCACGAAGCGACGATGACGGCCATCATCATTGAACGAAGGCGTTCGACTGGACGCGTCAGCGACGGCGCGGCCGGCGCGCGTGGCGCGACGACGCGGACGTCGTCGCCATGGTCCGCACGACCGCGCTCGCGGCGTCGGGATGGCCGCGCAGCCACGCCTCGGGATCGGCGACATAGCGCGCGCCGTCGCCGTAGCCGCTCAAGTCGACCCAGATGGCCGAGCGTGAACGGACGTCGACGTGGACGTGGGCGCCGTTCGGATACAGCCCGCAGCCGACGTCGGGCAGGCGGCGGCAGAGCTCGAACAGCTCGCGATTGCTGACGCCGGGGATGCGAATGTCGACGGCGTCGCCTTCGAAGTGGTTGGACTGCGACAAGCTGTCGCGCTCGCCCGGGCTGCGAAAGCCGCTCACGATCTCGACGCGCCGACCGCCATACGTCGCTTGAATCTTCACCAGCAGCTCGAGCAGCCGTGGCGCCATCGGATGCGCTTCGTGCGTGCGCCAGCTGCGAAAAAAGCGGTTCAGCTCAGCCCAGGCGTTCCAATCGAGCACGCCGTTGTAGGCGTACGGGTTGCTCTGCAGCTCCTGATGCGTGTGTACGTTGTACAGCCACAGCTGCGGCGCCCGCGGGTTTGCATGCGCGAGCGCCGAGCCGAGCACAAACCCTAGAGCCATCGTCATTTGCAGCCAGGCGCGCATCGGTGGTGCTGGCTGGTTCGGCCGCTTCCCGTCGTTCTTGAGGGCGCTATCGGCGGCTGACGACGCGCGCTGACAGGGGCGTCAGCGCGTGCACGCGTATTGCCGCTCGCCGGTCGTCACCTGCGACTGGTCGTGATAATCCATCGTCAGCGTCTTGCCGGCAGGAGCCTCAGCGTCACCACGCCCTCGCCGTCGTGGGCTCGCGGTGCCGATCGGCCGCGGTCACGCCGCGAAATGGCAGGCGAGCGCGCCGTAAAACGCCTCCGCCGCGGCGTTCTCCGGCAGCCCCGACACTTGGCCGTCGCCCATCTCGACGACGCGCCACACGCCGTCCGCGCGCAGCGCGACATCGAGCGTGAAGAAGCGGCTGCGCAGCTGCCGCGCCAGCGCCGCGAACGCCGGGGGCGCGGCGAGCGCGCCATAATCCTGATCGTCCCAATAGTGCGCCGAAAACAGCAGCGCACCGTCGAGGAAGAAGAGGCGCAGCTCTTTGGTGACCGGCATCCCGCTCTGGGCGTGCCGGCCGAGCGGCGCGAACGACTCGAAGGCGCGAAACACGAGACCGCCCACCAAATCCGCGCCCTGCAGCGCGACGAACCGCCGCGCCACGCGCTCGACCGCCGCGCCATCGCGCGCCGACGGAATGAAGCAGGCCTCGTCCCATTCGTGCTTGCGCGACTTGACCCAGTCTTTGACGACCAGCGGCTGCGCGCCGAACGGCGACAAGCGCTCGGGCAAGCGCGTCCAGTCGAGCTCGTCCGACGGAATGCAGATCGACTGCGGCGTCACCGCGGCGAGCGCGGGATAGCTCTCGGGAAACCAGTGCGCGTACTGATATTGCGCCGGATCGTTCACGAGCTGCACGCCACGCTGACGCAACGCCGCGAACAGCGCCGCGTATTGCACGACGGTCAACATCCAGCCGCGATAGACGGCGACGCCGTCAGCCGACGCGGCGACGCGACGCACGGCATCGTCGGCGTCACCGGCGACGAGCCGCTCGTAATCGATGAGCGCATAGGCGAGCCCGACCGAGCGCGCGGCCGTTGCCTCGCGCTCGAACGCTTCATCGACGCGCGACGGCGTGATCGGATCGCAGCAAAAGATGACTGTCACGGCGACGATGTTAAGCCAATGGACTTCGATGACGATCATCATCATTGCTCGTCGCGCTTGCGGGCGGTCGCGCGCCGGGTTCCCATCGGACGCATGGACTTCGCCAGCTTCGCCAACCTCGTCAACGCCGTCGCCGTGACCGCGGGCGTCCTGTTCGCCGCCGCGCAAATCCGCGACTATCGCCGCCAACGCCGCCGCGACGCCATGCTCGAGCTGGTGCGTTCGTTCCAGAGCGCGTCCTTCACGCGCGGCCTGCGTCGCATCAACTCGCTGCCCGACGGCGCCACGGCGCAGCAGATCCGCGAGCTGCTCGGCCCCGACGGCGAAGACGAGGTCTTTCAGATTGGCCTCACGTGGGAGAGCCTCGGCGTGCTCGTCTTTCGCCGCGAAATGACGATCGATCTCATGGACGACTTCTTCAGCGGCGCGATCTTGATCTCGTGGCGCAAGCTGCAGCGCTTCGTCGCCGAAGATCGCGTGACGATGGATCGCGCCACCGTCTGGGAATGGTTCCAATGGCTGGCCGAGCGCATGGCCGAGCACGAGCGGCAGTCGCCGCCGCAACCGGCGCACCTGGCCCACCGCGATTGGCGCGCGCAATGACATGATCGACGCGGACGCCGGCGCGCGATCGCCCAATCGCCCAATCGGATCGTTGGGCGTGCGCGCGGATTCGGTCGTCGAAGGCAGCGGCGAGCGGACGGCGTGTTGCACTAGGTGAACCGACTGTGGGTGCGTCCGCGAGCGCATCGGAAGCAGGCGATCTCCGTCGGGAATCGGCTGCATGATCGGCGTCACGCGGACCGGGCATGGATGAGCCCGGCGCGTCGTTCTATCGTATGCAGGTCGCTACGCCATCGCGTGCAGGAGGCGGCCATGTTTCCGCGACAGGACGAGCAGGGTGATGTGCCGGAGTGGACGCGGCTCGGCCAGTACGTCGGCGTCGAGCTGACGTTCGTGCGCGAGCTGCTCGAGGACGAGGGCATCGCGCTGCGCGAGCGGTCGCTGCTCGCGCCGGACGGCGCGCTGACGGGCGAGCTGTGCGTGACGTCGCTGCAGCACGATCGCGCGGCGGCGCTCGTGGCCGCCGCGCAGGCCGACGCCGAAGCGGCCGCGTATCGCGAAACGGCGGCGCAAGCGGCGGAGCACGCGCGCGCGACGGCAGAGGCGGCGACCGCGGCCGCGATCGAAGCGCGCGCCAACGCAGCGGCGACGCGACGCGCGCTGCGACAAGAGGCGCATCGCGCCGCCAAAGCGGCCGCGCGCCACCAAAAGCAGGGTCGACCCTACGCGCCGCACGACGAGCCACGCGCGCTCGAGCACAGCGAAGCCGACCGCGCCGTGCGCGTCATCGGCGCTGGGTTGGCGCTGCTGACGACCTTCTTCGTCGTCATGACGATCGTCGGCGAGCGCTACGGGACGCACGCGCCGGTGCCGGGACGGACCGGTCCGCCGCTGGTCTGCCACACGACGTATAGAGGCTCCTCTTGCTACTGAGCGGCACGGGTCGGCTACAATCGCAGCCACATGGCGACGGCGAACAAGACGCAGCAGACGACGCGCTCGGTGGATGCGTTCTTGGCGAAGGTGACGCCGGCGGCGAAGCGACAGGACTGCGAGACGCTGCGCGCGATCATGACGCGCGTCTCCGGCGAAGTGGCGCGCATGTGGGGACCGAGCATCGTCGGCTTCGGCGTGCGCAGCTATCGCTACGACAGCGGACGCGAGGGCGAAATCTGCCGCATCGGGTTCGCCGCCCGCGCGCAAGCGTTGACGATTTACGGGCTGAATGTGGCCGAGCAGGGTGACGCCATCGCCGCGCTCGGCAAGACGACGACCGGCAAAGGCTGCGTCTACGTCAAGCGGCTCACCGACGTCGACATAAAGAAGCTGGAGACGCTGTTGCGCGCCGCCGTTCGCGGCTGACGTCGGACGCGCGCGAAGTCGGCGCGAGGTCGCTGCGTAACCATCGCGGTGTTGGCGGTCACCACCAATGGGCGCACGCGCTCGGCCGTCTGCTCACGCAGCGACACGATCGCCGAGTGGAGTGCGCGCTCGCACACGCGATGGATGCTCCTGCTCTAGGCTCGCGGCATGCAATACGAGGCGCGCTTGGTCGCCGGCGCGGCCGGAGCGTCGACGCGCACCGCTGCCGGCGCTAAAGCGCGCTCAATGACGATCGCGTAGGAATTGGAGGACGTCGGCGCCCCAGACGTCGGTGCCGCGCAAGCAGAATCCCGCGTGTCCTTGCATCGGCGTCGTGCCGAAGGGCGGATAGATGTGCACGCCGTAGGGCATCTTCTTGGTCCGCATCGCCGCCGACAGGATGGTGCTGGGCGCGGTGTTGAAGTCGTTCTGCGCCTGCGCGAAGAAGACCGGCACCCTGGCCGACTGCGCGGCCTTGACGAGCCGCTCGCGCAGCGTCGGGCTGCTCGCCCACGCCATCGAGGCGCCCGCGAAGTCGACCGCCGCGTGCAGGCCGGGGATGGCGCGCTCGGCCGTGAACAGCGTCTCGATCCCGCCGAAGCTGCAGCCGGCGACGTTGATCTGATCGCGCTGCGCCCACGGCTGCGTCCGCGTCCATTCGATGGCCGAGACGATGTCGTCGTTGCCGAGAAGGAGCTGCGCAATCGTCGCGCGCTCTTTTTCGTCCTTCGGCAGCTTGTCGACGGCGTCTTGCCAGAACGTGCCCTCCGATTTGCCCGCGCCGCGCCGCGTGGGAAAGAGCACCGCGAAGCCGTGCTGCACGAAGAAGGGGCCGATAGCGGCGCGCGTGCCGGCGATGGGATCGCGCTCGCTGCCGTGGTTGTAGACGACGACCGGGAACGGGCCGGGGCCGGTCGGCCGCCACAGCCACGCTTGCAGCTTGCCCGCCTTGCCGGGCAGGAAGAGCTCGACCGGCGCCGGCGCTGCGCTCGTCGTCGCCGCGCCGTTTGCCGGCGGCGCCGGCTCGCCCGCCTGCGCCGGCAGCGAAAGGCACGAGAGCAGCAACCACGAAAGCGTTCGCATGCGTGCAGTATGAGCGCGCACGGCGCCGCGGTCGTCGACGCAGCGCACGGACCGGCGCGCGCGAGCACGGGACGAATGAGCGCGGTCGATCACGTCGTCGCGATCAGCAGCTCCTCCGAGTTGCTCGGCGGACGCAGACCATCCGTCCGGCCCGCGAAATAGCGCTCGGCGAGCGCGGCGGCCGACACGTGCCGGACGTCGCGAAAGCCGGCTTGCCGGGCCAGCGCCAGCAGCTCGGCCGGCATGAAGAAGCTGATGAAGGGCGTGCCGTTGGCGCGCGCGCCTTGCGCCGCTCGCTCGATGGCGGGACGCACCTCGGGGTCGGCCAGCTCGATCGGCAGCATGAACGACATGGCGAACGTCGAGCCCGGCGCCAGCGCGGCGACCTGGCGCAGCGTGGCCGCGATCGCGTCCTTCGTCAGGTACATGCTGACGCCGGTGGAGGCGACGATCGCCGGCCGCCGCGCGTCGAAGTCCGGCGTCGGCCAGCCGCTCCCACCACGCGTCGCCGGCCTCGAAGTCGACGGGCACGAGCCGCAGAGACGACGGGATGCCGAAGCCGAGCTCGACGAGCCGCTCGCGCTTCCACGCTTGCGGGCCCGGCCGATCGACCTCGAACACGACCAGGCGCGAGGCGAGCTCCGGCCGACGCTGCGCGAACGTGTCCAGGCCCGCGCCGAGGATGACGTACTGCCCGACGCCACGCGCGGCTGCGGCCGCGACGAGATCCTCGATGAAGCGCGCGCGCGCCAAGATCGACGCGCGGAAGGGCCGCGTGAACGGGCTCATGTCCGGCCGGCTGCGCCAGCCGTCGTCGGGCGCGGCGAGCGCGAGGCCGACGCGGTCTTCGAACACATGCGGCGGCGGATCGATCTTCGACGTGCAAGGCGCGCCACAAGGCCACGCGCACGGCGGTATCCTCGGCTGCCTTCAGCGGCTCAGACATGGCGCTCCATCTTCGTTTGCAGGCGTCGCGAGACCGACAGCTTATCAGCGGCGGCTACCACTCGCCGGCCGCATACGACTTGGCCCACAAGGCCACCTGCAGCTGAATCGAGCGGCACCAGGCGCGATGCATGCCTTCGACCTCGACGGGCCCGTGCCCTTTGGCCGCGAGATAGGGGCGAATCGTATCGTTGAGCACGGCGACGAAGCCCAGCACGTCGCGCAGCGGCACGAACGGCGTCGAGGGCGCGCCATCGGTGCGGTTCTTCTTCGCGCTCGTGTGTCGGAGCGCGATCTCGTGCTGGTAGTCGAGCCACTGGCGGTCGTAGGGCCGCAGACACGTATCGAGGATCCACTGCTCGAAGCGCAAATTGCTGGCGGCGAGGTAGTCCGGCAGCGGGCTGCCGTCGAGCGCGCGTGAGTGCCGCGCCAGGTGCGGAATCTGCGCGATGATCTGGCTGCGCCAGTGCAGGACGATCGGCCGCGTCTGCCCGGTGAGCACTTCGCCCGCGAGGCGCAGATAGCGTTCCTCCTCGGCGGTCAGCCCGACCGTGATCTCGAGCTGCGCGAGCTCCTCCAGCGAGACCGGCGACGTCGTGAGCGTGGCGCTTCCGTAGGCGTAACCGGGAATGACGTCGGCGACCCTCTTCACGAGCGCGCTCCCGCCGCGATGGCCCGCGGCGCCGACGAGAAGAGCACGACCAGGCCCTCCATCAGCGTCGGGTGCGTCATGATGGCGTCGCGCACGGCCGTATAGGGCAAGCCGCCCAGCATCGCCAGCTGCACCGCCGACATGATCTCGCCGGCATCGACGCCGAAGACGGTGAACCCGAGGATGCGATCGCTGCCTTCGGCGACGAGCGCCTTCATGAACCCGCGCGTCTCGGAGAGCGTGCGCGTCCGCAGATCGGCCGCCATCGGGATGCGGAAGAGGCGATAGGCGAGGCCGGCGGCGCGCGCCTCGTTCTCGCTCAGCCCGACGCGCGCGAGCTCGGGATCGGTGAACAAGCAGTAGGGGACCAAGCGGCCGGTGGTGACCCGCTCGCCGCCGGACAGCTGGGCGAGGATGACGCGGTAGTCGTCGTAGCCGATGTGCGTGAACTGCGGGCTGCCGGCCGACTCGCCGATCGCCCACACGCCCGGCGCCGTCGTCTGCAGCTTCTCGTTCACTTTGACGTAGCCGCGCTCCGTCAGCTCGACGCCGGCGACGTCGAGGCCGATGCCGACCGTGTTCGGCGTGCGCCCGGTCGCCGCCAGCAGGTGCGTGCCCGCGATGACGGCGGGCACCGCGCTCGTCCCCGCCTGCGCGAGCCGGACCTGCACCGACGTCCCCGACTGCCCGGATACGGCGGTGACCTTGGCGCCGAGGACGACGTCGATGCCTTCGTCGGTCATGAGCGCGCGCAGCCCCTCTTGCACGTCCCCGTCCTCGCGCGCCACCAAGCGCTCGTTGGCCTCGATCACGGTGACGCGACTGCCGAGCCGCCGCATCGCCTGCGCCAGCTCGAGGCCGACGTACCCACCGCCGAGGACGATCAAATGGTCGGGCACGACGTCCAGCTCGAGCGCCTCGATGTGCGTGAGCGGGCGCGCGTCGGCCAGCCCGGGGATGTCGCCGATGGTGGCGTGGGTGCCGGTGCCGATGACGACGTTGGCGCCGCGCAGCTGGCGCGTGCCGCCGCCATTGAGCGTCACCTGCAGCGTCCGCGGCCCGACGAATCGCCCGCTGCCCATGACCAGCTCGGCGCCGCTGTTGCGGAAGTTCTCGAGGTGGATGGCGACGAGCTCGCTCACCATCTTGCGCTTGCGCTCGCGCACCGCCTTCATGTCGACGGTCACTATTCCCGTCGGCACGCCGAACTCGACGCCACGCCGCACGTACGAGACCACCTTGGCGGCGTGGATGACGCTCTTGCTCGGTAGACACGCGATGTTCGGACAGGACCCGCCGATGTACTTGCGCTCGACCACGGCGACGCGCTGACCTTTCTTGGCCTGCGCCCAGGCGAGGAACTTCGAGCCTTCGCCGCTGCCGAGGATGACGAGATCGTAGTCTTCGATCGCCATGGCGGAACCTCCGTGCAGAAGCTTTGCACGGCGCGGCTGCGCTCAAGTCTAAATCGTCGCCAACAGCGCGCGCGTCTCGGCGACGACGCGATCTTGGAGCTGCGGATCGCGCGCGAGCGCGGAGCCGGGCATAGGCTGGCCGCCTTCGTCGTAATAAACCCCGGTCCGACCCGATGGGTCGGTCAGGATCTGCGCGATGACGCGCCCAGCTCGCTTCGAGGTGCTCATGAACTTCAAGAAGGGCATGAGGAGCGGCACGAGCAGCGGCACCAGGGTCTTCGACAAGACGCGCACCACGACGTTGGCGTCGCGCCCGAGGCTGGTGGCCGGGTTGAAGCCGGGCTCGACCGCGTTGAAGCGCAGCCGTGGCGTCTCGCGCGCGAACGCCATCGCGGTGAGAGGTTGCACTGCTTCGACGTGGCGTAGGCGTCCATGCCCGGTCCGGTGGAGCCGCCGGGCTTCCACTCGCCGCGCGCGCTCGCCTCGGCGGAGATGTAGCGCGCGCCGCGGAAGCCGGCGGCCATGGCCGGTCTGCGCTCGGGATCCTCGACGGCCGAGACGACGAAGACGACGTTCGTGCCGTCGGCCAGGTGCGGCACGAGCGCTTCGGTCAGCGCGAACGGGCCGAGGTGATTGGTCGCGAACGTCATGTCCCAGCCGAGCGCGTTCTTGGTGGCGCGCAGCTGCATGATGCCCGCGTTGTTGACGAGGCCGGCGATGGGAAGCGCGAGCGCGATGATCTCCGCCGCCGCGCGCCGCACGCTCGCCAGATCCGACAGGTCGCACACGACCGACCGCGCCGCTTGCCCCTTTTTCTCGATGATCCGGCGCAGCTCGTCGAGCTTGCCGCGATCGCGCCCGACCAGGATGACCGTTCCCAGCTTGGCCAGCTCGAGCGCCGTCCGGCGACCGATGCCCGACGTCGGCCCCGTCACGATGTACGCCTTGCCATTCTCCCCGATAGCCTTCGCCATGCTGCTCTCCCGCTTAGTTGTCTGTCTAGTCAGTCATTATTGAGGACCAAAAAAAGAGACTAAAATCAGGTCAGTACGCGCCACAACGCTTCGAAACCGACCTTGCATGCTCGTCCGCGTGGGCCGGCTCTTGGACCATGAAGTCCATCGTCGTCTCCGCCAGCGAGTTCATGATCGCGCCACGAACGCCATCGGCGCGTCGCGCATCGGACCGTGGGCGCGACTGCGCTGCATGAGCTCGGCGATGCCGGCCATGGTCTTGTGACCGGCGGCGCGCGTCGCCGGCGTGATCTCGTCGGACACGCCGAGCTGCGCCAGCGCGCGCCGCTGGTCGGGATTGGCCACCGCCCACGCCATCCACTTCGACCAGACAAAAAAGAGCTGCTGCCGCAAGTCGGCGCCCGTCGGCAGTCCCGTCAGGGCCGCCGACGCCATCCCCGCTTTGAGCTCGAGATAGAGCGCGTTGAACAGCTCGGCTTTGGTCTCGAAGTAGGTGAAGAGCGAGCCATTGGCGACGCCGGCCTCCTGCGCGATCATCGCCGTCGGCGCGCTCAGCCCTTGCGCGACGATCACCCGAGTCGCCGCGGCCATGAGCGCGTTCCGCTTGTCCTCGCTCTTCGGCCTCGCCACGTTCCCAACATGACAATGAATGAGCAGACAGTCAACTATAAGCGTCGATGTTTAGTCTGCTCTCCGTCGCCGGCCGGTCATTCGACGACGTGCGTTCCCGCGAACCTGCGCGCGGGTAGCCTTAACGTGGGCCGCGCGTGCGACCGCCGGACGGCTCGGCGGCGCGCACTGAGGCGGCGAAGGCCTCGGCCACGAAGTCGCAGAACGCCGTCACGCGCGCGGGCACGTTCTTCTTCGACGGATAGACCACGAACAGCGTGGCGCCGCGGGCGCGCAGCTCGGGCAGGACGCGGACGAGACGACCGCTGGCCTCGTCCGTGCCGCAGTTGATGCGCGGCAAGAGCCCAATGCCGGCGCCGGCGCCGACGAGCGCGCGGACGAACGAGATGTCGTCGCCGCCGAGCTGGCCGCGCACGTCGACGGCGACGCCGGCGTCTTCGGCGGGGCCGCGCAAGGCCCAGGTGCGCGCCAGCGCCGCGGCGCGAAAGAGCACGCAGGCGTGGCGCGCGAGCTCGGCGACCGACGCCGGGCTGCCGTGGCGCGCGAGATATGTCGGCGACGCGTAGAGGCCGAGCTCGAGCTCGCCCAGCTTTCGCGCCACCAACGACGAGTCGTCGAGCCGGGTGGCGACGCGGAGGGCCAAGTCGAAGCCGCCTTCGACCAGGTTTTGGTGGCGATTGGTCAAGACGAAGTCGAGCTGTACCAACGGATGGCGCTCCATGAACGCGACGATCACGTCGGCCAAAAAGCCGGTGCACAGCTCGGTGGGCGCGCTCAGACGCAGGCGGCCCTTGGGCTTGCGCGTGGTCGGCTCGATGGCGAGGGCGGCGGCGCGCAGCGCGGCGACGGCGGGCGCGGCCGTCGCGTAGAGGTCGCGCCCTTCGCTCGTCGGTCGCATGTCGCGCGTGGTGCGGTGCAGCAGGCGAACGCCGGAGCTCGCCTCGAGCCGCTCGATGGCGCGGCTCACGGTCGAGGTCGGCGTCCCCAGCTCGCGCGCGGCGCGGGCGAACCCGCCGCGATCGACGACACGCACGAAGACGCCCAGGTCGTCCAAGTTGAGCTCGGCCACGCTGCGATCATGTAGAGCACGCCTCGTTGCGCGAACGCAACGGCGCTCGGTCGCGTCACCGTCAGGGCCGGGGCGTTCAGCGCACGCCGCCTTCGACGAGCGAGACGTCGAGCGTGATCGACACGTCGTCTCCGATCGCCAAGCCGCCGGCTTCGAGGACGAAGTTGTAGGTGACGCCGAAGTCGGAGCGCTTGATCGTCGTCGTGGCGCTGGCGCCGATGCGAACCTGGCCGCGGTGGTCGCGCTGGCGCTCGGCGATGTCGGACACGGCGAGCACGACCTCGCGCGTCGTCGTGCGGATCGTCAGGTCGCCGATGACCGCGAGCGCGCCGGCGGCGTCGACGCGCGCGCCGGTCGAGCGGAACGCGATCGTCGGATACCTCGCGGCGTCGAAGATGTCGGCGGCGCGCAGGTGCTCGTCGCGCGCCGGCACGCGGGTGTCGATGGACGCCGTCGGAATGTCGACGTGAATCTCGGTCGCTTCGGGGCGCGCCGGATCGTAGCGGACGGTTCCCGACACCTCGCGGAACACGCCGCGCACCGTCGCCACCCGGAAGTGTCGAATCCCGAATCCGACGGTGGAGTCGAGCGGATCGAGGGTCCACAGCGTATTCGGCGTCTCGTTGCGCTTCGTTTTCATAGAGCCAAGATGCCGCCTTCGCACGGCTCGCACTAGCCGGTGAATGCGCGTCACAGCGTTGCGTTTACGCAACGACGACCCCGGCTCGCCGGCCTCGGCGCGCGCACCAGCACGAATGGCGTACGTCAAAGATTCGGGGTTGACGATGAATATAATCACGGATATTGAATATCCACGTTAAACAGGCGACGACGAAACGGCCCCAATCGCGGCCGTAGAGAGGTGAAGACCATGAAGATTGCAGTGATCGGCACCGGATTGATTGGCTCGCAAGTGGCTCGGAAGCTGACTGCGGCCGGACACGAGGTCGTCGCCGCGTCCTTGTCGACCGGCGTCGACCTGATCTCGGGCAAGGGGTTGGATGCGGCGCTCGAGGGCGTCGAGGTCGTGGCGAATCTGGCGAACTCGCCGACCTTCGACGAGGCGTCGCTCGGTTTCTTCCGCACGTCGATGAACAATCTCTTGGCGGCGGGGAAAGAGGCCGGGGTGCGGCACCAGGTGATCCTCTCGATCGTGGGCGTCGATCGGGTGCCGCAATTGGACTACTACCGCGCCAAGACTTTGCAGGAGGAGCTGCTGCGGGACGGCCCGACGCCCTATTCGATCGTGCGCGCCACGCAGTTCTTCGAGTTCATGAGCGCCGTCTTGTCCTGGAACGCCGACGACACGTCCGTTCGCTTGCCGGCCACGCGGCTGCAGCCGATCGCCGCGGTGGACGTGGTCGACGCGGTCGTCGACGTCGCGACCGCAGCGCCGCTGCAGGGCATCCGCAACGTCGCCGGCCCCGACGTCTTCGCGCTCGACGAGCTCGGCCGGCTGACGTTGGCCGCGCGCCACGACCCGCGGATGATCATCACCGACGACAAGGCCGGCATGTTCGCGGTCATCACCGGCGACGTGCTCACGGCGAGCCCCGGCGCGCAGCTGGCGCCCATGCGCTATCGAGACTGGCTCGCGACGGCGCGATAACCGGCGCTTCGCTGCAAAAGGAGACGACGGGTCGCTCGTCCTGCGCGACGGGTGCGCTGTCCAACGTCCAGATCAAGTAGATTCGAGCCGTGAAACTGTCCGAAGGCGTGGAGTGGGCGCTGCATTGCTGTGTGGTGCTCACGACCTCCGACGACCCGGTGCCGGCCGCGCGGCTGGCCGAGCTGCACGGCATCTCGGGAAGCTATCTCGCCAAGCATCTGCAGCAGCTGGCGCGCTCCGGGCTCGTCCATTCCGTGCAAGGCAGGCACTCGGGCGGCTATGTCCTCAGCCGTGACGCCGCTGCGATGACGGTCCTCGACGTGGTCGAGGCGCTCGACGGCGACCGTCCCGCGTTCGTGTGCACCGAGATTCGTCAGCGCGGACCGCTGGCGGCACCGCCCGAGGCCTGCACGCGACCGTGCGCCATCGCGCGCGTCATGAACTCGGCCGACAAGGCGTGGCGCGCCGCGCTCGCCGCCGTGACGATCGCCGACCTCGCGCGCAGCGTCGGCAAAGACGGCGGGCCCGGCACGCTCGCCAGCATCGGCGGCTGGCTGCGCAAGCCGAGCGAATAGTCCCGACCGCGCCGTCTCGCGTCCCCGCATTCGCGCGTCCGCGACACCAACGGTGCGCGCGAAATCGGCCGCGAATCGTGGCGCGGAGCGACCGCCGATCGCGACCGCAAATCGTCTCGCAGGCGTGACAAGTTGGAGCCTCGACTCCGCACAAATCGCGCGCAGGCCCTATTGCGTTCGGTGGCTTAGCCGGCGCGTGCCGTTGGATTGCCCTTTGCAATCCAATCGCGGGAGTTGGAGCTCGCACGATTTCGCGGGGCGCACGTCCCGACGAAGTCCGAGGTCCCTCCGAGGAGGAGTCATGAAGCTATCGACGCAAGCAGTGCTGTTTCTTTCCGCCGTTTTCACCGGCTGCGCGGGTCAGGTTCAAGGACCGGGCGGCAGCGAAGCGAATACGTTGACCGTCGGGGATCCGATCTACAACTTCGGCACGCTCGCCCACCCGGGCGCGTGCATGGACGCTTCGGGGTCCGGCACCGCCGACGGCACGCAGATTCAAGAGTGGTGGTGCAACGGCTCGGGCGCGCAGTCGTATGACCTGCAGAGCGTGGGCAACGGCGTCTACAACCTCGTCAACACCAACGCCAACAAGTGTGTCGACGTCAACGGCATGGGCACCGCCAACGGCACCAAAGTGCAGCTCTGGGATTGCAACGGCTCGGGCGCGCAGACCTTCACCATGCGGTCGATCAACGGCTTCTCGAGCTTCGTCAACACCAACAGCGGCAAGTGCCTCGACGTCGCCGGCGACAATCCCGCCGACGGCACCGTCGTTCAGCTGTGGGATTGCAACGGCTCGAACGCGCAGCTGTGGAACCCGGCCGTCGTCGGCACGGTCAGCGGCGGCGGTGGCGGCACCGCGCCGCCGAGCGGCTGGACCCTGACCTGGAGCGACGAGTTCAACGGCGCCCAGGGCGCCATCGACGGCAGCAAATGGAGCTTCGAGACCGGCAACAACGGCTGGGGCAACAACGAGCTCGAGTACTACACGAGCCGCACCGACAACGTGTTCGTCGACGGCGCCGGCAACCTGCAGATCGTCGCCAAGCAAGAGTCCTACGGCGGCAGCAACTACACCTCGGGGCGCATCAACACCAACGGCAAGTTCACGCAGACCTACGGCCGCATCGAAGCGCGCATCAAGATTCCGTCGGGCGCGGGCATTTGGCCGGCGTTCTGGATGCTCGGCTCGAACATCGGCTCGGTCGGCTGGCCGACGTGCGGCGAGATCGACATCATGGAATCGGTCATCGACTTCTCGCTCAACCACGGCACGATTCACGGCCCCGGCTACTCGGGCGCCGCCGGTCCGACGGGCTACTACCAGAACAACGGCAGCCTCGCCAACGACTTCCATATTTACGCGGTCGAGTGGGACACGAGCCAAATCCGCTGGTACGTCGACGGCAACCTCTTCGAGACGCGCGGCCCGGCCGACGCCAACGGCAATCCTTGGGTCTTCAACCATCCGTTCTACGTGCTGTTGAACGTGGCCGTGGGCGGCAACTGGCCCGGCCCGCCGAACGGCAGCACGTCGTTCCCGCAGACGATGCTCGTCGACTACGTGCGCGTGTACACGAAGTCGTAAGCGCCCGGTAACGCAGCCGCACTGAGGCGAGCCCAGCCGCCGCGAGATGGTAACTCTTGACAGAGTTACGCATCTGCAGTCATCTGCCGCGGATGAAGCGCTCTGCCACGACCGTATTCGCCTGCGCGGCGCTCGCCGCCTGCTCGCAACCGCTCGACACCGGCATCCTCCACGAAGCCAGCACCGCCGCGCCGACGCCCGCTGACGCGCCACTGCCGACGCTCAGCTTCAACGCGGACTGGACGATTCAGCAGTCGGGCAGCCTCACCGCCGGCGGCCAGGCGATCGTCCATTACGACCTGGCGCGCCTGTCGACCTGCCGCGCCACCTATATGCAGTTTCCCGCCTGGGACGTGATCGCCAACTGGAAAGTCGACGGCGGCGTCGCCTTCAGCCAATCGGTCACCAGCGAAACGAGCCCGACGACTCGCGTCGGCATCGACATCACCATCGACGTGCCGCCCGCGCCCACGCTCACCATGTGGTTCTACGAGTCGGACGAATATGGCTGCCAGTCGTGGGACTCGAATTACGGCCGCAACTACGACTTCCCGATCGAGCCCGGACCGCCGACGGTCCACTTCCCGTGGCCGAGCTTCGATCCCAGCGTCGGCGACACGCTGCGAGCCGGCGGGCCCATCCTCGTCGACTACGACATCCGCCGCCTCTCCGGATGCCGCGGCCATGAGGACGACGCGATGGCCTGGGACGTCATCGCCTTTTACAGCTTCGATGGCGGGGCGGCGCAATCGCAGTCGCTCACCACGCTGTCGTCGTCGGGCCGCGTGCAGCAGCCGATCACGTTCGCGGCGCCGGCCGGCGCCCAGACGCTGACGATGTGGTTCGAGAACGAGAACAGCGACCGCACCTGCACCGCCTGGGATTCGCGTTACGGCGCCAACTATCCGTTCGCGCTGCAGTAGCCTCCCGAGCGTCACGCCGCCACGCGTGGCCGCCGGCGCGGCTGAACATTCCGGCGCCGCCAGACGTTATGCCTGCATGCGATCGCTCGTCCTGTCGGTGCTGCTGCTCGTTCCGCTCGCGGCGCACGCCAAAGATCCGACGCCGCGCGAGATCATCGGCGACCTCGACCACATCGTCGCGCCCGACGGCGTGCAGGAGACCTATCGCGTCGCGCTGGGCGGCGTCGAGCAGTGGGTCTACGTGCGCGGGCAGAGCCGCAAGAACCCGCTCCTCGTCTTCGTGCACGGCGGCCCGGCGTCGCCCATGTCGGCCGCGATGTGGATGTTCCAGCGTCCGCTCGAGGAGTACTTCACCGTCGTGCAGTACGACCAACGCGGCGCCGGACGGACGTTCTTGGAGGCCGATCCGCAGGCGGTCGCGCCGACGCTGACGATCGCGCGCTACGCCGCGGACACCGTCGAGCTCGCGCGTGACCTCGGCCGGCGCTACGGCGTGCGCAAGGTCATTCTCGTCGGCCACAGCTTCGGCACCGTCGTGGCGCTGACGGCGGCGCTGCAGCATCCCGAGCTGTTCTACGCCTACGTCGGCATCGGCCAGGTCTTGAGCACGCGCGAGAACGAGCGCATCAGCTTCGACTACGCGCTGTCCGAGGCCAAGCGGCTCGGCAATCGGACGGCGCAGACCGAGCTCGCCGCCATCGCGCCGTATCCCGGCGAGCAGCCGCTGACGCGCGAGCGCATCATCGTGGCGCGCAAATGGGCGCAGTATTACGGCGGCCTCAGCGCCTATCGCAGCGCCTCGCGCTACTACTTCGACGCGCCGCTCTTGTCGCCCGACTACGACGCCGCCGCCGTCGACGCCATCGACAAAGGCAGCCTTTTGACGCTCGGTCGCATCCTGCCCGAGCTCTTGGCGATCGACCTGCGCAGCGTCACGAAGCTAGCCATTCCCGTCGTGATGTTCATGGGTCGCCACGACTACACGACGCCCACGGAGCCGACCGAGCGTTGGCTCGCGCGACTGGAGGCGCCGTCGAAGCGCGGCGTCTGGTTCGAGCATTCGGCGCATCTCATCCCGTTCGAAGAGCCGGGCAAGCTGCTCTTGAGCCTCGTGCAGTACGTTCGTCCGCTGGCGGTTCACTGACGAGAGCGGGGAAGTCCGCTACGGCACGCACCGTAGACCCAACGCTCGACGACCCGCCCAACGCGCTGCATTAAGCCGGAGCCACGCCCGCGCGTGATCGACCGCGAGGTATTCCGCGCGTGAAACGCAGCGTTCTCATCAAACTTGTACGATAACTGTCGCGCGGAAACAGCTGTACGGTGAGGCATGCGCGCATTATCGGTCGTCTTCGCGGTGACTGTTTTCGTGCCCGCCTGTGCTCGCTCCGGCCCGCCGTCGTCGGGCGGCTCCGTCGACATGATCGGCGCAGTCGGCAGCGCAGGCGATCTCGGCGGCGCAGCTGATCTCGGCAGCGGTGGTGGTGGCGGTGGTGGCGTCGGCGGCGGCGGTGGCGTCGGCGGCGGTGGTGGCGGCGTCGGCGGTGGCGGTGGCCTCGGCGGCTGTTCGCCGGCATGCGCCGTCGGACAGCTCTGTATCAACGGCACCTGCAGCTGTCCGGCCTATCAAGCGTTCTGCAACGGGCAGTGTATTCCCGTCTCGACCGATCCCCTGCATTGCGGCAACTGCACCACCGTCTGCACCGGCGCCACGGCTTGCTCGGGCGGGCAGTGCGCCACGTCGTGCATGTCGGGGCTCGACAGCTGCAACAACGCCTGCGTCGATCTGCAGAGCGACAATCAGAACTGCGGCACCTGCGGCAACGTCTGCCCGACGGGCCAGGGCTGCGTCGCCGGCGCCTGCAAGACGTCCGCGACGCTCGGGCCGGCGCCGGCCAAATGCGTCGGCGGCGGCCCGCCGATCTCGCTTCCGACGGGTGGCGGCGCCACGCAGTGCTCGGGCAACACCGCGCAGACGACCTTCACGTGGGCGCTGTGCTCGTGCGCCGGCGTCAATGCGTCGCAGCAGTTCCTCACCGACGCGTACAGCAGCCTCCAAGGACCGTACAAACCGGGCGGCGTCGGCGGCAGCGTCGGCCTCGACGGCGACTGGACCTCGTCGCAGACGGTCGACGTCGGCGGCACGTTGTGGACGTCGGCTAACAAGGGCCTCGTGGGCAGCTCGCCGATGACCGTGCGCCAGGAGCTGCACGTCGGCGCCGGCGTCACCGTCGACATGTGCACCGTCGACGACGACGCCTATATCGCCGGCAACGAGACCGGGCCCATGTCCATCGGCAAGACGCTCTATCAGTCGCCCGGCGCCACGCACTCGTCGGGCGTCACGGCAGGGAGCATCGTGTCGACGACGGCGGTCACGGTGCCGCCGCCGTGCAACTGCGCGGCGAACGCGCTCTTGCCGGTCGCCGCCGCGGTCGCGGCCCGCAAGACGGCCAACGACAACGCGTCCATAGGGCTCGATCCCGGGCTGCTCGTCAGCGGCAGCCCGCCGCAGCGCTTGGATCTGCCGTGCGGCGAGTATTACCTGACGGGGATCAACAGCCCGATCGCGGTCACCATCGTGGCGCACGGGAACACGGCGCTGTTCGTCGACGGCGACATCGTCACCTCGAGCCCGCTGACCATCACGCTCGATCCGACGGCCACGCTCGACCTGCTCGTCTCCGGCACGATCAAGGTGTCGCAGGCGCTGGCCATCGGCTCGCCCAATTATCCGGCGCTCAGTCACACCTACGTCGGCGGGACCTCGGAGCTGGTGGTGTCGAGCAACGTGCGGCTGGCGACCAACCTCTACGACCCGACGGCGCTGGTCACGTGGTCGGCGCCCATCGAGGTCTACGGATCGATCTTCGCCGGCGACTTCAAGGCGTCGCAGACGGTGAAGATCCACTACGACACGCAGATCCTCAATGCCGGTCAGCCCTGCCCGCCGCTGCCGCCCGCCGGCTGCTCGACTTGCACCGACTGCAACAACCAAGCGTGCGTCAACGGCAGCTGCGGCGCCTGCACCAACAGCTCGCAGTGCTGCGCGCCGCTACAGTGCATCGGCGGCACCTGCACCATCCCGATCTCGTAGCCGGGCCGGCGGCGCGTCGGCGCAGCTGCCACTTGCCAACGCGATCGTGAGGCTCATACGAGATCTCGTGAGCCAACAGCAGACACAGCGAGATCACCTGCGCGGGCAAGACGTCTTCCGATCGATCCTGCCGGAGGACATCGATTGGCAGCCGTTCGCGGCGTTTCCACCGTCGGTGCGGCTGGCCGTCGTCGTCGGCGACCCGACCAAGCCCGGACCTTACGTCATCAGAGTCAAAGCGCCGGGCGGCGCCAAGCTGATGCCGCATCGCCACCCCGAGGATCGAATTTACACGGTCATGTCGGGTGTCTTTTATATCGGGCTCGGCGATCGCTTCGACGGCAACGAGATGCGCGCCTATTCGCCCGGCAGCGTCATCGTGCTGCCCGGCGACACGTATCACTTCCACTGGGCCAAGTCCGGCGAGTACGTCACGCAGGTTACGGGAATCGGGCCGCTCGGCGTCGAATACCGGGACGCCCAAGATGATCCGCGCGTAGCTTAGCGGCGGCGCGCGCTGTGGCCGCGAGCACGCGTCGCGCGCGGTCAGCTCGCGGATGATCGGATGTGAGCCGTTGCCGTGAAGCGCGCGCCTGCAGCAGCCGTCCGCGCATTGGCCGCGCTCGTCGGCCTCATCGCCGCGTGGCCATCGTCGGCCGACGAAGGCGCCGTCGCGGCGGCCAGCCGTCCGCTCGACATCAGCAACCTCTTTCGCGTCGGCCTCGCGTATACCGACATTCACGACGGCGGCAGCACCATCGACCTGCGCCTTCGCCTGCGCATCGCCTATCGCGGTCTGCTCATTCCGGGGCTGCGCGTCGGCCGGATCTACGCGCTCGTGCGCGTCGACGTCATCGTGCAGAGCTTGCAATCGCCGGCGGCCCGCGTCGTCGGCCTGCGCAACCTCGAATTCTTCGATCTGACGGGCCCGCAGCGCGGCTGGGGAATCTTCGGCGTCGGCTTGAGCGGCGCGCTGCCGACCAGCACCGACGCGGCGCTCGGCAGCCGCCAGCTGCAGCTGGGACCGGCGGCGGGCGTCTTGGTCACGCGAATCCCGCACGTCGAGCTGTCGCTCTTGTTGCGGTCCTTTCTGTCTGTCGCCGCAGCGACGGCGAGCGAGCAGGAGCGCGCGCTATTCGTCGAGCCCGGCGTGACCTGGAAGCTGCCGCGCTCGTTCTATGCCAAGACCGAAGAGGCCATCCGCTTCGATTGGCGCGCGCACGAGACCACGGTCGCGGTCAATCTCGCCGCCGGTCACGCCGTCAGCAAGCACCTCGTGCTGGAGGTGCGGCCGAACGCGATCGTCGTCGGTCGGGGCCAAGGAAACGTGCGCGTCGTGTTCTTCGTCGAGTACGTCAAATGGTGACCGAGCTAGGGCGGAGCCTGGCGCAGGCTGTCGCGTAAGTGCTGATAGGGCCGCAAGTCCGTCTGCAGGATGCCTCGGCGCGGACGATTCATGTCGACCAGCATGATGAGCACGCTAGTGACGGCCAAGGTATAGGTCAGCCACAGAACCAGGCTGCGCCGCTCGCCCGGCCCGCGATAGCCCACGACCAGGCCCGCGATGACCACGAGCACGAACAGGTAGAGCAGGACGCCGCTGGGCAGGCGGTTCTCCTTGGCGGCCTGCACGTTCGTCATGGCGTCGATCATGTCGTTCAGCGCCGGAATCACCAGCCGCTGGCGGGCCGCTTCCGGGTTGCGACGCGTGTCGTCGATGACCAGCGCCCACATCTCCCGCTGCAGCTGCGCGGCCTCGGACTCGATCTGCGCCAGCCGCGGCTCGTCGGCGCGCACCAGCCGATGCTCGACGTGCAGGTCGACATAACGGCGGAGGCGGGCCTGCAGCGCGGAGCGCGTCGGCTCGGGCTCGAGCGACGTGCGCAGCCAAAACGTGCCGATGGTGTTGGTCTCCTGGACGGCGGTGGCCCAGCGCTGCGCATAGCGATCGCTGGCCATCGAGAAGGAGAACGCGAGCAGCAAGCTGACGAGCGCCAGGATGTAGCCCGAGATGGTCGCGACCTGTCGCTCGTCGGGCGGCTCGAGGACGCCGAGCCGCCGCCCGGCTTCGAGCGCGCCCAGGGACGAGACGATCGCGATCGATGCGACCAGCGAGAAGGGCATCGCGCTCAACCAGTCCATGCGATCTCAGTTGGGCAGCGGGACGTCGATGCCGCTCTCGTGCCGATCGCCCGAGCCCGAGTCGTCGGAGATCAGCATGACGATAGTCGGGCGCCGAGAATGATCGTCATCAAAATGACCCGCATGGAGTGCTGTTAAGCAGGTCAGATGGCGCGGCCATCAGGTCAAGCAGCGATTGTTTGCCAAGGCTGCCGGCCGCAGGCCGCGAATCGCGATGGCGCAGCGGCCGCTACGGCGACCCGGGGTCGAAGGCGTAGACGCGCTTCCAGTCGCGCTTCATGTCGACGACGAGCCAGCCGCGCCGCGGCGCCTCCTCCAGCGCACGCTCGAGCTTGCCGACCTTCGAGTCGCGATCGTAGGCCCATTCGCGGCTGGCGTCGGTGTGATGCACGAGCAGGCCCAGCCGCGCGCCGCCTTTGGCCGTCGTCCACTCGAGCATCTCGAGGTCGCCGTCGGAGTTTCCGGCGGCGAAGACGGGACGCACGCCGATCTGCGTCTCGATCCCGATTGGCTTGGCCGGACCGTCGTCGATGAAGTCGACCTTCGGCAGCCGCACCAGCACCGGCTCTTGGCCGCGCCGCTCGTCCTTCAGCTCCAGACGGCTACCGACCACTTGCCAGGGCGGGATGCCGTAGACGCGCTGGGCAAAGGCGCGCATGAAGTCGGCGCCACCGCCCGACACGATGAACGTATGAAACCCATTGGCGCGCAGATAGGCCAGGAGCTCGAGCATGGGCACGAAGACCAGCTCGGTATACGGACGTCCGAAGCGCGGATGCTTGGCCGTGGCCAGCCAGCGCGCGACGATGACGTCGAATTCGTCGCTCGTCATGCCCGCGTGCGTCGCCGCCAGGATCGCGAGCATCCCCGCGTGGCCACCGGCCGCCAGCGTCTTCTCGTCGCCGTCGAGGGCCGCTTTGAGGAGCGGATCGCGGCGCCACTCGGGATGCTTGGGCCCGAGCTCGCGCAGCCGATCGAGCGCGAACAGCGCCTGAAAATAGAGCGGCTGCTCGGACCACAAGGTTCCGTCGTTGTCGAACACGGCGACGCGATCGTCGGGCGCGATCCAGCGCGGCCCGCCTTGGGTCGTCGCGTCCGTGACGAAGCGGAGGAGAGCGCGTTTGCATTCGCCGTCGCGCCAGGATGCCAGCGGCTCGGCCTGCGCCGCTGCAGCCCAACACGCCAAGAGGCAGCCGAGCAGCGGCCACGCGCGCCGCATCAGTCGCCTCCGGCGCAGCGAAAGCCGACGTCGCCCCGGGCGAGCTGCTTGTCGTCGCGAACCGGCGTCAGCCCGAACATCGTGGCGATGACGATCGGGACGAGCTTCACGGCTGACCCGCGGTTCGCATGCTCACTCCTCGGCGCCAGCGCCGGCTACGGCGCGGCCGCTCTTGCCCTAGGCACCGCGACCGCGACCGCAATCGAGGCGGCGACCTGATCGGCTTGCTGCTCTTGGGTTTCGCTTCCGCTGCGCAGGCTGACACGATGAGCTGCGACGAGCGCCATCACCGTCGTTCGCTCGGGCCGCTCAGCGTGCGCCCACTGCCGCAGCGACCGCGCGCGCCCTCGTGACTCGCCACGCCACGCGGCCCTCGACTTGCACTATCGACGGGCACTCATCCGAGGAGGCCCGCCATGCGCTATCGGAGACTGACGTGGCTCGCGGCGCTGCTGCTGCTCGGCGCCGTCGCGCCCGCGCATGCCGGCGACGATCAGCTGTCGTCGCCGAGCGAGCTGCAGGCGCTGGTCGACGACGCCTATATCTACGGCTACCCGCTGGTGCTCATGGACGCGACCCGCAAGTCGATGACGGCGGTGACGACGCCGGGACCGCGGGGCGCGCCGGTCAACCGCTTCTTCTACGCGCGCTCGCTCCCTAATCCGAGCGAGCGCTGGGTCGTGCGCCCCAACCTCGACACGCTCTACGCCACGGCCTGGGTCGATCTGTCGGGCGAGCCCATCGTCATGCACGTGCCCAAAGTGACCGGGCGCTTCTATCTGCTGCAGGTCCTGGACGGCTGGACCAACGTCATCGCCGCGCCGGGCACGCGCACGCTCAACGGCGCCGACCGTGACATCGCGCTGGTCGGGCCGCGTTGGCACGGCACGCTACCGCCCGGCCTCGATCGCGTCGACGCGCCCACGGACCTGATCTGGATCATCGGCCGCACCGAGGTCAAAGGCGCCGGCGATCTGGACGCCGCGCGCACCGTCGAGCTGCAGTACACGCTGCAGCCGCTGACGGCGTTCGCGCGCAACGACGCCTTGCCGCCCGCCGAGGCCTTCGATCTCGAAGCCAAGGGAGAGAAGCCGCCGGTCGCGGTGGCGCAGCTCGACCCGGTGACCTACTTCCGCACGCTGGCGCGGCTGATGCGCGACAACCCGCCGTCGGCTATCGATCAAGAGGCGTTGGCGCGCTTCGCCAAGCTGGGGCTGCGTCCGGGCCAGCCGTTCGATCCGTCACCCGAGGTGGCGCGCGCGCTCGACGGTGTGTCGAGCCGCGCCCGTCAGCGGCTGACCGCGCTCTCGCTGCGTTTGGGCGAGGCGAAAGGCGGCTGGCGGACGATTCCCGACGACGTCGGCGCGTTCGCCAGCAACTACGACGAGCGCGCGACCGTGGCGCTGGCCGGCCTCGGCGCGAACCTGGCGGCCGATGCGATCTATCCCAACACCCACGTCGACGGTCGCGGTCGGCCGCTCGACGGCTCGCACCGCTATGTCCTGCACTTCGAGCGCGGCCAGGCGCCGCCGGTGGCCGCCTTCTGGTCGCTGACGCTCTACGATGACGACGGCTATCTGAGCGACAATCCCGCCCGTCGTTATGCCGTGCGCGATCGCGATCCGCTGCGCTACAACGGCGACGGCTCGTTCGACCTCTACGTGCAGCGCCAACCGCCGACGGACGCCGCGCTGCGCGCCAATTGGCTGCCGGCGCCGGCCGGCACCTTCAATCTGATGCTACGCCTCTACATGCCGAAGCCGACGGCGCTGAGCCACGAGTGGTCGCCGCCGGCGGTGCAGCGCATCGACGAGCCGCGGGCCGCCCAGCGCTAGCGTCGCCGCATTCCCTTCGAAGCTCGACTGTGCCGCTGTAACGGACGGATGGGTCGCCGGGGCCACAACCCGCGAGGAACAGCACGGTACCGATCGAAATGCAGCTTCGCTGAGTCGCACGCATCAACCTCCGAGCGTCAACGTAGTCGAACGGTGGCGCGCGACGATGATGCGAATCACGTGCGCCGCTGTCATCGCAACGCAACGTGCCCGCCGAATGCGCCGCACGCGATTCCTGGACCTTGCCTTGCTCCAGTGTTCGAGGCAGATGAGAGCGCGATTTTCGCCCAGACCAGCGCTCCGGCGCGCTGTTCAACACCAGAGGAGAACGACAGAATGAACAGGCTCTTCATCCCCGTGTGGCTGGCCGGCTGCGTGCTCACCGCTTGCGCATCCACTCCGGCTATTGACCAAGCCGGCCCGTGCATGCGAGCGCCCGCGTTTGCGCGCACGACTTCGGCGCCCAGCGCTTCGACCTCCATGACTTCGACTTCCTGAACGGGGAGTGGACATGCGAACCGCGCCTCATGCACCGGGCGTCGCAGTCAGGAGTGGTCGAGTTCCCGTTGGTCATGCGCACACTCAGTTTCTCGCGGCCTGGTCAACGTCGACGAGGTCAGCTACCCCAACGCGTCACCGGCAAGAACGATGGCCTTACACGGGACTCGCCCCGCGCACCTTCGACGTGAAGAAGCAGCGCTGTCGATCTACTGCATCTCGGCAAGAGCGGGTGTTGCCTGACCGACCCCGTGCAGCGCTTCGTCGGCGATTGCGGCGAGTTCTACGCACCGATGACGACGACGGTCGTCCGGTCAAGGTTCGCTTCGTGTGGACCCGCTCGCCCGGACAAGCGCACTGGATTGGTCGTCCGACTACGGCGACGCAAGTGGGAGATGACTGGAGAACACGCTGACCCGCCGCCGCTGAACCCAGCCTGTCCTCGCCATGAGAAGCTCGCCCGTCGTCCTCCCCTCGACAGCGACGTGAGATCGGTTGCGAGCGGCCGGCGGAACCCTACCATCGCGCCATGGAGGCGGTGGAGCTCGCCCGAACCGCTGTGCCATCGGGCACGGCCAATGACTCCTACGACATTGGACACCGCGGGCTTCGCGCCCGCCCCAACTGACGAAGGAGACGAGGTGAACGCGCGCAGCGCCGAAAGCTCGATTCGGTCCGCCGCGGCGCTCGCGCAGGAGCTCGGACGGGCCGATCTCGCGCGCGACGCCGAGGCGCTGGCGCAGCGCACGGCCGAGGGACTGTTCTACGTCGCCTGCATCGGCCAATTCAAACGCGGCAAATCGACGCTCATCAACGCGCTCATCGGACGCGAGCGCCTGCCCGTCGGCGTCATTCCCGTGACGTCGGCGGTCACCCTCGTTCGCGAAGGCGCCGCGCACGCCCGCGTCCGATTCGTCAGCGGGCAATGGCAGGACATCGATCCCGACGACATCGAACAGTTCGTCTGCGAGAGCGCCAATCCCGAGAACGTCAAAGGCGTCGCCCTCGTCGAGCTGTCGACGCCGAGCCCGCTCTTGGCGTCGGGCCTGTGCCTCGTCGACACGCCGGGGATCGGGTCGGTCTTCGCAGGGAATACGGCGGTGACTCGCGGCTTTTTGCACCACATCGACGTGGCGCTGATTGTCGTGGGCGCCGACCCGCCGATCTCCGGCGACGAGCTGGACTTGGTCGTCGCCGTCGCCGAGCACGTTCGCCAGCTGCTCTTCGTGCTCAACAAGGCCGATCGCATGAGCGAGGTCGCGCGCCGGCAGGCGATCGCGTTCACGCAGCGCATCGTCGGCCAACGTCTCGGTCGCGCGGCGCCGGTGTTCGAGGTGAGCGCGACGGAGCGCTTGCGCGGGCTCGAGACCTACGACTGGCGACAGCTGCACGCGGCGCTGTGCACGCTCGCCGCGCACGCGGGAGCCGATCTGTCCGCCTCGCGCAGGAGCGCGGCCTTTCGCTGCTCGCGCAGCAGCTCTTGCACGAGCTCGACGAACGACAGGGCGCGCTGTCGCGTCCGGTCGCCGACTCGGAGCAGCGCATCGTCGCGCTCAAGCGCTGTGTGGCCGAGGCCGAGACGGCCCTTGCCGAGCTCGGCCACCGCATGACCGCCGAGCAGGAGCGGCTGAATGCGACCTTCGACCGGCGGCGCGCGACCTTCTTGGCCGAAGCGCGAGCCGCGACCCTCCGGGCGCTGGCGGTCGCGCTGGCCGCGACCGAGGAGCGCGGCGCGGCCTTGCGTCAACGAGCGATCGCGCTCGCGCAACAGCTCTCCAAAGACTCGCTCGAGCCACGGCTCCACGACGAGGAGGCGGCGGCCGAAGCGCTCTACCGCGAGTCGATGCAACGCTTCGTCGATCTGGCGAACCGCTTTCTGTCGGCGAGCCCCATCCGCGGACTGTCGCCGACGATCATGGGCGAAGGATTTCGAGTGAAGAGCCGCTTCTTCCTTCACGAGCTGTTGACCGTCGTCCCCGAGTCGGTGTGGACGCGCATCGCCGATGCCGTGCGGCCGCGGCGCCGATCGCTCGCGGCGATCGAGAAGGACGCCGCAGCCTACCTCCAACACATGCTGGAAACGAACAGCGCGCGCCTGCAGAACGACCTCATCGAGCGGGTGCTCGAGAGTCGGCGCACGCTGGAAGCGGAGATCCGGTCCCGACTGCGCGCGGTGTCTGACTCGGCCGAGCGTGCGCTCGATCTCGCACGCGCCAGCCACGCCGAAGGCGCCGCCGCCGTCGATGCAGCGCTGGCGCGGGTCTCGCGACTGCGTGCGCACGTCCGATCGCTCGAGCCCTAATCGCCGCGCCGCATTGCCCCATTTCCGATTCGGCCGCTCGAGTCGGTGTCTGTATCTGAGGACGACGACGATTCGATATCGGCCAATCATCTTTCCCGACATCCAAGGCAGATCCACGTGAATTCGCTTCCGATGCGATACAGGTGGGGGATTCTCTCGCTCGCGGATTGTCGCGAGGAGCGCCGCTAAGCCGTTGTCCCACGTGGGCCTCGCGGCAGCCCAGCGTGGCGCGACAGTTGCTCCTGCACGCGATCGAAAGTGTCTCGGCGCGGTGCAGCTCGTTGTGACTGCAGACTGCGGAACCGTGGAAGTGGACATCGCCGGTTGACGAGCCGACCGTGCTCGCAGCTCGTCCACGCACGCGCCCTGACTTGTCGCGCTGCTCGATTCGCAGGACGTGGCTCCGCCCATCGCGGTCGCCGAGACGAGCAGTCAATCGAAGTCGCTGCACAAACGGAGGCGCTCAATGAATCATTGGACCGTACCGAAGGCACTGGCCGCGTTGGCGTTGTCGATGAGCATCGCAGGACTGGGATGTAACGGCGAGATCTCCGGCGCCGGCTCCGAAGGCTCGAGCAGCCAGGCCATCGTCGCGCGGCCTCCGGTCCTGCCGGCGGGCGTTCCCGCGGGTTACGTGGCGACGCCGGTCGGCTACTTCCACCCGTCGTGCCTCGTGCACGTCAACGGCAACGAGACGCTGGGAACCAACGGCACCATCGTCGCGCAGACCGGCAAGGCGCGCGCGACGTCGGTCTGCTCCTATCCGCACTTCGACGCCGCCGGCAAGCCGACCATCGCGGCCGCTGCGGGGAGGATGAACTACGCGCCCGGCATCGGCGGGGCGCAGCCGGCGGTCAAGCCGGACACGCTGCCCGTCGTCAAGCCGCTCGACGCCGAGGCCGATGTCGAAGGCTGGTCGCTGGCGCAATATTCGACCTTCAATCCCGGCGTCTCGCGACTGCAGACGAGCTGGGTCGTGCCGCCGACGCCGGCGCAGGCGGGCCAGGTGCTCTTCTTCTTCCCGGGCACCGAGACGCTCGACGGCAAAGACGGCGGCACCATCTTGCAGCCGGTGCTCGCCTACGAGAACGCGCAGTGGTTCGTGCAGAGCTGGAACTGCTGTGAAGGCGGCGGCAACGCCGAATACGGCGACTCGGTCCCGGTCAACCCCGGCGACACCATCCTCGGCACCAACACGGGAACCAGCTGCCACTCCGACACCGGCATCTGCGACAATTGGCATATCGAGACCAAAGACGAGCGCACCGGCCAGGCGTCGGAGTTCGATACGTCGTCGTTCGGCCACCCGCACGACTGGATCTTCGGCGGCGTGCTCGAGGTCTACTCGCTGACGTCATGCGATCAGGTGCCGACGACCGGCCAGCTCACGTACGACAACTTCGCCATCAGCGACATCAACGGCAACGGCATCAATGTTCCGGGCCTGTCGTGGACCAACTGGGTCATCAACTCGCTGGCCAATTGCGGCGGCAATTGGACGACCTCGAATTCGGGCAACAACTTCACCGTGACGTTCGGCGGCTCGCGCGGCGGCGGCGGCTCGGGCACGATCACCGCGCCCTTCAGCGGCAAGTGCCTCGACGTCAACGGCGCGGGCACGGCCGACGGCACCAAGATCCAAGAGTGGACCTGCAACGGCACGGCCGCGCAGACGTTCCACAAGGTCGCCGTCGCCAATGGCAACTACCAGATCGTCAATGACAACAGCAACAAGTGCGTCGACATCTCTGCGTCGGGCACGGCCGACCTGACCAAGGCGCAGCTGTGGGACTGCAACGGCACGGGCGCGCAGTCGTTCAACATCGTCGACGTCGGTGGCGGCAACGTCGAGTTCATCAACACCAACAGCAACAAGTGCCTCGACATCAACGCCGCGTCGGCCGCCGACGGTACGCAAGTGCAGATTTACGACTGCAATGGCACCGTCGCGCAGACCTGGCACCTGAACGGCCTGTAAGACCCGCCTCGTCATCACGCTGCGCAACCGCGTCGTCGCACGATGAAGGCGACGCGGTTGCCGCACCAACGCCGCGTACCCATCGTGCAGTCGTGCCGCCCTCATCTACGGCGGGACCGCGGGCGCCAGCAAGCGCACTGCAGCTGACGCGCCGCCCATCACGACGGGCCGCCAGCCCCAATCGATGGGCCACCGCGTTGATCGTCGACTCATTGGGCTCGCATCGGCGTGAGCGCCTGGTCCCACTTCACGAGCGCATCGAGCATCATGGTGGCGTGGCTTTGCTGCAGCTCGCTCGGGCGGAACACGCCGCTGTCGTCGATGTTGTGCATGAACAGCGGCACCATCACCGACTCCTGCAGCACCACCATCTTCAGCGCCGCCAACATCGGCTTGACCATCTGCACCGCGCGCGTCCCGCCCGCCGGGCCACCATAGCTGACGAAGCTGACCGGCTTGTGCGCCCACTCTTGCACCAGATAAACCAGCGCGTTGATGAACGAGGGCGGCGTCCCGTGGTCATACTCGGGCGTGACGAAGATGAAGGCGTCGGCGGCGTCCACCGTCGCGCTCCAGCGCTTCGTGTGCTCGTGCTCGTATTGCCGGAGACGCGGGTGACGGGCCTCGTCGAACAGCGGAAGATTCACGTCGCGCAGATCGACCAGCGCGACCTCGAATGCGCCGTGCGCCTGGGCGCGCTCGACGATCCACGTGCTGAGGGGAAAGCCGGCGCGCCCGGGACGAGTGCTGACGGTGATGACGGCAAGCGTGGGCCGGATTCTCGAGGGCTCGGTCATTGCGCTACTGTCCAGCCGCGCGCGATCGAGCGCAAGGAGGCACATCCGTGAGCGCCAACGACCTGCAATCAGCGTCGCGTCACAGCGCGCTGGCGTCATCTGGTCGCCGCACCGTCTCGAGGGTTTCCGGCATGAAGAAGTAGAGGATGGCGAGGGCGGCGACGGCGACGCCGGATAAGAACAGGAAGCCGACGCGAAACCCCGCGTGGTGCACGAGGCTGCCGGCGATGACCTGGCTCAGCGCGGCGCCGATGCCGACGGCCGTGGTGATGGCGCCCAACGTGAGGTTGAAGCGACCGGTGCCACGCGTGAGGTCGGCGATGACGAGGACCGAGACGACACCGAAGATTCCGGCGCCGATACCGTCCAGCACCTGGATGGCGACGAGCCAGGCGCTGCTCGCGGTCAACGTATAGAGCACGCCGCGAATCGGCAAGACGCCGAACGCGATCACGAGGAGCGGCTTGCGTCCCCAGGCGCCGGCGCGGCGGCCCGACCACGAGGCGAGCAGGGTGATCACGAGCTGCGTCGTGACGACACAAGCGGACATGAACAGCATCGAGCTGCGCCCGCGTCCCTTGGCCAGCCGCTCGCCGAGCAGCGGTAGCATGGCCGCGTTGGCGAAGTGGAACAGCACGGCGCAGACGAGGAAGATGACGAGCGGGCGGTCGGCGAAGAGTGCGCGCACGCGTTCGGCGCTGCCGGCGGTCGTCCCGTCGGTGGAGCCGCGTGCCAGCCGGTGATCGATTTCGTCCGGTCGGATGAGTCGCAGCACGAGCAGCGTCGGGATGGCCAGGCCGACGACGAAAAAGAAGATGCTGCGATTGGACACGAAGTAGCCGAGCAGGCCCATCGACACGGCAGCGGTGACGTTGCCCGCCGAGTTGAAGGTCTGATTGCGGCCCTGGCGGGCATCGAAGGCGGCGTGCCCGACGACGCCGAGGGAGATTCCGCAGATCGCCGGGATGAGGACGCTCGACGTGCCGCCGATCACGATCTGCGCTGCCACGACCGGTCCCAACGAAGGAAACAGCGCGATCGCGAGCGCACCGGCGGCGAGAGCCGCCACCGCGGTGGCGATAATGGCGCGCTTCTGGCGCAGGGCGTCGACGAGCGCACCGGCCGGCGTCTGCGCCAAGATGCCGGCCATGCCGCCGATGGTCAACGCGAGGCCGACGCGCTCCTCGTTCCAGCCGTAGCCGGCGAGGTAGATGGCCAGGAACGGCCCCACGCCGGTCTGCACGTCGGCCAACAGGAAGTTGAGCCAGTCGAGGCCAATCCGCGTTCGCTTGGAAGGGGCGGACATCTCATCTCCTCGGGCACCGTCTGCACGCCGCAGCCCGTCGTTGCGCGCGCGGTAAGCGCGAGCGCTGTCCCGACCTGCGCTTCAAAAGAAGCCGCGAGCGATTCGGAGGTTCTCGCCTCGGTGACGGGCCCATCCATCCGCGATCCCACGAGCGGTTCTACGCTCGATACCGTGGCATGCAACCTTTGCATGGCTGCCAAGGGCTTCACGGTGGTGCTCGTGTTTGAGCTGATCGCGGGGACAGGCGCGGCGCCTCGGCGGCGCGTCCCCGAGGTGATTTCTGTGATAGCCGCACCGCCCGTGCCTGGCTAGCTTTGAGGCATGCGGACCTTCGACATCGTCATCAAATGCCCCTCGAGGACGGCACCAACGGCACTTGATCAGCCTGTCATCGGCGCCTTCATCATTGCCAGTTCGGACGAGTTCGCGTTTCCCGAAGCGGGCGCAAATACCGCTGCTATCGAGTCTGAAATCGCCAAGGCTAAGAACCTGGTGACGAAGCAGCCGAAGGAAACGCGCCGCCTCACGCGGCTAGCGCGGTTGTTTCCCGAGCACGCTCCTGCAATCGTCGACTGGCTCGTGGTCAACGG
This sequence comes from uncultured delta proteobacterium, assembly GCA_963785725.1. GTDB lineage: Bacteria > Myxococcota_A > Polyangia > Palsa-1104 > Palsa-1104 > JAQBQH01. The sequence goes on along the minus strand of CAWAWS010000026.1, from coordinate 217,627 downwards.
GAAGACGAGCATCGCCGCCAAGATCGAGTGCCCGCCGTTTCTTGTGTCCTGCGCTGAGGCGGAAGCCGCCAAGAATGTCCCCAGGAAGCGCGCCGGTCGTCCTCTCGATGATGAGCTTCCGTATCAGCTTGCTCGCTTCGAATCCGCCATGAAGGACGGGAAACACAAATCGCGGCGAGAAGCTGCGCTCGCCCTCGGCGAAGGCGGAGCGCCGTCGCTGCAGAACAAACTGAGCATCTTTAGACGCGCCTTCGCGCTCTCACGCAAGCCTCGCATCGTACGCGGCCCGAACCATTTGAAGGAGACCACCATGAGCCGAGATCCGAACGACGATCGGAGCGACAGCATGAACCCGAACAATGATGCCTACTGGGACAGCCTCGACAACCACGCCGACCAACTCAACCCGAACAACGCCGAGTATCGAGGCCCCGACGAGGACGACGCCGCCGTGTGATGAAACGGCCAGCGTTGTCGATTAGCGGTCAGTTGACATAATACGCCTTATCAGACATTCGAACCCTGGGATAAGGCGGGGCGGGATGAACACTTTTTGGGTCTTGGCGCGCGCTCTGAGGCCTCCAGTCCAAGGCCGCAGACGCGCCAAGGTCTTGGCGCACGCGCCTGCGGCCTCATTCAGCTCCGACGATGCCGCAAACATGACGGATGACGCGGCTACAACGATCGGCCGTCGCTCATGCGCACGCGCGTTCCGTTCGCCCCCCACAGGATCGCGCCGAGCGCCGTCACCGCCAGCCCCGGCGCGCCGACATACAATAGCCGGTTCCCGGCCTGCGTCGTCGTCGCCGCGCCGCCTGCCACGATCGCCGCCACGACGACCGTGACGACGCCGACCACGGTCGCGGCCACGCCCGCGTCGCGCCCGAGCTTCGACGCCGCGCTCACGCGCAGCCCGAGCGCCTCCGGCCCGCGCGGCAGCACGAACGCCGCCGACGGCGCCACGCCCACGCCGTCGACCTTGTAAACCGCGTTGCGCTCGAGCCGCATGGCGCACGGCACGACGCACACCGGCTCCCATTGTTCGGTCAGCGTAAACGCCGGAAACGGCAACGTGATCGACCAGCCCTTCACCTGGTTTACGCGCCGCTCGACGACCGCTCCTGCGCGCGTCGACTCGATCGTCACCATGCCCGCCGTCGGCTCGCCAGGCACCGCCGGCACATCCTCGTGCGCCCACGCAGCCCCGGACGCCAACCCGAGCCACGCAGCGACGACCAGCCAGGCGAACCGAACGCCGCGGCCGCGCATCATCAACCTTGCGGAGATTGCCGCACGCGCCGGAGCACGTTGCCGATGACCAACAGCACGACGGCGCCCAGCGTCGCACCCACGAATCCCGCCGTTTCGCCGGCGCGATACACGTGCAGCGCCTGGCCGCCGAACGTCGCGATGGCCGACCCGCCGATGCCGAGCAAGCTCGTCGCCCAGATGCCCATCTTGTCTTCGCCGCGATGCAGCCCGCGCGCCACGAAGCCCACCAGTAAGCCAATGAAAAACGTCCCTAAGATGTCCATGTGCCGCTTCCTCCTTTGCAAAACGTAAGTTAACGCTTACGTTATGTCTACTTGCATGCCCGCCCAGAGGAAGCGCCAGCCGATTGAGAAGCGAAAATCGCCGCGTCAGGAGCGATCGCGCGCCACCGTCGAAGCCATCCTGCAAGCCGCGGCTTACATTTTGGTGCGCCAGGGCTACGACGCCTTCACGACCAACAGCGTGGCCGAGCGCGCCGGCGTCAACATCGCCTCGCTCTACCAATATTTCCCCAACAAAGAGGCCATCTTCGCCGAGCTCTATCGGCAGCACGTGGCCGAGAGCCGCGGCGCCATGCTGGCCGCGCTGCGCGTGGCCGACGCGAAGCCCGCCGGCGAACGCGCCAGCGCCGCGCGCACCGTGCGCCGCATGGTCGTCGCGCTCGTCGCACAGCACTCGGTCGCGCCCGACCTGCACCGGGTTTTCACGCAGGAAGGCGCCCGCCTCGGCCTTCGGCCCATCGCGACCGAGGCCGACCAGGCGCTCGCCGAGCTGGGCGCCGGCTGGGTCGCGAGCATGCGCGGGCGCCGCAAGCACGCCGAGCTCGCGCTGTGGGTCGCGGGAACCGCGGTGCACGCCGTCATTCACGCCGCCTTCGCCGACCGGCCGGCCGAGGCCACCAGCGACGCCTTCATCGACGAGATCGCGCGCCTCTTGACGACGTACCTGCGCGTCTAAATCACACGCGCCGAAGTTGAACGCGCGCGCCGGCCGCGTTACCGTGCCCGTTCATGTCCTCGTCGCAGCCGTCGTCGACGCCGCTCATGCGCGCCCGCGGCGTCGCGCGCATCTTGGGCGCGCTCGCCGACGCGACGTCGGCCGAGCACTTGGCGCAGCGCGCCTGCCAAGCCGCACGCGCCGAGCTCGAGGTCGCCGCCGCCGCGCTCTTCGTCGGCCGCGGCGATGACGGCCCCGATCGCGCCGCCGCCGAGCGCTTGGCCGCCGACGGCCTGACGCTCGATCTGCCCGACGATCTGCCGGGAACGCTCGAAGCCGCCGGCATCGATCGGCTGCACGCGTGGGCCAACGGCGCCGGCTTCGCGCGCGTCGACTTGGCACCGCTCGATGTCGCCGATCCCGCCGTCGGCGTGCTGGCGCTGTTCGCGCGCACCGACGACGCGCCCATCGATGCCGTCGATCTCGCGATCCTCGGCGTCGGCCTCGGTCACGCCCTGCGTCGCCTGCGCGCGCCGCGTGAGCCGCTCGCCGGCGCCGGCCCGGCCGAGCGCGAGCACGACCAGCTCGTCCGCTCCGAACGCATGCGCGCCCTCGGCGACATGGCCCTCGGCATCGCCCACGACTTCAACAACGTGCTCAACGCGATCTTGGCGCAGACGGGCGCGCTCGTGGCCCTCGTCGGCGACTCGCCACCGGCGACGGCCGCGCTCGATCGCTTGCGCGCCGTGGCCTTGGCCGGCGCGGCCACGACCCAGCGTGTCCAAGAGTTCAGCGGCCAGCGTCGCGACCGCGATTTCGAGCCCGTCGCCCTGCCCGCGCTCGTCGCCGCGGCCGCCGCCGACCTGCGCACGCGCGTGCCGCTCGGCGTGCGCGTCGACGTCGACCTCGGCGCCCTGAGCTCGGACGCGGCGCTCGTCCTCGGCACCGCCGGCGAGCTGGGCGAGCTCTTGCGCGAGCTCGGCGACAACGCGCTGCAGGCCAGCGGCGACTCCGGCGTCATCACGCTCGGGCTCGGCGCCGGCGGCGACCACGTGACGCTCGTCGTCCGCGACGCCGGCGCCGGCATGTCGCCCATCGTCCGTCGCCGCGCCTTCGATCCGTTCTTCACGACGCGCCCGCGCGCCCAAGGACTCGGCCTCTCGGTCGCCTGGGGCATCGTCCGTCGTCACGGCGGCATCATCGATCTCGACAGCCGCGTCGGCCACGGCACGACCGTTCGCATCCGCCTGCCCATCGCCGTCGTCGCGCACCCGGTCCACGCCGCGACCGCTCCCGGTGCCGCGCCCGTCGCGACCTCCGGCCGCCGCGTGCTGCTCGTCGAAGACGACGCCGACAATCGCGAAGCGATCGCCACCCTCTTGTCGCTGTCCGGCTTCGAGGTCACAGCCGCCGACTGCGGCGCCGCCGGCATCGGCGCCTTCGCCCCCGGCCGCTTCGACGTCGTGCTGACCGATCTCGGCCTCCCCGATCTCGACGGCTGGGAGGTCGCGGGCGCGATCAAAAAAGCGGCGCCGACGGTGCCCATCGCGCTCATCACCGGCTGGGGGCTCAACCTCGACTCGGGCGAAATCCGTCGTCGCGGCGTCGATCTGCTCGTCAAAAAGCCGCTCGACCCGCGCAGCTTCGTCAAGCAGATCGAGGCGCTGGTTCAGGCCGGCGGCCGCAGCCCGAGCGCGTAAGCAAAGGCGACGACGACGAGCGCGTGCGCGATCTCGCCGCGGGCGATCCGCGCCGGAATCTCCGCGTACGGCACGAGCACGACGTCGATGTCCTCGCAGCCGTCGAGCTCAAGGTCGGCCACACGCTCGACGTCACGCGCCAAGAACGACCAGCAGCGATTGTTCTGCATCGCCGGATTGGGCGCGATCGAGCCCAGCGCCTCGACGCTCGCCGCGCGATAGCCGGTCTCTTCCAACAGCTCGCGCCGCGCGCCTTCCAGCGGCGACGGATCCTCGGGATCGATCATGCCGCCCGGCAACTCCAGCGTCTCCTCGTCGATGCCGTGCCGTCGCTGCCGCACCATGACCACGTGACCATCGCGCGTCAGCGGCACGATGTTGCACCAGTCGGGCGCGTCGAGGATGAAGAAGTCGTGCTCGGTGCCGTGACGCGGATGCACCAGCCGATGGCGATCGACGTTGAAGATGACCGTGTCGGTGACGCGCGACTTGCCCCGCCGCTGCCACGGGTCAGCCACGCACCGGCTCCTTGTCGTCCGACGAGAAGATCACCTCGCCCAAGCGCCGATCGGGCGCCTCGGCGCGCGCCTTCGTCACCGCGCGCTGCTCCTCGTCGAGCCGCGGGAACACATACTGCGGCTTGCCGTTGGCGTCAGTCGTGACGTCGCCTTCGAGCTCCTTCAGGAGCCCCTCGACCATGGCGCGCGCGTTCGCCTGCGGCAGGCCCGTCGCGGCCGCAGCCAGCGTCGCCAGCTCGTCGGGATCGCGCGGAGTCGCCGGCGCCGACCAAATTTCGCGCATGAGCGCCCTTCGCAGCTGCCGCTTCTCGCGCGTCTTGAGCTTGCGCTGCCGCACCAGCCAACGCGCCGCCGGCACCGCGAAGAAGACCGCCGAGAACAGCAGCGGAAACAGCGTCACGAAGAACGTCGCCACCGGATCGTCGGTGAGCCGAAAGCGCGCCAAGAAGGCCGGCCCGATCGTCAGCGACGCCAGCAGGTTGAAGGCCGAGAAGCCGGCCGTGGCCGCGTTCGCGCCCGGCGTATTGCCGGTCAGCGACGGCAGCGGATCCGGCTGATCCCACGACCACGCCCACGTCGGCATGCGACCGCTCTCGAGCTGCGCGCTCGGCCGCAGCGTCTCGAACACGTACAAGAGCGTGCCGTCATCGGCGACTTCGACTTCGCCGTCATACTCGATCATCAAGCGCGTCAGCTCTTCTTCGGCGCCGGCCAGCGACGTGCCCCCGAGCGCGCTCAGCTCCGCCGCCGTCATGCGCCCCTTGTTCGCGCGCAAGAACGCCAGCAGCTGCTTGTCCTCGGCGCGCGCGTCGACCGGCGCCACCTTCGGACCGAAGACGAAGTCGAACACCGAGTTGTAGAAGCGCTTTTGCGACTTGGGCGCCTGCCGAATCGGCCGCCCGTAACCGTCGCGGTAGTAGCCGGGCGGCGCCAAATCGGGCATCAGCCAGAACCAAATCCAGGGAATTCCCCCGCCGCCGCCGCCACGGCGATCGTCGCGGTCGTTGCCCTGCTTGGCCACCATCAGCGACACGGCCATGGCCACGAACGCGACGACGTACGCGATCAACGTCACGACGATGGCCAGCTTGAAGAACAGCTGAAAGCCCTGCCAGGCGACCTCGCCGACTTTGCGCAGCCGCTCGGACAGCGGCACCTTGTCGCGCCGCTCGAGCGACGGATCGAACTCGTAGACGAGCTCGCCCTCTTCGGTTACCGCCAGGTGGCTGCGATAGGTGCCGACGAGCGACTTCAGCGCCGGCTCGGCCTGCTCGCTCGGCATGCCGGTCAACGCCACGGCATCGGCCTGGGTCACCTTGACCATCTCGGTGCGGCCGCGCGCCCGCTCTTTGAGCGCGTCGAACAGCCGATCGCGCGCGCGCGGATCCTCTACTTTGACCTGGGTCTTGAATTTCGATTGGGCGGCCATGTCACTTCAATATGGTCATCGTTGGAGCTGTCGGCTTGCTCAGCTCCTTCATGAGACGCTCGCGAACGCTGTTTCGTAGCACGCTGAGCTCGCCGAGCAAGCGTTCGATTGTGGCCAACGTCGCCAACGACTCGGGCGTCGCCGGTTCGGGCGCCGCGGGCGCGTCGACGGCGTTGGCGTGCGCGCGCGACAGCTGCTCGACCGCGCCTTCCAGCGCCAGGTTCAGCTCTTGGAGCTGCTCACGATGATTCACGCACGACGCTGTAGCACGAAATCACGAGCGCGCGGGCAAACCGGTCGTGGCGCCCAGCTTGGTAACGACGGCGGCGCCGACTTCATTCCCGCGGCGACAGGCGTTGCGGATCTCGTCGCGCGTCAAATCGGCCGGCGTGCGACCGCCGGCGAAGAGGGGCGCCAGCGTCACCAACAGGCCAGCCACGAAGCCGTCACCGGCGCCGGTCGTGTCGACGACCGCGACGCGCTCGCCCGGCAGCCACTCGCCGCCGGCGGCCGACGCGACGTAACAGCCGCGCGCGCCCAGCGTCACGACGACGAGCGGACAGCCGAGCGCCCGCAGCTGCGCCGCGCCCGCTTCCGGATCGTCGACGCCCGTCAGCGGCGCCAGCTCGTCGTCGCTGATCTTGACGACGTCACACTGCGCGACGAGCGTGCGCAGCATCGGCGCCGCTTCCGCCGGGTTCTCCCACAAATGCGGCCGCCAGTTGGGATCGGTCGAGACGAGGCAGCCGTGACGCTTCGCCAGCGCGATCGCCTGCAGCGTCGCGGCGCGTGACGGCTCGCGCGCCAGCGTCGACGATCCGACGTGCAAGACCCGCGTGCGCGCGATGATCGCCTCGTTCACGTCGTGGATCGCGATCGTCTGATCGGCCGACGGATGGCGAAAGAAGAGGAAGCTGCGCTCGCCGTGCGCGCCGACGCTGACGAAGGTGACGCCGGTGCGCGCCGTGCGATGCACGCCGACGCCTTGCACGTCGACGCCTTCTTGCGCCAGCCGATCGCGCACGAAGCGGCCGAACGCGTCGTTGCCGACGAGCGTCATCAGGCCGGCGCGCGCACCGAGCCGCGCCAGGCCGACCGCGACGTTGGCCGGCGCGCCGCCGAGGTGCCGATGAAAGACCTCGCATTCCTCTAGCACCAAGCCCGGCCGCTCGGGAAAGAAGTCGACGAGCGCCTCACCGAAGCACAAGACGTCGAGATCGCGCGTCGTCATCGGTCAGGCGCCGGCGTGGTTGAGCTTGTTGATGAACTCGAGCGACTTCAGCGGCCGCCCCACGTGATCCAAGATGATCGCCGCCAACAGCTCGCGACAGCCGGCGTTGACCGCCGGCGACAGCACGAACGCGGGCGCTTCCGACAGCATGCGCGCCTGCGCCTCGACGAGCGCGCGACGCACGTCGTCGCCGATGGCGCGGCCGTGGCCGTGGCAGCCGGCGCAGACGACGCCGCCGCGGCGCACGTCGAGCACGTCGCCGGGCGCGCCCAGAGCTTCGGTCTCGCAGCCGACGCAGCGCTCGATCTGCGGCCGCAGCCCCAACATGTCGAGCAACGTCAGCTCGAAGATGCGCAGCGTCTCCGCGCGTGCCGGCGCGCCTTCCAAGAGCGTGAAGAAGTCGATGAGCAGCTCGAACACGTCGGGCTCGGGATGGCGTTGCGGAATCAGCTCGCGCACCACTTCGCAGGCGTAGCTGCCGTGCGCGACCTTGGCGACGTCGAGCATCAGCGACGGAAAGCCGCGCGCGCCGTCGAAGCGCTCGAGCCCCGACAGCTCGGCGTTCGGCTTGTCGATCAAAATGGCCTCGCCGACGCCAAAGAGGCCGAGGCCGGCGCCGAAGCGCTTGACGCTCTTGCGGGCGCCGCGTGCCAAGGCCGAGAGCTTGCCGGCGTCGCGCGTGAACAGGGTCACGATCCGATCGGAGTCGCCGTAGTCGACGGTGCGCAGCACGATCGCCGGCGTGACCAGACGCATGGCCGCTGAGCTTACCTCAGTTTTCCGTTCGTGATACCACTAAGCCATGGGGGAGAAACGCGAGACGATCGAGGACGTCGCTCGTCGCGAAGCGGACGCCGAGCGCGAGCGCGCCCGAGCCATGAACGAGCGCGTCGAGCTCTCGGGCAAAGTCGCCAAGGAGATGCCCGAGCGCTTCTTCGAGCTGTGCGGCCTCTTGCGCGAGAACGTGCGGCGCTTCAACTCGGCGGCCGATCCGCAGAAGCGCCTCGTGTGGCGCGAGTCGGTGGCGCTGGCGGCGCGCGACACCAACTTGAACGGCGACTTCAGCTGCACCTTCAGCCGCGTCGGTGGCGAGCTGACGCTGGCCTTGAACGCGATGGGCCGCAGCGGCAAGCCCGACGTCTTCATCATCGAAGGCGCGGGACAAGTCGGCGTCGGCGAGAACCTGCGGCGCTTCCTCTTGCGCGTCGAAGGCTACGCCAAAGACGGCAAGGTCCAGCTGCGCATGACCATCGACTTCAAGCGCATCGAGTTCACGCTCGAAGAGCTCTCGGAGCGGCTGGTGCTCGCCGTCCTGAAGAGCGACTTCAACCAGCTCTATCGCGCGGCGTAAATCAGCACCGCTGATTTACGCTTCGATCGACAGGGCGCAAGCGCACCTCAACTGGCAAAGCCAGTTGATCCTCCCGCGGCCGGACTCCGGCCGACGCGCGCTTTGCGCGCTCGATTAGCTCGAATTAGCTTCAGTTACGACAGCGGGCCGCCGACGTGGCCGCCGTGGCGCAGGAGCAGCGACAGCGTCAGCGTCGCGACGATCAGCAGCAAGAACACGACGAGCGCCACGCCGACGCGGCGCCGCTCGTGCAGGCCGCCGCTCGTCTCGTCGTAGGCCTGCGGCGCGCGGGCGACGACTTTGGGCATGCACTCGCCGATCTCGATCATGCACGCCGGCGACACCAACTCGAGGCGCGCCATCGCCTCGCCGACGTCGGCGCCGACCGCGCGCGCATACGCGCCGACGTAGCCGACGACGAACACGCGCGCCGGCAGCGCGTCGAGCCGCGCGTCTTCCAGCGCGACGAGATTGGACTCTTTTATCTTCGTCGCACGGCTGAGCTCCGTGAGCGAAAGCCCACGCGCCTCGCGCTGCTTGCGCAAGAACGTGCCGAAGTGCTCGAGGTCCATCGTAGATTCCGTCGCTTCCTGCCTCATTAGTCTATTCCGCGCTCACTCACTGCGCCAATTTGCACTCGGCGGCCAGGCAGCTGCGCGGCGCCAGCTCGACGCAGCGGGCAAACAGCGCCTTCGCCTTGTCGCGCTGCTCGCGCCGCAATGCCACCAGTCCGGCGAGCTGATAAGCCTCTTGAATCGGGCACGCCTTGTCGCCGACGACCTGCTCCAGCTCGTCGCTCGCGCGCTCCCACTCCTGCGTCTCGTAGTAGACCTTCGCCAGCCGGTAACGACCGACGCAAAACTTGGGCTGCTCGAACAGCGCCTGCCGCAGCGCCTTGGCCGCCCGCGCATAGTCGTGCTTCTCGAGATAGGCCCAGCCGAGGTTGCCTTGGGCCACGAACGGCTCGTGATAGACGATGTTGGAGACCGCCTTTTCCTCGAGCTGCGCCGCCTCTTCGTAGCGCCCGAAATGGATCATGACGACGGCCAGATTGTTTCGCGCTTCCGAGAAATCGGCCTTGAGCGCGATGGCCTTGGCGAACTGCTCCTCGGCCTTCTTGAACTGCCCGTCTCCCTCTTGTTTCTCGAGCTTTAGCTCTTCACCCTTCAAGCACTGGTTGCGGATCGAAAGCTCCTCCGATTCCGCGCCTTTGCGCAGAAACACGAGCCCCAAGAGGTTATGGGCATCGGGATTGTCGGGATTGAGCTCGACCGCCTTCAACAGCTCCTCCAGCGCCGGACCGACCAGACCTTTGTTGAAATAGTCGGCGCCGAGCAGGTACCGCTTGTAGGACGCATCGGGGTCGACTCGGGTATGCGGCGTAGCACAGCCAAGCACGACGCAGAGCGCCACACATCCAACCCGAAGCGTCTGTCCCAATACTTTCGGCAACTTAGCAACGAAACCGTAACACCCACATCGGCGACGTGTCAACCCCTGAAATGATAGGGCGCTCACACTCGCGCGTTGCCTGCAAAGCCCAATGGCTGCGCGCTGTTCACTTCTTGCGCGCGGTGAGGCCGCTCACGTTTGAGCATTTGGTCGCGTGCTACGTTCCCGGGCGTATGCGCCTTGGCTCGTTCTCGTGATCGCGGTCACGGGTTGCGTCTCGCACGCCGTCCGGTGCGCTATTTCGTGCGCGTTTAAACGCCGCGCTGCTCGGGCGGCCAGACGTACTTGTGGATCTGCAGGTTCAAGCGCGCCGGCACCTTGTCGCGCAGCATCCACTCGACGAGCAGCTGAGGCGCCACCTGACCGAACGACGGCGACAGGAGCACGTTGCAGCGACCGCCGAGCGCGCGCGACGTGATGAGCTCGCGCGCCCACTCGTAGTCCGACTCGCTGCAGACGACGAACTTGACGGCGTCGCGCGGGCCGAGGCGCTCCAAGTTGGCCCAGTGCATCTTCTCGCTCTCGCCCGAGCCCGGCGTCTTGACGTCGACGATGAGCACGACGCCCGCCGGCAGCTTCGACACGTCGCGATGGCCGCCGGTCTCGATCATGACCTCGAAGCCGCGCGACAGGAGCTCCGAGCACAGCGCCGGCAATTCCGGCTGCAAGAGCGGCTCGCCGCCGGTCAACAGCACCAGCGGCACGCCGCGCGACTCGACGTCGGCGACGATGTTGGCGAGGCTGACCTCTTGCCCGCCGGTGAACGCGTACTCGGTGTCGCAGTAAGTGCAGCGCAGATCGCAGGCCGCGAAACGCACGAGCGTGCAAGGCAAGCCGGCGTAATGCGTCTCGCCTTGGATGCTGGTGTAGATCTCATACAGCTTCATCGCGCGTGGTATACAAGTAATCATGAGCTTCTTCCAGTCGCGCGACGGAACTCAGCTCCACGAACGGGCTTGGCCGGCGCAAGGGCAGCCGCACGCGGTGGTCGTCATCGTGCACGGCTACGGCGAGCACATCGGCCGCTACGACGCCACGGCGCGGGCGCTCGGCGACGCCGGATTCACCGTGCGTGGCTTCGACTTACGCGGCCACGGCCAGTCCGGCGGCGTGCGCGGCCACTGCAAGCGCTTCGGCGAATATCTCGAGGACTTGGACGCCGAAGTCGTGCGCGCGCGCGGCGAAAACCTGCCGCTCTTTTTGCTCGGCCATTCGTTCGGCGGGCTCATCGCGTCGCAGTGGGCGCTGGCGCATCCGGACGGGCTCACCGGTCTGGCGCTGACGTCGCCGTTCTTCGGGTTGGCGCTGGGGGTGCCGGCGGCCAAAGTGCTCGCGGGCAAGATCGCGTCGAAGATCTATCCGTCGCTGGCGCTGCCGAGCGGGCTCAAAGGCGTCGACGTCTCGCGCGATCCGGAGATTCAGGCGCTCTACGACAGCGATCCCTTGAACAACAAGAACGCGACGGCGCGCTGGTTCACCGAGGCCTCGGCGGCGCAGGTCGACTTGGAGGCGCGTGCGCCGCAGCTGACGGTGCCGGTGCTGATGATCGCCGGCGGCGCCGACGGCATCGCGTCGCCCAAACAGGCCAAAGTCGTCTTCGATCGCTTCGGCCCGCGCGACAAGACCTTCCATCTGCTCGACGGCCAGCGCCACGAGGTCCTGAACGAGCTGCCGGCCGACCGCAAAAAGACGGTGCAAGAGATCGCCGAATGGTTGCGAGCGCATGCGGGCGCCGACGACGGAAAGTTGCGCGTCGGCTGAGCGGCGGCTATATTTCAATGGACGAAGACCGCCTGCGTTCACGGGTGTGACTGCGCAGTGTCTTTTCGCTCCTTGATTTGAATCCGACCATCTCGGGAATTGCGTCGTCGGCAACGACGAGACGGTCGAGGTGCATGGAGGTTCGGATGAGCCGCCTGTTCGCCTACGTCGGGAATGATCAAGATCGCGTCAAGTGTGCGCTCTATCCGGCGCGCCAACTGCTCGTCGCTGACGCGGCCGCGGCCGCGACGTTCGACGCCTGGGGCCTCGGCTTCTACCAAGGCGGCGAAGTGCTCCTGCAGCGACGGCCGAAGCCGCCGGCCGAGCCGGTCGACTTCTACGCGCTGACGCGCGACCTGCGCACCGACGTCATCGTCGGCCACGTGCGCGCGGGAACCATCGGGCAGCCCAAGAACGAAAACACGCATCCGTTTCGCTTTCGCTCGTGGCTGTTCGCGCATCACGGGACGATCCCCAACTTCGAGAACGTCAAAGACGAGCTGGTCAGCGAAGTGCCCGACTTTTTGCGGCGCAACATTCGCGGGCAGACCGACTCCGAGCATCTGTTCCACATGATGCTGGCGTTCTTGCACGCCGAGACGAAGCTCGACGATCAGAACGTGTCGACGACGCTGGTGCGCGACGCGGTGCAGACGTCGGTGGCCAAGGTGCGACAAGTCGTCGGCAAAGCGGCGGCGGATGCGATGGAGTGTGCGCTCGCGCTCACCAACGGCCGCGTGCTCGTGGCGACGCGACATGGCGCGCCGGTCTACTTACAGCAGCGGCAGTCGCTGCATGATTGCGCGGTGTGCCACGAGCCGCCGCCGCGCGACAAGCGCGTCGATCACGACCACTTGCGCAGCGTGCTCATCGTGGCGGCGCTGCCGGAAGCGCCGGCGGCGGATCTGAAGTTCACCGAAGTGCCCGACCGATCGCTGCTGGCCGTGTCGCACGACTTGAAGGTCGCCGAGACCGCGCTCACGTAACCCGCGTTCGGCGCCGCTCCCTCGACGAGCGAGCGCCACGTCTGCGTCTACTCCCGGCGCTTACTCCAGTATCGGATTCGGCTGCGTGTCGCTGAGCTGCTTCGGCAGGATCGCTTGCGCCGCCAAGGGAAGCTTCTTCGGCGCCTTCAGGATCGGCTCGGCCAGCTCGCAGCGGTCGCGGCCGAGATCCTTGGCGCGATAGAGGGCCGCGTCGGCGGCGCCGAGCAGCTCCTCGGCGCTGCGCGCACCGACCAGCGACTGCGTCGCCACGCCGCCCGAGACGGTGACGCGCACGAGGTCGCCGTGGGCCGTCATGATCGGGCTCTCGGACACCGAGCGGCGCAAGCGATCGGCGAGCGCGATGGCGTCGCGCGCCGGCGTCTCGGGCGCGACCACGACGAACTCTTCGCCGCCGACGCGACCGACGACGTCGACTTCGCGCACCCCGCTCTTCAGCGCTTGCGCGACCGCGAACAGCACTTGGTCGCCGACGGCGTGACCGTGGTTGTCGTTCACGGCCTTGAAGCGATCGACGTCGAAGGTCAGCACCGTCAACGCGCCGCCGTAGCGCTCGGCACGCCGGAACTCGCGCACCAGCGCCGCGCGCAGGCCGCGGCGATTGCGCACGTGGGTCAGCTCGTCGGTGCGTGCCAGCTGTCGCAGCCGGCGATTGGCGGCGTGCAGCTGGTCGGTCAGGTGGCCGATGCGCAACATCGCCCGACAGCGCAGCCGCAGCTCGAACGGGTGGACCGGCTTGGCCAGGATCTCGTCGGCGCCGGCGGCGATGCCGCGGGCGCGCGACGCCGGATCGTCGAGCGCGGTCAGCAAGATGACCGGCACGAACGGGCCCGGCTCGCGCTTGATGGCGTGCACGGCCGCGAAGCCGTCCATCGCCGGCATCATGACGTCGAGGAGAACCATCGCTGGTCGGCGAATGCGCAGGCGCTGAATCGCTTCCGAGCCCGATTGTGCTTCGACGACCTTGTACCCGTCGGACTCGAGCACGGCGCGCACGAAGGCGCGCACGTCCGGGTCGTCATCGACGATCAGGATCTCCGCCGAAGCGTCGGCGGGTGAATCAACCATACCGAGGTGTTAAGCGCTTAGAAGCGGGCGTCTAGGCCGGCGGCGATGATGTCGGCGGCGATCGTGTACTTGCCGTTACCAACCGGTACCGCGTCGGCAGGCTGAATCGGGTTCAGCTGGAACGACTGGCTGTTGGTGACGTCGCGATTGCTGAAGAACGCGTGCGCGTACGCGAGGTCGAAGCGGATGTTCCACAGCTTGAGGCTGCCGCCGATGGTCAGGAGGTTGCGGGCGGCGTCCGGCGTCAGCACGCTGGCGGCCTTGTTGGGCGTCGCGTTCGACTCGTAGATCCAGCCGGCGCGCACCCAGAGCCGCTTCGCGACAGTCTCGAACTCGCCGCCGACCATCACCGCGAACGTGTCCTGCAGATCGCGCACGAGATAGAGCGTGTTCAAGTAGTAGTTGCCGATGCCGGGAACGCCGGAGATGTAGACGTTCTTCGGCTTGATGACGAAGTCCTTCTGCATCGACCAGGCTTGGTAATCGCCGTCGACCTCGATGCGCAGGCGATCGATCGGGCGCAGCTCGACGCCGAGCCGCAGCTCCAGCGGCAAGTTGAAGTCGACGCCGACCTGGTTGCCGTTGACGGCGGCGTTGGCGAAGAAGGGATCGGTCGGCAAGCGCGACGCCACCGTGCCCGACGAATGCACCCAGAACGGCAGCTGCAAATTGGCGCCGATGCGGATCTTGTCGAACTTGAAGATGGCGCCGACGACGGCCGAAGGCGTGAACCACGAGTCGCTCTCGACTTGCGTCGGCGCGTCGAAGCCGGGGCTCTCGGGCGCGCAGTTGAGCTGCGTGCAGGCCGAGAGCGCGACCTCGCTCTTGAAGTGGATGAACATGTTCTCGAGGCCGACGCCGATGCGGAACCAGTCGGCGATCTTGAATGACACGGCCAGCTCGGCGACGGCCAAGAGCGAGCCGTTGAGCGTGATGTTGCTGTAGCGCTGCGGTCCGGTCGTCGGCCAGGTGTCGAGGCCGAGATAGGGCGTCCACACGCCGGCGGCGAACGTGACCCAGCGGCCGCGGATCGCGTGCGGCTGCCAGGTCACCGCCAGCGTCGGGATGGGCACGAGGTTCGGGTGCGCCTCCACGTGCGGCTGCACGTTGCCGCCCGAGTCGACGCGGTCATAGCCGGCGCGCTGGTAGATGAGCGCGCCGTCGACGAGCACCGAGATGTCGGGGATGTCGCTCAAACCGCCGGGGTTGTAGTAGATGGCGCTGCCGTCGTCGACGCCGGCGGTGAACGCGCCGCCGCGGCCGAGCGCGCGCGCGCCGCGCGCCGGCAGGAACATGTTGCCGGCCTCGGCCGTCGACGAAACGAAGAGCGCTGCGATCGCGAACGCGACGACCCGCTTAGTGTGGGCCACGGTCTTTGACGATCTCCAGGAAGCGGGTGAAACCACGTTCGTCATCGACGAGGAAGCCCTGCACGGCGGTCAAGATGGCGCGATAGTCGTCGCCCGTCAGATCGCCGACTTGACCCGGCGTCGCGCGGTTGAGCTGCGAGAGAATGTCGGCCAGGTTCGACGCCGGATACTCGCCGTCGCTGCCCGGCGCATACATGTTCTTGGCGATCGTGAGCAGCGCCTTGGCCGTGTCGCGATCGTGCGCGTCTTTGATGAGCGTGACCTGGGCGTCGACGGTGCCGGCCTGCGGATTCATGGCCGCGCCCATCACGCGCGCCACCGGCACGAGATCGGGATCGTCGAGGAACATCTGCGCCTGATCGGCCAGCGTCGTCAGCGACGTCTGGAAGATGAGATCGTTCGAGTCGTCGACGAGATACTTGAGCAGGCCATACAGCTGCGTGCGCGCGTTGGTGTCGCCCTCGACCTTGGTCGTGAAGTCGGCCAGCGCCGCGAACGTCGGACCGCCGAGATCGTCGGTCATGTCCTGCGTCAGCGTCTGGTGCACCCACGTCGTCAGATCGCCGGCCGTCGCGTGTGCCGCCAAGCGACTGCGGATGAAGTTGAGCGCGAGCAGCGTGATCGCGCGGAAGTGGCGATTGTGGAACTGATAGGTCGGCGTCGCCCCGCTCGTCAGCTGATCGACGGTCAAGAATTGATCGACCAGCGCCGAGGTCGCCGACGCCCACGACGCCGCCTGCATCGGCGCCGTCGCGTTCAAGGCCGCCAGCGCGTTGCGCTTGTGCGTGTAGGCGTCGGCGATGAGGTAATACGGCGTGATCACCGGCACCGGCGTCGTGCCGTCGGACATCACGGTCGACGTCGCGCCGTTGCGATAGGCGATGCCGGGCGCGCCGCCGAACGCGAACAGGTACTTGGCGGTACCAATGATGTACGGACGCGCCAGCGGCGTCGCCGTCGTGCCGTCGACGGTCATGGTGTTCAAGGTCGGCGTCAGGTCGAGCAGCGCCGGCATGAGGTCGCCTTGCCCCAGCACCTCGGTCAAGAGCGGCTCGTAGCTGACCAAGTTGTCGGGATACGAGAAGCGCGGCGCCGACGGGTTCGTCGACTGATAGGTGTGGCCGAAGTAGCTGCCGTTGGGCGACGTCCAGTGCTCGTGCAGCATGGCCAGGATGTCGACGAAGATCTTGGCCGCGTTCTGCGTCTTCGTGCAGGTGCCGGTCGAGTCGCGCGCGATACACTCGTCATGCTTGGCGAAGGCGTCGATGAGCGGCGCCACGGCCGTGTAGAACGTCGCGTTGGCGTTGCCCGACGGCGGATTGGGCATCGTCGTCTCCCACGCGAACAGCGACTTGTTGTGCACGTCGATGAATAGGTCGCCGTCGGAGTCGACGACGTCGCCGGTGGTGTCGTAGAGGAACTGCCCGCTGATGGCCTGCTTGTCGGCCGTCGTCAGGAAGAGCGAGCGGTTGAGCGCCGCCGGCGTCGGATACTGACCGAAGCCGGTGATGCCCGTGAGCGAGCCGATGAGCGTCGAGCAGCCGCCGGTCAACAGAACGTTGCTGGTCGTCAGGTGCGCGCAGAAGTCGGCGCCGCTCTTGGCGCTCGCGTTCGTCGCCGCCGACGGATTCGTCTGCATGCTGAGCGCGTAGAAGAGCGCCAGGTCGTCGATCTCGAACAGCTTGCACTTGGCGTCGGTCTCGAGCGTGATGCCGAGGACCGTCGGCGTCGCGCCGTCCTTGTTGCAGAACTGCACCCCGTTGGCGTCGTGAATCAGGTGCGCGATGCGCTGCATCAGCGACTGGTTGTAGTCGACGTCGGGCATGGTGCGATCGACCGCATCGACCGCGTTCAAGTCGGCGCCGTTGTCGATGAGCGGGAACGCCGGCGAGGTGCGCACGAAGTCGACCTGGTTACGCGCCTGCATGAGCCGCGCGATCATGGGCGCGAAGTCTTTGACCCGCGGATCCTGCAGCGCGGTCAACAGATCGCCCGGCAAGCCGTCGACGGCCAAGATGCGGTTGATGAGCGGCATCAAGTCGTCATACAAGTCGCTCGTCGCCGGGATCTGCGCCTCGGGATGCGTCTTGCCGAGATCGCTCGTCGCCAGCATGGCGCCCACGAGCCGCGACGCGCCCGACTCGTACTTGTTGAGCAGCGTCTGCACCGACTGCAGCGTCTGATCGGCGTTGGGATCGCCGAAGATCTGGATGAACCCGTGCGCCAGATCGAGCACCGCCGCTTGCGACGTGTCGAAGCCGTTGTAGGTCATCGTGCTGCCGTCGTCGTAGGTCATGACCTTGGCCGGCAGCCGCGGCCCGAGCAGCGCGCCCGCGCCCCACACCAGGCCGAGCGTCGTGTCCTTCGTCGGATCCATCAGCGTGACACCCTCTTGCGCCAGGCCGCTGAAGACGGTGCCGTCGAGGTCGAGGTAGTTGTAGAGCGTCGTCGTGGCGCCGGCGGCGGTGAGCGCGCGGCCTTGCGCGTCGCGCGGCGCCGTGTCGGTCGTGCCCAGCTGCACGAACGGCGACGGCACGTTCAGCTGCGCGCCGTTGGCGTCGACGAAGTGGCCGGTCGCGTCGACGTCGGCCAAGCCGTCGCCGTTCAAGTCGACGAACGGCGCCACCACTTTGCCGCTCGCGTCGAGCGCCGCCGTCGCCAGGCCGCGGAAGTCGCGCGCCACGAGCGGCCGCGGCGTCCCCGTCGCCAAGTCGGGATGCGTCGACTGCAAGAGATCGAGCGCCAGCTTGAGCGTGCGCTCGGGATCGGCCGGGTTCGACACCGGCTGGACCGTCGACAGCGCCTTGTAGCCGGCGTTCAACAGCTGCGTCCACTCGGCGTAGGCCGTGCCGCCTTTGGCGACCAGCGCCAGCGTCTCGCCGATGAAGTCGTCGATCTGCGGATAGTTCACGATCGTGTGCAAGAGGCCGTCGACGGTCTTCGTCGGCCGGTAGCCGTTGCGAATGGCCAGCCGCGACAGCGCCGGCGCGAAGTCGGGATCGGCCGCCATCGTCCCCATCAGCTGCCCGAGCGACGCGATCGCCGTCTCGAACGTGCCGTCGTCGCTGAGCGGCAACAGCTGCTCGAGGAACGTCTCCAGCGTCGTCAGGAAGTCCTGCGGCAAGACGAGATCTACGACGGCGATGAGCGGGCTGCGCTCGCCGACGATCGCCGTCAGCTTGAGCGGCGCGTTCGGCGGCGGCGTGGCGCCGGCGACGCAGACGCTGGTGCCGAGCGTGCCCTCGACGTCGACGGTCTGGATCTGCCCGGCGGCCTTTTGCGCCAGCTGCCCCGTGTAGGCAACGCGTTGACAGCTCTCGCGATATACGATTTCTCCGAAGCTCGAATACGAGTCGACGGTGCGGCTCGTGTCGAACTTGGAACAGCCCGGCAAGAACGCGGCTAAGAGCAACCCAATCGTTAATCTCTGCATCACATCCAACCCCTCATGCTCATCGTTGCCGCATAGTAACCAAAGGTTCGCTGACCATCAGTCAGCTTAAGAACAAATTTAACAATGTTATAGTTGGTTACGCGGATGCAGCCGATTCGGTTTGGGAAGTACTTGCTCGTGGAGCGGCTGGCACGAGGCGGCATGGCGGAGGTGTTTCGCGCCGTGTTTTCTGGTGCGGCCGGCTTCGAAAAGCAGGTGGCCGTAAAGCGAGTCCTACCCGTCTTCGAAGGCGAGCACGAGTTCGTCACGCTGTTCGTCGACGAGGCGCGCATCGCCAGCTCGCTCACCCACGTCAACATCGCTCAAGTCTTCGACTTCGGGCTCGACGAGGGCTCGTACTACCTGGCCATGGAGCTCGTCGACGGCGTCGATCTGGGCCGGCTGCGCGAGTCGGCGGCGCGGCGCGCGCTGCGCTTCCCCGTCGCCGTCGCCGCCTACATCGCGGCCGAAGCGGCGCGCGGCCTCGCCTACGCGCACGAAAAGCGCGGCAGCGACGGCAATCCACTCGGGATCGTGCACCGCGACGTGTCGCCGCAGAACGTGCTCGTCAGCTACGCCGGCGAGGTCAAGATCGTCGACTTCGGCATCGCCAAGGCCATCGGCAAGCTGCACAAGACGCAATCGGGCGCGGTCATGGGCAAAATTCGCTACATGTCGCCGGAGCAGATCTCGGCCGAGCCGCTCGACGGCCGCAGCGATCTGTTCTCGCTGGCGGTGATCTTGTGGGAGCTGCTCGCGGGCATGCCGCTGTGGCCGGGCGACAATCCGGGCGCGGTGTCCGATCAGATCCGCCACTCGAAGATCGATCCGCCGTCGCGGCGCGGGCGCGACGTGCCGGCGGAGCTCGACGCCATCGTGATGAGCGCGCTCGAGCGCGGGCGCGACGCGCGGCCGGCCAAGGCGAGCGACTTCGCGCGCGCGCTGTCGGGCTGGCTGGCGTCGGCGGCGCCGTCGCTGACCCGCGAGGATGTGGGCGCGTTCGTGCAAGAGGTCGTGCCGCGCGAGAAGATCGATCCCTATCAGTCGGGAACTGGTCACTTTTTGCCGCCGGCGCCGCAGCCGCGCACGCCGACCGAGCCCGAGGTCGCCGAGACCGTCTTGCACAAGACGCCGCC
The DNA here is from genome assembly GCA_963785725.1 of uncultured delta proteobacterium. Taxonomy (GTDB): domain Bacteria; phylum Myxococcota_A; class Polyangia; order Palsa-1104; family Palsa-1104; genus JAQBQH01. The sequence goes on along the minus strand of CAWAWS010000026.1, from coordinate 197,966 downwards.
GACGAGCGCCGTTCGCCGCCGCCGCTCGTCGGTGCCGTTCGTCGTGGGCGGCTTGGGCGTCGTCGCGTTGAGCGTCGTCTTTACGGTCGCTCGTCATCATTGGCCGGCGAGCCCGACGCCGACCGCGCCGCCGCCGCCCGCGCTCGACACGCCTGCCGCCGCCGGAATCGCCGGCCTCGATGGCGGCGTTGCCGTCGACGATGCCGCCAAGCTGCGGCTGGCCGCCGAGCTGGAAGCGTTGCCGCGCGCCGGCTCGGCCACGCGCGGCGTGCCGACCGAGGATTATCTGGCGCTGCTCTCGGCCGTCGACGCCTCGATCTGCCTGACGCCGGCCGGCGCGCGCGTGCCCATCTTGCCGCCACAGGCGCGCGCGCGCGTCGAGGCCGAGCAGCTCACGGCCGAGACGACAGCCGTCGGGCGCTACCTCTTTACCGTCGGTGAGCTGCCGCCGAAGGTGAGCGGCGCCCTGCAGCTGTTCCTGAAGAGCCATCCGCCGTTTTCGACCGGCGCGCAGAGCTGGAACGCGGCGCGCTTGGCGGCCTTGGCGCAGCCCGACGATCCGCGCTGGCGGCTCGAGGTCATCCGCGAAAACGGCGCGACGGCAGCGTGGCGCGAGCCGGCCAAGAGCGGCGCCGCCCTGCCCTTTGCGGCGCTGTGCGAGCGCGCGGCGGCGGTGGAAGGCTATGCGCAAAAAGCACCCGGTCCGCGCGCCGAGCAGCTGCGCCGCTACTTGAAGGCGACGCCGCTCGAGCAGCCCGTCGACGATGCCGGCCTGCGCGTGCAGCTCGTCGGCGCCGAGCGCGACGACGGGGCCGCGACGCTCGTCGTCCGCCTGCGCGTCACCAACACCGGCAGCGACGACAAGCCGCTGACGCTGGAGAGCGCGCGGCTGAGCGGCCTCGACACGCCGCCGACCGTCGATCCGCCCGCGTCCAAGCTCGGCGCCGGCCAGACGCGCGATCTGCGGCTGACGGTCCTCGGCGTGACCGATTCGGTGGCCGAAGCGACCGTGCTGGTGCTCGATCCGCGCGTCGAGCTGCAAGCCTACTCCGAGGATCTACGATGACGACCGCCAGCATTCGCTATGACGTGGCCGAGCGCATCGCCACGCTCACGATTGATCGTCCCGACGTCAAGAACGCGCTCGGGCCCGACGAGTGGCACGCGCTCAAAGCGCACGCCGAGGCCGCCGCGGCCGACGACGGCGTGCGCGTGCTCGTCATCACCGGCGCCGGTGGCAGCTTCTCGGCCGGCGGCGACCTGAAGACGATGCCCGAGCGGCTGGCGCAGCCGCTCGACGTGCGCCGCGCCAACCTGTCGGTGTCGGCGCAGCTGGTGCCGACCTTGCGGGCGCTGCCGAAGCCGGTCATCGCTATGATCGACGGCGCCTGCGTCGGCGCCGGCCTGGCGCTGGCGTTGGCCTGCGATCTACGGATCGCCGCCGCCCGCGCCAAGCTCGGCGCGTCGTTCCATCGCGTCGGGCTCACCGGCGACTTCGGTCTCTTGTGGCTCTTGCCGCGCATCGTCGGGCCGACGCAGGCGATGGAGCTGCTCATGCGCGGCGACGTCATCGACGCCGCGCGCGCGGAGGCGATCGGCCTCGTCGGCCGCGTCGTCCCCGACGACCAGCTCGCCGACGAGACCTACGAATTGGCGCGGCGCCTGGCGGCCGGACCGCCGATCGCGCAAGGCTTCACCAAGCGCGGCCTGCATCAAGCGCTCGACATGGAGCTCGGCGCGATGATCGACTGGGAGGCGGACGCGCAGGCGACCTGCTCGCACACCGCCGACGCGCACGAAGGCGTCAGCGCCTTTCTCGCCCGCCGCAAGCCCGTCTTCAGCGGCCACTAACGAACGCAGCCGGCAGATGCGACCGCGGCGCGCAGGCCCGCGTCGCCGTAGGCGTTCGCGCGTTTTGCCTTCGTTAGTTCGCGGGCGCGGGCGGCGGGAGGGTCGTCGGATTGTTGGCCGGCGGCGGCGGCGAAGGCGGCGGCTCGTCGTCCTTGGGCGCGCTCTTCGTCGGCTCTTTGGGCTGCGGCGGCGCGGCCACGACGGTCGGCGGCGGCGCCACCACCGTCACGACCGCCGGCGGCGCGGCGGCTGGCTGCTGCGCCGACTGCGTCGTCGCCACGGTCGGCGCCGACGTCGTCACGGTCGCCGTCGACGCGCCGGCCGGCAGCGAATGCGCCACCACGCGTGGCTCGGGGTCGGCCGGCACGACGGTCATCGGCAGATCGTCGTCGGCGTGCGCGCGCCGCCGCTGGGCATCGGTGCGCGGCGACTTCACGGCGTCCTTGGTGTGCGTCGTCAACGCCGCGGTCGTCGCGGCCTGCGTGCCCGCGCTCGCCGACGGCAACACCGTGACCGACGGCACTTTCAGCCGCGCCGTGCGCGCCAGCGCCGGATGGTCCGGCATCGGCGGCACCGAAGACTCCTCGACCGAGTTGTGCGTCAGCGCCGCCAGCACGCCGACGCCGGCACCGACGAGCGCCGCCAGACAGGCGCCCATCCACACCGCGCGGCTGGCCCACGGGCTCGTCGTCCGCACCGGCATGAGCTTGCCCGTCGCCGTCGGCGCCGTCGGAATCGCGCCGGTCGTCGCGGCCGGCGCCGCCGCCGCCGGCGCCGATTTGCCGACGGCGACCGGCGTCAGCCGCTCCGTCTTCGGCCGCCGCGCCTCGGCTTCGATGCGGTCGAGCGCCGCAATGATCGTATCCGCGTCGTCGGGCCGCTTGTTGCGCGACTTCTGCAGGCAGGCGAGGATCAGATCTTCCATCGCCTGCGGCAATTCGGGGTTGAGCGAGCGCGGCTTGGGCGGCTCTTCGCGCAAATGCTTGAGCACCACCTGCATCGACTGCGTGCCTTCGAACGGCAAGACGCCCGTCGTCAGCCGAAACAGAATGCAGCCGAGCGAATACAGATCGGCGCGCGTGTCGACTTCCGAGCCCGACGCCTGCTCGGGCGCGATGTAGTGCGGCGTGCCGAAGATCGTGCCGTCGGCCGTCATCATCGACTGATCGGCCGCGTCCGTCGCCACCAAGATCTTGGCGATGCCGAAGTCGAGCACCTTGACGAGATCGGGCGTGCGCGAGCGATCGGTGACGAGAATATTGGCCGGCTTCAGATCGCGATGGACGATGCCGAGCGAATGCGCCTCCGACAACGCTGACGCGATCTGCCGCCCGACGCTGATGACGCGCAACAGAGGCTGCGGCCCTTGCGCCTCGCAGATCGCCTCCAACGAGACGCCGTCGATGTGCTCCATGACGAGATAGGGCACGCCATCTTCGGTCTCGCCGACCATGTGAACGGTGACGATGTTCGGATGCTGCAGCCGCGCCGCCGCTCGCGCCTCGCGCACGAAGCGCTTGAGCACGCCGGCTTCGCGGACGATCTCGGGCCGCAGGATCTTGACGGCGACGACGCGATCCATCGTCCGCTGATAGGCGCGATAGACCGTCCCCATGGCGCCGCGCCCGGCGATCTCGCGCAGCTCGAACTGCCCCATGAGCTCGCGGCCCAGATTGGGATCGCTGACCGCCACCGTGACCTGCGCACCGTCGACCGGGCAGAAGCGCACCCCATCTTCGAACGTGCGGCGGCAACGTGGGCAACTGGGCACGTTTACTGTTTTAGCACCCGACCCTGCCAATGCCAACGGCACGAGGTACTATGCCGTCGATGATTTCGTTGCTGCTCGCGATTTTGCTGGCCCCCGATTGGACGGTCGAGGTCACACAAGTGGCCAAGCTGACGCTGAAGTACGAGCGCGGCGACGTGGCGATCTTGCGCGTCGACCGCGAGCCGCTGGCGAAGCCGCAGCGACTGCAGCGCTTTCGCGGCCGCTACGAAGCGCGCGCCGGCGACGGCAAGCAGCAGCTCGAGCTGGTGCGCTTCGATTTTCCGCTGATGGCGCTGGCGGAGGCGCCCGAAGACAGCACGCTCGAAGCGCAGGAGCTCGGGCGCAAGCTGCGCGAAAACGTCACGGCGACCACGGTCGTGACCGTACCGTTGCCAGTCGGCGCCACGACCGTCACGATCTACGACACGACGACGAAAAAGTCGGTCACGCGCGCATTGGCGGCCGCGAATTCGGCGGCCGCTACGCCTGCGACTCGGACTGCGCCGCCTCCGACGACTGGCGCAGCCGCAAATACACGAAAATAGCCTGAACGATCGACGCAATCGGCACCGCCAGCACGGCGCCGATGAGCCCGCCCGTCTCCTCGCCCACCATCAGCGCGAATACGACGACGACCGGATGCATCTTGGCCGCGGTGCCGATGATCTTCGGGTTCAACAGGTTCGCTTCCAACAGGTGAATGCCGACGATCCAGCCCAGCATGCCGAGGCCCGTCGACAGCGAAAAGCCGGTCGGCCCCGACGTCAGCGACACCGCGACGATCGGCACCGACGACAAAATCGAGCCGAAGACGGGGATGAAGCTCATCGTCCCCGCCAGTAAGCCGAGCAAGAGCGCATATTTCACGCGAAAGAGCAGCAGGCCCACCGTCGTCAGCATGGCGTTGACGACGCAGATGATGAGCTGACCGCGGATCACGCCCGACAGACCGCGATCGATCTCGCGCAGGATTTCGTCGAGCGCATGCCGGTGATAGGACGGCACGAGCGAGCGCAGGAACGCCATGACGCGCTCGACGTCGATGAGCAGATAGGCCGCCACCATGAACGTCAAAATGAACCAGGCCAAGCCTTTGACGACGACGCCGACGACGTGCTGGCCCATGGCGATGACGCCGCGCAGCTCGTTCTCGCCCGCGCGCGCCGCCTGCGTCAGCATCTCGGTCAGGCGCGTCTTGCGCTCGTCGGCGTCCGAGCGCGGCCCGATGACGTAACGACCGCGCCCCGTCGGATCGATCTCGAGCTGCATGCCTTCGAGCGAGATCTCGTATTCGCCCGGCTTCTTCTCGATCACCTTCAGCTTGCGCTCGGGACGTGGCTCGACGAGCTCTTCGCTGATCGGATCCTCGTCGCGCGGGAAGTGCTCCTCGAGCCAGGAGTCGGCGCGCGGCACGTACTGATGCTTGACGCGCGTGAAGAACGCCGGCGCCTCGCGAAACAGCCGCGCAAAGTCGCTCGACAGCCGCGGCAAGAACGCCGTGAAGAAGATGCCGATCGCCGTCAACAGGCCGAAGTAGACGATGAGGATCGCCACCCAGCGCGGCAGCCGTCGCCGTCCCGCCGGCGCGGTCAAGAGGTCGACGACCGGCGCCAGCACGTAGGCCACGAGCACGCCGAGCACGAACGGCAGCACGACCGCGCGAAACGCGATCAAGACGACGAGGATGAAGAGCGAGAAGCCCCACAGCCGCGCAAACCGCCGCAGCCACAAGATCAGCGCCGATCGTGGAGGATTCGGATCCGTCATCGAACGCGCCTGGCTCCCATCGAGATACGTACAGCGTACAACCTATAGGCGCGGGTCGCGAACCTCGATCGACGCGCGCGGCACGACGGCGCCTTCGAGCGCGCCGCGCACCAGGTTGCCGACCCACGACGCCGACTCCTTCTTGCGGAACACCGGCACCGGATCGCCGCTCGCGCCGGCGAGCTTGGCGGCGCCATCGAGCGCGTCCTCCAAGTTGCCCAGCTCGTCGACGAGATGGACCTTCTGCGCCTCTTTGCCGCTCAAGATGCGCCCGTCGGCGAGCGGCCGCAGCGTCTCTTTGGGAATCTTGCGCGCCGTCGCCACGTCGTCGAGGAACTGCTCGTACACGCCGTCGACGAACTGCTGGAAATAGAGGCGCTCGGTCGTCGTCATCGCGCGCAGCGGCGAGCCCGAATCCTTGAGCGCGCCCGACTTGATGGTGTCGACCTCGACGCGCGCCAGCGCCATCAAGCCTTGCACGTGCGGGAACTCGCTGATGACGCCGATCGAGCCGGTGATCGTGCCCGGCGAGGCGTAGATCTTGTCGCACGCCGCCGCGACGTAGTAGCCGCCCGACGCCGCCAAGTTGCCCATCGAGCAGACGATCTTCTTGTCCTTCTTGGCGCGCTGAATCGCGGCGAAGATCTCCTGCGACGGCGCCACCGAGCCGCCGGGCGAGTCGATGCGCACGACGATCGCCTTGACGCTGTCGTCCTTCCGCAGCTCGTGCAGCTGGCCCAGGATCTCGCGCGAGTCTTTGATTTCGCCGGTCAGCTCGACGACGGCGATGTGCGGACCGGAGCCATCGCCCCAGCCGGTGTCATCTTTGTCTGCGAGAGCGGCGAAGAGAAACAACAGGAAGACGAAGCACAAACCGAGAAGCGATCCGAACACCAATAGTGCGTAGAGCGCGGATCGCTTCTCCACTTATTTGGGCTCCGCAAACGGGCTGCGACGCGAACGCCGCAGCCCGCGGATGGGTCGTGAGTTACTCGTTGTCCTGCTTCTGCAGGCCCTTGAGCTTGTTGCGGAAGACGTCGCCGAGCGTGGCGCCGGGTGCGCCCGAGCCGGTGTAGCCCTGCGCTTCGGCCAACTCCGCCGAGCGATTGGCCGCCTTCATCGACAGGCCGATCTTGCGCTCCGCCTGGTCGATCGAGATGATCTCGGCCTTCACTTCCTGGCCGGCCTTGAGCACGCTCGCGCGGATCCTCGACGCGCTCGTCGGAGATCTCGGAGACGTGGATGAGACCCTCGATGCCCTTCTCCAGCTCCACGAAGGCGCCGAAGTCGAGGACCTTCTGGACCTTGGCCGTGACGACCTTGCCCACCGGGTAATCGAACGGGATGCGATCCCACGGGTCGCCGATGAGCTGCTTGATGCCGAGCGAGATCTTCGGCTTGTCGCCTTCGGTCGGTGTCGATGTTGAGCACGGCCGCTTCGACCTCGTCACCCTTCTGGTACAGCTCCGACGGGTGCTTCACGCGCTGGGTCCAGCTCATGTCGCTGATGTGCACCAAGCCGTCGATGCCCTCTTCGATTTCCACGAAGATGCCGAAGTCGGCGATGTTGCGCACCTTGCCGCGCACGACGGTGCCCGGCGGGTACTTCGGCGTCGAGCGACTCGTACGGGTTCGGCTCGAGCTGCTTCATGCCGAGCGAGATGCGGTTCTGCTTGACGGGTCGATGTCGAGCACGACCGCCTCGACCACGTCGCCGACGGCGACCATCTTCGACGGGTGCTTGACCCGCCGGGTCCACGACATCTCGGAGACGTGGACGAGGCCTTCGATGCCCTGCTCGAGCTCGATGAACGCGCCGTAGTCCTTGAGGCTAGACGACCTTGCCCTTGACGACGGTGCCGGGCGTGTAACGCTCCTGCGCCGACGTCCACGGATCTTCCGTGATCTGCTTGAGGCCGAGGCTGACGCGCTCGGTCTCGGAGTTGAACTTGAGCACCTTGACGCGGACGTGGTCGCCGACCTGGAACAGCTCGCTCGGGTGGTTGACGCGGCCCCAGCTCATGTCGGTGATGTGCAGAAGGCCGTCGATGCCGCCGAGGTCGATGAACGCGCCGTACTCGGTGAGGTTCTTGACGATGCCTTCGACGATCTGGCCCTCTTTGAGCTTCTCGAGCGTCTGACTCCTTGAGCTCGGCGCGCTCCTTCTCGAGGAGCACGCGGCGCGAGAGAACGATGTTGCCGCGCTTCTTGTTGAACTTGATGACCTTGAACTTGAAGTTCTTGCCGATGAACGCGTCGAGGTTGCGCACCGGGCGCAGGTCGACCTGCGAGCCGGGCAAGAACGCCTTGACGCCGCCGCGATGTCGACCGACAGGCCGCCCTTGACGCGCTGGGAGATGACGCCCTCGATCAGCTCGTCGCGCTCGCACGCTGCCGAGATCTCGTCCCAAACCTTCAGGCGATCGGCCTTTTCTTTCGAGAGGACACAGAGGCCGTTGTCGTTCTCGCGGCTCTCGAGGAAGACCTCGACGTCGTCGCCTTCTTTGACGGTGACATTCCCGTCGGCGCCGGTGAACTCTTCGATCGGAACTTGACCCTCGGACTTGTAGCCGATGTCGATGACGACGTAATCCTTGGTGAGCTGGATCACGCGGCCGCGCACGATCGCGCCTTCTTTGATCTCTTCGCGCTTGAGGCTCTCCTCGAAGAGTGCGGCGAAGCTCTCTTCTTCGCCTGAGGTGTTCTGCAAGTCAGTCATTCGGTTTAACGGTGCTCCTTCGCTTCTCGCGGGCGGATTCCTCTTGACCCCGAGGGTGCAAAAGGTCCGCGGAATTTAGTCTCCAAAGTGCTAGTCGTCAAGGCAATTCATGGCCAAACCGGGCCCTTGCCAGCGCCTCCATCCGGTCTACGACTTCGGGTTCGGAGAGCTCCGAGGTGTCGAGCAGGATGGCGTCATCGGCCTGCTTGAGCGGCGCCGTCGCGCGCGACGTGTCGCGATCGTCGCGTTCGACGATTTCCGCAAGCGTGGCGGCCAGATCCACGGTTTGTCCACGCGCAGTCAGCTCGTCGTAACGGCGCCGCGCCCGGACTTCGGGGGAGGCAGTGAGAAAAATCTTCAGCGGCGCCGTCGGCAGGACGACCGTGCCGATATCGCGTCCTTCCACTACACAGCGTCCACGAGCCGCCAGCCGGCGCTGCAGGCCCAAGAGCGCCTGCCGGACGAGCGGATGCGCGGAGACCGTCGAGGCGCCCTGCGACATCGCGGGCGTGCGAATGGCGGTCGAGACGTCCTCGTCGCCGAGAAAGACGCGACCGTCCTCGTCAAAGCGGATGGGCAGCTGGGCGGCGTGCGGACCGAGCGCGGCGCCGTCGGCGAAGTCGATGCCGACGCGATCGGCGTCGAACGCGAGCGCGCGATAGATGGCGCCGGTGTCGAGCAGGAAGAAGCCGAGGCGACGAGCGAGCGCTCGCGCCACCGTCGACTTGCCGGCGCCGGCGGGACCATCGATCGCGATGACCGTTGCGATGACGGTCGGCGCCGTCGCGGGTGGGGTGCTCATGCGGCGGCGTATCTTGGTCGTGACGACGGGTCGTGTCAACGACTGGACGACCTCGTCGTCTCAAGTATGCAAAGTCGGGCGCTCCGGTGATAAAGTGGGCGCCGCATGGGCCTCGCGCTGGCGCTCGGCGTCAACCTCTGGGTGGTGGCGGTGGCGCTCCCGCTCGGCTTGGCGTTGGCGAGCGACGGAATCGGCAACCTCGGCGGCCTGAGCCCGCTCATCGTCGTCTTGGGCGCGCCCTTGCCGCTGGCTCTCCTCTGGCTCGGCTTGCGTCACCGCTCGACGACGGCGCTGTTCATCGCCTTCCCGATCGTGATCGCGCTGCCGGAGGCGGTGGCGTCGGCCGAGCTGTCGGCGCGCGTGCTGCCGGCGGCGGCGACGTTCCTGACGGCGCTGTCGCTCGTCGGCTACCTCGTCGCGGTCGCGCTGGGGCTCGATCGCGCCGCGCGGGCGCAATTGCCGGCGACACAACCGTTGGCGACGACGGTGACGCGCCGGCTGGTCCAAGATCCGACGCCGTCGCGCTGGCGCCGCCGGCTGCGCGTCTACCGCGGCTTCGTCGCCCTCAGCATCATCATGCCGACGGCGTTGCTGGCGATGGTGGACTTGTGGCCCGACTTCACGTCGTCGCTGGCAGCGTCGTTCGGCCGTCACACCGCACGCGCGCAAGCCTTCTGCACCGTCGGTGTCGGCCTCTTGTGGATCGGCCTGTTGCGCGGCTATATCCTCGGGCCACTACAGCTTCACCTGCAGCACGATCGCGATCTGTTGGCGACGGTGGAGGCCGATCGTCGGCACGCGCGTCGCGGTCGTCCGCGCCCCAGCTTCTACTTCTCGGTCGCGCTGGCGCTGGCGGCGATGACCGCCGTCGTCTGGCAAAGGGCGCACTGACTTGCGCAAATACTTCTTCGAGGGCCTGGCGCTGCTGCTGATCTTGGGCAGCCTCGGCTTCTTCGCCGAGTGCGTGCACTTTCTCGGCAAGCGCGATTACGTGGCCGCGATTCTGCTGCTGTTCGTCGGCGTGTCGGTCATTCATGTCGGCGCCGAGCTGGCGCGGCTGGCGCTGGTCGAGCGCGACTGATGCCGCGCCCCAGACGACGGCTGAGCCGGCGCACGACATTATTATGCAGCTGCGTCCTCTCGTTGTGCGCCTGCACCAAGCATGAAAACGGCGGCGCTGATGCGCCGGTCGCGCCGCTCACGGCCGTGTCCGACAGACGCGGTCGTCGCGACGGTCGACGGGCGGCCGATCTACGCCGCCGCCGTGGCCGAGCAGGCGCGCGCCCGCGGCGTCGACGCCAAGACGGCGCTGTCGGACCTGATCGACGCCGAGGCCATGGCCGGCGAAGCCCATCGGCGCGGGCTCGATCGCGCGCTCGACGTGCGGCTGGCGACCAAAGGCGCGCTGGCCCGCCGCTACTTGCAGACGACGTTCGAGCACGACGTCACGCCCGCCGACGTGCCGGCCGATCGCGTGCGCCGCGCCTATATTCGCAACCAAGCGCAGCTCAATCACGACGTCTACATCGACGTCGTTCACATCCTCGTTCCCGTCGGTGAGAAGCCGACCGAAGCGCACAAAGCGGAAGCCAAGGCGCTGGCCGAGCAGCTGGCGAGCGAAGGGAAGAAGCTGACGCAGCCCGAGTTCATGCAGCTCGGCGACACGACCTTTTGGAACGGGCAGCCGCTGCCGAAAGCCGAGGAGTTGCTGACGGAGAAGGACGGCTGGACGCAGAAGTCGTTCTCGTACGGCGCGTTCGAGAAGCTGCACAAGCGCGGCGACACCTGCGTCGTCGAGACGACGTTCGGCTGGCACGCGCTGTACATGCTCGGGTTCAAGCCGGCGGTGCACACGCCGCTGGCGGCGGTGGAGGATCAGCTGCGCCGCGGCCTCTTCGAGAGTGAAGTGCAGAAGCTGGCCTTCGGTCACTTCATGGACGAGGCGATGGCGCGCCATCACGTCGAGCTCCATCCCGAGCGGCTGCCAAAAGACAAAGACGATGCCGAGTGAGCCCGCGCGCTTGAGCACGTTCGGCGACATCCTGAAGTCGCTCGTCGACAGCGTGCCGGGCGCGGTCGGCGCCGTCTTCTCCGACTGGGAAGGCGAGCCCGTCGACCAATTCGCGCACATTCCGCCGCTCGACATCCAGCTCGTCGGCGCGCATTGGGGCGTCGTGTGGAGCCAGGCCAATCGCCGCCTGTTGGCGCGCGGCTTGGGCGCGGTCGAGGAGCTGATGATCGAAGGCGAGCGCGCCATCGTCCTCGTGCGCTCGGTGACCGAAGGCTACTTCGTCGTGCTCGCCACCAAGCGCGACGCGCACCTGGCGACGGCGCGGCGCGAGCTCGAACGCGGCGCGCGCACGCTCTTGGGTGAGATGTGAGGGCCGCTTCGCTCTCGCTGCTTCTCCTCGCCTGTGCGTCGGCGACCGCCGCGGCGAGCAATGCCGACTATCGCCTCGACTCGCATGAATGGAACGGCCTGTCGCGCTTGGCCGACGAAGCCCGCCTCGCCGGCTGCACCATCGAGCCCACCGAGTCGCTCGATTGGTCGGCGTTGGGCGCGCGCGACAGCGTGTGGCTCGTCTATCCGCGCACGGCCGTCGACGGCGGCAAGCTGCGCCGCTACCTCGAAGCCGGCGGGCGCGCCGTCCTCGCCGACGATTACGGCGCGTCGGACGCGGCGCTGGCGGCGCTGGAGATTCGCCGGCTGCGCTCCGACCTCGACGGCGCCGAGCGCTATCAAGACAACGCCGCGCTGCCGATCGCCAAGCAGACACTGAGCACCGAGCTGTCGAACGGCACGGCGTCGCTGGTCGCCAATCACGCCGCGTTCTTTTCGGCGGCGACGCCGGCGACGTATTCGTTCTTGCCGGGCGCGGCGCTCGTCGTCGAAGGGCGGCTCGGCCACGGCTACTTCGTCGCCATCGCCGATCCCAGCATCTTCATCAACAACATGCTGGAGATCGACGAAGACTTGGGCTTTGCGCGCGCGCTCATCAAACGCACGTGCAAGCCGGGCGAGCGCATCGTCTTGGTGACGCAGAGCTTCGTCGAGCGCGGCGAGCCGGCCGGCGATCTCGGCGACGAAGGCGACAACGGCTGGCTGCGCTTCAACCACATGCTGCAGCTCATCGACGACGCCATTCACGGCGCCGCCACCGACGGGCGCATCCTCGGCCTTCTGGGCACGCTCTTGGCCGTCATCGCGCTGTTCTTGTGGTCGCGCGCTTGGCCCGAGCGGCAAATCATCGACGGCGGCTGGACGCGAGCGCCGGCGCCGCCCGACGGCGGTTGGCAGTCGCTCGTCGACCGCTACGCGCAGCCGACGGTGCCGTGGGGTTGGGCGTTGCCGGCAGCGGCGCTGCGCGACGAAGCCGTGACGCGGGTGTCGACGGCCATCGGCAGCCCGGTGCTCGAAGTGGCGGGCTGGACGCCGGCCGAGCTCGGCCGCCGCGTGGCGCGCAAAGCGGGAAAGCTCGCCGGCAGCCGCGCCACCGAGCTGTGGAGAGCGTTCGGCCGCCTCGGCTGGCGCGGTCCGGCGCCGCGGACACAGCAGTGGGTTTCGCGGCGGCAGCTCGAGCGGCTGCATCAACTGGCGACGGCGCTCTTTGACGCGCTGGCGCGAGAGGGGCAAGGTAGCGGGTGACATGGCGACGCAGGTGATCGAGCGCAGCACGTTGGTCGAAGTGACGACGCTGGCCGCGGACGTGCGCAACGAGGTCGGCAAGGCCTTCTTGGGCGGCGCCGAGCCGATCGAGCTCATCTTGACGACGCTGATGGCGCGCGGTCACGTGCTGCTCGAAGGCGTGCCCGGCATCGCCAAGACGACGCTGGTCAAGGCGTTCGCGGCGGCGCTCGGCTGCTCGTTCCGGCGCATTCAGTTCACGCCCGACCTCTTGCCGTCGGACATCACGGGCACGTACGTGCTGCAAGCGGGCACGTTCGCGCTGCGGGAAGGGCCGATTTTCGCGCAGGTCATCCTCGCCGACGAGATCAACCGCGCGCCGGCCAAGACGCAATCGGCGCTGCTCGAGGCCATGCAAGAGCGGCAAGTGACGATCGAAGGACAGACGCGCGCGCTCGAGCCGCCCTTCTTCGTCTTGGCGACGCAGAATCCCATCGAGCACGAAGGCACGTATCCCTTGCCCGAAGCGCAAGTCGACCGCTTCTTGGCCAAGCTGCGCATGGGTTATCCGGCGCACGGCGACGAGCGCGAGATGCTGCGGCGCTACGCGTCGGCGCCCGATCGCGAGAGCTCACGCGAGACGCGGCGCGTGCTCGAGCCGGCGACGATCCTGCGGCTGCAGGAGCTGGCCGACGCCGTTCACGTCGAGGATGAGCTGCTCGATTACGTCATCGCGCTGGCGCAGTTCACGCGCACGCATCGTCGGGTGGCGCTGGGCGCGTCGCCGCGCGCCGCCTTGCAGCTCGTGCACGCGGCCAAGGCGCGGGCGCTGCTCGGCGGTCGCGACTTCGTCCTGCCCGACGACGTGAAACAGCTGGCGCCGTACGTCATGCCCCATCGCGTGCTCTTGTCGGCCGACGCCGAATTGGAAGGGCTCGGCTCCGACGCGATCGTCAAAGAGGCGCTCGACCGCGTCGCTTATCGCGGCAAGCCGAGGTTATGAGCGCGCCGCCGCGCCCGAGCGAGCGTGCACCCGGCCGCAGCCACAGCGGTCGAGCGCCGTCGCTCACGTCGCGCGGTCGCGCCTGGGCCGCGGCCGGCGCGCTCTTGCTGCTGCTCGGTGCGCTCGCCGGCGCTTGGCGCGTGGCCGCCCTCGGCGTCGTGACGCTGGCCGCGCTCGGCAGCGCCTACGTCGCCTTCTTTCCGACGTCGGTGCTGATTTGGCGGCGTCACTTGGAGCTGCTCTGGCGCGTCGAGCGCGGCGAAGACGGCGCCGCCGGCTTCGTCGCCGGCCGCCCGTTTCGCCTGACGGTGACGCTGCGCAATCGCGCGCCGCGCCCGCTCGGCCGCGCGCTCTTGCGGCCGTTCACCTCGAGCGCGCTCACCCCGCCGCCGTCGCTGGCGCTGGAGCTGCCGGCGGCCTGGGAGGCGACGGTGACCGCCGAGGTGCAAGCCCAGCGCGCCGGCTTTTGGTTCCTGCACGGCGCCGCCGTCGAGCTGCGCGACGCGCTCGGGCTGTGCACGGTCGAGGCCTATTTCCCGTCGCCGCTGGCGGTCAAGATCTTGCCGCGCGCGCTGCGCCTCTTGCCGGCGCACGATCGTCCGCAAGCAGGCGCGCCGCACGAGCGCATGGGTCCGCAGTCGCTGCGCATGCGCGGTCTCGGCGGCGATATTCGCGAGCTGCGCGAGCATGCGCCCGGCGATCCCTTCAAGAACATCGCCTGGAAAGCGACCGCGCGCACCGGCAAGCTGATGGTGCGCGACCTCGATCGCGAGACGATGGTGACGCATTGGCTGCTCGTCGACGTCGCCAGCACGATGCGCGAAGGTCATCCCGGCCAGGCGCGGCTCGACCTGGCCGTCGACGTGGCAGCCGCCTACGCCCGCGGCGTGCTCGAAGCCGGCGATCGCGTGGCGCTCTTGACGTTCGACGGCCGCATCGTCGGTGAAGCGCGCCCCAACGACGGCCCGGTGCATCGCCTGCGCATCGTCGAGCGGCTGATGGAGTCGATGAGCGTCGTCGACGAGGATCTGACCGAGCTGAGCGACTCCGAGCTGGTCGCCGTCGTGGCGCGCTATCTGCTGCTGCAAGAGGGGCTCGACGCGCGCCTGCGCAAGACGCCGCCCATCGACGACCCGGCCTGGAGCCACGTGGCCGCCTCACCGACGGGCGACCTGTATGACCTCAAGATCGTGCTGCCGGCGGTCTCCGCAGCGCTGACGCGAGCCAAGGTCACGCCGCAAACGACGGCCGCGACCGGCGGCGAGCTGGCGCCGCTGCGCGCCTTTTGTCGGCTGCGCGGCATCGAGCTGCCCTATCGACGCGCGCCCGACGCCGGCCGCCGCGCGCGCGGCCTCGGCGCCGCGCTCGAACGGGCCGCCGCCGCGCGCGGCTCGCAGCGCATCGTCGTCATCTCCGACCTGCAAGGCTTGGAAGACCTCGGGCCGGTGCCGCGCGCGCTGCGCCTGATTCGCAAGCGCGGCCATCGTCTGCTGGTCGCCGTGCCGCAAGCGCGCATCGTGACGCCGACCGGCGCCGACGCCGGCGCCGCGGCGCGCGCGGCCGAGATCTTCGGCTGGCACGAGCGTCGCCGCGAGCACGCCGCCGAGCGCCGCCTGCTCGCGCTCGGCGTGCGCGTCGTGCCCTTCGCCGCCGACAACGTCGCCGCCCTCTTTGCACGCGCGGCCCCGTCGCCGCGCGCCCGAGTCGCCTGACGAACATGAGCCATCGCAAACGCCACGTCATCGTCGCCGCCTTCGAGCCCTTCGGCGGCAAGAAGCGCAACCGCTCGCTCGACGCCGCCCACTTATTGACCGGCGAAGAGATCGGCGGCGCCGTCGTCGAGATCGCGCAGCTGCCGACGTCGTTCGCGCCGCTGCCGGCCGCGGTCGCCAAGCTGCTGGCCAAAGATCCGCTGCTGCTCCTGATGGTCGGAGAGTCGTCGAGCGCGCGCAAGCTGCTCGTCGAGCGCTTGGCCGTCAACGTGGCCCACGCGCGCATCAAAGACAACGCCGGCAACCGCCCCATCGACGAGGAGCTCACGCACGGCGGCGAATTGGCCCGCCGCGTCCCGTTCGACCCGCGTACCGCCGCCAACGCCGCGATCGCCGCCGGCGTGGCCTGCGACGTCTCCTCACACGCCGGCACGTTCTGCTGCAACGCCGCGCTCTATCACGCGCTCGGCCAAGCGGCGAATCTGCCGCGGCGGCCGCCGGTTGCGTTCGTGCACGTGCCGGCGCGACTACCGTGGGCGCGCGATCGACGAGCGGCGCAAGGCCTGTACGCGATAGCGAAAAATCTCGTCTCCGCTTTGTCTTGACGGCGTTGCAGCCCTATCCTATAGACAGCAGCCGGGAGGACGTAACCGCAAAATGGCCACGATGATCACCGAGGAATGCATCAACTGCGGCGCGTGCGAGCCGGAATGCCCGAACGAGGCCATTTCCGAGGGTGACGACATCTACGTCATCGATCCGAACTTGTGCACCGAGTGCGTCGGCTTCCACGATTACGAAGCTTGCCAAGCCGTGTGCCCCGTCGAGTGCTGCATTCCCGATCCGAACAACGTCGAGACCGAAGAAGCGCTGCTGGGTCGCGCCAAGAAGCTGCATCCCGACCAGACGTTCCCCGAGCTGGCGGCGCTCCCCGCGAACCTGTCGCGCTTCCGCAAGTAGCTACATTCACACCTGATTCACCCACGCGCGCCGGTTCGCCGAGCGCGCGTTTTCGTTTGTGCGCCAGCCGCCGTCCGCGCGCGTGCGCCGCAAAAACAAAGCGCGCGCCGATGTTCCGGCGCGCGCTTCGTGGATCTGCCTACGGCGACGCTGACTAAACGGCCGCCAACCCCGCGCGCCGCTTCTCCGGCTGCTTGCCCATCGTCGACAGGTTGACGCTGACGAGCTTGGAGATGCCCGGCTCCTCCATCGTCACGCCGTAGAGCGTGTCGACGATCTCCATCGTCCGCTTGTTGTGCGTGATGACGATGAACTGCGAGCGATCGGTCATCTCGCGGACGAGATCGTTGTAGCGACCGACGTTGGCTTCGTCGAGCGGCGCGTCGACCTCGTCGAGCAAGCAGAACGGCGACGGCTTGATGAGGAAGATGGCGAAGATGAGCGCCACCGCCGTCATCGCCTTCTCGCCGCCCGACAGCAGCTCGACCGTCGTGTTCTTCTTGCCCGGCGGCTGCGCGATGATCTCGATGCCCGACTCGAGCAGATTCTCCTCGTCGGTGAGCACGAGCCGCGCCTGACCACCCTTGAAGCAGCGCGGGAAGACCTCTTGAAACTTCTGGTTCACGAGGTCGAACACTTCGCGGAACCGCTTCTTCGACGTCTTGTTGATCTTGGCGATCGCTTCCTCGAGCTGCCCCAACGCCTTCTCGAGGTCGACCTTCTGCGCCGTCAGGAACTGAAAGCGCGTCTCCAGCTCGTTGTACTCCTCGATCGCGTTGAGGTTGATCTCCCCCATGCGATCGATGAGATCGCGCAGCTCTTTGGCGCGCTTGTCCTCGACGTCGCCGGCCAGCGGCCGCAAGTGATGGTCATGCACTTGCGTCCACAATTCGACGCGATACCGCTCGCCGATGGCCTCTTCGAGATGGCTGCGCGCCGCCGTCAAGTCGTGGCGCTTGACCTCGAGCCGCGTCACTTCGGCCGCATGCGCGTTGAGCTCGCCGCGGATCGTCTTCAGCTCGCCTTCGGCGCCCGAGAGCGCGCCGCGATGCTCGTCGTGCGTCGTGCGCGCGAGTTGCAGCTCTTCGGCCGCGCGCGACCGCTCTTCGGCCAGACCGAGCAGCTCGTGCTTCGTCGACGCGACCTTCTCGCGCAGCTCGGTCGCGCGCGCCTCGCCGACACGGATGTTCTCTTCCAACCGCACGCGCCGCGCCCGCTTCTCGTCGCCGTCGGCCGTGAGCCGGAACAGCTGCTTCTCGAGCGACGTCTTCTTTTCCTGCGCCTGTCCGACTTCGACTTTGAGCCGCGTGACCGCTTCTTGCGCCGCTTCCAGCTGCTCGTACAGCTCGAGCGACGCATGCCCGAGCGACGACAGCGAATCCTCGAGCGCGACCAGCTTCTCGCGCGCCGCCGCCAACGACGTCTTGGCCGTCTCGCACTCGCGCGCCGAATCGTCGCGCTGGTTCTCGAGCTCGATCGTCTCGTCGCCGAGCTGATTGAGGCGCGCCACGAGCCGCTGCAGCTCCTCACGATCGCGCGCCAGATCCTTTTCCAACGTCAGGATCTGCATCGCGCCCTCGTGGGCTTCCTTCTGCATCGTCTCCAGCGCCTTTTGCAGCGTCTGAAGCTCGTTCTTCAGCTGCTGCTGCTGGAAGCTCTGGTCGGTGTGCTTCGACTCCAGCTCGGTGATGATGCCGTCGAGCTCGCGAATCTCACGCTTCTGCGCGAGGATGCCCGCCTTCGCCGAGTCCTGCGAGCCGCCGGTGACGACGCCGTCGCGATCGACGACCTCGCCTTCGAGCGTCACGTACGTGCGATGGTCGCCGGCGCGCCAACGATCGAGCGCCGTCAGCAAATCCTCGACGACGAGCACGTCGCCGAACAGCTTCTCGGCCACGCCTTTGTAATCCTCGCCGAACTTCACGAACTCGAGGAAACGGCCGCGCACGCCGTCGCCGGGCTCGAACGGCTGCAGCTGCCCGTCGACGAAGCGGTTGATTGGGATGAACGTCGCCCGGCCCTCCGACTTTTCCTTCAGCTGCGTGATGACGTCGACGCCGACCTCTTGGCTCTCGACGAGCACCGCGCCCATCCGCTCGCCGAGCACGGCTTCGACCGCCGCGTCCAGCTCGGCCGGCGCCTCGACGGCGTCGGCGAACAGATTGCGAATGCCCCAGCGCGTCTCTTTGTGATTCATGACGGCGCGGGTGCCGCGAGCGAAGCCCTCGTATTTGGCGTGCAATTCGTCGAGCGACGAACGACGCGAGCGGCGCTTGTTGAGGTCGTGCGTCAGCGCGTCGAGCGCCTTGCCGCTGTCGTTCAGCGTCACCTTCAGCTCGGCCACGCGCGCATCGGTGCGCTGCTTTTGGTCGGCCAGGTCGAGCTTGAGCTGCTTCAGGCTGTCGAGCTCGCGCGCGTTCTTGGCCACGCTGCCTTCGAGCTCGCCCCGTCGCTGCGTGTGGCGCGCCTCATCCTCGCCCAGCCGCAAAATCCGCGTGTGCAGCTCGTCGCGCCGCCGCGAAGACGCGCGCTCGGTGCCTTCGTGCTGCACGATCGCGCTCTTGCACGCCGTCACGTCGGCACGCGCCGCCTCGACGCGCGACTGCAAGACGGCCAGCTCTTCCTTCACCCGCCGCAGTGTCTCTTCACGCTCGACGAGCACGTCGCCTTGCCCGCCGACCAGCGACGTCGCCGTCGCCAATTCCTCGCGCAGCCGCTCGAGCTCGGCCAAGTCGGCGTCGGCTTGCGCCATGAGCCGCTCGATCTCGTCGCGCGCTTCGAACGCGCGCTCTTCCAGCGACGACGCCTCACGCGTCGCATGCTCGGCCTCGGCCTCGCCCAGCTTGATGCGATTGTCGAGCTCGTACAGCGACTGCTGGCGCTCGCCGAGCTCCTCGGCTTCGCTCGCCAACGTCAGCCGCGCGCTCTCGATGTCGGCTTCGCGCGCCGTGAGCTTGACGTGCGTGGCCTCGCGCGACTCCTCGGACGCCGCCTGCGCCTCGGACGCGACGCGCTCTTGCGCCACGAAGCCGAGCCATTTCTGCGACGCCGTCCACAGCTCGATGTCGCGCAGCTCCGCCTTGTACTGCTTGTAGCGCTCGGCCTTCTGGGCTTGCCGCCGCAGCGAGCCGAGCTGCTTCTCGATCTCGGCGACGACGTCGGACACGCGCAGCAGGTTCTGCCGCGTCGAGTCCATCTTCTTTTCGGCCGCCTTCTTCTTGATCTTGTACTTGCTGATGCCGGCCGCTTCTTCGATGAGCGAGCGTCGATCTTCCGCCTTCGACGTCACGATCATGCCGACGCGACCCTGCTCGATGATCGAGTAGGCCTTGGCGCCGATGCCGGTGCCCAAGAAGAATTCGGTGATGTCGCGCAGTCGGCAGGGCGTCTTATTCAGGTAATATTCACTGGTTCCGTCGCGATAGAGCTTGCGGGTGACGGCGATCTCCGAGTACGCGAGGTACTCGGCCGGGACGCGGCCGTCGTTCTCGAAGACCAGCGTGACCTCGCACATACCGAGCGGGCCGCGCGAATCGGAGCCGGCGAAGATGACGTCGTCCATCGACTTGCCGCGCAGATGCTTGGCCGACTGCTCACCCATGCACCAGCGGATGGCGTCTACGATATTGGACTTTCCGCAGCCGTTGGGACCGACCACGCCCGTGATGGGCTGGTTGAAGGTCAGCACGCTACGATCGCAGAATGATTTGAATCCTTGAACTTCGAGCCGCTTGATTCTCATGCAGCCTCGCTCATGTAATGCAACGTAGTGTCACTTCAAAAGGCAAGCTACCACGAGCTTTACATTGAGATCAACGACGCTATCCGGCGCCCTTCGGCCGCGCAACTTTTCGACCAACTTTTCCGTGTAGATCTCGCCAGATGTAGATCCCGCCCGCGCTGAAGTTTTTGTCGCCCGAGATCTGCAAGCTGCAAAATGGGGCTATGCTGGCGGCGTGAGGCGCCTGGCTCCTCTATTATTGGGCTTGCTCGTGTCCGGTTCGGTCGCGGCGGAAGAGCCGGTGCTGCACGTGCGCGCCCGGCTGCGAGTCGACATCGACGCCATCGAGCGCGTGGCCGGCGGGCTCATCGTGCGCGGCCAGCTGCGCGACGACGCCTCCGAAGAGCCGGTGCCTGGCCGCACCGTCGCCATCTCGATCGAGGGCGACCACGGCTTCTATCACTACGCCGAGCCGACCGGTCCCGATGGCGCGTTCCGCTGGCACGTGCCGTTGCCGCTCGGCAGCTATCGGCTGCACATCGCCGCCAGCGGCGACGACGACGACTTGGCCTCGCCGCCGATCGACCGGCTCATCGACGTCGCGCGCCGTACGCCGACGCTGGTCTTGCACGCGCCCGAGCGGCTGGAGACGGCGGCCGAGTCGCTGCACGTCGTCGTCGAAGGGCTCGAGGACGAGGGCGACGGCCCGCCGCACGCGCTGCAAGACGTCAGCGCGCGCTTCTCCGTCGATGGCAAACCCTACGGCGACGCGCACTTCAACAACGGCCGCGCCGAGATCGACCTGCCCGGTCCGTTCGGTCGGCCGGGCCAGCGCGTCTCGCTGGTCGCCACGGTCGCCGCCGACGAGCTGCGCAACGCCGCCGAAGCGACGCACACGATCCTGTTGACGACGACGAGCCGCGTGACCTTGGAATCCGATCGCGCGCAGGTCGCGCCCGACGAGCCGCTGCGGCTGCACGGCCTCGCCACCGACGACGGCGGCCACATCGCCCACGCCGCCATCGCCATCGGCAAAGAGGGCGGCCCCGACCTCGCCAACGTCATCACCGACGAGCACGGCCACTTCGCGCTGACGCTGCACGGCCGCGAGCTCGGTCGTCCCGGCGACGTCTTCTTGGAGGCGCGCCTGCATGCCCGCGACGATTGGCGCGAGCCGGCGCTGTCGCCGACGCTGGCCGTGAAGCTCATCGAAGCGCCGCCGATTACGGTGTGGCCCTATCTCGTCTCGCCGCTGTTGACGCTGTTGGCGGCGGCGCTGTTCTTGGCCGGCCGCGATTGGCGCTGGCAGCGCTGGCGCATCCGTCGTCACGCCGTCAAGCGCGCCGCCGCGCCGCCGCCGGCGGTCGGCTTGACCGAGAGCCGTCCGAGCATCCTGTCGACCTTGCGCGGCCGCGCCGATCACGGCCTGACCGGCGTCGTCGTCGACGCCGTCGACGATCGCCCGCTCGCCATCGCCGGCGTCGTCGCCCGCAGCGCCAGCGGCGAAGCGCGCGCCGCCACCGTCGACGAAAACGGCTTCTTCGCGCTCGAGGGGCTGCCGCCTGGACCGTTCGTCGTCGACATCGCCGCCGCCGGCTACGTCTCCGAGCGCTTCCGCCGCGTCCTACCCCATCGCGGCGAGCTGCGCGGCGCGCGCATTCGCCTCGTGCCCGTCCGCGTCCGCATCTTCGACGCCTGGCGCCGCGCCGCCGGACCGCTGCAGCCGGAGAAGAAGCGCCCCAACGACACGTACATGACGCCACGCGAGCTGCTCCGTTACGTCGATGCGCGCGCGCTCCTGCCCAACGAGCCGCTGCACGCGCTCACTGCGCTCGTCGAGTCGGCGGTGTGGGCCGCGCACGCGCCGTCGCACGAAGATCTGGCCGAAGCGGAGCGACTGGCAAAGCTCCTTGCTGACAGCTGACGACGTTCGCTCTATTATCCGCCGCCCATGCAACAGACGTGGATCCTCTACGTCGCACTCGCCGTCGTCTTTACCGTCGCGCTCCTCATCATTTGGCGACTGTCGAAGCGGCGCGGCGCCGTCCAATCGCCCGCCGACCAGCAGCCGCTGGCCGAGCGTCCCGATCTCAAGCTCGTTCCCGCGCAAGCAGAGGCGGCCAAAGCCGAAACGAAGCCGCAACCGAGCGGCAAAGCGCTCAAGGAAGGGCTCGAAAAGACGCGCGGAGGGTTCGTCGCGCGCATCGGCAGCCTCATCGGTCGCAAGCAGATCGACAGCGCGCTCGTCGATCAGCTGGAAGAGATCTTGTTTACCGCCGACATCGGCGCGCGCACGTCGCACAAGCTGTTCGAAGCGGTGAAATCGTCGCTTTCGCGTAACGAGCTGAAAGACGCCGACGCGGTTTGGGCCGTCATCCGTCGGGAATCGGAGGCGATCCTCGATCGCGCGCAAGCCAAGGGCGGACCGTTGGATCTCGCCCGCGCCAAGCCCTTCGTGCTCCTCGTCATCGGCGTCAACGGCGTCGGAAAGACGACGACTATCGGCAAGTTGGCCGCCAAATGGACCGCCGAAGGCAAGAAGGTGATCCTCGCCGCCGGCGACACGTTTCGCGCCGCGGCGACCGAGCAATTGGAGATCTGGGGTCAGCGCACCGGCGTCCCGGTGGTCAAAGGTAAAGAAGGCGGAGATCCCTCGGCGGTGCTGTTCGACGCGGTAAAACGCGCACAAAACGAAGGTTTCGATGTCGTTATTTGTGACACCGCGGGGCGGCTACACACAAAAGACAATCTGATGGCCGAGCTCGAGAAGGTCCGTCGCGTGATGAAAAAAGCGCAGCCGGACGCGCCGCACGAGACGTTTTTGGTGCTCGACTCGACCAACGGACAAAACGCCATCGCCCAGGCGACGACCTTCAAGCAGGCGATGGACATCACCGGCATCGTCCTCACCAAGCTCGACGGAACCGCCAAAGGTGGTGTGATTCTCGGCATTAGCGATGAATTGGGCGTTCCGGTCCGCTTCGTCGGCATCGGCGAAAAGGTGGAAGACCTACGTCCGTTCGACCCCGCGGAATTCGTCGCTGCGCTCTACGAATGACATGCCGAAGCGGAATTACTTGATTGTGCAAAAAACCACATGATATAGTCGCGAAAACGCTTGCAAAATTGGTGTAAGCGCTTGATATTGCAGTGAAATTTGGCTATCGAATGCCGGTGTCACGCGAGGTGAGCATGCGAAGATTCGATTGCCGGGTGAGCGTTTTCGCCCTCTGCGCGGCAGTAGCCCTGTGCGGAATGGACCGCACCGGAAATGCGCAAGAGCCAACGCCCCCCGGAGGCAACGAACCCTCTCCGCCCGGCAGCGAGCCAGCGCCGCCGGGAAGCGAGCCCAGTCCGCCAGGTAGCGAACCTTCGCTACCGGGATCGGAACCCAATCCGCCTGGAGGCGCGCCAGCCGCCGAACAGGGCGAGGCGGGCAAGCTGGGATCGATCTCCTGGCGAGACATCGTCACGGTGCCTCGACGCACGATTTTGAAGTACCACCGCGTCGAGTTCATCCCCACGTATGACGTGACGATCAATAACCCGCTGTATCGCCATCACGGGTTCGGCGGCATCTTGAACTTCTTCTTGTCCGAGACGCTGAACATCGGCATCGAAGGCACCTATTATCAGGACCAGCAGCAGCAGGATTACTTCCTGCGTGGTCTCGATGATCGCATTCTGCCGTCGGTGAACCGCTACTGGTGGAGCGCCGACCTGAACTTCGGGTACGTGCCCTTCTACGGTAAGTTCGCGCTGTTCGATAAGTGGATCGTCAACTGGGAAGGCTACGTGCAGGCCGGTCTCGGCCTCATCCAGACCCAGTGGATCGCGCGCGATCCGGCCGCTACGACGGCGACGAACTACGACATCCAGTGGCACGTCGACATCGGCATGCGCCTGTTCCTCACCAAGTGGCTGGCGATCCACGCCTACTTGAAGGACTACATGTTCGTCGACAAGTTCGAGCCGGCCGATCGTACGTCGGTCACCGGACCGCCGCCGGGCGGAGTCGGCTCCTTCGTCCAAAACCTCGTCTTCGGAGTCGGCGTGGGCATGTTCCTGCCCACCGGCTTCGAGTACAAGTACACGCGCTAATGAGGAGAATGATGCGGACGCGACTTCTTCCCCTCATGGCCCTGTTGGCGCTGCCGATGGTGGCGCCGTCCGTGGCGCGCGCCGATCGACGCAATCCGCTGGAAGGCCAGCCGGCCGTTCGGCGCCGCGTCCTGATGCGTAAGCTTCGTCTGGAAGTGACGCCGCAGTTCGTGACGTCGATCAACCAGGACTACAAGCACGCCTTCGGCCCCGGCATCAACATTCAGTTCCACCTGACCGACTGGCTCGCGGTCGGCGTGCAGGGCGCTTACTTGCTCAACGCCGACACCGCGCTGGAAGACAAGGTGCGGGCGCAGCTCGACCCGGGTAACTACAACTACAACATGCCGATGGCTTCGGATCACGGTCCGCAGCCGACGCGTAGCATTCACGACGAGCACGTGATGGGCATCAACGCCATCTTCTCGGGATACGCGCAGATCACGCCGTTCTACGGCAAGATCGCGTTCTTCTCGGCGCTGTTCGTGAACTACGATCTGTACGTCAACGGCGGCGTCGGCTTCGTCAACTACGTGCAGAAGGGCTGCTGCCAGACGGCGCCGGGCGCCAACGGCAAGACGCCCGGCCTGCCGACGGATCCGAACGAGCAGAGCGGCGCGTTGTTCGCCGGTCTCAAGATCGGCGGTCAGTTCGGCGTCGGCGCGCACGTCTACTTCAACGAGTGGCTGGGCCTGCAGTTCGAGCTGCGCGATTACGTCGTCGGCGCGAACCCGGGTGGTCTCGACGTCAACGGCGATCGTTTGCTGACGAAGGCCGACGAAGGTCCGCAGAACAACTTGTTCTTCGGCGTCGGCCTCACGTTCATGCTGCCGCCGCACGCTCGCCAAACGCGCTAGCTCGTCCCCTTCTCGCTTCCTTCCTTCGCAGATCTACACGTCCGCCGCGCATCTAGGCATGATGCGTCGGCGCGGCGTGTCCCAACAACCGCTCGATCTCACCCAGCAGCTGCGTCAGCTCGCACGGTTTCAGGAGCACGACGTCGGCGCCGGCGCTGCGCGCCAGCTGCGCGAACCGCGGCTGCACGTGGCCGGTGAGCGCGATGATCGGGATGTGGCGCGTCGCTTCTTGCGATTTGAGGAGCGCGATCGCATCCCAGCCGTTCATGCGCGGCAACGCCAGATCCATGAGGATCAGATCGGGCAAGAGCTGGCGCGCTTCCTCGACCGCTTCGACGCCGTTGTTCGTGCCCTCGACTGCGTAGCCGACGCCGGCCAAGAAGTCGGAGTAGAGCTCATACAGCTCTTCGGTATCTTCGACGACGAGCAGGAGAGGAACCGCCAGATGCGCGCCCGAACGCGTCTTCGACCCCAACGCGCCGCTGGTGTCCATCGGTTCTACCGTAGGAGCGGAAGGTGGGCAAAGCAACGTGCGCTAGTGTGTGTTACGCACACGGTCGAGAAGAAATTGCAATTACTGCGGACACTTGATGCGTATAGCGAAATTGTTATCGAAGTGACTCAGCGGAATCAGAGCAGGCAGTCGCTGCCTATGAGCACGGCGCCGATCTGCAGGGTGACGCAGACGTTGGGCGAGCGCTCGCCGCTACCGGGTGCGTCGTAGTAGATCTCGACCGTGTCGCCGTTGGCGCCCGGGAACGGATCGGTGGTGAAGCTGCCGTCGGCAGCGGCGTCGCTGATGACGCCTTCGTTGCGGGTCAGGTTGAAGACGTAGAAGCGCGCGTTGGCGTGCGCCGCTTTGGGCAGACCTTGCAGGACGACGGTGTCGCTGGCGGTCGCCGGCTGGAAGGTGATGACGTCGAGCGAGGGCGGCGGCAGCGGCACCGACGGCGTGTTGCACGCCAGGCCGCCGGCAAGCGCCAACAGCGTTGCCATGAAGCCGATTCGCAGCCGAGACGTCATTCGCGCGCGCATGTGCAAGTTAGACGAGAGCAAGTGTTACGCCAGACGACGGCGCGCGCAACTCCGCGAACGACGTGCGTCGCATCGGCGGCATTGGCAACTTAGTTGGCAAGTCACGCAACCGAGTGCGCGGTCAGGCCTCGAGACCATAGCGGCGCAGCTTCTTCTGCAGACCGAAGCGCGACAGGCCGAGCAGCTTGGCGGCTTGGGTCTGGTTGCCGTCGGCGCGCTGCAAGGCTTCGCGAAGCAGCGTGCGCTCCAAGCGTTCGACGCGCGGCTTGATGCCGAGGATCGTCGGGCGAGTCGACGGCCGCTTCCGGCTCGCCGGCGGCCACCGGCGGCGACAAATCGTCGACGGCGATGGTCTCGCCACCGAGCGACGCGGCGCGGACGACCTCGTTCTCGAGCTCGCGCACGTTGCCGGGCCAGCGGTAGCCGATGAGCTTGTGCAAGGCGGCGCGGGCGATGCGGCGCGGCGGGCGCTTGTTCTCGTCGGCGAATTTCTTCAGGAAGTGCTCGACGAGGAGCGGGATGTCGTCGCGCCGCTCGCGCAGCGGCGGCAGGCCGACGCGCACGACATTGAGGCGGTAGAACGAATCCTCGCGAAACTTGCCCTGCTCGACGAGGCGGCCGAGGTCGCGGTTGGAGGCGACGAGCAGGCGGACGTCGACTTTGTGCGTCTTCTCGCCGCCGACGCGACGGAACTCGCCCTGTTGCAGCACGCGCAAGAGCTTCGACTGCATCGCCGGCGACATCTCGCCCACTTCGTCGAGGAAGAGCGTGCCCTGGTCGGCGATCTCGAAGAGGCCGCGGCGATCGGCGTCGGCGCCGGTGAAGGCGCCGCGCACGTGGCCGAAGAGCGCGGCCTCGAGCAGCGTCTCGGGGATGGCGGCGCACGATTCGGTGACGAAGGCGCGGGCGCGGCGCGGGCCGTTGTGATGGATGGCGCGGGCGACGAGCTCCTTGCCGGTGCCGGATTCGCCGTAGATGACGACCGGCAGCGACGTCTCGGTGACGCGGTCGAGCAGCCGAAAGAGCTCGAGCATGCGCGGCGTCCTGCCAACCAAGTTGTCGTAGTTGTAGCGTGACGAGAGCGCGGCGCGGCTCGTGCGCACCTCTTTGTGCAGCTCGCCGAGCTCGAGCGCTTGCGACGCGACCTTGTGCTCGAGCTCGCGGTTGAGCTCGTCGATGGCTTTACGGCGGCGCTCGTTTTCGGCGTGCAGGCGCGCGTTCTCGACGGCGATGGCGGCCTGCTCGGCGAGATCGCAGACGAGCGCGACCTCGCTGTAGCCGAAGGCGCCGGCGCGCAGACGATGGTCGGCGTAGACGCAGCCGACGACGGTGCCTTTGACGATGAGCGGGACGGCGAGGACCGAGCGCAGCTTGAGGTCGGAGACGGAGAGCGCGGCTTCGAAGCGGTGATCGCCGCTGGCGTCGAGCGTGACGATGGGGACGGCTTCGCGCGCGGCCCGCTCGGCGATGCTGCGCGAGAAGGCGCCGCCGGGGCCGTCGGCGGCGAGCTGCTCCTCGGCGATGTTGCGCGCGGCTTCGACTTGCCACTGGCCGGCGCCGTCGGTGAGCAGGATGAAGCCGCGCTCCGCCGAGGCGAGGTCGAGGACGGTGTCGAGGATGAGATCGAGCAGGACCGGCAAGCGCTGCTCGGAGTTGAGCCGCTTGTTGATGCCGAGGAGACGGCGCAGCGCGGCGGCATCCGGCGGCGACGGCGACGACGCTGCGGCGGACGGCGAAAGCGGCAGCGACGCCGACGATGACAGCGACGGCGCGAGCGCGCCGAAGGGCGATGACTGGAGCGCGAACGGCGCCGATATGGGTAATGTCGGCGTTAACACACCGAATGGCGCGGACGTGGACGACACGAGCGACGCCGCTGACACGAGCGGCAACGCCGGCGAGCTCGCCGTCGCCGCGAGCGCGGGTGGCGGTGACGCGGGCGGCGCGGGCCGGCTGCGCGACGAATCGGCGGCGGCGGCAAGCAGCTCGCGCAGCCGGCGGGCGTCGGGATCTTCGTCGGCGGCTTCGCGACGGAGCTCGGGCGTGCGCATGCGAATCTCCTCCCAGGTCGAGCGGGCACGGATGAGGCAGTCGTAGGCGGCGGCGCCGTTGCCGGCGCGGATGTGGGCGCGCGCGGCCAAGACATCGGCGCGAAAGGCGAGATCGCGGCGCAAGCTGACGGCGGCCTGCTCGCGCAGGCGGGTCAGCTCGGCCAGCAGCTCGACGGCGACGGTGTCACCGACGAGCAACGCCACCCGCGCGGCGGTCGGATGAAAGCTGTCAACTTGGTTGGCAGCGGCGGCCAGTGTCCGAGCGTCGGCCAAGGCGGCGCGTCCGGCTGCCGGATCACCGCTCTCGGCGAGCGCTTCGGCCACGTTGAGCGCGGCTTGCAAGCGGTCGGCGGCGGGCGAGCCGGCCAGGCTGGCCGCGCCGGCGCGATAAGCGAGGACGGCCGCTCGATGGTCGCCGCGGCGGCGCGCCAGATCGCCGCTAAGCAGCTGCGCGTAGCCGAGCTCACGCGTGGCGGCGGCGGCGCGCGCCAAGGCCGCAGCATCGGTCGCGGCCTGCTCGGCGCCGTCCAGATCGCCGATCGACAGGAGCAGGTTGCCGTAATTGTAGAGCGCGAAGGCGCGCTCGGCGCGCTTGCCGAGACGACCGAGGTCGCGCGCAGCGTCGGCGGTCGGCGGCAACGCGCGCTCGTACTCGGCCTGCTCGCGCAACACCGCGCCCAGGTTGGCGGCGTAAATGGCGGCGCCATGCAGATCGTCGGCTTTACGGGCGAGCTCGAGCGCCGACTGATAGAGCGCGGCGGCTTCGGCCAGCCGATCGCGGCCGTGAGCGGCCATGCCGCGCAGCGATCGCGCCCTTGCCAACGAAGTTGGCTCATCGGCGGCGGCGCGCTCGGCGGCGGCGAAGGCGCCGTCGGCGTCGTCGAGGCGACCGAGGTAGAGGCTGCCGAGGCCGCGCGCTTCGGCGACGCTAGCCGACGGCAGCTCGGAGCTGGCGCAGGCGGCGACGGCTTCGGCGTAGGCGCCGCGCGCGACCAAGATGCGACCGAGGAGCCCGCGCACTTCGTCGCGGCTGCGCGGCGTCGTGCCGGCGATGGCGCCGGCGGCGAGGATGGGCGCCAGGCGCGCCTCGGCGGCGACGAGATCGCCGGCCCGCTGCAGCGCGCGAGCCGCGATGACGGCGGCGTCGAGGCGCAAGCGCGCGTCGCCGGCACGATCGCCAACGCGATCCGCGGAACGATCGAGGGCGCGTTCCAGGATGGTGAGCGCGGACAGCGCCGCGTCGTAGTCGCCGGTTTGCGTGAACGCGCGGGCGCGAACGAGCTGCGCGGCGGGCGGCAAGACGTCGGCGCCGAGCCGCTCGGCGTCGGCCAGGAGGCGCAGCGCCGTGCGCGCCTGACCGCGCTCGAGCAGCTGGTCGCCGGCGACGACGGCCGCGGCGCCGGCGTCATCGTCGGCGAGCGCGACCTGGTGGCGCGCCCGATCGACGACGTCGACGGCGTCCGCCAGCGCGCGCCGATGAAGCGCCGGGCGGCGTCGCCGATCGAGCGCGGAATAGGCGGCCTCGGCGTGCGCCGTCGACGGAAACTGCAGGCGGCCGCTGCGGTCGAGGTCGAGCGCTCCCGCCGCCCGCGCCTGCAACGCCGCCGCGTACGCCTCCTCCACCGAGACCTGCGCCAGCGCGGCGACCTCCGGCAGCGATGCGGCGCGGCCCAAGACGGCGGCAGCGTCGACGAGCGCGCGCGCCGCGGGCGGCAGTCGAGCGAGCGACGCCGCCAACAAATCGCCGAGCCCCTGCCCTGCCAACCTGGCCACTTGGTTGGCCAGCGGCTGCCCATCGGCGGCGGCGGCGGCCGCGCGCACGATGGCGACGGCGATGCGCGGCAGCCCGCCGCTGGCGCGATGGACGGCACGCGCCAGCTCGTCGTCAGCGCGGCCGAACATCGACGTCACGAGCCGCGTCACCGCCGGCTCGTCGAGGCGATCGAGCGACAAGCGAACGACACCTTCACCGTCGAGCTGCGGCAACGCCCCGCTCTCGACTTCGGCCAGCACGACCGACGGCGCGGCGGCGCCGTGCGCGACCATCGTCAACAGCTCCTCGACGCGCGGCTCGTCGACGCGCGCCACGTGCAGCCGCGCCGGCGTCGCGGCCAGCTGCGCGCACAGCCGCGCCGGCGCCTCGTCGGCGAGCTGCCGCCACGGCGTCGCCGCGCGGCCGCGCGGCCACGTCGTCGAGCTGCTGCGCGCGCCGCGCCTCGTCGATCAGCCGTGAGCGACCGGAGCCGGGCGCGCCTTCGACGAGGATGAGCCGCGCGGTCGCCAAGGCCGAACGCAGCGCCGACAGCTCGCGCTCACGACCGGCCAAGAGCGGACGACACAAGACCGGCGCGTCGCGACCGCCGTCGAGCGCACCGTCGAGTCGCGCCCCCAAGCGCCGCGCTTCGTCGACGACCGCGCGCGCCGTCGACGGGCGTGCCGCCGGGTCGAGCGCCAAGAGCCGCTCGATCGAGCTGCGCCAACCCTTCGGGCGCGTCGGCGAGCGGCGGCGGACGCGTCGTCTGCGTCTGCGCCAACAGCTCGGCAAGGAAGCGGCGACGAACGGGGCGCGCCCGCTCCACAGCTCGTACGCCGTCGCGCCCAGCGCATAGAGGTCGACGCGCGCATCGCCGCCGCCGAAGCCACGCTTCGGGCGCCAGATAGGCCGGCGTCCCGCGCGCCCCGCCGCTGCCACCGACGGCGCCGAGCAGCGCGGCCAGCCCCAAGTCGCCGAGCCGCGTGCGCCCCTCGGCATCGACGAGCAGGTTGGCCGGCTTGACGTCGTGATGGACGAGCCCGCGGCGATGCAAGGCGTCGAGCGCGCTGCCGACCTCGGCCAACGTCTGACAGAGCTTGCGCGCCCGCTCGGCCGGCGGCAGCGTCGCCAACCGAGTTGGCGCGGCTCCGTCGAGCAGCTCGCTCGTGTAGAACGGCCGGCCCTCGATGCAGTCGAGATCGAAGACGCGCACCAGATGCGGATGCTCGATGGCGCCGAGCAGCACGAACTCCCAGCGCAGCCGCTCACGCGCCTCCTCGTCGAGCGCCGCGTGCAGGACCTTGAGCGCGACCGGGCGATCGTCGCGCAGATCGGTGGCGGCCCACGTCGTGCCGTCGGCGCCGGTGCCGACGCAGCGGTCGAGCCGCCAGCGGCCGCTCCACACCGCCGCTGCCAACTTGGTTTGCACCCGATAAGGCTACGCGCGGATGGGGAGAAACGCCAGGCTGAGGGAATTTGTGGAGATTTGGCAGCCACCGCCAATCAGGTTGGCGAAAGCTCGACAGCGGTGAGGTTGAAGGAGGAGCCGACGGGAAGGCCGAAAAAAAGACCGGGCTCGCGAGCGCCCATGGTCCAGATGGTTGCTCGCGAGCCCGTACCCGGACGTCGATGCTGGGTGGTGCGACTACTGGACGATGATCTGTCCCTCCATGTTCGGATGGATGTGGCAGCGATAGGTGAAGGTGCCCTTGGCCGAGAAGGTCTGCGAGTACGCGTTGCCGCCGTTGGCGAGCAGCGGACCGGGCTCGTGCGCGATGCCCTGGCCGCCGCCCGAGTGGATCTCGTGGTTGATGGTGTCGCCGTTGACCCAAGTGACCTTGGTGCCGGCGGCGACTTGGATGACGGGCATGCCGTACTTGCCGAAGGCGGTCATGTTGGGCGCGGCCGCGGTGCCGATGTTGACGCCCTTCGGAATCTGCACGTAGAGCTCGGCGGGAATCATGACGCCGAGCGCGGCGGCCGCCGTAATCTCGCCCGAGACGCCCTTGATCGAGAGCGGCACCGAGGCGGCCGGGGTCGCCATGTCGGAGGCGACGCTGATGGTCACGGCGACAGTGGCCGGCGTAGCCGAGACCATGATGGCGGCCGGATCGAAGGTCGCCGACACACCCGCGGGCGGGTTGTCGAGCGCGAGCGTGACGCTGCCGGAGAAGCCGTTCGACGGCGTGATCGTGGCCGTGTACGAGTGGCTCTCGTTGAGACGGATGGTATCCGTCGTCTTGTCGAGCGCGATGGCGATGGCGCCGGTGAGCGCCGGCGGACCGGCATCCGGCGGCGGCGCTTCGACGGTGCCGCCACCGCCCGCGGACGACGAGCCGCCGCCGCCAGCCGCGGCGACGGTGCCGCCACCGCCGGCGCTGCCGCCGCTACCAGCCGCGGCGCTGCCGCCGCCACCGGCGCTGGCGCCGTTGCCGGTCGTCGGGGTCTGAGTTTGCGGCTCAGGCGTTCCCACCGAGCCGAGGCAACCGCTCACCAACGTGGCGGCAAACGCGACAGAAAGCATATATGGGCTGCGACGCATCACGGCTCCTTTGGAGGTCACTTTTGAACGAAGACGTGACAGCGCATTTTCAAGTTGCGCGCCACGACCGTTTCGTTCCGAAGTCCGTGAATTGCGGGAAACAGTAGACCCCAGTAAACCCGAAGTGGACTCCACTTGGGGGGGAGACTCCTCACCCCAGCGGGAAACGTCAGTTGCAGTGCCAGTTTGCGGTTCTGTATTTGTACTTAGCCTATCGGTAGTTGTACGCGGAAGGTCGATCCGGCACCCGGTTTGGACTCGACATGAATGCGGCCGCCGTGGCGTTCGACGATGCCGTAGCTGACGCTCAAGCCGAGGCCCGTGCCCAGGGTTTGACCCTTGGTCGAGAAGAAGGGCTCGAAGATGCGCGGCAAGATCTCGGGCGCGATGCCGGGGCCGGTGTCGTGCACGATGAGCTCGGCGCCGGCGCGGCCGTCCCACTCGCAGCGCGCGGTGGCGATGGTCAAGGTGCCGACGCCTTTCATGGCCTGCGTCGCGTTGAGGACGAGGTTGAGCACGACTTGTCCCAGTGGGCCCGATTCCACCAGCACCGGCGGCAGGTCGGCGTCGTAGCGGCGAACTACGTCGACGCCCGCCAAGTGGCCGGCGCACAGCTTGAGCGTGCCGTCGCATAGATCTTGGAGACGCGCGGGCGCGCGACGCGGACCTTCGGCCTCTTCATCGGCGCTGGGCGCGAAGCGCGACAAATCTTGGGCGATGGCGAGCGCGCGGCGGCCGCCTTCGCCGACGGCGTCGAGCAGCGGGCCGAGATCGCGCGCCATGTCGCGCACCGCTTCGTCGGCGAGCTCGGGCGCGGCGTCGAGGCGCGCGTGCACGGCCGTCGCGACCTCCTCGGCGTGGCTGCGCAGCTGCGCGACGCGGTCGTGCACGCCGCGCACTTCGTCGACGAGATCGGCCGCGACGCCGCCGACGATCTGGCCGAGCGACGCCATCTTCTCCGACTGCACGAGCCGCTGCTCGGCGCCGCGCAGGTCGCGCAGCGCGGTCGCCAGCGAGACCTGGCGCGCCTCGGCCTTCGCCTCGAGCTCGTGGTGCAGCGCGCGCAAGCGTTCGTAGAGCCGCGCCGACGCCAGCGCCGCCGTCACCGTCACGCACATGCGCTCGAGCGCCTCCAGCTCGAGCACGTCGGCGAGACCGCCGCCGGCTTTGGGCGCCACCGCGACGATGGCCAACAGCTCCTCGCCATCGACGAGTGGCGCCAGGTACTCCGCACCCCAGCGGACGCAGGCGCGCTCGACCTCGACTTTGCTGCCGCGCACCTGATCGCGCCACACGAGCGGACCGAGCGCGCGCAGCTCGGCGTACAGCGGGCTCTGCCGCGACGGCGCCGGCACCGAGCCCCACGCCGACAAGGCGACGCGCGCCTTGCCCGACGGCTCGAGCACGACGAGCGCGGCCAAGCGACGATCGATCGCCACCAAGAAGCGGTCGATGGCGCGGCCGAGCGCTTCGGTCGTCTGCAGCGCGGCGACGGCGTCGGACAGGTGCGCCATCTCGGCGTCGAGGTCGCGGCGCCGGCGACCGACGAGCCGATCGATGCGCGCCTGCGCCGTGCCCACCCAGACGCGCATGAGCAAGAGGAGGAGCGCCGCGAAGATGCCGAGCGCGAGCCGATGGCGCGTCAGATGTGGCGCCAGCGGGCCGAGCGGCACGGCGAAGACGAGCGCGCCGGCGAGCGTCGTCGCCGTCCACCACAACAGCCGCCGCGAGGCCATGCGAATGTCGAGGAAGCGGTAGCGAATGATGGCGGTGATGAGGCCGAAGGCGGCGAAGTCGAGCGGTATCCAGCCGATCGGCGGCACGTCGAAGCCGAGCACCGGCAGAATGTCGACGAACGCGATCATGCCCGACGCGCAGGCGACGGCGATGTTGGCGAGCTGCCGCTTTTCCAGCGGTCGCCGCTCGTCCAAGTAGGCGCCGAAGACGACGAGCGGCATCGCCACCATCAGCATCATCTCGCCGAGCGCCAAGGGATAGAGCGGCCCGGCCACGCCCGCAAAGCCGTACGGATAGGGCCGCGCGTCGGCGATGACCCACGGCGTGGCCAGCGACAAGAGCGCGGTCAAGGGCGCGGCGATGAGCGTGGCGCGCTCGAGCACGACCATGCGGCGATTGGCCAACGCCGTCACGAAGCGCACGCCGGTAAAGGGCAGCCAGCAGACGAAGAACTGCGAGAAGCGGACGGCCCACGTCGCCGTCAGGGCGTTGGTGGCGCCGAGGATGAGGCCGTTGCTGAAGAGGACGACGCTGACGTTGGCGAGGATGAGCGTGACGCGCCGGCGTAACAGCCCGTGGCCGCGCTGGCGTAGCAGCACGGTCAACAGCGCACCGACGGCGGCGGACAGCCAATAGAGCGCGAGCCAGCCGGTCGGATACAGCCTGATCATGCGCCGTTAGTCGACGACCGAGCGGTTGCGGCCGCTCAGCTTGGCGCGCCACAACGCGTGGTCGGCGCGGGCGACGAGCGTTTGCGGGCGCGCCGTGCCGTCTTTGTACAGCGAGGCCACGCCGCAGCTGACGGTGACGCGCAGCTGGCGACCTTGCGGCACGAGCGCGGGCGGCGCCGGCAGTCGCCGCGCGGCCAGGTCGGCGCGCAGCCGCTCGGCCAAGCCGTAGGCGGCGCCGACGGCCGTCTCCGGCAACAGCACCGCGAAGCCGCCGCCCGCCCAGCGACCGACGCAGTCGACCGAGCGCGCGCCGGCGGTCAGCGCCTGCGCGACCTGCATGAGCGCGAAGTCGCCGGCCGGACGACCGAGACGATCGTTGAGGCCGCGCAGATCATCGACGTCGACGAACATGAGCGACAAGGCGCGCGCGTAGCGGCCGGCGCGATCGAGCTCGTCGGCGAGGCGCACGCGGAAATAGTGGTAGCCGAAGGCGCCGGTGCGGCGATCGCGAATCAGCGTCTCGAAGTCGCGCACCGACGGCCGCTTGGCCAAGAGCGCGACGCGGATCGTGCTGGTCAGGCGCTCGAGCTCGGGCCCGGTGGCGTTGCCGATGACGCTGATGCGCGGCAGCGACGGATGCGACGCCGACAGCGCGGCCAGCGCGGCCAAGCCTTCGCTGCCGGCGAGCAACGCCAAATCGGCGGCGGCGGCGACGCGCAAGGCGGCCGCCGTCGAGGTCACTTCGAGCGGCTCGCCGCCGGCTTGCGTGACGGCCTGCGCCAAGCGGCCGATGCGAGCGGCGTCGCCGTCGAGAATGAGCACTTTGCCGCTCATGGCTGCCCTTCGTTCGGCAAAGGGCCTACCGTCGATCGGCGAGCCCGACGGGCTTCGGTCAAACGCGCACGCTCGCTCATGCCGAGTCCTTCGGGGCGGCCGGCGCGGGCGCGCTCGGCGGTAAGGTCAGGCGAACCGTCACGCCGGCGCCGGCGGCGCGCGCGACCTCGAGCGTGCCGCCGTGGCGCTGCACGATGCTGCGCGAGACGGTGAGGCCGAGGCTGCTCGCGCGCTCACGCGCCGTCATGACGGGCGAGAAGAGCCGCTCTTGGTCGTCGGCTTCGCCGCCGTCGCCGTCGTCGTTGATGATGAGCGACACGCCGCCCGATTCGTCGCGCGGGCCGAGGACGACCCAGATCTCACTGCGCGCAGCCTCGACGGCGTTCAAGAGCAGGTTGAAGAAGCACTGGTTCAGCTGGCCGGGATAGCCGTCGATGGAAGGCGTGCCGGCGTAGACGCGCGCGATGTCGAGGCGGCCGTCGGTGCGGCGGCGCAGGAGGTTGAGCGCGGCGTCGAGCCCTTCTTGCACGCGCACGAGGCGGCGCTCGGTGTCGGGCCGCGCGAACTTGCGTAGATTGTCGACGATGGCGCGCGTGCGCCGCACCGAGTCGCCGAGCTCGGCGATGGCGCGCGGCCACAGCTGTCGCGCGATCTGCAGGTCGGCGGAGCCGCCGTCGCCCGCCAGCTCGTCGTAGCGCTGCGCGTAGCGGGCCAGCGTCGGCAAGTTGGCGTGGATGATGTTGAGCGCGTTGTTGATCTCGTGGCTGATGCCGGCGACGAGCAGGCCCAGCGACGACGTGC
The DNA here is from genome assembly GCA_963785725.1 of uncultured delta proteobacterium. Taxonomy (GTDB): domain Bacteria; phylum Myxococcota_A; class Polyangia; order Palsa-1104; family Palsa-1104; genus JAQBQH01. The sequence goes on along the minus strand of CAWAWS010000026.1, from coordinate 161,653 downwards.
GCTCGACCTCGACGAGCCGCGCGTGCGCCGTGCGCAGCTCGCCGAGCGCCTGCTCGAGCTCGGCGGTGCGCAGGCGAACCTGCGTCTCGAGGCCGGCCGAGCGGCGCGCGACCTCGCTGTAGAGCCGCGCGTTGACCCAGGCCAGCGCCGCGCGCTGACCCATGCGGCGCAGCTCGTCGGCGACGAGGTCGTCGGCGGGCGACAGCGCGTCGCCGGCGATGGCCACCATCGCCTGCAGCTGCGTGTCGCGCATGAGCGGCACGAGCGCGTCGGCGCCCAAGCGATCGAGCGCGTCGAGCATGCGCGGCGCGCGGGCGTCATCGAGCTCGACGAGATCGCGCAAGAGCGGCGCGCCCGACTCGGCCAGCGCGTCCTCAGCGACGCCGATGCTGGGATGCTCGTCGGCGCGGTCGCGATCGGCCGGCAAGAGGCGCACGAGGCGCGCGTCGAACGCTTCGCGCAGCGCGCCGGCCAGGCACAGCGCGACCTCCTCCGTCGAGCGCGCCTCCAGCGAGCGGCGCTCGAACTCGACGAAGGCGTGGTCGATGTGGCGGCGCCGCCAGCCGAACAGATACGTCAGCGCCGGCTCGACCGCGCTCGACCACAGCCGCACGACGGCGAACAGCGCCAGCGTCGTCAAAAAGAGCCCGGCGCTGCCTTGCGCGAACAGCCGCGGCGCCCACGACACCAGCGCCACGACGACGAGCGCGCCCGCGCACAGCCCGACGGTGCCGATGAGCGCCTGACGAATGAACGTGCGCGTCGCCATGAGCCGATGCTGGGCGATGGCGTAGAACAGCGTCACCGACGAGAGCATGCTGGTCAGCCAGGCCGTGGGATAGAAGCCGGTCAGCACCGTCTGCAGATCGAAGACGCCGAGCGCGCCGAGCAGCAGCGCCGCCCACGCCCACGCCAGCTGCCGCCGGTGCCGGCAAGGCGGCAGGCGTCGCCACGCGCGCCGCACGAGGTGCATGCCGCCGACGAGCGGCGGTCCCGACGCCAGCGCCGCCAGCAGGAGTGACCACGACGGCGCCGGCCAATAGCCGCCGCCCAGCCGCGGTCGCACGTGTGTCAGCGCCGGCAGCCACAAGATCGCGACCGCGGCCACGATCGCGACCGCGTGCGCCGGCCGCTGCCACTTCGTCGGCGCGCGCGCCAGCTCGGCGCCGAAGCTGAGCGCGCACGGCCCGGCCAGCGCGATCGCCGCGTACGACACGCGCGTCAGCCACGAGCCGAGCTCGGGCGACAAGGCGCCGAGCGACAGCGCCGCCGCCCAGGACCAGATCGTCGAGCAAAAGGCGATGATGGCGAACCACGTCCGCTTGCGCGACTCGCCCGGCTTGATGGCCAAAAAGAGCGCCAACGCCATGCCGACGCAGCCGCCGAGCAAAGGCGGCAGCGAGCGTGGGCCGAGCAGGACCTGGTCGGCGAGGGCGTGCACGCGAATATGGTAGCCGACGGCGCCCCATTTCGTCAGCCCTGTCGAGCCGTTGCCGCGGCTTTCGCGGCTTCAGCCGTCGCGGGCGAGCCGCTCGACGAGCGCGACGTCGGCGGGCAGGACGTCGTAGGTCAAGAGGCGGTCGCGCTCGACCCAATGGACCTGCGCGACCTCGACGGCGCGCGCAGCGCCCAATAAGCGGCAGCGGTAGACGAGCATATATAGATCGAAGTCGGCGTAGGCGTGGAAGACCACCTCGTCGATGCGACCGATCTCGGCTTGGCAACCGAGCTCCTCCTCGATTTCGCGCGCCAACGCCGCCACCGGCGCCTCGCCCGGCTCGACCTTGCCGCCGGGAAATTCCCACTTGAGCGGCATCGGCTGATCGTGGCGCCGCTGCGTCAAGAGGATGCGACCGGCGTCGTCACGCACGAGCGCGGCGACCACCAGCTTACGAGTGCGATTTTGTCCGCTCAAAAGCTCATTCACAGCCCCATCTTACCTTGACGTCACCAACCTTGCGGCCTATGGTTCGCCGTCGAGGAGACGAACGTGAAGCTGTATACGGCAAAGATCGGGAGCATCGCGGAAGAGACCATCCGCACTCTCGTCAGCGATGGCGACATCGAGGTCGGCGAGGCGCACGAGGCGCAGCTCGACATCGAGGCGATCTTGAAAGAATACGTCCGGCTCGATCGCGAGCTGACGGACAAGGCAAAGGATATGATGGAGCGCCAGAATCTGCCTTATGGGCAGTTCGGCAAGCTCAAGCGCGCGTTGGCCGAGGAGCGGCAGTTCGCGCTCGGCGACGAAGCGACGGCTTGGATGGCCAATCAGATCCTCGAGAGCTTCATGGCCTCCGCGCATGTCGACGAGGTGTTTGCCGACGACACGGTCCTGCGCAAGAAGGTCCGCGAGATCCTGCGCAAGCACATGGCGGTCGAGGAAGAGCTCGACACCGAGGTGCGCAATCGCATCAAGAACCTCGAGGAAGGCACGCAGGCCTGGGAGCTCGAGTACAAGCGCGCGATGGATCAGATCAAGCGTAAGCACGGCCTCGAGTAACCCTCGCCACTCTCGCGTTTTTCCCACCATTTCGCCGCGCGAGCGATGCGTTTGGCCGGCGTCGTGCATTGACTCCTCGATAGGAGGCTTTGCCCATGCTGCTGTTGCTCGCGGTGATCCTTGGAGTGGCCTGGATTCTGGGCTTCGGCGTCTACCACGTCACATCGGCGGCGATTCACGTCCTGCTGATCTTGGCGCTCGTCGCCATCGTCCTGCATTTCGTGCGCGGGGTGGGCACCGACCGGCGCATGATCTAGCGTCACGGGCGCGACGGCCGTGCGGCGCTCGTCGCCGGCGGCCCGTCGCCTGCGTCGCCGGTCTGCGCGCGAGGAACCGGCCGTCGCGGTAATCGCTCGGTTTTCTTGCTCTCCCGTCGTCGCGCGCGATACCATGACGCACACGTGGCCGGCAATCAGCTGGAAGGGAAAGTCGCCGTCGTAACCGGCGGTGGGCGTGGGCTCGGCGCAGCCGCAGCCTGGGCGTTGGCGGAAGCCGGCGCCGACGTGGCGTTGTTGTCGCGTTCGGTCGAAGCGCTGGAGTCGATGGCGCGCGAGATCGAAGAGACCCACGGGCGTAAAGCGCTCGCGGTCAGCTGCGACGTGGCCAACGAAGACTCCGTCGAGGAGGCCGCGTCGCTGGTGCTGGCGACGTTCGGCCGCGTCGATGCGCTGGTCAACAACTCGGGCGTGGCCTCGGTGTCGCCGCTGCTCGACCTGGAGTTGGCCGAGCTGCGCCGCGTGATCGACACCAACGTCATCGGCAGCTTCTTGTGCGCGCGGGCGTTCGGCGCGCACATGGTGGCGCAGCGCAAAGGCACCGTCGTCAACATCAGCTCCGTCGCCGGCCTCGGTGGCGAGCCAGATTTGACCGCTTATTGCGCGTCCAAAGGCGCCATCATTTCGTTCACCAAGGCGCTGGCGATCGAATGGGCGCGCTACAACGTGACCGTCAACGCCATCGCACCCGGCTATTTCCGCACCGATCTCAACAAGAGCGCCCTCGACGACATCAAGATCGGGCCCAAGATCGTCGCGCACATCCCGCTGCGCCGCGTCGGTCAGCCAGAAGAGATCGGGCCGCTCGTCGTCTACTTGGCTTCGGACGCCGCCGCGTTCATGACCGGCTCGGTGCTGGTCCTCGACGGCGGACAGCTCGCGCGATAAGTCAGTGGCCAATGTGTTGTGCGTGATCGAGCTGTTCAATGGCCGCGCGCTGCCGGTGTCGCTCGAGGTGTTGGGTCAAGGCCGGCGCATCGCCAGCGAGCTGGGCGCGACGTTGTATGCCGTCGTCGCGCTGCCGAAAGCGCCGACGTGGAGCGAGGACGATCTCGTGGCGCAGCTGGCCAAGCACGGCGCCGACAAGGTGATCCTGGCGACGGCCGAGGCGCTCGTCGACTGCGAGGAGCTGCGCTGGGGCACGCATGGCGCGCCGTTGTCGGCCGTGTGCGATCAGCTGTCGCCGTCGCTGCTCTTGTTCGGCCTGACGCCGGCGGCGCGTGAGGTGGCGGCGCGCGCGGCGGCACGCATGGGCGCGGCGTTTCTGTCTCGCGCATGGATCGACGCCAAAGACGGGCAGCTGCAGCTCGGTGAAGGCGACGGCGCCGACGCCCGCGCGCTCGACGGCGATCTGGAGTTCGCGGTCGTCGCCACGGTGCCGGCGGGTCGCTATGCCGTCGCTGCCGGCGATGATGAAGCGGAAGTGGAGGTCGTGGCCACGATCGGGAGATCGCCCGACTTCGAGGAGCTGGCGGTCGTCGCCGAGGCGCGGCCGGCGGCGCTCGTCGTGTCCGACGGCGGCGCCGAGCCGTGGGCCGTCGAGCTGGCGGCCGCGCTCGGCGGTGTGGCCGGCGCCGGCGACGACGTGCACGCGACGGCGGCGCGCCTCCACGTCACCGTCGGACCGCCCTGCCCCGCCGCCGAACGCCGCGTGCGCCTCGGCGACGGCGACTCCGAGGTCGACTACGTCGTCAGCGGCGACGCGGCGACGTTGGCGCGCGAATGCACGCGTCTCCTGCGCGAGGACGGCTGATGCGCGCGGTCGTCCTTTTGCGGCGCGCCGCCGATCTGCCGCTCGTGCGCGCGGCAGCGGCGCTGGGCGAGACGACGGCGCTCGCCGCCACGGCCGACGACGACGCGACGCGCGCGCTCATGACGGCGGCCAAAGCGGCCGGCGCCGCGCGGCTCGTGCGCGTGTGGGATCCCTCGCTCGACGCCGCCGATTATTTGGGCGTCGCCTATGTCTTGGCGGCGGCCGTGCGCGCGATTGTCGGCGATCCGAGCGCGACACCGACGGTCATCTTCGCGGGCGATCGCGGGCGCAACTGCGTCGGACCGGCCGTGGCCGAGCGCTTGGGCCTGCCGCTGCTCGGTCAGGCGCTGTCGGTCGCCGCTCACGAAGGCAAGCTGCGCGTGCAACGGCGCAGTCGCTCGCTCGTGCGCACGCTGGCGAGCCCGCCGCCGGCGCTCATCTGCCTCATCGTCGACGACGCCACACCGCCGGCGCTGCATGAGGGCGCGGCCATCGCCGAGATCGAGAGCTGGACGCTGTCGAAGGTCGGGATGAGCGCGGCCGAGCTGGCCTATCGCCGCCGCTTTGCGCCGGCGGCCGCGCCGGGCATGCATCCGCCGTCGCCGCCGCTGGTGCTGCCGAACGCGGCGGCGCTCGTGGCTCGGCTGCGCGCCGATGGGCTCCTGCCGTCACGGACGCCGCGCAAAGGGGACGGCTGAGTGGCGCGCGCTCGTCGCCCGGGCGCGAGCGAGAAGCCGCAGCCGCCGACGCGCGGCCCGACCGACACGCCGCTGTATGCGCTGCTCACGGCGCGCGAATTTCGCCTGGGCGCGTCGAGCGATCGCGTGGCGCGCAACTTGGCGCTGCACGGCGGCGCCATCGCCGCCGATGCCGCGGCCTGGGTCGGCAGCGCCCGTCCGCCCGAGGACGCGCCGTCGGTGGGCTTGGGCAGCTTCGCCGGCACGCTCGGTCCGCGCAGCTTCGGCTTCGTCAACGTGCGCGGGCAGGTGGCGCCGTTCGATGCGCCGCTTGCCGTCGCTGCCGCGCGCCGGCGGCGTGGCGCTGGTCGTGCCCACGCGCGACGCGCTGCCCGATCTTGGCTCCGCTGGCGTTGGCGCGCGGGCTCGGCCTGTCGTGGATTGTCTCGGTCGGTGACGGCGATCCGGCCGAAGCGCTGGCCTTCCTGCACGCCGACGTCATGACGGCGTCGATCGGGCTCGTCCTCGGCGCCGGCGCCAAGGCGCGTCGCTGCGTGCGGTGCTCGGCGCCAAGCCGGCGGTGGTTTGGGGCGGCGACGCGCTCTGTCGCGCCGTGGCCCGTCGCGCCGGCGCCGTCGTCGTCGAAGGACCCGGCGGCCTCTCGTCGTTCCTGGCGCACGTGCAGCTGTTCGACGCCGGCGTGACGCCGGGCGCGGCCGTGCAAGTCGTCGTCGTCGGCGGCGGACGCGCCTATGTCGAGGACGAGGTGCGCGCCGTCGGTCTCGTGGCCGCAGGTGGTCGGCGTCGACGAGCGCGCGCCCGAAGAGCTGGACGCGGCGGTGGCGGCCGCGGCCTCGGCCTCGCGTCCTATCGTCCTCGTCGCCGGTGGGGCCGCCGCAGCCGCTCGTGCCGCAGGTCGACGGCGTGCAGCTGTTGAGCGCCGATCTGCGCCACCCCGAGCATCTGCGCGCGCTCTTGTCGGCGTTGGCGGCGCCCCCGGTCGAGCCCGAGAGCGGCCGCGTGCGCACGCGCGCCGACAAGGAGCTGGCGGGTCGCGTGCGCGGCGAGTCCGAAGGCGCGCTCGCCGATCACGACGCCAAGCGCCTGTTGAAGGCTTACGGCGCGCGGGTGACGCGGCAGGCGCCGACGAACACGCCGACGGGCGCGACCAAGCTGGCCAAGCAGATTGGTGTGCCCTGCATCTTGGCGACGCCGACCGAGGAGCGCGTGGCCGAGACGATGGCCGACGTGCGCCGCTTGGCCGCGCTGCTCTTGCAGTCGTTCGACGCGACGGAGCCGATGCCGTCGGTGATGGTGCGCGAGCGTTTCCCCGAAGCGCCGCGCGTGAAGGTGAAGATCACGCCCGAAAAAGGGCTCGGCCTCACGCTGCGCATCGGCACGGCCTGCGCGCTCTTGCCGCTGACGCGCGCCGACGCGGCGACCTTGGCGGCGGCGACTCCGGCGCGGCGCGCGGCCGACCAGCGCGCCGTCGCCGAGCTCTTGCTCAAGGTGGCGTCGTGCGCGGCCGACGAAGACGTGACGTTCGAGCTCGAGCTCTACGTCGGCGCCGAGCCGGCGGTGCTGTCGGCGACGGGCGAGCTCGGCCGCCGCGCGACGTAGCTCGCCCGCGCGCCGACGATGACGCGGCCGAGGAAGGCGTGGCTGATGGCGTTCGTATGTTGAGTCAGCATGCGCCGCTTCCTCTTCGTGCTCGCGATCGCTCTGCCGCTGCCGAGCTTGGCCGAGCCGGCGCGCGATACGCTCGTGGCGCTGCCAATGGTCGGGCCCTACGCCACGCTCGACGCGCTCTGTCGCGCCGTGCTCGGCGACGGGCCCGAGGTCGATCGCTCGGTCTGCACGACGCCGCCGCACAGCTGTGGCGCCGGCCGTGTCGCGCCCTTGGTCGCGTCGCCGTTCCAAGAGGCGCGCGTGATTCAATGGCGCGGCGCCTGTGACTTCACGCTGCGCACCAACGCCGGCTGGTGGCTGCCCGACTGGCAGCAGCTGCCCGCGCTGCAGTCCTTCTTGAACAACGGCGGTCGCTACGACTCGGAGATCGACGACATCGCCGGCACCGACGACGCGGCTGTGGTCGTGCGCGGGACCTTCGTGCACTGGACGTGTCCCGGGAAGATGCCGTGGCTGAAGTATCCGCGCTTCGAGGAGTGGTACGAATGCGAAGCGCGCACGCTCGTCTGTGCCGTCGGACCGAGCGGCAAGCCGAGCTGCACCGAGCCCGTCGCGTCGAGCTACACGACCTATTGCCGCGCGGCCGATCCGCAGCACGAGACGCTGCATCGGCCGGTCGCGCGCGTCGACTATCGCTGGACCGTGCAGGCCTCGCGCGGCCAAGTGCGCCTGGTCGGCCCGCCGCACGCCGTCGACGGGCCGCTGCCCGGCTGGTTCATCATCGCCATGGACGCCGACCGCCTGCGCGACGCGCGACGACTCCTGACGCCGCCGCGGCTGACCTTGCAGTTTCCCTGAGCCGCTTTACGGCCGGATCGCCTTCTGCCGGCAGGCTCGCATCCGACCGTAAACGAACGGGGCCGCGTAGCGCGTCAGCGTGACCAGAGTTGGCGGCCGCTGACGTCGCGCAGGTGGTGAATGGGCAGCTTGACGGCGAACTCGGTGCCGGCGCCGGGCTCGCTCTCGACGGCGATTTCGCCGCCGTGGCCGTCGACGACGATCTGGTAGACGATCGACAAGCCGAGACCGGTGCCGAAGAGCGCGCCCTTGGTCGTAAAGCCGGGATCGAAGATGCGCGGCAATTTGTCTTGCGGCGATGCCGGCGCCGGTGTCGCGGATGCGCACTTCGACGGCGCCTTCGTCGACGACGCGCGTCGTGATCGTCAGCGTGCCGCGCTCGCCCATCGCCTGGCAGGCGTTGACGCACAAGTTCATGAACACTTGGTTGATCTGGTTCGGGTGGCATTCGACGCGCGGCAGCTCGCCGTAACGACGCTCGACGGCGATGCCGCTCTTGGTCAGGTGCGCGATGAGCACCAGCGTCGACTCGAGGCCCTCGCGCAGATCGACCGATTTGACGTCGGCCTCGTCGAGCCGCGCGAACGTCCGCAGCGTGCGCACGATGTCGCTCATGCGCGCGCAGGCCAGCCGCGTCACCTTCGACAGGTCCTCGATCGCGGCCAGGTCGCGCTCTTCGATGCGCCCTTGCCGCATGCGCGCAAAGATGCGCAGGAACAGATCGTTGTTGTTCACGACGGCGGCCAGCGGCGTGTTGATCTCGTGCGCGACGCCGGCGACGAGTTGCCCGAGCGCGGCCATCTTGGCGTGCTGCACGAGCCGCGCTTGGGTCGCCCGCAATTCGACGAGCAGCCGCTCGAGCTCGCTGTTGGCGCGACGCAGATCCTCGACGAGCCGATGGCGATCGAGCAGGATGCGCGCGGCCGTGAACAGCTCGACGCCGTTGACCGGCTTACGCAGATAATAGTCGACGCCGGCGGCCAAGCCGGCCACGCGAAACGCCGAGTCGCGCCGCGCCGCCGTGACCATCACCGGCGCGCGCTTGTCTTGGCCGCCGCCGGTCAGCCGGCGCACCAGCTCGAAGCCGTGCGTGTCCGGCAGCGTGTCGGACACGATGTACAGCGCCGGCGGACCGCTCGCCTGCACGCGCGCCCACAGCGACGTGCCGTCGGAGAACACCTCGACTTCGTAGCCGGCGCGGACGAGCTGCGCCTCCAAGTTCGCGCGGTTGTAGGGATACGGATCGACGACCATGACCCGCTCGCGTTCGCGGGCGCGCAAGACTTCGGCGGGCGGGCGCAAGTCGTCGGACGGCGTCGACGGCATCTCGTCGAGCGGCGGACCGGCGCCGGCCCACACCGGACGCACGCCGAGCGAGCGGCACGCGCGGCGGCGCTTCGCCTTCGGGCCAGCCGACCGCCAACAAAGTTGCCAGATCGCCGCCACGCACCTGCGGACCGAGAAACTCGGCGGCGTAGTCGAGCGCGGCTTCGGACACGGCATGCGCGGCGGCGATGCGATGGCTGCCGAGGCCGGCCGCCGTCGCCATCAGCACCAGGTTTTGCACGGCGGCGGCGACGACGCCGAAGGCTTCGTTGCCCTCCGACGGCAAGCCGGTCGAGAACACGAGCACCAGCGCCGGCGCCGCCAGCACCGACGCGGGACCGAGGCCGCGCGGCGCGCTGCCGGTGCCCCAATGACGGCCGAGCGCCTCCGAGAGCCGCGCGATCAGCCGCTCGCGCTCGTCGCCGACGACGATGAGCACGCGCGCGGGCGGCTGTTGAAAACGCGGCGGACGCCAGGCGGTGGCGGCGTCGACGATACCTTCGAGCAGCGCGCGCGGCACCGGCTCGGCCGAGAAATGCTCGACGTCGCCGGCGGCGGACAAGAAGCGCTCGACGTCGCCGGCGGCCGCGAGCGCGCGCGCGACGTCGTCGCCGTCGGCCGAGTCGTCGCGCGGGCCGTTCACGCCTTGGCGCCGGGAACGCCCGCTTCCGCCGCCGCCGCCGGAATCATCGCCCGCAGCGTCGCCTTGTCGTTGAGCGAATCGTCGTCGAGGACGCGCTCGAGCAGGCGCCGCAGGACGTCGCCGATGACGCGGCCGGGCGGCACGCCGAGCACCTCCATGACGTCGGCGCCACCGACGGCCAGGTCGCCGATGCTGAGCGCCGACGACTTGGCGATCTCGGCGGCGATGCGCGCCTTGAGCTCGTCCAACTCGACGCCGGGGCTCTCGCCGCGACCGCGGGCGCGCACGTCGCCTTCGCGCAGCGCGAACAGCCCTTCGAGCTGGTCCGAGCCGACGCGGCTGATGAAGCGGCGCACGGTGCCGTCGCTCCACTCGGCGGAGTACCAGAACATGTGGTTGCCAACCAAGTTGACGATGGTCTCGCGCTCTTTGACCGACAGCTTGAGGCGGCGCGTGATGTCGTCGGCCATGCCGGCGCCGACATGCTCGTGACGATAGAACGTGCGCTCGCCCGGCGCGTCCGGCTTGTCGCCGGCGGTGCGCGGCTTGGCCACGTCGTGCATGAGCGCCGCGAAGCGCACGAGCCACGGCGGATCGCCGCCGAGCGTCGTCGCGTCGACGGCGGCGAGCGTGTGGCCCCAGACGTCGTGCGCGTGGTGGCGGTTCTGATGGAAGCCGACGCCTTCGAGCAGCTCGGGAATCGTGCGTCCGAGGAGGCCCGTCGTGCGCATGAGCTCGAGCCCGATCGACGGTCGCCGCGACAGGAGGATCTTGAGCAGCTCGTCGCGCACGCGCTCGGCCGACACTTTGGCAAAGACGTCGAGCGCCTGCGCAATGGCGAGCTCGGTGGGCGGATCGATCGCGAACTCATGCTGCGCCGCGAAGCGCACCGCCCGCATCGCGCGCAGGCCGTCCTCGCGAAAACGCTCGAGCGGCTCGCCGACGGCGCGGATGCGCCGGTCGGCCAGATCGCGCCGTCCGCCATAGGGATCGGCCAGCCGCACGGCCAACGGATCGTAGGCGATGGCGTTCATCGTAAAGTCGCGGCGCTTCAAGTCCTCGTCGAGCGAATTGACGAAGGTGATGGCGTCCGGTCGCCGCCCGTCGCTGTAGGCGCCCTCGCCGCGGTAGGTCGTGACCTCGACCTGCGCCTTTTCGCCGTCGCGCTCGGTCAAGACGGTGACGGTGCCATGCTTCTCGCCCGTCGGAATCGTCCGTTTCTTGCCGAAAACGGCGCTGACCTCGCTCGGCTTGGCCGACGTCGCGACGTCGTAGTCCTTGGCGGGCAGGCCGCGCAGCAGATCGCGCACGGCGCCGCCGACGAGCCAGGCTTCGTGGCCGGCGTGACGCAGCTTCTTGCACAGATCGACGACATCGTCGGGAACCGGCAGCGGCGCGGTCGCTTCGCCGGCGGTGGTCTCGTGTTCGGCCATGGCTCGCTGGCAGTCTAAATCAGCGCGCCCGATCCTGCATCCCCAACGGCGTGAGGCGGCCCTTTGGGGCTCCCCGCGGCATGACCGCGATCACGCGCTAGCTTGGATTGAACAAGGGCGGGACTTTCGGGCCTTGCCGATCGCTGATCTCGTTGGCGCGCTCGCTCAGCGTCGCCGCGCCGTCGTCGTCGCCGCGATGGCTCAAGATGTCGGCGTAGCTCTGGTAGGAACGGCCGAGCTCGCTCTCGTAGCCGACCTCGCCCAAGATCTCGATCGACTGCTGCAAGTGCTGATCGGCGTCGGCCTTGTCCTCGTCGCTGATGCCGCCGCGCCCCAAGATCGTCCCGAGCACGCGATGGGCCATGCCGACGTAAGGGCGCGAGCCCACTTTCTCGGCCAGCTCCAGCGCCCGTCGCGCCTCGTCACGCGCCTCTTTGAGGTCCCCCATCTCGAGCAGCACCTCGGCCAGGATGCGCGACGACTCCGACTGCAGCAGCCGATCGCCGAACGACTGCGCCAGCTCGCTCGCGCGCGACAGATGCTGCGACGCCTCGGGATCGCGGTGCAGCTTGAAGAGCGCCTCGCCCATGCGCGTCAAGATCGCCGCCTGCTCCAGCCGATCGCCGATCTCCTGCGCGAGGACGAGCCCTTCGGAGAGCACGTCGAAGCTGCGCTGGATGTCGCCGCGATCGCGCCACGCCGCCGCCACCGCGTGCAGCGACTGGACGACGCCGGGTCGATCGCCGATCTCGCGCCGAATCGCCAGCGCCTCGGAGAAGCGCGCCATCGCCTCCGCCTCCGCGCCCGAGGCCTGATGCACGAGCGCCAGATTATGCAGCGACAGCGCCAGCGAGCGTTGATCGGCCTGCGCGAACGGCGACGGCACGCCCGCCAGCGCGCGGCGCAGATCGAGCGCGTGGCTGTGCCGCTCGAGCGCTTGCGGATAGGCGCCGCGCAAGAAGGCCACGCGACCGAGGTCATCCTCGACGCCGGCGACGCCGCGCGCATCGCCGGCGGCGCGAAAGAGCACGAGCGCGCGATCGAGGTGCGCCTCGGCCTCGCCATATTCGCCGAGCGCCCGATAGGCGCGCGCGATGCGACCGTGCGCCGCGCCGGCTTTGGCCGTGTGATCGAGCCGCCACGACGCCTCCAGCATGTGCTCGAAGGCGGCCAGCGCGTCTTTGGTGCGGCCGAGTCGCTGCAGCACGTCGCCGTAGTCATGCAGCGGCTCGATGCGCGCCAACAAATCCTCGGCCTCCAAGTGCTCGAGGCCGCGCGCATACAGATCGGCTGCGGCTTCGTTGGCGTAGCGATCGCGCGCCTTCGACGCCGCCGCGATGTAGCGCTCGGCGGCGCGCGCGCGGTTGCCGCCTTTGGAGTAAAGCGTCGCCTGGTGCTCGACCTGCTCGCCGGTCTGCTCGTCGGCATCTTCGGGCAGCCGCGTCTCCAGCCACTCGGCGGCGGCGCGATAATAGCGGCGCGCGCGGTCGGCGGGCACGAGCTTCAAGACCAGGTCGTGCTCCAAGTTGTGCTTGAAGATGTACTCGGCGTCGCCCGGCACCGTCGAATCGGGCATTTTCAGCAGATAATCCCGCTCGACCAGCTCCTCGAGCATGGCCTCGATGCGCGCGCGATCTTCGATCGAGAACGTCCGCGGACCGGCTTCGGCGTCGAGCCGCTGTAGGACGACGAGCGCGCCCAGCCAGAACACGCTGCCCAGCGTCGCCGCCTTCTCCAGCAGATCGCGCTCTTGCTTGGACAGCGACGCGATGCGCGCCTGAATCGCCTCTTCGACGCTCATCGGCAGCGTCGCCTCGAGCGCGCGCACCGGATCGATGCGCCATTTGTCGCCTTGCACCGTCAGCGTGCCGTTGGCGTGAAAGACGCGCACCAACTCTTCGATGAAGAACGGATTGCCGCGCGTCAGCTCGCAGGCGTCCTCGATGAGCTCGACCGGCAGCGGCTCGGCGCGCACGAGCAGGCCGCGCAAGAGCTTCTCGCTGTCGGCGTTCGTCAACGGCGCGAGGTCGAGGCGCGTGTGATCGGCGCCGCCGGTGCCCCAGCCGGGGCGACGGATGAACAGCTCCGGCCGCGCCGCCGCCACCATCAACACCGACGAGCCGACCAGCCCTTCGGCCAGCTCCGACAAGAGCGTCAGCGAGTCGTCATCGGCCAGATGGAGGTCGTCGAAGGCCAAGACGAGCGGCGTGCGCTCGGCGTCGAGCTCCAAGAAGCGACGCAGGACCGTGCGCGCGATGCGATCTTCCTGCCGCGGATCGTCCGACAGCGAGATGGCGCGAATGAACGCATTCTCGCCGATGTGTAGGTCGAGGTAGCGGCCGAGGAAGTGGATGACCTCGGCCATGCGGCGGTCGGCAAAGACGCCGGCCAGCTGCGTCCGCACCTTATCCAGTCGTCGCGCCTCGTCCTCGGCCTCGACGATGGCGAAGCGGTCGCGCAACAGGCGGGTGATGAGCGCGTAGCTGCCCGAGCCGGCGACGGCGCGACCGCGATAGACGCGCGGTCGCCCGGCCGTGCCGGCGGCTTGCCGCGCCAGCAGCTTGCTCAGCCACTCGGCGACGAGGCGCGTCTTGCCCGTGCCTTGCGTGCCGACGACGGTGACGAGCTGCGGCGCCTGATATTCGACGGCGCGCGCGAAGATGCCATCGAGCTCGGCCAGCTCGTTCACGCGGCCGATGAGCGGCATCGTCACCTTGTGCGGCGCCGATACCGACAGCTGCGCTTCGGGCGGCAGCGCGATCAAACCAGAATTCGAGCTATTTCTCGTCTCCGACACGGTCAGCGAGTTTACCAGACTTCGCCGATGGGATATGGTGGTGACGCCGTGCGCCTGTTCGCCACCTTCGTGTGCTGTACCGGGATCGCGTGCGCCCTTCTGGCGAGCTGCGGCACCGTCGATCCCGGACCCGACGTGCAGCCGCCTGCCGGCTGCAACGCGCCGCCCGCCTTCTTCGTCACCGACGTCTGGCCCAAGTATTTCGCGACCTACAGCTGCGGCCAGAGCGACTGCCACGACCAGAACACCGGTCACGGCTTCTTCCGCTTGCAGGACGTGTCGGCGGTGATGGCGCCCGATCCGGCCTCGCCGACGTCGACCTGGCCGACGCAGTGGCAGTTCAACTTCATGTCGGTGCAGTCGAACGTCTCCTGCAGCGATCCGCTGGGCTCGCTCGTGCTCATCGTGCCGTCGGGCCTCGGCACGCCGCATCCGGCCGGCGACGTCGTCACCGATCAGGCCGCCGCCGACGCGCTCTTCTCGACGTGGCTCGGCATGCAATGACGCGCGCTCCGTCGCGGCTGCCGATTCTGCTCGCTGTTTTCCTCGCGCTCGCGCTCACCTGTGCGCCGGCGCCGGCGCTGGCCAAAGGCGATCCGCAGCTCCAAGTCATCGTGCCGCGCGCGCCGGTGCGCTCGGGTCCCGGCTACACCTATCGCGAGCTCTATCGCGCCGAGCACGGCGAGGTCTTCGCCGTCGTCGACCGCAACGCCGACTATTGGTTCCGCGTGATCTTGCCCGACGGCCGCTTCGGCTGGATCTACGGCGAGCAGGTGTTGCCGTTCGAGGTCGACCTCGAAGGCTCGGCCGCGTCGCGCGCCTGGGCGGCCGTCAAGCGCACGGTGTTCGCGCCGTCGCCGGTGCCGTCGTCGCACGTCGGCTTCACGTTCTCCGGCGGCGCGCTCGGCGGCGACGGGCTGTTCCTGTTTCGCCCGTCGGTCACGCTCGACGCCCACTTCGCGCTCGAAGGCCACATCGGCGAAGCGGTCGGCAGCGACGGCTCGCTGCTCTTGTACGGCCTCGACGGCGACATTTTATTGTGGCCGCTCGGCCCCTTGATTCCGTTCGTCGCGCTCGGCGGCGGCGGCGGCACGTCGTTCCCCAAGATCAACGGCGTCACGGCCGTCGGCAAGACGCAGTTCGCCGCCGACGCCGGCGGTGGCGCCGCGCTCGTCCTCGTCAAGCGCATCATCCTGCGCTTCGACGTCCGCAACTACACGCTGTTCACCCCCAACTCGACCACCAACCGTCAGGAATACTCGGGCGGCTTGGCGGTCTTCTTTTAGGGGCCGCGCATGCGACGCATCTACATCTTGCTGACGCTCGCCGCGCTCGCCGGTTGCGGCCGTTACGCCGTGCGCCCCGACGAGAAGGAGTTCCTCGCCGACCGCATCATGCAGCCCGACTACGACGCGCTCGAGACCGCGAGCGACCAGCACGTCCTGTCCAACCGCGAAGGCTCCGAAGGCGGCTTCGGCGCGTCCGGCGGCGGGTGCGGCTGCAACTGATGCGTCGCCTCGCCTTCGCCGCGGCGCTCCTCGTCGGCTCGACGCTCGCGCCTTCCGCGCGCGCCGAGGACAAGGTCGAGGTCAAGGCCGAATACTTCGTCGAGCCGGCGCGCGCGCAGAAGCTGCAGGTCTTTCATCCGCAGCTCGACGCCAACGTCGACGTGCATCCGAGCTTCTCGTTCAACTTCGGCTACGAAGCCGACGTCGTCTCCGGCGCCACGCCGCGCACGTACGGCGCGATGGACGCCGTCACCTCGGCCACGAAGTTCTCCGACACGCGCCACTCCGTGCATGGCGGCGCCGAATTGCGCCTCGGCCCGACGGCGCTCGACGCCGGCTACACCTTCGGCACCGAGAACGACTATCGCTCGAACGCCATCGACGTCGCCGCCAAGGTCGACTTATGGGGCAAGAACACGACCTTGAAGCTCGGCTACGCGCACAACTTCGACTCCGTCTGCGACGTCGACAACTCCGGCGTCTCGCCTGTCGATCGACGCTCGCTCGGCGACTCCAAAGGCTGCTTCGCCAAGGTCACCGGCATCGTCTCCGAGGCGCTCGCCATCGACAGCTACGCCGCGTCGTGGACCCAGGTGTTGACGCCGCTTCTCCTGAGCGAGCTGTCGGTCAGCTTCCAAGTGCTCGACGGCTTTCAGTCCAATCCCTATCGCCGCGTGCGCCTCTTCGGCACGTTCGAGGCGCAAGAGTCCGAGCCCAACCTGCGCCAGCGCGTCTCGGTGCAGGGCCGCCTTCGCTTCGCCGTCCCCAAAGCGCATGGCGCGCTAGGCGTTCAAGGCCGCTTTTATTGGGACACGTGGGGCATCAAGTCGGGCACCGCCGAGGTCGCGTGGGAAGAATGGGTGCATCCGCAGGTCGTGCTGCGTTTGCGCGGCCGCTTCTATCAGCAGACGCGCGCGCTCTTTTATCGCGACGCCGGCGAGGCGCTCAGCTACGAAAACGTCGGCCCCGTTGGACAATATTTTACCGGCGATCGCGAGCTGTCGCCGTTCCGCGATTGGCTCGTCGGCTTCAAGGTCGCGTACATCAAGAACGCCGACGAGAAGGGCAAAGTCTGGCGCGTCTTCGAGTCACTCGACCTCAACGCCAAGCTCGATCTCATCGACTACCAAAAGCTGACGCCGCTGCCGCCGAACGAAGCGCGCGACGTCGGGCTCATCAACTCGCTCATCGCCCAGCTCGGCCTCGCGCTGCGCTGGTAGCTGCAGCCGCCGCTACGACTGCCAGATCCGCGCGACCGCTGCAACGCGGCGAGCGGTTGAAGGTGGCCCCGAGGTCCGCGCTCGTCGCGGGGGGGATCCTCGACGAACACGGGCCCCAGAGCCGAATGTGATCTAGAGCAAAGCTGATGCCGCGGCAAGTCGAACATGGAAACTCTTTTATTTCCTGCCGTTATGTCAACTTTCGACGATCTGAGCTGTGCATTTGGCCGCACAGCTGTGCAGAAATCCGCACAGATCGATCAGGGCTCGAGCTGCAGTCGCGCCAGCTTGTCGTAGAGGGCGCGGCGGCTGATGCCGAGCCGGCGCGCGGCTTCCGACCGCGAGCGCGACGCGCGGAGGGCGCGGCGAATCGCCTCCGACTCGGCGCGGCGAACGGCGTCCTCGAGCGGCTCGACGCCGCCGCCGCGCGGCAACACCGACGGCAGCGCCGCGCGCCGCACGACACCGTCGGTGGCGAGGATGACGGCGCGCTCGACGGCGTTCGACAGCTCGCGCACGTTGCCGGGCCACGGATAGCGCTCGAAGTCGTGCAGCACCTCGGGCGCGATGACGACGTCGGGGCGACCGACGCGCACGCCGACCTGCCGCGCGAAGTGGCGCACGAGCAGCGGAATGTCGCCCTCGCGATCGCGCAGCGACGGCACCTCCAGCGTCACGACGGCCAAGCGGTAATACAGATCCTGGCGAAAGCGGCCTTCGGTCACCGAGCGCTGAAGATCGCGGTTGGTCGCGGCCACGACGCGCACGTCGATCTCGCGCTCCTGATTGCCGCCGAGCGGACGCACGCGCCGCTCTTGCAACACGCGCAACAGGCGCGCCTGCAAATCGAGCCCGAGGTTGCCGATCTCGTCGAGAAACAGCGTGCCGCGGTGCGCCTCTTCGAGGAGCCCGTGGCGCGCTTCGGAGGCGCCGGTGAAGGCGCCGCGCGTGTGGCCGAAGAGCTCGGCGGCGAGCAAGTTGCCCTCGAGCGCGCCGCAGTCGATGGCCACGAAGGGCCGGCGCTGGCGCGGCGAGCCTTCGTGCAGGGCGCGCGCGACCAGCTCCTTGCCGGTGCCGCTCTCGCCGATGATGAGCACCGTCGTATCGGTCGGCGACAGGCGCGTCACCTGATCTTCGAGCGCGCGCATGACCGGGCTGGCGCCCACGATCGCGCGCGTCTCGCCCGACAGCGCCCGCGCGCGCCGAAACAGCTGCGCCTCGCGCTGCAAGCGCCCCGCTTCGATCGCCTTGCCGACGGTCAGCGCCAACCGTTCGTCGTCGAGCGGTTTCTGCAGGAAGTCGAAGGCGCCCAGCTTCATCGCGCGCACGCAGTCGGCGATCGTGCCGCGGCCGGTCACGAACACGACCGGCACGCCCGGCTGCTCGGCGCGCGCGTGGTCGAGCACGTCGAGGCCCGAGCCGTCGCGCAACATCAAGTCGGTCAGCACGAGGTCGAACGGGCGGCGATCGAGCGTCGCGCGCGCCGCCGACGCGCCGTCGACCGTCGTCACGGCGTAGCCGCGATCGCCCAACTCCAGCTCGAGCAGGCGGCGCAGCGCCGGATCGTCCTCGACGACGAGCAGATCGGCCAGCGCCGGCCCGACACCGGCGAGGCTCGCCGCTACGTGACTATCGAGTGCTTCTTGAGCAGCTTGTGCAGGTACTTCCGATCCATGTCCGCTTCGCGCGCCGCTCGCGAGATGTTCCCCTGCGCCCGCTCCATCAGCCAGCCGAGGTAGCGCTTCTCGAACTCGTTTTCCCATTGCTCCTTGTTCTCGCGGTAGGACTTGTCGCCCGCGAACTCGAGCTTCGCCTGCGCCGCCTCGGCCTGCTGAGCCGCGCTGACGCTGCCGATCGAGATCAGCCGCACCGGCGCCACCGACAGCGAGCCGCCCGATCCCGCCGGCGGCGACAGATAGACGCCGCGCTCGAGCACGTTGCGCAGCTCGCGGACGTTGCCCGGCCAGTCGTGCGCCAAGAGCGAGTTCATCGTCGCTTCGTCGAGCACGCGCGGCAATTCGCCGGCCGGCGCCAGCCGCTCGACGAGCGCTTGCACGATGAGCGGCACGTCCTCTTTGCGCTCGCGCAGGGACGGCATGTGGATCGGCACCACCGACAAGCGGAAGTACAAATCCTCGCGGAATTTACCCTTTTGCACTTCGCGCTGCAGATCCTGCTTGGTCGCCGCGACGACGCGGATGTCGACCTTGATGGTGCGATTGCCGCCGACGCGCCGAATCTCGCGCTGCTCGAGCACGCGCAAGAGCTTCGGCTGCAGGTCGAGCGAGAGCTCGCCGAGCTCGTCGAGGAAGATGGTGCCGCCGTGGGCCAGCTCGAACGCGCCTTGACGCATCGCGGCCGCGCCGGTGAACGCGCCCTTTTCGTGACCGAACAGCTCCGACTCGATGAGCGTGCCCGAGACCGCGCCGCAATCGACGACGATGAAGGGCTGCGCTTTGCGCTTCGATAAGGAGTGCAGCGTGCGCGCGACCAGATCCTTGCCGGTGCCGGTCTCGCCTTCGATGAGCACCGTCGCTTCGGTGGGCGCGATGCGCTCGACGAGCCCGAAGATCTCGCGCATCTTGAGCGACCGGCCGACCAGCTCGCCGAGCTTCTCCTTGTCCGACGGCAGGATCTCGATGCGCTCTTCGAACGGCTGAAACTTCAGCTGAATCGTGCCGACCGTGATGACGCTGCCGGCGCGGATATAGGCCTCGCGGATCTCGGCGCCGTCGAGAAAAGTGCCGTTGGTCGAGTGCAGGTCGCGCAAGAGGTGGCCCTTGGCGTCGCGCAAGATCTCGCAGTGCACGCGCGACACGGTCTCTTCGGGCAGCACCAGATCGTTCTCGTCCACTTTGCCGATGCGGATGACATCGCCGGAGATGACGAACTCGCGGCCGCGCTGGCTGCCGGTCAAGACGACGAGCTTGCACTGCGACAAATGAACGGCCCGATTTGGCGCGGCTTCCGTCGCTACGCGCGTGCTCGGACGTGGCGGTTCGCTCTGCATATCCAATTTGAAACTTTATCACATTGTGGGCGCGAGGACCCGTCGCCCCATGTTATAGTCGGCGCGCGTGGCTCCTTCATCATCTCGCCTGGCGGTGGTGTTGGCCAGCTTCCTCACGCTCGCCCAAGGCGTCGCCGGCTCGCGTGCGCACGCCGACACGACCCCTAATTCGACCACCGACTCGCAGACCGCCAGCTGTCTCGACAGCGACGATGAGCTCGGCGCCGCCGGCAAACGCAAAGGCGTGCAGAAGCGCGACTTCGTCAAGCGCCTGCGGCTCGAGATCTCGGCCTGGGGCGGCTTCTACGCCAGCGATCTCTTGTCGAGCTCGTACGACTACGGCGGCGCCCTCGCCTTCTATTTCGGCGAAGACTTCGGCGTCGAAGCGTCGCTCGTCGTCACGCCCTTCGATCTCGCCATTCAGAAGCCGCTGACGCAGTTCTTCGGCGGCGAAGTGCTCAAGCGCTCGCTCGCCTTCATCGCCGTCGGCAACTTCTTGTGGTCGCCGATTCACTTGAAGATGCGCGTCTCCGAGCACGCCATCGCGCACGGGGACGTCTTCTTCGTCGTCGGCGCCGGCAACACGTTCAACTCGACCATCCAAGGCGTCACGTTCGACGCCGGCATCGGTCTCAAGATGTACGCCAATCGCTGGCTGGCCGTGCGCTTCGACCTGCGCGACTACCTCATGCTCCAAGAGGCGGTCTCCGTCGAGCGCGTCACCAACAACTTGGTCGGCTTATTGGGGCTCTCCTTATTCATTCCGGGGCCGCGCTCGTGAATCGGGTTTTGCTCATATCGCTGCTCGGGCTGCTGGCCCAATCGTTCTTGCAAGTCGCGGCGGCGGACTGCGTCGATCCCGAGGAAAAGAAGAAGCTCATCGACGAGAAGCGCGGCCGCCGCTCCGACGAGCTCGACTTCGTCAAGACGGCGCGCCACGAGCTGACCATCATGGGCGGCTACTACGTCAGCGACTTACTCGACGGCACCTATATCGTCGGCGCCGCTTACACCTACCATTTGACCGAAGACGCGGGCATCGAGGCGTCGTTCAACTATTCGCAGGTGCGCTCGTCGGTGGCGTCGCAGCTCGAGCAAGATCACGGCGTCACGATTCTGCCCAAGCAGAACCGCGTCTATCTCGTGTTCACCGATCTCGTGTGGTCGCCGGTGCACGGCAAGATGCGGCTCTTCGCCGACTCGATCGTGCATTTCGACATTCATGGCGTCGCCGGCGTCGGCATCATCGACAACGCCACCAGCTTCGGCGCCGCGGCGCAGTTCGGCGTCGGCACCAAGATCTTCTTGTCGCGCTCGTGGGCGATGCGGCTCGACGTGCGTGATCAGCTGTACAAGCAGCAGATTCTCGCGGTGCGACAATACGTGCAGGACTTCTCGCTCACGTTGGGCGTGAGCGTGTTCCTGCCGACGAGGCTGTGATGAAGCGGACGGCGCTCGCGATGGCGATATGTCTGACAGCGGCCGCCGGCTGGGCGGCGCCGCACAAGAAGCACCCGGTCAAGCATCCGGCGCCGGCGACGCCGGCCGTGCCGCCGCCGGCGCCGACGGCGACCGACGTGCCGGCGACGGACAACAGCGCGCCGGTGGCCGCCGACAGCGCGCCGCCGGTCGAGAACGCGACGCCGGCGACGCCGCCGCCCGCACCCCCGCCACCGCCGTCGCCCGAACCCGGCCCGACGGGCCGATCGTCGGTCGACTTGGAGGCGCTGGCGTCCGAATACAACCAGCTGCGCGACGAGCTGTTTCGCTCGCGCGCCAAGGCGCACTTGATCGGCGACGCGCTGTTCAAGACCAAGATCACGTCGTCGTTCGTGTACAAAGCGCAGCGCGCCTGGCCGATCAAGAAGGTGACGCTGAAGATCGACGATCAGCCGGTGTTCACCGCCGATTCGCCGGCGACGGGCGATCCGCTCAAGCTGTATGACGGCTTCGCCGCGCCCGGCCGCCACACGCTGGCGCTCAAGGTCGAATGCGGCGCCACCGGCGAAGATCGCGTCGCCTATGGCGCCGAGGGCAGCTTCGTCATCGACGTCACCGAGAAGAAAGAGACGCGCGTCAGCTTCTCGGTCGACGAGACCGGCGACGGGCCGACCAAGCTCGCCAAGCACAAAGAGGGCATCTTCGACGTGCGCGTCAAAGCGGATGTCGAGACGGTGGAGATCGTGAAGTGAGCGTGCGTCGGCGGCAGCGTCGGTTGGGCCGCGTCGCCGTCGTGGGCGCGCTCGGCCTGGCCGTGCCCGCCGTCGCCGCGCCGGCCGGGCAAAAGAGCGCGCCCGAAGCCGCCGCCTATTTGCAGGAGATGGAGACGCGCGGGCTCGTCGACAAGACCGTCGTGACGCCGGCGATGCTGGCCACCGAGGTGCGTCGCGCCGACGACGAATTGGTCGCCGGTCAGCCCGAGGCGGCGGCGGCGCGCTTGTATGCCGTCGTCGAAGGGCCGCGCTATCAGGACTTCTCCGACTCGTCCGACTTCCAAGACGCCGAATATCGCCTCGGGCTCGCGCTCGCGCACGGCGGCTCGACGACGACGGCGCGGCGCTATCTCGGCCGCTCGCTCGCGCGCGGCGCCAAGTCGCCCTACTACCACGCGGCGCTGCGCGCCTACGTCGACGTCTGCCTCGACGAGCACATCGCGGCGGCGTGCGCGCAGGAGATCACGCAGCTCGGCGCCGAGGACGTCAACCAGGAGCTCGCCTACCTGCAAGGCCGCGCGCTCTACGACGCCGGCAAATTCGAGCGCGCCGAGCAGGAGCTGCAGACGGTGTCGGCGCACAGCCGCTTCTACTCGTCGGCGCTCTATTTGCGCGGCGTCATGCGCGTCAAGCGCAGCGACTTGCGCGGCGCCGAAGACGCCTTTTGCGCCATCGCCGACGTCAGAAAAGGCGACACCATTCGCTTCTATATCGACGGTCGCTACTACGCGCTGCGCGACTTGGCGCGGCTGGCGCTCGGCCGCATCGCGCACGAAGAGGGCCGCGACGACGACGCCTTCTATCACTACTTCTTGATTCCGTCGGACTCCAAGAAGCTGCCCGACGCGCTGTTCGAGGCCGCGTGGGCGTCGTTGTCGCGCAAAGAGTACGACTTGGGCGCGCGGCTCATCGACGAGTTCATGAAGCAATACGGCACGTCGTCGCGCGCG
This sequence comes from uncultured delta proteobacterium, assembly GCA_963785725.1. Taxonomy (GTDB): domain Bacteria; phylum Myxococcota_A; class Polyangia; order Palsa-1104; family Palsa-1104; genus JAQBQH01. The sequence goes on along the minus strand of CAWAWS010000026.1, from coordinate 138,858 downwards.
TCCGAGGCGCGCCTCCTGCGCGCCACGCTGCAGGTCAAGACGTGCCGCTTCGTCGACGCCGAGAAGGGCTTCGACGCCGTGCTCGCCGAGTACGAGCCGCTGACGCGCTATGTCGACCGCGCGCTCGGCGACGCGGCCACGCGGCGCACGCTGGCCGAGCGCTTATTGGCCGCCGACGAGCTGCATCCCGTCGCCACCAACGACATCGACGGGCAGATCGCGTCGATGCTGGAGGTCGACGCGCGCTTCTTCCGCCTGCACGCCATCGCCCGCGGCCTGACGCATGGCGCGGCCGACGTCGATCACGTCGAGGGCGATTGGAAGCGGCTCGCCGAGCGCGTCGCCGAAAGTGGCGCCAAGGCCGCGACCAATCACGTGCAGCCCGTCACCGGCGGTCCCGTCGACGCCGCGGCGCTGCTCGCCAAGGTGAACGCGCTCGGTGACGAGATCGCCCGCGCCCGCATCGACGCGCGCAAATCGGACGAAGCCAAGACGGCGCTGGCGGCGTTGGAAGCGCGGCGGACGCAGCTGGCGGGCACGCTCGAGCGCGTGCTCGACGTCGCGTCGGGCGGCGGCGAGCGCAGCGGGCTCAACGCGCTCGTGCACGCCGACGTCGTCGCCGCCGATGGCTTGCGCGCCCGCGCCGCCAGCTTGGCTTGGCACGTGGACGCCGCGTCGAGCGAGCTGATTCGCCAGTCGCTGGTGGAGCTGCGCGGGCGGCTCGAAGGCTTCTTGCGCCAGGCACGGCTCGGCAAGATCGACGCCGTCATCGGGCAGAAGCGCAAGCTCGAGCGGCAGATCGAGGATTTGGCGGCCGGACGATTCCCGGCCGAGATGTTCGGCAAGCTGCACATCGAAGGTCTTATCGGCGACGACGAGGAGTATTGGCCGCCGGAAAACGAACGTTGGGCCGATGAGTACGAAAACTATAAATAAGCTACTCGCGGCCTTCTTGGCGTGCGCCCCGCTGTCGGCCTATGCCGGCGGCGAATACGAAGAGGCGCGCCTGTCGGCCGGCGCGCGCGCGCGCAATCTCGCGGTTTCGGCGCAGGTCGAGCAGGTCTTGCGGCAAAAAGAGGCGCAAGTCGTGGTCAAGCGGCGGCAAGGAATCGCGCTGCTCGAACAATATCTGCGCGAGCACGGACCGACGCCGCAAACGGCGGAGGTCATGTTTCAGCTGGCCGAGCTCAAGTGGGAAGAGGCGAAGTCGCAGTTCTTGAGCGACATGGCGACGTTCAATGCCGCCGTCGAGCAATGCAACGCGCAAAAGGGCAAAGCGCCCTGTCATTCGCCGCCGCAGCCGCAGCTCGACCTCGTGTCATCGCAGGTCATTTACAAGCGGCTATTGAATGAATATCCCAATTTCCGCAAGACCGACGCGGTGCTCTATCTATACGGCTTTTCGCTGCGCTCCGAAGGCAAGCTCGACCAAGCGCTGGTGCAATACAAACGCATCTTGAACGAGCATCCCGAGTCGCGCTTTCGTCCCGACGCCTGGATGGCCGTCGCCGAAGCGCGCTTTTACGACGACAACGACTACAAGAGCGCGCTCGCCGGATATGACGAGGTGCTGAAGTTTCCCGATTCACCGCTCTACGACTTGGCGCTATTCAAGACCGCTTGGTGCTATTGGAAGCTAGGCGAGTCGGATAAGGCGGCGCGGCGTTTCAAAGAGGTGCTCGATTTGGGCTCGGGCACGACGACGAGCTCGGTGGCCCGCGCCCATCAATTGACGGAATCGGGTCGTAAGCGGCTCGAGGAGCTCAAAGGCGAAGCGCTCGAACAGCTCGTGCAAGTGTTCACCGAAGACGAGCGCAAAGGGCCGAAAGACGCCTTCGATTTCTTGGCGTCGATTGGCGGTGCCTCGTATTCGCGCAAAGTCATCGCCAAGTTGGCCGACACGTTTTATGCGCAGGCGCGCTATGACCGCGCCATCGAATCGGAGCGCTTCTTAATCAAGCTCGATCCCAATGACGAGCAGAGCCCCGACCGGCAAAAGCGCATCGTCGAGGCGATGCGCGAAATGGATCAGAACAAAGAGGCCGTCAAAGAGCTGCGTCATTTGGCCGAGAATTATGGCCCCGACAGCGAATGGGCCAAGGCGCAGCAGAACCCGCAGGCGGTCGAGCACGCGCATCAAGTGGCGGCGACGATGCTGCACGAGGTGGCCAAAGGGCTGCACGCCGAGGCGCAAAGGAACGAGCAGCAGCAGCACGGGCATATCGACGGCGAGCGCTATACGCGAGCGGCCGAGGCTTATGCCTACTATCTCTCGCGTTTCGAGCACGACCCCGATGCCACCGAAGCGCATTACCTGCTCGGCGATATCTATTTCTTCAAGCTGAAGCGATACGAGGAAGCGGGCGATTCTTATTTGGCGGTCGGCAAAGCGAAGCCGGTCGGCAAGCTGCATCGCGAGGCGTTGTTGCAGTCGATCAATGCTTACGAGAAAGTGCGGCGCGAGCGCGTAACGGGGTCGAAGCGCGAGATCTTGCCGTCGGACAAGCATATGGGCGAAGCGATCGACCTCTATGCGACGCTGTTCCCGCAAGATCCGGAAATCGCCGGCGTGCTCTTGAAGAATGGTCAGCTCTTCTATGACTACGGCGATTATGACGAAGCCGTAAAACGCTTTGGACTGATCGTCGAAAAGTATCCGAAAAATCCGGCGGCGGCCGCGGCCGGCGATCGGATCTTGGAGTCGCTGAACAAGGCCAAGGACTACGAGAACGTCGAAGCGTGGGCGCGGCGTCTATTGAAAGTGCCGGCGTTTCAGGCCAAGGACGATCAGGAGCGACTGTCGAAGCTGGTCGTCGACGCCGGCATGAAGGCGGGCGAGCAAAAGGCGGAGACCGATCCGCTGGCCGCGGCCGCGATTTACACGCGCGTGGCCAACGAATTCCCGGCGTCGACGCGCGCGACGGCGGCGCTGACCAATGCCGCCAGCTTGTATGTGCGCGCGGGAAAACCGGAAGAGGCGGTCAAGCTGGACGCCATTCTGGTCGAGAAATATCCCAACTCGAATGAAGCGGGAAATGCCGCATGGAATGCCGGCAAGCTCTACGAACAAGCGGCATTGTGGGATCAAGCGGCGCGCTTTTATCAACTATTGGCCGATCGTTATCCTAAAGATACGCACGCCGCCGATGCCCTCTTCAATGCCGGTTTGTTGCGCGAGCATTTGGGCGACACGCAGGCGGCGATTACCGCTTATGGCGCTTATGCGCGGCGCTATCAGCAGCGCGACGACGTCAAGCAGGTCGCGTTCCGTATCGGTGTCGTCTATGCCGACGCCGGCCAGCACGAGGCGGCGGCGCACGCGTTCAGCGATTATGCCGTTCGTTATCCGGGAACTGCGCAGACCATCGAGGCCTTCTCGCGACAAGGCGCCGAATATATCGCCGCCAATCAAGAGAAGAAGGCGGCCGGCCCGCTCAAAGAGGCGGTCGCGTTATTCAAGCGGACGAACGACAAAGCGGCGGCGGGCGCGGCGGCGCATGCGCGTTATCTCGAAGGCGAGCTGCTGTTTCACGAGTTCGAGCGCGTGAAGTTGGCCACCGACGCCAAGAAGCTCAAGCGCACGCTCGACGAGAAATCGCAGCTGCTCGAGAAGGCCAAGCAGGCTTATGTCGACGTCGTCACTTTCAATGATCCCGAATGGGCGACCGCGGCGCTGTATCGCATCGGTGACGCTTATGAGCGATTTGCCAAGGCGTTGCGCGGCGCACCGGTGCCGGCGCAGCTGAGCGCCGACGAGCAGCAGGTCTATCGCGACGAGCTCGAGAAGGTGGTCGTCGTCGTCGAAGAGAAGGCCATCGACGCGTACAAGACGGGCTATCAAAAGGCGCTGCAGCTCGGCGTTTATAACGAGTTTACGCAAAAGCTGCGCGCGGCCTTGGGACGCATGAGCGACCAGGAGTTCCCGCCCGAAGCCGAAGCGCGCGCACGTCCGGCCGTCGCCGAGCCGCGCCCCGCGCTGCCGTTCGTCTCGGCGGTGCAGCGATGAATCGCCGTTTCGCATTCGTTTTCGCGCATTCGATATTGATTATGGCGATATCGGGCTGCGCGTCGGCGCCCAAGCAAGTCGAAGTGCCCAAGCTGCCGCCGGCCAAACCGGAGGCGATCGAGGCGCTCAAAGACGCCGCGCGCCTCGTGCGCCTCGGCAGCGGCAACTACGATCGCGCGCTCGAGCGGCTCAAAGACGCCATCGACCTCGACGCCGGGCTTTGGGAAGCCTGGTACGACACCGGCTATCTCGAGTTACAGCGCCATCACGAGGCGGAGGCCATTCCGCCGCTGGAAAAGGCGCACTCCATTTTGCCGACGCATTTGCCGACGGTGCAGGCGCTGGCCGACGCCTATCTGGAGGCCGGTCGCGCCGCCGATGCCGTCAAGGTGCTGCGCGGCTGGGTCGACAAGCCGCCGCCGGGCGCGGCGACGGCCGCGGCGCGCGTGCAGTTGGCCAACGCGCTGCGCCGCGCCAACAAGCTCGACGACGCCACCGAGGTGCTGCGCGGCGTCTTGCGCGCCGAGCCGCGCTCGTCGACGGCGCTGAACGCGCTCGGCATGGTCTACGAAGCGCGCGGCCAGCATGAGTTGGCCGACCTCGTGCTGCATCGCGCGCTCGATATCGCCGAGCCCAAAGCCGGCGCGCACAAAGAAGAGGGCGACAAAGACGGTCGCGCCGCCGCCGACGTGTACAACAATTTGGGGCTCGTGGCGCTGGCGCGCCGGCGCGATCAGGAGGCCTTCGCGCACTTCGACGCGGCGTCGCGGCTCGATCCGACGCTGACAGTCGCTCGGCGTAATAAAGCGATCGTCTACTTGGATTGCGGCGACTACGAGCGCGCGGCCGAGGAATTACGCGGCATCACCAAGGCCGATCCCAGCGACGTCGACGCGTGGAACGCATTGGGCGTCGCCGAGCGCGGACAGGGCAAGTTCGACGCCGCGCAGAAGTCGTACGAGAAGGCGCTCGCCGCCGAGCCGAACGGCCTCGGCGCCGCCGACGCGCTCTACAACTTGGTCGTCCTGCACATGGACTTCAAAAAGGATCCCGCCAAGGCGCGCGCGCGGCTCGACGAATACATGAAGGTCGCGACGCTCGGCCATCCGCGCCATGCCGAGGCCGAAGCGCGCCTGAAAGAGCTGGCCAAGTCGGCGCCGCCGCCGCCGTCAGCGGCGTCGCCGTCGTCACAACTGAAGAAGCCGGGAGGTTCACCGTGAGTCTCACTCGTCGCGCTGTTCTTGCGATCGTTACGGTGACTGCCGTCGCGCTCATGGCAGTGACACCCGCCGCCGCGCAGAAGAAAAAGGCGCCCGAAAAGGCCAAGCCCGACGACGGCGGACCGACCACCGTCGACGCCAAGACGGGTCAGAAATCGAAGCAATACACGTTCGGCGGGCTCGATATCGACGGCAAGTTGAAGACGCCGCAGCTCATGTACTTCTTGAACCGCATGAAGTCGGAGTTCGATACGACAACGCCCGACAAACGGAGCTTCATCCCCGAATTGAAGCGCTCTACCGACGAGATGTGATACGCTGATGACGCGATGAATTCCGGCTCGCGTCCTCTTAGAGTCGTGCTCGTGTGGCATGGTGAGCCACTCGAGGAGCGCGTCTTCACCACGCCGCAGACCATCACCGTCGGGTCGTCGAAGAAGGACACGTTCATCGTCCCCTCTTCGGGCGCGCTCGGCGAAGAGTTCCCGCTCTTCCGCGCTTCGGCCGACAACACCGGCTACGTGCTGACGCTCGCCGAGGGCATGAGCGGCAAGCTCAACGTCGAGCATCAGCAGCAGGCGGTGCGCGACTTCGTGCGTGACGGCCGCGGCGTGTCGGCCGGCCCCTTCCGCGAGCAGCCGCTGGCGACGAGCGACTGGGGCATCATCGGCCTCGACGACTCGGGCGACGTCGCCTTCTTCTTCCAGTTCATCGCGCCCGGCGTCGCCGTCGGACCCGCCGGCGGCTGGCTCGACAAGTTCTTCGGTCAGGCGCTGGCGATGAGCGCCGTCGTCCAGATCGCGATCCTCACGATCGGCTGGATCATGTGGGAGCCGAACGACGCCATGGATCTCGACCCGCCGCCGTCGACGGCCATCGCCAAGATCCTCATGGACGCGCCGAAAGAGCCCGAGCCCGAAAAAGAGAAGAAGGCCGACGGCGGCAAGCGCAAGGTCCGCGAAGACGACGCGTCGAAGCGCGCACGCGAGAAGGAAGGCAAAGTCGGCAACCAAGACGCCAAGGTCGCCGAGACGAAGATTCCCAAAGGCGACCGCGATCAAATCGTGCGCAAAGTGCAAAACATGGGCCTGCTCGGGTCGCTCAAGGCCGGCAAGCAGTCGCAGGCGCTCAAGACGCTGCTCTCGGACACGCCCGACGCCACGATGACGACGGCGCTGGCCGGCTTGAAGGGCACCGAGCTCGTCGTCGGACGCGGCTCGGGCGGCATGTCGACGCGCGGCGAAGGCGGCGGCGGCGGCGGCAAGGGCAACGGACAGCTGCTCGGCGTCGGCAACTTGGCGACGGGCGGCGGCGGCAAAGGCGCGCACGCCACCGGCTCGGGCGGCGGCCACCTCGGCAAGGAGATGAAGGTCGGCATGCAGACCGGCACCGCCGACGCCGACGGCGGCCTCTCCAAAGAGCAAATCTACAAGGTCGTGGCCGCGCATCGCGCCGCGCTCGAGTTCTGCTACTCGAAGGAGCTGCAGCGCTTCCCGCACTTGGCCGGCAAGGTCGTGCTCAACTGGAAGGTGCAGCTCGACGGTCACGTCGAAGGCACGCGCGTCGAGAGCTCGTCACTCGGCAGCCCCAGCGCCGAGAGCTGCATGTCGCGTCAGGTCAAGAACTGGCAGTTCCCGAAGCCCAACGGCGTCATCTGCAACGTCTCGTTCCCCTTCTTCTTCAAGGGCGAATAACGCTTTTCCACCTATTCGGGCTTATCCAGCTTCGCCTTCAGCGCCGCCAGCCGATCGTCGAGGTCTTTGTTCGTGCTGAGCGCGTTCAGCTTGCGCTCCACTTCGCGGCTGGCCGCGTCTTCGTGCTTCAGCTTGGCCAGCTCTTCGTCGATCTCGGCCTCGGCGTCGAGCGCGTCGACTTTGCCGTTGAGGCGATCGAACTCGTCCAGCGCCGATGAGCCGAGCGGATTCTTGCCCCGGCTCGCGCGCGCCTTGGCCTTGAGCGACTCCTTGCGCAGCTTGACCTCGCCGATGCGCGCTTCGAGCTGCTTCAGCGCCGTCGTCAGCGCCTCGGCGTGCGCCACCGAGTCGCTCAAACCGCGCGTCGCCGTCAAGCCTTCGGCGTCGATCTCGCCTTTGCGCTTGAGCGCCTCGCGCGCCAAGCTCTCGTCGCCGGCGCGCAGCGCTCGCTCGGCGCGGTCCTGCCACTCTTGCGAGCTCTTGGCCAGCTCTTCGGCGCGCACCCGCTGCCGCTTCTCGACGGCGAGCGCGCCGTGCACTTCGAGCCGCGCCTTCTTGAGCTGCTGCTCCATGTCGATGACGAGCTGATCGATCTCCTTGCCCGGGTCCGACATCTTGTCGATGGCCGAGTTGACGTTCGAGGAGACCAGCCGCGAGATCCGATCGAGGATTCCCATGACTTCTTTATACGTCATCGCGCAGGCGAATCCACCGGCGGCATGCTAGGCTGGCGCCACATGGCCGGCCTCGGCAGCATCGAAGGACAGACGCGCGCCGTCGACATTCTGCGCGCCGCGCTCGCCGCGAAAAAACTGCACCACGCCTATGTTTTCGAAGGTCCCGAGGGCGCGGGCAAGGCCGCCTGCGCGCGCGCCCTGGCGATGGCGCTCGAATGCGACCGTCGCGACCCCGACGGCTGCGGCACCTGCGCCTCGTGCGCCAAGGTCGAGGCCGGCACGCATCCCGACGTCGTTTGGTTCGACATGACGCCCAAAGGGCTCACCGAGCGCGTCCGCGAGCTGTTGACGACGCTCGGGTTTCGCCCGCACGAAGGGCGCGCCCGCGTCGTCATCTTCGACCCGGCGCACCTCTTGGCGCCGGTGCCCGAGCGCGCCGAAGCGGCCAACGTGCTCTTGAAGACGCTGGAAGAGCCGCCCGCCAATACGCACTTCTTGCTCGTGACGGCCGAGGCACGGCGTCTGCCGATTACGGTGTTGTCGCGCTGTCAGCGGCTGCGTTTTTGGCCGCGCGAGGAGCCTGTCCTCGACGACGAAGCGCGCGCGCAGCGAGAAGCGGCGATGGCGACGCTGGAAGCGGCGACGGCCGCGCCCAAAGTGTCGGCGCTGTTCGCGGCCGCCTCGGAGTTGGCCGGCGATCGCGACGAGGCGCTGGCGTTGACGTCCGCCTTGTGGCGCCGCCTGCGCGACGCGATCTTGGTCCGCGAGCAGCTGTCGGCCGGCGGTGACGACGGCAACGACGACGCTGGCGCACGCGTGTCGGCGGCGCGCGTCGACCTGGCGCGTGGCTGGTCCAATTGGTCGACGTCGTCGCTTTTGACGGCGTTGCGCGCCATCGATGAAACGGTCGAAGCCCTGCGCGGCAATGTGTCGCCACCTTTGGCCATGGAGCATCTGCTGCTGACTTTGCGAGAGGCGCGCGCGTGAGTAACGAAGGGCCATCCGAAGGAGCGCCGCCGGCGGGCGGTGGCGGCGGCAACAATCGGCGCCGTCGTCGTCGCGGACGCGGCGGTCCGGGCGAGCGCGACGACGCGCGCGCCGGGGATGCGACCGGCGACGCCGGCGAGCGTCCACGCCCGGCGCCGGCGGCAACGAACGCGCCGCGCGGTCCGGCCGAAGCGCGCGGCGAACGACCGGCGGCGCCGCGTGGCGACCGTCCCGGCGACGACGCGGCCGACCGACCGCGTCCGGCCGCCGACGCGCGCGGCGACGGCAATCGACCGCGCGGCGAACGACCACGCGGTCCCAATAACCCCAACAACAACAGCGATCGCCCGCGTCAGGATCGCGCGAGCGGTCGCGGCGGCGAGCGGCCGGCCGAAGCCCGCGGCGGCGACCGTCCGCGCGGCGAGCGACCCAACGACGCGCGCGGCGAGCGTCCGCGCAACGAGCGCCCGAGCGAGCGCGCGCCGCAGCCGGGCCGCGGCGAACGGCCGCGCAACGAGCGGCCGCAGCAGTCGGCGCGCCCCGATCGCCCGAGCGAGCCGCGCGGCGATCGCGGCGGCAGCGACCGCAACCGCGGCCCGCGCGACAACAACGACCGCCCGGCGCGCGACGCCAACGCCAACGCCGCGCGCGACAACGACCGCGCGCCGCGCGATCGCGACCGCCGGCCCGAGCGACGCGACGACCGCCCCGCCGCCGCCGCGCCCACGCAGCCGCAAGCGACGCCGCCATCGGGCCCGCAAGTGCTGGCGCGCCCGTCTGCCGAGATCGACGCCGGCTGGGGCACGCTCGACGACTCCGCGACCCCGCCGCCGGCCGCCGCCGCCGCCGAAGCCGCCGCGCCCGAGCGCCTGCCGACGCCGATCGCCGCCAAAGAGGCGCGCGATCCCGACGGCGAAGACATCTTCACGCTCGCCGACGAGGTCCAAGTCCCGGCCGGCACGCTCGCCAACGTCGCCGGCGTGAAGTTCCGCGACGCCGGCACCATCTACGAGTTCGACGCCGGCGAAGTCGGCTACGTGCGCGGCGATCGCATCGTCGTCGAGAGCGATCGCGGTCCGCTCGTCGGCACCATCGCCGTCTCGGCGCGCCGCCTGCCCGTGCTCGACCCGCTGCGCCGCATCTTGCGCCGTGCCGTCGAGACCGACGAGCGCGCCAAGGACAAGAACGCCGCCCGCGAGCGCGAAGCCTACCTCTACTGCAAGCAGCGCATTCGCGATCATCGCCTCGGCATGAAGCTCGTGCGCGTCGAGTATCCGCTCTCGTCGGGCAAGGTCCTCTTCTTCTTCGCCAGCGACGAGCGCGTCGACTTCCGCGACCTCGTCAAAGACCTAGCGGCCAAGCTGCACGCGCGCATCGAGATGCGGCAGATCGGCGCGCGCGACGAAGCCAAGATGGTCGGCGGCATCGGCTCCTGCGGTCGCGAATTGTGCTGCTCGACGTGGCTGCCGGCGTTCGTCCCGGTGTCGATCAAGATGGCCAAGGATCAAGGCCTCGTGCTCAACCCGAGCAAAGTGTCGGGTCAATGCGGGCGCCTAAAGTGCTGCTTGGTCTACGAGCACGACCTGTACAAAGAGATGCGCAAGACGCTGCCCAAAGTCGGCAAGCGCGTCTCGACGCCGGCCGGCAACGGCAAGGTCGTCGAGCTCGATGTCCTGCGGCAAAAAGTGCGCGTCTGGTTCGACGAAGGCGGCTCGGAGATCTTCCCGCCCGACGTCTTGACCGTGCTCGTTCCGCCGCCGCAGCTGGGCAAGCGCGGGCTGCCGGTCGTGCCCAACAACGACGCCGAACCCAACGACTCCGACGATCATCACGAGAGCTGACATGTCCCGCTTCTACGTCACGACGCCGATTTATTACGTCTCCGATGTGCCGCATATCGGCCACGCCTACACGACGATCGTCTGCGACGCGCTCGCGCGCTATCACCGCCTGCGCGGCGACGACACGATGTTCCTCACCGGCACCGACGAGCACGGCCAGAAGATCGCGCGCCTGGCCGAGACGGCGCAGGTCACGCCGCGCCACTACGCCGACAAGTTCGCCGACGCCTATCGCGCGACGTGGAAGGCGCTCGAGGTCTCGAACGACGACTTCATCCGCACGACCGACGCCGATCACGAAGCCACGGTCCAGCAGCTGTGGCGCGATCTCGACAAGAACGGCTTCATCTACGAGGGCGACTACGAAGGCTGGTACTGCGTCTCGTGCGAGCGCTTCTACACCGAGAAAGAGCTGTTGCCGGGGAACATTTGCCCCGATCACAAGCGGCCGGTGGAGCTCGTCAAAGAGAAGTCGTTCTACTTCGCGCTGTCGAAGTTCACGCAGCCGCTGCTCGAGCTCTACGAGCGGCATCCCGAGTTCATTCAGCCGGCCAATCGGCGCAACGAAGTCGCGGCGTTCGTCAAAGAAGGGCTGCGCGACCTGTCGATCTCGCGCACGACCTTCGCGTGGGGCGTCCCCGTTCCCGGCTACGACGAAACACGTCGTCTACGTCTGGCTCGACGCGCTGACGAACTACTACTCGGCCACGCGGCGCAGCGCGCACGCCAAGCAGTTCTGGCCCGACAAGGATTCGCCGGAGCAGTCGCAGATCGTCCACGTCATCGGCAAAGAGATTTCGCGCTTCCATGCGGTCTATTGGCCGGCGTTCCTGTTGGCGGCCGGCTGGCGCCTGCCGACGACGGTGTTCGCGCACGGCTGGTGGACCGTCGACGGCGAGAAGATGTCGAAGACGCTCGGCAACGTCGTCGATCCGCTGAAGCTGGCCAACGACCTGGGTGTCGACGCGCTGCGCTATTTCCTCTTGCGCGAGGTGCCGCTCGGCGTCGACGGCGACTTCAACCACGAGGCGTTCATCCAGCGCTACAACAGCGAGCTCGCCAACGACTTCGGCAACCTGCTCAACCGCACGCTCGGGATGGTGCACAAGTACGGCCTGCCGCCGCAATCGGCCGCGATCGATCCGTTCGACCTCGAGCAGCACAAGAACAACTTCAGCGAGCTGATGAAGACGTTTCAGCCGTCGCGCGCGCTCGAAGAGCTGTGGATCCTCGTGCGCCGCGGCAACGGCTACATCGACGAGCAGGCGCCGTGGAAGCCGACGTCGCCGCGCGCCGAGATCCTCGGCAACGTGCTCGAGCTGCTGCGCGTGCTGTCGCATCTGCTCGAGCCGTTTTTACCCGAGCGCGCGCTGGCGTTGCGGGCGCAGCTCGGCCTCGAGGAGAAGACGGCCTGGCCGACGTGGAGCGCGCGCGGGTTCTCGCCGCTCGTGGGCACGCCGCTCTTTCCGCGCGTCGAGCCCGATCAAAAGAAGGAGCTGCTCGACCGTTGGCGCGCGAGCCACGTCGCGGCGACGGCGGCGGCTGCGCCCAAAGCCGCGGCCGCGCCGAGCGCGACGACGACGATCGCGGCCGGCAGCGACGGCCGCATCACCTTCGAGCAGTTCGGCCAAGTCGACCTGCGCGTCGCCAAGGTCGTGGCCGCCGAAGCGATCCCGAAGGCCAAGAAGCTGCTCAAGCTCACCGTCGACGTCGGCGGCGAGTCGCGGCAGGTGGTGGCCGGCATCGCCGAGGCCTATCCGCCCGAGACGCTGGTCGGCAAGAGCGTCATCTTCGTCGCCAATTTGCAGCCGGCCACGATCCGCGGCGTCGAGTCGCAGGGCATGATCCTGGCCGCCGGCGACGACAAGATCCTCGGACTGTCCGCCCTCGATCGCGAAGTTCCACCCGGGACAAAGGTGCGCTGATGAACAACGGCGAGTCCAACGGCGACGGCAACAGCAGCATCAAACGCTTCAAGCGTCGCGACGCGCGCATCGAAGTCGCCTGGGAAGTGCAGTGCGAGAAGACGAGCGCCATCGAGCAGCAGCTGCACCCGGCGCTGGCGGCGGTCTACGAGCGCGTGCACGCCGATCCGACCGAGGTCGGCAAGCGCTTCGTCGGCACGCTGCGCGACTTGTCGGTCAACGGCGCGTTCGTCGAGGGTGAGCCGCTGCCGCTGTTGTCGCGCGTGGCCATGACGATCGACGTGCCGTCGTTCAAGCCCATCGACATCGTCGGCTGGGTCTTGTGGCGGCGCACGGCGGCGTGCACGGTCACGCGCGCGTCGGGCGCGCCGGTCACGCTCGGCGCCGGCTTCGGCCTCATCTTCGAGTGGATCTCGATGGAAGCGCGCCTGGAGATCGCCCGCCGCGTGGCGCTCTTGGTCTGACGTGGCGCCGTCGCGCCATCCGCTCGTGGCGTCGGCCGCGTGGCTCTTGCCCTTGTCGGTGGTGATGGCCATCGGCGGCGTCGTCGCGGCGCACGCGGTGACCGGGCGCCTCTTGGCCGGCTGGTTCGCGATCCTCGCCTGCGTCGCTTGGCTGTGGCAGCGCCGCCAACGGCCGGTGCTGCTCGTCGACGACGCCGGCTGGGCCATCGAGCAGCGCGGCCGCGAGAAGCTGCGCGTCGCCTGGTCCGAGGTGCAATCGGTGCGCATCGATCGCAAAGAGCAGGCGTTCTACGCCGATTGCGGCGACGTCGGCCGCAACCTCTTCGTGCCGCCGCGCAACGGCTTCGGCTTCCGCTTCGGCGCGCAGGCCGAGCTGTGCGCGCGCATGCTGGCGGCGGTGCCGGCCGATCGCGTGCACGACGTCGAGCGGCTCGACCGCGCGGCGCTCGGCGGCGGCAGCCCCAACACACACTGAAGCAACGACTTCAGTATTCCCGAGCGATAGTGAAGCATGTACTTCAGTATTGAAAGTCGCCGCTGATGTATACCGACGCCGCGTTACGCGATCTCGAGCATAAAGATCCGCGCGTGCGCGCGCAGGCGGCCGACGCGCTCGGTCGCGTCGCCGATGCCGAGATCCCCATCGCGCTGACGGCGCTCGTGCGCGCGGCCGACGATGCGCATCCGTCGGTGCGCTACGCGGCCCTGTTGTCGCTCGGCGAGCTGGGCGCGGCCGGCGGCGCCGACGTCATCATCGCCCACCTCGGTGACGACGAGCCCTTGTGCCGCGAAGCCTCGGCGATCGCGCTCGGGCAGCTCGGGCCCGGCGGTGGCGAGCGCGCCTGGTCGGCGCTGGCGTCGGCGTTGTCGTCGCCGGCGCCGGAGGTGCGCTTTCAGGCGATCGCATCGCTGACCGAGATCGACGCCGCGCGCGCTGCCGTCGTCATCCTGCCGCTCGCCGACGACCGCGACGGCAAAGTGCGCGCGCAGGTGGCGGCGGCGCTGGGCGACTCGGGCGACCGCGTGCACGGCGATCGCTTGGCGCGCCTGCTCGACGACAACGACGACGTCCGGCACGAAGCGTCGTTGGCGTTGGCGCGGCTCGGCGATCGGCGCGGCCTGCCGTCGCTGGTGCGGGCGCTCGGCGATCGCAATCGCGCGCTCGACGCGGCCACGGCGCTGGCCAAGCTCGGCATCGGCGGCGACGCGGCGGCGACAGCGGCGCTCGGCCACGCCGTCGAGCGCTGGCTCGGCGATCCGCTCGTCAAAGTGCGTGCGGCCGAGGCCTTGGCGCGCGCCGGCGACGATCGCGGCCTCGTCCACTTGCGGCGCGCCGCGCGCGCCAGCCGCGACGACGTGCGTGGCCTCGCCCAAAGCGTGCTATCGGATTTGGCGCATGCCGCTCATTGATTCGCACTGCCACTTGGAGGCCAAGGACTTCCGCCGCGACGACGGCAGCGATGAGCGCGACGACGTGCTCGCCCGCGCCCGCGCCGCCGGGGTCGAAGCGTTCGTGTGCGTCGGCTCCGGCGCCGGCCTCGACGAGGTCCGCACCGCGATCGCCATGGCCGAGGCGCACGCCGACATTTGGGCCGCCGTCGGCATCCATCCGCACGACGCCGGCCGCATCCCCGCGGGCGCGATGAGCGAGATCGAGCGGCTGGCGATGTCGCATCCGCGCGTCGTGGCCGTGGGCGAGACCGGGCTCGACTATCATTATATGCACTCGACAGAGGACGAGCAGCAGCGCGGCCTCGGCGACTTCATCGCCATCGCCAAGCGCGCCAAGAAGCCGTTATCGCTGCATGTTCGCGACGCGCACGACGACACCGTGCGCATCTTGGAGGCGGACGGCGCGCGCGAGGTCGGCGGCGTCATCCACTGCTTCACCGGCGATCTCGCGGACGCCAAGCGCTACGTCGAGCTCGGCTTCCACATCAGCTTGTCGGGCGTCGTGACGTTCAAGAGCGCGGTGAACATCCGCGAGGCCGCGGCGTGGGTGCCGCTCGATCGCCTGCTCGTCGAGACCGACTGCCCGTTCTTGGCGCCGGTGCCGCTGCGCGGAAAGCGTAATGAACCCGCTTACGTCACGCATACTGCGCAGGTTGTTGCGAGCTTGCGCGGCATCGACTATGAAGAGCTTCGCCGCGGCGACGACGCAGCAATGCACGCGCGCTGTTTCGCATCTAGAACGTATCGGACGCGGATTCACTAAGTGGTTGACAAGTCACGGGTCGGGAAGTAGCTTTCCACCCTCATTTCGGGAGCCGTAAGTCATGCCGTTTCGCACTGGTCTGTTGGGCAAAAAGCTGGGAATGACCTCGATCTTCACCGCCACGGGCGATCGTTCGCCGGTGACCGCGGTTCACGCCGGTCCGTGCGTGGTCCTCGATAAGATCACGCCCGATCGCAACGGCTACGCCGCCGTCAAGCTCGGGTTCGGCGAGAAGCTGCTCAAGCGCACGAAGAAGCCGGAGCTGGGCCTGTTCACCAAGGCCGGCGTCCCGCCGCAGCGCTTCGTCCGCGAGGTCCGTCTCGAGGCGGCCGATCTCGACAAGTACGAAATTGGCAAGCAGGTCGCCGTTGGCGACGGTGTTCTCGCCGCTGCTCGTACATCGACGTCGAGGGCGTGTCGAAGGGCAAGGGCTTCCAGGGCGTCATGAAGCGCCATCACATGCCCGGCTTCCGCGCCACGCACGGTACGCACGAGTTCTTCCGTCACGGCGGCTCGATCGGCTGCCGCTTGACCCCCGGCAACGTCCACAAGGGCAAGCGCATGGGCGGTCACATGGGTGACGTCAAGAAGACGGTGCAGAACCTGGTGCTCCTCGAGATCGACGAGACGAACAATCTCCTGTTGATCCAGGGCTCGATCCCGGGCGCCCGCAACGGCTTCGTCGTCATCCGCAACGCCAAGAAGAAGGCGGGGATGAAGGTCAAGCTCAAGGGCCAGGGCGAAGCCGAGGTCAAGTCGAAGAACCCGATGAAGGCGTCGAAGGCGGGCGCGGGCTCGGCCAAGCCGAAGCCGGCCAAGAAGTAGCACTTCGTCGCGCAGCACGACCCGTCGTAGTCGATGTCCAAGCTCGGCGACAAATCCCACCGACACGACGTCTTCCACCGGCGTGCGAAGCAGCAAGGCTTCGTCGCGCGCTCGGTCTTCAAGCTCGAAGAGATTGATCAAAAGCACAAGCTGCTCCGCAAGGGGCAGCGCGTGCTCGACCTCGGCTGTCGGCCCGGCTCGTGGCTGCAGTATGCCGGCAGCATGGTCGGGCCGGAGGGTGCGCTCGTCGGCATCGATCGCACGCCGCTCGATCAGCCGGTGCCGAACTCGCGCATCGTCGTCGGCGACGTGTTCACCGTCGACGTGGCCGAGCTGAAGGGGTCGCTCGATGGCTTCGACGTCGTCCTGTCGGACATGGCGCCGGATACGACGGGCGTGCGGTCGCTCGATCAGGCGCGCTCGGAGGGGCTGTTCGAGCGCGCGCTGGAAATAGCGGAGCTGACGCTGGCGCAGCATGGCCACTTCGTCGGCAAGCTCTTCCAAGGGCCCGATTGGCAGCGGCTGATTCTGCGGGCGCGCGAGGGGTTCCGCGAGGTCAAGACGGTCAAGCCGGCGGGCTCGCGGAAGGAATCGATCGAGCAGTACGTCGTCGCCAAAGATCGCCGCTAATCCAACAGCTTCACCGCCACTGCTGACGTATTACTTGAAGTACCTTCGCGCCGGCCCGGTCAGCGACGCGCGCTCGCGCTCATTCTGTCGCGACGTGACTGCGGCCACCGTGCGGGCGACGCCGATCCGCTAGCCTGCTGCGAGCGTGCGCGACTTCGACTGGCGCTATTGGCTCGGCTTCGTGTTGCTCGCGGATTTGTCGAGCCACGCGCACGAGCTGTTTCATCATCTGGTCGGCCGAATCGTCTGCGGCGACTGGGGCGAAGTGACCTTCTGGGTCTTCTCGCTCGCACCGGGCTGTGCGGGACCGAAGACGGCCATCGTCACCGCGGCGGGCCCGCTGTTGACGTACGGACTGGCGTGGCTCGGCGTCGCGATCGTCGCGCAGGGCCGTCACGCGTTCGGCGTGGCGGTGATATTCGCGCAGCTCACCTGGTCGCGGCTCCTGTCGTCGCTGTTCACGGGCGACGAGCGCGCGCTGCGGCAGCGGCTGCTACCGCCGGGCGCCGCCGCTTGGGTCATCGAAGCGGGCTTGTTGCTCGTCATCGCCCTACCGCCGCTCGTCGTTGCTTTCCGGGCGCTCCGCCGCGCCGTCGCGCTGCGGCTGATCTGGCGCTACGTCGTCGGCGGGCTCATCGGCTGGTCGAGCTTGGTCGCCTGGAACGCGCTGAGCGCCCGCATTCCGATCGGCATCAGCGATGGCGTGTCGCGTTGGTACTTCGTCATCATCGCGGTCGAGCTGACGCTCGTTTGGCGTTGGCGCCGGCACCTCGGGCGGTTTCCGACGTCGCAGTCCCGCGCGCCGCGAGCACCGCGCCCGGTCGCCTGATCCTGCGGCCAACGCAGCGGACGAGCCGAAGCAACGTTTACGGTTGTCGGCCGAGCGAACGTGGTGGGCTCGGCGTCAGCGGAGCTGCGCCAGCGAACGCTTGACGTTCTTGGCTTGCTCGCCGTTGGGGCTGAGCTCGAGGTAGCGCTTGTAGGCTTTGCGCGCCTTGTCGCGGCTGGAGCCGCGCCACAGGTCGCCGTCGAGCGCGAAGGCCTCGGCGTAGCTGTCGTCGAGCTCGATGGCTTTGTCGGCCTGAACGCGCGCCTGCGTGCCGTTGCCGCCGTCGTTGTAGGCGCGCGCGAGCCACAAATGCGCCTCGGCGTCGCTGAAGTCGTCCTTGATGGCGGCCTCGAGCGTCGCGACGGCCTCTTTGCTCTTCGGATCGCGCTGCAAGAGCGTGCGCGCCAAGCCGATGCGCGCTTCGGTCTGATCGTCGACGGCGAACGCGCCTTTGTCCCACGCCGCCAGCGCCGCGCGGAACGACTGCTCCGCCTCGTCGCGTTGACCGCTGCCGAGCGCGATGCGGCCGAGCCCCAAGTTGGCGTGCAGCGGATCGCCGAAGAGCGCCGCCCGATCGTCGGCCTGTGCGTTCCGCAGATCGCCGCCGCGACGCCAAGCGTCGGCGGCGTCGATGGCCAGCTGCGCGTCGCCGGCGGCCGGGCCGTGACGCTCCTTCTCCATCGCCTTTGCCGCCAACAGCGCCTCTTTCGGACCGCGCCACGACTGCAAGACCAGCCGCAAACGCGCCGTGCGCGACGCCAACGCGCCCGCGTCGAGCGCGTCCTTGAGCGCGCGCTCGCCTTCGTCGGCGTGACCGAGGCGGATGGTGGCTTCGGCATAGGCGAGCTTGTCGTCGGCGGTGGCGCGGCCGGAGTCGATGACGCTGCGCGCGTCGGTGCGCGCCTCGCGCAGCCGACCGAGGTCGAGATAGAGCCGGGCGCGCGCCGCGTGCGCCGACATGAGCGCCGGCGCCTGTCGTAGAACGACGTCGAGCTCGGCCAACGCCTCGCGCGGCTTGCCGAGATCGCGCAGCACGCGGCCCAAGAGCGCGCGAGCGCGGAACGACTCCGAGTTGTGCTCGAGCGCTTTGCCGAGCTCACCGCGCGCGCGCAACAGATCGTGCCGCTCGTACGCGAGCAGGCCGAGTCCGTAGTGCGGCGCGGTCGACGAGAGCGTCGTCGCCGCTTTCTCGAGCTCGCGAATGGCGCCGGCCGCGTCGCCGAGGTGTGCGCGGGCGATGGCACGATAGGTCACGGCCACGGCGTCGCCCGGCCGACGCGCCAACGCGGCGTCCAGCGTCGCCGCGGCCTCGCGATAGCGACCGGTCAAGCACTGCGCCCGGCCGAGCACGGCCAAGCTGCGCGGCGTCGGCGGTCGCGCCGCCAGCGCCGACGAGACTTTGTCCTCGAAGCCTTTGGCGAGCGCCACTTCGGCGTCGAGCACGGCCACGTCGCTATCGTTGGGGTCGAGCCGCTCGGCGACGCGCATCGCCTCTTCGGCCTCGCCCACTTCGCCTTGGGTCAGGCGCGCGCGGCCGTACAAGAGCGCCAATCGCCCGTCGTGGACGATGCCTTTGCGGGCGCTGTCGAGCTCGAACTTCACTTGCGCTTCGGGCGCGCTACGACCCATGGCGCTGAGGCCGGCGGCGAGATGAAACCAGCCGTCGGTCGTCGGCCCCAAGCGGCCGGGCGGAATCTCGATCGGCGGCGACTCGTTGCGTTCGAGCGCGATGAGCGACCGTCCGACGAGCGCCCGCGGATGATGCGGATAGAGCGTCAACACCTTGGCGTAGGCCGACTGCGCGGCATCCAAATCGCCGACGCCCAGCTCGAGCGAGCCCAGCGTCAGCAACGCGCGCACGCTCTGCGCTTCGCCGTTGGCCGAGACCGTCTGCGCCAAGATCTTGCGCGCACCGTCGATGTCGCCCTTTTGCAGCGCGCAGCGCGCGGCGACGTTGCCGTCTTCGGCCGGGTTGACGTCGTCGGGGCACGCCTCGCCGCGCGCCAACGCCAACAGCGCCCGCGCTTGGCGCTGCTCGCGGTCGGCGCGCGCGTCCGGCCCCGGATGCAGCTTGTTCTCGCGCTCGGCGCGCTTGAGCATGGCCCAGCCGGCGGCGTCGCTGTCTTCGCCCTGCTCGGCGGCCAGGCGCGCGTCGGCCAGCGCCACCATCGCGAAATATTTCCGCAGCCGCGGCTCGGCACGCAGCGCGACGGCGTAATTCTCGCGCGCCGCCAAGTCCGACTCGTCGCTGGCCTCGAACGAGCGCGCGTCGGCGCGGGCCACGGTCGCCTCGAGCATCTTCGTCTTCTCTTTGGCGCGCCAGATCCAGCCGCCGACGATGCCGCCGGAAACCAGCACCAGCGAGACCCAGAGCCACACGAACGTGCGCGCGCGACGCGCATCCCAGGCGTGCGCCATCGGATCGGGCTCGATCGGCGCGTCGACTTCGGCCTGCCAGCGGGCGGCGTCGCTGTCTTCGTCGCTGCGCGCCGCCGAACAGCGTGTCGGCGACGGCGTCGAGATCGATGTTGCCATTGCCGTTCGGGGCCGGCCGCGGCAGCGGACGCCGACCGCTCGGCGGCCGTGCGGCCACGTCGCGGGCGTCCGCTCGCGACGGCACGTATTCCTCGCGCGGCGGCAGCGGCTCCTCGCGCGCCGAGCGTCGCGCGGGCTCGTCGTTGACCTCGTCACGACGGCGCGTCGACGGGCGCGGCGCGTCGACGCGCGGCGGCAGCGGCGTCGCGTCCTCGAGACGCCGCGACTGCGCCTCGGCGCCGCGACCGCGCAGCTCCTGCAGCTTGGCCGGCCGATTCTGCGCCGTCGTCGCCGGCTCGTCGTCGGCTTCGGGGTCGAAGCTGGGCAAGCTGCGCGCCGTCGCCTCCATCGGCTGGCGACGCTGCGCCGGCACGCCCATCGACGGAGCGGACGGCGCGACGCGACCGCTGTCGGCCTTGGCCTTCTGTTGACGCGAGACGGCGTCGAGCAGCGCCGCCTGCGCCTCCTCGAGCTCGCCGGTCGCCGACAGGGCGCGACCGAGCGCGAGCCGGAGCGGAATATCCTCCGGCCGCGACATGAGACCGCGGCGACAAGTCTGCACGGCCTCGTCGGCGCGATCGTGCGCCACCAGCGCGTCGGCCAGCTTCACCAGCTGCGACGGATCCTTCAGCGCCGCCTGGCGCAGCCTCTCGATGTCTTCGGCCATGATTTGCCTCGATCTATCTTACGTGATCAGCCCCGCCATCGTCGAGGACGAGTCTCGGGCGCAGCCGTGCCAGTCGTCGCTGGCCTACACCGGCGACGCGGGCCACGTCGTCGACGCGGACGAACGGCCGCGCCGCGACGATGCGCGCCGCCAGCTTGGGCCCGATGCCGTCGAGTGAGGCCAATTCGGCGACGCTGGCGCGGTTGACATCGACGGGCACGGCCCACGCGGCCCAGCGATCGGCGGGCATGCCCGCGCCGGCCGTGACGCCGCGCGACGCCGCCTCGGCGCGTGACAAGCAGCGCACACCGACACCGACGACTTCGATCGGCACCTCACACGGCGCCACCGGGCCGGCGCGGCCGAGCGTCGCCGCCGGTCGCAGCGCGCGCGCCGTCAACGCCAACGCAAAACCCAGCAGCAGTAAGCGAAGCAGATCGCCCCCGATGAAGGTGAACATGACCAGTCATCGGCGCAGCGAAAATAAAGTTGCTAGCGAACGCGAAGAAAAATTAGGCGGGCGCTTTGCCGAGGCCGAAGCCGTCGTGCAGGACGCGGACGGCGAGCTCGGCGTACTTGGCGTCGACGACGACGGAGATTTTGATCTCGGACGTCGAGATCGTGAGGATGTTGATGCCCTCCTCGGCCAAGATCTCGAACATGCGCAAGGCGACGCCGGCGTGCGAGCGCATGCCGACGCCGACGACGCTGACCTTGGCGATGGCGTCGTCGGTCTTGATGCCCTGCTCCGCCATCTCCGGCAGGGCGCGCTTGATGAGCTCGACGGTGCGCTTCAGGTCGGCGCGCGGCACCGTGAACGTCAGGTCGGTGCGGCCCGCGTCCGAGACGTTCTGGATGATCATGTCGACGATGATGTTGGCTTCCGACAGCGGCTGGAAGATCTTGGCCGCCGTGCCCGGCTTGTCGGGCACGCCGAGCAACGTCACTTTCGCCTCGTTCTTGTCCGCGGTGACGCCGGAGACGAGCACTGCTTCCATCTGCTTCTCCTCGGGAACGA
The DNA here is from genome assembly GCA_963785725.1 of uncultured delta proteobacterium. Taxonomy (GTDB): domain Bacteria; phylum Myxococcota_A; class Polyangia; order Palsa-1104; family Palsa-1104; genus JAQBQH01. The sequence goes on along the minus strand of CAWAWS010000026.1, from coordinate 117,325 downwards.
CCCACGTGCCTTCGCGATCGTTGAAGCTCGAGCGAACATGGATCTTCACGCCGTACTTCATGCCGAACTCGACCGAGCGGATCTGCAGGACTTTGGCGCCGAGCGAGGCCAGCTCCAGCATTTCCTCGTACGAGATGCGCTCGATCTTGCGCGCGTTGGGGACGATGTTGGGATCGGTCGTGTAGACGCCGTCGACGTCGGTGTAGATCTCGCAGACGTCGGCTTTGAGCGCGGCGGCGATGGCGACGCCGCTCGTGTCGGAGCCGCCGCGGCCGAGCGTCGTGATGTTGCCCTCGGCGTCGCAGCCTTGGAAGCCGGCGACGACGGCGATCTTGCCTTTGGCGAGCGCTTCGTGGATGCGCTGACCGTCGATCGACTGGATGCGCGCCCGCGTGAACGCCGAGTCGGTGATGATGCGAACCTGCGAGCCGGTGAACGACTGCGCGCGCCCGCCCGCCTTCTGAATCGCCAGCGAGACGAGGCCGACCGAGACCTGCTCGCCCGTCGCTGCGATGACGTCGAGCTCGCGTTCGTATTCGGCCGGCGGATCGTCGTTGACCTGCTTGGCGAGCCCGAGGAGCCGATTGGTCTCGCCCGACATGGCCGACACGATGACGACGACGTCGTGGCCTTCACGCTGGGTCGCGATGCAGCGTTTGGCGACTTCACGAATGCGCTCGACCGTTCCGACCGAGGTGCCACCGTACTTTTGCACCACCAGCATGGAATGAGACCGTAACGAGCTAAGCGCACTGCGTCAAGGAGCGTCAGAGCGCCATCGCGGTGTAGGCCGCCGCGGGCACGGCGCCGCTCGCGGCCGCGGTCGGCGGGCTGTGCGTGCGGATGACGACGTGGCCGTAGCCGCCGAGGCCGCCGCCGCCGCCGCCGACCGCCGTGGCGTTGCCGCCGTTGTTGTTGCCGCTCTGCGGCTGCGCGCCGGCGCCGCCGCCATTCCCGCCGCCCGCGCCGCTGGTTCCCGCGAAGCCGCAGCCGCTGCCGGCCTTGGCGTCGCCGCCGCGCACGAGCGGGCCGCCACCACCGCCGCCGGGACCGCCGACGACCGACAGGCAGCTCGAGCTCGACACCATCACCGTCGGGCCTTCGAGGAAGAGCGAGCCGCCCGAGCCGCCGCCGCCGCCACCGCCGGCGCCCATCGCCGCTGGGCCGCCGCCGGCGCCGCCGCCGCCCGACGCGTCGACGCCGCCGGCGATCGACAAGAGGTAGCCGGCGGTGAGCTGCAAGACGCCGCCGCCGCCACCGCCGCCGCCGCCTTTGGCCCCGTTCTGCCCGGCGCCGCCGCCGCCACCGCCGTAGCCGCTGGGGTTGTTGCCGCTGCCGATGGCGGGGCCGCCGGCGGTGGTCATGCCGTTCGTCGACGAGCCGCCGAGGCCGCCGGCGATCGCGCCGCCGGCGCCGCGAGCCGCCCGAGCCGCCGCCGGTGCCCATGGTGGCGCTGCCGGTGCTGCCGCCTTTGCCGGCGCTGGTGCCGGTGCCGTCGGTGGCTTGGTCGCCGCCGGGCGTGCCGCCGGGACCGCCGGCGGTGCCGTTCTCGTCGATGGCGTAGACACCGCCGAGCGTGATGGTGCCGCTGAATTGGATGTTGGAGTCGGCCAAGATGGCGAGCGGGCGATGGCCGGTGATGGCGATCGTCGACGAGCCGGTGGTGACCAAGGAGCCGATGCAGAAGGTGGCGACGTTGCCGTCGACGGAGCCGGCGATGCTGATGCCGGGGCCGGTCATACGCGGCGGCGTCGTGGTGACGGCAGGATCGCCGGTGACGATGGTGTAGGCGCCGTTGAGCGTGAGCGTGTCGGCGTCGTGGCCGGCGCAGGTCAGGCTGTTCGACGGGGCGAAGGCGCAGTGCGCAGGGATGCCGAGCGTCGTGTCGGCGGGGATGCAGGTGCAGCCGCCGGTGCAGGCGCTGCCGAGATCGTCGTTGCTGGTGCTGCTGCCGATCTTGAATTGGCCGAAGTTGTCGATGGCGGTGCAGCCGCCCAGCGTCAATAAGACAAGGCTACCAAGTAGACGCATGCAGTGGACCTCCGGTATGAAACGGCGCCAAGGTCGCGTGGACGTGTGCATGCCGACCTTCGACGAAGAAGAGGACGATGCCGGTGGCGACGGCGGCGGCGCCGACCGGCCATAAGACGTCGGTGGCGAGGCTGAGCTGCTTGCCGCTGTCGATGCGCGACTGGGCGTTGGCGACGCCGGCGCAGGTCTTGTTTGGGCAGTCGTCGTGCAAGCTGTTGTAGTCGAGCTGGCTGGCGAGGCCGGTGCCGAGCGCGCCGCCCAAGATGGCGATGCCGGCGCCGCCGACGATATAGGTCCAGCGACGGTGGCGTGGCGCGTGGTCGCTGACCGGCGGCGGCGGCGGCGGCGGCGCGGGCGCCTCCGCGACCTTCGGCGGCGCGGGCGGCGGCGGCGCGGCGGCTTCGGCGGCGCGCTTTTGGCGCTCCTTCAGGTTGCGAATGCGCTCCTCGATCGACGTGCGATCCGACGTATCCGGCTCGTCGGTCAAGTAGCGCTCGAGCATGCTCACCGCGTCGCCGAGCTGCCCCAAGCCTTCGAAGCAGCGGGCGATGTTGTAGAGCAGCGCCGGCTTCTTCGACAGACGATAGGCTTCGTTGAACTCTTTGAGCGCGTCGGCGTAGCTGGCCTGATCGTAATAAGACTGCCCGGCCAAGAAGTGCGCCTTGGCGCGCTCGTCCTCTTCGGACAGGGCCAGGGCCGGTCGCGCGAGGCTGCACAGGAGCGTCAGCGCAGCCAACGCCCAAAATAGTCGCATCGTTGGATCTTTTCCTGATCCCGCGGGCGCGTCAAGATATGCCGGTGACGACTGCCGAGGCGAGCGACGCGATCGTGGTGCTGGTGACCGTGCCGAACGCGGAAGTGGCGGCGCGGCTGGCCGAGACGCTGGTGGGCGAAGCGCTGGCGGCGTGTGTCAATGTGCTGCCAGAGGTGACGTCGACCTATCGTTGGCAAGGCCGCGTCGAGCACGATCGCGAGCAGCTGTGCCTGATGAAGACGACGCGCGATGGCTTCGAGCGGCTGCGGGCGCGCGTCCTCGAGCTGCATCCGTATGAGCTGCCGGAGGTGATCGCGCTGCCGATCGTGGCCGGTCATGCGCCCTATCTGGCGTGGATCGCGGGCGCGGTCGGACCTAAGGCGCCGGGCGGCTGAAGCCGAGCTGCGGGCGCGCGTCGCCGTCGATGACGCGCAGGCGCGCGCTGCCGGCGCGAGCGGTGGCCGCGCGGGCGATGCCGTCGACGAGCTGGACGCGCTGCGCCGCCGATCCGATGGTGACGTCGACCGAGCCGGTGCCGCTGCCGGCGAGCCACAATTCCCCGCCGGACAGCGCGCGCAGCGGCGGATTGTGGGCCGCCAAGTCGACGACGCCGCGGTCGCCGAGCGCGTGCAAGGCGGGCAAGAGCGCGGCCATCACCGGCGGCTCGCGCTCGGTCGCCGCCAGCTGCGCCAGCGCGGCGCGCGTCGCCGGCACGTCGTGGCGGCCGAGCTGCGCGACGAGCGCGACCATCCGCGCCCGCGCCGTCACGTAGGGCTCGGCGCCGACCCACTCGAGCAGCGTCGGCAAGGTGCGCGCGTCATCGAGCTGCGCCAAGGCCGCGATGGTCTCGACGCGCGTGCGCACGTTGGCCAGCTGCAGCATCAGCGGATCGAGCGCCGCCGGGTCGTGGCTGCGGCCGAGCGCGCGGGTCAGCTCGATCTGCACGGCCTCGTCGGCGTCGCCGCGCTCGAGCGCGCGCGCGAGCCAGCGCGTCTCGCCGTCGGCCAAGGCGGCGCGGGCGCAGAAGTCGCCGCTGACGCCGTCGGCGCAGGCGCGCTCGAGGCGCGCCGGCAGACGATCGCGCGCGGCGGTGTCGCCGAGCCGCGCCAGCGCGACGTCGCTCCACTCGCGCGCCGGCGCCGACGAGGTCGCGTCGAGCGCCAGGCGCGCCAGCGTCTCGCGCGTCGACGGATTGGGCGGCAGCGCGGCCCACAAGCGCGCCAGCTCCGGCGCCAGCGTCGCGTCGCCCGCCAGCGGCACGAGGTCGAGCGCCGCCGTCTTGTCGCCGAGCCGCGCCCGCTCGATGATGCGGCGGGTGCGCGCGTCGCCGCTCGTGCCGGCGCCGCTCTCGAAGCGCGACTCGGCCGCCATCCAGCCGTCGAGCTTGCGGCGCAGGTCGGCGGCGAACGGCTCGTCGATGCGATTGTGCCGCTCGCCCGGATCGGCCGCCAAATCGAAGGCGTTGCAGGCGTCGGTCGCCAAGTCGCAGATGAGCTTGTGCTGACCGTCGACGATCATCTTTTGCTGACCGATCTCGGCGAACACCGGGCCGTGCGCGTTGACCGGCGCCATCTTGTCGGGCGGCAGCAGCCACGGCCCCAAGTCGCGCCCGCGCATCTTCGCCGACGGCAAAATCCCCGCCAGCGCCAAGATCGTGGGCGCGACGTCGACGAGCCCGACCGGCGCGGCGACATGGTGCGGCACCAAGCCCTGCCCGTCGACGGTAGCGAAGATGAGCGGCACGTGCTCCTGCTCTTCGTACAGCGTCGTGCCGTGATAGCGCCCGCCGTGCTCGCCGAACTCCTCGCCGTGATCGGCGGCGACGATGACGAGGGCGTGCGGTCGCGTCTGCTTCAAGTAGCCGACCAGGCGCGCGAGCTCGTCGTCGACGAAGCGGACCTCGCCGTCGTAGCGATCGACCGCCTCGTGCGCCTGCGCGAACGGGCCCGGATGCAAGTCGTAGGGCTCGTGCGGCTCGAAATAGTGGATCCAGACGAACGCGCGCTCCGGCTTCACCGTGTCGTAGAAGTGGATGACCTGATCGGTGCGACCGGGCGCGTCCATGTGCTCGTATTTGACGTACTCGAAGCCGTAATGCGCGTCCTCCATCGACTTCAGCCGCTCGCGATCGATCGTGAACACCGACGGCGGGAAGAACGCGGCCGTCTTGTAGCGCTCGCGGCGCAGGACCTCGGGCAGCGTCTCGTGCGCGGCCGAGTCGAGCCCCAGCGTCGAGAGCGCGAACACGAACTTGCCCGTGAGCAGCGTCGCCAGGCTGAACGACGTGTGCGGCACTTGCGTGTAGGCGCGCTCGAAGACGACGCCGGTCGCCGCCAGCGACGACAGGAACGGCGCCGTCCGCGGCGTCACCCGATCGGCGCGCATGGCGTCGACGGTGATGAGGACGACGTCGCCGGCCGGCAGCTGCGGACCCTCGGGCAAGGCCGGCGCCTCGTCGGTCACGCTCGTCGTCGCGACCGGCGCGGGCGCCTCGGCGTGCGCGAACGCGCGCACGATCGGCGACGCCACGACGGCGCGCTCGACCAGCACGGCCCGCAGCGCGCGCGTCTTGCCGACCAGCGCCAGCGACAGCGCGCCCGCCGTCAGCGCCAGGCAGCCGATGGCCAGGGCCGCGCGCGGGCGAAGCAGCCGCACCGTCCGTCGCCGCGCGCCCAGATGCGCCAGCGCGACGACGACCTGCGCGCCCACGAACACCAGCACGGCTAGCGCCAGGTGAAAGAACGGATAGAGCCGCACCAGCACCTGCTGGTCGACGCGATAGAGCCCGTAGGTCGCCACGGCCGCGATGACGACGAAGGACCAGGCCGTCGAAGGCGGCATGGTGTCGCGATAGAGCCGCTGCCACAGCCGCACCACCAGCCACAGCCCCGCCAGCATGACGACGCCGATGACGATCGCATAGACGTCGTGATGCGCGATGGTGCGGGCGCGTGGGCCGTTGAAGATCTGCGCGCACAAGAGCGCCACCGGCACGACGGCGAGCGTCGTGTACAGCCGCGCCTGCCACAGCGCGGTGTCGCGCTTGTGCTCGCCGGCGAGGTGCGCGGCTTCGGTGACGGCTGCTGCGGCTAGCGCTTCGGCGAGGCCGGCGAGCGCGCCGGCGCCGACGAGCAGGCCGACGGCGGCGGCACAAAAACGCGCCACCTCGGCGTCGCCGTCGAACGACGCGCCGGCGGTGACGAGCACCCACGTCGCTTCCAGAATGCCGACGAGCGCGCCGGCGAATGCACCGAGGACGACGCCCGCGGCGAGCGCACGCCTGACGGTCCGCCGTCGGTCCAGTATGCCAGCCACGCGCGCACGCTAGCACGTCACGGATGCAGCGACGACTGGCTTTGCGGGCGCACGGTCAGCACCGGGCAGGAGGCTTTGCGCACGACCCGCTCGGCGACGGAGCCCAAGATCGCGTGCGCCAGCGCGCCGCCGCCGTGGCTGCCGATGACGATGAGATCGATGCCGAGATCTTGCGCCAGCTGGCAGATCTCGACCGCGGTCGAGCCGAAGGTGACGTGCCAGTCGGAGACGACGCCGGCCGCGCTCGCGCGCTCGCAGAGCGTGACGAGGCCGCTCTCGACCGACTCCTCGACGCTGCGCTGCACGTCGGGGCTGAGCATGGCGACATCGGGCAGCGTCGTCATCGCCACGTGCATGACGTGCAGCAGCGTCAGCTGCGCCCCGCTCTCTTTGGCCATCGCCAGCCCAGTCGCGAACGCCTCGGTCGAGCCGTCCGAAAAATCGATGGGCACGAGGATTCGGCGCGCGCGCATCACGACACTTCCAGCGATCGCGCATCGACGACCTCGTCGTCCAGCTCGGGCTCTAGCTCGGTCAGCGAATACCAGAGCGTAACCGTCACGCCGCCGGGACCTTCGCTCTGCGTGATCTCCTCGAGCTGCAGCTCGCCTTCTTGCACGATCTCATCGGACAAGAAGTGGTTGATGTCGGCTTCGAGCAGCCCGGCCTCGGAGCCACGGAAGACTTTGCAGCGCAGGTCCATGCCCGAGGCTGGTGCAAAGGGCGCGCCCAGCGACGGACGTTACGATCGAATGTCCGGGTCGATATTTCGGCCCATGATTTGGCGAGCCGGCGAGAGCGGCGCGAGATCGACCGGCGGCGCGCGGTTGGTGACGAGCGCGGTCACGATGGCGGCGGTCAGCGGCGCGAGCACGATGCCGTTGCGGAAATGGCCGGTCGCGAGGTGCAGGCCGGCGATGGCGGTGGCGCCGATGAACGGCAGGCCGTCGTGCGACGCCGGGCGCAGACCGGCCCAATGATCGACGCGCGGCGCTGCCGCCAGCGGCGGACACAGCTGCGCGGCGCGCGACTCGAGCTCGGCCAAGCCGGCGGCGGTCGTCGCGCGCGCAAAGCCGACGCGCTCCTCGGTCGAGCCGCACAGGATGCGTCCGTCGCTGCGCGGGACCAAGTAGCCGCCGGCCCCGAAGACGATGTGGCGCAGCGCGTCGACGGGAGCGCGCAGCGCGAGCATTTGGCCGCGCACGGGAAAGACGGCGCCGGGCGGCAGCGGCACGCCGGCGAGCTCGGCGCTCCAGGCGCCGGCGGCGACGACGACGTGGCCGGCCGCGCGCACGCCGCCGTCGAGCTCGACGCCGAGGACGCGCGTGCCGTCGTGGCGAACGGCGCGCACCGCGGCACGCACGAATTCGACGCCGGCCGCGCGGCAAACCGCAACCAATGCGCAGACGAGCGCGCGGCTGTCGAGCTGCCGATCTTCCGGCAGCCAGACGCCCGCCAGCGCCGGCGCCAACGACGGCTCGCGCTCGCGAAGCTCCTGCGGCGTTAGACGTTGCAGCGGCAGGCCGGCGCGCCCTTGCCAGGCGCAGCTCGCCTCCAGCCGCGCCGCCGCCGCTTCGTCGGGCGCGACGACGAGCGTGCCCTCTTGCCGATAGCCGATGTCGACGCCGCTTTGGGCGCGCAGCTCGGCGGCCCAATCGGGCCACAGCCGGCAGCTGGCGCGCAAGAGGTCGAACAGCGGGCCCGGACCGTGCGCTTCGACCTGCGGCGCCAAGATGCCCGCCGCCGCCCACGACGACTCGCGCCCGGGCTCGGCCGGATCGACGATCGCGACCGTGACGCCCGCCGCGCGCAGCCGCAACGCCGCCGTCAGACCGACGACGCCGGCGCCGACGATGACACAATCGGTTGCGCTCGCCATCGCGCGCGTTATAGGTCAGCAGGCGCGCTCAGGCAAGCGTGCTAAGGTCCCCCGCCGTGCGCGCAGCAACCGCCCTGACCGACCGCTGGCTCGATTTCATCTGGAGACGCTATCGCCTCGTCTTGACCGCGGCGACACTGGTGACGCTCGTGTTCGCGCTCTTGGCGACGCGGCTCGAGCTGCGCACCAACGTGGCCGAGCTGTTGCCCTCGCGCGACCCGGCGGTCGAGGAGCTGCAGTATCTGTCGAAGCGCATCGGCGGCACGGCGATCTTGGAGATCGCGATCGAGAGCCCCGATCGCGACGCCAACTTGAAGCTGGCCGGGAAGCTGACGGAGGAGCTGCGCAAGTTGCCGCCCGAGGTCATCCAGTCGGCGGTCTACGACGTGCGCGCCGAGCGCGAGTTCTTCACGTCGCGGCAGTGGCTGTATGCGCCCTTGTCGGAGCTGATCGCGCTGCGCGACTCGCTCAAGGCCGAGATTCGCAAGAAGAAGAACCCGCTCTACGTCGACATCCTCGGCGAGGACGAAGATCCGCAGGCCATCGTCAAGCGCATGCGCGATCGCGGCGGCGTCATGAACTCGTTCCCGTCGGGCTTCCTCGAAGGGCGCAAGGGGCGCATCGTCGTCATCGTCTGTCGTCCGCCGGGTGGCCTCTTCGCCGAGCGCGCCGGCGAGCGACTGGCGGACGCGTCGCGCAAGCTCATCGCCGCCGCCAATCCGACCTCGTACAACCCGAGCATGAAAGTCGGGCTCACCGGCGACGTCATGTCGCAGATCGAGGAGCGCGAAGCGCTCGAGAGCGACCTCGTGATGGCGACGGCGGTCTGCATCGTCCTCGTCTGCTTCGTCGTCATCGTCTTTTACGGCCGTTTCCGCGCCATTCCCTTCGTCGGCATCCCCGCGCTCATGGGCGTCGCCTTCGCCTTCGGCATGGCCGAGCTGCTCTTCGGCTACCTCAACGCGTCGACGGCGTTCATGGGCTCGATCGTCGTCGGCAACGGCATCAACTTCCCCATCATCCAATTGGCGCGCTACGAAGAAGAGCGGCGCGCCGGCAAATCGCCGCGCGACGCCGCCGGCATCGCGCTCGCGGCCACGATTCGCCCGACCGCCGTCGCCGCGCTCGGCGCCGCCGTCGCTTACGCGTCGCTCATCATCACGCGCTTTCGCGGCTTCTCGCAGTTCGGCACCATCGGCGGCTTGGGCATGGTCGCGGCTTGGGCGGCGACGGTCATCGTCCTGCCGGCGTTGTGGGCGGCGTTCGACCATCGCGAGCGCACCGCACGCCGCTTCGCCCCGCCGGTGACGGCGTTCTCGGACTTGGTCGCGCGCATCGCCACGCAAGCGCCGCGCACCTGCCTCGCCGTCTTCGGCCTGTTGACGGTGGTGTCGGTGCTGCCGCTGCATCGCTATCTGCACGATCCGTTCGAGTACGACTTCCGCAACTTGCGCAACAAGCGCAGCCTGACGTCGGGCGCGGCGCGGCTGGCCGAGCGCGTCGACCCGGTGTTCGGCCGCACGCTGACGCCGGCCGTCGTCATCGCCGACAAGCGCGAGCACGCCGACGAAATCCGTAAGAAAGTGCTCCAACGCGATCACTCGCTGCCCGGCGACCCGATGCTCGGCCAGGTGACCATCCTCGACGACTTCTTGCCCGGCGATCTGCTACTGCAGAAGACGAAGCTGGCGGTGCTGGCCGAGCTGCGCGAGATCATCGACTCGCCGGCGGCGCAGCTGGCCGAGGAGCGCGATCGCGCCGACCTCGTCAAGCTGCGTCCGCCCGAGTCCTTGACGACGGTGAGCGACGCCGACCTGCCGATGGAGGTCAAGCGGCCGTTCATCGAGACCGACGGCACCATCGGCCGGGTCGTGCTCGTCTATCACGATCAGCACGTCAGCGTGTGGGACGGCCGCAACCTCATGCGCATCGCCGACATCATCGGCGAGATCACGCTCGACGACGGCACGCTCGTGCGCAGCTCGGGCCACGCCGTCATCTTCGCGGCCATGATCCGCTCGATCGTGCACGACGCGCCGCTGGCGACGAGCGTGTCGTTCTTGGCGGTGGCGCTGCTCGTCCTCGTGCTCGCCGGCCGCCGCGGCGCCGCGCTCGTCCTGCCGACGCTCGTCGCCGGCGTGTTGTGGATGCTCGGCACCGCCGCCTGGACCGGCGTGCGCACCAACTTCCTCAACTTCATCGCCGTGCCCATCACCTTCGGTATCGGCGTCGACTACGGCATCAACATATACTTGCGCTACAAGCTCGAAGGGCGCGGACGCGTCGGCCGCGCCGTGCGCGCGACCGGCGGCGCGGTCGCGCTCTGCTCCTTGACGACAATCATCGGCTACGCGGCGCTGCTGGTCGCCGACAACCAGGCGCTGCGCTCCTTTGGCGAGATGGCGATCCTGGGCGAGGTGGCCTGCTTGTCGGCGGCGGTCGTCGGCATGCCGGCGTTCCTCGTGTGGCTCGAGCGGCTGCAGCAGCGGCGACTGGACCGCCTTCCGTGAGCGACCGAAGGGAACGCGCGTGAGCGTCCGTGTCGCCGATGCCGCGGCGATCGCCGAAGCGGCACGGCTGTTGGCCGCCGGCGAGCTGGTCGCGTTTCCGACGGAGACCGTGTACGGCCTGGGCGCGCGCGCCCTCATCAGCGGCGGCCATCGCCCGCATCTTCGCCGCCAAGGGTCGACCGGCGACGCATCCGCTCATCGCGCACGTCGCCGATGCGGCCGGCGCCGAGCGCCTGACGACGCGCTGGGACGCGCGGGCGGCGCGGCTGGCGGCGCGCTTCTGGCCCGGGCCGTTGACGCTCATCGTGCCGCGCGCGCCGTCGGTGCCGGCGGAGTTGTCGGGCGGCAAGCCGACGGTGGCCGTGCGCGCGCCGGCGCATCCGGTAGCGCAGGCGCTGTTGCGCGCGCTCGGCGAGCCCATCGCCGCGCCCAGCGCCAACCGCTATCAGACGCTGTCGCCGACGACGGCGCAGCACGTCGTGCGCTCGCTCGGTGACGCCGTGCCGCTCGTCCTCGACGGCGGGCCGTGCGCGGCCGGCCTCGAGTCGACCGTGCTCGACTTGACCGTCGAGCCGCCGCGCCTGTTGCGTCCGGGCGCGCTGCCGCTGGCCGAGCTGCGCCGCGAGGTCCCCGAGCTAGAGCGGGCGGCCGCCGTCATCGTCGACGAAGCCGAGCGCCACTCGCCGGGACAAGACGCCGTGCACTACGCGCCGCGCGCGCCCTTGCGCCTTCATTCGCGCGCCGAGGCCGTCGCCGCCGCCATCGCGCACGGCGCCGGCGCGGCCCTCCTCGTCCGCGGCGCGCTGCCACCTTTGCCGCCGACGGTGCGCGCCGTCAGCTTGCCCGACGATGCGAGCGCTTACGGCCACGGGCTTTTCGCCGCGCTGCACGCGCTCGACGACGACAGCGTTACCCTCATCGCCGTCGAGGCGCCGCCGGCGGACGACGAAGCCTGGCTCGCCGTCGCCGACCGGCTGACGCGCGCCAGCCACCGCTGACTCAGCCGTTGACGAAGAAGGCGGAGGTCGAATCGGGCGGCGCCGGCGTCGCGACGACCGAAGCGCCGAGCCGCTTGCGCATGGCCTGCAAGAGCGCCAAGTAGCCGGCGCCGTAGACGAGGCCCGACAGCAGCACCGACGGAAGCGGATGCAGCGGCAGGCGATGCATGGCATACGCCGGCGCCCCCGCGGCCGTCGCCGCCGCGGCCGTGCGGCCGAGCGCGGCCCAGTCGCAGGTGCCGACGAAGCTGACGCCGAGGAATTTGCGACCGCGCGCCAACATGAGGCCGCGCGCCAACACCTCGGACGCGACCGCGCCGGCGACGGCACCTTGCAGACCGAAGAAGTGGATGCCGCCGAGCACGAACGCGGCCGTGAACACGATGCGGCCGCCGTTGAACGCGAATAAAAAGCGCGTGTCGCCGAACGAACGCAGGAGCGCATCGAGCGGCAGCACCCAGAACGGAATCTCCAGCGTCGCGATCATGAAGAGCGGCACCGATCCGTCGTATTTGTGGGTAAAGAGCAGCGGCAACACCGTCGGGCCGAACAGCCAAGCGCACGCCGCCGCCGGGAACAGCAGCGCGCCCAGCTTCTGAATCGTGTCGTTCCACGCCAGCCAGGCCGCCCGCGGCTCGCCCTGGTGATGCGCTTTGCCGATGTGCACCATCATGACGTCGGCCAGCGGCGTGAACACGATGTCGACGACCGGCATGTGGAACGACGCGACGGCGAAGAGCGCGAACGTCGCCGAGTCGAACGACGCCGACACCGCATACTGCGAGAAGTAGCGCTGCGCGACGTACAGATACGACGAGCCCGCGAACGGCAGCGCGTAGGCCAGCTGCGTGCGGAACAGCGCTTTGTGCGGCTTCGCGATGGGGACGATGCCGCCGGCGACGATGCCCATGCAGCCGAGGATGCGTAAGCCGGCGGTGATGGCGGCGGCCCAAAACAGCCCGCTCGGCCCGAAATACTTGGCGCCGATGATGAGGAACGCGGCGCGGATGCCATCGGTCATGACGTAGGTGATGGCGGCGACGCCGATGCGGCCTTCGGCGGTGACGACGCTCTCGAGCGCCGCCGATGCCAGCTGCAAGCCGCCGAAGACGGCCAGCGGTCCGCGCAGCGCGCCGAGCGAGCCGTCGCCGAGCCAGTGGCCGAGATAGGGCGCCAGGAAATAGAGCGCGACCCCGAAGACGGCGCCCAAGATCCCGAGCGACAAGAGCGTCTGCGCGACATAGGCGCCGCGCTCGCGACCGCCGCGCGGCAGGAAATAATAGAGCGACTGCGTCAAGCCGAGCTGCCCGGTCAGCTGCAGCGTCACGACGATCAAGAAGAACTGCTTGTAGGTGCCGAAGGCTTGCGGCGTCAGGAGGCGCGCCAAAATGAGCGGCAGCGCGAACGTCAACACCGCCGAGACCAGGCGGCCGCCGACGAGCGGCCCGGACGCGCCGAGCACGCGGCGGACGACGGCGCGAAAGCGATCGAGCGCGTTCATGCCGCCCTCAAAAGCGGCGGCGCATCGACGGGCGCGCGCAACGACGGCACGAGCGCGCGATAGACCGCCGACATGCGGGTCACGAACGTCTGCAGCCCGTAGGCTTGGCGCGCGCGCTGGCGGCCGGCTTCGCCGAGGCGCGCGGCCAGCGCCGGATCGTCGAGCAAGCGGCCGATGGCGCCGGCGAGCGCGACGTCGTCGCCTTTGGGCACGATGAGGCCGCAGCGCCCTTCGTCGACGATCTCGGGCATGGCGCCGGCACGCGTGACGACGACCGGGCGACCGGTGGCCATCGCCTCGACGACGCACAGGCCGAAGGCTTCGTCCCACAGCGAAGGCGTGACGACGACGTCGGCGGCGGCCAAGACGCGCTCGACGTCGTTGCGCAGGCCCAAGAAGCGCACGTGATCTTGCAGGCCCAGCGACGCCGCCAGCGCGCGATATTTCGCCTCTTCGAAGCCGTCACCGACGAGGAGCAAGAGCGCGTCGCGGCCGACGCGGGCGAGCGCGCGAATGAGCACGTCGACGCCTTTGTCGGGCGTCAGCCGCGAGATGCACACGATGACCGGCCGCGCCGCGGCGCGCAGCTCGGCGCGCAGCCCGGCGCCGTCGGCCGCCAAGAAGCGCGACAGATCGATGCCGTTCTCGACGACTTGCTGCTGCTCGCCTGCGCAATGCTCGGACTCGCGCACGCTCGTCGCCACGAAGCGGCTGACGGCGACGCGCAGGTCGATGAGCCGGTTGAGCAGCGACGCGCGCGCCCGTTTGTAGCAGCTGACGAGCTCCTGCTCCAGCTGCGAGCGCTTGCGCACCGGAATCACCGGCTGTCCCAGCGTCATGTGGTCGTGCAAGATGACGCGCGCGCCGGCCGCATGCGCGATGACGACGAGCGGCGAATAGGCGCGCACGAAGTGGAAGTGCACGAGCTCCGGCCGCGCCACGCTCACCCAGCCGAGAAACTGAAACGCCGCGCGCGCCGGCCGCCGAAAATCGAGGACGCGCACGTCGACGCCGCGATCGCTCAGGCCGTCGTCGAGCCACGCCGGCGGCGGACGGTTGAAGACGAACGTCGCTAGGGCGCCGTCATCCCGCAGCTGCGCGGCGAGCGCCAAGAGCTGCTGCTCCATCGAGCCGCGCTTCTTGGGATCGAGGTCGAGCACCAGCCATATCGCTGGTCCCCGTCGCTTTTCCTGCGAAAGAGAACTCGCTTTCCCTTCCGCGGTTACCGTTGGCATCCGAAGCCTCCCGCCGCCCAGCTTCTGCGAGCGCCATGCCGCAGATAGGCCGAGCCCAGGCCCGCGCCACCTGATTCACAAGTAGGCGCAACCAGGCGTCATCCGCCCGCGCGGTCGGGCTACTTCGAAGGAATTAGGGCAGGCCGAGGAACGAGCGCGCTTCGGGATCGGGCGGACGCACGAACAGCCGCGACGCGAGGCCCATGCGCGCGTACACGACGTCGGCGACCGAGGCATAAGCGGCCTTCTCGAATGCGCGCGTCGAGGCGACGTTGGTGCGCTCGATGAGCGCCCAGGCGCGATAGACGTCGCGCCGCCTGAGCTCGCGCGACAGAAAATCGAGCATCGCCGGCGCGACTTGGCGGCCGCGCTCGTCGGGATGGACGTAGACGTCGTGGATGTAACACTCGCCGGCGCCGGGCCGCACTTCACGACCGATGTCGGGCACGTAGACCGGCGCCCGCGCGCACCACAAGATGCCGGCCGGTCGCTCGCCGGCCAGCGCCAGCACGACGGTGTCGCCGCGATCCCACTTCTGCCGGCAATAGGCTTCCTGCAGGTCGAGGCGCGCGATGTATTCGTCGCGCGTGGCCTCGTCGAGCGCGTCGAACTGCGTGCGCGTGAACAAGGACAGCGTCAGCTCGCCCGATTCGCGCACGTTGCGCGTGAAGAGCTCGCCGCGATAGAGGTGCAAGATCGTATACGTGGCGACGCGAGCGACGGCGCGCTGCACGACGTCGGGCGCCGCCGTCTTCAGCTTGTCGAACGCGCGCCACGCGCCCGACGGCGACCGCTGCCGCGCCTTGGCCTGCGTCGACAAGGGCTCGATCGAGCGCATCGCGCCGGTGATCGCCGAGACGCCGCGATGCAGCCGACCCGCCGTCGTGGTGTTCCAGGTGCGCAGCCGGTCGATTCGCGCGTGCGGCACCGTCCAGGCCGGATCTTCGTCGGCGAACTCGAAGCGATGCTGGCGCGCTTGGACCGCCGTCTCGATCGATCCCCACGTCAGCTGCTCGGACACGCCGGCCGGCGCATGCTCGGGATCGGCGCCGCGCAAGAGCTGCACGGCGCGGTCGCCGTCGATGACCACGAGATCGGCGGCGATGGCGCCGGCGCCTTCGAGGCCGATGAGACCCAAGCGCAAGATACCGCGCGCATGCAGGAGCGGCACGGCCTCCTGCAGGAACGACACGGCTTGCGGATCGGCCGCCGGCGACGCCGCTTCGCGCGCCGCCCACTCCTTGCGCAGGAGGCGCAACAGCTCGTCGAGCGCGTGCGGGACGTCGATCTCGGCCGTGGCGTAGACGGCGCCGCCGACCGCGCGCTGCGGCCGGCGCGTGCGCGCGAACTCGTCCCAGTCGGCCGGCGCCGGCAGATCCAGGAAGGCGCGCCCGAGCGCCGGCACGCGGTCGAGCTTCGAGCCGCCGTTGATGAGGGCGACCTCGAGCGCGTCGGCGATCTCGCGGCGCGACGTCGGCACGTCGAGCACGTCCCAGCCGCGCGTCGACAACAGCGTATCGACGAAGGCCGCGCAGGCCTCGCGTTCACGCCCGGGCTGACAGACGATCGAGCGATCGAGGCCCATGCCGGCGGCGCCGCCCAAATCGCCGACGGCGCGCAATTCGGCGACGCGCAAGGCGCCCGAGCGCGGCGCGCGCAGATGCAGCGGCCAGCCGGCGACGAGCGTGCCGTCGTCCTCTTCCAGCGTCAGCACCCACAGCTCGTCGACGCCGTGAAAGGCGCGCCACCACGACGACAGCCAGCCGTGCGACAAGAACAGGCCCGTCTCGGCCTTGCGCGCCAAGTCGTCCCACGCGCCGGCCAGCGACGAAAAAACTTCGGCCGAGTGGATGATCGCGCAGCGCATGCCTACTTATAGCAAGTTGAATGCGCCGCGCGAGAGTTGAGATACGATGCCCAACGTGATTACGCCCTTCGAGTCTCGGCTGTCCGGGATCTTCCGCAAAATCGTCCATCGCCGGTGGCTGATCATCGCCATCTACGCCCTCCTCTTGCCGCCGGCCGCCTACTTGGCGACGCGCGTGCAGCAAGACAACTCGCTCGAGCGGCTGATCGTCCAGAGCGACCCGACCTACGCCGCCAACAAGCGCTTCGAAGGCGTCTTCGGCCACGGCGAGTACGTGCTCATCCTCGCCGAGGCCGACGATCCGTTCGCGCCCGACGTCGTGCACCGCTTCGGCGAGATGGAAGACGCCGTCGGCAAGCTGCCGAAAGTGACGGTCTCGAGCGCGCTCACCATCTTCAAGCGCGCCAAGGCCGGCTACGACGGCTCGCCCGCCGCCGCCGCCGCCTTCAAGACCTTCATCACCGGCACCAAGCTGTTCAAGAAGCAGGGACTTTACGGCGATCACATGCTGGCGATGCCGCTCCTGCTCGACGTCAAGAACGCCGACGAGCGGCAAAAGACCATCGGCGACGTCGACGCGGCGCTCAAGCCGTTCGGTGAGAACCTGCCGCCGTTCACGGCCTTGCGCAAGGTCGGACAGCCCTACGTCAACGCCTACCTCGACGAGGACACGCGCACGAGCGGCTACAAATATTTCCCGCTCTTCATGCTCTTCGTCATCATCTTGAACTGGATCCTCTACCGCTCGTTCCGCACGCTCGTCGCCTTCGTGTTGACGCTCGGCATGTGCGCCGCGCTCACCGTCGGCTTCATCGGCCTCACCGGCGGCACCTTCTCGATCGTCTCCGCGCTCGTGCCGATGACCATCCTCATTACTTGCACGGCGACGCTCGTCTATTTGCACTCGCGCTTCGTCGAGGTCGACGATCCGACGCGCTCCATCGACGAGCATCAGTCCTTCGCGCTGGCCAACAAGTTCGTGGCCGCGACGGCCTCGATCTTCGCGACGGCGGTCGGCTTCGCGGCGCTGTCGGTGAGCGACATTCGGCCGATCAAAGAGCTCGGCCTGTGGGTCGCCGAAGGCCTCGTGTTCACGTGGATTACGGTGTTCACGCTGTTCCCGGCGCTGCAAAAGGTGCTGCAGACGCCGACCGAGAAGACGCGCAAGGTCGCCGGCCAGTGGTTCTTGAAGTTCGTCGATTTCCTGCCGCGCTTCTCCTATCGTTTCCGCTGGATCTTGGTGCCGTCGGCGCTGCTCATGAGCCTCGGCGGCGCGGCGCTCTTGTTCGGCATTCCCGGCGTGCTCAAGCCGATGGAGCTGCAGACCGACGCGCTCGAGTACATCAACCACGACGCCAAGCTCTACAAAGACACGAAGCAGCTCGAGAAGCAGATTACGGGGCTGTCGATCACCGAAGTCTGGGTGCACGGCAAGCCGGGCACGATCTCGGACGCGCCGGTCTTGCGCGGGCTCGAGCATCTCTCGGCGGCGCTCGAGAGTGACCCGCGCGTGGGCACGGTCATCGGCCCGACGGCGATGCTGAGCTCCTTGCGCTACGTCAGCGGCGAGGGCGACCAGCTGCCGACGACCGAAGAGGGCATGGAAGAGGCGGCCGGCAACTTGGAGACTCTGCTGCCGAAAGAGCCGATGCTGGGCCGGTTCATCGATGCCAAGCTGTCGCAGTCGCACCTGTCGGTGGTGACGAAGACCGTCGACTACCAAGGCTTCCTCTCGCTGCAAAAGATGATCAAGCAGAAGTGGGCCGACGCGCAGAAGGCCGACCCGGCGCTGGCCGAGCTGCAGATGGAGGTCGTGGGCCTGGCGCCGCTGCAAGCGCGCATCTCGGCGCAGCTGGTCCCGACGCTGACGCAGAGCTTTGGCCTCACCGTCGTCATTATCTTCGGCACGTTCCTGCTCGTGTTCCGCTCGGGCGCGGCGCGGTTGATGGCGATGATTCCGTCGCTGTTCGCCATCTTGGTCATGTTCGGCGTCATGCGGCTCGTGCACATGAACCTGAACGTGGCGACGATCTTGATCGCCTCGACGGTGTTGGGCACCTCCGAGAACGATCAGATCCACTTTTTCTACCACTTCCAAGAGGCGCGCCACGCCGGGCAGACGACCGAGCAGGCGCTCAAGCACACGCTCTCCATCGCCGGCCGCGCCATCTTCTTCGCGACCATCATCAACGCCGGCGGCTTCTTGGCCTTCGCCTTCTCGACGCTGCCGCCGATTCGTCAGTTCGGCATCTTGTCGTGCCTGGCCTTCGTGCTGTCGATGATCGCCGATTTTACGGCCTTGCCGGCGGCGCTGTGGATGGTCTTCCGCGAGAAGCCGGACGCGCTGCCGACGCCGCCGAAGAAGTAAACACGCGTTTACTTAGCCGCCGGTTGCAGTGCCGCCGCGATGCGCGCGGCGAAGTCGTCGCGCTCGGCGTCGTCGGCGTATTTGACGCGCGGCCAGAAGAAGCCGCGCAGGCCGTCGCCGCGGCGGCGCGGCACGACGTGCACGTGCAGATGCGGCACCGACTGCGAGACGACGTTGTTGGAGGCGACGAAGCTGCCGTCGGCAGCGAGGCCGCGCACGACCGCCGCCGACAGCCGCTGCACGGCGCCGAAGAGCGGCTGCACCAGCGCCGGCGGCAGCTCGTGCAGCGTCGGCACGTGCGCTTCGGGGATGACGAGCACGTGGCCCTTGAACAGCGGACGCTGATCCAAGAAGGCGACGATGCCGTCGGCGCGCAGGACGAACGACGCCGGCAGCTCGCCGCGAACGATGCTGCAGAAGACGCAAGCGGCAGCCATGATAGGACCGCACGATGCCTCCCGCCGTCGCCGCCGGCAAGTCGGTCGCGCGGCAAGACCGTTGCCGCCGTGAGCGTTCGTGCGCGTGCTATGGTCGCGAGCCGTGCGTGACTGCTTCGTGGCTGGTCTCTTGCTCGTCAGTGCGGCTGCCGGCTGCGCGCATCGTGCGCCGAGCGGGCCCGACGACACCGTGCGCGCCTTCGCCGCCGCCGTCGCCGCCGGGCGCACCGACGACGCCTACGCGCTCATGAGCGCCGACTATCGCGCCGGCCACAGCCGCGACGCGTTCGTGCGCAGCTTGCCGTCGCCGTCGTCGCCCGCAGGTCAAAGTCCGCTCGGCCGGCTCGCCAAAGGCCACGCGCAGCTGCGCGCCGAGGTCGAGCTCGGCGACGGCGAGCGGCTGTCGCTCGTGCAAGAGCCCGACGGCTGGCGCTTTGCGCGCGATCCACTCGAGCTCTATCCGCAGCGCGCGCCCGACGAAGCCTTGCGCTCCTTCGTGCGCGCCATCGAGCGCAAGCGGTGGGACATCGTCTTGCGCTTCATTCCGCAGAAATATCGCAACACCATCACGGCCGAGACGCTGCAAAAGAGCTGGGAAGGCGAGCGGCGCGACGAGCTCATGGCGCAGCTGGCGACGGCGCGCGCGCACCTCGACGAGCCCCTCGAGCTCGTCGGTGACGAGGCGCGGCTGCCGCTCGGCGAGCGCCGGCAGGTCAAGCTCGTGCGCGAGGACGGCGTGTGGAAGATTGAGACGCTCGAGTAGTCGTCGACGTCGGCGGCGCGGCGCTGGCGTGCGATGTCGCCGGCGCGGTGGACGGCCCGGTCGTCATCCTGGCGCACGGCTTTCCCGACTGCGCGCGCTCGTTCCGCGAGCAGCTGCCGCCGCTGGTCGCCGCCGGCTTCCGCGTCGTCGTGCCGACGATGCGCGGCTACGCGCCGTCGTCGATCGCCCGTGACGGCCGCTACGACGCGGGCGCGCTCGGCGCCGATCTCGTCGGTCTCGCGCGCCACTTCGCCGGCGACCGTCGCGCCGTGCTCGTCGGTCACGACTGGGGCGCCATCGCCGCCTACGCCGCCTGCGCGCTCGCGCCCGACGCGTTCTGCCGCGTCGTCACCGTCGCCGTGCCGCAGCTGGCCGCCACCGCGCGCAACTTCGCCACCCGCGCGCAATTTCGCCGCAGCTGGTACATCGGCCTCTTCCAGCTTCCCTTGGTCGCCGAGCGAGCGCTCGCCGCCCACGACTTCGCGCTCGTCGATCGCCTGTGGCGCGCCTGGTCGCCGTCGTTCACGCCGCCGCCCGACGAGATGCGCGCCGTCAAACACGCGCTGCGCCACCGCGTCGCCGACGTGCTCGCCTACTACCGCGCAATTCGCGACCTCCGCTCGCCCGCGCGCGCGCTCCTGTTCGCGCCCACGACGGTGCCTGCGCTCTACGTGCACGGCCGTGGTGACGGCTGCGTCGGCCTCGAAGTCTGCACCGGTGCCGAGCGTGGCTACGGTGGGCCGACGCCGCCGTTGATCCGTACTCTTGACGGCGGCCACTTCGTGCACCAAGAAAACGGGACCGAATTCAATCGCCTGCTCATGTCGTTTCTGCAGGAGCCGATTGAATCTTCGTGCTGAACCGTACGTCGCAAAAACTGCGCGGTGGCGAGGTATTTCGACACCGCTGCCGTGGCCTCGAGCCCCAGTCTGGCCGTGCACCTACAGCTTGGGTCCACGTGTGATACGAAGGAATTTCAAGGCTTCAGCGGTTCCGAACTTTACTTGACTCTTTGGCGCCTCGGTTGCATCTCATGTGAGTGGGCACAGCCGGTTCGTATCCCCGGCGTGGAGGACGAAAATGCTCGACCCTTGGATCATCGATGAGATCCGGCGCCGGGAAGAAGAGGAGCGTCAGCATCGGGAACAGCCGGTGTTGGAGCTGCCCATGGACATGCCCGTCTATCCGAATCAGGACGGCACATCCAGCCCGCAACCGGGCGAAGAACGTGGTGTTTTCATCGTAGACTTCCGCGTCTAACAGCAACGTGACGCGACGCGGAAGCCTACGCGTCGTTCGTCATTTCGAAATTTCGCTCCACCGCTCGCGCAGCTCCTGCGCGGACCATTCACTACCCTTCGCCGCTACCCCCGTCGTCTCGATCATCTTGTAGATGGATACCCGCGTTCCCTGAACGCCTACGATGGTTCCCGTAATATCCGCCGCCAAGTCCGACGCCAGGAAGAGCGCGATCGGCGCGATGTGCTCGGGCGCCAGCAGCTCCTTGGCGTTCGGCATCGCCGTCAACATCGCGATGTCCTCGGTCATGCGCGTAAAAGCGATGGGCGCGAGCGCATTGGCCGTGACGTTCGCCTTCTTGAGCTCGATGGCGAGCGTGCGCGTGAGGCCGTAAATGCCGGCTTTGGCGGCTGCGTAGTTGGCCTGACCGAAGTTGCCCATCAAGCCGGAGACCGACGTCGTGTTGATGATGCGGCCACCCTGCCCTTGCGTCTTGAGGTGCCGGGCCATCGTCTGCGAGCAGTAGAACGTGCCCTTCAAGTGCACGTCCTGCACGATGTTCCAGTCGCTGTCCGACATGTTGAGGAACGAGCGATCGCGCAACACGCCGGCGTTGTTGACGAGGATGTCGGCGCGGCCGAACTTGCCGAGCGCGCTCCACAAGAGGCCGTCGGCACCTTCGCGCGTCGCCACCGAGTCGTAGTTGGCGACCGCTTCGCCGCCCGCCTTCTTGATCTCGGCGACGACGTCGTCGGCCATCTGCGAGCCTTTGCCGCCGCCGGCGCGATCGCCGCCCAAGTCGTTGACCACGACCTTGGCGCCCTCTTTCGCGAACAAAAGCGCATGACCGCGGCCGATGCCGCCGCCCGCGCCGGTGATGATGGCGACTTTACCGTCGAGCAGACCCATGGGCGCCTCCAGTCGGATGAGTGGGCGGCGAGCGTAGAATGACCGCCCAGTCACAGGCAAGCTCGAATACCGGTTGACGCGTCGCGACGTAGATCATACGTTCCCGCAGTTGTACGGGGTGATGCATGTCGGGCGGGCGCAGTAGGCTCCACACGGCGTTTCTCGTCGCCACCGGCCTCGTCGGCTGGCTGGTGATGTTGGCGGCTGCTCGCGAGACCGAGCTGCCGCCCGTCGGCACGTGGGAAGCGGCCGTGCTGTTCTTGGCCGTCGTCGCCGGTGCGCGCGCGCTGTCGTTCCCGCTGCCGGGCACCAACGGCGCCGAGATCTCGCTCGACAGCGCCATCTTCATCGCCGCCGTCTTCTATTTTGGTCCGGCGCACACGGCGCTCGGCGTCGCGATCGTGCTCGCGTTCGACGGCTGGCGTCGCGGCCGCATCGCCAACGCGCTCTATCTCGGCGGCGTCGCCGGCGCGCTCTTGTACGGCTGGGCGCGCGTGTTCCGCGTCGATCTGCCGTCGACGCCGGTCGCCTGGCTGCCGGCCGCGCTCGGCGTCGTGTTCTTGGTCTCGCACTATGCGCTGCAGGCGCTGCAGCAGTGGCTCGGCGGCGCGGCCTGGCGCGCGGCGTTCAAGCGCAACGCCTACAGCGTCGCGGCGGAGGCGGCGCTCCTGCCGTTGGCGTCGGCGATCGTGCTCATCTTCGACCTGCATCGGCCGGTGCCGTTCGCGCTGCTCGGCGGCACCTACCTGCTCGTGAACTACGGCTTTGCGCGCATGTCGGAGCTGGCGGCGAGGTTGCGCCGCCGCGTCGACGAGCTGGAGACGCTCAACCGCACGGCGCACGCGCTCGGCGCGACGCTGGAGGCGCCGTCGCTCTTGGCGGCGATGTTGCGCGAGACGGCGCGCGCCTTGCCGATGGCGGCGCGCATCGAAGCGATCGTCGAGATCGACGGGCGGCTCGTCGTCTATCGGCTGGAGCGCGGCGAGCTCTCGTCGCTGCCGGCGACCGGCGCGGCGCGCGCGGCGTTGACGCACACGCAGCCGCTGCAGGAGAACGACGTGCACGACGCCGCGCGGCCCGAAGTGCGCGCGCGACTCTTGGTTCCGCTCGTCATGTACGGCGAGACGACGGGCGCGCTCGTCGCCGAGGCCGACGAGCCGGGCGTCTTCGGCTACGACGAGCTGCGCCTCTTCGACGCCATCGGCGGACAGGCCGCGGCCGC
Source organism: uncultured delta proteobacterium (assembly GCA_963785725.1). Classification (GTDB taxonomy): domain Bacteria; phylum Myxococcota_A; class Polyangia; order Palsa-1104; family Palsa-1104; genus JAQBQH01. The sequence continues at coordinate 94,297 of CAWAWS010000026.1, read as the reverse complement.
CGTCGAGAACGCGCGGCTGTACGCGCTCGCCAACGTCGACGGCTTGACCGGCCTCTACGTGCGCCGCTACTTCGACATGCGCGTCGCCGAGGAGATCGAGCGCGCCCGGCGTTTCGGCACTTCGTTCGCGCTCGTGATGCTCGATCTCGACGACTTCAAGCGGCTCAACGACACGCACGGCCATCTCGTCGGCGATCGGGCGCTGCGCGAAGTGGCGGCGCTGGCCGCGAGCCAGCTGCGCGGCGTCGACTTGGCCGCGCGCTATGGCGGCGAGGAGCTGGCGTTTCTCCTGCCGCGCACGAACTTGGCCGACGCGCACGCCGTGGCCGAGCGCATTCGCGCCGCCGTCGAAGGCCACGCGTTCGACGGGCTGCACATCACGGCGTCGCTCGGCGTCGCCGGCTGGACCGAAGCGGGCGTCGAGATGCCCGAGCGGCTCGTCGAGCGCACCGATGCGGCCTTGTATCGCGCCAAGGCCGCAGGCAAGAATCGGGTGGAGATCGACCTGTCGAGCTTCGAGCTCACCCCGTCGCTGGCACCGGTCGTGCGGAGGACCCATTGAAAACGACCGTGCTCGCGCTCTTGCTGCTCGTTGTCGGCTGTGCCGGCAATACGGACGACCGTCGCTGCGCGCCCAATTGCGGCGGTATCGGCGCCGGCGGCGGCAGCGGCTCGGAGGATTCTGTCGGTGCCGCTCATCCTCGACTTCGCCGGCACCGGCAACGGCGGCATGTGCACCGCCAGCACCGTGCAGGTCTCGTGCGGCGGCACCGAGTGCGTCGCCTGTCTGACGTTGGGCACGAGCGGCGTCTGCGTCCTGCCGTGCAAGACCGCGTCGCCCAACTGTCCGAGCGGCACGAGCTGCGGCGGGTTCGGCGACGCCGGCGGCGTCGACCTGGTGTTCGGCGGCAGCTGCAACGGCTACGACGGCATCTGCCAATAGCGCGCCGCTCCGCTGGGGTGTGTGCTGTGCGCACGGCTGCGCTGGCGCGCGGCTTCTAGGCTCCGCTGGGATCATCGCTGCGCGGCTTTTGCGCTGGGGGCGCGGTGGGGACGCCGTGAGGTTACGAGGGGGCGGGTCCTGCCAGCATTTGTCTTGCGGCGGTGCTCGCGTGCGCGCTTCCCCGATCAAAGCCGGCACGGTCGGGCGCGCGACGACTGCGCTCCGGCGCAAGACAAACGCTGTCACCCGCACCGAATGACGGCGTCTGTGGGGATGGTGGGGAGGTCACGCGTTTGGGCGCGACTGGTCCGTCGGTTAGCGGGTGTAGCGGAGGTAGACGTCTAGGGAGAGGGCGTGGCCACCGTGGAAGGATTGGAGCCAGACGTAGTCGCCGCCTAGGCCTACCGAGAAGTGGCGGTTGAGGGTGTGGTAGTCCATGCCGGCGCCGCCGACTGCGGCGAAGGTGGCGCGGGTGCCGTGCGTGATGCCGACGGCGTCGAGGACGTTCGTCGAGACGTTGGCGGCGCCGGCGCCGCCTTCGGCGAAGAGGGCGAAGCGGCGCAGCTGCAGCGAGAGGCGCAGCTCGGCGGTGTAGACGTAGGTCTGGAACGACTGGCCGAAGGTTGGCGGCGGCAGCGAGGCGTCTTCGGAGGCGCCGACGACGTGGGCTTGCACGGCGAGCCAGCGGAACAAGTCGTAGCCGAGGCGCACACCGAAGGCGACGCCCGGATCGGCGAAGCGGCCGGCGCGGCCGAGGTACATGAAGGCGCCGATTTCGCCCGAGGCGAATGGACCTTTGGCGAACTTCTTGGGGTCGGGCCACGGCGGCGGCGCGGTCTCGGCGATCACCTGCGCGCGCGCCCGCGGCTCCGCCTCCAGCATCGTCATCCCGAGCGCGAACAGCAGCGCGAGTCGCCCTCTCGTCACGTCACATCGTGGTCATGATCGCGGGTGGGGCTGCGGGCGGCGTCAGCGTGGCTGCCGTCGAGACGTAGAGGTTCTTGGCGCCGGGCGTGCCTAATTTGCCGTGCAGATCGCGGACGCGCACGGTGAAGTCGAGGAACGCGTGGCCCGGCGCCGTCATCGTCAGCGCGTAGCGAACGTGCGCCGGCGTGACGTCGTCGGCCGGCACGCCGTCGAGGCCGATCGTGGACACCGTCGACAAATGCTCGATGACCTCGAACGGCGTCGCCATGATGCCGTCCATGCCCGGATAGCGCGTGATGGCCTCGAGGTCGATGGCCGTCTCGTGCAGGTTGTCCTCGCGGAAGACGCCTTCGGCCACGCCGCCGGGCGCGACCGTCAGCGGCAAGCTGGCGATGAGGTCGGGCGGCTGCGTCTGCTCGTCTTCGTCGACGTCGGGATTGATGTAATTGTCGGGCACGTAGTCGCCGAACTCGTTGCCACCGTTGAGCGACACGATCACCGTCTGCGTCATGGTGTCGGCGTTGCGCACCGAGTATTCGATCTCGATGTCGAAGTCGCGCAGCTGCGCCCAGGGCTCGGGCATCGTCAGCTTGCGCGCCTTTTGATCGGCGACGAGCGCCTTCTGCTCGGCCGACGTCGGCTTGCGCACCGGCAGCACGTACAAGACGTTCGCCGGAGCGTAGCCGGTCATGCCCGAGCCGGCCACGGCCGGCGCATTTTCGAGCGGTGCCGTCTCGTGCAGATAGACCGGATCGTTACAGCCGCATGCGGCCAGGGCCAGTGCCAAGAGACCTGCGCGCATGCCGCCATCGTAGACCGTTCGACGACGGCTTGCAATGGCAGCGGCGCGACTTAGGCGAGCGACGCGGACAGCTTGTCGCGCAGGAGGCTCACCTTATTCAGCGCCGATTGCACTTGCTGCTTCAACGAGTCGCATTGACGCGCCAGGTCTTCCATCGACTCGGCGTCGGCCTCGGCCGCGAGCGCCACGGCGCCGGCGACGACGCCCGTCATCCGCTCCTTCACCGACGTCAACAAGGCCACGATCTCGGCGTTCGGCTTGTCCTTGATGGCGCCCAATTCGCGTACCTGCGCGCTGATGTCGGCCGCTTCTTTACCGAGCGCCGCGAAGCGTCCGAGCTGCGCTTCGAAGCGCTCGGCGCGCGCCTGCACGTCGTCGCGCGTCGTCAAGAGCTCGGCAGCGACCGCGTCGTGCCGCGTGCGCGCGTTGGAGATAGCCTCGATGAGCAGCGCGATGTGCTCGGTCACGCGACGCTGACTCTCGGCGGCGTCGTTGATGGCCCGCGCCGCTTTCTCGAGATTGCGCTCCGACGTCAGCTGAATCTTGCGCGCCGATTGCGCCAGCTGATCGAAGCGGGCCAGCTCCTCGTCGAGCCGCTGCACCGCGGTCTGTAGAGGTGTCTCTGCGCCGTTCTTGGTCACGCCGCGACTCTATCATTTGTCGAGGGCCTGCCTCACACGAGCGCAGCACCTGTGTATGATGCCGCGCCATGAGAGCATGGCTGCCCGTCCTTCTCGTCGCCGGCGTCGCCCACGCCGCGCACACGACGCCCCAAGGGCACAACTTCGGCTTCGACGACATGGCGCGCTTGAAGCGCCTGGGCGGCTTCGACGTCGCCCGCGACGGCAAGTCGCTCGTCTACGCCGTCACCACCGCCGACGTCGACGAGAACAAGACCACGAGCGCGCTCTGGCTGCAGTCATTGGCCGGCGACGGCAAATCGGCGCCGCGACAGCTGACGGCGGGCACGAAGAAGGACCGCGATCCGCGGCTATCGCCCGACGGCACGCGCGTCGCCTTCGTGTCCGATCGCGACGGCACGCCGCAAGTCTACCTGCTCGATCTGGGCGGCGGCGAGCCGCGCAAGCTGACGTCGTTCCCGCTCGGCGTCGACGGGCCGATCTGGTCGCCCGACGGCGCCTTCCTCGTCGCCGCCGCCGAAGTGTTCGCCGACTGCAAAGACCTGGCGTGCGACAAAGCGCGGGCCGAGCGCGAGGAGAAGGCCAAGGTCAAGGCGCGCGTCGTCGAGCGCCTGTTGTTCCGCCATTGGGACGGCTGGCGCGACGGCAAGCGCAGCCACCTCTTTCGCGTCGACGTCCGCTCGGGCGAGGCGCGCGACCTGACGCCGGGCAACTTCGATTCGCCGCCGTTCTCGCTCGGCGGCGGCGGCGGCTACGACATCTCGCCCGACGGCAAGACGCTCGCCTACGCGTCCAACCACGACAAGGACGAGGCCACGTCGACCAACGGCGACATCTTCGAATACGCGTTCGCCGACGGCCCCGGCAAAGCCCGCTGCTTGAGCTGCGGCAACAAGGCGTTCGACGGCGATCCGCGCTACTCGCCCGACGGCAAGCGCCTCGCCTGGACGGCGCAGACGCAGCCCGGCTTCGAGTCTGACCGCTTCGACCTCGTCATCTACGATCGCGCGGCGCAGACGTCGAAGCGCCTGGTCTCGACGTTCGACGACTGGATCGAGGAGCCGGCGTGGACGAGCGACGGCAAGCACGTCGTCTTCGCCTCGGTGCATCAGGGCCGCAAGCTCATCTACACCATCGATCTCGACGGCAAGATGACGACCTTGCGCGACGGCACGAGCGCGTCCTCGCCGACGCCGCTCGCCGACGGCACGCTCGTCTACGCCGCGTCGTCGCTGACGCGCGCGCCCGAGATCTTCCGCGACGGCAAGCCGCTGACCCACCTGAACGACTACTCGGGCCTGCGCTTCGGCGACGTGCGCGAGCGCTGGGTGACGACGGCCGACGGCAAAAAAGAGCAGGCCTGGATGGTCACGCCGCCCGGCTTCGACGCCAAGAAGAAGTATCCGGCGCTGTTTTGGGTGCACGGCGGTCCGCAAGGCGCCTTCGAAGATCAGTGGAGCTGGCGCTGGAACCCCGAGGTGCTGGCGTCGGCCGGTTACGTCGTTTACATGCCGAACCCGCGCGGCTCGACCGGCTATGGGCAGGCGTTCGTCAACGGCATCTCGCGCGACTGGGGCGGCGCCGTCTACGACGATCTCATGCGCGCCGCCGATGACCTCGCGTCGCTGCCGTTCATCGACAAGGCGCACATCGGCGCCGCCGGCGCGTCCTTCGGCGGCTTCATGATGAACTGGTTCGAAGGCCACACGCGCCGCTTCGCCGCCCTCTTCTGCCACGCCGGCATCTCCGACCAGACCGGCCAATACGCGACCGAGGAGCTGTGGTTCCCCGAGCACGAGTTCGGCGGCGTGCCCTGGCAGAGCGAGCTCTACCGCAAGTGGAACCCGATGGACTTCGCCAAGGACTTCAAGACGCCGGAGCTGATCGTGCACGGCGAGCGCGACTATCGCATTCCCGTCGAGCAGGGCTACTTGATGTTCACGCTGCTGCAGCGCATGGGCGTGCCCTCGAAGCTGCTCGTGTTCCCCGACGAGAACCACTGGGTCTTGAAGCCGGCCAACTCGCGCTTGTGGTACGCGACGATGATCGACTGGTTCCATCGCTGGCTCGGCGGCGCGCCGGCCGATCAGCGCGCGCTCGACTCAGCGTTCAGCGTGACGCGCTAAGCTCTCGAGCGTTCGCTCCCACGCGTAAAACGCCGCCGCTTCACGCGCGGCATCGGCGCCGGCCAGGCGCACGGCCGACAAATGCAACAACGCGGGTAACAGTTGCAGACGACGCGCCGGCGGCAGCTCCGCCAGCGCCTCGGCGACGCGGGTGACGTGCGCGCGGCACGGCGGAGACGGCGACGCCAGCCGCGCGCGCAGCGACGCCTGGCGCGCGCGATAGCGCTTGGCGAGCGTCTCGTCGCGACCGATGCCGTAGGCTTCGCGGCGCCGGCGGGCGAGTTGCAGCCGCGCGGGGGCATCGAGGCCGGCGCCGGCGGCGAGCGCGTCATAGGCGGCGACGAGCCGGTCGTCGGGGTCGTCGTCGAGCAGCGCCAGCGCCAAGTCACTGTCGGCTTCGAAGATGCGCTCGACCGCGGCCATGGCGTCGGCGCCGTAGCGGGCGCGCTCGGGGAAATATTCGGCGCGCTCGACGGACACGAGGTCGCCGGCGCCACGCGCGGGCGCGAGGGCGGCGGCGAGCGCGGCGGCAAACGGCGCGACGTCGGCCGCGCGCACGCGCAGTCGCACATGGTCGCGGCGGCCGGGTCCGTCGACGTAGCGCAGGAAGAACCAGTGCGCGATGGTGCCGGCCGCGCGCGCCTCGGCGATGAGCGGCGCGATGGCGGCGCCGAGCACGCGATCGGCGCGGTCGGCGGCGCCGAACAGCTTGAACGTATGCCACTCGGCGGCCGGCGCGACGGCGTGCGGCGGCGCGACGAGCGGCAGCGGCTCGGGCGCGACATAGGCGTCGTCGACGACGGCGACGACCGCCTCCAAGCGTCGCCCGCCGGCGTCGACGACGGCGTCGAGCGGCGGCCACACTTCGTAGGCGCGTGCGCCGTCGGCCGCCGCGCGCTCGAGCGTGGCCACGGCGTCGCGCGCGTCGAGATCGACGAGCATGAGCTCGTCCGCGTGACCGACTTGCACGTGGCGCGGCACCTTCAGCGCGCGTCGCCACCGGGCCAGCGCCGCGCGCGTTCGCTCGTCGGGCAGCCGCCAGCTCGCCGGCGCGACCACGAAGCCGTCGAGCGTCAGGCGCGGCACGTAGCCGAGATCGGCGAGCGCGCCCAGCGACAACGCCCACGGCGCGTGCTGTCGCGTCAGCGCAAAGCCGGTCAAGAGGCGCGGAAGGCCGCGCGGCGCCGTCGTCGAGCGCACGCGCCACAGCGGCGACGGCGCGACCGGCGCGCCGTCGAGCTGCAGGGTCAACGGGCGCGCCGGATCGACGTCGAGCGCCAGATCGGCCGGCGTCAGCGCGGCGCCGTCGGGCCAATCGGACAGCGCCAACGCCGCGCGCCGCAGCGGCGGATGCGCGCACAGGTCCCCGAGCCGCGGCGACGGCGCATAGGCAACGTCCACGGCTGCGGTCGGATCGGCGTCGGCCAGCTCGTGCAAGGCTTCGACGAGCGGCGCGCCGACGGCGTGGGCAAAGCGTCCCCAGCTGGCGCCGGCGGGCGCGTGCAGGCCGATGAGCCAGCCGTCGCCCGGTGCCGCGCCGCGCTTCTGCCGCGCCGGCGTCAGCATGAGCTCGAACGTCGGCGGCGTGGCGACCGCGGGCGCGACGTCGGCCAATAGCGCGCCATCGAGCGCCACGACGGGCGCACCGGCGACGATCGCGCCCACGATGGCGTCGACGATGAGGCGCTGCACGGCGGCGTCGGCGGCGCGCGGCGCCTCGGCATGAGCGGCGTCGAGCGGCGTGCCGTAGTGACCGAGCGTCAGCGCCGCCAGCCCGAACGCGCCCGCGCCGTAGAGCTCGGCCGCCGACTCCAGCGCCGGCAGCGACTGCAAGCTGCGCTCGTCGAACGGCGGCGCCAGCGCCTGCTGCAGGCGAAACATGAGCGGCGCCAGCGCGGCGGCGCGCTCGACGGCCGCGCGCGACAACGTCACCTCGCCTTCGTGGACGAGGACGGCGTGCAAGGGAACAGCTACGGCCGCCAAGGATTCCGGCGTGGGCTCGGCCAGCTGCTCGGCGCGCTCGGCCCACTCGTCGTGGCGCTCGGCCATCCACGCCAGCGGCGCCGGACCGACGAGCGGCGGCGCGCCGTCGTGCACGAGCAGGCCATCGTCGACGAGCAGCAGCAGGAACTCATCGTCGACGCCGGCGTCGTCGCGCAGCTGCGGCCAGTCGATCCAATCGGCGGCCGCGTCGAGCACGACGGCCAAGACGTCGTCGATCTCGGCCGCGCGCGCTTCGGACTCGGCGTCGACGCCGAACGTCAGCCACGTCGCCACGAGCTCGTCGCGCACGAGCGACGGCGCCGCCCGCAGCCGCGTCTCGGTCAGCGCCCGGGCATCGTCGAGCCGCGCGCGCGCCGCCTGCCACAGCCGTTCGTAGGCGACGGTGATGGCCGCGCGCATCGGCCCGGTGCGCGCCTGGGTGCGCTCGCCGAGCGTGCCCACGCCGACGCCGGCCCACAAGCCGTGCGGCGTCGCGCGAAAAGCGGCGCGGCGCGCGTAATTGGCTTTGGCTGCCGCCGCCGGCTTATGCAGCGCCAACGCCAGCTCGGCCATCGGCCCTTTGAGCGGCTCGCCCATGGCCAACAAGGGAGCGCGATAAACGAACCGCGAAAGAAGACGCACGCGCCTGACTGTCTACGTTTACTTCTTGGCGCTGTCCATCTCGCGTTTGAGCTGCTCGAGGTCGGCTTGCGGCTCGCCCGGACCGAGCGCGCTCTGCTTCTTGCCGGCCGCCAGCGCCGCCGCCGCCTGCGCGACGACCGTGGCCGCCTGCCCGCTCTGCCCGTTCAAGAGCTCGATCGGCACCGGCATCACGATCGTCATGTTCGGCTCCGACGCCACTTCCACCAGCGTCTGATAGAGCCGCAGCTGCAGCGCCGCCGGCTCCGACGCGATCAGGCGCGCCGCCTGCGCCAGCTTCTCGGCCGCCTGCAATTCGCCCTCGGACATGATGACTTTGGCGCGCCGCTCGCGCTCGGCCTCGGCCTGCCGCGCCATCGCCCGCTTCATCTCCATCGGCAACGAGATGTCCTTGATCTCGACCGCCGTGATCTCGACGCCCCACTGCTCGGTGCGCTGATCGAGGATGGTGCGCACTTCGTCGTTGATCTCTTGCCGCTTGGCCAACACTTCGTCGAGCTCCATGCGACCGACGATCGAGCGCAGCGTCGTCGCCGCCAGCTGCAGCGTCGCCGGCATGTACTGCTCGACGCGCAAGATGGCATCCGCCGGCGACGACACATCGGCGTATACGACCGCGTCGATGCCGATGGAAATATTGTCGCGCGTGATGACCTCCTGCTGCGGGATCTGAATGACCTTCGTGCGCGTGTCGACGACCTGCGAGCGATCGATGCCGAACGGCAGCATCAGCACCACGCCCGGTCCGAGCGGCCGATCGCGGGCGCGACCGAGGCGAAAGACGATGGCGCGCTCGTACTCGCGCAGCACCTTGACGCTCGACAAGATCGACACGAAGACGAACAGGCCCACCAGCATCAGGAAGGGAATGAGCATGATGCGGCAGCTTAACACCGTCGCAGATTCCTCGCCGACAGCCGCGGCCCCGGTTAACATGGCGACATGCGCGCCCTTGCTCTCGCCGCCTTCTTGACCGCAGCCGCGCCGGCCTTGGCCGCGCCTTCGCCGGCCGATCGCGCCATGGCACGCCAGCACTACGAGAAGGCGGTGACGCACTTCAACTTGGGTGAGTTCGCCGACGCGGCGGCCGAGTTCCGCGAGGTCTACAAGGTCGCGCCGCAGCCGGTGCTGCTGTACGACGCGGCGCAGGCCTATCGCTTGGCCAACGATCGGGCGCAGGCGTTGGTGCTCTATCAGTCGTTCTTGCACTTGGCGCCGACGACGCCGCACAAAGCCGAGGTCGTGGCCCGCATCGCCGAGCTGCAGGCGACCACGCCGACGACGCCGAACACCAAAGACGGCGCGCCCGACGGCAAGACGGACACGACGACGACGACGACCGCCGCCCACGAGACGACGCCGCTCGAGACGACGAAGGGACAGCACGGCAACCCGCCCACGAGCACGGCCGACGCGCCGCCGGCGGTCGCCAAGCCGACGACCAAAGACGTCCAGCCCGATGCGCGGCCGGCCGACAAGCAGGCCGACGCCGTGGCTGCGGCCGGCGGCAGCGAGCGGCTCAAGCCGGTCGTCGACATCATCCGCAAGAACCGCGCGGGCTTTCGCGCCTGCTTCGACAAGTGGAGCGCCACCCACCCGGGCATCGACGGCAGCGTGACGCTGTCGTTCTACCTGGCGCCCGACGGCAACGTCGATCGCGCCGACGCCGACGCCAAGGGCAAGAACTTCACGGCGCCCGACGTCGAGACCTGCATCGAGGACTTCGCGCGCACGCTGAAGTATCCGGCGTCGACGAACGGCAAATTCACGCGCTTCAATTATCCGTTCGACTTCAAAGCCGCCAAGTAATCGTTACGGCGAGTAGGCGTTACTTCTTGGCGTCGGGGATGCGGACCTCGACGCGGCGGTTCTTGGCGCGCGCATCGTCGTTGCGCTCGGGGTCGAGCGGCTTGGTGTCGCCGAGGCCGACGGCGCGCAGCCGACTGGCGCGCACGCCCTTCTTGACGAGGTAATCGACGACCGCCTGCGCGCGATGGCGCGACAGCCGCAGATTCCACGCCGGCGTGCCGCGATCGTCGGCGTGCCCTTCGATGATCACCTCGCCGATCTCTTTGTGCTCCTGCAAGAGCTTCGTCACTTCGTCGAGGATGGGATCGCTCTCGGGCAACAGGGTCCACTTGTTGGTCTCGAAGTGCACCGAGTGCAGCCGCAGCACGTCGCCCGGCTGCAGCGACGACAGCTGCGGGCAGCCGTTGGCCTTGGTGTCGGCGCTGGCGACGCCCGGATCCTTCGGGCAGGCGTCCTCGGCGTCGGGCACGCCGTCGTTGTCGGCGTCGGCGATGGGGCAGCCGGGCCGTTTCGGATCGACGACCGCGCCCGGCGGATCGTTCGGGCAGGCGTCCTCGGCGTCGGGCACGCCGTCGTGATCGCTGTCGAGCTGCGGGCAGCCGGCGCGCGCCAGATCGGGGTGTGCGCCGGGCGCGTCGTTGGGGCAGGCGTCCTGCGCATCGGGCACGCCGTCGTGATCGCTGTCGCGCGGGCAGCCGGGCCGCGCGGCGTCGGTCGTGGCCGTCGCCGGATCGCCGGGGCATTGGTCTTCAGCGTCGGGGATGCCGTCGTGATCGCTGTCGCGCGGGCAGCCGGGATGCGCCGGGTCGGGCACGCTGCCGGGCGGCGCGTTCGGGCATTCGTCCTGCGCGTCGGGGACGCCGTCGCGATCGCCGTCGGGGCAACCGTTCGTGCCACGAACCATCGTGGCGGGACCGGCGGCGTTGGGACAGGCGTCGATGTCGTCGGCCACGCCGTCGCCGTCGCTGTCGCGCGGCTTGGGCGGCTTGCGAATCGGCGCGTAGGCCACGCGCAAGAGCGCGCGCGCGTCGGGCGTGCCGATCATCGAGACCAGGCCGGTGCCGACGCCGGCGCCGACCAAGATCGTCTTGGCGACGTGTAATTGCGCGCCCAAGAGGAGCTCCAAGCTGGTGCCGTATTTGCGGCCGACGCGCGGACCGGCGATGTCGGTGGCGAAGTTCGCCTCGGGGCCGATTTGCCAGCGCTGCTCGCGGTCGGTCCAGGCGACGGCGCCGGCCAGCTGGAATTCGCTCGCCGCCGTCGCCGCCGGGCCGAAGCCGAGCTGCGCCTGCTGGCGAATGTAGATGCCGACGACGCCCGAGTAGCGCAGGTGATGCCGAATGAGACCGGCCACGATCGCTTGCGGCAGCCCGCGCACGGTGGCGTCGCCGGCGTGCTTGTCCTCGCTGCCGACGGGAATGAACAGGTAGCCGCCGAGGTGCAGCGACAGCGCGCGATCGGCCTGGCCCCACAAGCGCACCATCACGCCGACGCGCGGATCGCCGACGGCGCCGCTCTGCAGCGGCGACACGCCGAACGACGTCTCGCCATGCTCGACGAGGACCACGGGCAGCGACAGCGAGACCTGGACGCGATCCAAGAACGACGCCGCCAAGTCGATGTGCCCGACCAGCTGATGCTCGACGATCGCCGTCGTCTGGTGAAAGCCGTTGTCGTAGAAGCCGCCGAGCAGCGGGTTATGCGAGTAGTCGAGCGTCAGCCCGCCGGCGAAGAAGCGCGTGCGCGAGTACCACGGGTGCGGCACCGAGAGGAACCAGTCGCCGGCGGCGTTGGGCTCGTAACGATCGAGCGCGAAGCCTTCGGCCCAAGCGGCGACCGGCAATGCCAGCAGTGCCGCAATGACGAGCGCGAGGCGCTTCATCCGGGCGACATCTGGAAGCAGAAGAAGGCGCCATCGGTGAAGCAGGTGTACGTGTCGTCGGGGCAGCCGGCGCAGCTGCCGCAATGATCCCACGTGTCGGGGACGAGGCAGCTGCCGCCGCAGCAGATGTTACCTTGCGGGCAGACGTTGCCGCAGGTGCCGCAGTTGTTGCTGTCGACGTTGGTGTCGTAGCAGGCCAGGGTCATGTTGGCGCTGTCGCTGCAGGTCATGAGCGGCGAGGGGCAGCCGAAGACGCACTGGCCGCCGACGCAGTAATTGTTGGGGCCGCAGACGTTGTTGCAGGTGCCGCAGTTGATGGGGTTGCTGGTCGTGTCGACGCAGCCGCCGGAGCACATCGTCAGATTGTTGGGGCAGCTCAGCGCGCATTTGCCGGCGGAGCAGACTTGACCGGGCCCGCACGCGTTGCCGCAGGCGCCGCAGTTATGGCCGTCGACGTTGGTGTCGACGCACGTCGAGCCGCAGTCGCTCAGCTTGCCCGGACAGGCGCAGCCGCCGTTGATACAGGCGAGCTCGGCCGAGCAGGTCTTGTTGCAGGTGCCGCAGTTGTGGATGTCGTTGGTGACCGAGATGCAAACGCCGTTGCAGTACTCTTGACCATTGGGGCAGGTGACGCCGGCGCCGTTGGGGCAGCCGGCGGCGAGAAGGCAACAGAGCGCCAGTAGCGCGCGCACTTCCCACTTCATCATCTAGGTCCCCCATAAGGCGCCGTAGACGTGGCGGCCTACCTTACATATTTTCAGAGTCCAGACATTGGGTCAAGGTCCGTGACGCGGCTCGCCCAAGCCAAAGCGCAGCGAATTCACTGGTCAGCGACGTCAAAGCGGCCTTCGGTCACGCCCGCAACGCGTCCCATTCGACGCGGCCGGCGCGCGAGGTTTCGCCAGGGAGGCGGTAAGCTCGGTCGCGATTATCGGCGTCGGCGGCCGCGACGAGGCGGGGTCGAACGCTGCGCCGCGCCGCTACCTCGATCTCGGGGGCACGTTCGTCGACGCCGTCGCCGGCAGCGCGTGGTCTCGGCCGCGCATCGGTCACGCATCAGGCGCCGTCGCGCCGCGCGCAGTCGCCACGTCTCGCGTCGCTGAGGTTCAAACCTGGGCTCCCGCTGCTTTCGCGCCTCGTCGAGCGATGATACGATGCGGCGGTGCGGCTCCTTTTCGGGCTCTCCTGCTTGGCCTGCGTCGCCGCCACGACCGCGACGGCGCGCGCGCAAGGCAAGCCGACGCCGATGTACCAAGACGACTTCGCGACCGGCAAACGCACCAAGATCGACGCGCCTACCGACGAGCTCGACGCGCAGCTGGATGCGGCGTTGGGCGGTCCGCAAGGCTTCTCGACCCGCGACCTGGAGCAGATCGAGAATCGCCTGCGCGCCGAGCTCAAGCGCGAGCGGCCGCGGGCGACGCCGAAGCTCGTCGTCTTCCTCTATCCCGGCCGCGTCAGCGCCGAGCGGCTGAAGTCGATGGCCGAGATCGACGTCGACATCGAGCTCGTCATCGACCCCTGCGATCGCACCGTCTGTCGCGACGCCGTGGCGCGGCACATCGAGCTCGTCGGTCGCGCCGTCGGCAAAGCGGTCTACGCCAGCCCCGGCTACAAGCTGGTCTTCAAGACGTTGACGCTCGAGGCCGCCGGCGGCGCGCGCGGCGACGAGCTGAGCGCGCAGCGCATCGCCATCGGCGATTGCATCACGGCCGCGGCCACGCCCGGCGGCGGCCTGGCCTGGCTCGACGCGCGCGCCCACGCCCAAGAAGACTTCGAGCCGCTGATGTTGAAGGCGGTGGCGCACGAAGCGTCGCTCCGGCGCGTGCAGCTCATCGGCGTGCCGTCGGTCTCGCGCTCGGCCGGCAGCGTCGACGTCAGCGTGCGCGCCAAGGGCGATCGCAACCGCCTGCAGCAGCAGGTGCTCGACGCGCTCGTCGCCGAGATGACCGCGCTGCGCACAAGCACGGCGACGCCGCCCGACGTCCGCCTCGAGGTCGCGCTCGACGTCCCGATGCGCAAAGTGGAGACCCATCGTTATCGCGCGCCCGGCGCCGGCGTCGCCCAAATGCTCGACGGCAAGCTCGACCTGAGCGCCTTGTGGTCGACCTACGTCGAGGAGGTCCGTCAGGACGCGCAGCGCATCGGCTTCGACGACCGTGACGCGCGCGGCGGCGGTGAGGCGAGCGACGCGCCGCCGCCCGATGACAACCAGGCGCTCGCGCTCCTGAACGCGCGCTTCGGCGACATCGCCGCCTGCGCCAAAGCCGAAGCCGCGCGCAACGCCGGCTTTGCAGGCGTCGTCGTGTCGCTGCGCTGGCAGCCGGCGGGACAGGCGACCGACATCGCGCTCAAAGAGGCGCAGCTGCGCGGCGGCCCGCTGCACCGCTGTTTGGCCGGCGTCATCGGCGCCGTGCAGCTGCCGCGCTTTTCCGGCGAGCCGCGCGAAATCGACTATCCGATTCGGTTGAAATGACGAAAAGGGGAATCCATGGCGAACGAGATCACGATGACGTTGTGGCAGATGGCGCGCAGCATGGCGTGGGCGCTGGTGGCGGCGGTGAGCTTCGCGTTCGCCATGGCGCTCGCCATCAAGGTGTTCGACGTGCTCTCCAAAGACATCGACGAATGGGCCGAGATCAAGAAGGGAAACATCGGCGTGGCGCTGATCTTCGTCGCCATGATCTTGTCGGTGGGCTTGGTGCTGTACAAGGTCATTTGAGATGAGCGCCGGCTTCTACTCGTGCCCGCACTGCGGCGAGCAGGTCGACACCGCGCCCGATCCCGGCGGCGGCACGAATCAGGAATACATCGAGGATTGCCCGGTCTGCTGCCGGCCCAACCGCATCGTCGCCGTCTATGACCCTGACGAAGACGGCTTCAACATCAGCGCCGAGAGCGAGAACGACTAGTTATCGTTTAGCGCAACTATTTCGCTGTCGCGCAATGATTAACGGCTGTCGCAACTAAACGTACGGGCGCAAACGGCGGCGCAGCATGCGGCGGGCGCGATAGACGCGCTGGCGCACGAGGTTGACGTTGATGCCGACCGCGTCCGCCGTCTCGCGGCTGGACAGCCCTTCGACGTCGCGGAGCACGAAGGGCACGCGATATTCGTCGGGCAACCGCGACAGCTCCAAGAGCGCCGTGCGCGCCAGCTGCCGCCGCGCCAGCACCGTCTCGGCGTCGACCTCGTCGAGGTTGTTGTCGACCGGGCGCTCGTCTTCGCTCGGGCGCTCGTCGTCGCGCCAGAATTCGGCGCGCGGACGCTGCCGCACGTGCATGAGCGCCGCGTTGCGCGTGACGCTGTACAGCCAAGTGGAGAACTTCGATTCACCGCGGAAAGACGCCAATCGACGATGCAGCACCAGCAACGTGTCCTGCACGATCTCTTCAGCGTCGTGCGGATTGGAGGTGACCCGCAGCGCCAGCTGATAGACGGCGCGGCGGTGTCTCGCCACCAGTTGTTCGAAAGCCCGTGGTGCGCCCGATTGCGCGTGGAGAACCAATTCGTCGTCGCTCGCACGCATGATTCTCATACAAGCATATTCACCGACGGTATATCCCTTTCCTGTGCGGACATGAGCGTGCACTTTCCGGCAAGGCAACCTCTTGGCCTCGAAAAACATCGAATGGCGCCGATTTTGTGTCTGTCAGTGGAAACAGAAGCGACATAAACAGCACATAAGAGGCAGCGGCTGAGCCTCGGCCGTCCCTTGCGCCGCAGGCGAGCGGGAGCCTCGCGCTTTGGCGCTAAGCTCTATCGACTGTAAACCTGTAGGAGACTAAAGCGGCGGGAGGCGTTACGGACTCGATCGCGCGATCGACTACGAAATCGGGACCGCCTGCGTGCAGATGCTGTTGATGCAGGAGAGCGCGGGCGTCGTGCCGCAGCAGTCGGCGGTCGTGGTGCACTTGTCGAACTCCGCCGAGCACTGCGGCTTCTGCGACGTGCACACGAGCGCGCCGTTCTCCGACGAGCAGTAGCCGCCGCAGCACTCGTCGCCGGTGTCGCAGGTGGCGCCGTCGGCGTGGCAGGGATCGACGCTCCAGTAGCCGCGCGCGTTGCCGGCGTGCAGCTCCTGCGCAGGCAGGTAGAACGCCGGATGGCTGGGGTCGCCGACGGTGGTGATTTCGTCTTGGCTGAGGTCGAAGGCGGCCACCCACAGCTTCTTGTCGGTGATGTGCTGCGTGGCGTCGAAGTTGCGCGGGTCGCTCATCCACGGGTCCTCGGCGGCGACGTTGCCGTACATGCGGCGGCTGGTGAACACGACCCAGGCATAGCCGCCGGACGCGATCGGGTTGACGGTGGGCTCGTAGTTGAGCGTGCGTCGAGGCCGGCCGGGTGCGTCGAGCCGTTGTTGGGCGCGTAGCCGAGGCCGTTCAAGTTGTCGAGGCGGTGCGCCTGGTTGGCTTTGACGTCGTACCACCAGAGCTCGGAGGTCGCTTGATGCCAGGTGGCGCCGAACGGAGCGGCGAGCTGCAGCGAGAAGACCACGCCCGAGCTGTCGGGCAGGAACGACGAGAAGCTCACCGGCGTGTTGGCCGGCGGCGTGTATCCGATGCGCGGATTGGAGAACGTCTTCGAGGGCAGATCGAAGTCCATGATCGCGAGCGAGCGTTGATCGCCCGTCGGACCGCCGGTGAAGGTGCCGCTCCAGAAGTTGAACGCGACCGATTTGCCGTCGGGCGAGAAGACCGGCAGCGTCGCCTGGAAGTTGTCCGGCAGGCCCATCGACATCACCGGCGCGCCATCGGGCAAGGAGTACAAGACGCTCGTCGGCGGCAGCGGATATTGCCCGCCGTTGAAGCCGCCCGCGTTCGCCAGCATCAACGCTCCGTCGGGATAGAGCGCGGGATAGACCTGGCCGACGGTGGTGGTCGTCGTCAGCGCCGTGCCCGAGCCGCCGGTGGTGTCGTTGAGCAGGTCGAGGTACTTGGTGACCGAGTAGTCGGTGGCGCTCAAGTTCGACGCCTGCGTCACCAGCGACTTGCCGTTGGCGGCGACGGTGTGGCAGACGCGGCAGCCGGTGCCGTCGCCGCCCGGAGCCGGCGAGCTGACGCCGGCGACGAGCGTCGGCGACGTGTCGCCGGCCTTGATGGCGAGCGTGCCGGCGCCGTACTGATGGCCGGTCGCGTCGAGCCCGTCGGTGCCCGAGTTCTGCACGAGATAGGTGCCGTAGGAGTTGTAATAGATGGTGCCCTTCAAGGTCGCGGGCGCGATCCGCCACGTCTCGGTGTAGGGGCCGTAAGCCTGGCCGCCCTCGCCGAGCACGATCGAGATGGTCACCACCTCGCCGGCGTTCGAGTAGGTCATCTGATGCCAGGCGTCCTGTGGGATCGGCAGGTTCTGGAAGCTCGTCGTCGAGTTGGCCGCGAAGTAGCCGTCGTACTCGAAGTTGGCCTCGGTCACGTGGATGTACGCCGAGTCGAAGTGGTGCGTGCCTGGGTTCCACTGCAACAAGGGCGCGAGCAGTCCGCGCGGCCACACCGTCTTGTCGTACGGATAGAGCAGCGACACCGACGCGTCCATCGTCGGCGTGCCCATCAGCGTCGTCGTCTGCGTGCCCGACGGCGGCGCGCCCGGGCCGTCGCCGCCAACGCCGCCATAGCCGCCCGCGCCCGGCGTCGGCGCCGGATAGGCCGGGTCGCCGTTCTCGGTGGTGCTGACGTGGATGGTCACCGTCGTCGTGCCGCGATCGCTGGCGCCGGCCGCGGCCGTGACGATGGCGACGCCGCCGAGCGTGCCCGACGGCGTGAAGAGGCCGTTGGCGTCGATGCTGCCGAGCTCACCGCGGTCGATCGACCACTGCGCGTTGGTGATCGGCGTGCCCGACTTCGTCGCCATGAACTGCACGGTCTGCGCCGGCTGTCCCGTCTGCAGGTCGAGCACCGGATTGGCCGGCGTCACCACCAAATCCTCGGGGATTCCGGCGTCGCCGCCGTTGCCATTGCCGCCGCCGCTGCCTCCGCCGCTGCCGCCACCACCGCCGCCGCTCTTGGTGCCGTTGTGCGAGCAGCCGAGCGGGACGAGCAGCAGCAGCACCAATCCCGCGCGCATCACGAGCTTCGTTCGAGTCATCGTTCTCCGTCGGTGCCGGGGCTAAACCGGCGCCGCTCCCAAGTGGTGGTGCTCAAGCCAGTCGTCCATCGCCGAGCCCGAAACCCGGCGAGACCTGACGAGACGTTCCCGTCGCCATCTTATGAGTCACTCGCCGCGTCCACAAGCGGTTTACCGTCGCAGAATGGCCGCGAGCGCAGCGCGAGGTCGGGCGATGTGGGCGCGTGCACATGAGTCCGTCAGCAGCCACGACTGCAGCCGGCGTGCCGCGACCGCGTGAACACGCGAGCGCGCGATCGTCGCGATTTGCGCGGCTTCCGCGACGCTCGGCCGTCGGCACGAGCGAGGCGCGCGACCCCGCTCGTAAAGCGGCCGTTTGCAGTTTCCCGTCGCTGTCTCGAACGCGAGACGACCGTTTCCGCCGTTGCCGGCGCAACGGCGCCCACACTCGGCCGGTCGCCATCGTTCGTTTTGCGGACACGCGCGACGGTCATGCGTGCTACGAACGGGGACCGGGCATGCGGACGCCTTCGCTTCGCCGCTACCTCATCGTGCAGCTCGCGCTGCCGGCGCTCATCGTCAACGCGCTCTTCAACGGGCTGTTGGGCTGGCTCTTCCATCCGGCGCGCCACGCCATCTCGCGCGGCACCATCGTCGTCGATACGCTCGTCGATGCCGCGTTCGTGGCCTTCTTCACGCTCTTCATCGTCGGCTTCACCGCGCGGCGCGAGGTGCGCGCGGGCCGCCAGCGCGGCTGGGGTCGCGCCGCCGCCTGGCTGACGCTGCCGGCGCGCCGCCCGCTCTTGTCGGCGGCCGGCCTAGCCTTCGCCAGCGTCGTCGTGCTCGGCCTGCCCGCGGTCGCGGCGCTGACCGTCTTCGGCATCGAGGAGCTGTCACGCGACGGCTTCGTCTACTTCAAGGCGCTCTTCGCCGGCGTCACGGCCGTCGCCAGCGGCCTCGTCGTCGCGCTGGCGGCCATCGCCTCCGAGTCGGACGCGACCGTGGCCGATGCGCGCTGGTTCCGCGACGACGGCAAGCCGCCCACCGGCGTCGTCTACCCGTGCGACCACCTCGACAAAGGCGGGCTCGTCGTCACCAACCGCGAGCGCGGCTGCTCGGCGACGGTGACGTGGCGGCTCGTCTTCACGGGCGCGCTCGACCCCGCCGACGTGCGCACGGCGCTGGCCGACACCGTGGCGCGCTATCCGACGCTGACGACGAAGGTGCAGTCGCTCGACGGCACGCCGGCGGCGGCGACGCGCTTTCGCTACGCGCACGATCCGTCGTTCACGCTCGACGGCATCTTCAGCGTCGTCGACCTGCGCGAGGATCCGGCGGCGCTCGAGCCGCTCTTGCAAGAGCAGCGCGATCGCCACCTCGATCTCTTCACCGATTTCCCGCTGACGCTGACGCTGGTACGCACCGGCGACAGTCGCGGCGAGCTCGTCTTTCGCCAGCATCACGCGATCGCCGACGGCCGCGCGTTTTACGGCCTGATGGTCGACTTCGCCGGCTTCTTGGAGGCGGCGCGCGCGCGTCGCCGCCCGTCGGCGGAGGCGCTGGCGCCGATCGGCCGGCGCAGCGAGCTGGAGGCGTTCGGCCTCGGCACGGCGCGCCGGTTCGCGTGGACCGTCGCCGGCCACTTCGCCTTCATCGGCGACTTCATCGGCGCGGCGCGCCGTCCGCTGTCACCGCTCTTGCAAAACCGCAGCAACGACTACACCGGGCAAAACGGCACCGTGCACTGGCGCGTCGACGACAGCGTGCTCGTGTCGTGGAACGCCGTGCGCAAACGGATCGGCTGCAGCTTGAACTCGCTCTTGACGGCGGCGCTGTTCGTCGCCAACGATCGTGTGGGCCGCGCGCGCGGCGTCGCGGCCGGCCGCACCGTCGCGCAGCTGCTCATGGAGACGCGTCCGCGCGACGGCGGCTTCGTCTCGTTCGCCAACCACCTGGCGACGATGAAGGTCGAGGTCGACTTGGCGCGCGCGCCCGACTTGGAGCCGATGGCGCGCGACATTCAGGCGCAGGTCGACGTGCTGCGCGACAGCCATCGGCCCATCAAGCGCTACTTGGCCGAGCGGCAGTGGCTGGCGCTCATGACGCTGCAAGAGGCGCAGCCGTTCATCTTCGAGACTAAATTTCCCGCTTATCAGCTCGACTTCTCGAACCTCATCGCGCTCGAGCTGCCGCCCCTCGGCGGTGACGGCTGGAGCGTCGACGAAATCTACCCCACGACACCGGTCGCGCCGCGCACCGGCATCGCGCTCACCGTCATTCGCTATCGCGGGAGCCTGTGCTTCAACTTCAACTACAAGGCGAGCGCCGTGTCGCGCGCGGACACCGAAGCGCTCGTCGTCGAGTTTCAGAGTCTTCTCGCGGCGCTGTGACGATTTCGCGCGCGCTGAAGTCGTAACCCAGCCTTCAGTTCGTGCGGAACATGATATGATGCGCGGACGGAGTGCACTTGGACAACTCGAAGAAGCGCCCCACTCGACCGATTCCGTCCGCCAGCGACGGTGACAAGACGCCCGATCCGCTGTGGATTTGGGCCGAGAAGGAAGGGCGCGAGCGCGATCCGCGCACCGGCGTCAAGAAGCCCGTGCTCGGCGACGAGGCGGCGGCGCGGCTGCGCATGCTGCAGCAAGCGGCAGGAAACTTCGCGGCGCGGCTGCCGAGCGCCGACGAGTGGGCGACGTTCGTCCGCACCGAGATCGCGCCCGTCTACAACTCGGTCGCCGGCTCCGAGCGCATGTGCGTCGAGTGCGGCAAGCGCTTCGGCGTCGACAGGCGCAATCCGGTCTGCTGTTCCGCGCCCTGCGCCGAGCGCAATCAGGCGCGCTCGACGGGCACGCGGCGCGGGCAGACGATGGCTTCGTCCGAGCACAGCGAGACGGCGAAGATTTCGCTCGACGGTCTCGCCGCCGCGACGCGCACGCCCACCAAGCGCCGCTGACGCTGCGCGCACTATAGTTCCGGCGATGCGCATGATTCTGCGGTGATGACGCAGCGCGCATCGGTCGCGCAGCGGCACGCGGTGTTATCGTCAATGCGTGAGCGCACCGAGCGAGCCCTTCTCGACGTGGGACCCGGAAGCGTCGCCGCCGACGGTCCACTTCCCGTCGCGCTATAACGCGGCCGTCGACCTCGTCGGCCGCAACCTCGCCGCCGGGCGCGCCGCCAAGGTCGCCTTCGTCGACGATCGCGGCGCGACCACCTACGGCGAGCTGGCCGCGCGCGTCGACCGGGCCGGCGCGGCGCTGTTGGCGCTCGGCATCGAGCCCGAGCAGCGCATCCTCTTGTGTCTGCTCGACAGCGTCGACTTCGTAGCCCTCTTCTTGGGCGCGATCAAAGTCGGCATCATCCCCGTTCCCGTCAACACGCTCTTGCCGGCGAGCGACTACACGTTCCTCCTGTGCGACAGCCGCGCCCGCGCGCTCTTCGTCAGCGACGCGCTCGTCGGCAAGCTGCGCGACGCCGTGGCCGCGGCGCCGCTGTTGCGCGAGGTCGTCGTCGTCGACAGCGCGCTCGGCGGACCGGACGACGGCCACGCGCGCTTCGCCGCGCTCAGCGCCGCGGCGCGGCCCAGCCTCGCAGCGGCCGAGACCGCGCCCGACGACGTCGCCTTCTGGCTCTACTCGTCGGGCTCGACCGGCGCGCCCAAAGGCGCGCTGCATCTGCCACGCGCAGCCTCGTGCAGACCGCCGACCTTTACGCGCGCGGCGTGCTCGGCATCCGCGAGAGACGACGTCGTCTTCTCCGCCGCCAAGCTCTTCTTCGCCTACGGGCTCGGCAACGCGCTGACGTTTCCCATGTCCGTCGGCGCGACCACGATCCTTGTGCGCCGAGCGGCCGACGCCCGCCGCCGTCTTGCGCGTCCTCGACGAGCGCGCGCCCACGATCTTTTGCGGCGTGCCGACGCTGTTCGCGTCGCTGCTGGCCGGCGCCGACGACGACCGCGACGGCGCCGGCGCTGCGCGTCGTGCACGTCGGCGGGCGAGGCGCTGCCCGAGCACATCGGCAGAGCGCTGGCGCGCGCGCTTCGGCGTCGACATCCTCGACGGCATCGGCTCGACCGAGATGCTGCACATCTTCCTCTCCAACCGCCCCGGCGAGGTCCGCTACGGCACGACCGGCAGCGCCGTGCCCGGCTACACGCTCGAGCTGCGCGACGACGACGGCGAGCCGACCGCCGACGGCGACGACGGCGCGCTCTGGGTGGCCGGCCCGTCGGCGGCGCACGGCTACTACAACCAGCGCGCCCGCAGCATCGCGCACGTTCCACGGCCCGTGGACGCGCACCGGCGATCGCTACAGCCGCGACGCCGACGGCTACTACACGTACTGCGGGCGCGCCGACGACATGCTCAAAGTGGGCGGCATCTGGGTCTCGCCGTTCGAGGTCGAGTCGGCGCTGAGCGCGCACGACAGCGTGCTCGAAGTGGCGGTCGTCGGCAGCGCCGACCAGGACGGGCTCGTCAAGCCCAAGGCGTTCGTGCGCCTGCGCCGGCCCGACGACGCCTGCGACGCGCTCGCCGACACGCTCAAGGCGTTCGTCAAGACGCGGCTGGCGCCGTACAAATACCCGCGCTGGATCGAGTTCGTGGCCGAGCTGCCGAAGACGGCGACGGGCAAGATTCAGCGCTTCAAGCTGCGCGCGCCTTAGGGTCCGAGCCAACTCCGCCGCGGGCGCATGATATGGTTCGCGCATGCCGCGCCTGCGCCGTGCCACCGTCGCTGTCATGCAGTTGTCACTCTTGGCGGGCTGCGCGGCCACGCGCGTCGAGAGCGTCGCGCCCGCGGCCCTCGCCGCGCCCGCCGGCACGCGCATCGTCGTCGCCGCCGACGCCACCGGCACGCAAGATTACGTCTGCGCCGCCGGCAAAGACGGCGCCTTCGCCTGGACCTTGCGCGGCCCCGACGCCGTCTTGAACGACGCGAACGGCCAGCGCCTCGGCCGCCACTTCGCCGGACCGACGTGGGAATGGCGCGACGGCAGCCAGATCGTCGGCGCGCTCGTCACCAAGGCCGACGCGCCCGACGCCGCCGCCATCCCGTGGCTGCTCCTGTCGGTCAAAGAGCACCACGGCGCCGGCGTCCTCGGCGCCGTCCGCTTCGTGCAACGCCTCGCCACCCAAGGCGGAAAAGCGCCGGCCGACGGCTGCGACGCCGCCCACGCCGACCGCGTCACGCGCGTGCCCTACTCCGCCCGTTACGTGTTTCTCGGCAGCTGACGAAATTAGATTTTACACAATTTAATTGCAAACGATTCAATCGAGCGCGACATCCTATGGACATGGCGCCGCCGGATCACGAGGACGAGTGGCTCAAGCTGGACCACCAGCTCTGCTTCGCGCTCTATGGCGCCAGTCGGGCGGTGGTGCAGCTGTATCAGCCGCTGTTGGCGCCGCTCGGCATCACGTATCCGCAGTATTTGGTGCTGCTGGTCTTGTGGGAGACCGACGGCGCGTCGGTGCGGCGGCTGGGCGAGCGGCTGATGCTCGACTCGGGCACGCTGACGCCTCTCGTGACGCGCCTCGAGACGGCCGGGCTCGTGCAACGGCGGCGCTCGGCCGAGGATGCACGCGTCGTCGGCGTGTGGCTGACGACGGCGGGCAAGCGGCTCAAGCGGTCGGCCAAGCAGATTCCGCAGTCGATGGTCTGTAAAATGGGCCTCTCCGTCACGGAGCTGGCTCGTCTTCGCCGCGAGCTCTTGCGGCTACTGGAAGCGACGCGCGCCGACGGCGCGCAAAAGGAGAAGACCTCATGACACCGCTCTATACCGCCATCGTCACGGCCCATGGTGGGCGCGAAGGAAAGATTCACGCGGACGATCCGGCGCTCGATCTGGCGCTGGCGATGCCGAAGTCGCTCGGCGGCCCGGGCGGCCAGGCGACGAATCCGGAGCAGCTGTTCGCGGCCGGCTACGCCGCCTGCTTCGAGAGCGCGCTGCGCCTGGTGGCGCGCATGCAGCACAAGCCGGTCGAGGACGCGCACATCACGGCCCACGTCACGCTCAACAAGACGGACGCGGGCGGCTTCGGCCTGTCGGTCGAGCTGCACGGCAAGATAGCCGGCCGCACGCCCGAAGAGGCCAAGGCGCTCATGGAAGCCGCGCACGGCGTCTGCCCATATTCGCTGGCGACGAAGGGCAACATCGACGTCAAGCTCGTGGTCGAGTCATGAGCATCGCGGTCGGTCAAAGAGCGCCCGAGTTCGTGCTGCCGGCGTTGCGCGGCGGCGAGCTGAAGCTGTCCGACTTCGTCGGCAAGAAGAACGTCGTGCTCTTCTTTTACCCGAAGGACTCGTCGCCCGGCTGCACCGTCGAAGCGTGCAGCTTCCGCGACGCCTACGAAGACTTCGTGGCCGCCGGCGCCGAGGTCATCGGCATCAGCAGCGACTCGCTGGCGTCGCATCAGCAGTTCGCCGGCAAGCACAACCTGCCGATGCAGTTCGTCACCGACGAAGGCGGCAAAGTGCGCGCGCAATACGGCGTCAAGTCGACGCTGGGCGTGTTGGCCGGCCGCGAGACGTTCATCATCGACAAGTCGGGCATCGTGCGCCACGTCTTCCGCTCGCAGCTGCGCGTCAAGCAGCACGTCGCCGAATCGCTCGAAGTCCTCAAGAAGCTCTAACGCCTACGCCCGCTTCCTTATCGCACGTTCGATAGACCCCAGTTGACAGGCAACTATTTGGTTGCCATTCTGGGCTCGTGGACGACGTCTTCAAGGCGCTCGCCGATGCCACGCGGCGCGAGCTCCTCGATCGGCTGTTCGAAGAGAACGGTCAGACGTTGCACGCGCTGTGTGCGCATGTGGCGATGAGCCGGCAGGCGGTGACCAAGCATCTGGCGCTGCTGGAAGCGGCGCGGCTCGTCGTCACCGTCAAGAACGGACGCGAGAAGCTGCACTATCTCAACCCGGTGCCGATCGGCGAAATCTACGAGCGCTGGATCGGGAAGTACGAGAAGAGCCGCCTACGCGCGCTGGCGGCGTTGAAACGTGGACTGGAGGATGACGATGACGAAGCCTGATTTTGTGTATGTCACCTATATCAACACGACGGCGGAGCGACTGTGGGAGGCGCTGACAGACAAACGCTTCACGCAGGAATATTGGGCCGGCCGCGCCATCGAGTCCGACTGGAAGGTGGGCTCGATCGTCGACTTCAAGAAGCGCAACGGCGATCCCGACATGGCGCAGCTGCAGGTGTTGGAGGTCGACAAGCCGCAAAAGCTCGTGCTGCGCTGGGGCCTTCGCGTGCCCGCGGGCGCGGCGTCGCCGCCGGCCACGAAGGTGACGTTCTCGATCGAGGCCGCCGGGCCCAAGAACGTCAAGCTCACGGTCGTGCACGAAGCCTACGAGCCCGGCTCGAGCGTCGATGGGCGCATCCAGAGCGGCTGGCCGGCGATCTTGTCGAGCCTGAAGACGTTCCTGGAGACCGGCGAGGCGCTCGACGTCACCAAGCGCTGGGAGCAGCTGGAGACGGCGCAAAAGTAGCCTCCGGCGCCACCGCTCGCCACCCTGCTGTAGCTCGCCAAGCCACGAATGCGATTGCGTTTTTTCCTGATCCAGTGAGCGCTGTTACGCGCCCGGGCGCGCCGAGTGTGCTCATATGGCGCCATGGTTCGTCGCACCCTCGGGATTGCCGCGCTGCTGGCCGTGACGGCGCCGGCGCGCGCCGATCGGCAGCTGTCGCTGGCCGACGCCATCGCGCTGGCGCGCGGTCGTCGCGCCGAAGTCGGCCAGGCCGAAGTCGATATGCGCCGCGCGGAGCTGAACACGCTTGCGCGCCAAGCTCGAGCGCGCCCATTTGACGCTGGAGGCGACCTTCAACGAGCAGGCCGGCGTCTATCGTAGCACCGGCCTGAGCGCGCAGGTCGTGTGCGGGCTCGACACCGCGACGTCGCCGTCGATGCCGAATCCACCGCCGTCGTCGCAGTGTCCCATCGAGTCGCATCCCTACGCCTTGACGGCGAACCTGACCGTCCCGGTGTGGAGCGGCTTCACCGTCGAGGCGCACCTGGCCGGCGCGCGCGCCAACGAGCGCGCCAGCGAGGCCGGCCGCCGCGCCGCGCTCAACGCCATCGGGCTCGACGCCGCCAACGCCTATTGGGAGGTGCGCCGCGCCGAGCTGGCGCTGCAAGTGGCGCGGCGCGCGCTCGATCGGACGCAAGCCATCGAGCGCGCGGCCAAGACGCGCGTGTCGGCGGGCATCGCGCCGCAGGTCGACTACGAGCGCGCCCACGTCTCGAGCATGCGGCAGGCGGAGACGGTCAACGCCATCGAATCGCAGCAGCTGGTGGCGCGGGCGCAGCTGGGCGCGGCGCTGCAAGTCGAGGAGCCGCTCGCGCTGAGCGAAGATCCGGCGGCGCACGCCCCGCCGCTGCCGCCGTTGCCGCAGGCGCTCGACGCGGCCGAGCGGCAGCGGCCGGAGCTGCAGGCGCGCGGCGCGATCGTCGACGCGCAGGTGCAGGCGGTGCGGGCGGCCAAAGGCGGCTATTGGCCGCAGGTCTCGCTGTTCGGCCAGGCGACGCTGGGGAACCAGGATTACTTTGGCACGTCGGCCGAAGTGCACTCGCTGGCGGAGGCGAACGAGCAACTGGTGTTCACGGCGTTCGCGGGCGTACGCGTCGATTGGATCTTCTTCGACACGCTGTCGACGTGGACGGCGGTGCGCGACGCCGGCTTCCTGCGCGATCGCGCCCGGCTCGACGTCGAGCGCACGCGCTATCAGGTGCGCGCCGACGTGCAGAGCGCGCACGGCCGGCTGCGCACCGCGCTCGAACGCAAGACGCTGGTCGCCGACGCCGTGGCCTCGGCCCGGCGGGCGCTCGAGCTCCTGTCCAAGCGCTACCTGGTCGGCGAGGCGCTGCTGGTCGAGATGCTGCTGGCGCAGACGGATCTGGCGCAGCTCGAGGGCGACTTGATGGACGCGTCGGTGGCCACGGCCGAAGCCGAGGCCGCGCTCTTGGCGGCGACGGGTCAGCTATGACGCGCGCCCTTCCGTCTGCTACGGTGCCTTTGGTGCGTCTCTCGGTCCTATTTGCGATGGTGACAGTCGTCGGCCTGGGCGCGCTCGCCGGCCTGTTGACGCGTCCGCCGCATGCGCACGCGCCGCCCACGACCGCCGCGCCGCCGACGACGCCGCCCAATGCGACCATCGACCCGACGGAGACGGCCGCGGCGGCAGTGCACGCCGACTTTCTCGGCGTCGTCTTGAGCGGCGAATCGGTCGAGCTGGCGCCCAAGATCGACGGGCGCCTCTTGGCGGTGAAGGTCAAGCCCGGCGATCACGTGGTGCGCGGCGGCGTCGTGGCCGAGCTCGACACGCGCGCCGCCCGACAGGCGCTGGCGCTGGCCGAAGCCTCGCTCGCCGACGCGCGCGAGCGCCTGAAGCGCCGGTCGGGCTTGGCCGAAGGCGTGCTCTCGGTCGAGGAAATCTCGAACGCGCGGGTGATGGTGCTCGACAAGAAGGCGCGCGTCGACGAGCTGCGCACGCTCGTCACCGACGCCCGGCTGCGCGCGCCCTTCGATGGCGTCGTCGCGCAGCGCTACGTCGACGCCGGCGCGATGGCCGGCCCGACGCGACCGGTGGTGCGCCTGCTCGGCTCGCGTGACGCGCGCGTGCGCTTCGCCGTGACCGAGGAGAGCGCGGGTCGCGTCAGCGCCGGCATGCGCGCCTGGCTGACGGTCAAGTCGCTCGCCCGTCCGCTGCCCATCCGCGTCGAGAGCGTGGCGCCGGAGGTCGACACCGCGGCGCGCGTCATCTTCGCCGTCGGGCGCGTCGAAGCGCCGGCGGCCGTGCTCGCCAAGCTGTCCGACGGCATGGTCGGGCGCGTCACCCTCGACGACGAAGGCGAACGGGCGCAGGCGCGCTGACATGCCGGCGACCCACGACGACAGCTCGACCGACGAGACGACGGAGCGCCCGCGCGAGCAGAGCGGCATCTTCCGCAAGGCGGCTCTATCGGCGCTCGACGACAACGGCGGCAACGGTGAGCTCTTGCACCTGTCCCCCAACTGGACGCGCTGGGCCTACGTGATCTTGGTCCTCGTCATCGCCGGCACCGTCTCGTTCTGCGTCTTCGCCAGCGTCGGCGAGTGGGCCACGGGGCCGGCGATTGTGCGCGTCGAAGGCCGCACCGACCTGACCGCCACCGCGCCCGGCACCGTCGCGTCCGTCGAGGTGCAGCCCGGCCAGCACGTGCAAGCGGGACAGCTGCTGGTGCGCTTTTACATGGCGCAAGAGCAGGCCGAGCTGACGGTGTTGAAGGGCGAGATCGAGGGCAACCTCATCAAGCTGCTGCGCGATCCCGGCGACACCGGCGTGCGTCAGGCGTTGACCTCCTTGCGCGCGCAAAAGGAGCAGGCCGAGGCGCGCGTGGCCGAGCGCTCGCTGCGATCGCCGCGCGCCGGCGTCGTCAGCGACGTGCGCATTCGGCCGGGACAGCTGCTGGCGGCCGGCGACTTGGCGCTGTCGCTCGTCGGCGATGACGCGCGCTTCGTCGTCGTCGCCTTCCTGCCCGGCCGTTATCGTCCGCTCATCGCCGTCGGTCAGCCGCTGGTGTTGCGCTTGGCCGGCTTTCCGCACGCGCTCGAGCACCTCAGCATCGACAGCGTCGGCGACGACGTCGTCGGCCCGGCCGAAGCCAAGCGCTACTTGGGCCAGGAGTTGGGCGACGCGACGGTCATCGAAGGCCCGGTCGTGCTCGTCAAGGCGAGCTTGCCGGCGCACACCTTCGTCAACGACGACAAGACCTTGCGCTTTTACGAGGGGCTGCCCGGCAGCGCCGAGGCGCGCGTACGCAGCCAGCGCGTCGCGACGGCGCTCGTCCCTGGTCTGCGCGGATTCGTGAACGATGGCAACTGAACGCACGCCGCAACATGCGGTCGATGGGGACGCGGGCGACGCGCCGCTGCCCGAGCGCTATCCCGAGCTCAAACGGCTCGGCCGGCGCGGGCGGCGCATCCCGCTCGTGCAGCAGCTCGCCGGCACCGAGTGCGGCGCCGCCTGCCTGACGATGGTGCTCGGCTACTTCGGCAAAGAGGTGCCGCTCGAGGAGATTCGCGAGACCTGCGCCGTGAACCGCGACGGCGTCAACGCGCTCACGCTGCTCGACGCCGCCAGCCTCTACGGCTTGCGTGGCCGCGCGGTCAAGGTCGAGATTGACCAGCTCGAGCTCATCGATCCGGGCACGATCCTGCATTGGTCGTTCAACCACTTCGTCGTCTTCGAGAAGCTGCGCAAGGACAGCGTCGAGATTGTCGATCCGGCCGCCGGCCGCCGGCGCGTGCCGATGAGCGAGTTCGGCAAGCAGTTCACCGGCGTGGCGCTGCTGCTCGAGCCCGGCGAGGGCTTCATGCCGCAAGAGCGCTCCAAGAGCCGCTTGTGGCCGACGGTGCGCTCGGTGCTCGGTCGCTCGGGCCTCTTGCCGCGCATCTTGGTCACGTCGCTCATCGTGCAGCTGGCGGCGCTGGCGGTGCCGCTCTTGACGGCGCAGCTCGTCGACAAAGTGGTGCCGCGCAGCGACGAACGCCTGCTCGTCGTCCTCTGCGCGGCCGTCGGCGGCATGCTCGTCTTCGACTTCGTGGCGACGCTCGTGCGCGGCCATCTGCTGCTGCATTTACGCACGCTCGTCGACGCGCGCATGACGCTCGGCTTCCTCGATCACCTGACGCGGCTGCCCTACTCCTACTTTCAGCTGCGCTCGGCCGGCGATCTCATGATGCGGCTCAACTCCAACGCCACCGTGCGCGAGATGCTGACGTCGGGCGTCTTGTCCGGCATCCTCGACGGCTTTTTGGTCACGCTCTATCTCGTCGTCATGCTGGTGATGAGCCCGCTCATGGCCGCGCTCGTCATCGGCTTCGGCTTCGCCAACGTGCTCGTCTACCTCTTTTCGCGGCGAAAACAGCGCGACTTGGCGGCGCGCAGCCTGCAAATCGAGTCCAAGTCGCAGAGCTACGAAGTCGAGATGCTGACGAGCATGGAGACGCTGAAGTCGATGGGCGCCGAGCATCGCGCGGTGTCGCACTGGTCGGGGCTGTTCGTCGACGTGCTCAACGCGTCGCTCGAGCGCGGCCGGCTCGGCATCACCGTCGAGGCGGTGACGTCGGCGCTGCGCCTCGGCTCGCCCTTGTGCATCTTGGCCATCGGCGCCATGTTGGTGCTCTCGGGCAAGCTGTCGCTCGGCGCGATGCTGGCGTTCGACGCGCTGGCCGTCGGCTTCCTCTATCCGCTGTCGAAGCTGGTCGACACCGCGCTGCAGCTGGAGCTGAT
Organism: uncultured delta proteobacterium; assembly: GCA_963785725.1. Lineage (GTDB taxonomy): Bacteria > Myxococcota_A > Polyangia > Palsa-1104 > Palsa-1104 > JAQBQH01. The sequence continues at coordinate 64,181 of CAWAWS010000026.1, read as the reverse complement.
GGGTCGCTATCTCGAGCGGCTCAACGACGTGCTCGACACGCCGCCCGAGCAGGAGTCGGCGGCACGGCGGACGCATCGGCTGTCGGGCAGCATCGTGCTCGATCGCGTGTCCTTCCGTTATGGCGCGCTGGCGCCGTTCGTCGTGCAGGACGTGTCGGTCACGGTCGAGCCGGGCCAGTTCGTGGCCGTCGTCGGCCGTTCGGGCGCGGGCAAGACGACGATGGCGCACCTGCTCATCGGCCTCTATCGCCCGACGGCAGGCAAGATCCTGTTCGACGGCGTGGAGCTGGGCGAGCTCGATTTTCGTTCGCTGCGCCAGCAGATGGGCATCGTGACGCAATCGCACCACCTGTTCGGCGCCAGCATTCGCGAGAACATCGCGCTCTCCGACCCGTCGCTGTCGATGGACGCCATCATCGCGGCGGCGAAAGTGGCGCAGATTCACGACGACATCGTGGCCATGCCGATGGGCTATCACACGCTCCTGCTCGATCGCGGCGAGTCGATCTCGGGCGGGCAGCGGCAGCGACTGGCGCTGGCGCGGGCGCTCGTGCGCAAGCCGGCGGTGCTCCTGCTCGACGAAGCCACGAGCGCGCTCGATTCGGTGACCGAGTCGCACATCCACGCGGCGCTGGCGGCGTTGCAGTGCACGCGCGTCGTCATCGCGCACCGGCTGAGCACGGTGCAGCGGGCCGATCTCATCTTGGTCATGGATCAAGGGCGCGTCGTCGAGTCTGGGCGGCATGACGAGCTGATGGCGCGGTCGGGCGCCTATCGCCAGCTGGTGGCCGCGCAGTCGAACCAATAGCGCCCGTCGCAACCGTTAGCCCAAAGTCGCATCAGCCGCGAAGTGCGATAGGCTCGTCCTATGAGCCGTTGGTCGCCTCACCCGCTGTCGCTGCGCCAGCTGCAGTATGCGCTGGCCGTCGCCGAGCACCGCAGCTTCCGCCGCGCCGCCGAGGTCTGCGCCGTCGCGCAGCCGTCACTGTCGGCGCAGGTGGCGCAGCTCGAGGAGACGCTGGGCGTGCGCCTCTTCGAGCGTCTGCCGCGCGCCGTCGTCGTCACCGAAGCGGGCGCGGCCGTGCTCGAACGCGCGCGCCGCACGCTGCGCGAGGCCGACGACCTCGTGGCCACGTCCGAGCGCGTGCGCGATCCGCTGGCCGGCACGCTGCACGTCGGAATCCTGCCGACGATCGCACCCTATCTCTTGCCGGAAGCCGCGCCGCGCGCTGCGCGCGCAGTTTCCACGGCTGCAGCTGCGCTGGATCGAGGACAAGACGCGCGTCATCCTCGCGCGCATCGCCGCCGGTGAGCTCGAGGCCGGCATCGTCGCCGCCGAGTCCGACTTGGGCGATCTCGAGCAGGCGCCGCTCGGCCGCGACCCGTTCTACCTGGCGCTGCCGCCCGGCCATCGCCTGGCCAAGAGCGAAGCGGCGGCGCGGCCCCAGCAGCTCGACGGCGAGACCGTCCTCCTGCTCGACGACGGGCACTGTTTCCGCGATCAAGCGCTCGCCGTGTGCCAGCGCGTCGGCGCCGACGAAGCGAGCGTGCGCGCCACCAGCTTGTCGACGCTGGCGCAGATGGTCGCCGGCGGCGCCGGCGTCACGCTCTTGCCCGCCATCGCCGTCGCCACCGAGAATCGCGCGCGCGGCCTCGCCCTCCGCTCGTTCGGCGCGCGTGGTCCGTCGCGCACGCTGTGCCTGGTGTGGCGCGCGACGGCGCCGAGCGCACCGGCGTTGCGCGCCGTCGCCGCCGTGCTCGCCGGCGTCGTCGGCAAGCTCGTCCGCCGATAGCCTCAGCCTATCGCCAATCGCGGCACGATGTATTGGAGCCTTCGCCCGAGGTGCGCGATCTTCTCCTGCGTAAGCGAAGGGAGACGACATGACGACTTGGGACGAATACAAGAAGACCATGGACCTGCCGGCGACGCTGTGGAGCGCCGCCAAAGCCGACGACGTAGCCACGATCGAGCGCCTCTTGGCCGCCGGCGCCGCGCTCGACGCCCGCGACGCGCGCGGCTATTCGGCGCTCATGCTCGCGGCCTACAGCGGCAGCGCCGCCGCGTTCGACCGCCTCCTCGCCGCCGGCGCCGATCCCAACAGCGCCGACGACGGCGGCAACTCGGTGCTGATGGGCGCCTGTTTCAAAGGCCACCTCTCCATCATCGGCAGGCTGCTCGACGCCGGCGCCGATGTGACGGCCAAGAACGCCGCCGGCGTCGACGCGCACGGCTTCGCCGTCATGTTCGGCCGCCACGACGTCGCCGCCTTACTGCAAGCGCGCGCGCAATGTCTTTAATCGCAGCTCATTCGCACCTGTCACGAAAAGGAGGAGTTCTTGTCGACTAAATATCTGACGACGGCGAATGGCGTTCCGGTCTCCGACAATCAGAACTCGCTCACGGCCGGCCCGCGCGGACCGATCGTCTTCGAAGACTTTCACCTCTTCGAGAAGCTCGCGCACTTCAATCGCGAGCGCATCCCCGAGCGCGTCGTGCACGCCAAAGGATCGGGCGCGTTCGGCGAGCTGACGTCACCGCGCGACATCACGCGGTACACCAAGGCCAAGCTATTCGACACGATTGGCAAGAAGACGCCCCTGTTCATTCGCTTCTCGACGGTCGGCGGCGAAGCGGGATCGGCCGACACCGAGCGCGATCCGCGCGGATTTGCAATCAAGTTCTATACCGAGGAGGGTATTTGGGATCTGGTCGGCAACAATACGCCGGTCTTCTTCTTGCGCGATCCGTCGAAGTTTCCCGACTTCGTGCATACGCAAAAGCGTCATCCGCAGACGCACTCAAAGACGCGACCATGCAGTGGGACTTCTGGTCGCCGCATCCGGAGTCGCTGCATCAAGTGACGATCCTGTTCTCGGATCGCGGCATCCCGGACGGCTATCGCTTCATGGACGGCTTCGGCAGCCACACCTTCAGCATGATCAACGCCAACGAACGAGCGCTTCTTCGTGAAATATCACTTCAAGACCAGTGCAAGGCATTCGCAATCTATCGCCGGAGCAAAGCGCTGGAGCTGGCGGGCAGCGATCCCGATCATGCGCAGCGCGATCTCTTCGAGGCCATCGAGCGCGGCGATCATCCGCGCTGGACGATGTTCATTCAAGTCATGCCGGAAGCGGAGGCGATCAACGCCAATGTCAATCCATTCGACGTCACCAAAGTGTGGTCGCATAAGGACTATCCGCGTATGGAAGTGGGCGAGATCGTCCTCAATCGCAACCCCGACAACTACTTCGCCGACGTCGAGCAAGCGGCGTTCGCGCCGTCGGCGGTCGTGCCCGGCTTGGGCTTTTCGCCCGATCGCATGCTGCAAGGCCGCCTCTTCGCCTACGCCGATGCGCATCGTTATCGTTTGGGCGTCAACTACCATCAAATCCCCGTCAATAAGCCGCATAACGAAGTGCGCCATTATCATCGCGACGGCGGGCTGCGTCTCGACGGCAACGGCGGCAGCGGCCCCAACTATCATCCCAACAGCTTCGACGAGGTGCGCACGCTCGACGACGGTGCGACGCCGCCCTTGACGCTGTCGGGCGCGGTCAATCGCTACAATCATCGCGACGACGACGACTATTACTCGCAAGCGGGTGACCTTTACCGGCTGATGAGCCGCGAGCAGCGCGCATTGTTGGTGCGCAATATCGTGGGCGCGATGAAGTCGGTGCCCGACGCACATTCAAAAGCGTCAATTGGCCCATTTCCAGCACGCCGATCAGGAATACGGCGCGGGCGTCGCAGCGGGATTGGCCGCGGCGCGCGCCGGCGATCCGCGCCAAGTGCCGGTCGTCAAGTAGCTTTACGACTCGCGCTCGTCAGCCGCCTCTTGCGCCACGCCGCGCGCAGACCCACGATGGCTGTATGCCGAAGGTCGACCTGTCACTGTCGGACGCGCCGAGCTCTCCCGGGAAGCGGCGAGGTTGACCATGGCGCGCCCGGCATTGTTGGCCATCGAGCCGCTCGGTTTTCCGTGGCAGACGGTCGATCCGTTCCTCGTCTGCGTGCATCACGTCGACGATTATCCGGCCGGCGACGCGCGCTTGGCGCCGCCGACGGCGTCGCTGGCCGGCCGTCGCATCGGCAACGACTTCGCCGGCAAAGACGGCTGGCGCATGTATCACGGCGACGTCGTCCCCGGCTTTCCCGGCCATCCGCATCGCGGCTTCGAGACCGTGACGCTGGTGCGGCGCGGCGTCATCGACCACTCCGACTCGCTCGGCGCCGCGGCGCGCTTCGGCGCCGGTGACGCGCAGTGGCTCACCGCCGGCGGCGGCATCGTGCACGCCGAGATGTTCCCGCTCTTGCGTCGCGACGCCGGCAATCCGCTCGAGCTGTTTCAGATTTGGCTCAACTTGCCGCGCGCAAATAAGCTGGTCGCGCCGCACTTCTCGATGTTGTGGCGCGAGACCATCCCCGTGCGCGTCTTCGCCGACGGCGCCGGCCGCCAAACGACGGTCACCATCGTCGCCGGCGCGCTCGCCGACGTCGCCCCGCCGCCGCCGCCGCCCAAGTCGTGGGCCGCCGACCCGCGCGCCGACGTCGCCATCTGGACGATCGCGCTCGACGCCGGCGCCGAGTGGACGCTGCCGGCCGCCGCCGCCGGCTGCGAACGCACGCTCTATTACTTCGCCGGCAACGCGCTCACCGTCGCCGGCAAGGCCGTCACCGGCAACGTCGCCTTGCGCCTCGATCCCACCGTCGCCGTGTCGCTCGTCAACGGCGCCGCGCCGAGCCAACTCCTACTCCTGCAGGGCCGTCCGCTGGCCGAGCCGGTGGCGCAGCACGGCCCGTTCGTCATGAACAGCCGCGCCGAGCTCGAGCAGGCCTTCGCCGACTTCCGGCGGACGCGCTTCGGCGGCTGGCCCTGGCCGTCCGACGGGCCCGTGCACGGCGCCGAGCGCGGCCGCTTCGCGCGCCATCCCGACGGCCGCGTCGACGAGCCCCAGCCTAAGTAAACAGCCGTTTACTTCTTGCCGTAGCGCAGCTTGAGCTGATACGGCGTCGTCGTGTCGATGAGGTTGAACAGGCAGCCGCGAATGACGAAGACGACGTAGAACAGGACGCCCGTCAACGGCATGAAGAAGAGGCCGAACGGCAGCCGCGCCAGCAGCAGCTCCAGCTCGTACAAACCGACGAGAATCACGATGTTCGGGATCAGCCACTCGATCCAGTGCGTCTGAATGAACTTGATGCTCTCGGTGATGATGCCGATGCCGCGACCAATACCGGCGTCGCCGGGCGTCTTTTGATAGATGACTTCGGGCACGACGTTCAAGAGCACCACCACGACGCCGAAGATCGCCAAGCCGATCTTGTCGCCGTTGGGCTGCTCTTTGAGCGCGCCGGTGATGACCATCGACGCGAGCCAGTAGATGAAGCCGAAGCTGACGACGGGCCAGAAGAACGCGAGCACGCTCTGCTTCAGCTCGCGCGGCTTGGACGGCGTCAGCTGCACCGCCTGCGCGACGAAATAGAGCAGCGAGCTCGTCAGCATGTCGAGGACGATGCCGAGGATGAAGCCGCCCACCGTCCCGCCGAGCGGGCCCACCAAGATCGACGCCGCGATGAGCGCGGCGGCGTAGATGAGCGGCAGCGCCAGCGTCCACGGGCTCTTGCCGATGCCGCGAAACGCGCGCCGAACCCCTTCCAGATACAGCCTCAGGTAGAGCATTTGCGCAAAGGATAGGCGCAACGAGCGCATCGCGGCAACCCGCGCGACGCAAAGGCGACGGCACGAGGATATAGTGACCGCATGGGCCTGCTCGATCCGACGCCGCCGCCGTACGATCCGCTGGCGTGGGTCAAAGCGCCACTCGCGGAGCGCGGTCGGCAAGTCTGCGAAGCGTGGGCGCTGCAAGGCTACGGAACGCCGCTCGGCGCTTACGCGTTCTACGCGCTCAAGATGGCGCTGTACGTCGGCGGCTGGCTCCTCTGTTGTCGCACCAGCCCGTCGCTCGGCGGCGTCTCGACCATCGCCGCCTGGTGGCTCCTGCCGCTGGCGTTCGAGAAGGCGATCGTCTGGAGCGTCCTCTTCGAAGTGCTCGGCTTCGGCTGCGGCTCCGGTCCGCTCACCGGCCGCTATCTGCCGCCCATCGGCGGCTTTCTCTACTTCCTGCGCCCGGGGACGACCAAGCTGCCGCTGTTGCCACGGCTTGCCGCTCGTCGGCGGCATGCGCCGCACCGTCGTCGACGTGCTGCTCTACGCCGCGCTCGTCGCGGCGGCCGTGCGCGCGCTCGTCGCGCCGACGCTGAGCGCGCACGAGCTGTGGCCGCTGGCGCTGCTGATCCCGCTCCTCGGCCTCTGCGACAAGACCATCTTCCTCGCCGCGCGCGCCGAGCACTACTGGGTCACGATCGTGGCGCTGCGTTCGCGACGAACCTGGATCGCCGGCGCCAAAGCGGTGCAGCTCGCGCTCTGGTTCTGGGCCGGCTTCTCGAAGCTCAACCACCACTTCCCCACCGTCGTCTGCGTCATGACGAGCAACGGCCCGCTCACGCGCTTTCCGTGGCTGCGCCGCCGCATGTATCGGAACTACCCACACGATCTGCGCCCTTCGACGCTGGCGACGTGGCTGGCGCACGTCGGCACCGCGCTCGAGATGGGCGTGCCCATCGCCTTTTTGCTGACGCCGCTCGGCACGCCGCCCATCGTCGCCATCGCCATGATGCTGGCGCTGCACGGCTACATCACCAGCAACGTGCCGATGGGCGTGCCGCTCGAGTGGAACGTCATGATGGTCTACGGCGGCTTCGCCCTCTTCTGGGCCCATCCCGACGTCTCGCTCTTGGCGATTGGACCGCCGCCGCTCGCCGCCTTCCTAATGATGATGCTCATCATCATACCGCTGGCGGGCAATCTTTGGCCGGCGCGCATCTCGTTCCTGCTCGCCATGCGCTACTACGCCGGCAATTGGCCCTATTCGATCTGGCTCTTCCGCGGCGAGTCCTACCGCAAGCTCGCGCGCCTCACGACGTCCGCCGCCTGGGTGTACGACCAGCTCGATCGCGTCTACAGCCGCGCCACCGCCGTCGGCCTCGTCGGCATGGTATTCGGGTTCCGCATGATGCATCTGCATGGACGCGCGCTGCCGCATTCTGGTCCCGAGAGCCGTCGACGCCCTGCCCGACTACGAATGGCTCGACGGTGAGATTGTCGCCGGCCTGGCGCTCGGCTGGAACTTCGGCGACGGCCACCTGCACAACGAGCAGCTGCTGACGGCGCTGCAAGCGCAGTGCGGGTTCGAGCCGGGCGAGCTGCGCTGCATCTTCGTCGAGCCCGAGCCGCTCCTGTCGCGCACGCTCGCCTGGCGCATCGTCGACGCCGCCAGCGGTCGAGTCGCGAGTGGCGCGCTCTCGGTCGACGACTTGCGCGCCGCGCAGCCGTGGACGACCGGCGGTCACCCCACGAAGGCGACGGCGTGAGCGGCGATCCCGACGTCGTCGTCATCGGCTCCGGCCCCAACGGCTTGAGCGCCGCCATCGCGCTGGCGCAAAAGGGCGCGTCGGTGCTCGTGCTCGAAGGCCACGCCGACCTCGGCGGCGGCACGCGCACGGCGGAGCTGACGCTGCCCGGCTTTCATCACGACGTCTGCTCGGGCTGCCACCCGATGGGCATCCTGTCGCCCTATTGGCGCACGCTGCCGCTCGCCGAGCACGGGCTCGTCTGGCGCCAATCGCGCGTCTCGGTGGCCCATCCGCTCGACGGTGAGCCGGCCGTCATTCTGCAGCGGTCGCTCGACGAGACGGCGCGCGCGCTCGGCCCCGACGCCGACGCCTACCGCCGCCTCATGACGCCGCTCCTGCAGGATCCGCACGCGCTCATCGCCGATTCCTGGCGCCACTCCAGCTGCCGCGCCATCCCTGGCGCATGCTCCGCTTCGGCCTGCAAGCGCTGCGTTCGGCGACTGGCCTGGCGCGGGCGCGCTTTTCGGGCGAGCGCGCGCGGGCGCTGTTCGCCGGCTGCGCCGCACACGCCATCCAGCCGCTCGAGAACAAGCTGACGGCGGCGCTCGGCCTCATCTTCTGCATGACCGGTCACGTCGAGGATTGGCCCGTCGCGCAAGGCGGCTCGGTCGCCATCGCGCGCGCCTTGACGAGCCTCCTCACGTCGCTCGGCGGTCGCGTCGAGACCGGCCATTGGGTGCGCACGCTCGCCGACTTGCCGCCGGCGCGCGCCTACCTCTTCGACTTGAGCCCGGCGCAGCTCGCCGCCATCGCCGGCCCGGTTTTGCCGCCCGGCTACGTGCGTCGTCTCGGTCGCTATCGCTACGGCCCCGGTGTCTTCAAGCTCGACTGGGCGCTCGACGGTCCGATCCCCTGGCGCGATCCCGCCGTCGCCGAAGCCGCGACGGTGCACCTCGGCGGCACCCTCGACGAGATCGCCGCCGGCGAGCGGCAAATGTGGCGCGGCGAGCACGCCGAGCGGCCGTTCGTGCTCGTCGTGCAGCAGAGCGCGCTCGATCCCAGCCGCGCGCCCGCCGGAAAGCAGACGGGTTACGCCTACTGCCACGTGCCGCACGGCTCGACGATCGATCAAACGGCGGTCGTCGAGCGGCAGCTGGAGCGGTTCGCGCCCGGCTTCGGCGAGCGCATCTTGGCGCGCCACGCGATGACCGCCGCCGACTTCGAGCGCTACAACCCGACCTACGTCGGCGGCGCGATCACGGGCGGCGTCGCCGATCTGGGGCAGCTGTTCACGCGGCCGGTGGCGCGCTGGAATCCTTATCGCACGCCGCACCGGCGCATCTTCTTGTGCTCGGCGGCGACTCCGCCCGGCGGCGGCGTACACGGCTTATGCGGCTACTTCGCCGCGCAGGCCGCCCTGCCCGCGCTCGCGCGCCACGCCGCCACGGCCCTGACCGATCGCTGAGGACGCGTCCTGCAAAGCCACTAGCAGCGGCGAACGATCGGCATGATCTGACGCACAACCGCGCGTCTTTCGTACGCAATCGAGGGAAGCTCACGTGCCATCGATTGCGTACAACCGACCATGCCACGCCTATTTGCGCTCGCACTGGCCGTGCTCGTGTCGTCGTCCGCGCTCGCACGCGGCGCCATCGTCGGGCCCGTCGTCGAGCCGACGAGCACCCAGCGCGCCGCGCTCGCGGCGCACGGCTTTTACATCGACCCCACGCAGTCAGCGGGCGGCTTCCACCTCGGTTACAACGAGATCTTCCAGCACGATCAGCCGGTCTATTTCACGGCCGACGCCATCGCGCACGCGCTGCATGCGTCGTTCGACGACATCTTGGCCGAGCTCGAGCGCGCCTATCTCATCGACAGTCTCGAGACCTTGGTCGACGAGCTGCGCGCGCGGCTGGCCACGTTCAAGGACGCGGACGCGACGGCGCGCGCCGACCTCGAGCTCTACCTCGGCGTCGCCGCGGCGCTGCTCGACGAAGACGCCGTGGCGCTCGAGGCCAAGCCGCAGCCAGGGATGCCGGCCGCGGCGCTCGACTTAGCCGCGCAGCTGCGCAAGGCCACCGGCACGGCGACGATCGAGCTCTTCGGCGCGCCCATGAAGATCGACGAGTCGATGTTCAAGCCGCGCGGTCACTACACTTACGATCCGCGGCTGCAGCGCTATTTCCGCGCGTTCACGTGGCTGGGACGCACGGAGCTGCTCTTGGCGACGCGCGAAGGCGACAAGCCGTGGGAGGTCAATCGGCGGGCACTGGCCGCCGCGCGCCTCTTGCGGCGCTGCTTCTCGGCGCGCGCGCAGAAGGCTTGGACGATGGTCGATCGGACGCTCGGCGGCTTCGTCGGTCCGCCCGACTCGATGTCGTTCCCCGGCCTCCGCGCCGGCCTCGACGCGCTGCATGGCGACGACGGCGCGGCCGTGGCGGCCGCCTTCGAGCGCGCCGCGAAGCAACACATCCTGTCGCAGCTGAAACGGCCCGATCAGCAGAGCATCAGCTTCATCGCGCTCGGTCAGCGCTACGTCTTCGACAGCGACGTGCTCGCCTCGGTCGTCTACGGCGCCTTGCCGCAGAAGCGGATGATGCCGAGCCCGCTCGACGTCGGCGCCGCCGTCTTCCACAACCCGGAGGCGAAGCGGCTGCTGGCGCCCGAGCTGAAGGCGTATCGTTACGACGACGCGCTCGCCGCCGTCACCCGCAAAGGCGACAGCGCCGGCGACGCGCTCTGGCACGGCAGCCTCGGTCACGAATGGCTCTTGGCGCTGCGCGGCCTGTCGCAGCCCGATTGCGGCAACAAGCTGCCGTGGCCGTTGCGCGGCGAGGCCTGGAATCGGCGGCTCCTGCAGTCGCAGCTGGCGTCATGGGCCGAGCTGCGCCGCGACACGATCCTCTACGCCAAGCAGTCCTTCACCGGCGAAGCGATGTGCAAGTTCCCCGATGCCTACGTCGATCCGTATCCGCAGTTCTTCGCCGCGATGACGGAGCTGGCGCACCACGCCGCCGCGCTCGTCGAGGCGCTGCCGAACGACGCCGCGCACGCCGAGCTGCGCGCTCATATGAAGGACTACTTCGCCCAGTTTGCCGCGGTGACGACCCACCTCGGCGCCATGGCCGAACGCGAGCGCGACGGCAAGCCGCTCCTGCTCGCCGACCTCGACTTCATGAACCAGGCGGTCTCGATCAAGGTCCAAGGCGGCGGCTGCGCGCCGATGTATCGGCCGCTCGGCTGGTACGCCGACCTCTATTACGATTGCTCCGACGTCCTGTGGCAGCGACCGACCATCGCCGACGTGCACACGCAGCCCACCGATGCCGACGGCAACCCGGTCGGCAAGATCCTGAGCGTGGCGACCGGGCGGCCGCGGCTCATCGTCATCGAGCTGCCCACGAGCCATGGGCCGCAGCTGTTCCGCGGCTACGTGTCGTCCTACTACGAGCTGACGACCGAGCATTATCAGCGGCTGGATGACGACGAATGGACCCGGCGGCTCAACCAGCACGCCGAAGAGGTGCCGTGGGTGACGCCGCTGCTCGTGAAGTGAGCGGCGCGGCTACGTCTTGGCCGGCGGCGGCACGATCGGGCCCGCGAGCTCCGGGTGCTTGCCTTTGATATCCTTGTAGAACTCGGCGAAGACCTTGAAGTCCTCCTCCATGTTTCCCGTCGGCACGAACGCCGGACCAAGGCCGGCCACTTTGCGACCGTAATCGAGATAAGCGAGCACGATCGGCACCTTGGCGCCGCGGGCGATGTGATAGAAGCCGGTCTTCCAGTGCGGCGCTTTGCCGCGCGTGCCTTCGGGCGGCACTGCCAACGCGAGCGGCTCGTCGCCCTGCAGCCGTTCGACCGCCTGCTCGACGACGCCGTGGCGCGCGCTGCGATTGATGGGCACGCCGCCCAAGCGACGCATGAGCGGCCCCATCGGAAACTTGAACCAGTCGTCTTTGACGAACCAGGCCAGCGGCAAACCGAAGATTCGCGCCGCCACCAGCATGATGACGGCGTCCCAATTCGACGTGTGCGGCGCGGCGATGAGCACGAAGCGGTCGTCCGGCGGCGGACCGCCTTCGGTGCGCCATCCGGTGAGGCGAAACGCGAGCTCGGCGAGTCCCATGGGCCAGTTTCATAGCGCGTTCCGCCGCTCCGTCGCAAACAACGAGCAAATGACGACGAAAACGGCGGATTTCGACGCGGATCGTCATCGGCGTGCTATCTAGACGCCGTGACTGCAACAAGTAGTGAGCCCGATTCAGCCGACTTCGCCGCGTTGGGCGCCCCAAAATCTCTCGCCGCGGCCCTGACCGAGCGGGAATACAAGCAGCCGACGCCGGTGCAAGCGCGCGTGCTCGGCGCGGCCGATGCCGACCTCTTGGTCTCGTCGCAGACGGGCTCGGGCAAGACGGTGGCGTTCGGGCTCGTCATCGGCAAGAAGCTGCTCGGCGAGACCGACACGTTCGAGCAGAAGGACAAGGCGCGCGCGCTCGTCGTGGCGCCGACGCGTGAATTGGCGGCGCAGGTGCAGCGCGAGCTCGGCTGGCTGTTCGGCCGGACGAGCGCGCGCATCGTGTCGTTCACCGGTGGCACCGACCTGCGCTTGGACGCGCGCAACTTGAAGCGCGGCGTCGACATCGCCGTCGGCACGCCCGGTCGGCTCGTCGACCTGATCGATCGCAAGGCGCTCGATCTGTCGGGCATCGAAGTGGTCGTGCTCGACGAAGCCGACGAGATGCTCGATCTCGGCTTTCGCGAAGGGCTCGAGACCATCTTGCAGGCGACGCCGGAGACGCGGCGCACGCTCTTGTTCTCGGCGACGCTGCCGCCGGGGATTCGCACGCTGGCGCGCAAGTTCCAAAAGGACGCGCTGGCGCTCGACCCGCGCGGCGCCGCCGGCAACAGCCCGAAGGCGCACGAAGACATTACGCATGTCGCGCACTTGTGCGCCGACGGCGATCGCTTGGCGGCGCTCGTGAACGTGCTCAGGCTGGCCGACGACGATCGCGCCATCGTCTTTTGCCGCACGCGCGAGAACGTCAGCGAGCTGCACACGCAGCTGACGGCGCGCGGCTTCGCGGCGACGGCGATCTCCGGCGATCGCGCGCAGGAAGACCGCACGCGGGCGCTCGAAGCGTTGCGGCGCGGCAAAGTGCGCGTGCTCGTGGCCACGAACGTCGCGGCGCGCGGGCTCGATCTGCCCGACGTCGGCTTGGTCGTGCACGCCGATCTGCCGGAAAATGCCGAGGCGCTGACGCATCGCTCGGGACGAACCGGACGCGCCGGCAACAAGGGCATCAACACGTTCATCGTCGAGATGAGCGCGCGCCGGCGCGCCGAGCGGCTCTTCCGCGACGCGCACCTGAAGCTGTCGTGGACGGCGCCGCCCGACGCGGCCGCGGTCACGGCGCACGATCGCGCCAACCTCGTCACCGCGCTCACCGAAGCCATCGGCCAGCCGCAGCCCGACGACATGACGACGCTGGCGGAGCAGCTGCTCGGCGATCATGACGCGGTCGCGGTCGTGGCCGTGCTGATGGATCGCGCGCTGGCCGGTCGTCCGGCGGGTGAGCCGCTGAAGTCGGTCAAGCTCGAGCATGCGTCGGCGGCGTCCCCGTCGCGCGGCGGCGGGGCGTCGGCTGGCTTCGTCCTGTTCGAGGTCAACTTGGGCAGCGCCGACAGCGCCGACGCCAAGTGGATCTTGCCGCTGGTCTGTCGTCGCGGCGGCATCACGCGGCGCGAAGTCGGCGCCATCCGCATCGCGCGCGATCGCACGTATGTCGAGGTCGCGGCGCGGGCCGCGGCCGACTTCGCCGCCAACGCCGCCGAGCGCGATCCGCGCGCGCCCAAGGTCGTCATCGGGCCGTCGCGCGACGCGCTGCCGGGCAAGTCCGCCGTCGGACCGGCGCGGCCGGCGCGCAGCCAGGGCGACCGACCGGCGCCGCGCACCACGACGACCGCGCGCACCACCGCCACCAAATCCACGCCGAGTGAGGGCAAGCCCGCTCGCACCGAGCACAAACCCGTACCGAGCGAGCCTATCGACTTGCAGAACGACGAGAACGAGACGATGTCGAACGAAGAATCCCAGACGAGCGCGCCGGTCAGCGCGCCGGAACCGATCGTGGCCAAGCCCGCGCCCGCGCCGGTCGCGATGCCGACGGGGCCGCTGATGTCGGAAGACGCGCCGGTGGTCATTCCGGCGCGCGGCGGCGATCGGCCGGTGACGCGCACGCAGGCGGCCGCCGCCGCGTCGAAGACGACGTTCGGCACGAAGCGCGCGTCCGAGCGCGTGCACGAGCGCACGACCGAGCGGACGTCGTACGGCAAGCCGGCGCCGCGCGGCCCGTCGTCCGGCGCGCCCGAGCGGACGTCGTACGGCAAGCCCGCGCCGCGCGGTCCATCGTCCGGCGCGCCCGAGCGGACTTCGTATGGCAAGCCCGCGCCGCGCGGTCCATCGTCCGGCGCTCCCGAGCGGACTTCGTATGGCAAGCCCGCTTCGCGCGGTCCGTCGTCAGGCGCTCCCGAGCGGACTTCGTATGGCAAGCCCGCTTCGCGCGGTCCGTCGTCGGGCGCTCCCGAGCGGACGTCGTACGGCAAGCCCGCTTCGCGCGGTCCGTCGTCAGGCGCTCCCGAGCGGACTTCGTATGGCAAGCCGCATTCGTCGGGACCATCCGAGCGCGGCTCGTACGGCAACAAGCCCGCACCGCGTGGTCCGTCGTCGGGCCCGGGCGAGCGTTCTTCGTACGGCAAACCGTCGTCCGGTCCCGGCGAGCGCGGCTCGTACGGCAAGCCGGCTTCGCGCGCTCCGTCGTCCGGTCCCGGCGAGCGCGGCTCGTACGGCAAGCCGGCCTCGCGCGCTCCGTCGTCCGGCCCGTCCGAGCGCGGCGCGTACGGCAGCAAGCCAGCCTCGCGCGCTCCGTCCGAGCGCGGCTCGTACGGCAAGCCGGCACCGCGCGGCACCTCGGCTGGCGCGTCCGAGCGCGGCTCGTACGGCAGTAAGCCCGCGTCGCGCGGTCCCGGCTCGAGCGCGCCGGCTCGTGGCCCGTCGGCCGGCGGCGGCCGTCCGCCGGCGCGCAGCCACGCGGGCCCGCCGTCGCGCGGCGCTTTCGGCGATCGCGGCGGCGGCGGCGAGCGTCCGCCCACGCGCGGCGGCCATCGCCCGCCGCCCGGCAAAGGTCGCCCCGCCCGCTGATTCATCGTCACGCGCGGCTTGAATTTCGCCGCCGCTGCGTCGACGATGACGCATGTCCTCCGCGCCACCCACGCTCGAGAGCGCTCGCCTCACCTTCCGCGTCCACGGCCTCGACGACTACGCCGCCTTGGCCGCCATGTGGGCCGACCCCGAGGTCACCCGCCACATCGGCGGCCGCCCCTTCACGGCCGAGGAGAGCTGGCATCGCCTGCTCCGCTACGCCGGCCATTGGCAGCTCCTCGGCTACGGCTTTTGGATGATCGTCGACAAAGAGAGCGGCCGCTACGCCGGCAACATCGGCTTCGGCGACTTCAAGCGCGCGCTCGATCCGCCCGTCGCCGACTTCGCCCCCGAAATCGGCTGGGCCTTGGCGCCGTGGGCACACGGTCGCGGCCTCGGCACCGAAGCCGTCACCACCGCGCTCGCCTGGGCCGACGCCGCGCTGCCGGCACGCCGCACCGTCTGCCTCATCGATCTCGGCAACCTCGCCTCCATTCGCGTCGCCGAGAAGTGCGGTTATCGCCCGTTCGCCGAGGTCAGCTATCACGGCGCGCCGACGCGGCTCTTCGAACGCCGCATCTGACACGTCGATAGCTACTTCGGCGTCGATACTGCCGCTCGTGCAGTCGCGTCGCGCGCGAAAGACAGCCCTACTTTGGCTGCGCGTGACGACGGAGCGCGCCCATCAAATCGCCCCACCACATGCCGATCATGGCGATAAAAGGGCTCGGCAAAAGGCCGTGACGCGCGGGATGGTCCGGCGGCAGCGCGCTCCAGCCGCGATGCGCGACGGTGACGCGCGTGCCGTCGCCGGCGGCCTCGAAGCGCACCTCGACCTCGGTCTTCTCGTGCGGCGCGAAGGTCGCGTTGCGCCAGTCGAAGACGAAGCGATGCGGCGGCTCCCACGCCGTGATCGTGCCGACGACGACGAGCTGCTCCTGGCCGTCGATGCCGAAGGTCTCGAACAGGCGACCGCCGACGCCGGCCTCGAAGTGCAAGACGCCGGCGTGGCGACCGGACGCGCGATAGCGGATGCCGCGCCGCCACCAGACGTCGATTTCGCGCGTGAAGATGTCGAACGCCTCCGCCGGCGCGACGCCGACCTGCACCGTGACGCGCGCCTCGTCGCCCGGCTTGCCGCTCACTTGCGCTCGCGGCCGCGCTTTTCGACGTGCGCGGCGAAGGCGCCGAGCTGCGCGCCCCAAAACGCCTCGACCTCCTCGGTCCACTGCCGCAGCGATGCAAACGGCTGCCGCCGTAGCTGATAGACGCGCACGCGGGCATCGTCGGGCGCGTCGCTCTCGCCCTCCTCGACGAGCCCCGCCTGACGCAGGACGCGCAGGTGGCGGCTCATCGCCTGTGCGCTCAGCGCCAGCGCCTCGGCCAGCTCGCCGGCGCGCCGCGGCCGCTTGCGCAAGAGGTCGATGACGCCGCGCCGGCTCGGATCGGCGAGCGCCGCCAGCGTCTGGTCGATCTTCTGCGGCGCCCGTGCCGTCGCCGGCGTCACTTGGCGGCGCCGCGCAGTCGCTGCGCGAAGTACCAGTGATGCCCCTCGAGATCGCGCGCGCCGTAGCCGCGGTCGACCCAATAGTCGTCGCCGTAGTCGGTGGTGGTCGGCTCTTTGACGATGACGGCGCCGGCGGCGCGCGCGCGCTGCAGTGCGCCTCGACGTCGTCGACGTAGACGAACAGGCACTGCGTGTTGACGCCGCCGGCTTCGCTCGGCGAATGCTGATACTCGGCGTCGGGCTTGCCCGACGTGGCGACGCTGCTCGAGACCATGACGACCCCTTCGCCGAACGTCAGCTCGCTGTGCACGACGGTGCCGCCGTCGCCGTCGACCTTGAGGCGCACCTCGAAGCCGAAGGCCTTGCCCAGCCACTCGATCGCTCGGTTGGCGTCGGCGTAAAACAGCGAGGACGAGATGCGTGGCCAATCTGCCGGTGGTGGCTTCATAGTTCACTCCCCTGTTAACTGTTGCCGAATGCGAACATAGTTAACGCGATCGTTAACCATGTCAAGCGGCGAGCCATCACGGTCGACGGGCTGTGGCATCGTTGCTATGCTGCGAACAATGGACTACAACCGCGTCGCCCTCTTCGTTCGCGTCGTGCGCGCCGGCAGCTTCACCGGCGCCGGCGCCAGCGTCGGTCTGCCCAAGTCGTCGATCAGCCGCAGCGTGTCGCAGCTGGAGACGGACCTCGGCGTGCGACTCTTGCAGCGCACGACGCGCAAGCTCTCGCTCACCGACGCCGGCCAGGCCTACTTCGACGCCGTGCAGTCGGCGGTGAGCGGGCTCGACGACGCCGACGCCGCCGTGCGCGAGCTGGGCGCCGAGCCGCGCGGCCGCGTGCGCATCACGGCGCCGCCCGACACCGGATCGTTCGATCTGGCGGGCTTGATGGCGCGCTTTTCGCGCAAGCACCCGGCGATTCGCCTCGAGCTGTCGCTGTCGTCGCGCACGGTCGATCTCGTGGCCGAAGGGTTCGACTTGGCCATTCGCGCCGGGCGGCTCAACGACTCGTCGCTGGTGGCGCGGCGGGTGGGCGCGACGGAATCGGCGGTCTTCGCGGCGCCGGCCTATCTGCGGCGGCGCGGGCGGCCCAAGACGCTGGAGGAGCTGAGCGCGCACGACTGGGTGCTCTATCGCGCGCACGACGGCCGGGCGACGATTCGGCTGCAAGGCCCCGAAGGCGAGCGCGCGTTCGAAGCCACCGGCGCGCTCGTCGCCGACGAGCTCGGCTTCTGCCTCGCCGCCGCCGAAGCCGGCGCCGGCCTCGTGCTCATGCCGGTGGCGGCGGCCATCGACGCCGTGCGCGCCGGCCGCCTCGAGCACCTCATGCCCGCCTGGAGCCAGTCCGGCAACGCGCTGTGGGTCGTGACGCCGTCGGCGCGCTATCTGCCGGCGCGCGTCGCCGTCGTGCGCGACTATCTCGTCGACGCGCTGACGCGCAAGATCGCCGCCCGCAGCGCCGGCTGCGCCAAGGCCAAGGCGCGCCGCGACGCGCTGCAGGCGGCCTGACGACATTGTTGCGCGATTGACAACAGTGGGTTCGCCGGCGGCCATCTAATCGGACGCGGGAAATCGCGCTAAATTGCGCGGCGGAGGAACACATGAGCCAAGAATCACCGAAGTGGATGAAGGTCACGGGCATCGTGCTCAGCGCGCTGCCGGGGCTCGGATTGATCATGAGCGGCGTCATCAAGCAGCTGAACAACCCGGGGATGACGGAGAAGTTTACTCACGTCTTCGGCTATCCGGCGTCGCTCTCGAGCCCGATCGGCGTGGTCGAGATCTTGTGCGCCGTCCTGTTCATCGTGCCGCGCACGGCCGTGTTGGGCGCGATCCTGGCGACCGGCTATCTCGGCGGCGCGATCGCGACGCACGTGCGCGTGCAGGACTACGGCAGCGTCATCGCGCCGCTGTTCCTCGGCATCTTCGTGTGGGCCGGCCTCTTCCTGCGCGACGAGCGGCTGCGTGAGCTCTTGCCACTGCGCGAAAACGCGTAATCGTCGCCAAAGGACACGCACATGCTGTCGCCGAAAGCGGGCACGTTCGAGCGCCTATCGGCGCGTCCGGCCGTGCAGGCGACGCTCGCCGCCGAAGCGCTATAACGAGAACCTTCACGACAGAATTCGCAGCCGCGGCCGATCCAGCGAGGATCGCCGCGGCTGTTTCATTTTCGGCTGCTGAAGGGAATTTACGCGGCGTCGATGACGTCGTCTTGCACGGTCGCCGTCGGCTCGAGCGCCTCGGCCTCGGCCTGCGACTCGGCCGCCGACTGGCGCGGCACGATCGTCGGCGCCTGCTTGCCGGTCCGCGGATCGAAGAGCTGGGTGTCCGTGATGTACACGCGCGGCGTCGACGCCAGCTGCGCCATCGCCGTCATGAGCGGCAGCGACTGATAGCGCTCGGGCCACAAGCGCATGAGCTCGTCGCGCACGAGCGGCGCGTACTTCGAGCTCATCGACGGAAACAGGTGATGCTCGACGTGGAGCCCGAAGTTGAGGTGCAAGATCGCGAACAGCTTCGGCACCGTCACCGACAGCGAGTTCACCAGCGGATCGTTGACGGCCGTGTGCGGGCTCAAGCTGTGGTTGGTGAGGATGTAGCTGATGACGATGACGTTGCCGATGAGCCACGGCACCGTACAGGCCACGAGAAACTTCAGCGGCCCGAGATAGACGAATAGCGCCGCCCAGATCGTGAAGCCGGCCAGCGTCTCGACCCACGCCAGCGCCCGCTCGCGCGCCGACATGACGCCGGAATCTTTGGCCCAGCGCAGGATCATCTGCAGCGTCTGGCCGCTGAAGCCGAGCAGCAGCGTGATGAAGCCCCACTGGCGATCGGCGGCGAACGCCACCTTGTCCGCGGCGCGCGTGTGCGCCTGGCGCTGATAGACCTCGAGCGTCGGAAAGCAGTCGGGATCTTTGGCCATCGACATCGTGTGCGCGTGGTGCGTCTTGTTGTGCCAGGCGACCCACAGCCGCGGCGACAGCGTAAACGGCACGAACGCCAGCCAGCCGACGAGCGAGCGCAAGCCGCGCTGGCGAACCACCGCGCCGTGCAGCGTCTCGTGGCCGACGAAGGCGCAGCCGGCGAAGCTATGACCGATGAGGATCGCGAACAGCGGCGCCGCCCACCAGCCGCCGACGCCGGTCTTGATGGCGTAGATGCCGCCGACGATGATGCCGACATGCAGTGTCAACCACGCCAACCGCGAGGGCACGGCGTCGAAGGCGTGCGCCGGCAGCGACGGCCGAACCTGGCGAGCGTAGGAGGATACGGATCGCAGTCTCATGATTGAATGATGCAGCTGCGACTGTCACGGTATCGTCATGGCACTGCAATAGTTTGACTCGCGCACTTCCTCTACGAGGCATGACCCCGACGGTGGTGTGCGACGGGCGCGCTGGCGCGCTGCGTCGTGGATCGCGGTCGTGACCGCACGCGTCGTAATGGCGATCGAGATCTATCGATGGCCCGTTCACGCGGACGTCGACGAGCTTCCTAGCGAGCAAATCCTGAGGTAGAACGTCGCCATGGGACGCATCTTCGAAACGCGCAAGCACACGATGTTCGCGCGCTGGAACAAGATGGCGAAGCTGTTCACGCGGCTCGCCAAAGAAATCGCCATGGCCGTCAAGTCGGGCGGGCCCGAGGCGTCGTCGAACCCGAGCTTGCGCCGCGTGCTGCAGAACGCGCGCGCCGCCAACATGCCGAAGGACAAGATCGACTCGGCCATCAAGCGCGCCAGCGGTCAGGACGAGCGCGGCTACGAGATCGTCTTGTATGAAGGTTACGCGCCGCACGGCGTGCCGCTCATCGTCGAGACGGCGACCGACAACCCGACGCGCACCGTCGCCAACGTGCGCATGCACTTCAAGGATCACGACGGCAACATGGGCTCGACCGGCTCGGTGGCCTTCATGTTCGCGCGCATGGGCGTCTTCAAGCTGGCGCCCGAGGGTCTCGGCGATCTCGACGAGTTGGAGCTCGAGCTCATCGACCACGGCCTCGAAGAGATGGGCGAAGGCGCAGGCGAAAAGGGCGAAAAGCAGATCATCATTCGCTGCGCGTTCCAGAACTTCGGGCAGCTGCAGGCGGCCATCGAGGCCAAGGGCATCGCGCCGCTGTCGGCCGAGTCGGAGTACGTGCCGTCGACGCATGTGGAGCTGCCCGAAGATCAGATGAAGGAAGTGCTGGAGCTGGTGGGCGCGCTCGAAGAGGACGAAGACGTCCAGCGCGTCTATCACAACCTCGCTTAACGCTTACCGAATCCGACGTAACCCGCTTCGTACCAGCCATACAGCAGCGCCTGCGTCGCGCGGTCGAACGCCTGCGGCAGCGGCAGCGCGCGGTCGCGGACGAGCGTCGTGAACGCCTTGGCCGTCGCGGCGTTGACGTCGTGCGCCTCGCCGTTGCAGAAGATGCGCTGGCGCTGCACGAGGCCGCGCGTCGGCAAGGCCAGCGTCAACTGGCCGCCCGTCGCCAGGCGGCGCACGAAGGCGTCGGGCGACAGCGGTCGCGCCGGCGGCGTGAAGACGACGTGCGGCTTGGGACGGGTCAGAAAGCAGCCGAGAAAGCGTTCCACGAGCGCGCCATCCCAGCGGATTCGGTCGAGCACGGCCGCGACTTCGGCCACCATCGGCGCGGGCAGGGCGAGCGGCGCCTTCGTCGGCGCGCGATCGCCGGCGGCGAGCAGCGCGTCGCTCGCGAAGTCGGGGGCCAGCGCGCCGCCGAGATAGCCCAAGAAGCTCTGCATGAGCTCATCGTGCGACGGCGCCAAGAAGCCGATCGAATAGGTGAAACAGGCGTCTTCGGCGACGCCGCAATGCGCGACCGACGGCGGCAGATAGAGCATGTCGCCCGGCTCGAGCAGCCACTCTCGTTCCACCTTGAACGACTTGAGCACCTTGATCTTGGCGGTCTCGTCGAGCGTGTGATCGCCGTGTTCGCTTAGCTGCCAGCGCCGCCGACCCGGGCCTTGCAGCAAGAAGACGTCGTAGCGGTCTTCGTGCGGGCCGACCGAGCCGCCGGGCGCCGCGTAGCTGACCATGACGTCGTCGATGCGCGCCGCCGGCAGGAACGAAAAGTGGCGCAACAGCTCCCAGCCGCCGGGAACCAGGCGCTCGATGCCATGCACGAGCAGCGTCCAGTGCGTCGGCGGCAGCATGGCCGCGTCGAGGCCGCCAAACGGCCCGTCGTGACGCTCCCAATGCGCCGGCCCGCGACGGCGCGGATGCTCGAGGACGAGCCGCGACGTGGCGTCGCTGCGCGTGGCCAGGCCAAAGAGCGCGTCGCGATCGACGAGGCCGGCAAACCCGGGCAGCGCCTGGCGAACGAGGAGCGGCTTTTTCTGCCAGTAGTCGCGCATGAAGGCCGCCGGCGACAGGCGACCGAGGATCGAGGTCATCGCGCGATTCATACCGCAAACGAGCGCCTTCATGTGCCGATGCGACGCCGCTGATCTAGACTGTGGCGCTTGCGCGTTCTTTTGCTCACGCCACCGATGACGCAGCTCAATACGCCCTATCCAGCGACGGCGTATTTGACCGGCTTTCTGCGTCTGCACGCCGCCGAGCTGCAGCTGCAAGTGGCACAGGCCGATCCGGCGCTCGAGCTGTTCCTGCGGATCTTCAGTCGCGCCGGGCTGTCGCGCGCGCTCGCCGAGCTGACGCGCCAAAAACGCGGGCGCGCGGCGCCGAGCGACGCCGTGGCCAGCTTCGTGGCGAACGGCGACGCCTATGTCGACACGGTCGACGCCGCCGTGCGCTTCTTGCAAGGGCGCGACCCCGGGCTCGCCTTGCGCATCGTCGGGCGCACCTTCTTGCCCGAAGGGCCGCGCTTCGCCAGCCTCGGCAACGGCGCGCCGCCCGATGCCGATGACGGCCCGGCCGGCGATCCGCTGGCGTGGGCCTTCGGCTCGCTCGGCCTCGACGATCGCGCGCGCCACTTGGCCAGCCTCTACGTCGACGACGTCGCCGACGCCATCCGCGACGGCATCGATCCGCGCTTCGAGCTGTCGCGCTACGGCGAGCGGCTGGCGGCCAGCGCCGCGACCTTCGACGCCTTGCATGCCGCGCTCGAAGGCAAGCCGACGCTCGTCGACACGCTGCTCGACGAGATCGCCGGCGAATTGTCGGCAGTACATCGTCCCGACGTCGTCGGGCTGACGGCGCCGTTTCCCGGCAACGTCTACGGCGCGTTCCGTATGGCGCGCGCGCTGCGCCGGGCGCGGCCGGGCGTGCACATCGTGCTCGGCGGCGGCTACGTCAACACCGAGCTGCGCACGCTCGCCGATCCGCGCGTCTTCGACTACGTCGACTTCGTGACGCTCGACGACGGCGAGCGGCCGCTGCTCGCGCTGCTCGGCGCACCTGCGCGACCGCAAGCTGCCGCTGTTGCGCACGATGGTGCGGCAAGACGGCCGCGTCGTGCACAAGAGCGACCCGACGCTGCACGACGTCCCGCTGCGCGACGCCGGCACGCCGACCTACGACGGCTTGCCGCTCGATCGCTACCTGTCGCTGCTCGAGCTCCTGAACCCGATGCACCGGCTGTGGTCGGCCGGCCGCTGGAACAAGCTCACGATCGCGCACGGCTGCTACTGGAAGAAGTGCACGTTCTGCGACATCACGCTCGATTACATCGCGCGCTATGATCTGGCGTCGGCGGACTTGCTGGTCGATCGCATCGAGGCGCTCATCGCCGAGACGGGTCAGACCGGCTTTCATTTCGTCGACGAGGCGGCGCCGCCGGCGGGGCTGAAGGCGCTGGCCGAGCGCCTCATCGCGCGCAAGGTCGTGTGCACGTGGTGGGGCAACATTCGCTTCGAGAAGACGTTCACGCCCAAGCTGGCGCAGCTGTTGGCGCGCTCGGGCTGCGTGGCCTTGTCGGGCGGGCTCGAGGTCGCGTCCGATCGGCTGCTCGAGCGCATGAAAAAAGGCGTCACCGTCGCGCAAGTGGCCCGCGTGACGCGCGCGCTCACCGACGCCGGCATCATGGTGCACGCCTATCTCATGTACGGCTTTCCGACGGAGACGGCGCAGGAAACGGTCGATGCGCTGGAGCGCGTGCGCCAGCTGTTCGCCGAAGGCTGCGTGCAGTCGGCGTTCTGGCATCGCTTCGCGGCGACGGCGCACAGCCCGATCGGCCAACAGCCGGAGCTGTTCGGCATTCGCCTCACGCCTCAGCCCGAAGTCCGCTTCGCCCGCAACGATCTGCAGTTCGAAGACCCGACCGGCTGCGATCACGATCGGCTCGGCGAAGGGCTGCGCAAGGCGCTCTACAACTATATGCACGGGCTCGGCCTCGACCTAGACGTGCGCGACTGGTTCCCGCATTCATCGTCGCGACGCGGGCGGACGGCGGCCGTCCCCGCCTCGACCGTCGATCCCGACTTCGTGCGCAACGCGCTGCACACGATGCGCTGAAGCCGTTCGTTCACGCCGAAAAGCGCAACCGGTTTCCGTTTTTCGGTGGATACGGAAATCTTTGGCGCTGCATCGCCTAGTGCCGCAGCGTACCCACAATCCCGTACGTTGGTTTCGCGTTTGCACTCGCTCGCTGCATGCGCACTTGGTCGACCTTGGTCTTCGCTTTCGTCATCGCCGGCTGCGGCGGCAACATGAATAGAACGTCCACCACCGGCGTCAGCGCAGGAACGGGCGGCAACGGCAGCGGTGACGTCTCCGGCAGCGACGGCGGCGCCGACGGCGGCACCACGGCCGACGGCGGCACGACCGCCGATGGCGGCGGCAGCGACGGCGCCGGCCCGCCGGTCACCTATCAGTACGCGTGGACGCGCACCGCCCTCGCCGGCGGCGCGACGCCCGCCATCGGCTGGGCCAGCAGCGCCGGCGACGTCTGGCTCGGCTCGCCCGTCGCGCATTCGAGCGGCAACGATGTGTGGACCGCCGTTTCCGGCGCGGCCACGCCGGCGACGGTCGCGGTCGACGCCATCGGCGGCTTCGGCGGCGGCCAGCTCGTGCTCGGCGAAGCCGACGGATCGGGCGGCGCCTGGCTCGAACGCTTCGACCCCGCCAGCGGCAGCGCGAGCCGCCTCGCCGACAGCTACCAGCACGGCCCGGTCAGCGACATTTACGGCAACGGCAACGACTTGTGGATCACGTCGCAGGCCGGCTACTTGAGCCACTCGCACGACGGCGCGGCCACCTTCGGCGTCGCCACCGGCTCGAGCACGACCTGGATCTTCGCCAACGTCAGCGGTCACGGCGCCGAGGTCGTCGCCACCGGCGTCATCCCGCCGGCGACGCCGAGCGGCAACGACCCGGTCGCGCCCGGCGGCAACTCGGCGGTCTCGGTCGTCTACTACTCGGCCGACGACGGCGCGACCTGGAACGTGCAGCCGACGCCGCAGGATTACTATGTCGGCGCCGTGGTTTACGGTGGCGTCATGTACCTGGCCACGAGCAGCGACGCCGCCAAGATCCTGCGCTCGAGCGACGGCGGCGCGTCGTTCACCAACGTGACGCCGAGCGGCGCCGGCCTGACGCTGGCGAGCCATGGCTTCATCGCCGTCGGCCCCAACGATCTCTGGCTCGCCGACCACAACGGCCGCGGCCTCTTGCACACCAGCGACGGCGGCCAGACGTGGACCGACGGCATCGGCGGCAGCGATCCGCTCACGTCCATCTGGCTCGCGGGCAACGACATTTACGCCGCCGGAAGCGTCGCCGGCGGCGGCACCGTCGTCTATCACGGCCGCGCGAACTAGCCGATTTTCCGCAGTCTTCGCTGGCCTCCTGACGCGCGACGACGTATATAGGCGCGCGGCATGGCCAATCTACAAGTCACCACGGTCACCAAATCCTACGGCTCGAAGAAGCTCTTCGAAGACGTCACCGTCAACTTCACCGTCGGCAAGCGCTACGGCCTGACCGGTCCCAACGGCGCCGGCAAGTCGACGTTCATGAAGATCCTCGCCGGCGACCTCGATCCCGACACCGGCTATGTGTCGCGACCGGAGAAGACGTCGGTCCTGAAGCAGGAGCAGTTCGGGTTCGAGGACACGCGCGTCCTCGACGTCGTGTTGCGCGGCGGCAAGAAGCTGTGGGCGGCGATGGTCGAGAAGGAAGAGCTGCTGGCGCTGCCGACGATCACCGACGAGCAAGGTCACCGCTTGGGCGAGCTCGAAGGCGTCATCGCCGAGGAGGACGGCTACTCGGCCGAGTCCGACGCCGGCGCGCTCTTGGCCGGCCTGGGCATTCCGGCGGCCAATTTGGAGCGGCCGATGCGCGAGCTCGCCGGCGGCCTGCGGCTGCGCGTGCTGCTCGCGCAGGCGCTGTTCGGCAAGCCCGAGGTGCTGCTGCTCGACGAGCCGACGAACAACCTCGACCTCGATTCGATCCGCTGGCTGGAAGGCTTCCTCTGCCAGTACGAAGGCGTGCTGGTCACCATCTCGCACGATCGCCACTTCCTGAACGCGATCTGCACGCACGTCGCCGACATCGACTACAACACCATCATCACCTACACCGGCGGCTACGACGACATGGTCGAGGCCAAGAGCCAGGTGCGCGGCCGCGTCGAGTCGGAGAACGCCGATCGGCGGAAGAAGATCGCGCAGCTGCAGGACTTCGTCGCCCGCTTCGGCGCCGGCACGCGCGCCTCGCAGGTGCAGAGCCGTAAGAAAGAGATCGAGAAGCTACAGGTCTCCGACTTGAAGCGGTCGAACATCGAGCGGCCGTTCATTCAGTTCCTCGTCGCCAAGCCGTCGGGCAAGCAGACGCTGACCGTCGATTCGCTGAGCAAGAAGTGGCCGGAAGTGACGATCTGCCGCGACTTCACGACGCTGGTGAACAAAGGCGACAAGGTGGCGATCGTCGGCGGCAACGGCGTCGGCAAGACGACGCTGTGCCGCATGCTGATGGGCGAATTGCCGCCCGACGCGGGCACGATCGAATGGGGTCACGAGGTGTCGCTCGGCTATCTGCCGCAGGATCACGGCGACTCGATCCCGAAAGACACGACGATCGATCAGTGGCTGCACTCGTTCGATACGCGCGCCTATTTGCAGGATATCCGCGGGCTCCTCGGCAAGATGCTGTTCAAAGGCGAAGAGGGCCTGAAGTCGACCAAGGCGCTGTCCGGCGGCGAGGCGGTGCGGATGTTGTTCGCGCGGCTGATGCTGACCAAGCAGAACGTGCTCATCCTCGACGAGCCGACCAACCACCTCGACTTGGAGTCGATCGTGGCGCTCGGCGAAGGGCTGAAGAAGTACGACGGCACGGCGTTCGTCGTCACGCACGACCGCGACCTCATCGCCTCGTTCGCCAACCGCCTGTTCGCGTTCGATGACGGCAAGCTCGTCGACTTCCGCGGCACATACGAGGAATACCTGGCGCAGCGTCAGGCGACGAGCGGCGGCGGCGGCAAGAAGCGCCGTTAGCTAACGCGCGGCGCGCAGCTTCGTCAGCTCCGCTTGCAGCGCGGCGATCTGGCGATCGCGCTGCGCCAACGCCGCTTCCACGTCCGCGGCCGGGAACAGCTGCGGAATATGCTGCGGGCAGTTGACGTCCCAGGCCGCGACGTCGATGACGATCGCCTGCTCCGCTTTGGCCGCGTAATGCTCCGGCATCAAGCGCGTCACGAGCGCCGGATCGTCGGTCACCACGCGCGCCTCGCCCCACAATTTGATGCGCCGCTGCTGCGCGTAATCGATGAAGAAGAGGTGCACCTTCGGGTTCTCGGCCAGGTTGCCGGTGGTGATGTACTGCTTGTTGCCGCGAAAGTCGGCCAGGCCGAGCGTGTGCTCGTCGAGGACGCGCAGAAAGCCGGGCGGGCCGCCGCGATGCTGAATGTACGGCTGCCCGGCCGCGTTCGCCGTCGCCAAGAAGAAGCTCGTCTGCTCGGCCAGGAACGCGGCCAGCTCGTCGTCGACGGTGCGCGGCCAACCTTCGCCCGACTCCATGCGCGCGTAAGCGTTGCGCGAGCCGCGCTGCTGCTGCACGGCCTTGACGGCGTCCGTGAACGCCACGTCGCTGGCGATGGCGCGGCTCATAAGCCGAGCTCGCTCAAGCCGGGATGATCTTGCGGCCGCGCGCCCGCCGGCCAATGAAACAGCCGCGCCGACTCGACGATGGGCACGTCGTTGATGCTCGCTTCGCGGCGCTGCATGAGCCCGTCGGCGGCGAACTCCCACTGCTCGTTGCCGTGCGCGCGGAACCAGTGGCCGCTGTCGTCGCGCCATTCGTAGGCGAAGCGAACGGCGATGCGCGCGCCGGTGAACGCCCACACCTCCTTGATGAGGCGATAGTCGAGCTCGCGCTGCCACTTGCGCGTCAAGAAGGCCTCGATGGCGGCGGTGCCTTGCAGGAACTCGGCGCGGTTGCGCCAGCGACTGTCGGCGGTGTAGGCGCCGGCGACGCGCTTGGGGTCGCGGCTGTTCCACGCGTCCTCGGCGAGGCGCGCCTTCTGCGCGGCGGTTTCGGCGGTGAATGGCGGCAGCGGCGGTCGGCTCATGGCGCCTCGTCCTTTGCTGGTGGCGGTCGGAAGACGACTACTTAGCGCGCGAAATCGCCCCGCCAAGCTCGTCAGCACGCGTGAACGTAGACCTCGGCGGTGGGTGACACAATGCCGGCGATTGACACTTCACTCTTGCGAATGTTGCAATAAACGCCATGGCCATGGACCGATTGGACGCGATGCGCGCCTTCATTGCCGTCGCCGATGCGCGCGGGTTCGCGCCGGCCGCGCGCAAGCTGCGGCTGTCGCCGTCGGCGGCGACCCGGCTCGTGGCGGCGCTCGAAGAGCGGCTCGGCCTGCAGCTCTTGCAGCGCACGACGCGCTCGGTCACGCTCACCGACGGCGGCGCGCGCTACCTCGAGCGCGCCCGCCGCATCGTGGCCGACGTCGACGAAGCCGAAGACGTCGCGCACGCCGAGCGCACGATTCCGACGGGCCGCTTCGTCGTCGCCGCGCCCAACCTGTTCGGCCGTTTGCACGTGGCGCCGCTGTTGTCGGCCTATCTCGTGCGCTATCCGGCCGTCGCGGGCACGCTGCTGCTCGCCGATCGCGTCATCAACCTCGTCGACGAAGGCGTGGACGTCGCCGTGCGCATCGGTCATCTGCCGGACTCGAGCTTGTACGCGCGGCCGCTCGGGCAGACTCGCCGCGTCGTCGTCGCGGCGCCGCGCTATTGGAAGCAGCACAAGCGGCCGCGCGTGCCGGCCGATCTGGCGGCGCACCAGCTGATCGCGGTCTCGACGCTGACGCCGGCCGACGACTGGCGCTTCATCGCCGACGGCAAAGAGCTGGTGCAGCCGGTGACGCCGCGGCTGCGCACCAACAGCGCCGACGCGGCCATCGATCACGCGCGGCGCGGCGGCGGCGTGGCGATGGTGCTGGCCTACCAAGTCGCCGAGCTGGTGCGCGCGGGCGCGCTGCAGATCGTGCTGCAGCCGTTCGAGCCGCCGCCCTTGCCGATCCAGCTCGTCTACACGACGAATCGGCACCTGTCGGCCAAGGTCAAGGCCTTCGCCGACCTCGCCGCCAAGCTCGACTGGCAGTTCGACTAAAACCGTCGCGAGCGGTTCAAGCGCAAGGCGGAGCGCAGCGGGCTTCCTGCCCGTGAGCACCGCATCGCAGCGACAACGCGGCGATTGGACCGCTCGCGACGGTTTTCTAAGCGCTGCGGCTGGTGGCTTTGCCGTCGAAGGCGAAGGTGACGCCGGTCAGCGCCTCCGAGCGCGCCCACAATTCGGCGGCGAGCTTGGCGTCGAGCGCGCGCTTGGGCAGCTTGGTCGGCGCCGGCGGCCCGAACATGCCGAACAGCTTGCGCGGCCCGAAGTATTGCCCGCTCTGCACGTCGCCGCCGACGGCCGCGTACAGCGACGGCAGCGCGCCCATCGCCGCCGACTGCCCGATGAGCTTGATCATGTGCTTGAACTTGTGCACCTGCAGATTCGTCGACGCCGCGCCCGGATGCGACGCCGCGGTGACGATGCCGGCGGCCGCGCCGCGCCGCTGCAGCTCGACCATGAACAAGAGGTTGGCGAGCTTGGTCTGCCCGTACGTGCCCATCGGCGAATACTTCTTCTCGCTCTGCAGATTATCGAGCTCGAGCTTGGCCCAGTTGGCGACACTCGACGACACGACGACCACCCGCGGCGCCGCCGCCGCGCGCAACAGCGGCAAGAGGAGGCCGGTCAACGCGAAGTGGCCCAAGTGGTTGGTGCCCATCTGCTTCTCGAAGCCGTCGCCGGTCAGCTCGCGCGTCGGCAGCGCCATGATGCCGGCGTTGTTGACGAGAATATCGAGCGGCCGCCCCGCCGCCACCATGCGCTGCGCGAACGCGCGCACCGACGACAACGACGCCAAGTCCAGCTCCTCGACGCTGAACCGCCCGGCCGGCGCCTCCGCCTGCAGGCGCACCAACGCCTCGGCGCCGCGCGCCCGATCGCGCGTCGCGACCGTCACTTCGGCGCCGGCGCGGCCGAGCTCGAGCGCCGTATGAAAGCCGATGCCGCTGTTGGCGCCGGTGACGATGACGCGCTTGCCGTCGATGCGCGGGATCTGATTGGCGCCCCAGTTCTTGTCCATCGCTGCTCGCTCCTCGTTCACGGCGCCGCTAAGTCAACGCCTGTTTACTTGCCAAGCATTAGTCGCCCGAGGCAACATGTCAACGGGTGTTTACTTACAGGAGCGTAGCCGCGTGACCGCCAAGCGAAAAGCAACGTCCGCCCGCAACCGAGCCGGCGAAGCGACCGGGCCGAGCCGCGATCGTCAGCGCACGCGCGGCGAAATCCTGGCCGTCGCCTGCCGCTGCTTCGCCAGCCGCGGCTACGCGCAGTCGAGCATGCGCGAGATCGGCGCCGAGGCCGGCATCAACCCGGCGCTGGTCGTGCGTTACTTCGGATCGAAGCGCGATTTATTCGTCGCCGCGCTCGAGCGCGATCTGCAGCTGGAGCCGTTCTTGGCCGGCGATCGCGCGACGCTGGGCCGTCATATCGCCGAGTCGCTCATGAGCAAGCAGCCGCACGAAGGCGACGCGCTGGCGACGATGTTGTTGGCGGCGACCGATCCGACGTTGAGCGCGACACTGAAGCGAATACTTCAGCGTCGTCTGTATGGCCCGCTGGCGGAGTGGCTGGGCGGACGGCACGCCGAGGCGCGCGCGGCGCTGCTCTTGGCCGTCGTCAGCGGCGCGTGGATGTATCGGCAGCTCTTGCCGGTGCCGCCTCTGACCGGCAAGGTCGACGAGCCGACGCTGGCGCTGTTGGCGACGACGCTGCAGGCGGCTCATCGATTCGCCGGCGACGACCGCGCGCCGGTAGCGACCGAGCCGAGCGCGTCCCGTTCGTGTGTCGGCGCGGTCGCCGCGCGGAGGCCGGCGTCGGCGCCTCAGTTGATTTTACGCGCTCGATAGCCGTCGGTGAGCGTGCCCAAGAAGGCGACGACGTCGTCGATCTCGGCGTCGCTCAGCGCCGGCTTGGCCTGCGCGCCGAACGGCGGCTCGCGGTCGAGGTTCGCGCGATAGTTCGCCGGCAGGTCGTCGTACGCGACGACGTGGCCGCTCGCGTCCTTGCCGTACCAGCGCTCGGGATGCGTGTCGCGCTCGACGTAGAAGCGCACGGCGTCGCGCAGGCTCTTGATCGCGCCGTTGTGGAAGAAGCGTTTGCGTATGGCGGCATTGCGCAGCGACGGCGCGCGGAAGAAACCGCAGTATTCCGCGTGCTGCGCCAGGTCCTTGCGCAGCGGACCGCACAGGCCGAGATCGAAGAACGCCGGATCGTCGTTGGCGGCGATGGCGCGATTGCGCGGCACGCCCAACGCGACGTAGCCGTAGTCGGTGAACGCGGGAAAGCCGCCCTCTTTGATCGCGCTCGGATGGCAGTGCGCGCAATTGCCCTTCGTCGGGCTATCGAAGAGCTCGAGGCCGTGCGCCTCTTTCGGCGTCAGCGTCGCCTGCCTGCGCAAGACCGCGTCGTATTTGCTGTCGTATGGGAAGAACTCGGTTGGGTTGTCCTGGAAGACTTCGAGCGCCTTCAAGACCGCTTTGATGCCCGACGCGGTGCTGTCGAGAACGTGGTCGCCGTAGGTTTCACGCAGCTGCGCGGCCAGGCGCGAGCCGCGCAAGCGTTTGACGAGCTCGTCTTCGCTGCTGTTGGCCATCTCGAGCGGTGAGAAGAGTGGCAGGCGCGCCTGATCGTGCTGCGTCTGCACGCGACCATCCCAGGTGAAACCGCCCGTCGGCCCTTGATCCGAGCCCTCGCCGTCAGGCTCGAAATAGTGCTCTTGAAAACGCGGAATCGTCTGGAGATAACGCAGTGACGGCACGGCACGGAAGTTCGCCAGTCCGCGGTCGCCCTTCTGATCGAGTGGCAAGAGGGGCGGCGGACCGAACGCGCGCTTCGGATCGTGGCAACCGGCGCACGACAGCTTGCCCGAGGCGGAGAGCTCGGGCGCGAAGAAGAGCGCGCGACCGAGCGCCGTCAGCGCCGGCACCTTCGGAATCTTCTCGAACGTGTCGGCGTTGAACGCCGTTTGCGACGGTGGCAGCGGCTTGGACGCGGCGCCGGACGGTGCCGCGGCGGTCGGCTGCGCGGGAGCCGGCGTCGCGCTGGCCGCGCGCGCCTTCGACTCCGCCGTCGGGGCGCGGCTGCAGGCCGGCGTGATCGTCGCAAACACGAGACAGCACGCCAGCGACCCGGCGCGCACTCCGGAAAATCGAGCCGTAGAGCAGTTCACGCGAAAGACATCTCACCGATGGCGTGTCGACTTTCCGGAGCCTCTTCAACATGCTCGCCGCAGCTTTCTGACATCCTCGCGAATTCGCTTATTCAACGGCAAACAGCGTGTTTTGCCCGAAAAAACCCGGGCGCGAGCTGATATGAGCGGGCGCATCAACGGAGGCTCGCGTAATGCGTAAGAGCACTATCCTTCAATTTGGCGCCTTGGCACTCGCCGCCGCGATCACCGGCTGCGGCGGCAGCAGCAACCACGACGACGGCGGCGCGCACGCCGGCGCCGACATGGCCCAGTCGGCGGGCAACGATCTGTCCGCGCCTGCGGGCAACGACCTGTCCCCGCCCGCCGGTGCCGACCTCGCGATCGGCCCCGACCTGGCGCCGTTCGACGAGGACACGGCGCTCAAAGACAAGGTCAAGAACGTCGTCGTCATTTACATGGAGAACCGCAGCTTCGACTCCATCTTCGCGACGTTCCCAGGCGCCAACGGCATCCCCGGCGTCAACCCCACCGCCAAGGGCACGATCGCAGTGCAGACCGATCGCGACGCGGCCAACACCGTGCTCTCCAAGCTGCCGGTGGTCTGGGGCGGCGTCACCGAGCCCGGCCAGACGCCGGTGTACACGAAGGCCCAGAGCGACAACCTCGCCAACGCGCCCTACGCGATCGAGACGACCTATCCGGGCGTGGATTACAACGAGATCACGCAGGACATGTACCACCGCTTCTACGAGAACCAGATGCAGATTCACGGCGGCGCCAACGACAAGTTCGCCGCCTACGCCGACCAGGGCGGCATGGTCATGGCGCACTTCGACATCAGCAAGACGGCGCTGTGGAAGCTCGCGCAGAGCTATGTCCTCGCCGACAACTTCTACATGGGCGCGTTCGGTGGCTCGTTCTTGAACCACCAGTACCTCATCTGCGGCTGCGCGCCGGAATATCCGAACGCCAACACCGCGCCCAACGCGCCCGTCGTCACCGTGGTCGACACCGATACCACCGGCGCCTTCACGACCAGCCTGACCATCAACACGACGACCTCGCCGGCCTCGGCTCTCGATGGCGTTCCGGTGTTCGTCGCTTCGGGTCAGGTCACGCCGCTCAACTACTTCGGCGACAACACCTATCGCGCCATCAACACGATCCAGCCGCCTTACCAGCCGAGCTCGACGGCGCCGGCGGCCACCGACACGACCAATCTCTACGCCGACCTCACCAACGCCAAGTCGGTGACGCTGCCGCCGCAGACCGAGACCACGATCGGTGACCTCCTCGACACGGCCAGCGTGACCTGGAAGTGGTACGCCGGCGCTTGGACGTCGACGGTGGCGCTGACGACGTCGGCCGGCCACCCGCTGCCCGCCAGCGGCACCGGCGTGGCGCCGAGCTTCCAGTACCACCACCAGCCCTTCAACTACTACGCGAAGTTCGATCCGGTGACGGGCGCCGCGGCTCGTACGGCGCACCTTCAGGACTACACGAACCTGGTCGCGGACGCGGCCGCGGGCACGCTGCCGGCCGTCTCGTTCTACAAGCCGGAAGGCGACCTCAACCAGCACAACGGCTACGCCTCGATCGCGGCCGGCGACGCCAGCCTCGGCGACCTCGTGACCAAGCTGCAGGCCAGCCCGCAGTGGAAGAACATGGTCATCGTCATCACCTACGACGAGAACGGCGGCATCTGGGACCACGTGGCGCCGCCGAAGGGCGACCTCCTCGGCCCGGGCACGCGCATCCCGGCCGTCATCGTCTCGCCCTACGCCAAGATGGGCACGGTCGACCACACGCAGTACGACACCGGCTCGATCCTGCGGCTCATCGACCGCCGCTTCGGCCTGACGCCGCTCCCCGGTATCACCGCGCGTGACGCCGCGCTCGTCAAGAACGGCGGCACGGCCATGGGCGACTTGACCGCCGCGCTCGACCTCACCAAGTAAACAGCCGTTTACTCCGCCGGCGGCTCCTCGGTCGCCGGCGGTCTCTCCTTCTCCGCCAACTCCCGCAACGACCTGAGCATCGGCCACGACGCGCCGCCGTATTTCGAGCGCCCGAGCCGCTGCGCCGGGTAGATGCCGCGATGGCCGCTCAGCACGTAGGCGACGATGGTGACGAGCGCGACGTGCGGCAGCGCGGCGGCGCCGAGCAGCTCGACCGCCATGACCGCCAGCGCCAACGGCGTGTTCGCCGCCGCGCCGAAGACCGCCGCCAGCCCGACGCCGGCCGCCAGCGCCTGCGGCAGGCCGAGCGGCCGCGCCAGCACGGCGCCGAGCGTCGCGCCGACGAAGAAGAGCGGCGTGACCTCGCCGCCGAGAAAGCCCGCCGCCAGCGTCACCGCCGTAAATAGGAGCTTCCAGGCGAACGCGAACGTCGGCAGCGACGGGTCGGCAAACGACTGCAGGATGGTCGGCACGCCGAGACCGAGGTAACGACTCGTCCCGCACAGCTTCCACAGGCCGACGACGACCGCGCCGCCGACGAGCATGCGCAGCGCCAGCCAGGGAATTCGCCGCTCGAGCACGTGCTTGAGCCGATGGGTCAGCTCGACGAAGACGACGGCGGCGAGCGCCATCGCCGCCGCGAAGACCAGCCACTTGCCGGCGATGAGCGGGGTCAGCGCCAACGCGTCGACGTGCGGATAGGGCGTGTGCACGACCCCGAGCGCGCGCGTCACCTGATCGCCGACGAGCGCGGCGACGAGCGCGGGCAGGAGCGCCGAATATTCGATGCGGCCGAGCGTCACCACCTCGAGCCCGAAGACGAGGCCGGCGATGGGCGTGCCGAAGACGGAGCCGAAGCCGCCGGCGATGCCCGCGGCCAAGAGCTCGCGGCGCGAGTCGGCGAGCAGCCGAAAGCGGTGCGCGATGGCGTCGGCGAGGCTGGCGCCCATCTGCACGGCCGTGCCTTCGCGACCGGCGCTGCCGCCGAACAGATGCGTGAGCACGGTGCCGACGAGGACCATGGGCGCCATGCGCAACGGCAGCTGCGCGCTGTCGTCGTGCACGGTGTCGATGACGAGGTTGTTGCCGCCGCGAATCGGCTTGCCGAAGCGGTCGTAGAACGCGCCCAAGACGAGCCCGGCCAGCGGCAGCGCGTAGACGAGCGCTTCGTGACGCTCGCGAAAATGGGTCGCCCAATCGAGCGACAAGAGGAACGCGGCCGACGCGGCGCCGGCGGCGACACCGACGAGCGCGCCCAGCGCCAACCACTGCAAGAGCGCGCGGGCGTAGGGCTTGAAGGCTGCGGCGGGGCTGGTCACGTTCGCGTCTCCTCGGGAAAAGCGCCGGGAATTCGCGAAAACGATCCCACGGCGCCGGTGTGCGCTGCCGTAGGAGTCATTGGCTCTTCAGTCGCGACGACGCGAGCGAGAGCGGGTCTCGGCGGACTCCACCGCCATCGTGGCCGATGTCGAACGATACAACGAGCGGAAGTCGTGCGCAAACCGTGACGCCGCGCGCCGATCTGCTACATCTTAGAGGGGATGATGAACGCGCAGTCGCCACGTCTGCCCGATCGCTATCTGCGCACGCCGGCGGCGCTGGCGCGCTATGGAGATCGCGTCGATCGGCTGGCGCCGTGGCTCTTGCGCGCCGACCCGCTCGCCGACGACGCCGTCGCCGCGCTCGCCGAACGCACCGATCGCGCCGCGCTCATCGATCGGGCGCTGGCTTGCCGAGCGGGCGCGCTCGACGATGCGCCGGCGGCGTTGGGCGCGTTCATGGAGTCGGCGCAGCGGCTGCCGTTTTGGGCCGACTGGGCGGCCATCGACCGCGGCGGACGCGTGCTCGTGCGCGCCGGCGTGCTCGGCGGCATCGTGCTCGGCGCCAAGGCGCTCAACTACGGCTACGCGTCGCCGGGCGGCAACAAGCCGCTCGTGTTCTCCGGTCGGCTGCAGGAGTCGGCGGCGCGGCGGCTGAACGAGACCTCGCGCTTCGTGCAAGCGGTGACGCGGCCGGGCGGCATGCGCGCGGGCGCCGAAGGCTTCGTCATCACGCTCAAGGTGCGGCTCATGCACGCGCAAGTGCGGCGCATGATCCTCGGCTCCGGTCGCTGGCAGGCCGAGCGCTGGGGCACGCCCATCAACCAGCACGACATGGCGGCGACGACGCTGCTGTTCTCGACGGTGACGCTGGAAGGCCTGCGGCAGCTGGGGTTACAGATTTCGCGCGACGAAGGCTTCGATTACATGCAGCTGTGGCGCTATATCGGCCACTTGATGGGCGTCGACGAGGAGCTCTTGCCGGCGAGCGAGCGCGAAGGCGAGGAGCTGGCCGGCCTCATCGAGATGACGCAGGCCGAGCCCGACGACGACTCGCGCGCGCTCGTCCGCGCCCTACTGGGCGCGAGCGAGCACGATCGCAGCGCGACCGAGGAAGAGCGCCGGCAAGCCCGCAAGATTCGCCCCATCGCGCACGGCATCTGTCGCGGCCTGCTCGGCGATTGGCGCGCCGACCACTTGGCCGTGCCGGCGACGCGGCTGCGCCACATCGTGCCGACGGTGCGCGCCATCGTGACCGCGGTCGAGGTCGCGCGCGCCCGCTCGCCGCGGCTGGCCGACGCGCTGTTGCGGCGCGGCGAGCTGTATTGGGAGACCGTCGTCGCGCGCGGGCTCGGCGCGGCCACGCAAGCGTTCGCGCTGCCCGATCGATTGGGCGGCCTCGACACGGGAGCCTCGCGCGCATGACCGGCCTTCTGCTCGTGAACCTGGGGACGACCGACGCGCCCGACGCGGCGGCGGTGCGGCGTTATCTGCGGCAGTTCCTCTCCGATCCGCGCGTGCTCGACATCCATCCCATCGGGCGCGCGGCGCTCTTGCACCTGTTCATCCTGCCGTTTCGA
Organism: uncultured delta proteobacterium; assembly: GCA_963785725.1. Classification (GTDB taxonomy): domain Bacteria; phylum Myxococcota_A; class Polyangia; order Palsa-1104; family Palsa-1104; genus JAQBQH01. Next base: position 27,510 of record CAWAWS010000026.1, on the reverse strand, counting down.
CCGGCCAAGAGCGCGCACGCCTATCGCAAAGTGTGGACCGATCGCGGCTCGCCGCTCCTGTTTCACTCGGTCGATCTCGTGCAGCAGGTGCGCGCGCGGCTGGGCGCCGAGTGGACGGTCGAGCTGGCGATGCGCTACGGCTCGCCGTCGATCGAGAGCGCGCTCACGAAGCTGCGCGAGCGCGCGGTCGATCGCATCGTCGTGTTCCCGCTCTATCCGCAATATTCGTCGGCCTCTACCGGCTCGACCGTCGAGGAGATCTTCCGCGTCGCCGGCAAGCTGTGGGTCACGCCCAATTTGTCGTTCATCGAGCCGTTCTACGACGATCCCGGCTTCATCGGCGCCTTCGCCGCCGTCGGCGCGCCGATCATCGCGGCGGAGAAGCCGGACCATGTGCTCTTCAGCTATCACGGCCTGCCCGAGCGCCACATGCGCAAGTCCGACGACAGCGGCAAACACTGCCTGACGAGCGACAGCTGCTGCGACGCCATCGGCACCGTCAATCGCAACTGCTATCGCGCGCAGTGCTATGCGACGACGCGCGCGCTGGCGGCCAAGCTCGGCCTTGGCGCCGGCGATTACAGCGTGTCGTTTCAGTCGCGGTTGGGGCGCACGCCGTGGGTGCGGCCGTATACCGACTTGGTGCTGCCCGAGCTGGTCAAAGCCGGCAAGCGGCGCGTCGTCGTCTTCTGCCCGGCGTTCGTCGCCGACTGTTTGGAGACGCTGGAAGAGATCGGCATTCGCGCGCGCGCGGACTTCGTCAAGGCGGGCGGCGAGTCGTTGACGCTGGTGCCGTCGCTGAATGCGACGCCGGTGTGGGCGGACGCTGTCGTCGCGCTCATGACGCGGCAGGCGCAAGCGTACGCGCCCAGGCCGACGCGCGGCCTCGCCATCGTCCGCGACGCCACGTAAAACCGCCCACAATCGACCGCAGAAACGCGCGCTTTGTGAAGAAAAGCCGCGACGCCGTTTAGAACTGTTCGTGGGCGCGATGAAGGGCGACTCCGCAGGCACAAACAAGTGACCTGACGCGGAGGACCCGTGAAACCGATACAGCCGATCGAACGCTTCCGACTTCCCAATCGCCGAAACGTCTTGCGCCTGATGGGGACGGGCCTCGCCGTCGCGCCCTTCTTGTCGCTCGTACGCTGCTCGAGCTCGGGCACGACGACGAGCGCGGCCGGCGCCGACTTGGGCGCGGCCGCCGGCAACGACTTGGCCGCGAGCGTGCCGTGGGCCATCGGCGGCACGGCCGACCTGAGCGCGGCGACCAAGGCGTACAACCCGTTCAGCGGCGCCGTCTCCAGCTGCAGCGTGCCGACGTGCTCGATCACGCTCGGACCGTGCTATGCGCCGACGCGCGTCACGCAGGACATCTCCGACGGCCTGGCCGGCGTGCCCGTGCGCTTCGCGCTGCGCCTCGTCGACGACAGCTGCAACCCGGTCACCGACGCCACCGTCGACGTCTGGCACGTCATGCCCGTCGGCACCTACTCGGGCGAGTCGCAGAACCTCGCCTTCTGCGACGGCAGCTCGCCTTCGCCGCTCGAGGCCTACCAATATTTCCGCGGCGTGCGCGCCACCGACGGCAACGGCCTCGTCGACTTCTACAGCTGCTATCCCGGCTGGTATTCCGGCCGCACGATCCATCTGCATCTGACCATCCGTCGCGGGGCCGGCGACTACACGACGCAGACCGAGTATCTGACGACGCAGCTGCTCTTCGACGACACCATCACCGACGACATCTTCGCCAACGCGTCGCCCTACGCGCGGTCGACGCAGCGGGACACCAACAACAGCAACGACACGGCGGTGGCCGCGTCGGCGGTGAGCGACTATCTGTTCGACATGACGAAGATGCCGGACGGCTCGCTCGTCTGCGCCAAGACGATCATTTTGCGCGCGGCGACGTCGGAGTCGCTGTGCACGGCGCCGGGCGGGTCAGCCGGCATGGGCGGCGATGGAGGTCCGCCCGGCGGCGGCGGCTTTCCGCCCGACGGCGGCTTCGGCGGCATGCCGCCGACGGGCTAAGCGACCGCGACGACCGCGCAGCTGAGCCCTACTCCTGATACGGTGGAAGGCGCTCGGAGGCTGCATGTCGCCGCTCACGACGTTCTCGGGACTGCTCCTCGCCTACTTCGCGCTGCTCGTCGTCATGTCGCGCTGGAAGACGGCGGCGGTGCCGAGCCGCGCGGTGCAGCTGCTGCGCGCCTTTTTCCCGTCGTGGAAGTTCTTCGACGACATCGGCGACGAGCCCGAGCTGTGTCTGCGCGCCGGCGTGGACGCGGCGCTCGGCGAGTGGCGGCCGGCGTTGCCGCGGCCGCCGCGGCGCTGGCGCGCGCTCGTCTTGAACGCCGACGGCAACCTCCTGCTCGCGTGCGGCTCGCTCGTGCAGCAGCTCCTCGACGAGCTGGAGGCGGCCGATCCGGCGCATCCCGAGCGCGTCGCCGAGTCGGTCGCCTACGAGCTGACGCGCAACCTCGTGCAATTTCGGCTGCGCCAAGACGGCCCGCCGCCCACAGGGACGCGCTATCAGTTCAAGCTGCGGCTGCATCGTGTCGACGGCGGCGACGAGGACGTCTTGGTCTCGCCCGAGTATGAGCTGTGCTGACCGACCTGACGCTGACGCTGGCCTGGCAGCTGGTGGCGCGGCTCGTGGCGCTGGCGGTGACGCTGCAGACGATCGAGCTTCTGCAGCTGCACCGCGTCGCCGCCGGCGACGGCATTTGGCGCTGGTCGACGCTGGCGCGCGAGTGGTCGGCGCTGCCGCGGCCGTTCGGCGCCGTCGTGACGCAGCTCCTGCGGCCGCGCCCGTTCGTGGTGCTGCTCGTCGTGCGCTTGGCGGCGGCGGTGGCGCTCGGCCTCTTCGCGCTGACGCCGTGGACCGCGGCCGCGCCGGCGATCTTGCTGGTGACGACGGTGCTCGTGCAGCTGCGCTGGCGCGGCACCTTCAACGGCGGCAGCGACTTCATGACGCTCGTCATCCTGACGGCGCTCACGGTCGCCAGCGTCGCGCCGCCCGATTCGCGCGCCGCCACCGGCGCGCTCCTCTACGTCGCCGTGCAGACGTGCACCTCCTATTTCCTCGCCGGCGTCGCCAAGCTGCGCACGGCCAGCTGGCGCGACGGCCGCGCCCTGCCCTTCTTCGTCGCGACGGCGATTTACGATCGCCCGCCGTGGCCGCGCGCGCTCTTCGCCAACGCCACGGCGGCGCGCGTGCTTTGCTGGGCGACGCTGCTGCTCGAGTGCACGTTTCCGCTGGCGCTGCTGCGACCGGCGCTCTGCCTCGGCTATCTCGCCGTCGCCTTCGTCTTTCACGTCGGCAACGCGCGCATCTTCGGCCTCAACCGCTTCCTGTTCGCGTGGGCCGCCGCCTATCCGGCCGTCTACTTCTGCAGCCAGCTGGCCGCGAAATAGCGCCTTAGTGATGGTGGTGATGATGCGGCGGCTGCACGTGCGGCTCGGCCTCGCCGCGCGCGGTCGGGCCCGACTGCTGGTACTTCTTGCCGAACAGCCGCTTGAAGGCCGTCACGATCCGCCACGTGAGGTACGCCTTATTGAACCCGACCGCTTCGGCCTTGTCGAAATAAGGGTTCTTCGTGCCGCCGAGCTCGACCAGCGCCAACACCTGCTCGGCGACGCTGACGGGACAGCCCTCCATGCGCATGTACGGATCGCCCTTGGACTTCCGCAGCACGCGATTGACCGAGATCATCTTGCCGTAGATGTCGTCGTGCTTGGCGTGATGCGGATCCTTCGTCGAGCGCGGCTGATAGACGCTCTTGATCTGCACCAACTTGTCGTCGATCTGCCCTTCCCAGTTGGCGCAGTCGCCGATGAAGACGACCTTCTCGCCCGGCTTGGCGTCGATGGGACCGCGATAAGCGCCGAAGACGACGTGCAGCCGCTTCATGCGCGCGTCGCAGCCTTTGTCGAAGAGGCGCAAGACCTCGATGGCCTCTTCGATCGCGCCCGGACAGCCGCCCCAGCAATAGTCGGTGCGCTCGGCGTCGGGCGGCGGACCGGCGTAAGCCGTAATCGCCGTGCCCTCGAAGTATTTCTCGACGCGCACGAGGCCAACCTCGAAGCCTTTGGCGCGCTCGCGCGCCTGCGCCAGCGTGACGTCGCCGGTGATCTTGATCTGGGCGAGGTCGAGCGTGCCGAAGCCGCGCTCGGCCGACAGCGCGATGTGCGGCACCGTGCGCGGATCGACGCCGATGATGGCGCAACAGACGGCGTCGAACGCGATCTGGTTGTTGCCCATGATGACGAGCTTCAGGTCGAACGGCTTCGGCGTCAGCATGCGCCCTTCACCGGCGACGATGGCGTCGATGACGAGGAACTGCGGCTGAATGATGTACTGCAAGTCGGCGATTTTCTCGTTCAGCCGATGATCGTGATCGATCAGCCGATGACGATCGTCTTGAATGCCGATGTAGTTCTTGCAGCCGAAGGTCACCGTCGTCCACGGATGCGCCTTGAACTTCGGCATGTTCACGAAGAAGTCGGCCTTGGCGATCGGCTCCGGCGTGAACACGTAATCGCGCAGCCGACCTTCGTGCGTATACGGGATCTCGACCTGCTGCTCTTCCTCGAAATAGTATCGTTTGACACCAACTCGGTGCGCCATCGTCTCGAAGCCCGACTGCTCGAAGGCCAGCCGCGTCGGGATCGTGATGCCGCAGCGCTCGCCGACGGCCAGCTCCGAGATGTCGTCGCCGCCGACGTCGCGCAGCGCGTTGAGGACGCCTTCGCCGAACTCGGGCCGCACGTGCGCGTGCGGGAACAGCTTGCCGGCGGCGACGAGGTTGGGTTTGACCAACGTGCGCCCGTGCGGCTTCAGGCCGAGCTCGTCGAGCCCCTCGCGGACGATCTTGCGGATCGCCTCCGGGTCGTATTCGGCACAGCTGCGAATGATGACGCGCGGTTCGGTCGTGGGCTGCACGCGTTCAATATAGCTGGCTTCCGGCGCATCGGCGACCCATGTCCAATAGGCGTAGCTTTGCGCGTAGCGACAACCGCGACGAAAACGAGGGAGCCCGCCAATGACCGCAAAACCCGTCAAGATTCCCGGACCGGATCATCCGATTACGATCACGCCCAATCCCGAGCGCGTCGTCGTTCGCGTCGCCGGCCAGATCGTCGCCGATACGCGCGCGGCCTTGAGCCTGCGCGAGGCGAGCTACGGCGCCGTGCAGTACATTCCGCGCCGCGACGTCGACTTCACGCTGCTCGAGCGCACCGGCCATTCGACGTATTGCCCCTACAAGGGCGACTGCAGCTACTACAGCATTCCCGTCGGTGGCGCGCGCACCGTCAACGCCGTCTGGACCTACGAGACGCCGTACGACGCGGTGGCGCGGATCAAAGAGTACGTCGCGTTCTATCCCGATCGCGTCGACAGCATCGCTCACGAATAGGCGGCGACTGTCACGCAAAAGTCGCCGAACGATCACCGGCCGAGCGCCAGACCGCCGTCGACGCGATGCATTCGTCGTGCAGACTATAGCGTCATGAAGATGCTAGTTCGGTGTGCTGGATCGTCGCTGGCAGCGGTCGCGATCGAGTTCGTCATTCTCTCGCTGCTCGTGTCGCTTTGTCACGTGAACTATCTCGCCGGCTCGATCCTCGCCAGCGTCGCCGGGCTCGTCGTCTGCTTCATCGCCAATCGGCAGTGGGCGTTTCAGGCGGGCGGCGCCGTCTGGCCGCAGCTCGTGCGCCACGGCTTCGTCGTCGGCGGCGGTCTCGGGCTCGGCCTCTTTCTGATGTGGCTGCAGGTGCACAGCCTCGGGCTGCCCTATCAAGTGAGCTGGCTCGCCGCCGGCAGCGTCGTCTTCTTCTCCTGGACGTTCCCGATGCAGCGCTGGTTCACCTTCCGCGCCGCGCTCGCGCCCGCTACGGCTTAGTCACGAGGTAGTTCGTGAAGCTGGCGACCGAGCCGGGCACGTTGAACACGAGGCGCACGCCCGGTCGACCGCTGGCGATGGTGGCGTCGGTGGCGCTGACGAGCCAGGTCGGCGGCTCGGTCGACGACGACGGCCAGACCTTGGCTTCGAGCGCGCCGCCGACGACGTGCAGGCGGATGGTGTAGCTGGTGTTGGGGTTGGCCGGATAGCTGATCGTCGACAGCGTCGTCGAGGACGTGGCCGACGCGCGGACGAACAGGCGGAACATCTGGCCGTCGATGCCCGCCTTGTAGAAGTTGTTGTCGTTGTTCCAGCGCGCCATGGCGGCGAATTCGTTGTTGCCGTCGTGGTTGTTGACGAGCGCGCTGAACGAGCCGGTGACGACGATGTCGGCGTCGGCGACGACCGGGCCGAGCTCGGCCGTCGCGTTGCCGCTGTCGCCGTCGATGAGCCCGATGTTGGCGGCGATCGCATAGGTCGCCTCGTCGGCGCTGGTGCTCCACAAGAGCCCGTCGGAGGCCGTGCCCCATTGCGCCTGGTCGGCGGCGCGGTGGAAGGTGTCGGCGGCCAGCACGTTGCTCGTCGCCATGTCGGCCGGCGGCGGCGGCGCGCCGCCGGTCGTCATGTCGGGCGACGACGACGTGGGCTGCCCCATGTCGCCGACCATCGGCAGGCCGCCGTCGTCGGTTTGGACGCCGCCGTCGCCGCCGCCGCCGAGGCCGCCGCCGATTCCGCCGGTCGCCGTCAGCGTCACCGAGGTGCCGATCGCGTGGTGCGGCACGATCTGTAGATAGACCGTTCCCGTCAGCGTCTGACCATCCGTCGTCGTCGCGCGCAACAGCACCGTCGCCTGCTCGGCGACGTCGGGGAGCCAGACGTCGAGCGTGCCCGGCAGCTGCAGCTCGCCACTTTTGATCTGCTGCTCGGCGCCGGGCGGGTTGTTCCCGAGCGCCACTTGGCCGTAGACCGCCGTCAAGGTCGCACGCGGCGAGGCGTCGATCATGATCAACGCCGTCGACGGCTGCGTGCAGGCCGATGCGCACACGACCGCTGTAAGCATGGCGAGGCGCGCCATGTGACCCCTCATCGGCTGGCGCTAATGCACGCTTCGGGCCGCATTCAAACTCTCGAATTAAAAGGAATCGAGCTGACATAACTGGGAACCGCGCACCCCAGGCGACGACCGTGTGCACCCCAGTCATGCGCGCGCATTCGGGTCGACAGCGGCCGGCGAATGGGCGACGATCGCGGCCGCGAACGTGCCAGCCCATCGACCGAGGAGGTCCCCAGTGCAGCCACGCAGCCGTGCAGCGCAGCTCGGCTGCTTTCTGGCGCTCATGTCGACGACGGCCGCCGGCGCCACCGAGCCGACGCGAGCGGACGGCGGCGGCCCTGCCGTCGTCGTCGGCGAGAGCGGCGTGCCGGCGCCGGCCGGGACGACCCGCAACGAGCTGTCGCCGGCGACGGCGAACGCGGCCGCCAACGCCAGCGCGACGGCGACGAGCGCGGCCGGCGCGCTCGTCGGCGCCAACGGCGTCACCAGCGCGGCGGCGACGCTGGCGACGGGCGCGCCGGCCACCGTCGCGGCGGCGGCGGCGGCGAGCGCGCCGGCGGGCGACGTCGCGCCGGCCAAGGCGGTCGAAGCGCCCGTCCCGGTCGACGATACGGCGAAGACGGCGGCCGCCGATCATGCCGCGGCGAAGACGGCGGCGGCGGCGAGCGGCGCCAGCGTCAAGCCGGACAAGGGGTCCGAAGCGTTCGTGCAGATCGGCGATCGCCGCCTGTTCGCCATTCGCGTCGCGCGCGCCGGCGTGACGGCCGAAGATCGGGCGCGCCGGGCGACGCGGCTGCTCGAGCAGCTCGTCGAAGTCGGTCAGCCCGGCGACGTCCACGTCACGCTCGACGGCTCGACCGCGGTCGTGTTCGTCGGCGCCGCGCCGCTGATTCAGCTGACGGCCGAGGACGCGCGCGCCGACGACGACACCTCGCTCGTCGTGCACGCCGAGACCTGCGCGGCCGCCGTCAAGGAAGGGCTGCACACCGAGCTGCGCCGTCGCGCCGTCGCCCAGCTGTTCTTCTCCATCTCGCTCATCGTGCTCATGGGCTTGGCCTCGTTCCTGTTGCTGGGCGCGGTCGGCCGAGTGGCGCTGCGCGTGTCGGCGCTGCTCGATGCGCGCGACACGATGCCCGAATTGCGCATCGGCAAAGTCGAGGTGCTGACGCCGGCGGCCATGCGCGTGGCCATTTCGACGTCGATCAGCGTCGCCAAGCCGATCGTGCAGCTGGGCATTTTGTGCAGCTGGCTCCTCTTGTCGCTGTCGCTGTTGCCGGCGACGGAGGCGCTCGGACGGCGCATCGGCGGCTTCGTGCTCGTGCCGCTGGCGACGCTGCTCGGCCGGCTCGGCGCGGCGCTGCCGGTGGTCGTGCTCGTCGCCATCGGCGCCTTCGCGCTGGCGATGCTGCTGCGGTTCTTACGCGTCTTCTTCGAGAGCGTGGCGCAAGGCGGCATTCATCTGCGCTGGCTGTCGCCCGAGCAGGCGCTGCCGTTCAGCGTCGTCGCGCGCGCGGTCACCGTCATCGGCGCGCTCTTGGCCGCGGCGCCGCTCGTCGTCGGCGACAGCACGGAATGGGGCGCCTTGCGCATCGGCGGCCTGGCGTTGACCGTCACCGCGGTCTTGGCGTCGGCGCCGGCGCTGGCCAACTCGGCGGCGGGCACGCTCCTGCTCTTCAGCCGGCGCCTGCAGCCGGGCGTGTACATCGAGCTCGGCCCGCACTCGGGACGCGTCACCGCGGTCACGCTGACCGACGTGCGCGTCGAAGAGCGCTCGGGCGCCGAAGTGCGCCTGCCGCACCTCGTCCTCTTGTTTCGGCCGCTGCGGATTTTGGGTGACACGCTGCCGGCGCACTACGATGTCACCGTCGACGCGCGGGCGCCGCAAGGGCGGATTCGCAAGGCGCTCGTCGACGCCGTGCGCCGCCAAGGTCGCGCCGCGCACGTCGAGCTGGTCGAGATCGAAGGCCAGCACGCGCGCTACCTCGTCGTCGCCGCCGCGGCGCCGGGCGAAGACGACCTGGCCTCGGCCATCGCCGACGCGCTCACCCGCGACGCGCTCGAGTTCAGCCGCATCCGAAAGCTCGACGCATGAACGCCTTCGTCCTCCTGATGGCGCTGCTCGGGTTGTCGTACGTCAGCGGCCTCATCAGCCGCGGCCGCACCGCCACCGGCCTCGGCTTACCGTCGGGCTCGGAGTGGGTCATCCTCGGCTTTCTCTTGGGCCCGGGCCTGCTCGGCGTCATCGATCGCAGCGTGCAGATCGACGTCGAGCCCATCGTCTACGTCTTCGTCGGCTGGGTGGCGCTCGTCATCGGCCTCGACTACTGCGTCGTGCGCAGCCGCCGCCTGCGCGCCGGCCGCATCGTCCTCGGCATCGCGTCCGGCCTCGTCTCCGTCGCCGCGGTCGCCGCCGCCGCCTGGTATTTGGCCCCGTTGATCGGCCCGCCTTTGGCAGCGAACGAGCGCTGGGCCTTGGCGCTCGGGCTCGGCGCGGTCGCCTCGGAGACGACGTCGAACGCGCTGCGCTGGGTCGCCGAGCGGCACGGCGCCGCCGGTCCGCTGTCGGAGATGCTCGACGATATCGCGGAGGCCAAGGACGTGGCGCCGATCTTGGCCGCGGGCGTCGGGCTGTGCCTGCATCCGCGCATCGAGGTCGCGCAGCGACTGCCGCTGCCGGCGCTGACGGTGCCGGCGACCGTCATCGTCGTGGGCGCGCTGCTCGGGCTCGTGGCCGCGATCATGCTGTCGCGCGAGACGCGCACCGAGCAGTCGTGGGGCATCGTCGTCGGCCTGGCGCTGCTGGCCGTGGGCACGGCGGCGCGCCTCGACTTGCCGGTGGTGGCCGCGCTCTTCGCGGTCGGCGCCGTGGCCGGCCTGGCCTCGCGGCATCGGCAGCGGCTGTACGCGATGGTCGAGCCGACCAAGCGGAGCGCGCTGTTGCCGGCGCTGCTGTTGGCGGGCGCGCGCATCGAGCCGCGCGCCGTCGCCGCCCACGCGCTCGTCGCCGGCGCGGTCGTGGCCACGCGCGCCCTCGTGTTCTTCGTGCTCGGCTTCGCGATCGCGCCGCGCGGTCGCGCCGGCGCGTCGCCGTGGCGCATCGGCCCGGCCATGCTGCCCGCCGGCGAATTGACGATGACCATCGGCCTCAGCTTCGCGCTCACCTTCAACGGCCGGAGCACCATCGGCGAGACCGTCCTCATCAGCGCCGCCGCCGTGACACTCTTCGGCGAGCTCGTCGGGCCGCTGGCCTTGCGCGCGGCGCTGCGTGACGCCGGCGAGCTCGGCTCGACCACGCCGCCGACCACCCCCGCCGCCAAAGAATCGGTGGTCGCATGAGCCAGGCGGTGACGACCGGCGAGCATTCGAAGATCTCGGTGCGCCTGCAGCAGCTGTTCGTGCTCGCGCTGGTGTCGCTGCTGTTGTGGGTGGCGACGCGCGTCGTGCCCGAAGCCGGCGGCGGGCTGTCGGCGGTCGCCGCGACCGGCTTTCTCTTGCTGGCGGGCACACTGGCGTCGGAGCAGCTCGAGTGGTTCCAGGTGCCGCACCTGACGGCTTACATCATCGCCGGCATCGTCGCTGGGCCGTATGTCTTGCACCTGCTCGACCACAAGACCGTCGATCAGCTGAGCACGGCCAATCCGCTGGCGTTGGCCTTGATCGCGCTGGCCGGCGGCGCCGAGCTGCGCATCGCCGACCTGCGCAAAGGCGCGCGCACGCTGGCTTGGGCGACGCTGTTCCAGAGCCTGTTCGTGTTCGCCTTCACGGCCGGGCTGTTCCTGGCGCTGACGCCGTTTTTGCCGTTCTTGCACGGGATTTCGTGGCCGCTGGCGACCGGTGTCGCGCTCATGTGGGGCGTTGTGTCCGTGACGCGCAGCCCGTCGGCGACGCTGGGCGTGCTGGCGCAGACGCGGGCGCAAGGACCGATCGCGCAGGCGACGTTGGCGACGGTCATGACCTCCGACGTCGTCGTCCTCATCATGCTGGCGACGGTGCTGACGCTGACCAAGCCGCTCGTCGAGCCGGGCGCGACGCTGTCGATGCACGCCTTCCACGAGCTCGGCCGCGAGCTGCTCGGCTCGGTCTCGCTGGGCACGACGCTCGGCCTCCTGTTGACGCTCTATCTCCGCTTCGTCAATCGCTCGCTGCTGCTCATGCTCCTCTTGCTCGGCTTCGGCTTCACCGAGGTGCTCCATTACCTGCATTTCGAGCCGCTGTTGACGTTCCTCGTCGCCGGCTTCATCGTGCAAAACCTGTCGCTGCAGGGCGAGAAGTTCCTGCATGGCATCGAGGGTCTCGGCAGCGTCGTCTACGTCGTGTTCTTCGCCGGCGCCGGCGCGCACTTGGAGGTGCCGATCTTGCGGCAGCTGTGGCCGGTGGCGCTGGCGCTGTGCGCGGGGCGCGCCGTGGTCACGGTGATCGCGCATCGCCTCGGCGCGCGGCTCGCCGACGACGTGCCGACCGTGCGGCGTTGGGGGTGGTCGGGCCTCGTGTCGCAGGCGGGCGTGGCGCTCGGCATCGGCGCCGTCATCGAGCGCAGCTTGCCGGCGATCGGCGGCGGCATCCGCTCGCTGGTGGTGGCGACGGTGGCGATCAACGAGATGGTGGGGCCGGTGCTGTTCAAGCTGGCGCTCGACAAGACCGGCGAATCGCGGCGCGAAGGCGAAGACGGGCCGCCGCCGGGGTGACGCCGACTAAGCATGTCTAAGCAGATATGATGATCTCATCGCGGCGCGGCTTGCGCCGCTACTTCGCCGTCTAAGACGATGAGCGGCCGCACCAGGCGCGCGATGGACTGGCGCCGTCGGCGGCACGCGTACGACGCGTCGTTGCTGGGCGAGCACGTGATGAGGACGGCGGCATCATGATCTACGCGAGCCGCTCGCCGAGCACGAGCTGCACCTCGTCGAGATTGGCCTGCGCCACCAGCGACGGAAATCGCGCCGCACACGCGGAGAATACGGCGAGGGCGGCACGCGGCGCCGCGAGATCGTAGAGGAGAGCAAAGCCGAGCTTCGCGAGCGTGTCTGCTTCTACTACGCGGCCGGCGTCGAGCGCTTCACGGAAGGTTGCGAGCGCGCTTTCGTCGGCGTCGATCATCGCCGCGCGCAGCACTTGCATCGTCAGGCTCGCGCCGCAATCTTTGATCGTCAGATCGTTCGTCGGCAGGCGCGGCTCGATTTCACGCGGGCGCGCATCGCCGAGCAACGCCACGAGCGCATTGCCGAGCCGCACGCGCCAGCTCGACGTGTCATGCCCACCGATGAAGGTCTGCACCGTCACGCGATTGTCTTTTGACGCCAGCACCGGCAGCAAATGACGAAACGGCATCGCGAGCGGCAGGATGTGACCCTCTTCGAGATGAAATCGCGTCTCGCGCGACGGCGCATTGGCAATCTCACGCGCCACGAATTCATACACGTCGAGGCCACTCGGCAAGCGAAAACGCGCATCCGACTGCGCCAGCACATTGCCGAACACGTCGGGATGCAGATGCGCCGACCACACCGCCGCCAGGCCGCCCGCGCTGAAACCGCCGACGACCGTCGCGCGCGGATCGGCGCTCGCGTGATAGCGCCGCTGAACGAACGGCACGATCTCCTGCGCCACGAGGTCGAGAAACGCCCGATCGAGCATGAGCTCGCTCATTCGATCGACGGGATCGATGAAGATCGCGATCGTCGGCGGCAGCAATCTTTGCGCGATCGCGTTGTCGAGAATGATCGGCGTGGGAATGGCCGCGAGATAATCGATCCCGTCGAACAGCACGAGCAGCGGGTAGGGTCCGCGCGTCGCGTCGAAGCCGGACGGCGTATAGACGTGGACGTTGCGCGAATTGCCGAGCCGCGCGCTCGCAATGTGGTGCGCGTGCACTTCGCCCGTCGGCACCTCGCGCCGCACCCGCGTGAACGGCGACGACGGCGCCAGTGGCAGCTCGCACAACGACTGCTGCGTCCCCACGCGATTGTGATTGTAGGAATCAGCGCGCAGCGTCCGCTCGAGCTGCGCCATCTCCGCGGGCGGCGGCAGCTCGTCCGAAAAGTCGGGCGCGAAGCAATACGTGAAGCGCGCCTCGGCCGGCATGCGATAGCTGCGCGCCCATAGATCGGTGGCGCGTATTCGTGAAAGCATCGTGTCGCGTGGATCCTCGGGCCCTTTCATCACCTGCACCCGACGGGCCTGCGCGTCGCGATGCACGAATGTCACCAGCACCTCGTCGCGAGTGTCCGCGAGCGGCTCGACGAGCGGCGTCCCGTGCGCGCGCAGGAGACGGACGAAATCGGCATGCGCACTCTCGTCGCCGCCATCGATCCGCTGCACGAGCCGCATCAGATGTGCACTGTCCATCGGGTCCACATTGACTTAACGCCGACGAGCAGATCTCATTCGCAAGGATCCGCAGAATTCACCGTCTACCAGTCTCCCCACGCCCCGCTCGGCGGAAGAAGCGAGAAGACGACGGACGGAGTGGACTCACTTAGCAACCCCGGTTCTTGGTCCGAACGACGGAGTCCACGTCAGTGCCTGCTGACATACCAAACGTATGCTGCGGACGTAGGGCAAATCGCCACCGTTTAGGTCTTGAGCAGGCACGCGAATCGAGGCATGGCGCCAAGCGTCCGTCACGTCGGCGCGACCCAACGATGGTCGAGATAGACGCGACCGTAAGCCGGCAAAGTCGGCACCAAATTGGGCTCGATGACCGTGTCGGTCACTTCGAAGGCGAGCAGCGTCGGCTCGTGAAAATAATAGCGAATGAACGGCGTATCGATCGCAAAGCCGAGCCAATAAGGACCGGAGCAAAGATTGAATCGATCGATGATCAGGCTCAGCCGGTTCGTTCCGCGCGTCAGCTTGACGTCGATATTCTTCGTCACTTTGGTATTGCTCGCGAATACCGTTCCGCGCGTATCGTCATTGGAGATCATGAGCTGAATTCCGATATCGCGAAGCTCCCGTTCACACTCGATCTCGAGATCGATCGTCAATGATTTACCGGGAACGATCGCGCCCTCCGCCGCGGCATTGAGCGTGATATTGCGCAGCGTCGCGCCCAGCTCAGCGATGGCGAGAGCCTTGAATCCCAGCGCGTCGGTTGCCGAAACGGCATAGCGATTGGCGACCGTCTCGGTATCACCCTCCGCCACCTTTTGGCCGTGCTCGAGGAGAATGGCTTTGTTACATAGGCTCTTGACCGCGCCCATGTTGTGACTGACGAAGAGCACGGTCCGCCCTTGCTGCTTGCTGACGTCCTCCATCTTGCCGAGGCACTTCTTTTGAAACTTGGCGTCGCCGACGGCCAATACTTCGTCGACGATCAAAATCTCCGGATCGAGGTGCGCCGCGACGGCGAACGCCAATCGCACGTACATCCCCGACGAATAGCGCTTCACCGGCGTATCGAGGAACTTCTCGATCTCGGAGAAGGCGACGATCTCATCGAACTTGGCCGCGATCTCGCGCTTCTTCATGCCGAGAATGGCGCCGTTCAGGAAGATGTTGTCGCGCCCCGACAGCTCGGGATGAAAGCCGGTGCCGACCTCGAGCAGGCTGGCGACGCGGCCGCGCAGCGTCACGCGCCCGGTCGTCGGCGCGGTGATACGGCTCAGCACTTTGAGCAGCGTCGACTTGCCGGCGCCGTTGCGCCCGATGATGGCCAGGCGATCGCCCGCCTGCACCGTGAAATTCAGCTCGCGGAGCGCCCAGAACTCCTCCTGCGCCGTGCGGCTCGAGCGCCGTCCGAGGCCGCGAAACAGGTCCACCAGCGTGTCCCGCAAGGTGGCATAAGGCGTCGATTGCCGATGGTCGATCGTATAGGACTTCCCCAGCCGCTCGGCGATGATGACGACGTCGCTCATGGCCTCCGTTCCATGCCCGTGCCCGTGCAGTCGACCAGTCGAACAGTCTCGCGACGCCGCTCGTTCGTGTCAAATGGCGTAACCGCTCGATCGAACGTCGTCAGGCGTCGATCTCTTTATAGTCGTCCTTTGCGGCCCTAAATGACGTCCACGAAGGTGTTCTCCGACCTGCGAAAGCGCCGCACGCCCAGCCCCAGAAAGGCGACACAGACGATGGCGCTGATGGCGAGCGCGCGGCCCGGAAAGTCCACCGAGCCGAGCACGGCCCAGCGAAAGCCGTCGATGACGCCGACCATCGGGTTGAGCTCGAACGGCACCCGCCAGCGCTCGGGCACGATCGACGACGAGAAGCCGACCGGCGTCACGTAGATCGCGAACTGCGTGATGAACGGCAGCGCGTGGCGGAAGTCGCGAAACTTCACGTTCACCGCGCACAAGAAGATGCCGGGACCGAGCGCCAACAGCCCCGCCAAGAGCGTCAGCGGAATCACCGCCAACACCTGCACGGGTGGTACGAAGCGGTACCACACCATCATCCCCGCCAGCACGCCGAGGCTGACGAGGAAGTCGACCACCGAGACGGCGACGGTGGCCGTGGGCACGATCAGCCGTGGAAAATAGACCTTGGAGATGAGGTTGGCGTTGCTGGCCAAGCTCTCGCTCGCGCCCATGAGCGCCGACGAGAACAGCTGCCACGGCAGCATGGCTGCGAAGACCATCAGCGGATAGGGCGCGCCGCCGTCCGACGGCAGCTTGGCCAGCCGCGAGAAGACGAACGTGAACGCCAACATCGTGAAGAACGGCCGCAGCACCGCCCACAAGACGCCGATGACCGTCTGCTTGTAGCGCACGGCCACGTCGCGCCAGGCCAGCATCGCCAACAGCTCGCGATAGCCCCACAGGTCTCGCCAATACTGCCGCGCGACGCTGTCGGGCTCGATGATGAGCTCGCGCGTCATCCGCGCCTCGAGGCGAGGCGCATGGGCAGCTGGGTCGGGCGTGGGCGCCGGTCGCGCGGAATCATCGGTCATGGCGAGGCAGCGCGCCGTCAGGCTGGCGGAGCTGTCGTGGCGACGAATCTACGCTGGGCGATCGAGGCAGGCAAGCCGCGGATTTTCCACGGCCTTGGGGGAATTGCGGGTGAAGCGCGGCTAGGCGATCAGAGGCAGCGCGGCGTCGGGAACGTGATCTTCACGTTGCGAATTTCCTGCTTCTCGTTGATGCCGCCGGTGCCGCCGCCGAAGCCGAAGTAGTACTTGTCGCCGGCGACGTAGCCGGGCAGCGTGGCGCTGGAGACGGCTGGAATGTTCGTCGACGTGCCCTGGTTGATCGTGACCGTGACGACGCCGTTGGCGTTGTGCACCG
Source organism: uncultured delta proteobacterium (assembly GCA_963785725.1). Lineage (GTDB taxonomy): Bacteria > Myxococcota_A > Polyangia > Palsa-1104 > Palsa-1104 > JAQBQH01. The sequence goes on along the minus strand of CAWAWS010000026.1, from coordinate 11,326 downwards.
AGACCGTGCGCCAGGTGCCGTCGCCGATGTCGTAGCCGAACATCGAGCTCAAGCTGGCGCTGACCCCGAGCGGCGTCGGGCAGTCGGTGTCGGCGCTGCACGGCGTGAGCGAGTCGACGGCGGTGTGGTCGTTGTCGACGTCACCGCAGGCGCCGTTGTTGTAGGCGTCGAGCTCGACGCCGTAGCCGGTGAGACCGGTCATGGCGAAGCCGCCGCCGCCTTGGCCCAAGGCGGTGTTGCCCTCCTTCTCGATCATGAAGCCGAGGCCGTCGGCGCCGTGCGGGTTGATGCGGAAGTCGAACGAGACGTCGAAGGAGTCGGTGGTGATGGGGTTCTTGTAGATGACGGTGCCGGTCTGGCCGTTCAGCGCCTGCGTGAGAACGGTGGTGAGCGCGGTGCCGTCGTAGGTCGCGCTGCCGTTGAAGACCCAGTCGGTCGGCTGCGTCGCCATCGACGCCGTGACGCTGGCGCCGCACACGCCGCTCGAGCAGACGTTGCCGCAGGCGCCGCAGTTGGCGGCGTCGCTCGTCGGATCGACGCAGGTGTTGCCGCAGCAGATCTGCGCGCCGGTGCACGAGCCGCCGCAGGGCGCGGGCGGCGTCATGTCGGGGCCGAGCGTCATGTCGGGACCGGGCGGCGGCGTCACGATCGTCGTCATGTCGAGCGAGACCGTCATGTCGGGGCCCACCGGCGGCGGCGTCATGTCGGGGCCGACCGGCGGCGGCGTCATGTCGGGACCAATCGGCGGCGGCGTCATGTCTGCGCCGATCGCGAGATCGTGTCCCGGCGCCGGCTTCGTCATATCGCCCGGCACCGATAGATCGGCCGTCGCCGACAGATCGGCAGCCGCCGATAGATCGGCCGGCGTCTTGGCCATGTCGCCGACTCCGCCGTTGCCGCCCGTACCGCTCGCCATATCCACGTCGCCGCCGTTACCCGACGACGAGCCGCAGCCAGCTACCATTAAGGTCAACATCACGAAGCGACACGCGCGCATGGGTCCGACTCCCCTTACCGACGCGAAAACGCGCCGGACCCGCATCATTGGCCGCACGCTCGAAGGGAGAAATGAAACTAGTTGGAGGCGCTCGTCGTTGCGAAACGACGACCTGAATGTGCTGCCGCGCCCGCGGAGGCGCCACGGCGCCAGCGACGATTAGTCAGGCGCGAACGTCAGGAGGTGTCGGCGGATCATCGGTGTCACCGGGCAGGAGCTGCTCGTCAGCGCATGACGAACGAAGCCGCTCGTCGGTGACGAGAGACGTGCGAACGAAGCTATCGAAGGTGAGGTGACGAGCGAGTTGCGGAAGCGAGGCGGTGTCGGAAGCGCTACGCCGGGCCGTCGGCGCCGGTGAGCGCCTTCCACATCAAGCGGCGAATCTGGTGATGGCCGGGCGTGTCGGGGTGGATGCAGTCGCTGTAGAACCAGTTGACCGAGTCGACGATGCCGTGGCCCAAGAAGTCGTCGTGCAGCGGCTCGACGAAGACGTTGGGATACTTCGCGCTCTCGGTCGAGATGACGGCGTTCCAGCGCCCGAACGCGGCGATGGTGACGGCGGGCGTCGGCTTGAAGAGATCGAGCGGCAGGCCGCAGCTCGCGAAGTTACCGGTCTCGTCGGTCGGATCGTAGATGTTCGCGTACAAGACGTAGACCTCGACGCCGGCGCCGAAGCGGCCGCTCGCCGTCAGCGCCGCCAACGCGGCGTCGATGTTGGTCGCCATCGCCGTCAGATACGTCTGGTCGGTGCCGGCGATCGCTTGCGACGCCGCGGCGCGCAGATCGTTGCCGCCCGACGTGATCGTGACGAGCACGGGGCCGGTCGCCGTCGCCGGCAAGCCCGCGATCTGCCCGACGAGGTCCTTCGTCTCCGAGCCGGCGACGGCGCCGTGCAGGTGCGTCGTGGCCTTGAACTTCGTCGACAGATCGAGGCCCGCCCACGTCGGATAGGTCGTGTCGTCGTTGGCGTACAACAGGTCGTAGAAGTACGGGCCGACGCCGCCTTTGTCGGAGATGGAGTCGCCGATCTCGATGTACGTGCCGAACGCGCTCGGCAGCTGGCCGGCGCCGGTGCCGGTGCCGCCCGCCGTTCCGCCACCGCCGGCCGCGCCGGTTCCACCCGCGGTTCCGCTGCCACCGGCGCTTCCCGATCCGCCGGCGGACGACGATCCGCCCGCGGCGCCGTTGCCACCGGTCGCCTTGGAGCTCGAAGAGCTGCCGCAGCCGACAGCGATCATCGACAAGAGAGACACGCAAGCTAATCGTCGCATGAGATCGACCTCCACTTTCGCGGGACCGTAGCGCAGACGACACGACAATGTCAGTCGGCAAATCGCGCTAAAGGCGCCGCACTTGGATGCACCCATCTTCCGCGCGACGCGCCGCGGCAGCGACGGGAAACGCTTGACCGCGACGGCCGCCGCGGACGACGCTCGCGACGCCATGCCCTCGAATCGCTCGGTCATCTGGTGCGCGCGCAGCTTGCTGTTGTCGTCGCTGTCGCTGTCCGTTTCGTTCTCGGGGACGGCGTGGGCGGGTGGCTTCGAGCTCCCCGACAACGACGCCGAGGCGCTCGGCCGCGGCGCCGCCTTCACCGCCAAAGCCGACGACGGCATGGCCATCGAGTACAACGTCGCCGGCCTCGCCCGCCAGCGCGGCACCCGCCTCACCGTCGGCGGCAACCTGCTCTTCCAGGACTACACGTTCCGCCGCTTCGGCACCTATCCCAACAATCCCAGCGACGGCAAGACGCCTTATGGCGGTCAGCTCTTTCCGGCGCTGACGAACCACGGCGGCGCCTTCGCGTCACCCGAGGTCGTCCTCTCCACCGACTTCGGCTACTTCGATCGCTGGACGTTCGCCATCGGCCTCATCACGCCGAGCGCCGTCGGCAATCGCGACTACGGCCTGACCGACCACGGCCTGCCCTCGCCCGGCCGCTACGATCTCGTGTCCGAGAACCTACTCATCGTCTATCCGACGCTGGCGGCGGCCGTGCAAGTGACGCGCTGGCTCGACATCGGCGCCGCCGTGCACCTCGTCGTCGCCGACATTCACCTGCAGGACGCGTCGATATTGCCGCTCGGCACCGACGCCTGCCCGACCGCCGAATATCAGCCCTGCGACGTCCCGACGCACGTGGCCACCAACGGCTTCGGCGCCACCGCCGCGCTCGGCCTCATGTTTCATCCGCGCCGCGACCTCGACCTCGGGCTCAACGTGCGCGGCCCCATCAAGCTCGACACCAACGGCACCGTCAGCAACGCCGCCGCCGAGCTCGGCCACAACGACGACCTGCACCTGCCGGCGCAATCGGGCAAAGCGCAGTTTCACACGCAGCTGCCGTGGGTCGTGCGGCTCGGCCTGCGTTACCGCTTCCTGCGCGACGGCTTCGAAGCCGGCGACATCGAGCTCGACGGCAACTACGAGTCGTGGCATCAGGCCGAAGGCGGCGGCGACAAGCTGCACATCGACTCGCTCGGCGTCTTCGTCAGCGACGAGTCCATCGACATCACGCGCCACTACAAGGACACCTACGGCTTACGGATTGGCGGCGCCTGGAACGCGAAGTTGCCCGCCGGCATCTTGAGCGTCCGCGCCGGCGGCTACTACGACTCGGCCGCGACCAACGCCGCCGACACGCGGCTCGACTTCGACACGCTCACCAAGATCGCCGGCACTGTCGGGCTCGGCTACCGCATCCGCGGCATCGGCCTCAACGCCGCCTACGCCTTCGTCTGGTCACCCGATCGCCAAGTCACCAACGGCAGCTTGCGCCCCATCGACGGCTTGACCGGCGGCAACGCCGACTCCAACAACGTGCCTTTCCCGACGGTGAACAGCGGCCGCTACAGCGCGCACACGCAAATATTCTCGCTCGCTGTCACCATCAACTGGGACGAAACGCTGCGCAAGAAGCCGCGCCCGAACGTCTACGCGGACTAAGCTTACGCGCTCGGCTACGCGCCGAAGTTTTGCGCCAGGCGACGCAGGCCGAACAGCGCCAAGCCGGCGGCGCCGCGCGGGTTGAAGATGGCGTCGAACTGATGGCGATCGACCTCGCGAAACGGCAGCACCACCGACGGATGCACGAGCTCGTGCAGGTCGTGGCTCTGCCGCGCCGGCGCCCAAGCTTTCGGCATCGCCACCGAGTGCGTCGCGTCGGCGCGAAAGCCGAGGTTGACCACCATGTTCACCGTCGCCATCGCGCTCAGCCCGCCTTGCACGAGCCGCGCGAACAGCCACTGATAATCCCAGGTGTCGATGCGGCCCTCGTATTGCGCGTCGAACAGCATCGTCCAATAGAGCTGCTCGGCGCGGCTGTCGAAGAGGTCCTTCATGCGCCCCGCACGCTTGAAGTCGGGCCACGCCGACATCGTCACGTCGTAATGTTTCCAGGCGCGCCGCCACGTCGCCCAGCCGCCGGTGTGACCGTAGCGCGAGAAGAAGTAGCTCTCGGGACGCGACGGCGGCATCGGGTGCGGATAGAGGTTCGTGCCGCCGATGTTCATGACGCGCTCGTCCTCGCGATAGCGCTCGAGCAGCGCCGCGCAGAAGCGGAAGAACGTCGGCGACGGCAGCGTGTCGTCCTCGAGGATGATGGCTTCTTCGACCTCGCGGAAGACCCAATCGATGCCGCTCGCGATACGGCCGCGACAGCCGAGGTTGACGTCGGAATAGTGCGTCGACAGCTGGCAGTCCCAGTCGACGCGGATGACGTCGCGCGCGGCCTGACACTTGGCGCGCTCGGCCTCGTTGCGCGGACCGTCGGCGACGACGAGCAGCCGCGTCGGTCGCGCGGCACGGATGGCGGCGAACAGCTGCGCGGTCAGGTCGGCGCGGTTGAAGATCATGAGCGCGACGGGCGCGCCTAAGGCCGAGCTGGGTGCGCTGAGCGCCATGTCCGACGGGAAATATCATCGAAGGTCGCACGCGGCAAGACGACGCCCGCCGGCGACGACATCGCGGCGCGGCTGGTTCCCGCGCGGCATCCAACCTGAGCCGGCGTCACCCAGCGGGAGACAGGTGGGGTCCCGGCCCCCGCGCCGGGCCCACATGTCGGGTTCCATCGTGCTGCAATCACTGACAATATGCGTGGCACCCGAGGTGCATTCCTGACGCGCATGAGACGCTGGACCGCGATCGGCTTTGGTCTATGGACCGCCTGCATCATCGGCTGCGGTGGCAACATCGCCTCGAAGTCGGACGGCGGCGGCGGCGGCAGCGCCGGTGGCGGCGGCTCGACGTCGAACGGCGGCGGCTCGACGTCGAATGGCGGCGGCAGCGCCAGCGGCGGCGGCTCGACGTCGAACGGCGGCGGCAGTGCCAGCGGCGGCGGCTCGACGTCAACGACGCCGTCGACGCGCGTCGCGACCATCAAGACGCTGGTCGCGCACACCTACTGCGGCGCGCTCAACGGCGGCGGCTCGACGGTCTACGCCGATCGCTACGCGCCGCAAGGCTGGGAGACCTTCCAGCTCATCGACCACAACGGCGGCGACTTGATGGACGGCGACAGCGTCAGCTTCCAGGTCAGCGGCGGCCAATATCTGTCGGCCAGCGGCGGCAGCATGAACGCGCAAGCCACCGGCGTCGGCGCGACCGAGACGTTCACCATCGGTCTCGTCACCAAGGCGGACGGCTCGGCGGCCAAGACCATCGTCGACGGCGACTCGTTCTCGCTCGAGGATTCGACGGGCACGTTCATGTCGGCGACCAACGGCGGCGGCTCGACGCTCGTCTCCAGCGCCAGCAGCGTCACCGCCGACGAGACCTTCCAGATCGGGCCGGCCACCGGCTTGGCCACGACCGAGTCGCTCGCCGGCTGGACGCTCAGCTGGTCCGACGAGTTCAACGGCGCCGCCGGCGCGCCCGACGCCACCAAATGGACCGCCGAGGTCAACGGCTCGCCCGCCAACGACGAGCTCGAGTATTACACCTCGCGCGCCAGCAACGTCACGGTCGACGGCGACGGGAATCTCCAGATCATCGCCCGCGCCGAATCGTACATGGGCCACAGCTACACCTCGGGCCGAGTCAATACGGCAGCGCACTTTACGCAAGCGTACGGTCGCTTCGAAGCGCGCGTGTGGATGCCGACGGGCCAAGGCATTTGGCCGGCGTTCTGGGTGCTCGGCGACAACATCGGCACCAACGCGCGCAACGCCCAGATCGTCGGCTGGCCGCAGTGCGGTGAGCTCGACATCATGGAAACGATCGGCACCGACATGGACCACAACCACGGCAGCATGCACGGCCCCGGCTATTCCGGCGGCCAAGACATCACCGGCGAGTGGGCCTATCCGGGCACGACGCTCAACGACGGCTATCACAACTACGCGCTCGAATGGTCGCCGGATCTGGTCAAGTTCTTCGTCGACGGCAACTTGTACGAGACGATCACGCCGGCGCAAATCCCCGCCGGCGACACCTGGGTTTATGACCACCCGTTCTTCATCATCTTGAACGTCGCGGTCGGCGGCGATTGGCCGGGCTCGCCCGACGGCACGACCGTCTTCCCGCAGACCATGAAGGTCGACTACGTCCGCGTCTACACCAAGAGCTGACGCCCGAGTGAGCTCGGCGCATGAGCCGCTTCGCTTCGACGAGGGCTCAGCGACACCGATTGGGCACGCGCGACATGGGCGTCCACGATCCGTTCGGCAATCACCTCATCTTCACGCAGCCGATCGTCAAGCGCTGAGGCGCTTCCAGCTTTCGAGCGCCTTCAGGAAGCGGCGCGGATGATAGTCGGTCGATAGCGCGCTCGGCGGATCCCCCTGCAGCGCGTCGAGCACGCGGCGCTGCCAGACGAGCGGCAGCGGCGTCGAGCCGTGACACGCGCCGACGAGCGCGCCGGCGATGGCCGCGTTGGTGTCGGCGTCGCCGCCGCGGTTGGCGACGTCGACGAGCACGCGCGTCGGATCGCTCGTGTGCGCGAGGTGCCAGAAGGCCAGGCGAAACGCGACGCGCACGAATCCCTTATGCTCATGCAGGTGTAATTCGCTCGTGTAGAGCTGCGGATCGTCGTCACGCGCCGCTCGCAGATCGAGGTGCAACACGCGCTCGGCATCTTCGATGGTGGCGCGCTCGTCGGCGATGTGCGCGGCGAGCACGGCGGCGGCGACGGCGAGCTCGTCGTCGGCGGCGGCAGCCATCGTCGCCGCGTCGGCACCGCGAATTCCAGCGGCGACGGCGGCGTTCAACGCGGCGCAGGCGAGCTGGCAGCGCGGATCGAAGTGCGTCACCGCCGAGTCGCCGAACGACGCCGCCCGTCGCGCCTCGTCGCCGGCGACAAAGACGCCGATGGGCGCCGTGCGCATGAGCGAGCCGTTGCCGGCGGCGCGCTTGCCGCCTTCGAGCCACACGCGTCGACCGGCGCCCGCCGCCGAATAGCCGTCGCGAACGAGCTCGAGCGCCGCACGCGTCTGCGTGCCGATGTCGAAGCAGTGCTCACGCCACGCGACGTACCGCGCGGCCACGTCTTCCGCGTCGAAGCCGCCACGCGCGAGCAAGCTGTCCGACAGGCAGACCGCCATCTGCGTGTCATCGGTGACCTGGCCCGCTCGCAGCGAAAAAGGCCCGCCACCGACGATATCGCGCAGCGGACCATCGGCCAACCGCGGAAACGCCGGCGCCTGCAAACGTTGGAACTCGTGCGTCGTGCCCAGCGCGTCGCCGACCGCGAGGCCGATGAGCACGCCGTGCGCGCGTCCCCAATCGATCGGGCTCGAGTTGCTCATGCGGCCAATACTGTAGCAGTTACTTCAGTATCCGCTGCGCCTCGACAACGGCGAAGATCGTCGTACACCTTATGGCCATGGCGACTTTGCACGGCTTACGGCGCGAGCGCGCGCACGCGTCCAAGCAGTTCCGCGACGGCGTCTTCCACAACACCAACGGCGCGCGTCCGGGGCTGAAGGGCAATCCGCTGCCGATCATGGGCGAGTTCTTCTTCGGCGGCGCCAAGCGTCGCCCGCCCGTCGAGCTGCCGGTCGAGCGCCCGCTCGCCGCCTGGTCGAAGCCGCTGTCGTCCTCGAGCGGCGGCTTGCGCATCACGTGGCTCGGCCATTCGACGATGCTCATCGAGTCCGACGGCGTGCGCGTCCTGACCGATCCGGTCTTCGGCAAGCGCGCCTCGCCGCTGTCGTTCGCCGGGCCGCGCCGTTTTCATCCGGTGCCGGCGACGATCGCCGAGCTGCCGCGGCTCGACGCCGTGCTGCTCTCGCACGACCACTACGATCACTTGTGCACCGAGAGCATCCGCCAGCTGGCCGCGCTGCGCGTCCCGTTCGTCACGTCGCTCGGCGTCGGCGCGCACCTCGAGCGGCTGGGCGTCGAGGCCGCGCTCATCACCGAGCTCGACTGGTGGGAGCAGCATACGCTCGTCGGGCCGGGCGGCGCGCTCGCGTTCACGGCCACGCCGGCGCAGCACTTCTCGGGCCGCGGCCTCGGCGATCGCAACACGACGCTGTGGTCCTCGTGGGTCATCCAGACCGATCGCCACAAGCTCTTCTTCTCCGGCGACACTGGCTTGACCGACGAGTTCGGCGTCATCGGCGCCAAGCTCGGCCCCTTCGACGTCACGATGCTGGAGATCGGCGCCTGGCACCAAGCGTGGGGCGACATTCACCTCGGCCCCGAGCAATGCGCTGCGGGCGTTCGAGCTGCTCGGCAAGGGCACGCTCATGCCCGTTCATTGGGGCACCTTCGATCTCGGCTTGCACGCGTGGGACGAGCCGGCCGAGACGCTGCTCAGGCTCGCCGGACCGGCTGACGCGCGCGTGCTGACGCCGCTCCTCGGCCGACCGTTCGAGCCCGCGCTCGTCGCCGGACCGACGCCCTGGTGGCGCGACGTGGCGACGGCGGACGCGCCAGCGCCTACAGTCGCAACGGTCACCGCCGGCGAGCCCGAGTGAAGTAATCGGTAACATCCGCCGGCCGCCGGGCTTCGTAACTTTTATGACGCTCGGACGTATGCCCAGCGAGGTGAGACGAATGCGGCATCTGCCATTGTTAGCGCTCTGCGGCGTGGTCGGCGCCTTTGCCGCCAGCCGCGTGTTGACGTCGACGAGCCACGCCAGCCCGCAGGCGCAGACGGGCGGCAGCTACAAGAAGCCGTCGGACGAGGAGCTCAAGAAGCGCCTGACGCCCGAGGAATACGCGGTCACGCAGCACGCGGCGACGGAGCCGGCCTTCCACAACAAGTTCTGGGACGAGAAGCGCCCGGGAATTTACGTCGACGTCGTGTCCGGCGAGCCGCTCTTCAGCTCGCTCGACAAGTTCGACTCCGGCTGCGGCTGGCCGAGCTTCTCGGCGCCGCTGAACAAGACCGTCGAGAAGACCGACTCCTCGTACGGCATGGAGCGCACCGAAGTGCGGTCACAACAGGCTGATTCGCACCTCGGGCACCTCTTCGACGACGGGCCGGGACCGACGCACAAGCGCTACTGCATCAACTCGGCGTCGCTGCGCTTCATCCCGGTGACCGAGATGCAGGCGCAAGGGTACGCCGAGCAGCTGGCGCCGTTCGTCAAAGCCGGGATCATCGCCGCGCCCAAGCAGCGCCGCGAGACCGCCATCCTCGCCGGCGGCTGCTTTTGGGGCATGGAAGAGATCATTCGCAAGCTGCCGGGCGTCATCGACACCAAGGTCGGCTACTCGGGCGGGCAGGTCGCGAGCCCCGGCTACGAAGACGTGTCGACGGGCGAGACCGGCCACGCCGAGTCGGTGCAGGTCGTGTTCGATCCCGACAAGATGAGCTACGCCAAGCTGCTCGACTACTTCTTCCGCATGCACGATCCGACGACCAAGGATCGCCAGCACAACGACGTCGGCACGCAGTATCGCTCGGCGATCTTCTACACCAGCGAGGAGCAGCACAAGACGGCCGAGCGCGTGAAGGCGGAGTTCGACCACTCGGGCCGCTTCAAGCAGCCGATCGTGACCGAGGTGAGCCCGGCCAAGCCGTTCTACACGGCCGAGGAGTATCACCAGAAGTATCTCGTCAAGCACCCTGACGGCTACACCTGCCACTCGCTGCAGGACTGAGGGTTACGGTTTAGGCAGGTCGTCGATCGGCGGCGGCGGAATGTCATCCTCGTCCGCGCTCTCCTCGTGAATCTTGCGCTGCTGGTCGACGATGTGCTGCTTCTCCGGCTGCGCGATGGCCTGTAGATGAAAGAGCGCGCTGGCCACGCTCGACAGGCTCGGCTTGCGCGTGCGGTAGTAAATCCAGTCGCGATCTTCCGCCCACAACAGCAGTCGATCGACGAGCCCGAGCGCGACGACCACCAGCGCCCACTGCCACCCATGCCAATGCATGACTACGCCGCCTCGAACGAGCGCGACACTTTGCGATCCGTTTTGCACATGACGCCTCCTCACCGACGGCAGACGCCGTCATTTGCGGTGCTCTCATTTCGACTCGGGGGCGAGCGCGAAATCAGATGAGGAGCGCGCGGTGGCGAAGGTAGAGGCGGCTGACGAAGCGTGTGGCGACGGCGCCCGGCCTGAGACTGACCGGCGCGCGCGCCGGCGCAACGGGCGAAACGCGTGCGGCGACGACGTGTGCGCGCACGGCTGCCGAGCGTTCGACGCGCGGCGACGGCTGCGTCAGGCGCGGCTGCGTGGCGGTGACGGGCGCGACCTCGGCCGGCTCGACGCGACGGTCGGGCAAGTGGCCGACGCCGGACATGGCGAACAGCAGCGCCAGCACGGCACAGCGGCGCAGTAGGCTCGTCGCGCGCATCAGCGACTTTGGATGGTCACGCCGGCCGCGCTTGTCAACGGGCGGCGCCCAAAAATCCTAGCCGATCAGCGTGTCGAAGCGCTCGGCCAGCTGCAGAAACTCGTGCCCCCAGCCGCTGCTGGCGCTCAGCTCCTGCAGGCTGCCCGTCGGCGCGAACAGCGCCTTCAACGCGCGCGCCGGCACCGCGCCGTCGGCGAGCTGGCTGCGCAGGCCGTCGATCTCGCGCAGCGCGTCCTCGGGCCCGTCCCACGGCGACCACAAGAAGTCGTTGCTCGGCTGCGCCACCAGACTGCGGACTTCTTGCAGCAGCTCGAAGAGCAATCGGGGGTCGGCGCGGCTCATGTAGCACGGGTAAGCATGGCTGATGCCGTCAGACATTGTCTCGTAAAGAGGACAGATCAAAGACAAAAGTGACGTCCGGCTGAGGCGCGCAGCCTCACGGTTGGGGGGCGCGCGCTCCCCCGCTCGCGCTCGTCCGTGACGACGACCGCGCGCGATACCCGCGCCGGCCGCGCCCATCGAAGCGGCACGACTGTTAGCTCGCGCAACCGATCTGACGACGACCGATCTCGCGGCGC